>NZ_JADKPS010000001.1:0-1218236 GCF_015350755.1 Flavobacterium sp. JLP | reverse complement strand
TGAGAAATACTCCGGCAGGATCTGCTGAAGTGAAAAATGTTTTGAAAGAAGAAATTTCATTTATTGCAAGCTTTTTAGAATCTCTAATCTTCCTTTATTTTTTCAATAAGAGGAATGCAGAAGAAAGAATATTGGTAAGAGAATATAGTTTTTCGTTTATATTCTTGATAATGAGTTGATTGCTTTTTATGTGGTTTTAAAATTTCTTAGAGTCAACATCATTTATAAAATCAATAACGCCATTCATAAATATCTTTTGGTCATCCCACATTGCTAAATGACTCCCATTTGGGCAATACAAAAAGCGACCCTTTTTGACTAATTTGCTCTGCTCTTCCATAGCTTTCGGATCCATAGTGTCATATTTTGCACCAATCATTAATGTTGGTATATTTATTTCATGTAAACGATTTTTAATGTCCCATTTTGCTAAGCGTCCACTGATTCCAAACTCGCTTGGTCCTTGCATCATGGTATAAATTTCGCCATTAACATGTTTACTGGCTCGATTTAGTCCATCTGGCCATTCTTTTAATCTACAAAGATGCTCCTTGTAAAAATTTGGAATCAATAATTCCATATATCTCGGGTTGTTAAAATCTTTTTT
This sequence comes from Flavobacterium sp. JLP, assembly GCF_015350755.1. Lineage (NCBI taxonomy): Bacteria > Pseudomonadati > Bacteroidota > Flavobacteriia > Flavobacteriales > Flavobacteriaceae > Flavobacterium > Flavobacterium sp. JLP. Next base: position 1,217,629 of record NZ_JADKPS010000001.1, on the reverse strand, counting down.
TGCTTCGAGAGATCTTATCTCTGCGAGTATCTCTGGTTTCATTTGTTTTGATAATACTTCATTAGCGTATTTTCCGTAATCGGGGGCACTTGCCATCATATTAGAAACTAATAATCCTTTTAAATTTTGTTGATATTTTAAAGCATATTCCATTGCAAGAATTCCGCCCCAGGAATTTCCTAATACATAAAAGTTATTATTATCAGCTCCTATTGCCTTACGGACTTGTTCAACTTCTTCGACAAAACGTTCTGTTGTCCATAATGTGCTGTCTTTTGGCTGATCGCTATAGTAAGATCCTAGTTGGTCGTATTCATAAAATTCAAAACCTTCACGTTGAAAGAATGTTTCAAAACACTCCATATATTCATGGGTCATGGCAGGGCCGCCGTGTAATAAAAGTATTTTAATTTTTGGATTATTTCCAAAACGTTTTGTCCAAACTTTAAACTCGCCAACTGGAGTCTTTATTTGGATCATTTTAACTCCTGCAGATTCTACATTTCCATTTTTTTCGTAGGTAAAATATTCTGGCAATGTAACAGATTGGCTTTCTTTTTTACATGAAGCAGTTAATATTATTGCTGATAGCAGTAGAATGCGACGCATATTTTTAGAATTAAAGATTATTTCTTTCTGCATTTATTTAAAACTAAAGTACGAATTAAACATATAAGTTATTATGTTAAAGGCTGTAAAGGCTGCATTTTCTGAATTAAGAACTTTCAAAATATATTTTAGCTAAAAAATATGATTTTTATAAAGTTGAAATCGTTTTTATTTTGAATTTTAAAAAGCAATATTTTATTCGATTTTGAATAGCTATCTTTGTAAAAATGATTACGTACAATTAGAGTCGCATACTATAATTAGCAATATATAAAATGAGCAATAAATTTACTGTTGGAAGTCTATATGCAGGGATTGGTGGAATTTGTTTAGGATTTAAAAAGTCAGGTTTTGATTTACTTTGGGCAAATGAATATGATAAAAGTGCATGTATTACGTATAGAGAAAACTTTAAGCATAATTTAATTGAAGGTGATGTATTGCAATTAGATGTCGATGGAATTCCTAAAATTGATGTATTGACAGCAGGATTTCCTTGCCAGCCTTTCTCGGTTGCTGGATACAGAAAAGGTTTTGACGATAACAGAGGAAATCATTTTTTTAGAATATTAGACTTTGTAGATACTATGAGGCCAAAAGTTGTATTCTTAGAAAATGTAAAAAATCTTGTTACTCATGACCATGGTAATACAATGAAAGTTATTGAAAAATCTTTGCGAGACAGGAAATACTCTTTTCAATCTAAAGTTTTGAATACTAAGGATTATGGAAATATTCCTCATAATAGAGAGCGTATCTTTATGGTTGCATTTGACACATTAGCAATTGAAAATCCAGAAGCCATTTTTGAATTTCCTAAAGAGGATAAATTAACTAAAACCATAAAGGATTTAGTTATCAATGAAAAAGTAGAAGATGATTTTTATTATAGAGAAGATCGTTACATGTTTGATATGCTTCAAAAAGAAATGACTTCTGATAAAACAGTTTATCAATTCCGAAGACAATATGTAAGGGAGAACAAATCAAATGTTTGTCCTACGTTAACGGCTAATATGGGTACAGGCGGACATAATGTCCCTTTGATAAAAACAGATTTTGGCTTTAGAAAATTAACACCTAGAGAATGCTTACGTTTTCAAGGTTTTCCTGACACCTTCAAAATTCCTAAAATTGCAAATTCACATTTGTATAAACAAGCGGGTAATTCGGTTAGTGTACCTGTGATAGAAGCAGTGTCAAAAAATATAATGAAGGTTTTAAAATCTATTAAGTAATTTTTTTATTGAAGAGTTTTTATAAGTTCTTCAATGTCTTTCATATATCCACATTGAATATAGTAGTTTTCAGCATCCATTTTAGTACTTTGATTTAAAATGGAATTTTGAGGCAATATATTGTTATCTGAAATTGTTTGTATTAAATCATCTGTGGTACAATATCCTGCAATATCGTATGTCCAAGTTGAAGAAAAGATTAGTTCTTGAATATCAGATTTCGGAATACTGTCATTGAATATTAGTCGTTTGTTTCGGAATAATCTTTTTATATCAGGATTAATGCGCACTAAAATAAAATAGTCATATGAAGACGTTAATTCGGTATTAAGGTTTGGAATGTATTGTGCTTTTGTGTTCCAGTCTTTAGTTTCAAGCAATAAAAGATTAGATTGGAATGCTGCAGATTTCACATTGATTTTTTTATCATTAATTGTTAAATCAGAATCATCCCATATCCCTTCTTTATATATCCCAAAGTCTAGCTCGCTAGATTTAATAGCGTTTGATTTAAAATAATTGTATAATATAACTTCTGCTAATTTCCCCTGAAAAGTATTGCAAAATTTTTCTCCATTTTTCCTTCCATACTGGCCACCAGTTCTGGTTGATCTGTGATGACCTGCTCCAAAGCACATTTCATAAGCAAAGTTTAAAACTTTTTCTAAATCAGTTTTATCTATTTGGCTGCCTTTAAAAGGTTTTCGATTATTAACAGTGTAATAATCAGCATCTAGTTTTTTTTGAAAATCTAGTTTCATAATTTTCTAGTTTCTGCAACTTCTGCTATTATATTCCAGTTTTCTTTGTATTGTATTAAAGTGTTTAGATTTATGCTGGTAATTTCGCTTTCGTCTAGACTATCTACATGACTCATCGGAATTAAATAGCAAATTCCAATTTCTTTATCTACAGCAACATAAATATCACAATCTGCAGAAGTAATTCGCTTTCCTTTGTTTGTTATATGTGTATGGTCGATGCCTTGTCCGCCACGATCCCTGTCTTTAAAACTTATAGCATTACTGCTTGAAACACCTTTAATTTGAAGTCGTAATAAAACATTATTAAAATCGACGACAGCATCATATCTGCTAGAACGAACGTCCACATTCGAGCAGTTATATCCAGCCAGAATTGCCCTTGCCAAAAATAAAAATTGTGCACTGTCTCCAGCATTAGCCGTCATCACTCCTGTATTTATATTTAAGAGATTTGTTGGAAATCCGTTTGAGAAAATGAAATCATATTGTTTCTCTAATATTTTTCTTAAAGAAGTTTTTGTATATGCGAATTGATGTTGATTTGAAATACTGTTTTGAATAAAATTCAAAGCGTTAATAATGAATTCATCTTTGTTTATTTCGTTGATTAAAGTGCTCTGAAGTACTTCATCATAAAAAGATTGCAGATCTGATTTTGTTATTAAATGCAGGTTAGCAATTTCGGTTATTTTAGCTTTTACAAAATGCTTATCTGTAAATTCTTTTATAAGTTGTTTACTAAATTCACTTTCATTTAATCTTGTGATAAAATATCCTTTCAAAAAGGTTTTTAAGTTTGTTATTGAGCCAAATAATGCTAATCCTTCTTTGCTTAAGCTGAAATTAACATCGTTTATTTCTTGTATGTTTAATTGAATAAATTCGATCTGTTTATCATTCATGTTCAATTGAATCAGGTATATGTTTTTATTCCTTTAATAAAAAATAAATTACTAAAAAGTAATGCGAATTTACTTATAAAAAATTAAAATTTGTAATGAATATTAAGTGCACGAATTTTATTAAAAAGAAATTTTTAGTTTTTAAATTTAAATAAACAACTTCTATTAAGATTAAACCAGTTTGATATTTTTTTGAGATTTTGATTTTAAGTTTATATAGACAAATGATTTGTGATAATGCAAAGGATTCAAAGTTTTGTCTTCTGTAAAGCTTTTTGTTTATTATTGTATGATTAACGAGTTCAGATAAATGCGATATTGAAAGCAATGATTAATATTCTAGATAAACGCAGCACTTTTAAAATATTTAAAGCAGCAAATTTATGTATTTGGATGAACGCAGTTTTTCCAGTATTCAAGTACAGTATTGACAATTGATTTTGTTTTATGATAGTCATTTTCTTTTCTAAAAAAACCTTGAATACTAAGTGTAGTATAAGCTTCTTCGATAGCATTTTCCGTTGCGGCGGTTGAATAAAAAACGAACGGTATACTTTTTTTTCTAAGAACCGGTTCAGCATCTATTAGTCGCTTTAATTCCAGACCATTCATAATTGGCATGTTCACATCGCAAAAAATAATCAGCATTTTTTCATTACTTGTGCATAAGTAAGAAAGTGCTTCTTCTCCATTAGTTTTCCAGACGATTTTGTTAGTGTTGCCAAGAGATACAATTACATCTTCTAAAATCTCTTTGTCATCTGCATCATCTTCTATTATTAGAATATTACCGTTCTTTATCATTTTATTAGTTTTAAGAGTATATAAATGTATAAAGTTTATTTAACATATTCATAATTAGAGTATAAAGTATTTTTGAGCATTTTGATATATTTAGCTGAACCCTTTTTAATAGGCTGTTCTCTTTTGCATATTCGACACAATTTTGTGCAAATTATTCTGCAAATAGAAATGCCTTAGATATTTAGAATTTCTTGTCCTAAATTCTAAAGAAGTTATTTAAAAACAAGTCGACTCATATCTTCAACAGCATTCATATGCAGGAATAATTATTGGTTTTACTGTATTATTTATTACTTTTCTTAAATAGTTTAGAAGGTGCCAATGAAATGCTGTTTTACTCGAAATTACAGACATCTAATACAATTCAAAGTCAAATAACTCAGGCTTTGAATTCCTTAAAATTCCGTTTCCATAATTTTACCAATTCATACCAGATTACAGATAAAAAACCTACCCCAATTGCCATACACAGCAAAGGAATACTAAGAGATTCGAAAGCAAAGAATTTTGCAAACGGTTTTATGTAAAGCAATATTCCGGTAATGAAAATGGTAATACTTATAATTAATGGAACTAAATTATTTTTGTAAAGTAATGTTGTAAAAATGGAATAATAAAAAGAGCGATTCATTAATGTCAAAAAGATATTGGCAGTTACCAATACAATAAAAACCATAGTCCGGGTATACTGTTCTTTATATCCATTATAGATACAATATTGATAGGTAAACAGTGTTCCGATAGTGATCATCAATCCTTGAATTATACTGGTGGAGAGTTCCTTCCAATTAAAAAATGTAGAAGTGAAAGGTCTTGGTTCCTGTGCCATAGTGTTTTTTTCCATTGGCTCATTTTCATATACAATCGAGCAGGTTGGACCCATTATCAATTCTAAAAAGATAATGTGAATAGGGGAAAGTATATTAGGATATCGCCAGCCCAGTACTAGTGGGATAAAAACAGTAAGTATAATTGGAATATGTATTGAGATAATGAACTGAATTGATTTTTTTATGTTCGCATAAATCTTTCTTCCCATGGCAATGGCATGCACCATTTTCGATAAATCATCATTGACCAAAATAAGGGACGCTGCCTGCTTGGCAATTTCAGTTCCTTTTTTGCCCATGGCAATTCCGATATGAGCGGCTTTTAGTGCCGGACCATCATTTACTCCATCACCTGTCATAGCAACAATTTCCTTATTTGATTTCAGCGCATTGATAATTTTCAGTTTAGCCTCAGGAAACATTCTGGTAAATAAAGTAGTGTCTCTAACGCATTTTTTGAGTTTTTTGTTAGTGAGTTTCATCAGCTCATCTCCAGAAATACTTTTTTCATATCCTTTAAAACCGATTTGTTGAGCGATAGATGAAGTAGTCAGAGAATTGTCTCCAGTAATGATCTTTACATTGATTCCAGCTCTATAAAAATGCTGTAAAACGAGTTTGATATTTTTTTTTGGAGGATCATAAAAGGCTAATAATCCTATGAATTCAAATTTAAATTCCTGTTGGGTTTTAGGATAATGCGAAGTGGTGTTTTGAGTTTCTCCTACTGCCAGAACACGATAACCTTCCTGTGATAATTCTTGTATTGCTTTTAGAATTATTGTTTTATTATCTGAAGTAATTACGGATAATTTCATTAATGCTTCTGCGCCTCCTTTTGCAGCGATGATTTTAGTACCTGATTTATTTTCAAAAATATGCGTCATCATAGGTGGCTTTCCTGACAAAGGATATTCATGTACCAGTTTGAAATCGGGTCTCTGGTCTTTTTCAATTACTTTCGAATATGCTTCATGAAGTGCGATTTCCATAGGGTCAAAAGGAATGGGTTCACTTGCCCACATTGATAGGGTTATTAATTTTTTCTCCTCTTCAGATATTGAGCCCTCTAATTCTGTAATTTTCTCTGATTTTAAAGAAAAAATTTTAGCCAGACTCATTTTGTTTTGTGTAATGGTGCCTGTTTTATCAATACAAATTACGGTCGCACTCCCTAATGTTTCGACTGTTTTCATTTGTTTGACAATAATTCCTTCTTTCATCATTCGCCATGCACCAATAGCCATAAAGGTGGTAAAAGCGATTGGGATTTCTTCAGGCAGGATACTCATCGCCAAGGTAAGCGCTTTTAGCAAACTGTCGAATACATTAAAAGTGTGAAAATAGTTGATCCCCCATACAATAAAAAAAACTACGGCTCCGGCGAGAGCCATTTTTTTTACGAAATTGCTAATCTGAATTTCTAAAGGTGTTTTTTCTTCTTTTATTCCCTCCAGGCTTTTGCCTATTTTGCCCAGTTTGGTTTCGCTTCCAATGGCAGTAACTGTTGCAATGGCTAATCCGCCTACCACAGTTGTCCCCTGATAGATTGCATTGTCGTCGGTTGCTTTATCTTTGCTGACTGCCATAGATTCTCCAGTAAGAATCGATTCATTTACAGAAAAATCATTAGAATGACATATAATTCCATCGGCAGCAATTAAAACGCCTTCTTCTACCAGAAGACTGTCTCCAATAACAATTTCTTCTGTTTTTATTTCTACTGAATTACCATTTCTAATGACTTTGCATTTGGGTCTGGTGAAATTTTTCAACTGCTCTAAAGCATTTCGACTTCTGGCATTTTGATAAGATGAAATAGCCGCAATCAAAACAATTGCTGAGGCTAAAAAGAAACCATCAGCAAGTTTTCCGCTAAGAAAATAAATGCTTGATGCAATGAAAAGCAATATCATCATGGGTTCCTTGATTATTCGAATCATCGCAAGAGTATAACGGTTCGTCTTTTTATATAAAGATACATTTTGACCATATTTCTTTCTTGCCGCAAGTACTTGAGCAGTTGTTAAACCATCTGTATTGAATTTGTTTGTAATCATCATTAAGCTGCTTTTTTTACTTTCTGAAAACAAGAATAGGAGTATGTGTGTCAAAACCAAATTCCTTGGTTTTACTCGATAGAAAATGACGTTCAAACCAATCACGGTTTTGTTTGGTAAACATCACAATTATTGAGGGTTTTACCTTGAGGATATCTACTTTTAAATGATTGAGTAAAGAATATTCAATATTTAATTTTTTAAAATTAAACGAGACTTTTTCTGATTTATAGTTTTGTGCAATCTGATTAAAGCTTTCTTTAAAATCACCCTGATCTAATAAATCATTGTAGTGATACACTGCAATCTCTGCAGCAAACAGAGTGGCGAATTTTTTAACAAAAGGGAGTTCAACACCTAGTTTTACAAGATCTGAGGCATACAATAAAAGATTTATTGGCTTCATGCGATAGGTATAAGGGACAAGCAAAACTGGAATAGGGGAAGTAGTAACCAGTTTTGCAGCAGTAGTTCCTATCAAATGATTAAATATTCCGGGACCTGATGTATTAATACAAATAAAATCGGCATGGCATTTTTCAGCATAAGCAATAATGGTCGTGTCCACTTGAGTATTGTTCTCAGTTACAAATTCTACTTTGCCAACTTCTTTTTTAGTTGTTTTGTAAATAGATAGTATGAATTTTTTAAGTTTATAATCCTGCGTGGTTTTTTTATAATAATTATCGATATTATCCTCAAAGGTTTTTGTGTTTACACTATAAAATATGAGTTCACAGGGAGTTTGAGAAGCAAATTGGATGGCAAATCGTATACCTGCTCTTGAGATATTTGAGAAATCGGTGGTAACAAGTAATTTTATCATGGTATTTACTTTAAAACTTAAATTTTAATTTTGAGGTATATCTAAATTTATTTCAGTAGTTTTTAGAGTATGATTTTTTTATTTGAGCTTCATTTCATTGAGTTTTAGATTTAGTTTTTTCCATTTTGTTTTGTCTAAATGAAGCGTATCTATATCTGTTGTCCACTCTATAAAAGGTGCTAAACGATAAATACTGACAACACGTTTTTTGTAGCCAAATGCAAATCGGTCTCCTCTAAGCTGATAATTAATGGTTTTAGCTGGATTGTCGATATTGCTGTAAAGCACTGTTTGAGTTTTCCAGTCTCCTCCCCAGGTAAAAAAAGCTTTGAGTACACATAAGATACCAATAATTATAGCTACAGAAATAATAGACCAGTTGGTTTGTAATTTTTTAAAGAATTGACCAATAATGATTACCAATGATGACGTGGCAAAAAACAAAAAAAAGAAATGTACCCGATAATCATTAATATTAAACTGGGTATAGCGGTTGAGCAGAATTATACTTATCGAGATTACAAAAATGACAGCAATGAAGGGGTTCAGTTTTTTCATCTTTTGGGTACTTTTTTATTTATGAATTTCATTTACTTTACGCATAAAATCTGCTGTTGCAGGAACTGTGTCAGTTAGCAGTATGGCACTCTGAACCCAGACCGGCCATATAATTTGTGCAATAATCAAATAAAAATAAGTGATACTTGTTTGCATGTAGGACCATTTTTATTAGGTATAAACAGCTGTAGCTAGTGAGCGATGTTGTATTTTTTTATGGAGACAACCTCAATAACTGAAAGGACGATCCCAGCAGTGAAACTGGCTGTAGCAGAAAAACACATAAGGAAATAGAGTTAGTTATTGGTTTTAGCTGGGTTTGACTCTTCTGCCTACAGTATCCATAAGAATAGTGGCTGTCAAAGCGGCCAGTGCGATAAGTGCGAATAATGTTTTCATGATTGTAATTTTTAGAATATTGAATTTTTAAATCTGTCTAGCAAATTTGACCCAAAACAACTAATTGAGAAATGATCATAAACATTGCAATAAGTGATCTGGAACATTTTTTTTAGCTATTTTTACGTTAGCTTTGATATTAGTTTTAAAGAAAAAAAATGGCACTATTAATCTTTGTCAGACATGGACAATCGCTTTATAATTTAGAGAATCGTTTTACAGGAATTCTAGATATTCCACTCACTGATCTTGGAAAAGAACAGGCAAAACTGGCAGGACAAAAATTAATAGGTTATGTTTTTAATATAGCATACACTTCGATGCTTACAAGAGCACAGGAGAGCCTGCAGATTATCCTGAATGAAATGAAGGCAACGATTCCTATTGTTAAAAATAAAGCTTTTAATGAGCGTATGTACGGCACTTTGCAAGGGCTAAACAAAGATGAAACAGCACAAAAATATGGTTTGGGCCAAGTGGATATCTGGAGAAGAAGTTACGATATATGTCCTCCCGGAGGAGAAAGCCTTTTAGACACTTACAACCGTGTAGTTCCTTATTATAAATTAGAAATAGAGCCTAAATTAAAAAAAGGAGAGAATGTATTACTGGTAGCTCATGGCAACAGTTTAAGATCCCTAATGATGTACCTTGAAAATATAAATCCACTTGAGATTGTTAAAGTAAATATTGCAACCGGAATACCAAGGGTGTATAATTTTGAGACAAGCCTCCTTCTTTCCAGTGTAAGTGATTTATAGTTTGTAATATTGTATCAGTTCATAATATAATCTCATTAGTGAGCACAATAATAAACAATTTTAAATAAAAAAGCAGAAAATATTATCCCCTGTTTTTGTGTTTTACAACATTGCTTAACTGGCAGGGAGCATGAAGTAATGGCAATGTTGAAAAAAGGAATTTCTTTTTAAACATAAAATGAAGAGTATAGATCACAAAAATTAAAGCTCCAAAATCAATTGATTTTAGAGCTTTTAAATATTGTCAGGTAAGAGTATACAAATTTAATTATTTTTAATTCAAAGTAAATAATTCAAATTGCTCGTCCTTGCCCCTCAAAGTGTTTTTTCCTAGTGATTGTACTTTATAGTATGTATTAAGGTCAAGCTTTTCAGCAAGCAGGCCAGATAAAAGAATATCAACATTATATTGATTACAAAGTCCTTCAATTCGTGCTGTTGCATTAAGTACATCACCGGTAAAAATAATTTCTTTTTTTAATACTCCAATTTCTCCCGTTGTAACTTTTCCACAATGCATTCCTGCTTTAAATTGTGGTGATAATCCATATTTTTCTTTATACCCAGCTGATTTGTCAAGCAAGGATTGTTTCATAGCAAAAAAGCAGCGTATACAAGTATTGTTTTTAAGACCTTTTTCCAATCTCCAAGATATAATCATCTCGTCACCTGCATATTGGTATATTTCACCGGAATACTCAATTACAGGGTCGCTCAGATCTGAAAAATACTGTTGGAGCATCTGAAAATATACTACATGTCCTAGTTTTTCTGCAATCTGTGTAGAGGATTTCATATCCAGAAACATAAATATCCTCTCTTCTTCTACAGGCTTGTAGTATTTTCCGAGAAAAAAATTAGTAAGAAGGCCAGTACCCATACTTTCACTTACCTCGGTATAGAACTGGGCTATAAGAATAATGCTGGCAATGTACGTTAGGATTCCAAGAAAGGAATAATCATTAAAGAAGGCCCACATCACAAGCCAAAAGCCCTTGCTGTAAATTGCTGTTGGCATTTCTTTAGCGGTTGTCAGAAATATTATGATGAGAAGGAAGATAATGATAAGCAGGTAAACAGAAGATTTATATAAAATCTTTTTTGTGAAGCAAATATGGATGAAGTATTTTTTAAAATAAAGGATTTCAAGTATACCAATTATGGTTCCAAATAAAGTAGCCAGCAGTGGAATGACTATAATATTTCGGCCAAAAATATATTCATTACCCGATGAGGGATAAAAGTTAAGTTCACCTAAAAGTCCTCGTTCAAGGATAGTGTAAATCAAACTAAATACAAGCCATATGATACCAAATGGTAAAATGCGTGCAATATATCTTTTATATTTTGGTGTTATCATCTGAGTAGATAAATCTCAAAGATATTCATTTTTGTGATGCTGATGATTAACCTTTTGCGGAAATAAATCATTATCATGACCTGAACAATAGTATCGCTGTCAGGATCTGCAAAAAAGGAGAGTGTTTGTTAAGTAAGGTATATAGTTGTTTTTTATAAAAATAACAGAAAAAAATCTTAATTTTTGTAATAAAAGCGTAATTCCATAATTGATATGTTGTTTTCACACACCAAATATAGGGCATGCAAAATTTTACAATTTTAATTTACAGATAAGTTTCGGTCTTTATGTAAAGAGGTATTTCGATATTGCAAACCGTTTATGATCTGGATTTTAATTTATATGAATATTCATGCCTGTTTATCCATTTAGTCTCTCCTATAAACTGGACATCTTTTCTTTTCTTGAAAGCTGTTTTACTAATAGTATAAGTGTATCTCAATATCGCTGGTTTATTATCGTTTCCATCTTTACCTGGTTTTTCGGTAATAATTTCAATTTCGCCATTTTCTAGTTTTTTCCTTAATTTTATTAATTCATTGTCAATATATTCACCGTTAGATGAAATTGTTAGAGTATCAACTGAATTTGCACTAGGTTCTTTTGGATAAATATTTGAAAAAATAAATTTATTTGTTTTATCAAGCCTTTTAATTTCCAGTTCTGCTGACATCGTATAAGGTTTGCCTGATGAATAGTCTAGATATGTCAGAGTACCTTGCCAATTGCCAACCAATAATTTAAAGTCGCTTGCAGAAGTCTTATTCTTTTCCTGCGCATTACTTAAGATAATATTAAGTAGCACAATAATAATGCTTAAAGTTATTTTTAGTTTCATCATTTTTTACATTTTTTTGTGTTATTGCCAAACTGGATTATAAATATCGTAGTCGAAGGAGTTTCAATTATAATAAGTTACTGCTTAGTCTTCTGTATTATTTATCAATTTATCTAAGTCGGTAAATGTTTTTTATCCATATAAATATATTAAAAATGATATTAAAATGCAATTATTTAATCTTTGGATTATCTGTATCAGGTGTTTGGTTGTCGCGGTGATGAATTCGTTTGCAAAAGTTAAATCAAGATTTATTTTGGCTGTAAGCAAGATAAAGTTTTGTGACTTTTGCATACAGAAGGGATTTCGAATCGTACAATTTGAAATAAAAGAAAAAACCCTGCAAATCGTTGGATTTGCAGGGTTTACCGCTCTTTTTGGCCTTTTTTGAAAATTTTATTTTTTCTTTGTTTTCGGGCCTTCGCGGAGAAAGAGGGATTCGAACCCCCGGACCTGTTACAGTCAACAGTTTTCAAGACTGCCGCATTCGACCGCTCTGCCATTTCTCCAGTATGTTGCGATCATTTGCTGATTGCGAGTGCAAATATAAGACGGTTTTTCGGTTATCAAAACTTTTTCAGGACTTTTTTTGAAACTTTTTTTAAGAAATTTTCAAGTGCTTAATTATCAGTATTCCTGAAAAAGATATTTCTTGAAAATTATTTTAAATCGTCTAAAATTGGCACAGGTTTTTTGTTTTCATCAACGGCAACAAACGAAAAAGTTCCTGAAACTACAGTTTCGCGAAGCTCTGAATACATTTGTTCCATGAAAATATCAACATGAATCTTACAGCTGGTTCTTCCGACATTAATCACTTTTGCAACTAATTCAATTAAAGTTCCGGCTGGAATTGCTTTTTTAAAATCAATTTGGCCAGTCGATATTGTAACCACTTTTTTTCGGCTAAAACGCGTCGCACAAATAAAAGCAACTTCATCCATAAGATGAAGTGCAGTTCCTCCAAATAAAGTGTCATAATGATTCGTTGTACTCGGAAAAACGGCTTTAAAAATGTGCGTTTCAGATTTTATAATTCTTTCTTCGATTGTACCCATATTAGTAGCTTACATATTCGGTGATTTCAAGTCCGTATCCAATCATTCCGACACGTTTCGTTTGCTCAGTATTCGATACTAATCTAATTTTAGAGATATCAATGTCATGTAAGATTTGAGCGCCAATTCCGTAATCTTTGCTGTCAATGATTACCTTTGGAGCTTTCATTGTACCTTCTGCCTGTAATGTTTTAAGTTCTGCAATTCTATTTAACAAATTAACAGCAGACATATCTTGGTTGATAAATAAAACAGCGCCTTTGCCATTTTCATTAATTACTTTAAACATGTCGTCTAATTGCTGTTCAGCATTGTTAGTTAAGGTACCTAATAAATCATTATTTACCTGAGAAGAATTTATTCTAGTTAATATCGGTTCTCCAAGATTCCAGGTTCCTTTTGTTAAGGCAATATGAATTTGTTTATTTGTTGTTTGCTCGTAAGCTCTCAGTCTAAAAGTTCCAAAACGAGTTTCGATATCAAAATCTTCTTTTTTAACGATCAAGCTATCGTGCTGCATTCTGTAAGCAACTAAATCTTCAATCGAAACTAATTTTAAATTAAATTTCTCAGCTACTTTTACCAATTCAGGCAAACGAGACATTGTACCGTCTTCATTTAAAATTTCGCAGATAACACCTGCTGATTTAAAACCGGCTAATCTTGCGAAGTCAATTGCAGCTTCTGTATGACCAGTTCTTCTTAAAACACCACCTTGCTTAGCTACTAAGGGGAAAATGTGCCCAGGTCTTGCTAATTCATGTGGTTTAATACTCGAATCTGTTAATGCTAAAACAGTTTTAGATCGGTCTGCTGCAGAAATTCCTGTCGTTACACCGTGTCCTTTTAAATCAACAGAAACTGTAAAAGCAGTTTCCATATGATCTGTATTATTGGTAACCATTGGTCTTAGGTCTAATTCCTTGCAACGGCTTTCAGTTAGTGGTGCACAAATCAATCCGCGTCCGTGAGTAGCCATGAAATTGATCATCTCTGGCGTTACTTTTTCGGCTGCCGCCAAAAAGTCGCCTTCATTCTCACGATCTTCATCATCTACTACAATGATTACTTTACCTTGACGAATATCTTCTATAGCTTCTTCAATGGTGTTTAGTTGTATTTTTGTTGTTGACATAATTATTGTTGATTTTGAGCGGGAAAAAAGCGCTCGGAAATTTTTTGAAAGAATTGTGATATTGGTGTTGTAATCGCGTCAAAGTTTATTAATCCGTTATCGTTTGTTGCACGATACGTTAATAATATAGCTAACGGCAATAATATAAAAGAGGACATCCATGATCCCATAAAAGGGGTCATTCCGCCTTCTTGAGAAAGTCTTTTTCCAAATGTATTGATAAAATGAAAGGTAATAAAAATCAAAACTGCAAATACAATTGGCAGTCCTAAACCACCTTTACGAATAATAGCACCAAGCGGAGCTCCGATAAAAAACATTAAAAAACACGCAAAAGCAATTACAAATTTCTCATATAAGGCGCTGAGGTGTTTGTTAATGTCACGCTGCTTGTCTTTTAAATCTTTTTGAGTGGCTTCTATCGAATAAATGTTACTGGTTACGTTTCCGCTGGCCATTCTTAAAATATCCGCTTTTTGTTTGTTTGTGTACATTGATAAAAGATCGTTCGGCAACGATTTTTTCTTTATATCTGTTTTTGATTCGATTGGAGATTTTTTAATTCCAACACGCTGATTAATATTTTCTGAAAAAGATAGAATTTCAGTATCTAAATTTTTGTTTAATGAATCTAAAGTATAGCGAAGCTCATTAACGTTTAACATTCCGTTTGTACTTCCTACATTTTCTTTGTCTTCATCAACTTTATTTAATTCAGAAAGATCTATATTGATGATCTGTTTTTTAAATGCCGCTTTTACAAATGGCAATTTCGCACGATCTTCATATTTTTTAGGGGTGACATCTTGGTAGTAATAACCGTCGTTTAAAACCAGTTTTAAAATACTTGATTTTTCATTACTGATCAGTTTACCATTTTTTGCTTTAATAACAGTTTTATTTTCTCCAACGTTATTGGCTTTTTCATGAATGGTAACTCCGGTTAAGATATTTCCGTTTTCGCCTGATTTTTTATTTACTTTAATATTATAAGTTCCAACATCATTAAATTGACCTTCCGCAATTGCCATGGCTGGTTTTGCCTGAGCAATATTTTTTCGGAAATTGACAAACTTGTATTCTGCGTAAGGAATCACATTATTAGCAAACCAAAATGCAACAATACTCAATACAAAAATAAAAACGATTAAAACGCGCATGGCTCTTTGTAATGATATTCCTGAAGATTTCATTGCTGCGAATTCATAATTCTCAGCAAGATTTCCAAATGTCATAATTGAAGCCAATAGAACAGACAGCGGTAAAACCAGCGGAATTATTCGAGGCATTGAGAATAAAAGAAACTTCACAATCAGCATTAAATCTAGATCTTTCCCTGCAAGTTCAGAGATAAAGAGCCAGACTGTCTGGAGTATGAATATAAAAAAAAGGATTACAAATACCGTAGTAAATGTAATCAGGAATGTTTTTAGTAAGTATTTGTCTAAAATTTTCAACCTTGGTTTAATCTAATTTGTTGATGTAGTATTTTGGATATTTGCTCGCTACAAAGGTAAATTGATTTTTTGATAAAGGCTGATTGGTTTTAAAAGAATTAACGGTTAAAGTGGTTTTTGTTCCATTTTTACCAGTTTCAATCAAATTATAAATGTGTTTTGTCTGAACATCAATGCCCAAAAGAATTTCTTTTCTTTGATCTTTAGCATTAGTTGGTGCTAATTTGATGTATTGAATCTTTCTTCCTTTAACATTTTGAACGATGTCCATGTTATATTTGTATCCTGAGTTAAAAAAAGTAAGCATTTTTGAAGGCGTAATAGCATTGTCGTCTTTTTCGTTTACTTTAGATACAGTAACTTCTTCATCTTCAGGAACAATTGTGTATGTTTTCTGACCATCAAATATTTTTGTAACGCCCATGAAATTCAAAACATATTGATTTCCTTTCATAGTTACATTTCCTTTGCTATCCTGATTTATGTTTTCTTTTGCATTATTCAAAGAATATTTAAAATCGATCACAATGTTATCGTAACTTTTTATTTTAGCAGTTACTTCGTTCAATAAATCTTTGGCTTTTTTATCCTGAGCTTGAATAGAAGTGAAGCTCAAAAGCAAAATAACTGCCATTTGAAGACACTTTTTAGTCATGTTTGTGATAGAATTGTTTCTGATTTCCTGAATTTTTGTTTTCATGATGGGGTTAATTTTGTTCATTATTAAAAAATTGATCAAGAGCACTCAGATCTGAAATATTCACACTTCTCGCTTTACTGCCTTCAAAGGGGCCAACAATTCCTGCTGCTTCCAGCTGATCAATCAAACGACCGGCTCTGTTGTAACCCAATTTTAATTTTCTTTGCAGTAATGAAGCAGAACCCTGCTGTGCATTTACAATAATCTCAGCAGCTTCTCTAAATAAGGTATCTCTTTCGGAAATATCCATATCAAGATTGATGCCAGTTTCTTCTCCAACAAACTCTGGAAGCAAATAAGCTGTGGCATACGCTTTTTGCGAACCAATAAAATCCGTAATTTTTTCGACCTCTGGAGTGTCAATAAAAGCACATTGTACACGAACGACATCATTTCCATTCGTATATAATAAATCTCCTCGCCCAATCAACTGATCGGCTCCTTGTGTGTCAAGAATTGTTCTTGAGTCAATTTTAGAGGTTACTCTAAAAGCAATTCTCGCAGGGAAATTCGCTTTAATCAAACCTGTAATAACGTTTACAGATGGTCTTTGTGTGGCAATAATTAAGTGAATACCAATAGCACGGGCCAGCTGAGCCAAACGAGCAATCGGAATTTCGACTTCTTTACCCGCTGTCATAATCAAATCGGCAAACTCATCGACAACCAATATAATGTAAGGCAAGAATCTATGTCCAGCTTCAGGATTTAATTTTCGAGCTTTAAACTTATCATTATATTCCTTAATGTTACGAACCATCGCATCTTTTAGTAAAGAGTAACGATTATCCATTTCAACACAAAGTGAATTTAAAGTATTTACAACTTTAGCATTATCTGTAATAATTGCATCTTCAGTATCAGGAAGTTTAGCTAAATAATGTCTTTCAATTTTATTAAATAATGTTAACTCTACTTTTTTAGGATCGACCAAAACAAATTTTACTTCTGCAGGATGTTTTTTATATAAAAGAGAAGTCAAAACAGCATTTAATCCGACAGATTTTCCTTGTCCAGTCGCACCCGCCATCAGTAAGTGAGGCATTTTAGCTAAATCGACAACAAAAGTTTCATTCGAAATTGTTTTTCCTAAAGCAATTGGGAGTTCCATTTCAGCTTCCTGAAATTTTGCTGAACCAATAACGCTTTTCATAGAAACCATAGTAGGATTCTTATTCGGAACCTCGATACCAATTGTTCCTTTTCCTGGAATTGGAGCAATAATACGAATTCCTAACGCTGATAATGATAAAGCAATATCATCTTCTAAGCTTTTAATTTTAGAAATTCTGATTCCGGCTTCCGGTACAATTTCATATAGCGTTACAGAAGGACCAACTGTAGCTTTAATTTGAGCAATTTCAATTTTGTAGTTACGAAGTGTATCTACAATTTTGTTTTTATTTTCTTCTAATTCTTCTTGATTAATTGTAATTCCGCCAGTCGAATATTCTTTTAATAAATCAATTGTAGGGAATTTGTAATTCGATAAATCCAAAGTTGGATCAAACAATCCAAAATCTGCAACGAGGCGAGAAGCAAGATTCTCTTCAATGATATCTTCTTCTTCTGCTTTTTCAATAACAAATTCTTCAGTATGAACTGGAGCGGTTACTGGTGTTGCTGGATTAATATTCATTTGCACTGGTTTTAAAACCGGATTCAAATCAATTTCTGACGGATTTGAAATCGTTGGTTTTAAAGCTTCCTTATTGATTTCGAATTGAGTGTCTTCTGTTTTCAGATGGATATTGTCTAATTCTGGATCTTCTTCCTCAATAGCAAATTCTTCTAAATTATAAGCACTTTCAGGCTGTTGAGGTGTTTTTATAGCATTCAATTCTGATTTAAATTGATCTTTAGTCGAATGAAAATAAGATTGAATTTTTTCAGGAGATAATTTAATTTTAAAAATTACATAAATAATTATTCCGAAAAGCAAGGTTAGTAGTGTACCTGTTTTTCCAATGTAATCCTGAAGGAATAAATTAAGTTCATACCCAATTGTGCCACCTAATTCTGGAGCTGAAGTAGCAAAAAAGCCAAACAATACAGAAACGATAATAATGGCAAATAAGTCCCAAAACCAAATGCTTTTAAGTCTTTTGGTTGACATTTCTAAAGCCAGAAATAGTCCGGTCAAGAAAAATAAACGGACTAATATAAAAGAAGCAAGACCGAAACCTCTATAAACAATAAGATCGGCAAGATAAGCTCCAAATTTTCCAAGCCAATTTTGTACTTCTTCCGTGCGATCGCCAAGCTGGCTTACCGCACTTTGATCTGTCTGCCATTGACCGTTGACATAAAAAGAAATAAATGCAACTAATAATGCAATAGAAAAGAGTACCAAAAGGCAACCTAAAACAAATTTTTGTTGTTTAGTTATTTTCCAAGATCTTAAAGTCTCAGTTTTTGGCTCTTTTTTTTTATCTACAGTTTCTTTTTTGGTTGTTTTTGCCATTCTTGCGTTTACTATTGCCTAAATAAATTTTGGTATATAAATAATCAAGCCTATTGCTATAGCTGTCAATGCGGCAAAAAATACCGCCCCAGCTGCAATATCTTTAATAAATCCGATTCGTTTGCTGTAGTCAGGATGAATGAAATCTGCAATTTTTTCTACTGCAGTATTTAGCCCTTCTACACTTAAAACTAAACCAATGGCTAAGGTTTGACATAGCCATTCGGTTTGTGAAATATGAAAATAGAACCCAGCAATAGTCATGAAAATCCCCAATGAGAATTGAACCATAATGCTATGTTCTGTTTTAATAAGCTTTACAGCGCCGTTAAAAGCATATGTCATGCTTTTTAACCGGCCCGTAACAAAAGTATTATCTTTTTGAAACTCCATTTATAGGAAAATATTATAGTGCTGCTAAAGCTGCTTCGTAATTTGGTTCGTTTGCAATTTCTGCAACTTGTTCTGTATGAGTGATTTTTCCATCAGCATCAACTACAATAATTGCTCTTGAATGTAGGCCGGCTAAAGGTCCGTCAACAATTTCTAGTCCGTTTGCTTTACCAAAACTTCCTTCTTTAAAGTCAGATAAATTAACAACATTTTCTAGCCCTTCAGCTCCACAAAAACGTTTTTGAGCAAAAGGCAAATCTCTAGAAATACATAAAACGGTAGTATTTTGTAATCCGCTTGCACTTTCGTTGAATTTTCTGACAGATGTTGCGCAAGTTCCTGTATCAACACTTGGAAAAATGTTTAAAACTAGTTTTTTACCAGCGAAATTGCTTAATGAAGCAACTGATAAATCGTTTTGTACTAATTTGAAATCAGCAAGTTGAGATCCAACCGCTGGTAATTCGCCTGATGTATGAACTGGATTTCCTCCTAATGTTATTGAAGCCATGATTTTTGTTTAATTTAATGAGGCTCAAAAGTAAGGATTAATATTTGAATCTAAAAGTATTTGTTGCGGGTTTAAGTATAGTTTAAGACGGGAATTTGTTTTGCCCGCGAGAGGGATGGGAGCAGGCTACCGAAGTAGCGCGGACAGCCCGACAGTATTAGGGAAAGGGGCAAATGTAGGCAAGGTATATTAGCCCCTTTTTCTAATGGTGGCTCGCCCAGATAATCAGACATAAAAAAAGCGCCTCTTATTCAGAAACGCTTCTTTAGTCATGTTTTTTATTTCTCAGGAAATAGGTAGGTTATTTATCGATAGAACCTAAAACGCGTTTCATAAACGCATTCAAAGCTTCTTTTTTATCTGTGCCTTGAACTACCATTTTATGAACTTCAAGTGCACCATACATATTCGAAATTAATTCGCCAATTACATCTAATTCTTCATCTTTTAAAGACGGAATTTCAGTCATCGCTTCTAGAACTTCAATCGTTTCAATGATATAATCCTGATCGTTTTCTTCGATAAATTGGGTCAATTGCTTTATTACAGGTAATTTCATAATTGTAGACTTCTTAGATTTTTAGACATTCTTAGACTTCTTAGACTTTCTTTAATTTTTTACATCATCTAAGATGTCTAAAAATCTAAGCAAGTCTAACCGATCTAAATTAAGCAATTGCGTTTACCAAATCGATTAAAACTTCTTGTTTGTTGGTTTGGGTTTCGCCAACTAATTGTCCGTTTACGAAAGTTGCAAATGTTGGCAAGTTGCTTACATTGGCTAATTTTCTTGATTCAGGAGAATTTTCAGCATCAACCAAAACAAAAGTGATAGCTTCATTTTCTGTTGCTAATTTTTTGAATTTTGGTTTCATAATACGGCAATTTCCACACCATGAAGCTGAATATTGTACTACTACTTTTTCATTTTTAGCAACTAAATCTGCTAACGTATCTTCGTTTAAGTCGATTAACATAGTTTTTATTTTAAGACACTAAGTTGCCAAGGTTCTAAGATGCTAAGTTTGCTCTAGAACCGAATAACTTTGTGTGGATTTATTTGATGTTTTTTAAGTTGTTGAGATTCTAAGATCTAAGTTTAATCTTAGAATCTCTTGACTTTTATTGTAGAATTGTATTTAAGATTCAAAAGTTTAGTTAAAAAACTTAGCATCTTAGAATCTTAGTATCTTAGCAGCTTAATTAGCGCTTAAGTATTCAGCAGTACTAACTCTGTCTGCAGACATAGCTTCTTTACCAGCTTCCCAGTTTGCAGGACAAACTTCTCCTTTTTCTTGAATGTGTGTGTAAGCATCAACCATACGAAGGTATTCGTTTACGTTACGTCCTAATGGCATATCGTTTACACTTTCGTGGAAGATTTTTCCGGTTTCGTCAATTAGGTAAGTAGCTCTGTAAGTTACATTTGAACCTTCGATAATAACTGAATCAGTTTCTTCGCTGTATTCTGTAGATTCGATATCAAGAATACCTAAAATGTTAGCTAAGTTACGGTTTGTATCTGCTAAGATTGGGTACGTTACACCTTCGATTCCACCATTGTTTTTTGGAGTGTTTAGCCAAGCAAAGTGTACTTCGTTTGTGTCACATGAAGCTCCGATTACGATAGTATTTCTTTTTTCAAATTCTGGTAATGCAGATTGAAAGGCGTGTAATTCAGTTGGACATACAAAAGTGAAATCTTTTGGGTACCAAAACAATAATACTTTTTTGTTGTTGTTTACTGCTTCGTCAAAAATGTTGATTTTTAAGTTATCACCCATTTCTGAGATGGCATCTACTGCAATACTTGGGAATTTTTTTCCTACTAAAGACATATTTTTCGTTTTACGTTAAAAATTTATTTCTGCTGCAAAAGTAGGGCATAAGTAGGGCTACTCACAATAAGATGTGATTATTAATATTTATTTAGTGATAGTATTTAGTTATGACTTAGATTGTGAGTTTTGTAAGTTATTGAAGGTCAATATTTACTGGTAATAATCCGTTACAAGTTTTATTTTCTAAGAATTGAATTCCCGCATTTTTTTGAAACTCTTCAAAGTCCTGATAAACTTGTATAAGTCCAGAAGCCTTTTTCAGATTCGGAATCAAAGGTAAAACATACGGATTTCCGAAAACATAGAGGACACATTTTTTATTTTGCAATAAATTTGAAACCAAAGCAAAAACTTCATCATTAACTTCAAAATTATTCAATGGTTTTGCCTTTGGAACAAATAATGAAATAATTATGGTTTCAAAATTTTCAAGCTCTTTTTCAATTGATTTACTATCTGAAATTTCTAAATTTTCAAAAGCAAATTCAGGAGAGGGCAATTTTGAATTTAAAGTTGCAAAAAAAGTATTTTCAGTACTTTTATATAAACTCAACTTTGCTAATTGATTATTTTTTTGAGCTTCAAAAGCCAATTCTGTATTCGAATTGTCTATAATTTTTGTAATTGAATTTTGAGCAATTTTAAAGTTTAATTCTGATGCTTTTTCAAAATTTAATGTTCCTGAAGTAAAATTATTTTGAGAAAGAATTCCAACTTTTTCTTTGGCTTTCATAATTCGATTGAAACTTTCTTCAATGCGTTCCAGAGAAGCTTTTTTAAGAATTGCTTCAATTCCTTCTGGAACATTTTCAGCAAAGCATAAAACATCATTTCCAGCATTGAAAGCTTCCCATTCTAAATCTCCTTTGGTTTCGTATAATTTAGAAACGCTGTGCATGTTTAAGGCATCAGAAATCACTAAACCATCATAGCCTAATTTCTCGCGCAGAAGTGTTTGAATAACCGCTTTTGATAAAGTTGCAGATGTATCTTTTCCGTCGTTTAAACTAGGAACAGCCAAATGTCCGATCATAATCGAGTCGACATTATTTTCAATTCCTTTGATGAATGGATATAATTCGTTTTCTAATAATTCTTCTAGCGTTTCATTTAAAACGGGCAATCCTAAATGCGAATCGACATTCGTATTTCCGTGTCCTGGAAAGTGTTTGAGACAGCCTAAAATACCAACTTCAGACATTCCCTTTAAATATTCAACAGCAAAATTGGCTACTTTTTCTTTGTTTTCACCAAAAGAGCGATAACCAATAACGGGATTATTCGGATTGTTATTAATGTCTGCCAAAGGCGATAAATTGTAATGAATTCCGGCAGCTTTTAAGTCTAAGCCAATTTGTTTTCCAACTTCATAAACCAAGTATGATTTATTTTCTGGTAAAGCACCAAGCGTAATCGCATACGGATATTGCGGTGTTTTTTCAATTCGCATTGCCAAACCCCATTCTGCATCAATACTGATTAAGAGTGGAGTAGAAGCGGCTTTTTGATAACGAATAATCAAATCTTTGATTTTTTGATAACTATCATCATTAAAAACAACTTTTTTCTTGCTTTCGTAGTTCGTTGCAGCACTGGCACGACTGTGAAAAAAAGTCAATCCGCCAATGTTATATTCTTTTATTAAACGCTCCGTTTCTTGAATGTTTTCTTCGGTGTCATTTATAAAAACAGCTGGGAAAAAAAATTGTCCCACCTTTTGTTTTAAATCTTGAGTCGTCATTTTCATTATTATAAAATCTTTTTCATGCAAACACTGTTTTCCATCTCTTCGTAAGGAGGGTAATTCGGTATAATAGAATAACCTAGTTTTTGGTACAAGTTAATGGCTTCTGGCTGTTTTTTTCCTGTTTCTAAAACCTTGTAAGGATAATTTAATTCACCTGCCCAAATTTCTAAAGCATCTAAAACTTTTGAAGCAATTCCTTTTTTTCGATAATCTGGATGCACGAACATACGCTTGATTTCGACTGTTTGCGGTTCTTTTTCTCTAAAAGCGCCACAGCCCACTGCAACGTCATTTTCGTAAAAAACAATAACGTGTTTTATTTTGTCTGTTTTATTGTACTGATTATAAAATGCGTGATCATCTCCGTCTCTAATTGCTAAATCTTGGTCTAATAAAACAACCAGATTTTTGAAATCATTATCGTCAGAGTTTGTTCTTTTTATGTTGCTCATGATTAAATGCGCTAAGATTTATGCTGTTATTTGAGTTTGCTTTTCTTTTGTTTGGCAAGCTGAGTTTTAGTTTGAAGTGCTTTTTCTAATCGGTTTTTAAAACGAAAAAGTTTTGGCAAACCTTCAATTCGGTCTTCGATTGTAATTTCTTCGTAAACAATTATTGCTTTTTCTAAGACCCGAATTTCATTGTCAAGATCGAGTTGATTTTTGTAGATTGTAGCCAGTCGATCGTAAGGATGATTTCCTTTAAAGCTTTCCGCGACATTTTCCTCATATAATTCAATTGCTTTTTCAAGATTTCCGGTTTTTTCGAATTCAACTCCTTTCAAGTTGCGTTCGGCCTGCAAATTTTCATTGATTTCCATAGGTAAGATGTTTGATTTGGGGTTAAACTTCTTCTGATTTTTTCCCAAAATCTTTCGGGAAAATTAAAAAACGTGATAAAATAATACCAGGAATTGTAGCCAGAAATACCCAAATAAAGAAATTTCCGTAACCTAAATATTCCTGAATGTAACCACTCACCATTCCCGGCAACATCATTCCCATTGCCATAAAACCGGTTGCAAGTGCATAATGTGCAGTTTTAGATTCTCCTTCAGCCACATAAATCAAATACATCATAAAAGCAGCAAAACCAAAACCGTAACCAAATTGTTCGATTATTACAACAGCATAAATATAATAAATAGAAGCCGGATGAAAATGTGCTAACATGATAAAACCAATTATCGGCAAATGCATGGTTAAAATCATGGGAAGCATCCATTTTGTCAGACCTTGTTTTGAAATTGCAATTCCGCCTAAAATGCCACCTAAGGTTAAAGCAATTAATCCAAAAGTTCCATAAATCAAACCAATATCTTCGGTTTCAAGTCCCATACCGCCTTTTTTGATTGTTTTTTGATTTCCTTTATTAGTAATCAATAAATTTACAAAGTCAATTCTGGCTTTATTTGCATTTTTATATTCTTCCTTATCTTTATTTTTTACTTCTTCCAACGGTTTCGTCTCATCTCTCATCTGCACTAAAATAGGCAGTTTAGAATAAAGCGATTGTAGTTCTAAATCCGATAACCTTTCACCGTTTTTAACCTTTGAATTGTATAATTCTAATGCCTTTATCTGACCTTCATCTAATCCCAATCCTGTTTCAACTAATTCATATTTAATTGGATCTACTAAAAAAGGAGTCAGCATTTTAATTAATTGCGATTCTCCTAATCTGAATAATAAGATAAAAGCAAGGACTATAAGAATTTGTTTTTTCTTGAAGAAACTTGCAAAAATACTTGCAAAGCTTTGTTTATTTGTATCTATAGGTTTTTCGCCTGCGTTTATTTCAGTTTTTGGTGTGGAGAAAAAATTGTATACGGTTATAAAAGTCATTAAGAAACCAACAGCAATCATGGTGTAAGACCAAGCTTTAGTATTGTCTCCATATTTGTGTTCCAGATATCCAGCTAATAAAACAATTAATCCGTTTCCGGCCAACATTGCGAGCCTATAAAAAGTACTTCTTATTCCAATAAAAAATGATTGTTTGTCTTCAGGCAAAACCAATAAATAAAAGCCATCGCTGGCAATATCATTTGAAGCTGAAGCAAAGGCGGCAACCCAAAAAATGGCCAAGGTCATCATGAAAAAACCACTTGTTGGAATTGTAAATCCGACTAATAAAAAGGCAATTGAAATAAGCAATTGCATCGATAAAAACCATTTTCTTTTTGTTCCGATTAATTCGATAAAAGGACTCCAAAGTGGTTTGATTACCCAAGGCAGATACAATAAACTGGTATAAAGACCAATGTCTTTGTTAGAGATTCCAAGTTTTTTGTACATGATTACCGAAACCGAAATAATTACGGCGTAAGGCAGGCCAGAAGCAAAATTTAGAAGCGGAATCCAATACCAAGGTTTATTATCTGTTTTCATTAGGCTGAGCAGGGGAATAGATTTTAAATGTCTTTTTTAAGTCGATAATAGTTGGTGTACTTTCGTTTGCAAAATAATCAATAAATGTCACAGCGCAAGCTTTATACTGATTCATTTTTTCTGCAGGGATAGAAAATGCAATTGTTTCAGCGTTATCACGTACTAACATTTTCTGAACAATTTGCCTAGCATCGTTAATATCAATCTTTGAAATATGATCTGCTCCGTAAATTACCATATAACGGACTTTTGTATTGTACGGAGATTTAATGGTAAAAGTATAATGAATGCTGTCTTTTGCATATTCATTTACAACCGGCGTATCTATAATAACGTGTTTTAAATTTGGAACTGCAGTCGTAAGTGCAGGATATTTGTATTGATTTTCTTGTATTAGTCTTACAATGTCAAAGTTTTTAGTCATGAACCACTTGGCACTGAAATAAGCACTCCCGCCTACTTTTTTGAAACTTCTGGCAAAATCAATCTGTGTTGGAATTTCGCTTGCAAAGTTCCAGCTTTTATCGCTGTCGCCTCTAATTTTATAAGAAGCGTGACCAATATAAACTGCAGTATTATTAGAATTTTCTGCCCACCATTTTACCAATTTAGAATAAGAAGCTCTCGGATTATTCATACTCCAGTACAATTGCGGCATAATGTAGTCAATCCATTTTTGGTCCATCCATAAAACAGGATCGGCATATAAATCGTCGTAGTTTGAAGTTGACTGTGTTTCAGAACCTTTCGGATCTTGTGATTTATTTCTCCAAACGCCAAATGGACTAATTCCGAATTGAACCCAAGGTTTGCTTGCTTTGATGGTAGTAGAAATCGTGTGCACAAAGTTGCTCACATTGGCACGGCGCCAGTCGCCAACGCTTAAACCAGAACCATATTTTTTATAAGATGCTGTATCGTTAAATACTTTTCCTGGAACTGCGTACGGATAGAAATAATCATCAAAATGAATCGCATCGATATCGTATTTATCAACAACTTCTTTTACTACTTTAGTTAAATGTTCCTGAACTTCAGGCAAAGCAGGGTCGTAGTAATATTTTCCGCCATATTCAATCATCCATTCTGGGTGTTTGAAAATATCATGATTTGGACTTAACAGATTTTTATTCAAATCGAAAGTCGCACGATACGGATTAAGCCAAGCGTGAAATTCGAAACCTCTCGCATGCGCCTGTTCAATCATCCATGCAAGTGCATCATAATAAGGAGTTGGAGCCTGACCTTCTTTCCCAGTTAAAAAGCGAGACCAAGGTGCCAGTTCAGAAGGATAAAAAGCATCGCCAACACTTCTTACCTGTACAATTACAGCGTTATAATTTAGTTTTTTATAAGTATCTAAAATTTCAAGATAATCAGCTTTTTCTTTCTCAACACCGTCTGTTGCTGTTTTTGGCCAGTCAATGTTTACGACGGTTGCAATCCAAACACCTCTAAATTCGTTTTTAGGATAAAGTGCTTTTTCCTGTGCGTTAACGCTCCATCCAAGGAACAATAAAAGTATGATAGAGAATAATAGTTGCTGATTTTTATGCATTGTAATCTTTTTTAAACAAAAACCAAAAATAGTTTTTTTAGATGAGTATAAGAAATTATAATTTTATAATAGTGTTCTTATATTTTGAGGCTGTCTTATACTTTAAAAATTAGTCCTTTTTTATAAAAATACCATAATACACAACTCCATAAAATTATATATAGTATTGAGTACAACAAAGATGATACCATTTGGTTTTCAAAAAGTGGACTAATCCAGAAATGATAAGCATAATCTCTAACGTTGATTGTATCTCCAATATTTTCAGGATCTTGAATTTTAATCATGGTAAGCGCACGCGGTAAAATTCCGGAAACAAAGAACACAATCATTGGATTAACGCCCCAAGACAATAAAAAAGGCGTCCATTTTTTATAGCTGAGAACATCAATAATATAATAAATTATAGAAAGGATTAAAAGCGCAATTCCGGATGTGAATAAAACGTACGAGCTGGTCCAGATCGATTTGTTTATAGGAAAAGCCAAAGACCATAGCAGTCCTAAAGCGATCAAACCAATACTTGTAATTGCCATTGTTTTGGTAATTTGTAATTTTGGCAAAGGCTTGATAAGCAATTGCCCAATTAATAAACCAATCACGCCATTTGCAATAACAGGCAAAGTACTTAAAATACCTTCGGGATCCCAGGTTTTAGTTTCGATATACATATGATTTTCAAGCAAAACACTGTCCAGCCAAGATGCAAAATTAGTAACCGGTTCAAGATTTGCATAACCAATGCCGGGAACAGGAATTAAAGTCATCAATGCCCAATAACCCAATAAAATTGAGGCGCTTAAAATAATTTGTGCCTTGATATTTGTTTTTAAATAAATAAGCGAGACAAAAAAATAGACAATTCCTATACGCTGTAAGACGCCAAATAATCGAACTTTAGCAAAGTTTTCGTGACCGCTGTAAGCTAATCCTAAAAGAGTGATAAAAATTAAAACTGCTAAAATGGTTTTTGTTTTGAGTTTGAAATTTCCAATTAAACAGTAACCCACCAAAATGGTAAAAAACAAACGGATACTTAAAAGAAGCAATCCGGGCTGTAATCCTAAAAAATGGATGGAGTAGAAGTAGCCAAGAAACATTCCTAAACAAATGATTCTTAGAGAGCGTGTTATTATTTTAAGGAAGTTTTCAGGATCGTCTTTTTTTATTGGCATAGCCAAAGGAATTGCGATCCCAACGATAAATATGAAAGTTGGAAAAACTAAATCGGCTAGCGTACAGCCGTTCCATTTTACGTGATCTAAAATCGGGTAAACATAACTCCAGCTTCCTGGATTGTTTACAAGTGTCATTAATAAGACAGTCAGTCCTCTTAAAACATCAACTGAGATGATGCGGTCTTTCATTTTTTTTTTGGTTTGTGGTTAGATTTTGGTTTCGTTAGTCTTTTTTTGATTTAATTGGGCATCGAAATTTTTCCCATAGTTACAGATGGAATTTTTTGCGAACCAAAATTAAAATCTCCTCCAGCAACTGTTTCATTGGCTAAAACGGCAAATAAAACAGCTTCTTTGGCATCGCTGGAAATACCTAGATCATCGCTTTTATAAAATTGACATGGCAATAATTCTTTTAGCCAGCTTACCAGTAACGGATTATTTGTTCCGCCGCCAGACATATAGATTTTGAAATCTTCAATTTTATATGAAGTGTTTTTTACAGCGTATTGAATGGCTTCTGCAATAGTTTCAGCACTAAATCGCGTTAAGGTTGCCAATAAATCTGGAGCTGGAATATTCTGAATGTTGCTTTTTTCCAGAGCAGTATTTACATAATTGGCGCCAAATAATTCTTGGCCGATTGTTTTTGGAAAACTTTTTTTGAAGAAATCATTGTCTTTTAAATGCTGCAAAAGCAATTTATTTACAGTTCCTTGTTTGGCTATTTCTGCATCTTTATCATAGCTTTTTTCAGGATAATATTGTTTTACAAAAAGATCGATTAAAGTATTTCCGGGACCAGAATCGGTTACAAAAGTTTCTTCGGCATTTAAAGTCGCTGGCAAATAAGTGAAATTGGCAATTCCTCCCATATTCAGCATAATACGATTTTCTCCTTTTTTTCCGAATAAAAAATAATCGCCATAAACGGCTAATGGAGCACCTTCACCACCTGCAGCAATGTGTTTTTGTCTAAAATCAGATAATGTTATGATGCCTGTTTTTACCGCAATATGATCTCCATCGCCAATTTGTAAAGTAGCGTTTGGGAACTTTTCCTGCTTGTGAAGAAATTTTGGCGCATGTAAAACAGTTTGTCCGTGCGAAGCAATTAAATCGACTTCATCCGATGAAATTTTCCATTTTTTTAGGCTTTCATTTATCATTTCGGCATGAAGCAAACCAATCCATTCGTTAAGCAAAACCAAATGTTGAAAGTCGATATTTTTTTGAGCAAAAACTTTTCGAATTTCAATTTTAATTTCTTCAGAATAATCAATGGTTTCAAACTGAATAATTTTCACGTCAGTGTTTTCGCCTGAACCAGAGATTTCGCATAACGCAATATCGAGGCCGTCAAGAGAAGTTCCGGACATAAGCCCAATAATTTTTCGAGTTTGCTTTTGGGCAATTTGATAAAGTACCTTAATATTTTTGTTCATAAAAGTTCATTTAAAATGCTAAAGTTAACCACTTGGGAGCAATTAATTCTAACAAATAAGGACATAGATTTTATTAGCTTTATAAAAATCCTTTCACTAAAAATAAAGCAGATAGCTCTATGTGTTAGAAATGAGTTTCTTTTTGTACACTTTTTTATTCAAAATATAAAATCTATGTTTCTATGGGTTTAATAAAACCTAACAGGGCAAAATTATTTTATTATAGATTCATAAATAATTTTCTGAATATCTTCCCGAATTTTTTCTTTGGCTAATTTATTTCCTTCTTCGCCAACTTCAGGATAGGTTCTATTAGACAGAAAAACGTATACAATTTCAGTTTCGGGATCAACCCAAGCCATGTTTCCAGTAAATCCGGTATGTCCAAAACTAGAAGGTGATGTGCATTGGCAAGTCGGGCCGTCTTTTCCCATTCTTTTATCAAAACCTAAACCTCTTTCAACGCCTTCGGCACAATAAAAACAAGTATTAAAAGTATCGAAAGTAGCAGCAGAAAAATAACGTTTGCCTCCATAACTTCCTTTTTGCAAAAACAGTTGCATCATTTTAGCAACATCCATTGCATTCGAGAAAATTCCCGCGTGACCAGCAATGCCGCCTTCCATAGCCGCAGCCATATCGTGCACATAACCCTGAATTACCTGATGTCTAAAATAAGTGTCGATTTCAGTTGGAGCAATTGCATTTTTATCAAATCTCGACAGCGGATTGTATGTCGTGTAATTCATTCCGATTGAGTTGTAGAAATTCTCTTTGCTTAAATCTTCCAATTTTTCGTGCGTTGCTCTTTCTAAATATTCTTTTAAAATGATAAAAGTAAAATCGCTGTATTTGTATTCTTTTTTAATTGAAATTGGAGAGTCGGCGATAAATTTCATGATCGTGTCGTGATAATCATTTCGAATAAAAAGGCTGTCAGCTACTTTTGTGGTGAAATTTTTCTCTGGAATTTTTCTATAATATTTAGCCAGCGGATAACCTTTCGCATCAATTGTAGATTTGTAAAACGGACTCCAGGCAATAAGTCCGGCATAATGATTTAATAGCTCTTTAAACGAAATATCTTTTTTATTTGATTTTGCAAAAAGCGGCAGCATTGTTCCTAGTTTTGTGTCTAAAGCAACTTTGTTTTTATCATACAACTGCATGACATTTGGAAGTGTCGAAATCATTTTAGAAATCGATGCGACATCAAATAAATCAGTATTAGATACTTTTACATCTTTATCGTACGTATGATATCCGTACGATTTCTGAAAAACGACATTTCCTTTTCTGGCCACTAAAACCTGCATTCCTGGCGCCATTTTGCCATCAATTGCTTTTTGTGCAATGGCATCAATTTTAGAAAGAATAGCAGAATTCATTCCCACGTTTTCTGGCGTTTCAAAACCTAAGCGATCTATTTTTTGAGTTGTTAAGCCTTCATTAACTTTAAAATTTTCATTAATAGAAACCGGAAGTTTTCCTTTTGCCTCTTTTGCTCCAAATAAAATTTCGGCAGAGACAATTTGAGAAATCGCTGCATTTTGATACGAAACAATTACCCCTTCAATATCATCAAAATTAGGTATTGGAAGCAGTGAATATGGTTTAGCGAAAACATCTAAAATTACTTTATTATTTTCGGCAATTTTTTGAAGCGAAAATAATTCCATTTCTGTAAAATCTTGCTTTTCCCAAGGTTTATTGATTTTATGAAAACCAATTATTACGAGATCGTATTTTTTTAATTCTGCGTTTAAAGTGTCGACGTTGGTATTCGCAACTTCAGTGATTTCGGTATATTTTTTTAATGCAGTTATAAAATCGCTGTTATCATCGTCGCCTAATTTTACGTAAGCAATTTTTTGATTTAGATTTTTTATTGGCAGAATTTCTTTTTCATTTTTTAAAACGGTAATGGCATTTTCATATAATTTATAATGAAGCGCATCATTTTGCGGACCGTTAATATCTTGCTGTAAATTTTGTAAATCAACAGGTTTGTATTTGTTTAAGCCAGCCTTGTATTTATAATGAAGAATTTTTTTAACCGAATGTGCCAAACGATCTTCTGTAATTTGGCCATCTGCGTAAAAAGTCTTTAGTTTTTCTACTGCCGTTGGTACATCATCTGGACAGAGAAAAATATCATTTCCGGCTTGTAAAACGGCTAATTCAAGATCGCCAACGCCTTTAAAATTGCTTGCGCCTTTCATGCCTAAACCATCCGTAAAAATTAGTCCATCAAAACCCATTTGTTTTTGAAGCAGATTTGTTACCACTTCATAAGAGGCAGAAGATGGATAATTTTCGCGTGGTTCTAAACTCGGAATATTAAGATGACCCACCATTACAGATGCTAAACCTTCATCAAACAATTGTTTGTACGGATATAATTCAACTTCGTCAATACGTTCTTTAGAAAAAGAAACGATTGGCAATGTTTTATGCGAATCTGAAGAAGTGTCGCCATGTCCGGGGAAATGTTTTCCTGTGCAAAGAACGCCTTGACTTTGAATTCCTTTCATTAAAGCAACGGCTTTATTGCCAACATTTACTTTGTTTTCTCCAAAAGAACGATTACCAATTATAGGATTCAGCGGATTTGTATTGATGTCTAAAACTGGCGCAAAATTAAAGTGGATTCCCATTCGCTTGCATTCGGCGCCCATATTTTTACCGACATTTTCAATTAAATTTAAATCCTGAATCGCGCCCAAAGTCATGTTCCAAGGATAACGGTATGTTGAATCTAAGCGCATGCTCAAGCCCCATTCGGCATCTAGTCCTATAAACATAGGAACTTTTGCTTTTGCCTGATAAACATTGGTCAATTTTGCCTGGCGAACCGGACCGCCTTGAAAAAAAATGATCCCGCCAACTTTATAATTTTCAACCAAAGCTTTTATTTTATTTTCATGAACGGAATCTTTGTTTGAATAAGCCGAAACAAAAAATAACTGTCCCAGTTTTTCATCTAAATCCATTTTAGAATAAATGCTGTCTGCCCAACGATTTTCAGCATCAGAGTCTTTTAAAAAAGACTTTCTTTCTGATTTGTTTTTGGCAATGTAGGTTTCTTTTTTTTCTGTTGAAATTGATTTGTCAACAATAGCTTTTGTTTTATTTTTTTTAGAAACGCCACAGTTTATAATTAAAAAAAGGACAGCTAAAAAGAGGCCTATTTTTATAATTGAATTTTTCATTGAATTATTTTTTGGCAATAGAATATCAATTAAATGAATTTGTATTGCTGTTTTTCATGTTTTTAAAAAGATATTTTTTCGTCAGAAGTTTTGCTGGTAAAGTAAATTCCGATGTAAGTAAATAATCCGTTTATTATAATTAATTCGTTATCAAAAGTATATCCTAACAATTGAGCTGAATTTTCGCTTAAAAAATAAGTTAGTATTGGAGAAATAAGACAGATTATAGGAATCAATTTGTCGTTTACTCTTCTTAATTTTTGCAATAATCCGAAAGCATATAATCCTAATAGTGGTCCGTAAGTATAAGATGCGGCTCTAAAAATCAGGGCTACAACAGAACTGTCGTTAAAAGAATTCAGCACAATAATTACTAAAAAAAGCAAGATTGAAAATCCAAAATGCACAAAATGTCTTTTCTTAATATTGTTTGTATTGGTTAAATTTTCAGATTTATCCATTCCGAGAAAATCAACGCAAAAAGAAGTTGTGAGTGCCGTTAAAGCCGAATCTGTTGTGGCAAAAGTTGCTGCTATAATTCCCAAAAGAAAAACAAAAGCCGGAATAATAGACAAATGATTTAAGGCAATTTCTGGAAAAAGCAAATCGGTTCGAGGTTTATTTGTTACCAAATCTAACGGAATTGCAACATGATTTTGATTAGCGTAGATGTATAATAATGCGCCTAAACTTAAAAAAATGATGTTGATTAAAACAAAAATTCCGGTAAACGTAAACATGTTTTTTTGTGCCTCGCCGATGTTTTTGCAGCTCAGGTTTTTCTGCATTAAATCTTGATCCAGCCCAACCATTGCAATTGTCACGAACATGCCGCCAAGAATTTGTTTTACAAAATGATATTTATTGCTAAAGAAATCATCAAAGAAAAATACTTTAGAATAATTGCTTTTTTGAATGGTGGAAATCGATTCAATAATTGTTAAATCTAAACTGTCGCAGACAAAATAAATGGTGATAAAAACAGAAGTCACCAAGAAAAATGTCTGCAGCGTATCTGTTATAATAATAGTTTTCAGTCCGCTTTTATAAGTGTATAAAAAGATGAGTGTAAGTGCTAAAAATACTGTCAGTGGAAACGGAATATGATAATAGTTAAACACATAGCGCTGTAAAACAATGACAACCAAATAAAGCCTAAAAGCGGAACTGATTGTTCGTGAAATCAAGAATATTGAAGCGGCAGTTTTGTAGCTTTTTGCGCCCATTCGCTGCTCAATATAGCTATAAATCGAAGTCAGATTCATTCGATAATAGAGTGGGAGCAAGACTTTAGCAATTATGATAAATCCGATTGCGTTTCCTAATACAAACTGAAAATATTTGAATTGTTCTCCGTTTGGCGAACCAACTTCTCCCGGCACAGAAATAAAAGTTACGCCCGAAAGCGCGGTGCCAATCATACCAAAAGCAACTAAGTACCATTTAGAATTTTTATTTGCTTTGAAAAAAGAATCATTGTCCTGACCTTTTTTGCTTGTAATGTTTGAAATGAGCAGTAAAAGCCCAAAATAAACAAAGATGAAAATTAAAATAGTACTTGAAGACATTATGTTTTTGGTTTAGTTATCAGGTTGTTTTTGGTTATTTTTTTAAACTGTTTTCTGATAAAACAGCACGCACGCTTTTGTGTTTTTGCAATAATTCGGCAGCTAGATCATATTCAATTTCCAATTCTTCCATTATCATTTTGATACCGCGTTTTACTAATTTTTCGTTGGATAACTGCATGTCTACCATTTTGTTGCCTTTTACTTTTCCGAGTTTTATCATTACAGCTGTCGAAATCATGTTTAGAGCTAATTTTTGTGCCGTTCCTGATTTCATTCTTGTACTTCCGGTAAGGAACTCCGGTCCAACAATAAGTTCGATCGGATGGTCTGCAACTTGAGCAATCAGTCCGTTGCTGATGCAAGAAATACTTCCTGTTTTAATGTTGTTTTCTTTTGCTTTTTTCAATCCTCCCAAAACATAAGGCGTATTTCCTGAAGCTGCAATTCCGATAATAAAATCCAAGCTCGACACTTCAAATTTAGCTAAATCTTTCCAAGCTTGTTCGGTATCATCTTCTGCATTTTCAACCGCTTTTCTGATCGCTGTGTCACCTCCCGCAATGATTCCGATAATCATATCGTGTGAAACTCCAAAAGTTGGCGGACATTCAGAAGCGTCTAAAATTCCGATTCGGCCAGAAGTTCCTGCTCCAATATAAAATAATCGGCCTCCGAGCTGCATCTTTTTCACGATCGATTTTACTAATTTCTCAATCTTCGGAATTTGCTGCTCAACAATATGCGGTACTTTTTTATCTTCTGTATTGATGTTAAGGAGAAGTTCCTTAACGCTCATTTGATCTAAATCTTTGTATAAAGATTCTTGCTCAGTTTCAGGATTTTTATTTTTCATTTTTTCTTTTTTTTGTAGGCGGTATGCGTGAAATTCAAAAACTTTTCTGATTCAGAATTTCGATTGTTAATACTAGGTTAAGTTCTATTTTATAAAAAGAACAGGCAGTTTTGAGGAAGTTTATTTTGATGAACAGCTTTGTTAGTAAAGCAAATAGGGTTTTCTTATTTTTTTAAAGTTTTCTAAATCTTTTTTCCAGCTTTCTCGAATTTCTTTCTCTGAAGTTCCGGCTTCTACTTGCTGTTGCAGTTTTTTTGTTCCAGCCAATTTTGTAAAAAACGGAGTAAAGAATTTAGATTTGTCAGAAGTATTTTGATACGCTTTAATGAGCCATTTCAATTCGAGCTGATTCAGTTTTGGATAAGCAGTTAAATCTTCTCCAAAACATTCTTTGCCATTATAAAGAGGATCTTTTGCACCAAAATTTGGTTTCGGAACAAAAGAAAAATTTCCTTTTGGCAAATAAGGAGAACCGTAGATTTGAAATTGTTTTTCGGTTCCTCGGCCAACGCTCACGGTGGTTCCTTCAAATAAACATAAACTTGCATATAAATTTATAGCTTGATCATTAGGAAGATTTGGTGAAGGTTTTACAAGAAGGCTGTAACTCATTTCTCGTTTATAATTTAAACATTGAATTACGGTTAATTTGCATTGTGCACCATCTTTAAGCCATTTTTCTCCATTAATCATTTGCCCGTATTCACCAATTGTCATGCCGTGCAAAAGCGGAATTGGGTGCATGCCCACAAAACTCGTGAATTCTTTTTCGAGCAAAGGGCCATCGGTAATTCTTCCGTTTGGATTTGGCCGGTCTAAAATGACAAGCGGTATATTGTTTTCTGCACAAGCCTCCATAACATAATGCAAAGATGAAATATAAGTGTAAAAACGAGCACCAACATCTTGAAGATCAAAAATTATTACATCAATTCCAGCTAATTGTTCTTTTTTTGGTTTTCTATTTTCTCCATAAAGCGAAACAATCGAAAGTCCGGTTTTGGCATCTTTTCCATCAACAACATGCTCGCCTGCATCTGCAGTTCCTCTAAAACCGTGCTCAGGAGCAAAAATGGTTTTGATATTTATTTTTTTCTCTAATAAAAAATCAACCAAGTGTTTTTTGTTGGATAAAATTCCAGTTTGATTGGTTACAATGCCAACTTTTTTGTCTTTTAATAAAGGAAGATATTTTTCGAAATTATCAGCTCCTGTTTTAATTTCATTACTGCCATTGATTTTATTTTGAATGATTTCTGTTGAAGAATTGGCATTCGACGCACTTGAAATGATCAAAAATAAAATAAAAGCGATTTTTTTAAAGGATTGAAACATAACACAAAAGTTTAAATTACGATTAAAATTACGTTTAATAAAGGACAAAAAACGAAATTAGGTAATGAAATCGAACCACTTTTAGATTGAAGTGGTTCGATTTTTTAAGGCTTATTTATTCGTGATGAAAGTAACCGATGGAGCGTTTAAGGTCGCCGTTGGTAATCCGCCTATAATTCCTCTGCAATAAATGGTGTAAACCCTTCCCGCTCTAGGAATAAAAGCTGCACTAGCTGGTGAATTGGCAAGATTGGCAATTGTAGTTCCCGTAATTGTTCCTGGTACATTTGTTGGAGAACCAGCCACACGAACCTGCAATTGATATCCTCTTGTATCTTTTGGATCTTGTGGTTCAATCGCAATGTATTTCTCACTGCCACCTTTAAAGGTTACATTTCTGTAAGTATAAATTTCTTGTGTAGTCACAGGTGTTGCACCTGCAATTGACGTTTCTTTTATTAATCCTAAATCATAACCTGCAGGAGCAGAATTGCTGATGACATTTATAAAACGAATGTAAGCCTTAGTTTTGTCTAAATCTGCAACTGATAAATCATCATTTAACTGATAAACAGAATATACTGGAGGCGTAACAGACGGCGGCGTTGACAGCAAGAAACTGGTGTAATATTTTCCTGTTTCGGTAACTATATTTCCGTCAAAAATAGTAACTGCTGGCGTTGTAGGAGTTACAATTTTCAAAGGCTGTGTTCCAGGCTTCATTAAAACATAATTGATTGGAATTGGATATTGAGCACCATAACTCATACCAATAGGAACTCCAGTTGTAACGCCGACAGCTGATATTTTTTCTGTTCCTGTAAAGTAATTGATTTGAAAATTAGTTCCGTTTGGGCCAACTGCCGCATGAACAAATTTTACGTTAGAAGCATTTGCAATTCCATCCTTAGTCTGGTAAGGAGTTTGATCGTTCTCATCTCCGCAGGACGTAAACACAAGAAGTCCTAAAGCAGGAATGATTAACTTTTTAAAATGATTAAATATATTTTTCATCTGATTAGATTTTTAATTCATAAAAAATTACGGTTTAGAAAACCACATTTCGACAGTATGGTAATCTACTTTATCAGCTCCAATGGCTTTTAAAGCATCAAAATTCCAAACATATTCGGAGTTAAATCTCGGGCGAACTCTGTAGGGTAACTTTCCATTGTTGTCAACAAATAAACCTCCGTTTGGGGCAAAAGTCATTGTTTTGTACACATTCGTATTATCATAATGATATTTACGCAAGTCTGTCCAAGTCTCTAGCATTCCATAACCAAATAAGGCGACATATTTTTGAAGCATAATATGGCTAATAGTCAAGTTTGCAGCAGCTGGAACGATATTTACATCCGTTAAAAAGGCTGTTTTTTCAGCAGCTGTAATTGTTGAGGTAATAGGGAAAGTAGTACTTACAACCGTATTTGCATTTACAAAATCAATGTTAGCGTCAATTGCTTTTTTGTAAGCATCTAAAGCCATCGCTTTGTCTCCTTTTATAAAAGCAGCTTCAGCTTTAATAAATTGAATTTCAGAATAGGTCATTAAAGGAAAATTCGCTTTGTCTCTAAAAATATATCTTCCCGGAGTTGTAATAGTTCCTGCGGCATAGGTTCCGTAAATATTTGGGATTCGGCTTACGTTTGTAGCAACTGTTGAAGCTGTAGTATTCAGCGGATTTCCATTAAAAGTATATTTACTAGGATCTGGATTTGCAGCAGAAGCCGGAGCAGTTTCAGAAAGACCTACAGAAGGAGCTAAAACTCTAGAAATTCTAGGATCTTTAACGCCTCCAAAAATAGTTCCATCCATTGTTCTTACGGCGAAATCAGTTTGACGATATGTGCTGAAGTTGTTTCTTCCCGGACCGTAAAAATTGATATCGGCAGATACTGTTCCGTTGTATCTGATCAACGCATTGTCTGCATTAGAAGCAAGTGATTTATCGCAGTATTCAATTACTTTGTTAGGATCGTAAGAAGCTTTATTGATTTGATTATTTAAGTTTCTTGCTAAAACGCCGTACGCAAATTTGATCCATTTAGAACGGTCTCCTCCATACATTTTATCGCCTGCAGCCGTGTAAGTCTGCGACACATTTCCGTCTGTACGATTTAAGTCTATTAAGCCTTCATCTAACAAACGAACAACTTCTGCATATACTTTTTCTTGCGAAACATAATCAAAAGAAAGACGTTGTGTAAAAACCTGGTCAAAATCAATCAATTCTGAATGATAATCTGTTGCAACCTGCCAAGACCAAGCTCTGATTACTTTTGAGATTCCAGTAATATCATGACGTTGTTCTGCCGCAGCTTTTTCCTGCAGTTTGGTTAAATTTAAACCAATGGCAAAATACGCCATTTTCCAGATTTCGCCACCAGTATCACTGTTTGCCTGATAGCCAAAACGATCCCATTCGCTGCCCACTGCGCCAGTTGTAGCAATACTAAAATTTTGAATGTAACGTCCTAAACATCTGTTGTCAAATTGTAGCCCAACTGCCATTTGCTGTTCGATTGGCGGCATTAAAGCTGTTGCAGAAACATCAACAGGAAAACTTGGATTTACGTTTATATCTTCTAAATCGTTGCAAGAAATCATTGTGGTTACAAAACCTAATGCTGCTATATATGTTTTTATGTTTTTCATGGTCAATTAATTAAAGTCCGATTTTCAATCCTAAGTTCAAACCTCTTGGTGTAGAAACTACTCCAAAGTCAAAACCTGTTCCTCCAGCACCTCCAGTTGAAGCATTAGTTCCGTTAACCGAAGGATCTGCTCCAGTATAATTGGTAATAATGAAAACGTCGGTCATCGTTAAGTAAAGCGAAAGATTGTTTATGAATGTTTTTTTCAAGATTTCTGAAGGCATTTGATAGCTTAAAGTAATATCTCTCATTCGCAGCCAATTGATGTCTTTTTCGACAAAATCAGCATCAATAGCGCCAGTTCTGTAATATTCGTTTTGAACACTTGGTCTTACCGGAATATTATTTTGTGTCGGGGTAGCCGAATTTTCTAGACCATCTCTCAATACACCTTTTACAATTCTGGTTTGATCACGGTCTAATGTTTTAGTAGACAATCCGTTTTGATATAAATAGAATTCGGTTGCGTTGTAAATATCACCGCCTTTTCTAATGTCTAACAAGAAAGATAAAGCAAGGTTTTTGTATGTAAATGTATTTTGTAAACCCAACATAAAATCTGGATTTCGGTCTCCAATAATTTTAAAGTTTGGATCTTTTA
Source organism: Flavobacterium sp. JLP (assembly GCF_015350755.1). NCBI lineage: Bacteria > Pseudomonadati > Bacteroidota > Flavobacteriia > Flavobacteriales > Flavobacteriaceae > Flavobacterium > Flavobacterium sp. JLP. Next base: position 1,177,574 of record NZ_JADKPS010000001.1, on the reverse strand, counting down.
AAGCAAATCCTGTATTGGGGTCAATTAAAGGTTCGCCGGCATTATTTCTTAAATAATCATTTCCAGTTAAAGTTGTCAGCGGATTTCCAACTGTTACCCCGCCGCGAACATTTCCGTAAAGCCAAGTATCTGAAACATAATATTCAGAAACTACAGAAGGAAGATTTAATAATTTCGAACGCGTTTTGCTGAAGTTCGCACTAACATTCCAAGAGAAATTATCTTTTTGAATTGGAGTTCCGTTTAAAGTAACCTCTAAACCTTGGTTTTGTAAATCTCCAAAGTTTGCAGAAGTTACAACGAATCCAGTTCCGTAGCTTAAACGCATATTTTTAAGAATAGGATCGATTGTTTTGGTGCTGTAAACCGCAACGTCTAATCCAACTCGGTTTTTAAAGAATTTTAATTCTGTACCTAATTCAAATGATTTACGGAATTCTGGTTTCAAATTCGGATTTGCACCGGTAACACCATACGCATAACCTCCATCGGTAGTCAATTGCGGATTAAAAACTGGTTCTGCAGAATAAGGCGAAGGAATATTTGCCGCTTCAGCATAAGAAGCTCTCAATTTACCGTAAGAAAGAATTTCTTTGTCTTTCAATCCGTTTAGGTTGGTGAAAACAAAACTCGTTGAAACAGAAGGATAGAAAAACGGATCTGGTAATACAGAAGTCCAGTCTTCACGTCCAGTTAAAGTTAAATAAACAATTTTGTCATAATCTAAACTCATCTCAGAAAAGAAACCAATGATTCTGCTTTGAATAATTCTCTCTTGTGATCTTTGCGTTGTAGCATCTGTATTATTGATCGAGTAGAAGTTAGGGTCAAAAAATCGGCTTCCTGTTGTAGATAATATTTTATAATCATTATCGTTAACAGAATTACCTACCATAAGTTTGGTATTGAACTTTCCGAAAGATTTTTTAGCTGTAACTAATAAAGTCGTGTTTAAATTACTTGTATTAGAATAGTAAGATTCAATATAACCGCCAGAAGAAATTCCCGCGGCAGATTCAGGGTGAATGGCTCTGTAACCTTGAGCAGAATTGACATCCCAGCCCACACGTCCAGTCAAATTAAGCCAAGAATACGGATCGTAAACTAAGCCAACATTGGTTATAAAACGATTATTAAAATCTTCAGATAAATTTTTGTTTACCTCCCAATATGGATTATCGGTTTCAGTATCTAGTGCACCGCTTGTTATTTTTCGTCTTGTTCCGTCAGGATTAAGATAAACACTTGCATCATCATTTGCCGGCCAAGTTAATAATGAAAGCAAATAACCTGCATTTGTTACACCCGGAATCTGTACAGCAGATCCAGCTCCTTTTGCTGCTTTTTGATTGTCTGATTTTGTAAAATTAAAACTAGCCTCAGATCTTAATTTTGAAGATAATTTTGCAGTTGCATTCAAATTAGCAGTCAAACGGCTGTATCCAGTATTCGGAACAACCCCTTCTTGCTCTAAGTTCGCAATAGACAAACGGTATGAAGTAGTTTCTGTACCCGCTTCAAACGACAAATTATGATTGGTTGAAACTCCAGTTTGAAAGAAATTTTCAACATTATTATAAAATTTGGTTCCCGGTTCGTAAGCAGTTCCAAATTGTCTTCTGTAATCTGGATTGTTTACGCCGTCAGAACCTCTTTGATATACTTTTTGAGTTTCTGGAAAACGGTATAAATTGTCGAATCTTGTGTTGGTAGAGTAGGTAAGTCTGCCCACTCCTTTTTTGCCTTTTTTAGTGGTAATCACGATTGCACCGTTTCCAGCCTGCATTCCGTAAAGTGCTGCCGCTTCAGGGCCTTTTAAGATAACCACAGATTCGATATCGTCTGGGTTAATATCGGCACCTCTGTTGGTGTAATCCTGCGTTCTGTTAGGAGCATCAGAAATCGTTAAACCTTGGTTCATTGTTTCGTTGCTGACTGGTAATCCGTCAACAACATACAAAGGCGAGTTGCTGCCACTAAGCGAATTTACACCTCTTAACTGAATCGCAGCAGAAGCTCCTGGAGCACCAGAAGTGCTGGTAACAGTCAAACCTGCAACACGGCCTTGAAGTGCCGTTGCAAAGTTCGGACGCTGTGTGTCTGCGATTTCTTTACCTTTTACTTCTTGTACAGCATATCCTAAAGAAGATTTGTTGCGCACAATTCCCATAGCACCTACAATAGTTACATTGTTTAGAGTTTGGGCACTTTCAGAAATAACGATTTTCAAATCGGTTCCGTTTACAATAACTTCTTTGGTGTTAAACCCGATATAAGAGACTAAAAGAATATCTCCTTGACGCGCTTTGATAGAGAAAGTTCCATCAGATCCCGTTGAGGTTTGATCTTTAGTGCCTTGAACGAGTATGTTCGCGCCTGGAAGCGTATTGCCGCCGCCATCTGTTACCTTACCTTTTACTGTGGTGTTTTGGGAATAACCTGCGAGCATTCCAAAAAAGAAAAGTAGAAGAATTAAATACTTTTTTTTCATAAGGGTTAATTGTTTTGGTTAGAGACTTGAAATGTATAAATAATTTTTAAAAAAAATGCAACATTATGTGGTATTTATACAAATTCTATTCAATAATGCATAAAAACGCATAATTTCTTTTTAATTAATTGGGAATATGTAAATCGTAAAAAGTTTCATTTAGCACATTTTCATAACTGCGATGTTTTTCTAAATTTGTAAAAAAGAAGATCGTATGCTCAAAAAGGAAAGACAGCAATTTATTATGAATAAATTTCAACAGGCCGAAAGAATAAATACGATCGACTTAGCTTTAGAATTGAATATTTCTGAAGACACCATTCGCAGAGATTTTATTGAATTAAATGATAAAGGACTAATAAATAAAGTCTATGGTGGTGCATTTTTAGCCAAAAACAATCATAAAAATGTTTTTGATATTACTATTGTAAATGAAGACAAGAAAATAAGTGTGGCTAAAAAAGCACTTTCTTTTTTGAGTGAAGGACAAGTAATTATTATGAGCGGCGGAACAACAAATTTGACTTTCTGCAAACTCATTCCAATAAATTTTACCGCCACAATTTATACGTATAGTCTCCCGATTGCCATGCAGTTATCGCAGCATCCTAATATCGAATTGATTTTTATTGGAGGAAAATTGCAAAAACAGGCAATGGTAACCATTGGTATCGATGTGGTTCAGGTACTCTCTAAAATCAAGGCTGATATATGTTTTATGGGTGTCAGCAGTATCGATGTAAATCAAGGTCTTACCGAAATGGGTTACGAAGTTTCAGTAATTAAAAAAGAGATGATTAAAGCGTCAGACAAGGTAATAGCGCTTTTAACCTCTGAAAAAATGAACAGCAAAATGCCTCATAAAGTTTGCGATCTTGATAAGCTTTATGCTCTGGTAACCGACTTAAATGTTGCAAGTCCTAAAATCCAGAATTTTGTTGATTCTGGAATTAAAGTATTGTAGGTTAGGTATAAATGCATTTTTATGCGGTTTTTATTTAAATATATATCTAATAAAAATAAGAAAACTTCATTAAATGAGAGGTTAAAAAAGCGCAATTGTTTTAGACTTTTGCGCTTTTTTAGTTTGTGTAAGTTTTGTGAATTAAGTTATTGTTTTTTCGGTCACTTTTGATTAATCTCAAAAACGGCACTTATGTTTTTATTTGTAAAAACAGGTATATGTACTTGATTTTTTAGAATGGTTAATTCATATTTTTGATTGATAATAAGTTAAGTCTTTAATAACGTTTTGTGTTACTAATTTAAGTATTTAAATATTTATATAAACCTCTTTTTTGAATTCTTCCAAAAGAAAACAAAATATTATTAAAAGTTATGTGCTGTGTGAAGCCTCCTGACTGCGTGCCTGTTCTAACAATGAAAAATTAAATCCAATTATGAATTATTTAATTACATACAACGATAATAAATCAACTGAACAAATTATACAAGAGATAAATAATATTGAAGGACTGCCTTTAAAAGATTTAAAAGTAATGGATTTGATTTACCATAACGGGGACCCAATTCGGTCAGGAATTGGAGTATATATTTTTAAATCAAAGGAAAAATGTTATTACGTAGGTAATTGTGTTTCGAGATGTTTTGCTGAACGTATTCCCGCACATTTTGATTTAAGAAAAGTAGGATGGTTTAATAGTTTACTAAAAACTATTATTAAACATAAGTTTACTGATAAAAAAATAACAGATGAGTCACTTCATCAAGCAGCTAAATTTGCTTTTGAAAATATAAGTTTAGTTTTAATTAATTTTGAATATAATAAGGATTATATTAATCAGAAAAAAAGAATAAATAATTTAGAGAGAAATTTAGGTGAAGGTTTAAAATCTTATAATACAAGTTTTAGAAAAATTCAATCAGTTGAAATTGAAAATGATATTCTTTAGTTTTTCTTACTATCATTTTTAAAATTAATCATATAAGATCATTTTGTTATAAGTTAGTTTACTCAATAAATATTCTTCTAAACCAATTTCCCTGACCCTCATAGGAAGGAAAATCTTTTGTGCTGTCTCCAGGCTTCGGGATGAGCAAAAGATTGAATCAGATAGCAGGAAATAGCTCCTTAAAACTACAATAAAGAAATCCCAAATTACAATACAGAAAATACAATCAAAGAAAAAACCTTCTAACCTTTGTCCCTTTGCATCTTTGAACCTTAAAAAATAACTATTTTTGTGAAATCATATTCAACAAAAATGTCAATACTTAAGGATTTAGAACAATTAGCAGCATCATTAGAAGGAACACTTTTATACGATGATCTTCATAAAACACTTTATTCGACCGATGCTTCGGTATACCGGATCAAACCAAAAGCGGTTGCCGTGCCTAAAACTATAGCAGATATCAGTAAACTGATTCGGTTTGCGGCGCAGCATCATATTTCGATTACGCCAAGAACTGCTGGAACGTCTCTGGCAGGACAAACAGTTGGTGACGGAATTGTGGTAGATGTTTCGAAAAACTTTACTAAAATCCTGAATTTCGACGCGATTAAAAAAACGGTTACCGTACAGCCCGGCGTAATTCGCGACGAACTGAATTTATTTCTGAAACCTCACGGTGTGTTTTTCGGACCGAATACTTCGACTTCAAACCGCTGTATGATTGGCGGAATGGTAGGGAATAATTCTTCTGGAACAACGTCGATTCGTTATGGTGTTACGCGCGATAAAATTGTAGAAATAAAAGCAATTTTAAGCGACGGTTCTGAAGCGGTTTTTAAGGAATTGACTTCGGCTGAATTTATAGAAAAAACCAAAGGCGATTCATTAGAAAATAAAATATACAAAAGCCTTTACGACGAACTTTCGGTAAAAGCTACCCAGGATGAAATTATAAAAGAGTTTCCGAAACCGGAAATTCACAGAAGAAATACAGGTTATGCCGTCGATATTCTGTTGAAATCAGATTTGTTTGGCGGAACGGAACCCACAATTAACGTCGGAAAATTACTTTGCGGAAGCGAAGGAACTTTGGCTTTTACAACCGAAATTACCTTAAAAGTTGACGATTTGCCGCCAGCTCATAATATTATGGTTGTAGCGCATTATCATAGCATTCAGGAATCGCTAGAATCTGTTGTAGTCGCAATGAAACATCATTTGTACACTTGCGAAATGATCGACGACACGATTTTAGATTGTACCAAAACCAATCGGGAACACATAAAAAACAGATTCTTTTTGGTTGGCGAACCAAAAGCGATTATGATGTTTGAGGTTGCTTCGCATGATTTAGCCGATGCTGAAAGTCAAGCAAATGCCTTGGTTGCGGATTTAGAAAAAAACAAATTTGGTTATGCGCTCGTAAAAATTTACGGAGCTGATATTGAAAAAGTAAACGAACTTAGAAAAGCCGGTCTCGGACTTTTAGGAAGTATTGTTGGCGACGACAAAGCAGCCGATTCTATTGAAGATACAGCAGTAGAATTGAGCGATTTGCCGGCTTATATTGCAGAGTTTTCGGCTATGATGTTACGCCACGGACAAGGCGCGATTTACTATGCGCATGCCGGCGCGGGAGAACTGCATTTGCGTCCGGTTTTGAATTTAAAGAAAACTTCTGATTTAAAGTTATTTAGAACCATCGCTACTGATGTGGCAATTTTGGTAAAAAAATACAGAGGTTCGTTAAGCGGGGAACACGGCGACGGAATTGTGCGCGGTGAGTTTATTCCGTTTATGATTGGCGAAACGAATTACGAATTGCTGAAAAGAATCAAATTGGCGTTTGACCCGAATTCGGTTTTGAATATCGGGAAGATTGTAAACGCCTTAAAAATGGACGAAAATCATCGAGTAATTTCGGGCAGAGTAGAACCAGATATTAAAACGTTTCAGGATTTCTCAGACAGTTTAGGAATTTTGCGTGCTGCTGAAAAATGCAACGGATCCGGTGATTGCAGAAAATTGCCATCGGCAGGCGGAGCGATGTGTCCGAGTTACCGTGCAACCAAAAACGAAAAAGAAACTACGCGTGCAAGAGCCAATGCGTTGCGTGAATATTTAACGTATTCTGAAAAAGAAAATAAATTTGACCAAAAAGAATTATACGAAGTTTTTGAGTTGTGTGTAAGCTGTAAAGCCTGCGCCAGTGAATGTCCGAGTAATGTGGATGTTGCAACTTTAAAAGCCGAATTTTTATACCAATATCAAAAAGCAAACGGATTCTCGACCCGAAATAAGATTTTTGCACACAACGCAAAATTGAATAAAATGGGAAGCTTGTTTCCGTCGATTACTAATTTTATTTCGAATCAGCCGCTCGTTAAAAAAAGCATGGGAATTGCACCAGAAAGACAAGTGCCGTTATTGGCAAAAAAGACTTTCAAAAAATGGTATGAAAATCAGAAACCACAAAACAACAATTTCCCGAACGGACAATTGTATTTGTTTAACGATGAATTCACGAATTATTACGATGTAAATATCGGAATTGACGCTTTTGAATTATTGACAAAATTAGGTTACGAAGTTTTAATTGTAGATCATGAAGAAAGCGGCAGAACCTATTTATCAAAAGGATTTCTAGAAGAAGCAAAAAAAATCGCCAATATCAATGTCAATATTTTTGCAGCTTTAATTTCCGCGAAAGCGCCATTAATCGGAATCGAGCCTTCTGCAATCCTGACTTTCAGAGATGAATATTTACGTTTGGCAGATGATAAGGAAGCGGCTGAAAAAGTAGCGCAAAGTGCCTTTACAATTGAAGAATTCTTCAAAAAAGAAATCATCGACGGGAAAATCAGACCTGATGCTTTTTCAGAAGAAAAGAAAGAAATCAAAATTCACGGGCACTGCCATCAAAAATCGTTAAGTTCTGTCGAAGCAACTTTTGCAATGCTGAATTTACCAACCAATAATACAGTTACAATTTACAATTCAGGCTGTTGCGGAATGGCAGGATCATTTGGCTACGAAAAAGAACATTACCAGGTAAGCATGCAAATGGGAGAGGATACTTTATTTCCAAAAGTGCGTGCCACTGCCGAAAATGTGAAAATCGCGGCTGCAGGAACCAGCTGCCGTCATCAAATTTTTGACGGAACAAAACGTGAGGCCCAGCATCCGGTTAGTATTTTGAGGAATTGCCTGAAATGATTTTTTGTTTCACGCAGATTTGGCAAATTTTAGCAGATTTATTTAAATTTAGAAATAAATAAATCTGCTCGCATCTGCTTAAATCTTTTTTAAATCTGCGTGAAATGAAAATTTTAAAAATGTGTGTGAATCATTTCAATAGCTATAAAAAACTATTACACTATAATTTTCTTGCCGGTTTCTGCAGCCTTATAAATCGCATTTATTACTTTAATATCTTTCAGCCCTTCTTCTCCAGTAATATGATTGGGCAGTTTTTTATTTTCTAATAGTATTTTCGCAATTTCATCCATTTGCGTTTGCTGTTGATTTATAACAGGAAATTTTAAAGGGCCATTTGTAGATTTTCCTTGAAACGGACCATAACTCAAAGCCGGACTTAATTCAAAAGAACCTTCATCCGCGGAAGCGTAAAATCGATCCGTATTAAAATTCACAGAAGTCGTACAATTTGATACGGCACCGCTCGGAAATTCCATCTGCCAGGAAATACTTTCCTCTGTTTCAGAAAAAATTTGTTCGTTATACACTTTGCCCAATTGTGCCGTCACAGCAATTGGCTCTTCGCCCAAAACGTAACGGCTAGCCTGAATGCAATAAACTCCTAAATCCATTAACGGACCGCCTCCAGATAACTTTTTGTTAAGCCTCCATTCATTTCGGTCGTTTTTATTGACAGTACTTTTAGTATCAAGAGGATCATGTATTTTGTAACCAAGAGAAGCTTCAATAAAACGGACTTGTCCAAAAACTTTTTCTTGGCCTAATCGCTTAATTTCTAAATGAGTTGGTTCATAATGCAAACGATAACCAATCGCTAATTGCACATTATTGTCTTCGCAGGCTTTTATCATTTCTTCGCAGTCTTTCACAGTTATGGCCATTGGTTTTTCGGTAATAACATGTTTTCCAGCTTTTGCTGAACGAATAGCAAATTCCTTATGCAAACCATTTGGAACGACAACATAAACCAAGTCTATATCTTTGTTTTTTACAATCTCGTCGAAGTTTTGATAATTATAAATGTTCTTTTCGGGTATGTTATATTGGGTTTTCCATTTTTCAGCTTTTGCAGGAGTGCCTGTAACTATTCCTGCAAGCTGACAATATTCAGAAGCTTGAATTCCTTCTGCTAACATAGAGGCGTAATTGCCAAGACCGCAAAGCGCGATATTCAATTTTTTTCCGGTATAAGGAATTTTATTCTCTTCGGTTGCCGATAAAAAAGAAGGAAGAGTAGTAATAATAACCGAAGCACCAACCCCAACTCCAAATTTATTCACAAAGGATCTTCTTGTAATTTTTTCCATATCGTTTATCTTTTAAGTTAAATATCAATTTATTAGTAAGCTCTTTTTGATAAATGTTACATTTGTGTTTGTTTTAAATGTATTATGCTGAAAAGATGGCAAGCTGATGAGGCGGAGTTGGGTAGATTGATTCTGACTTTTTTGTTTATCGCAGATTTTGCAGATTCTTTTTTTTGATATTGTATGAATTTTGTTTTTTTTACTAGTGGCGGAGAAAAATCTGCTCAATCTGCCGAATCTGCGTGAGAAATAATTCCTGCGATTGGCAAAAAAATTTTGCGGAAATTCGAGAAATTCGAGACAAAAACACTTCTTGTCCTAGTGGCTTCACAGCAAAAAATAATTCCCATTAAAACAAAATGGTTTTATATATTTGAAATCAGGATAATTTTTGCATTATTTGCAAAATAAAACCACAAAGTCCTAAATATATTAATTTATAAAAGCAAAACCACATATGGCATTATCAGGTTTATTCCGAAAAAAAACGGTACAAGATATTCTGAAGCAAGTTGCAAAGAACGAAGCAGATGGTCATAATGCATTAGGAAAGCATTTAACAACCAGAGATTTAACAGCTTTTGGAATCGCAGCAATTGTAGGTGCAGGAATTTTTAGTACGATCGGAAAAGCAAGTGCCGACGGTGGACCAGCCGTAATCTTTCTGTTTTTATTTACTGCACTAGCGTGTAGTTTTGCAGCTTTTGCTTATGCCGAATTTGCCTCAATGGTTCCCGTTTCCGGAAGTGCTTATACGTATTCTTATGTCGCTTTTGGAGAAATTATCGCTTGGATAATTGGCTGGGCCTTGATTATGGAATATGCTGTTGGAAATATAACCGTGGCAATTTCATGGAGTGATTATTTTACAGGACTGCTCCAGAGCGGCGGAATTCATTTACCGCAATGGATTCAGATGGATTATTTAACTGCTTCAAACGGATTTAAAGATGCAACTGCTTTAATGCAGGGCGGAAAAACATACGAAAACTTAGGTGCAGGATTACAGGCAGCATATACGGCTTGGACAACAGCGCCAACGATTGGCTCTTTTCACTTTGTGGCTGATTTACCAGCTCTTTTTATTATTGTTTTAATTACAGCATTGGTTTACAGAGGAATGAAAGAATCTCGTAATGCGAGTAATATAATGGTTGTTGTAAAACTTTGTATCGTGCTTTTAGTAATCGCAGTTGGAATATTTTATGTAGATACAGCCAATTGGGATCCGTTTGCACCAAATGGAGTTAGCGGTGTCTTAAAAGGAGTGTCAGCTGTTTTCTTTGCTTATATTGGTTTTGATGCGATTTCGACTACTGCTGAAGAATGTAAAAATCCACAGCGTGATTTACCGCGCGGTATGATGTGGGCAATTATAATTTGTACACTTTTATATATTGCAATTGCCTTGGTTTTAACCGGAATGGTGCGTTATAACGAATTGAATGTTGGAGATCCTTTAGCGTTTGTTTTCGATAAATTAAACCTAAAATGGATGTCTGGAATTATCGCAGTAAGTGCTGTAATTGCAATGGCGAGTGTTCTATTGGTTTTCCAAATGGGACAGCCTCGTATCTGGATGAGCATGAGCCGTGATGGTTTATTGCCAAAGAAATTCTCTACGGTTCACCCAAAATTCAAAACACCTTCTTTCGCTACAATTGTAACCGGTTTTGTGGTTGCGATTCCCGCGTTATTCTTAAACTTGACAATGGTAACGGATCTGTGCAGTATTGGGACTTTATTTGCCTTTGTATTAGTTTGTGCAGGAGTTTTAGTGTTGCAGAATAAACCTGAAATTCCAAGAGGAAAATTCAAAACGCCTTATGTCAATTCAAAATATATATTGCCAGTTTTAATGATTGCCGGATTGTATTATGCTTTTGCTTTCAACAATAAAGCAACAATGGCTTTTATAAATAACGAAGCACAGACAAATGATGCTACGACAATTATTACTTCTTTAGATAAGGAAGAATCTGCAAAAGTTTTCAATTATTTAGAAAGTATTGACGTAAAAAATAAAACTGCCGAAACTTCAGATTTAGAGCATTTATTAGGCCAATATCAAGATGATGACACTAAATATGTCGAAGTTGTAAAAGGTTTGCCAATCAATGACTCACTAAAATACGAATCAGGTTTCAGCTTGTTCAAACACAAAATTCCGATGTGGATTTTCTTATTTGTTTTAGTTGGATTAGCGGTTTGGGCTTTCAGAAAAAATCTTTCTCTAATTCCGCTTTTAGGATTAATTTGCTGTCTATACATGATGGCGGAATTAAGCGTTTGGAACTGGATTTACTTCACCATCTGGTTATTAATCGGACTATTGATTTACTTTACTTATAGCAGAAAAAATAGTAAACTAAATACTCAAGTTGTGAGTTAGAAGTAAAAGGTTATATGTGAAAAGCCGTTCTGAGAATAATCTCAGAGCGGCTTTTTTATTTTTAATGTTTATAGAAATATTCTTATGTTTTAAAAACACTTTTCCTTAAGTTTGTTTCAGAAAAATTTTAGATTTAATTTATAATACATGGGCTTTCTTGATAAAATATTGGGTAAAAAGGAATCTCCAATACAATCCTACAGTGATTTTTGGAATTGGTTTTTGAAAAACGAAAAAGAGTTTTTTAAGATTGTTCAAAACGGAAAAAATATACATAAAGATTTTTTTAATAGACTGGGACCAAAACTAGACGAAATTCACGATGGAATTTATTTTCTCACTGGAATGTTTAATGATCAAACAGCCGAACTTATTCTAACACCTGATGGAGCCATTAAAAATATTTATGTAATAGAAGAGTTAGTCAATACTGCTCCAAAAATGGAAGGCTGGAAATTTACTGCTCTTAAACCAGCATCAGCTATTACAGATGTTGGAATAAATTATGAGAATTTTGAATTTAATAAAGATAATTTAAAATTCTATCCTAACATTCATACCGGTTATCCTGATGAAATTGATTTAACCATTGTTTACAACCATTTCACAGAAGATAAAAAACAATTGGTGACAAATGGAGTTTATATTTTTCTGGATAATTTTCTAGGTGAACTACATTCTGTTACTTTAATTGATAATATGAAGGTAGTGGGGCTAAATGAAACCTCTGAAGAATTAATTCCGATTGAAAAATTGAAAGATTATTTAATTTGGAGAGAAAAAGAATTTGTCGAAAAATACGAAGGCACTAGACATAATACTGATAATGATAATTATTCAAGTTACGAGGCCACTACAAAAGATGGAGGAGTTGTTATTGCAATATTAAATACAGATCTTTTAAAATGGGATAAAAAAGCCTCTCATCCGTGGGTATTTATTGTTACGATTCCGTTTGATGGAAATAATAATAATGGAATGCCAGATAACGAAGCCTATCAATTATTAAATGAAATTGAAGATGAAATAGGATTGGATCTTAAAGATTTGGAAGGTTATTTAAATATAGGAAGAGAAACTGCAGACAGCAAAAGGGAAATCTTTTTCGCTTGTAAAGACTTCAGAAAACCATCAAAAACAGCAGATCAATTAATTAAAAAATACAGCGGTTCTTTGGAGATAAGTTATGAAATCTACAAAGACAAATACTGGCAGTCTTTTAGGCATTTTGAGCAAAATTAAATTATAGAAACCGTTCTGAGATTAACCAGAACGGTTTTTTTATTTTGTCACAGATTGAAATGATAAAAAAATTTTGTCTCTCGCAGATTTAGCCGATCTTTAAAAAAATAATCTGCATTATCTGCTAAATCTGCGAGAGAAACAAAAACTCTTAGTGATTCTCTGCGAAAGCTCTCTGTGAATCTCCGTGAATTGAACCCTTTAAAACCCCAAGTTCCACCATACAAGCCTTAATCATCTCATAAGTACGCTGAATATCATTATCTAAACCAATAGAAAAACGAATCAAGCCATCTGTTAACCCCATTTCTTTTTGTTCTTCCAACGGAATTTCACTAGAAGTTGAAGTTCCTGGTGCGCTGAATAACGTTTTATAAAAACCTAAGCTTACTGCCAAATACCCAAGGTTTCGTTCCTGCATCAATTCCATTAATTCATTAGCTTTTTCCAAAGTACCAACGTCAATCGTCAGCATTCCACCAAAACCATATTCGGGATTAATCATCGTTTTATACAATTCATGACTCGGATGGCTTTTCAATCCTGGATAAACCGTTTTTAAGCCTTCTTTCTCAAATTGATCCGCCAAATAATGCGCATTATGACTGTGTTGTTTAATTCTAATATGAAGTGTTCTCAAATTTTTCATCACACTTGCAGATCGTAAACTATCCATCGTTGGACCTAAAAGCATACTCGCACCAGAATTTACATTTTTCAGGGAATTAATAAATTCTTTAGACGCACAAGTCACGCCTCCGACAGTATCGCTGCTTCCGTTAATGTATTTTGTCAAACTATGAATTACGATATCAGCACCTAATTTTGCGGGAGAAACAGATAAGGGTGAAAATGTATTATCGACGACCAATTTCAAATTATGTTTTTTAGCAATTTTAGCCAAACTAGCAATATCAGCCACTTCCAATAACGGATTACTCACCGTTTCGCAATACAAAACCTTGGTTTTTGGCGTAATCGCCGCTTCTACAATATTCAGTTTTGTAATATCTACAAAGCTCGTTTCAATTCCGAATCTTGGTGTAAAGTTTTTTAGGAAAGCGTATGTTCCGCCATAAATTGTTCGGCTTGAAACAATGTGATCGCCTGCACCGCACAACTGCAAGAGAGTAGGCGTAATCGCACCCATTCCCGAAGCCGAAACATTAGCCGTTTCTGTTCCTTCCATTGCAGCCAAAGCCTGATCTAAATACAAATTGCTTGGCGATGAATGGCGCGAATACAAATAACAGCCTTCCATATTGCCTTCAAAAGTGTCAAACATGGTTTTAGCCGAAAGAAAAGTATAAGTCGAAGAATCAGAAATCGACGGATTCACACCGCCAAATTCACCAAAGTATTGCAAATCCTGAATTTTATCTGCTGGGTTAAAGTTTTTCATATGTTTAGTTTTTGTTTGTTTCAAGTTTCAGGTTTCAAGTTGAGAGCGAGTAAGCTCATTTTTAATAAATTCTATTCAAAATAAGGTTTAATTAGAAAATTAATCAATCATAAATTATATAATTAGATTTTAAAACTATAAAAATGTATTTACTATGATTTTTTATCTAATTTTGGCATTAAAGATCTAGTTCAATAGATTTTCTTTCTATTCAAAAAAGACAATAAATGTTAACCAGAGGATGAGATTGTTTCGTTCCTCGCAATGACGTAAATATGACTCTTGATGCCATCGATAAAAAACTCCTTGTTTTACTTCAAACCGACAGTAAAAAAACAACCAAAGAATTATCTTTAAAACTCAATCTTTCTGTAACCGCAGTTTACGAACGAATAAAAAAACTAGAACGAGAAGGGATCATTAAAAACTATGTGGCACTAGTCGATAAATCCAAAATCGAAAAGGGGTTTGTGGTTTTCTGTCATCTAAAATTAATTCAGCATACCAAAGAATTCCTAACAAAATTCGAAAGCGAAGTCATTAAGCTAAACGAAGTTTTAGAATGCCATCACGTAAGCGGTGATTATGATTATATTCTGAAAGTTTTAGTAAAAGATATGGAAGCGTATAGAGAATTTTTGGTTACCAAATTGACTTCGCTTCAACATATTGGCAGTACGCAAAGTATGTTTATGATTAGTGAGGTGAAGAATTCGACGGTGATTTCTTTTTAGGAGGTTCAAAGGTTCAAAGAAACAAAGGTTCAAAGGTTTAAAAAAAAGATAGACTATGATTCTAAGTTACTAAGGTTCTAAGTTTTTAATCTCGCAAAGACGCAAAGCTACTTTGAATTGCCTCCAGCTTTAGCTGGAGGAATTAAGATTTGATATAGAAAAGGCTTTAGCCAAAAAGCAAAGTTAGGCTAAAGCCTAAGAGTTTGTAATTTTTTTGTCATCCAGCTAAAGCTGGATGCAATTCATTTTAATTTTAAAAAAAACTTTGCGACTCTGCGCCTTTGCGAGATTAAAAAAATAAAAGCCTCAAAACTTTGCATAACACTTTACTAACCTTTTCCTTAAAATGCACAATCCATAAAAAAGCTTAGCGCCCTAGAGTCTTTGTGGCAGAAACTCCCACCCAAAATTTCACACAAAAAACATTGAGATTTAAACTTTAAACAAAACTTTATTCCTTAATTTTGTATCGCTAAAAATAAAATAGACAAACTATGAGTTCATTTGACGTAGTCATTATAGGTTCAGGTCCTGGCGGATATGTATCAGCAATTCGTTGCGCACAATTAGGTTTCAAAACTGCAATTGTAGAAAAGTATAACTCTCTAGGCGGCACTTGCCTTAACGTAGGTTGTATTCCTTCAAAAGCTTTATTATCTTCTTCTCATCACTATGCAGAAATTGCACATTTTGCAGATCACGGAATTGAAGTTTCTGGAGATGTGAAAATCAATTTAGAGAAAATGATCGCGCGCAAGCAAGCAGTTGTAGATCAAACCGTAGGTGGAATCAACTACTTAATGGATAAAAATAAAATTACTGTTTTCACTGGTTTAGGTTCTTTTGTAGACGCAACACACATTGCAGTGGCAAAAGCTGACGGAACATCTGAAACTATTGAAACTAAATATGCTGTAATTGCTACAGGTTCAAAACCATCTTCTTTGCCTTTCATTAAAATCGATAAGGAAAGAATTATCACTTCTACTGAGGCTTTAGCGTTAAAAGAAGTTCCAAAACACTTAGTAATTATTGGAGGTGGCGTTATCGGAATCGAGCTTGGACAAGTTTACTTGCGTTTAGGAGCTCAGGTTTCTGTAGTTGAATTTATGGACAGAATTATTCCAGGAATGGATAGTTCATTGTCTAAAGAATTGACTAAAGTATTGAAAAAACAAGGAATGAAATTCTACGTATCTCACAAAGTTAAATCAGTAGAAAGAAACGGCGATGCTGTTGTAGTTCAGGCTGAAAATGCAAAAGGAGAAACAATCACTCTTGAGGGAGATTATTCATTAGTTTCTGTTGGTCGTCGTCCGTACACAGACGGATTAAATGCTGATAAGGCAGGAGTTAAAATCTCTGACAGAGGACAAGTTGAAGTAAACGATCATTTGCAAACTAATGTTCCAAACATTTATGCAATTGGAGATGTAGTTCGTGGCGCAATGTTGGCACACAAAGCAGAAGAAGAAGGAACTATGGTTGCTGAAATCTTAGCTGGACAAAAACCACATATCGATTATAACTTAATTCCTGGTGTAGTGTACACTTGGCCTGAAGTTGCTGCAGTTGGACAAACTGAAGAGCAGGTGAAAGCTTCAGGAACAGAATATAAAGTAGGAAGTTTTCCTTTCAAAGCTTTAGGCCGTGCAAGAGCAAGCGGAGATTTAGACGGATTCGTAAAAATAATTGCTGATGCAAAAACGGATGAGGTTTTAGGTGTTCATATGATTGGAGCTCGTACAGCAGATTTAATTGCGGAAGCAGTTACTGCAATGGAATTTAAAGCTTCTGCTGAAGATATTTCAAGGATGAGCCACGCACACCCAACTTTTGCTGAAGCAGTTAAAGAAGCAGCATTAGCAGCTACTGATAATAGAGCATTACACGTATAATCTACGTTTAAATTATATTTTAAACCGCCATTTCCATAATTTTGGGATTGGCGGTTTTTTCTTTTTGTTCAAGAAATAATCTTTGTAAAAATGTAAAAATCCATAAAAATTTTGTAAATTAGATGTGCCAATATGGTGTTATCTTTACTTTCTTTAAAAGATAACATTATGAAAAATAGATATATAGCTCCAATTCTTCTTGGGGCAGGAATTGCGTTTGTACTTTATTCTTGCGGATCAACAATTCCGAAGAAAGCTGCAGCTGTCAAAAAATTTGATAAAGCAAAATATCTGGGAAAATGGTTTGAAATTGCCAGATTAGATTATAAATGGGAAAAGAATTTAGACAATGTAACTGCCGAATATTCTTTAAACGATAACGGCACAATAAAAGTAGATAATAAGGGCTATAATGTCAAAAAAGACAAATGGGAAGAAAGCATTGGGAAAGCCAAGTTTGTCAAAAAGGACGATGTTGGAATGCTAAAGGTCTCATTTTTTGGTCCTTTTTATTCAGGATATAATGTAATTGCCATTGATCCAGATTATAAATATGCACTTGTAGCAGGAGAAAACCTAAAATACATGTGGATTCTTTCAAGAGAAGCTACAATTCCTGAAAGTGTAAAAGCAGATTATCTTATTAAAGCACAAGAAATTGGTTATAATGTTACCGATCTAGTTTGGGTCAAACATGATAAAACCAATTAAAAAAATAAACCCGACAGTTTAAAAGCTGCCGGGTTTGTTTTTTTTTAATTGATTATGATTTTATGCAGTGAAAACACTTTTATAATTATTCCAATATCTGTAAATCAAAAATAAGTTAGCAGCAAATAATAGTGCCGCAATTGGCAAACCTTCTGGAGCTAAGAAATAGTTGATAAATAAAATATTTACTGTTATAGGTAAGATCAAAATATTAGCCAATGTAACATAACGCCCAGTTACAAATGCAATGCCACAAAGCAATTCGATTGATTTTGCCAAAGGCATTAAATAAGTTGAAGCCATTAAACCGACATTAAAGGCTTTAAAATTCCCTGTCGTTTCTGGTTCTGGCATTAGATGGAAAAAATAACTAATCGAGGCAAAAAGCAATAAGAGGCCAATTAAAACGCGGACAATAATAGTAGCAATTTTCATAATATTTAGGATTTTAATAGGTTAAAAATATAATTTATGTGCTGAGAATATTATAATCTGAACTTCTCATAAAATGAAATTCAACTTTAAAAGCCATTTTATTGAGGATAATACAATCAATACTGTCCTATTTTGGGATTAATTGAATGCTATATCAAATATAACGAATTTTTACTTACGATATTGCTATTTTATTAACACTTTTCTTATTTCTTTCCGTATTTTTTATAGACAAAAATGCTGCCTAGAATAATTAGAATAAACGGCCAAAGGTTAAGAAAGAAAACCAAAATCGACTGCAAAATGTACCAGCCAGTTTTTAAAGAATCAAAAATTTGAATTCCTAAATTAGGTTTGTAAAATGCACTGTCTCTTTCGCCGGCAGTTATTTCTTGCTTGATGGTTTCGTTTTGATAAAGCTGTAAACTAATTGTGCTGAAATTAATCTGATCCTGCATTGATAGATTATCAATAGTGCGATTGTCATTGGCTTCTTTTTTGTCATCCAAAGAGTTTTCAGCCTCGATAATATCATTAATTTTTTTGCCTTTAGCATCAATTGCTTTTTCGACTCTTTTTTCGCTGACCTTACTTCTTTTTTGCGAAAGCTGATTGGCTAATAACTTCAAAGAAACATCATCTGCCTTGATAATTCTGAAATCAAGAAAATCGATTTGTTTTGCAATTGTTTTTATTACGGTATCTAGCTGGGTATTGGGAACACGAATCGTAATATTATTTTCGACAGAATACTTAGTAGTTTCTAAAGTGCTGTCCTGGCTGATTTTAGTTTTAATCTGATCATGAATATTGCTTTGCAAATTGGTATAAGTAACAAAACCACCGAATTTTTGGGTAGCATTTTCAATTGCATAAGTAGATTTGACGACGCTTTTAACCTTGAATTTAATATCAGCAGTTCGAATGAATTTTTGTTTGCTGTCTTTTTTCTCCACCGCTGCCGATGAAGATACTGCAGTGCTGTCTGCTGCGGATGCGTAATCTGCTGATTCTTTGCTAGTAGCATAATCTGCTTTTTTACAAGAAAATAGTAATGCGATAATTACTAAGGTAGTCAAGCCTAATTTTGCAATTGTTTTCATAAATTTTTAAAAATTTGATTAATAAATAGAATATTTACGCGATGTAAATATGTTTTTGTTGTTAAATTGTTTTTATTAATTGATATAAACTCGATGTACTAAAAAGTGTGCCAATATTTTTTTTAGGATTCTTTTATTGAAGGATTTTTTTTGTCGTAATTTTGAAGTCTAAAATCCATTCATTTTTGAGAGTTTCCATTCATAAAAAGATTTCAAATCCAGAACAATTTAAACAGCAGCTTTTAGGCTGGTCACAGCAGTTTCGAGAAATCGTTTTTTTAGATAGCAATTCCTATCCGCAAGAATATTCGAGCTTTGACTTTTTATTAGCTGTAGATGCTTTTACGTCTTTAAAAACCGATTTTCAAAATGCTTTTGATGATTTAAAACAATATCAGCAAACAACTAAAGACTGGCTTTTTGGTTGTCTTTCTTATGATTTAAAAAATGATGTTGAAGAACTGGAATCCTCTAATTTTGATGGATTAGGCTTCCCGGATTTATTCTTCTTTCAGCCTAAAAAAATATTTTTATTAAAGGGAGATGAACTCGAAATTCAATATTTATTGCTTTGTGATGATGAGGTCGAAGATGATTTCAAAGAAATAGTTGAAAGTCAATCCCGTAGTCTAGATGCAAAAGTTGAAAACACAACAGCTCTGAAAATTAAACAGCGAATTTCAAAAGAATTATATGTTGAAAAAGTAACTAAAATGTTGGAGCATATTCATAAAGGAGATATGTACGAAGCGAATTTCTGTATGGAATTTTTTGCTGAAAATGCTGAAATAAATTCGTTAGAGAAATTCCAAAAACTAAATGCTATTTCACAGGCGCCGTTTTCAGTTTTCTTTAAAAATCATACACAATATTTGCTTTCGGCTTCACCTGAACGTTACTTGAAGAAAATTGAGAATAAGATTATTTCGCAGCCAATAAAAGGAACTTCAAAACGATCTCAAGATTCGATTGAAGATGAAAAATCAAAACAATTTTTAGAATCTGATTCAAAAGAGCGTGCTGAAAATATCATGATTACTGATTTGGTTCGCAATGATTTATCGCATACTGCACAAAAAGGCTCTGTAGAAGTAGTTGAACTCTGCAAAATTTACTCTTTTTTGCAAGTTCATCAAATGATTTCAACCATAACTTCAAAATTAGATCCTCAATATGGACCAATAGATGTTCTAAGAACTACTTTCCCAATGGGCAGTATGACAGGAGCGCCAAAAATTTCGGTAATGAAAATCATCGAAAATCTCGAAGAAACCAAACGCGGCTTGTATAGCGGAGCAGTTGGGTATTTTACTCCAGAAGGTGATTTTGATTTTAATGTAGTTATCAGAAGTATCTTGTACAATCAGGAAAATAAATACGTTTCTTTTTCTGTTGGAAGTGCGATTACAGCGCAATCCATCCCTGAAAAAGAATATGAAGAATGCTTATTGAAAGCCAAAGCAATGCACGAAGTTTTGCAGTAAGTTTTTTTTCACGCAGATTCTGCAAATTAGTGCAGAATCTGCGTGAAAATATTCGGAGCAAAAAAAAGACACGGTTAACATTTCATTTAAAAATAGATAGAGTTTAATTTTTTACATTTATCAAATGCTTTCAAAATTTAAAAATCACATCACTTCTAGATTTCCATTTTTGGAAGAGAAAAAACTATTTTTAGCTGTTAGCGGAGGTTTAGACAGCATGGTTTTATTGCATTTGTTAAATCAATTACCTTATGAAATTGCAGTTTTGCATTGTAATTTTCAATTGCGCGGTTTAGAAAGTTTTGGCGATCAGAATTTTATTCAGGAATATTGCGATCAAAATAATATTTCAGTTTTTACCACGCAATTTGATACCGAAGCTTTTGCAAAAGATTATAAATTATCTACCCAAGTTGCCGCACGCGAATTAAGATACAGCTGGTTTTACGAACTTTTAGAAACCAAAAATTTTGATTATGTTTTGACGGCTCATCACGCTGATGACAATCTTGAAACTTTTATTATCAATTTAACACGCGGAACGGGTTTAGAAGGATTAACTGGAATTCCGGAACAAAATGATAAAATTATCCGTCCGCTTTTGCCTTTTTCAAGAGAAGAAATTCTGAAATATGCTCAAGAAAATAATATCAAGTGGAGAGAAGACAGCAGTAATGCTTCGAATAAATACCTCCGAAATAAAATTCGTCATGATTTAGTTCCTATTTTAAAAGAAATCAATCCGAACTTTTTGAATGCTTTTCAAAAAACACAATCGTATCTCCAAGAATCAAAAGAAATGGTTGAAGACGCATCGATTATGATTTATCAGCAAGTAGCGAAAGAAGTGGAAGAAGATATTC
Organism: Flavobacterium sp. JLP; assembly: GCF_015350755.1. NCBI lineage: Bacteria > Pseudomonadati > Bacteroidota > Flavobacteriia > Flavobacteriales > Flavobacteriaceae > Flavobacterium > Flavobacterium sp. JLP. The sequence continues at coordinate 1,156,377 of NZ_JADKPS010000001.1, read as the reverse complement.
ATTTTGATCTAAATCAACTTAAAAAATTACCCAATTATAAATCGTATTTGTACCAATGGCTGAATGAATTTGGTTTTTTGGCATGGAATGATATCTATGATTTAGTTGAAGGACAGTCGGGAAAACAAGTTTTTTCTACTGAGTTTAGATTGCTGAAAAACAGAAATGTATTGATTTTAAGTCCGATTTCTGAAATGTCAGAAAAAGACGAATTCGAAATTAGAGAAAACGAAACAGAAGTTAATTTTCCCTTAAAATTGAGTCTTTGTAAAGTAGATCATATAACAATAGATTCAAATAAGGCTATATTTGTTGACGCTGAAAAAATCCAGTTTCCGTTAGTTTTACGTAAATGGAATGAGGGAGATGTTTTTCATCCTTTTGGAATGCAGGGAAAATCTAAAAAAGTAAGCAAACTCTTTAAAGACGAAAAATTGTCTTTGATTGAGAAAGAAAAAACTTGGATTTTATCTTCTGATAATCAAATAGTTTGGATTGTCGGCATTAGACAGGATGAACGTTTTAGAATCGAAAATACCACAAATAAAATACTTAAAATAGAACTACAATAATGAACTTTAATCAAGACCGTCAGGCGATAGTGCCAAGAAGTGTTTGGAGTAAATCCATTTTATTTTTACTGTTTTTCTTTTTTGCGTTTGCAAAAGGCAATGCTCAAATTTTAGAGCCAGTAAAATGGACCGCTAAAATTGAAAAAAAAGCAGGAAATAATGCCGTTTTAATTTTTGATGGAACGATTGAAAAAGACTGGCATATGTATTCGCAATTTACGCCAGATGGCGGACCGCTCGCACTGGAAATTGCATTTAAGAATCAAAAAGGGAATTACGAATTGGTTGGAAAAGCCAAAGAAGGAAAAACCAAAACGGCTTTTAATGATGTTTTTGGAGTAAACGAAACTTTCTTCGAAGGAAAAGCACACATCGAACAAGAAATAACGATCATCAACCCAAATTTAAAAACAGTTGATGTTGATTTTGATTTTCAGGTTTGTAAAGAAGTTTGTATCAATTCGAATAAAAAATTCTCCATCACGATTCCGTCAACGTTTAAAATGTCTGCTGTTCCAGCTATAGTTGAGTCGAAATTAGATGAAACAAAAGTTGCTGGTTTGGCAATTGATACGGTAAAAAAAGCTGGAGATCCAGCTCAAAAACAAGTTGTAAAAACAACTGCAGATGCGCCAATATCAAAAGATGATATGCCCGCACCAGCGCCTTCAAGAAGTTTATGGTCGATCTTTTTTATCGCTTTTATTTCTGGCTTTGCCGCTTTGCTGACACCTTGTGTTTTTCCGATGATCCCAATGACGGTAAGTTTTTTTACCAAACAAAGCAAAAGCAGAGCAAAAGGTATTCGTAATGCTATTTTTTATGGACTTTCGATTATTGCAATTTATGTAATATTAGGTTTAATAGTTACGAAAGTGTTTGGAGCCGATGCGTTAAATGCATTGTCTACAGATGTTTGGTTTAATTTGATTTTCTTCATAATATTAATCATTTTCGCAACTTCATTTTTAGGTGCTTTCGAAATTATGCTTCCAAATTCATGGGCAAATAAAGCAGATCAACAGGCAGATAAAGGTGGATTAATTGGAATATTGTTTATGGCTTTGGCCTTGGCTATTGTTTCATTTTCATGTACTGGGCCAATTGTTGGAACCTTGCTGGTTGAAGCCGCTTCGAACGGAGGAATTGCTCCAGTTGTTGGTATGCTTGGGTTTTCATTAGCATTGGCTTTGCCATTTATGTTATTTGCTATGTTCCCAGGCTGGTTAAATTCATTGCCAAAATCAGGTGGCTGGTTAAATACAGTAAAAGTTGTTTTAGGATTTTTAGAATTGGCTTTAGCGTTAAAATTTTTATCAAATGCCGATTTAGTTTTACAATTGCATTTATTAGAAAGAGAAGTTTTCATTGCAATCTGGATTGCCATTTTTGCTGCTTTAACTCTTTATTTGTTTGGAAAAATTACCTTGCCACATGATAGTCCTCTACAGCATATTTCTGTTGGAAGATTGTATTTAGGATTACTTACACTTGTGTTTACGGTGTATTTAATTCCAGGACTTTGGGGAGCACCATTAAAGTTAATCAGTGCTTTTCCGCCTCCGCCAACATATAGCGAAAGTCCGTTTGGAGTAGGAGGTTCAAGCAATGCAACTGTTAATGGAGATATAAAAGGTATGCCAGAAGGTGCAGAATTAGGGCCACATGGTATTATGGTTTTTCACGATTATGAAGATGGTTTGGCTTTTGCAAAATCAATTAATAAGCCAATTATGCTTGATTTTACTGGTTACGCATGCGTAAATTGTAGAAAAATGGAAAACAATGTTTGGTCTGATCCAACGGTTTTACCAATATTAAAAAATGATGTTGTTTTGATTTCGCTTTATGTTGATGATAAAAGAGAATTACCAAAAGAAGAACAATTTGTAACTGCAGCGGGAGATAAAATAGAAACAGTTGGTGATAAATGGACCGATTTTATGATCTCAAAATACAAAACAAATACACAGCCTTTATATGTTATAACTGATTTAGAAGGAAAGAATTTAAACAATTCTAAGCCTACAATTAGTTATGTAAGTACAGAAGAATATTTAAATTGGCTGAAAGAAGGGATTTCTAATTTCAAGTAAGTTAACTATTGAATTATGTGTTATTAGTTATTAGTTATATGAATAAGTCAGAATTACACTCTGAAATCTAAATTCTAAAATCTCCAATCTAACTCTGCAATAACAAAAGTCCTCTAAGTTTTTTATGCTTAGAGGACTTTTTTTATAATGGCAAATAATGGAAATTAATTCTTATAAGTATTCTCCGTGCTGAGAGATATCTAGTCCTAATTCTTCTTTTTCTTCAGTAACTCTTAGAGGAGTTATTTTGTTTACAACAAAGAATAAAATGTAAGAACCTACGAAAGCAAAGATTGAAACAAGTACTAATGCTTTTAATTGTGTTAAGAATAAAGTAGCATCACCAAAAATTAAACCTTGGTGCTCACCAACTACTGAGTTTACCGCGTTAGAAGCAAATACACCAGTTAATAACATTCCGACCATTCCACCAACACCGTGACAAGCAAAAACGTCAAGAGCATCATCGATTTTTCCTTTAGGGAATTTGCTTACTACAAGATTACTTATAACTGCAGCAATAATACCAATTGCCAGAGCGTGAGGAATACTAACGAAACCTGCAGCAGGTGTAATCGCAACTAAACCTACAACAGCACCAATACAAGCACCCATAGCAGATAATTTGTGTCCTAATATTTTATCAAGGAAAACCCAAGCCATAGCAGCAGAAGCAGCAGCGATTGTAGTAGTTCCTAAAGCTTGTGCAGCAAGACTTCCGGCTCCGACAGCAGAACCTGCATTGAAACCAAACCATCCAAACCATAATAAACCTGTACCTAATAATACATACGTAATTCTAGCAGGATTAACTTTTTGTACTTTACGTTTTCCTAAGAAGATTGCTCCAGCTAATGCAGCCCAACCAGCACTCATGTGTACTACAGTTCCACCAGCGAAGTCAAGTACTCCCCATTTGAAGAACATTCCGTCAGGATGCCAAGTCATATGACATAATGGAGCGTAAATGAAAATGATAAATAAAACCATAAACAATAAATAAGCCCAGAAACGTACACGTTCAGCAAAAGCTCCTGTTATTAATGCTGGAGTAATGATTGCGAATTTTGCTTGAAATAAAGCAAAAAGAATCATTGGGATTGTTGGTGCTAATTCCCAAGCAGTGTTGGCACTTACTCCTTGAAAAAATATATTTGATGAAGGATCTCCGATGAAGCCGCCAATTGTCGGCCCAAAACACAATCCGAAACCAATTACTACCCAAAGAACTGTAACAATTACCATTGCCATAAAACTTTGAAGCATAGTACTAATTACGTTTTTCTTGCCTACCATACCTCCATAGAAAAATCCTAATCCTGGAGTCATTAATAATACAAAAGCGGTTGCAACAACCATCCAAGCAGTATCTCCGGTGTCAAGTTTTAATTCGACAACGTGTGCGCCTAATGTTTTTGACTCAGTAACAAATGAGAGAGAAAAAATAGATAGTAATAAAATTGTGATGAGTATCACACTTAAAATAATTTTTCGCATAGTTATTTAGTTTTAAATTTTTTATAAAAATATAAAATCATTCGACACCCCTATTAAAAATAGAGTCTAATGTTTAATTTTTGTTAATTTTTAAATTTAACCCCCTCTAATTTGCGTGTATTTGTTAAAATGGACTTAAAATTTGGTTTTTATTAATCTTGAAACTATAAATAGAAATATTTCGAAGTGCCGTTGATAAAAAACTTGTTAAATAATTTTAAATTTAAGAGTAATTGTGTTTAAATAATTGATAAAATTCTTAAAATGATTTTGTTTTCAAATAAAAAGGCATCAAATGAATTTTCAAATGATGCCTTTTTTATAAAAAAATAAAACTAGTTTAATACCTATTTCTGACCGTATTTTTCTTTGAATTTTCTGTTCAGCTTATTTTGAAAAGTATCTAAATTGATTGCTCTTCCTTGAATAAACGCAGTAGTCAATTTATTTGTTCTCATGTCTAGCGCATCACCTTCAGATATAAACAAAGTTGCATCTTTACCAGTTTCTAAGGTACCACAGGTTGCATCAATTCCTAGTAATTTTGCAGGATTTAAAGTAATTAGCTGTACAGCAACTTCTTTGTCTAAGCCAAAAGCAGCGCAGGTTCCTGCTAAGAAAGGCAGATTTCTCACACTCATACGTTCGTGTTCTCCACTGTTTTCCAAACCAACAACAATACCTTTGTCAACTAGCAATTTTGCCATTTTATAAGGCAAGTTCACATCTTGATCATCGCTTGTCGGCATGTCGTGTACACGTCTTAATAAAACGCCAACATTATATTTTTGTAATGAAGCTGTTGCTTTGTAAGCTTCAAATCCCCCAACAATAACAATCTTTTTGATTTGATTGTCTGCTGCTAATTGAATCGCATCTACAATTTGCTTTTCTTCATCTGCGTGAACATAAAGTGTTTGTGTTCCATCAAACAATCCTTTTGTAGCTTCTAAAACTAGATTTCTATCTTTAGGAGCAGTTTGATTGTAGGCTTTTGCACTGATTAAAAAAGCATTTATTTCTTCAACCTGTTTTGGATAATCTTTGTTTGCTTCGATAACGCCAGGCTCAAACCAAGTTCCAGATCTTTTAAAATTTGATGGAAAGTTAAGGTGTATTCCGTCATTTTCTTTTAAGATAGCATCTTTCCAGCTCCAAGCATCTAGTTGAACTACAGAAGAAGTTCCAGAAATTCTTCCGCCACGAGGTGTAACCTGAGCAATTAAAATTCCATTCGGACGAACAGTTTCGACTACTTTCGATTCAGAATTATAAGCAATAATACTTCTTACATTTGGATTAAAACTTCCAATTTCTTCCTCGTCACCTGATGATTTTACGGCATCAATTTCTACCAATCCCAAAGTTGAGTTAGAAGCAATAAATCCGGGATATACATGTTTTCCAGTTGCATCAATAGTGGTGTCGTATGCGCCATCAGCCAATCTAATTGTTGATGCATCGGCTACTAAAGTTAATTTCCCGTCTTTAAATCCAATTGCACTATTTTGAATAACAGTTCCGTTCCCCAAGTGTGCCGTCGCATTTAAAATCAAAACCGATTTGGATTGTTTTGGAGCCGGTATTTGCTGTGCATTTATTTGTACAGAAGCACAAAACAGCAGCAGTAATTTATATATGTTTTTATTTATCATGTTGTCTTTTTTTATCATTATGAGTTTTCTAAAGTTTTTATAACTGCTCTAAAGTATCACAGTGATATTCTTTTTTCTCTCTTCTAGTTGGCTGTTGCGTGCTGTTTCCTTTGTTTTTTTCCTGCAGCATTTGTCCAATCAAAGCACTTCTTTCTTTAGTTACAGCCAATTGTTTTTGAGCATCTTTTTCGATATCAAAATAAACAACACCTTCGATAATTGTTTTTTCTGCTTTAGCATATATAGACAATGGGTTTTCACTCCATAAAACAACGTCGGCATCTTTGCCCACTTTAAGACTTCCTACTTTATCATCAATGTGTAATAATTTTGCAGGATTCAGTGTTACAAACTTCCACGCATCTTCTTCAGAAATGTTTCCGTATTTCACTGCTTTTGCCGCTTCTTGATTCAATCTTCGAGACATTTCTGCATCATCAGAGTTATAAGCTACAACTAAGCCTTCGTTATGCATGATTGGTCCGTTATACGGAATTGCATCATTAACCTCAAATTTATAGGCCCACCAGTCAGAGAAAGTAGAAGCTCCAACTCCGTGCTCTTTCATTTTATCAGCCACTTTGTAACCTTCTAAAATGTGAGTGAAAGTATTTACTCTGAAGTTGAATTTTTCAGCAACGTTCATCAACATTAAAATTTCAGACTCTACATAAGAGTGACAAGTAATAAAACGCTCTTTGTTTAAAATTTCAGCAAGAGTCTGTAATTCTAAGTCGACTCTTGGGGCTTTTCCTTTTTTAGAACCTGCGTTGAATTTTTTCCAGCTTTCATCATATTCTTTTGCAAGCTGAAAATAATCAGTAAAAACTTGTTCAACACCCATTCTTGTCTGTGGAAAACGAGTCGGATTATCAATTCCCCAATTTGCTTGTTTTACATTTTCACCCAAAGCAAATTTGATGAATTTAGGCTGATTTTTATATAACATTTCATCTGCAGATGAACCCCATTTCCATTTTACAATCGCAGAACGACCGCCAATTGGGTTTGCAGATCCGTGCAATAATTGCGAAATAGTTACACCGCCCGCTAAATCTCTGTATATATTAATGTCTTCTGAGTTTACAACATCTTGAATTGTAACTTCAGCAGTTGAGTTGTGTCCGCTTTCGTTTACACCTTTAGAAATCGCGATGTGGGAGTGTTCGTCAATAATACCACTGGTAATGTGTTTTCCTTTTGCATCAATAACAGTTGCACCGGCATCAGCAAGATTTTTGCCTACAGCAGCGATTTTTCCGTTTTTAATTAAAACATCAGTATCAGTTAAAATTCCGTCTTTTTCATTCGTCCAAACAGTAGCGTTTTTAAATAATAAAGTCTGAGCAGTCTGTTTTTTTGTATCACCAAAAGCAACGTTCGGATACGTTACAGGCATGATCGGATTTGGTTTTTCTACCTTAGCAGAATCTTTTACAGCAACAAACGGACTCGTTTTTACAGCTGTCCAAACTAATTCGTCTCCGTTTGACAATACCGCTTTTCCGGATAAATTTTCTGCTTTTTCTACAAATCCAGTCAAACGTGTAAAATTCGATTTGATGGTATCTGCTGGTTTGATAACCAATGAAATCCAGTTTTTAGAAATAGAAAAAGTGCTTTTTACTTTCTTAGCATCAACAGTAGTTACGTCAGATTTTTGAGCTTCCGGAGTTCCGTCAATTTTCCATTTATACGTATCTTTTCCAACTGTTAAGTCGTAGTTGCCGCGAATATCTTTTGCGTTAATATCTGTTACGATAAATTTAGAACCTTGAACCCAGTTTTCGTATAAAACTGTTTTCTCGTCAAAAATTTCTCCAGAAGTAATGATGAAATTGGCATAACTTCCTGTTTTTAAACTTCCAACTTCGTCACTTTTTCCAAGTATTGCAGCCGGAACAGTGGTTAAAGCTTCTAAAGCTTTTGTTTTATCAAAACCATATTTAATGGCTTTTAAAAGATTGGGTTTAAAATCTTCAATCTTTTTCAATTTGTCTGTTGTCAAGGCAAAAACAATTCCGTTATCCGAAAGTACTTTTAAGTTTGTTGGCGCCTGATTCCAGAAACGCATATCTGCCAATTCAATTTGGTTAGACAAGTACGGATTTGAAACATCATAAGCTTCAGGAAAACTTATCGGAATGATGAATTTAGCATTCGTTCCTTTAATTTCTTCGATTCTTTCAAATTCATTTCCGCTTCCTTTTAAAACATAATTCAAACCAAATTCTTTAGCGATTTTAGCTGCTCTCAAACTGTTTAATTTATCTTCAGAAGCAAAAATCTGAACTAGTTTTTCATTATTTGCCAATGCTTCTAATGATAAGTCTTTAGTTTCAGAATTTCCTTTTTTGTACCAGTCTAAGTCTAAATACATCTGGCGCAAAAGTGCCATCATCCCCATTAAAGAGCTTGGATATGCTTGATTAGTAAGTGCGCTTCTTGAAAATGCGAAGTGATTTGTTAATTTGTTCGCAATAATTTGTTTGCTATTGTCTTCATTGTTTAAGGCAACCAAAGCTCCGGTTCCTTGAGCAATTCCGTCAGGAATATGAGTTCCCACAACACCAAAGCCAGCTTTTAAAAGCTCGTCGGCTTTTGGCTGATCGTATTTAAAAGTTTCGTAACCGTTAACTTCTGGTCTTACACTTTCGTTCCAGTAATAGCCAGTTCTTTTTGTGTCGTATACCGGGTTACGATTACGTCCAGGTGTAGCGTTCATTTTTGGTTTTTCAATTCCAAAATTGGTGTAAATATCAATAAATGATGGGTAAATTGTTTTTCCTGCCAGATCAATTGTAATGCTGTTTTTAGGAATTGCAACTGTTGTTCCAACTGCAACGACTTTACCGTCTTGAATAAGTAAAGTTCCTTTTTCGATTTTTTGAGTTGGGGTTACATAAATCGTGGCATTTGTAAAAACAGTGTAATTTTTGCTTTTGTTATGTACACTTTCATTAACAGGAAAATAATCTTGAGCGTATGTTTTTGTTAAAAAAACACTCAAAAAGAGTAGTAGTAGGGCTTTTTTCATATGGTATTTGCTAATTTGTTGCTAAAAATATGAAATATATGTTATACTGCTTTTATTTTTTTAAAATGTTTTTTCTTTATTTTGACTAAAGTTTTTACTAAAACGTTGATTAAAACGTTAAAAATAACAGTATGAGAAATTTAGATAAAATAAAATGGGGAATCGTTGGCTTAGGAAATATTGCGAATCAATTTGCTGCCGACTTAGTATTATTGGAAGATGCGGATTTAGTGGCAGTTGCCTCTCGAAATATTTTCAAAGCAAATGAGTTTGCCCAAAAATACAATTGCTCAAAAACATATGATTCTTACGATGCACTTTTTGCCGATGATCAAGTTGAGATTGTTTACATTGCAACTCCGCACGATTCGCATGCCGAATTAGCTATTAAAGCTTTAGAACATGGCAAACATGTTTTGTGCGAAAAACCTATGGCATTGTCTTATGAAGATTCACGAAGAATGATTGAATCGTCTAAAAAGAATAATAAATTTTTTATGGAAGCGTTCTGGACAAGATTTATTCCGACGGTTCGTGAAGTTTTAGAAAAAGTAGATGGAGGAATAATCGGTGATATTAAATCGGTTAAGGCTGATTTTGCTTTTTACGGAAATGAGATAGAAGGAGGAAGGCTTTTTGATAAAAATTTGGGTGGAGGTGCTCTTTTTGATATTGGAGTATATCCCTTATTTCTTTCTTATATACTGCTTGGGATTCCAAAAGAAATTGTAGCGAAATCAATTTTTCATAAAAACGGAATCGATTTGCAGACTTCAATGATTTTGCAATACAAAAATGCACAAGCTGTTTTGCAGGCTTCTATCGTTTCTGATTCTGATATGAAAGCAGCAATTTCTGGAAACAATGGCCGAATTGAATTGAACGCTCCATGGTACATTGCCGATGGATATTCTATTTTTAAAGATGGAAAAGAAGAAAATTTTAGTTTGCCAAATTTGGGAAAAGGCTATACGCATGAAGCGATTGAATGCCATCAATGCATTAGAAACAATCAAATCGAAAGTACACTTTGGTCACATCAGAATAGTTTGGATTTGAGTAAGATTGTGGAGGAAATTAAAAATAAGATTGGGTTAAGTTTTACGTAATGTGATTATCAATTTAATTAAGGAAGAGTACTTTTCTAATGTGAAAAAAGAAAATAATATATTTGATATAAAGTGATTGTTATTTATAAATCAGTTGTAAAGCAACAATCTACTCGCAAAAGAATATGAAAGAGTCAAAATAGCTTTTAATTTAACCCTAGACTACCTTTAAAAATTGTTGTGTTTATTTAATTGTCGGTATGTAAATTAAAATTAATGGTTTAGATTACTGATATTTACAATGGAATTTTTACCCAAATTATAGTTAATAAATTATAGATAATAAGTTGGCGGTAATTTTAAAAAATGCATAACTTTAAAAATATTTTAAAAAATTAAATTATGTTAATATTTTGGATAATTGCAATTAGAGTTTCCTTGTATAGGGTTTACAATATAATTAATAGTGCTATAATTATTTTATAAACATAAATAAAATAATGAAGCAATTTCATACAGAAATAAAAAATATAAATAAAGATTTGTTGTATATCGAATATTATTAAATGCTAAGGCTAACATTTAAAATGTTTAACACCAATAATTAATTAACATCACAATTTGGATTTAAGTAAGATTGTGGAGAAGATTAAAATTGAGATTCGACTTTCATTTTAATTTAAATTTATTTGTAATAAAATATTTACAATAATTATTTTTTCATTAGTTTTAAAAACAATTAATGAAAGAATTATTATGTTAGTAAAAGTTTACGGAAGCGCTGTTTTTGGAGTAGAAGCAACGACTATTACAGTCGAAGTACATATGGATAAAGGAATTGGTTATCACTTAGTTGGATTGCCAGATAATGCAATTAAAGAAAGCAGTTACCGAATTGCAGCCGCACTTAAAAACAACGGTTTAAGTTTGCCGGGAAAAAAAATCACAATCAATATGGCGCCCGCCGACCTTCGAAAAGAAGGTTCTGCATACGATTTGCCTTTGGCAATGGGAATATTAGTAGGTTCTGACCAAATAAAAGCGCCGGCAATTGAAGAATATATTATTATGGGAGAACTTTCGCTTGACGGAAGTTTACAGCCTATTCGCGGTGCCTTGCCAATTGCCATAAAAGCAAAAGAAGAAGGTTATAAAGGATTTTTTCTCCCAATTCAAAACGTAAAAGAGGCTGCCATTGTTGCTGGGCTTGATGTGTATGGCGTTACAAACTTGCAGGAAGTTATCGATTTTTTTGCAGGAAAAGGCACGCTTGAACCTACTGTTATTGATACGCGAGCCGAGTTTTACAAAACCTTAGATTTTCCTGAATTTGATTTTTCTGATGTTCGCGGTCAAGAAAGTATAAAACGCTGTATGGAAATTGCAGCAGCTGGAGGTCACAACATTATTTTGATTGGACCGCCGGGAGCAGGAAAAACAATGCTTGCCAAACGTGTACCGAGTATTCTGCCACCCATGACTTTGCGCGAAGCATTAGAAACAACTAAAATTCATAGTGTTGCCGGAAAATTAAAAGAAGTTGGATTGATGAATCAAAGACCTTTTAGAAGTCCGCACCATACTATTTCGAATGTGGCACTTGTTGGCGGTGGAAGTTATCCGCAGCCTGGCGAAATTTCGATGGCGCATAACGGAGTTTTATTTTTAGATGAATTGCCAGAATTTAAACGTGATGTTTTAGAAGTAATGCGACAGCCTTTGGAAGATCGTGAAGTAACGATTTCTCGCGCTAAATTTACGGTGACTTATCCGTCCTCTTTTATGTTGGTGGCAAGTATGAACCCGAGTCCGAGCGGATTTTTTAATGATCCGAGCATGCCGAATACTTCATCACCACATGAAATGCAGCGTTATATGAGCAAGATTTCTGGACCTTTATTAGACCGAATTGATATTCATATTGAAGTTACGCCTGTTCCTTTCGAGAAATTAGCCGATGACAGAAAAGCCGAAAGCAGTGTCGAAATCAGAAAACGTGTTACCGCAGCTCGTGAAATTCAAACCAAACGATTCGAAGAAATTGAAAATATACATTATAACGCACAGATGAGCAGTAAATTGATTCGGGAGTTTTGTGCGCTCGACGAACAATCAAAAGAATTGCTGAAAACTGCAATGGAACGCTTAAATCTTTCTGCCAGAGCATACGACAGAATCTTGAAAGTCGCCCGCACAATTGCCGATTTAGATGCAGCGCCAACCGTAGTTTCACAGCATATTGCCGAAGCAATTCAATACAGAAGTTTGGATCGTGATGGGTGGCTGGGGTAAATTAATTGATAATTGATAATTGTTAATTGATAATTGTTAATTGTTAATTGTTAATTGTTAATTGTTACTATTTAATATTCCAAAAACTCATTTCTCTTCGGGTTATAAAACCTAGTTTTTCATATAAAGCGATTGCACCTACATTGCTTTCAACAACATGTAGAAAAGGAATTTTATTTTGATCAAAAATAGTATTTACACAATGAGCTATTAATTGTTTTGCATAGCCTTTTCCGGTATGGTCAGGATGTGTGATTATGGCACTTACTTCTGTAAAGTCATTCATTTTCATTCGTTCTCCAGTTACAGCAATTAATTGATTGTCTTTGAAAATGCCGTAATAATTTCCTAGTGATGCCGTTTTGTTTTTGAAATATCCTGGCTGTACTAAATTTACCAAATGAACTAAATCATCATTGTGTTTTTGAGTAAGTTTTACAATTTCATTATTTATGGGCTGTTCTATTTTGTTGTAAACAATCATTTGAAGGCAAACTAATTCTTTTTCAATTTTCAACGAATCTGGAAGAGACGGTTTTTCTCCAACAATAAAAAAACTTTCAGTTAAAGACGCATATTGACGTGTTGCATCAAAAGTGCTTTCTAATTCCGAAAAACCTCCAAACGTACAATAATTAGGATTGTAAAACTTTGTATTTCCATAATCAATTGCAAATGCCGAATGAGTTTCTGCAAGTGCATTCCAAACCGGATTATCCAATTTTGTCTCTGATTGTTTTTTCATGAATCTATCTCTTATAAAAATTATTTTACTCCAATGTTAATGCTTTCATTAAAACAGGATCAGACGATTTGCCTAAATCTCCTTTAGTGTTTTTTACGATGATATTAACTGGAGTTACGTATTAGAAATGATATTTCTGATGATCTAAAATACAAATTTAAAGTACAGAAATTGAATTAGATTTAAAACAAAAAATCCCGATTATATTGAAAACGGGATTTTTTTATGATATTGAAAAAAAAATTATTTGTCTTTGGAAGCAAATATTTTGTCCAAACCTTCCATGGCAATGGTGAAACCTTCTTTAAAGCCCATTTCTATTATCTTCTCTAAATCAGAAAGTTTATCGTGCTTAATGGCAATATCTACGATAGTAGAATTTCCTTGTTCAGAGAAATTGACATTCCAGTCAGAACGTGGGAAATCAATATTTAAATTGCCTTCGCTGTCTGAAAAAGCATCTAAATATTTAAAATTTGATTTCGGTGTTATAGAGGTGAAATCAGCAATTGCCCAATGTTCTTGACCTTCTGGTCCAATCATGGCGTAAAGTCTTCGCCCACCTTCTGTAAAATCCATTTTTTTTGTTTTAGATTTCCACGGAGATGGCGCCCACCATTGGTCTAATATTTCAGGTTCTGTCCAAGCCGACCAAACAGCCGAAATCGGTGCATTAAATTCACGTTTTACATTAACAGTACTCGTTTCTTTGTCTACAGTAAAATTCATTAAAAGATTAGATTTCATTTTCTTTAGATTTTAGATTTATTAATACTTGATCCAGTTGGCTAAAACGGCTTTCCCATATTTTTTTGAATTGTTCCAGCCATTTGTCAACTTCTTTCATTTTGTCAATTTTAAGTTGATAATAAATTTCTCTTCCCACTTTTTGTTCGTCTAATAATTCGCATTCGCTGAGAATCTTAATGTGTTTAGACACAGCTTGTCTTGTGGTATTAAACTGTTCTGCAATAGCATTAGGTGTCAAAGCATTTGTAGCTACTAATACTAAAATCGCTCTTCGGGTGGGGTCTGCAATAGCTTGAAAAATATCTCGTTTCATTTTGATTTATTTAAATACGCAACTAATCAGTTGCAAATATACGCAACTTTTATTTCCGTAAAACGGTTTTGCTATTTTTTTTATCCGATTTAGTAAAATAGAGAGCTGGACTGTATTTTGTCTAATGAATTTAGAAAAAAAGTTTAAATCATATATACCGCAACCACCAATATTTATTATTTGCTTTATAATTTCCAAACCATTCGCATGGTTTATAAAGTAATATAACGACAAAAATCCAAATTAGATAAATTGCCCAAAGTGCAACACCGCTTTCCAAATCTTTTGGACGTCCAAAGGTTCCAGTTGCAAATTCGAATTGCGACCAATTAAAACCTTGTATCAACAGCATAATAAGAGTTAAAATGTGAACGACATAAAAATGAACAATGAAGTAAAATAAAGGTGCTTTTCCGTAGACTGAAGTTACTCTTTTAATTCCATTATTAAATTGATCTGCGAAAGCAAGCAATAAAAGCATAATGCCTAAAGTAATCAAACCAAATAAGAGCGATGGCGGATATTTGGTTACATTCATGAAAGATAAAAAGGTAAATAAGGCATTTTTCTGCACAGCCCATAAAGCAGGATCTCCATAAATATTGATAAAACGAATAATTGCAAATAAAGCTATAGCGCTAAAACCAATTTTTATGAATATTTTTTTTCTTCGTTCTTCTGCCATTTCAAAGAATTTCCCTGCTGCAAGACCAATAAGCATAATTCCCAGCCAAGGAATAGGAGGATAGCCCATTATAAATACTCTTCCAGAAAACGGAAAGACGACAGGACCAAATAAAGGCGATAAAATGGTTTTTAAAACTGAATTTTCTGAAAACGGAATAAGCGGTAAAAGATTATGGCAAAAAATAATTACGAGTCCAATACTGCCCAATATTTGAGAACGGACTTTTAGTAAGAAGCTTAAAACAATAAATCCAAAACCTATCGTGGCTATTACTTCAAACAAAAGTGTATGAAAGCCAATATCGAAGAACAATCCAAAATTGAAAACAGTAAATTCTAGCAATAATAAAAACAAGCCTCTTTTGAGTAAATGCTGTCTCGTTTCTTGTAAATTATTTTTGTTTTTTAAAGAAAGATAAACGGATGTTCCTGCCAAGAAAACAAAAGTAGGTGCGCACAAATGCGTGATCCAGCGCGTAAAAAACAATAGAGGCGTGGTTGTCGCCAAATCTGTCGGACTTTGAGTAATTGAATCGATATGCATTAAATCTCTAACATGATCTAAAGCCATAATGATCATTACAATACCGCGGACTATATCTATTGAAGGTAGGCGTTTCATTTTTTTCTAACTTTCACCTGATAGACAATTTCCCAAAAAATAATCGAAAAAATGGCATTGGCGAATATGGCAGTTTTAACCTGATACGGATCGTACTTTAAAAGCAGATGTAAATTTGTAAACTTCAAAGCTAAAAATAAAGCTAATGCTGCAATTGCTACAGAGCAGATTATATTTAACAAAACATTCCATTTTAGGGTCATGAAAGCATAAATGAGATTGAAAAAAGCAAAACCACAGCCCAAAGTGATATACGGATCTGTTTTTAATTTTTCGCCTATTGTCAGTAAAAATGACGTTGAGATCAGGTATAAAAAGAATAATATAGAATAAAGCAGAATTCGTATTTGTGGTTTCATTATGATTTTTTCAGTAAAGTTACTTAAAAACAATAAAAGAAGTTTCTGAAATATGTTTTTTGATTATTGCAAAATCGACTCTATTTTGGTTTCTGACTTTTCTTTGACGGGACTGTCCGGATGAAAACTCCAGATGATCAGAAATTTTCCCAATGCAAGATATTCTTCCGGATGCTCGTCTGTCGGCTGACCGTCTTTTCCCCAAAGCAATCCTTGCAGAAATCTATCGCCTTTAAATCTGTTTTCAAATTCAATATACATAATACTTCCGCTATCTGCTCTATTTTTAAAACTCTGAATTGCTTTGCTTTTTACGGTTCCAATAATGTTGCTGTAAGTGGCAATATCAGTGTAAAAATTACAAGCCGCATTCGTAACGCAAATTTGACCGTCGCTTAAGGTGTAGCCTTTTGGAATTTCTTTAGGTTTTAATTTTAAATCAGCAATGGTCTGGCTGAATGAATTTGTGGTAAGAAGTATGAGGAGTGTTGATAGGGGAATGGTGAGTTTCATTGGTTTTCAGGTTTGGTTTTTGGTCTTTTTTATTCTTTTTTTACTTCTAAATCAAGTTCTGTTTCGCTCAAATGGAAAATTGTTTTACCATTGACTTCAGTTATAATTATTTTTAAAATATTCTCGCCAATATGAATGACATAATTGTTTTTGTTTAATAACCATTTAGAATTGTTAGTCATATTCGCAATCATTGAAAATGATTTTGAATCGTTCTCTGTTGTTAATTTAAAATCTGAGTTTTGCTTAAACTCAAATGTTGCGGTACTAAAACCTTTAACTATATCTTTTAGATTTGGATTGTCAATCTTCTTTAAAACTTTAATCACTTTCCATTTTCCAATTATATTTTTTTGATTAATTTCTTGAGAAATGATATGATTAGAAAATAATAAGATCGATAAGATAAAAAGATATTTTTTCATTTTTAAAGGTTAGTTTTTTGTTTAATAAATTTCTGAATTACTAGCTTGCTTGCTAAAGTAATTGAATTTGAACTTTGCTAAAATAATATTTTTATTTGAGTTAATTAAGGTTCATTTTTATGTAGAAAAACTAAAGATTTATTCATATGCTAGTGCGAGTCTCTCGCTCATGACAGCTTTGATGTTTGCGCTAGTAAAGATTCTTTTTCTGGGGAAGATTATAAATCTAAGCTATCGAGTTTTATTTTGCGACAGTAAACTCAACTTTATAGTCTTAAGAATTACCGAAGTCTACAATAAGATTGTGTTAAAGGCTTTGACTTCGCCTAGCTTGACATTATCAAAAATAAAATCTGCTCAATCTGCAAAATCTGCGTGAAACAAAAAAACAAAAAAAATCCCATTTCAATTAAGAAACGGGACTTCGTAGATATTCTCTTTTTTTTTATTTTAAACTGTTGCAGCAACTTCTTCTGGCAACGGAATTTGATTTTTAAGCAAATCTTCAAAAGTTTCGTGCTGACGGATTAAGATTCCTTTTCCGTCTTTCCATAAAACTTCGGCTGGTTTGTATCTTGAATTGTAATTTGATGCCATTGAGAAGCAATACGCTCCGGCGTTTCTGAAAGCTAAAATGTCTCCTTCAGTAATTTCTGAAATTCTGCGGTTGTTGGCAAAAGTATCGGTTTCGCAAATGTATCCTACAACGGAATAAAAACGCTCTTTTCCTTTTGGGTTTGAAATGTTTTCGATATAATGTTGTGAACCGTAAAACATCGGACGGATTAAATGGTTGAAACCACTGTCAATGCCAGCAAAAACGGTTGATGTTGTTTGTTTTACTACGTTTACTTTTGCTAAGAAGAAACCTGCTTCGCTCACCAAGAATTTCCCTGGTTCGAAAATCAACGTTAAATCTTTACCATATTCTGCACAGAAAGCATTGAATCTTTTAGATAATTTTTTACCTAATTCTTCGATGTCTGTTTCGATATCGTCTTTTTTGTAAGGAACTTTGAATCCGCTTCCGAAATCTAAAAATTCTAGATCTTTGAAGTGTTTTGCCGTATCAAACAAGATTTCAGCAGCATACAAGAATACTTCGATATCTAAAATATCAGATCCTGTGTGCATGTGAATTCCAACAATGCTCATTTTTGTGTTCTCCACAATTCGTAAGATATGTGGAATTTGGTGAACAGAGATTCCGAATTTACTATCGATATGTCCAACAGAAATGTTAGCATTTCCACCCGCCATTACGTGCGGATTGATACGAATACATACCGGAATTTGTGGATATTTTGTTCCGAATTGCTCCAGAATAGATAAGTTGTCAATATTGATTTGAACACCCATTGCAGCAACTTCTTCGATTTCTTCTAGAGAAACTCCGTTTGGTGTAAAGAAAATTTTGTCAGGATCATAGCCAGCATGAAGTCCCAATAAAACTTCTTGAATCGATACAGTGTCTAAACCAGAACCCATGTTCTTTAATAACTGAAGAATCGCAACATTTGACAATGCCTTCATGGCGTAATTAACTCTTAAGTTTTCTACCTTAGAGAAAGCTTTAGTTAACCTATTGTACTGAGATTGGATTTTTTCGGCATCATAAACATATAATGGACTTCCAAATTGGTCTGCTAACTGCAGTAAATCTTTTGCTTGCATTTTTAAACTATTTTGAGCAAAGTTATTACACTTTTGAGTAACTACAAATTTTTTGCAGAAAAATAACAAATTGTAACAAATTGTTTGTTTTTAAACAAAAATCGACTAAAAAAAGATTTTTGTAAATCTTTTTTAAAGTTTCTAAGTTGCTGAGAGACTAAGTTACTAAGTTTTTAGTACAATTCTTAACGAAGTAAAAAAAAGTCTCTAAAATTCCAAGAAAAATAAACTTAGAATCTTAGAGACTTAGTATCTCAGTGCCTTTTTTCTAAAACTTAGAACCTTAGCGACTTAGTATCTTAGGAACTTAGTTTACAAACTCGGTAAATCTCCGTTTCCTTTGGTTGGCAAGTTGGTAGAACCCATTAAAAATAAATCTACTTCTCTTGCGGCTTCACGGCCTTCAGAAATTGCCCAAACAATTAATGATTGTCCTCTTCGCATATCACCGGCAGTGAAAATGTGAGGAACATTTGTTTGATAATTGTGTGCTTTATAGTTGCTTCTAAAATCAGTTTCGATTCCTAACTGCTCGCTTAAAGTTTTCTCCGGACCTGTAAATCCTAAAGCTAATAAAGCCAAATCGCAAGGCCAGATTTTCTCAGAACCTTCTTTTTCGATTAATTCAGGGCGCTGACCTGGAGTCATTTTCCATGCTACTTCAACCGTTTTTAATCCGGTTAATTCGCCTTTATCGTTAGAAATGAATTCTTTAGTGTTGATTAACCAGTTTCTGTCGCAGCCTTCTTCGTGAGAAGATGATGTTTTCAATTGCAGCGGCCAGAAAGGCCAAGGAGTTGATTCGCTTCTTCCAACTGGAGGTTTTGGTAAAATCTCAAAGTTAGTTACCGATTTTGCTCCGTGTCTGTTTGAAGTTCCAATACAGTCAGAACCTGTATCTCCACCACCAATAACGATTACATCTTTACCAGTTGCTTTAATTTGGTTTGGAATAGATTCTCCAAATAAAACTTTAGTTTGCTGTGTTAAGAAATCCATTGCCTGAACAACGCCTTTACTTTCGATTCCTTTAGTTGGCAAGCTTCTTCTTTCTGTTGCTCCTCCGCATAAAACGATAGAATCAAAAGCGTTCAATTCTGCTACACTAAAATTAATTCCAACATTTACGTTTGTTTTGAAAGTGATTCCTTCTGCTTCAAGGATTGCTACACGTCTGTCGATAATTTCTTTTTCTAATTTAAAATTCGGAATTCCGTAACGTAATAAACCGCCAATTGCATTGTCTCTTTCAAAAACCGTAACCGTATGTCCGGCTCTGTTTAATTGCTGTGCTGCTGCAAGTCCCGCAGGTCCTGAACCAATAACGGCAACTGTTTTTCCTGTTCTTGTTTTTGGAGTTTGAGGTTTGATCCATCCTTCTGCAAAACCAATTTCAACAATGTTTTTTTCGATATTTTCGATAGATACAGGATCTTTTATGATTCCCAATACACATGCTTTTTCGCATGGAGCAGGGCATAAGCGGCCTGTAAATTCCGGAAAGTTGTTGGTAGACTGCAAAATCTCTAATGCACCCTGCCATTCTTCCTGATGTACCATATCGTTGAAGTCCGGAATTAAATTTCCTAACGGACAACCGCTGTGGCAAAAAGGAATACCACAATCCATACATCTTGAACCTTGTTCTTTTACTTTATCTTTTGCTAACGGAATAGTAAATTCGTTGTAGTTCGAAACACGTTCTGCAACTGCTAAATTACTTTCGTCGGCTCTGTTATATTCTTTAAATCCGCCTATTTTACCCATGACATTTTTATTAAATTTAGTTGTGAGATGTGAAATGTGAGAAGTGAGTTGATAAACTCAACCTTAGTACCTCTGCACCTTTGTAACTCAGAACCTTTTAATCAGCTATTAATTCTTCTATTTTTTTCTCTTCTGCAATTCGTTGTAATGCTTTTTTGTAATCAGTTGGCATTACTTTTACGAAGTGCTTTTGTTCATTTTCCCAGTCTGCTAAAATTCTTTTTGCTAATGGACTGCTTGTGTACAATGAATGATTTTTGATCAATCGTCTTAGTTTGATAACGTCTTCATCTTCCATCGGATCAAATGCAACCATTTCCATGTTACATAAAGTCGAATCGAATCTTTGATTTGGATCGTAAACATAAGCCACACCACCGCTCATACCAGCCGCGAAGTTTCTTCCTGTTTTTCCTAAAATTACTACTGTACCACCGGTCATGTACTCGCATCCGTGATCTCCAATTCCTTCCACAACTGCTGTTGCTCCAGAATTTCTTACACAAAAACGCTCACCGGCCATTCCATTAATATAAGCCTCTCCGGTAATAGCTCCGTAAAGGGCAACGTTTCCAATAATAATGTTATCTTCAGGTTTGAAAGTTGCAGTAGGAGGTACTTTTACAATTAGTTTTCCTCCAGAAAGACCTTTTCCTAAATAATCATTACAGTTTCCGTGAATTTTAAACGACAATCCGTTTGTTGCAAAAGCACCAAAACTTTGTCCGGCAGAACCTTCAAAATCAACTAAAATAGTGTCCTCAGGTAAACCTTGTGCGCCATATATTTTTGAGATTTCGTTACTCAAAATCGCACCTACAGAACGGTCTGTATTTTTAATTTTAAAAGTTACTCTTGTTTTCTCTTTTCTATAGATAGACGGAATTGCTTCTTTGATGATGTCAAAATCCAATACGTTTTCAAGTTGGTGATCTTGCGTAGTTGTATTATGATTTGGCTCAGTTTTAGCTTTTTCCGGTTTGTATAGAATTGATGATAAGTCTAAACCATTTGCTTTATAATGTTTGATGGCTTTGTTCACATTTAATTTTTGTGACTGACCCACCATTTCTTTCAAAGTTCTGAAACCCAATTGTGCCATGATTTCTCTTAGCTCTTCCGCAATAAAATACATGAAGTTGATTACGTGCTCTGGAGTTCCTTTGAAATTTTTTCTCAATTCTGGATCCTGAGTTGCAATACCAACCGGACAAGTATTTAAGTGACAAGCTCTCATCATGATACATCCAGAAGCTACAAGCGGTGCAGTTGCAAAACCAAATTCTTCTGCTCCTAATAATGCAGCAATTGCAACGTCACGACCTGTTTTCAATTGTCCGTCACATTCTAAAACTACACGGCTTCTTAAATCATTTAATATCAAAGTTTGCTGTGCTTCCGCTAAACCAAGTTCCCAAGGAATACCTGTGTGTTGTAGTGAAGTTAATGGTGCAGCACCTGTTCCTCCGTCATAACCAGAAATTAAGATCACGTCAGCTTTTGCTTTGGCAACACCGGCAGCGATTGTTCCAACTCCAACTTCAGAAACTAATTTTACGTTTACACGTGCTTCACGATTGGCATTTTTTAAGTCGAAAATCAACTGAGATAAATCCTCAATAGAATAAATATCGTGGTGTGGAGGAGGGGAAATTAAACCTACATAAGGTGTAGAGTTTCTTGTTTCAGCAATCCAAGGCACCACTTTTTCTCCAGGTAATTGTCCACCTTCACCAGGTTTTGCTCCCTGAGCCATTTTAATCTGGATCTCTTTAGCGTTTGTCAAATAGTTAATCGAAACACCAAAACGTCCCGAAGCAACTTGTTTGATTGCACTGTTTCTAGAATCTCCGTTAATTTCTTTCTGGAAACGTTTAGGATCTTCTCCACCTTCTCCAGAGTTACTTTTTCCGCCAATTCTGTTCATTGCAATAGCTAAATTCTCGTGTGCTTCTCTACTGATAGATCCGTAAGACATTGCACCCGTTTTGAATTTCTTGACAATTTCGGTCCAAGGTTCTACTTCATCAATAGAAATTGGATCTAAATTATTGAATTCAAACATTCCTCTAATAGTCATTAAGTTAGAGCTTTGCTCATTGACCATGTTAGAGTATTCTTTATAACTTTCAGGGCTGTTCAAGCGAACGGCCTGCTGTAATTTAGCAATTGTTGTTGGATTAAACATGTGTTTTTCTCCACCGCGTCTCCATCTGTAAATACCTCCAATTTCTAAAGGAAGCAAACTTGCCACTTTTGAATTTGGAAATGCTTTTTGGAAACGTTTTTTAACTTCTTTTTCAACTTCCATCAAACCAATTCCTTCAATTCTAGAAGGCGTGTACGGGAAATATTTAGAAGTAAATGTTTTGTTTAAACCTAAAATCTCGAAAATTTGGGCCGCTCTGTACGAATGTAAAGTAGAGATACCAATTTTGTTCATTATTTTAACGATTCCTTTTGCAATCGCTTTGTTATAATTTACAATTGCATAATCTGCTTTTACACCTTTAATAAATCCTTGGTTTACCTGATCGTGAATGATTTCATTTACCATGTAAGGATTAATAGCGCTCGCTCCGTATCCGAATAATAAAGCAAAATGATGTGGTTCGCGAGGTTCTGCAGATTCGATTATGATTCCGAATTTAGAACGAACCTGTAAAATGTTTAAAGAGTGGTGAATATAAGAACAAGCCAATAACATTGGTATTGGAGCTAATTCTTCGCTTACGCCTCTGTCTGATAATATGATTACATTGCATCCTTCAGAAACAGCTTTGTAAGTTGCCTGAACACATTTTTCAAGCGCGCGCTCTAAACCGTTAACTCCTTTTTCTATTTTATACAAAGTAGTAATAGTAGCAGATTTAAAATCTGCGTGATCAATGTTTCTTATTTTATCTAAATCCTCATTTGAAATAACTGGATTTTGGATTTTTAATTTTTTGCATTGTTTAGATTCAATTTCAAAAATATTGAAATCGCCACCAACCGCTAAACTGATATCAGTAATAATTTCCTCACGAATACCATCCAAAGGCGGATTAGTAACCTGAGCAAATAATTGTTTAAAATAGTTGTACAGCAATTGAGGCTGGTCTGACAATACTGCCAAAGGCGTATCATTACCCATAGAACTGATTGCTTCAGCTCCTTGGCCTCCCATTGGATTAATGATTGTTTTTAAATCTTCAATCGTATATCCAAATAATCTTTGTCTTGTTTGAAAATCTAATTTTTCAATTGGAGTAGGATTATTAGTGTACGGAATTTTAGATAAAGGCAATAAATTTGCATCTAGCCATTCTTTATATGGACGCTTAGTTACAATTGCTTTTTTAACTTCATCATCTTCAATAATACGGCCTTCGTTCATATCAACCAAGAACATTTTTCCTGGTTCTAAACGACCGTGCTGAATTACATCTTCAGGATCAATATCAAGAACACCAATTTCTGATGACATGATTACGAAACCGCTTTTTGTTAATGTATAACGAGAAGGGCGAAGTCCGTTTCTGTCTAATAAAGCGCCAATTACGTTTCCATCTGTAAACGGAATAGAAGCAGGACCATCCCAAGGCTCCATAATACAAGCATTAAACTCGTAGAAAGCTTTCTTTTCTGGAGACATAGTTTGGTGTTTTTCCCAAGCTTCAGGAACTACCATCATCATCGCTTCTGGCAATGAACGGCCAGTCATTAATAAAAGTTCTACCACCATATCCATAGAAGCAGAATCTGATTTTCCTTCTAAGATAATTGGGAATAATTTTTTGATATCATCGCCAAAAACCTTGCTTTGCATAAGCTCTTCACGAGCACGCATACGGCTTACGTTTCCACGAAGTGTATTGATTTCACCATTATGACACATATATCTAAATGGCTGTGCTAATTCCCATGAAGGGAAAGTATTTGTTGAGAAACGCTGGTGAACTAACGCCAAACGAGTCACTAAATCTGGATCTTTTAAGTCAACATAATAACGGCTGATGTCTTCCGGCATCAATAAACCTTTATATATTATGGTAGTTGTCGATAAACTAGAGAAGTAAAACATATGACTTTCAGAGGTTTTAGATCCCCTTATGGCATGTTCAGCAATTTTTCTAGCTGCAAAAAGTTTTGCATTAAATTCTTGTTCAGTTAAATCCTGACCGTTTTTGCTAACAAAAACTTGTTTAACTGTAGGTTCTTTTTCTGCGGCAATCTGCCCTAAATTTTCTACTTCAACAGGTACGTCTCTCCAACCTAAGATCTTTAAATTCTGATCTTTAATAGTTGCTTCGAAAGCGTTGATACAAAAAGAAACCTGGTTTTTGCTTTTTGGTAAAAAAACCATTCCTACTGCATATTCACGCGTTTCAGGGATTTCAAAATCACATACTTTTTTAAAAAAAGCGTGTGGGATGTCGAATAAAATTCCAGCTCCGTCTCCAGTTCTTCCATCAGAACTAACTGCACCACGATGTTCCAATTTTATTAAGATGTCCAATGCTTTGTGAATGATATCATTAGATTTAATACCATTCAAATTACAAATAAATCCTGCACCACAATTGTCGTGTTCAAATTCAGGCAAATAAAGCCCTTGTTCTTTAACTTTCATTCTTGATATTTTTTCTACAAAAATAGAGATTTCGTTAAACATAATGTAGTGAAATTGTAATTTGGCGTACATTTTTGTTGTAATATTAGAAAAACGATTCTTAAATGATAATAATTTCGTAGAAAGCATTGCGAAATGATAAAATCACAATATGTTTTAAATTATTTTAGTAAAAAACCTTTCTCAGCTATTGAAATCATTGGAGTTTTTGTTAAATTTCAAACGAAATAGTGTTTTTTAGTTAACAATTTACATGCAATAGTTTAACGATTAGTTTTCTTTAAAATAGAATATTCCTTCAATATATATCACACGCGTTTTTTAATTGAAAAAGATTTTACTTTTAAGTTGAATTTTGCTACTTTTGTCGCACTTTTATTCTGAAATAAATTCAGAACCAGACAAATTCTATATTATGAACATACACGAATATCAAGGAAAAGAAATTTTAGCGAGTTACGGAGTACGCATTCAACGCGGAATTGTGGCTAATAATGCAGTTGAAGCTGTAGCTGCTGCAAAACAATTAACTGCCGAAACTGGTACAGGATGGCACGTAATAAAAGCGCAAATTCACGCAGGTGGTCGTGGAAAAGGCGGAGGAGTTAAATTGGCTAAAAACTTGCAGCAAGTTGAAGAAATTGCAGGACAAATTATCGGAATGCAATTGATTACACCTCAAACTTCTGCTGAGGGTAAAAAAGTAAACAAAGTTTTAGTTGCTGAAGATGTTTACTATCCTGGTGAAAGTGAAACTTCTGAGTTTTATGTTTCTGTTTTATTGAATAGAGCTACAGGACGCAACATGATTATGTATTCTACTGAAGGTGGAATGGATATTGAAGAAGTTGCTGAGCACACTCCACATTTAATTTTTACTGAAGAAGTTGATCCTTCTGTTGGATTACAAGGTTTTCAAGCAAGAAGAATTGCTTTTAACTTAGGTCTTTCTGGAAATGCTTTCAAAGAAATGGTAAAATTCATCGATTCATTATACAATGCTTACATTGGTTCTGATGCTTCTATGTTTGAAATCAATCCAGTTTTGAAAACTTCAGACAATAAAATTATGGCTGTTGATGCTAAAGTAAATATCGATGATAATGCTTTATACAGACAACCAAAATATGCTGAAATGAGAGATATCCGTGAGGAAAATCCAATCGAAGTTGAAGCGAAAGAAGTAGGTTTGAACTATGTAGATCTTGACGGTACTGTAGGATGTATGGTAAACGGAGCAGGTCTTGCAATGGCAACTATGGATTTAATTAAATACGCTGGTTTTGAGCCTGCAAACTTCTTAGACGTTGGTGGAACTGCTGATGCTAAACGTGTTGAAACTGCTTTCAGAATTATCTTGAAAGATCCAAACGTAAAAGCTATTTTGATTAACATCTTCGGAGGAATCGTTCGTTGTGACCGTGTTGCTCAAGGTGTTGTTGATGCTTACAAAAACATGGGAGACGCTATCAAGGTGCCAATCATCGTTCGTTTGCAAGGAACAAATGCTGAAATTGCAAAAGAATTAATTGACAATTCTGGTATGCCAATTTTATCAGCTGTTCAATTTCAAGAAGCTGCTGATCAAGTTAAAGCTGCATTATCTTAATCAAATAAGATTTCAATTATATAATAAATCCCTTCGAATATTCGGAGGGATTTTTTGTTTGTAATTACGTCAAGTATTCCGTTTGAGAATATTTTTTAGAGAAGTATATCATATAGAATGAATGATGTGTAATAAAAAATCCCTCCGAATATTCGAAAGGATTTTATGAAATTATAACTCGTAATATCGATTATTTTTTATTCTTACCGTTTTTGTAAATTACTTTTTCTACTACCTGAATTTTTGGTGTAGCTTTAGAATTGTTTTTCTTGAAAGGTTTTTTAGCAGCCGTTCCAGATTTTGATGGCTTTTGGTCACCTCTTGATTTTTCAGCATCTTTTGGGCTTGCTTTAAATTCAGGTCTTTCTTTCGTGCTCTCTTTTTTTGGAATTTCTGCTTTGTGTTTTGCTAAAACATCATTCGGGTTTTTAGGATTTTCTTTTGTTCCTCTTAAATGAATTACCAATCCGTTTAAGAAGTTACGTAATACCTGATCACCGCATTCCATGTAATTTTCATGATCTTCGGCTCTAAAAAAAGCTCCTAATTCTGATTTTGTAATTCTAAAATCTACTAATTCTAAAATTTCAACTATTTGATCGTCACGGAGCATCAAAGCCACGCGAAGTTTTTTTAGTATATCGTTGTTCGTCATCGTTTAATTTTTTACAAAGGTACGTTTTAAAAGCAATTACACTTAAAATTGCAGCCAAATATGTTAAGTTTTTTGCCGCTTTTAAGCATAATATTTATTTATTACGGATATCAGTTTATCTAAATCTTCGTGAAGATGATTGGCTGTGACTACAATTCTATTTAAATTATTTGAATTTTCCTGATATTTAAAACTCGCAATAATAATCTTATTTGCTTTTAAAATTTCAATAAGATTATCATCTCTAAGATAAATCAGCGGATAGTATTTATCAAATTTAATGGCATCATTTTTAATTAATTTGTGATTTATATAATCCAAATTATCGAGTAATTTTTGATGTTGTTTTGGATAAATTTCTGCAGCATCAGCAAGAGTCTGTACAAAAGCAGGATTCATTCCAGCAGCAGAAACAAAAGTATCCAGTTTTTTTATTTGATTTATAAAAATAGCATCGCTCGCAATAACACCGCCCGTTAAGCCAAAAGCTTTTCCTAAAGATGAAACCATGATTTTTCTTTTTATAGGAAAATTAATTTCAGCGTAAATTCCACAGCCATTTTTATTTAAGATTCCCAACGAATGCGATTCATCAACTATTAAAGTAATTTCTTTATGATTTGGAATTTTCTTCAAAATAGATAAGTCGATCGCTTTGGTTTCAAAAGAAGGAACTCCATCCGCCAAAATAGTAATTCTCTCTGATTTTGAATCTGTCAAAAGCGGATTTATTTCGCCATTTATAAAAATCGGTATACTATTACTGGTTTGAATAGCAGGATGAATATCTGAAAAATGGAAGAAAGAATCTGTTGCTTTTTTTATTTCATCGATCACCAGTTTTCCGGCCAGCATGCCTGATGAAACGGTAACAGCAGCTTCAGCTTTTATGTATTTGGCTAAAAAATTTTCGCCATTTTCATAAGCTGTCAATTTTATATTGGCACTTCTAGAGCTTCCGTAAGTCGTTCCCCATTTTAAAATATTTTTGACAACCAATTCCTGAAAAGCTATATTGGTTGGCAGACCCAAATAAGCAGTTCCTCCAAAATACAAATACTGTTCTTGGTCGATTTCTATAACTCTGTCAGGAAATTGGTTGACGTTCATTTTGATTAGATTAAAGTAACGCCAGTTCCGTTAAGAGCTGAATAAGAAACGATACCATTTTTAATAGTTACTCCAGTTGCAATATCTTCAGCCAAAAGCAATGCGCCATCCATGTCGACATAATCAAGCTGAGGCAGTAAATGAGCAATTGCAGAAATTCCCACCGTAGATTCTGTCATACATCCAACCATAGTTTTTAAGCCTAATTTTTTAGCTTCTTCTATCATGCGCTTTCCAGGAGTCAGACCACCACATTTAACCAATTTTACATTTACTCCATGAAAATGGTTAAAACATTTAGCAACATCTTCTTCGATAATACAGCTTTCGTCTGCAATTATTGGAAGAACAGAATGTTTAAAAACCTCTTTATGCGCTTCCCAGTTATCAGCTTTCATAGGCTGTTCTAAAAATTCAACACCTAATTTCTTTAATTCAATTGCGTTATTTATCGTTTCGTCTACGCCCCAGCCACAATTGGCATCAATTCTAAAAATGGCATCGGTATGTTTGCGGAGTTCTTTTACGATTGCAATATCTTCTTTGGTTCCTAATTTAATTTTATAAATCGGCCAAGGAAGTTCCTGCATTTTAGAAACCATCTTTTCTATAGAAGCAATACCGATTGTGTAATCAGTTAATGGGTTTCTTTCGGTAGTATAATTCCATAATTCGTATAATTTTTTGCCTTTTTTACGAGCATATAAATCATTGTAGGCTAAATCTAGCGCACATAAAGCAAACATATCTTCTTTTAAATACGGATATATTTTTGCCCAAAAAACTTCTGGAGTTTCATTTTCTGAAGTTTCGATAATAGTTCTGATTTTTTCTAAATCTGCCATCATTATCGGAACTGTTGTTTTGTAATACGGATTTGAAGTTGCTTCTCCAAAACCAGAAAATCCTTCACTTTGCAATTCAACAATCAGCGAAGGCTGTACATCGATTGATTCTCTCGAAATGGTGAAAGTGTGTTTTAGTTTTAAGTTGTATTCTCTTAAAATTAGTTTCATAATTATATGATTATTTTTTTTGATATTTTTAATAGCCTAGCCAAAGTACTGCTTTTACAAAACCGTCGCGCCATAATTTTTCATTGTGTTCGCCACCTTTTACAATTTTGGTTTTATTAAGATGAAGGCAATAACATCTTTTAGTATCTAATAAACGTTCCATTTTACTTAAATCTTTTACCATGTCATCACTTTCTTTGTCTCCACATAAAAAATAAATTTTGGTTTTGATTTTAGGAACTTTTTCTGCGTAAGTGTAAATGTCTTTAGAAAACCAAAATGAAGGCGAAAACACACCCGCTTTTCCAAAAACTTCCGGATATTTAAGAATTGCATAATATGATACTAAACCGCCAAGCGAGCTTCCCATTATAGTGGTGTTTTTGGCTTTGGTTTTGGTTCTGTAATTTTTATCTATGTATGGTTTTAAAGTTTTTACAATAAATTCAAGATAATTATCTGCATTTCCTCCGCCGTATTTTTCATTTTTAAATGGCGTCAATTCGTCAATTCGTTTATCATTACCATGTTCGATTCCAACCACAATTACCGGTGCTCTTAAACTGTCAAGTTTTTCATCTACATTCCATTCACCGACAAAAGAAGTTTTTGCATCAAATAAATTTTGAGCATCGTGCATATAGATTACACTGTATTTTTTTTTGGCTGAAGCCGAATAGCCTTCTGGTAAATAAATCCAGATTTTTTTTGTGGTTTTGAGTTGAGGAGCTTCAATAGTAAAAGTCGACACGTTTTTTGAAGCTGTGCTTTCTTGTGCGTTTCCAATGTTGGCCATCCACAGAAAAATAAAAAAGAAAAGTCCTCTAATCATCAGTTGTTTTGTGTTTTAGATTTAAATATGATATTTTAGCTAAAAATAACAAATTTGATGAATTCCGAAGAAGAAAAGAGAAGTTTACTTTTAGAAATGATCGCTTTCTCAACTGTTGATGGTGAATTGCACAAACGCGAGCTAGAATTTTTATGGCTTGTTGCGCAAGAACTCAATATTGATAAGACTCTTTTTCAGGATTTATTTCATCAGGAACACATCACTAAAGTTGTAAAATCAGAGTTTCAGCGCATTCAGCAATTTTACAGATTAGCGCTGATCATGCATTGTGACGGGGTTCTACACGAAAAAGAAGCAAAAGCCATTCAGCAAATTGCGATTGAAATGGGGTTGAATCCAAGTGCTGTAAAACGCGTTCTCGATTTAATGAAAAAATCATCAAACGCTATGATCGATCCTAAAGTTTTATTGAAAGTTTTTCAGGAACAGCATAATTAAGCCAATTGTTCCTGCAATTTTTTAATATCATCGCGAAGTTTAGCAGCTTGCAGGAAGTCTAATTCTTTTGCGGCTTTTTCCATTGATTTTCTTTTCTCGCGAATCATTTTTTCTAATTCGGCTTTAGATAAATATTTTGTTTCTGGCTCAGCTGCAATAGATAAAGTATGTCCTAATTCATATTCTACCAAAGGATTTTTAGTAAATGCACTTTCGATTTTTTTATTTAGGGCTTGTGGTACAACGTTGTTTTCAGTATTGTAATTAATCTGTTTTGTACGGCGATAATTGGTTTCATCAATTGTTTTTTGCATGCTTCCTGTAATTTTATCAGCATACAAAATTGCTCTTCCATTTAGGTTTCTAGCCGCACGTCCTATTGTCTGCGTAAGCGATCTGTGGTTTCTCAAGAAACCTTCCTTATCTGCATCTAAAATTGCTACAAGCGAAACTTCTGGTAAGTCAAGACCTTCACGAAGCAAGTTTACTCCAATTAAAACATCAAAAATACCTTTTCGCAAATCCTGCATGATTTCGATACGTTCTAAAGTGTCTACTTCAGAATGAATATAACGACAGCGAACGCCCACTTTAGTTAAGTATTTGGCTAATTCTTCGGCCATTCTTTTGGTTAAAGTGGTCACTAAAACTCTTTCGTCTAATTCGCAACGAACTTGAATTTCTTCAATTAAATCATCAATCTGATTCAAGCTTGGGCGTACTTCAATAATAGGATCTAATAATCCGGTTGGACGAATAATTTGTTCCACATAAATCCCATCCGTTTTTTGCAATTCATAATCTGCCGGAGTTGCTGACACGTAAATTACCTGATTTTGCAAGGCTTCAAATTCTTCAAATTTCAAAGGTCGGTTGTCCATTGCGGCAGGTAAACGGAAACCATATTCCACTAAGTTTTCTTTACGGCTGCGATCGCCTCCGTACATAGCATGCACCTGTGAAACGGTTACGTGACTTTCATCAACCACCATTAAATAATCGCTAGGAAAGTAGTCTAGTAAACAGAAAGGTCTTGTTCCAGCTTCTCTTCCGTCAAGATATCGAGAGTAATTTTCGATTCCGGAGCAATAGCCTAATTCTCTAATCATTTCAAGATCGAAATTCGTGCGTTCTTCAAGGCGTTTTGCTTCAAGATGTTTTCCTATTTCTTTAAAATAATCAACTTGTTTCACTAAATCTTGCTGAATTTCCCAAATCGCCCCTTGTAAAACATCTGGCGACGTTACAAACATATTGGCTGGATAAATGGTCAGCTTTTTAAACTTTTCAATAACTTGAGAAGTTTTAGCATCGAAAGATTCTATTTCTTCTATTTCATCCCCAAAAAAGTGAATTCTATACGCATCATCAGCATAACTTGGATAAACTTCAACCGTATCGCCTTTAATTCTAAAAGTTCCCGGATTAAAATCAGCTTCAGTTCTTGCGTATAAACTTTGCACCAAACTGTGCAAGAATTTAGTTCTAGAGAGCACTTGATCTCTTTCGATGGCAATTACGTTTTTCTTAAATTCAACGGGATTTCCAATACCATATAAACACGAAACTGATGCCACAACTAAAATATCTCTTCTTCCTGAAAGGAGAGAAGAAGTTGTGCTTAAACGCATTTTTTCAAGCTCTTCATTGATAGATAAATCTTTTTCGATGAAAACCCCAGTTACAGGCATAAAAGCTTCTGGCTGATAATAGTCGTAGTAGGAAACAAAATATTCAACAGCATTGTTCGGAAAAAACTGTTTGAATTCTGAATATAACTGCGCCGCTAATGTTTTGTTGTGTGCCAAAACTAAAGTTGGCCTTTGCACTTCCTGAATAACATTGGCAACTGTAAATGTTTTTCCAGATCCGGTAACTCCTAATAAAGTTTGATATTTTTCACCATCTACAATTCCTTGCGAAAGCTTTTCAATAGCTTGTGGCTGATCACCTTTTGGACTATATTCTGAGGATACTTGGAAATTCATTTTTACGCGATAAAATATTTGTTTTGTAAAGATACAAAGTTTGAATCCTTTAAAAAAGCTTTAAAAGAGTGTAACTTGAGAAATTACAAATTGATCTAATTTAAAAAATCAGCAATTGCATCGTTGACAATTTTTGACTGATCTATAGTTAAAAAATGCCCTGCATCTGGTATTTTTTTTGTTTTGACATGAATTAGATATTTTTCTGCACGTTCTAAACTTTCGTCAGAATTAATTACATCTTTATCACCAATTAAAACTAAAACTGGATTTGTAATCGACTTT
This sequence comes from Flavobacterium sp. JLP, assembly GCF_015350755.1. NCBI lineage: Bacteria > Pseudomonadati > Bacteroidota > Flavobacteriia > Flavobacteriales > Flavobacteriaceae > Flavobacterium > Flavobacterium sp. JLP. The sequence continues at coordinate 1,123,755 of NZ_JADKPS010000001.1, read as the reverse complement.
AATTCATCATCTGAAAAAGGCGTCATTTTTAGCATACTCGAATTCGATTTTGCGTATTTATTGGCTAAATAAAATTGTCTTTTATAAACAGGACTGATTTTTTCAGGATGTGTGGAGAAGGTCTTTAATGTTTTTCCAAATTTCTTTTCACTTGGAAAAAGTTTCAACATTAATGCCGTTGTTGTTTTTCCCATTTTGTCAATAAATTTAAAAGTTTGAGCGGGACTCAGAAGAACTATTTTATCAATTGAATTTTGTTTTTGGACTGCCAATAAAGTTGCAATCCAGCCTCCGCGCGAAGCAGCGACAATATCAAATTTCTTTAATTTATAATGTTTGAAAATTTCATTGTACCAAATTACAATTTCTTCAGAAGAAAGAGGTTTGGCTGTAAGTGTTGACTTTCCAGGTTCCATCAAAAAATCGATGGCATAAATTCTATGATTTTTTGCTAAAGATTTAATATTCGGATACCACATTGTTGAAGTAGCGTCCATTCCGTGAAGTAAAACTAAATCTTTTCCATTTTTTGGTCCTGCAATAATGATATGTGCTGTTCCAAAACTAGTTTGAATGTTTTCTTCCGTATAAGGAATATCCCAAAGTTTTAATGCTTTATCGTATGAATTTAAGTAAGCTTGTTTTTCAGTTTTTGTTTCAAAAACATAATCTTCAAATTTTGCTTTTTTAGAAGAGGCGCAGCTTGCAAGGGCAAGAAACAATACTAATCGAACGAATATTTTAGTTGGAGTCATAAAATTCTATTTACTTTTAAAGGTACGATAATGGTACGTGGAAAAAGTATTAGAATTTTGTTTTAAAGTATCATAATTATAATCTTTGGTCTAATTAGAAAAATAGCCTTTTTTCTGAAAATCTTTCTTTTGGAAGATTTATGATCTGATTATAAGAACTGGATTCTTTGTCTTCGTGATGTCTCCAAATAAAATTAGCATACCAATCTGCAAACCAAATCATTTTATTATTTGCGCTTTCTAAAAAGTTACAAGAAATAGTCATGTCAAATCCATTTCCCCAAATTTCTGTTTTAATATAATCGGGAAAACTTTCCCCATGACTAACTTTTATCGTTCTTTTATCAAGAATGATTTCAGCACTTTCAAATTTAATTATCTCGGGTTTTAATAATAGTCCAAGAACATAATTGTAAAATATATTTTTGTCTTTTTTTAATGAATCAAAGACTTTGCATTTATTTACAGTAATGGAAATAATTTTGAATGAAGTACTTTTATTAATTATCTTATTAGTTAATTGAGAAGTAATAAAAGAAGAATGTGCTGGTATAAAATTAGCTCCTTTTTTTCAACATTTGGAGTTAGATTGTATTTTTTATAAATGTCTGAAATAAAGCGCGAGATATACTTTTCTTCATCTTTAGATATAATAAATCCAGTAATTGTAATGAATTTACTTGACCCACCAGATCTATTAGGTTTCTCCATTTTCCAGCCTAAATCTCCGCTCTCATCAATGTATATTTTCATTTTTCGGCATAAAAAAAAAGGCTTTATAGCCCTTTGGTATTTTTAAAATAGCCCCCGAATACGATGTATTGATAATACATTTATGGTAGATGTTTCACCGCCACGTAGAATCAGGAATTACCTATTTATATAAACAAAGATAATAAAAATAAATCAAAAATTAATTTATTGAAAGAATTTTATTATAATTTAAAATTTTTCTGTTGTGCTTCACTCAAAAATGTCCAAGCAACAATACGGCTAGTTTTTTGGCCTTGAGCCATATCAATAGTTTTTATAGAAGCTGCGTTTACCTTATTTAAAGTTTTATAAATACTCGAAAGATTTTCTTTTTTAGAAACTAAAGTAGTAAACCACAAACACTGCATGGCATATTTTGCGCTTTCGTAAATCATTTGCGTTATAAAACCAATTTCACCTCCATCGCACCATAACTCAGTATTTTGACCTCCAAAATTTAAAACGGGATTAGTTTTTTTCTTTTCCTTTGGATTTAAATTTGAAACTTTACGAACTGTACTCTGATTAGCATCTTCGGCAGAAGAGTGAAAAGGAGGATTACAGATCGTGAATGTAAATCGGTCTTCGGGCGTAATAATATTTTTGAAAATAAATCTCGATTCGGTTTGCTGCTGTAAGCTTATAGCGTCAATTAATTTAGGATTGGCTTCGATAATTTTACTGCAGTTTTGAATCGCTTGAAGGTCAATGTCGGTTCCAACAAAACTCCAGTCGTAAATAGCATTTCCTAAAATCGGATAGATGCAATTAGAGCCAGTTCCTACATCTAAACCTAGAACGTCTGAACCTGTCGGAATGATTCCGCTATTAGTTTCAGCCAGTAAATCAGCTAAATAATGAATATAATCTGCTCTTCCGGGAATTGGCGGACAAAGGTAATTTTTAGGAATAGACCAATTTTGAATATCGTAATAAGTTTGTAATAAAGCTTTATTAAGCATTTTTACTGAAATGGGATTACTGAAATCAATAGTTTCAATTCCGTGAGTGTTGATTGCAACATGCGATTTTAACTCAGGACAATTCGTAATAAGAAGTTCGAAATCATAGCGTGAACGATGAAGATTTCGAGGATGTAAATTGGTTTTTTCAGAATTGTCTATTGTTTTCATTTTGTAAATTTGAGTGCAAAGATAGTCATTCCTTTTTGAGGAAAGGGTAATTATGAAAGGGAGTGTGCTTAATGGTCACAAACGCCTGAAGGAGCGAAACTAAATTAAGTTTTTATGATTGCTTAAACAACTTTTCATTAAGCCAATTGTCTAAATCCCTTGTAGTAAATGTTAGCGACTGTTTTTATCTTCGTAAACTGTGCCATTATCAACAATTGTTATTGGAATATTATTTTCTGTACACCATATTTTACACTCATCTAAATAAGTTGCCCATTTTTGTTTAGCCCATTCAGGCGCAGAAGTTTGCCAAACATCTTTAGTTGGAAAATAGACATTATATTCTCCCATTGTAAACTCAAAAACCAAAGAACCTTCTTCGCTTGTTGCTACCAACTCTTCTTTCCAACGAGAATTAAATTTAATGGTTGCCATTTTAAAATTATATTTTCAGGTTAAGTTAAAAAGATCAATTCAATACTTTCTTCTTGATAAATATTCTTGGTCATTTTTTTTGTGCTTTCTTCATCAATTCTATACTCAGAACTTAAAAAATCATTTACTTCCTCAATTGTTTCGAATTTCAATGATGCTTTATAATCTTCGTATAACTCTTGAATATCGTTCCATGATTCAAATTGCTTCTTGCTGAGAATAACTTTAGATGTCAAATAGATTATATTGTATTCCATGTATGTTTCTTGTGTATGATTTTTTCAACCCAATCCTTGTAAATGCTTACAGGGAACTATAGATTTAGTTTAGCAAAATAGGCTCTAACGTTGTGGCACTAAAGCGGGTTAGGGACGAAATTAAGCCCATTGTTCGGATTTGCCATCCCGAGACTTCGGGATCCAAATACAAATCAATTTTTCCATTAAGCCACATCCTGCTCCCTCTAAAGAGTACTCATGAAAAAATGGCAAATGTCTCCTCTACTTTGCGCAATTTTTATATCATTTAGAAATTACAATTGCTTCATTTATGTAAACATAAAAAAATATTCTGAATAACGCAAAACACTTTTAATCAACACATTCCATTAACAGCAAATCACCATTATCATGTACGATTGTAACAAGACCATCTTTTGCAACTGCATTACTGCTTCCGGTTCTGTATCCCATTGTCAGCGTGTCATTTTTTAAGGGATATTCTAGATTAGTAGAATGAATACCGTTTACAACACCAATTGGAATTAAAGAAATTGGCGTTTTTGCCGTATACCATTTTTCAAATTTGTTGGGTAGCAAAAATATTTTGGAGTGATCGTCGAGAATTACAATTTTTAATAAATCGCGATAACGAACAATATTGGTAAGATTTGTAATGGTATGATCAGCGCGTTTTCCGGTTGCCCAGACTACATTTACAGCAGGAATTTTTCTGGCTATCAAATAATCAAAAGCTTTTTCAAGATCTGTTTTATCCTGATCTGGAGTGTGCACAATTTCTATTGGATATTGTGAAGTTTTGTAAATTTCAGGATCGAAGCCACGATCGAAGTCACCTAATAGAACATCTACTTTAATGTCCAATTCAATCACTCTTTCTATAGCCGAGTCAAGTACAACAACAAGCGGCGACCACTCGAGCAATTGTCCTAATAATTCAGGATTGCATGCCGCTCCATTGGCAATAATTAAAGCGGGTTCCTGATCGTCGCGAACTATGTGATGTGATGACATTGAATTATTTTTATGTGCTTGCAAATGTACGATAGGATTTATGAATGATGATTAACGATTTAAGATTTTTGATTTTTTAAAACGATATAGATCTTAAATCTAAAATCGTACTCAAAAATCTTAAATCACCAATCTTCTATGGTAATTAATTTGCCCTAAATGATAGCCTAAATGTGTAGAAAGATGAACTAAAAAGAAACCAGTTGTCATTTCTTTTTCGAAAACGATTTGCGGGTAAATTTTTTCTAAATCAGCCTCTGTCAAAGTATTAAAAGCGTTATTTACAACTAAAATGGTTTCTTCAATTTTATTGATTAATTCTGATCGTGGAATATCTTTTATAGAAAATTCTAAAGGACGATTTCTAATATAGCGTGTTTTTCCGATTTCGGCTCCAATATAAGTATTAATATTACCGATAAGATGCAAACAAAGATTGCCTCCTGAATTTGAAATGTTTTTATCAATTGCCCAAATCTGACTTTCGTTTTGATAAGATTCGATTTCAACTTTTAATTTGTGGAGATCTCTGTTAAAAAGCGTTTTTAGAGTTTCAATTAACATGATTCAGTGTATTTAAATTAAGCTCTATTTTTTATTGGAATCCAGATTTCTTCTTCAGAAGCTGGATCGTCTTTTTTATATCTTTCATCCATGACGGCAAAATGAGGTCTATCGTCTACAGTATATTCAGAATTTGGAAGCCATTCTGTAAAAATACTGTGATACGTTTTATGCGCGTCAGTCGCTGGTCCGTAATGCATGAAAACGGCATATAAACCAGTCGGAATTACTAAGGTTTCCATTTCAGAAGGAATGTCTTTATAGTCTGTAACTTCTACTGCAGCCCATTTCTGAAAAGTTTTTTCCGGATTAAAATTGTCGAAATGGCCTTCTTTAAAAACTTCAAGAGAGTATAAAATAGTGTCGACTGTATTTTTGATTTCTTTTCGCCTTGGCATAAAACCGCTCCATAATTGAAAAGTTTTATTCTCAGTAAATGACATTATAATATGTTTTCCGATTAATTTTTTCTCGGCTAAAGTTCTGATCTGGGCTTCCATTTAGTAATTTTATTGAATAGTATATTTTCTTAAATCAGTTTCGCTAAGCGAAAAATACCCAAGCGGATAATTAGCTTTATTTGTCGTATTAATAATATTGCCTTTTACTGTTGCTGGAGGAGATTGAAATGGTCCGCCAACATTATTGCCCGCAATACTGACTAAGATACTCATATAATTGTAATATTGTTTTGAGATTCCGATGTGCGTGATTTCAATTTCATCTCCAATTTTTAATTCGTCATCATCCGAAATACTAAAAAATTCATTGCCTTGAAAAAACTTATCTTCATCAACGTAATAGTTTGATTTTATCTTATTTGAATACACATATTTGTACAGATAAAAATTATCAGCATCTGCCGGATCGTTATAAAAAGCTTTTATTTCAATGTCTTTTCCTGTAAAACCGCCTTCATTATTTTGCTCTATTCGTGTAATTGGAGCCACAGACTGAAAAGTTTCATCAGCAGTGTAAGTTTCGCCATTGTTTATTACGGTTAAACTATATTTTTCATTAATTACCGGCCTAAAATTAGTGCAGACATAACGGCCTGTTTTGGGAACTTCAATAAAATTAAATTGTTGGTTCTGGCTGTTTTTTATATATACTGTTGCCCCAGAAACTGTTGGAATAACATTCTCAAAATAACCGGTTGTTGTCGTCAGTTTTATAGTTTGTTGTCTGCCGTTTGTCCCTTTCTGCCAGTTTATAGCGGCTTCGATTACCAATTTTGGAGGAGCAGTATCTAAATCGACGTCGACAACTTCTTCACAGCTTGTAAAGAAAATGGATATAAAAAATACGATTAATAAGATTGCTTTTTTCATAATATATCTTTTGTTTCTTTTGAGAGAAAGTAGTTCTTAAAATTTAAAATTATAACTTACCGCAGGCACAATTCCGAAAATAGATGTTTTAACTGCTTCATTTTCGCCCGTATCTACATTTTGGCGGAAATTAATCGAAGCCGCATTTTTACGGTTGTATAAATTGTAAATACTAAAAACCCATTCGCCTTTCCAGTTTCTGTCTTTATTTTTTCTCGGAGTCAACGTTGCCGAAACATCTAAGTGATGATACGCAGGTAAACGGTTTTCGTTTCGTAAACCATAACTGGGAACAGTAATTCCTAAATATTCATATTGACCGTTTGGATAAGTAACAGGCTGTCCGGACTGTAAGGCAAAGTTAGCGCCAAATGACCATTTTTCATTTAAATTATAAGCCGAAGTTATCGCCAAATTATGTGTTTTGTCATAAGCTGAATTGTACCATTGTCCGTTGTTAATGCCAGTTTCTTCCGGCGTTCTTCCAGGAGTCTGTTGTTGCGACTTTGATAAAGTATACGAAATCCACCCATTAAATTTGCCTTCATTTTTTTTAACCATAATTTCTAAACCATATGCACGCATTTGTCCGTTCAAAATAACTTGTTCAATGGCATTATTCGCAATCAAATCGGCTCCATCAATATAATCGAGTCGGTTTTGTATTTCTTTATAATAAGTTTCGACTTCTACAGAATAAGCGCCATTATTAATATTTCTAAAATATCCCAGCGCAACCTGATCAGCAATTTGTGGTTTGATGTAGTTATCGCTTGGCATCCAGACATCCAGCGGAGTAGGAGAAGAGGTATTCGAAATCAATTGAAGATATTGCGCCATTCTATTATAACTGGCTTTTATCGCCTGATCATCATTTAATTGATACGAAATTGCAAATCGAGGTTCTAGATAATTATAATTTTTAATCGATTTGTTTTTGCTGTAATATTCTGTTCCAATTGGAGTTGCTTTTTCATAAATCTGCAAATCAGTATTAAATATAACAGGATTGTTATTTTCATATAAATTTATTGTCGAAGCTCCTAAACGGTAAAATAAACTGTATCGCAATCCGTAAGAAACGGTGATTTTTTTTGAAAGCTGATTTTCGGCATCAATATAAATGGAAGGTTCAAAAGCGTATTTTTTATCCAATTGATCAGGATTAATTCCAGATGATGCGTCACTTGGTTTAATCGTTCCGGGATTAAACTCATAATAAATTCCGTTCAAACCATAATTCAATTTGAATTTATCTGAAATATAGTTTTTGAAATCGTATTTGATATTGTAGTTTTTAATTCCAGAATCCCATTTAAAGCCTACAAAATCTAAATCGAGTCCGTAATAGTAATCACTGTAAATCAAAGATAAATTTGAAAACAGTTTATCTGAGTACAGATGATTCCAACGAAGATTTAAAGTAGAATTTCCATAAATATTGGTAAAACTTTTATTTAGGCTAAAGACATCGCGTCCAAAATATCCGGATAAATATAAACTGTTATTGTCGTTTAGTTTATAACTTAATTTGGTATTTAAATCATAAAAGTACGCAGAGTTGTCCTTGTTGTCTTCTGAAAATTTCAAGAATAAGTGAGCGTAAGAAGCACGTCCGCCAATTAGAAATGAACCTTTATCTTTTACAATTGGACCTTCTGCTAAAATTCGGCTGGAGATTAGTCCGATGCCTCCATTTACATGAAAATTTTTGCTGTTTCCATCCTTCTGATAAATGTCTAAAACAGAAGAGGCTCTTCCGCCGTAACGAGCTGGAATTCCACCTTTGTACAATTTTAAATCTTTAATAGCGTCTGGATTAAAAACGGAGAAAAAACCAAATACGTGAGAAGAATTAAAAATAGTAGCTTCATCTAATAAAATCAAATTTTGATCTGCGCCACCGCCGCGTACATTAAATCCTGATGCACCTTCGCCCGCATTAGTAACACCTGGCAGTAATAAAATTGATTTTAAAACATCAACTTCGCCTAAAACTACAGGCATTTTTTTTATGGTTGAGATGGAGAGTTTGTTAACGCTCATCTCTGGTGATTTGATATTGACTTTGCCTTTGTTATCTGTAATTACAACTTCTTGAAGTTCCTCACCGCCACCTTCGTTTAAGTTAAAATTTATCTTAGTGTTTTGATTTAAAACTACTGTTTTTTGAATCGTTTGATAGCCAACATAACTAATTTCAATTTGATGTTCACCACTCGGAATTGTAAGGGAATAAAAACCATATTCGTTTGTTGTGGTTCCGATTTTTAAAGCCGGAATGTAAATATTGACAGCAATTAGAGTTTCATTGCTTTTGAAGTCGGTTATAGTCCCGCTTAGTGTAAATTTTTCTTGAGAAAATGAAGTAAATGCAGTAAAAATTAAAAGAATAAGAAAGCTAATTTTTTTTGGAATCATTGTCTTTATTTTGATTTACATAGTTAAGAATTCTTACTAAACTTTGATGCGGAACGATTGTTAAACATTAGTTAAGATAAAAAAAGGACAACCGTTTTAGATTGTCCTTTTTACTATTTATTTGTAGTGCATAAATGCTTTCTGTTATTTTATTTTAGCAAGAATTGCATTGAATGTTGCACTAGGACGCATTGCTTTGCTTACTAATTCAGGAGTTGGCTGATAATAACCTCCAATGTTTTGCGGTTTTCCTTGAGCACCAATTAATTCAGCATCAATTTTAGCTTCGTTAGCTTCAAATTCAGCAGCAATAGGAGTGAAGATCGCTTTCAATTCAGCATCTTTATTTTGAGCCGCTAAAGCTTGAGCCCAATAAAAAGCAAGATAGAAATGAGATCCACGGTTGTCAATTTGACCAATTTTACGCGCTGGAGACTTATCGTTAGCTAAGAATTTGTCATTAGCCTGGTCTAAAGTTTCTGCTAAAACAATAGCTTTAGAATTATCTAAAGTTTGTCCTAAATGCTCTAATGAAGCACCTAGTGCTAAAAATTCTCCTAATGAATCCCAACGTAAATAGCCTTCTTCCGTAAATTGCTCAACGTGTTTAGGAGCAGAACCTCCAGCACCAGTTTCGAACAATCCACCACCATTCATTAACGGAACAATTGATAGCATTTTAGCTGAAGTTCCTAATTCTAAAATAGGGAATAAGTCAGTTAAATAATCACGTAAAACGTTTCCTGTTACAGAGATAGTATCTAAACCTTTGATGATTCTGTCTAAAGTAAATTCAGTTGCAGCAACCGGGTTTAAAATACGAATATCTAAATTAGTAGTATCGTAATCTTTTAAATATTTTTGAACTTTTGCTATCAATTCTCTGTCATGCGCTCTGTTTTCGTCTAACCAGAAAACAGCAGGAGTATCAGATAAACGAGCTCTGTTTACAGCTAGTTTCACCCAGTCCTGAATCGGAGCATCTTTTGCTTGACACATTCTGAAAATGTCATTTGTTTCAACGTTTTGTTCCATTAAAACGTTTCCGTTTGTATCAATAACACGAACAACACCATCAGCTTTCAATTGGAAAGTTTTGTCGTGAGATCCGTATTCTTCTGCTTTTTGAGCCATTAATCCAACGTTAGGAACACTTCCCATTGTTTTAGGATCAAAAGCACCGTGTTTTTTACAGAAATCGATAGTTGCAGTGTAAATTCCAGCGTAAGAACGATCTGGGATTACAGCAAGAGTATCTTGTTGTTTTCCTTCTTTGTTATACATCTGTCCTGAAGTACGAATCATTGCTGGCATAGAAGCATCAACAATAACGTCAGAAGGAACGTGTAAGTTAGTAATTCCTTTTTCAGAATTTACCATTGCTAAAGCTGGTCCGTTTTCGATAGCTTTAGTAATGTCAGCTTCAACTTGAGCTTGCTCAGGTCTTCCGGCAATTTTCGCATAAATATCACCTAAACCATTGCGAGTGTCAATGTTTAATTCATTAAATAAAGCTTCGTATTTTTTGAAAAGATCAGCAAAATATACTTCAACGATAGCGCCAAAGATAATTGGATCTGAAACTTTCATCATTGTAGCTTTTAAGTGCACAGAAAGTAAAATACCTTCTTTTTTTGCATCAGCAATCGCATCAGCAATAAAACTTTTTAAAGCTTTTAAGTTTAATACAGAACTGTCGATAATTTCACCTGCCTTTAGAGGAGTACTTGCTTTTAAAACAGTTATTGTTCCGTCTTTTCCAACAAATTCGATTTTTACATCATTTGCTTCTGCAACGGTAAGTGATTTTTCACTTCCGTAGAAATCGCCGTTTGGCATAGAAGCTACTTTAGTTTTTGAGTCGGCAGACCAAGCACCCATTGAGTGTGGATTTGCTTTTGCAAAGTTTTTAACTGCTCTTGGAGCTCTACGATCAGAGTTTCCTTCACGTAAAACTGGATTTACAGCAGAACCTAAAACTTTAGAATATTTTGCTTTAATTTCCTTTTCAGCATCATTTTGCGGATCTTCAGGAAAATTAGGAATGTTGTAACCGTGTGACTGCAATTCAGCGATAGCTGCCTTTAATTGTGGTACAGATGCAGAAACATTTGGTAATTTGATGATGTTCGCTTCAGGTTTTGTTGCCAATTGGCCTAGTTCAGCTAATGCATCTCCAGTTTTTTGAGCATCTGTTAAGACTTCAGGGAAATTAGATAAAATTCTACCTGCTAACGAAATGTCTCTGGTTTCAATAGCAATCCCAGCAGTAGCAGTAAATGCCTGAACAATTGGTAATAAAGAATAAGTCGCTAATAGAGGCGCCTCATCAGTTAAGGTGTAAAAAATTTTTGAATTCTGTGTCATTTTTTTTTTTTTTATAATCGTATCGTCAAGGAATAACGATGTAAATGGTATAGTCGGCTCAAAATGAGCGGAGCAAATATAATAAAATCAGTTCGAAAACGGTGTAGTTTTCCAGACAAATACCGGAATTATCAGATTGTTATTTCGAGCTCTTTAAATTGCTAAATCGATGATTTTGGTATTAAAATATTGCAGTTTTGTTATTTTAAAAATTAGGCACAAAAAAAAACTCGTTTCAAATTACTTGAAACGAGTTTTTTATAACAAAGAGATAAATGATTATCTTCTTTTATCTTTAATCTTAGCTTTTTTACCAGTAAGTTCTCTGAAGTAGAAAATTCTAGCTCTACGTACAGCACCTTTCTTGTTGATTTCAATTTTTTGCAAAGCTGGCAAGTTTACTGGGAAGATACGCTCAACTCCAATAGCTCCAGACATTTTACGAATAGTAAAAGTTTCTGTGTTACCAGAACCTCTTCTTTGAATAACAACTCCTTTAAAAAACTGAGTTCTTGTTTTTTCACCCTCTTTAATTTCGTAGAAAACTGTGATAGTATCTCCAGCTCCAAAAACAGGGAAATCTTTTTTAGCAACTAATTCGGTTTGAACGAATTTCATTAAATCTGCCATGATATCTTATAATTATGGTTTTTATATAGAGCAACATTCACGGATCTCGCCAGAGGTTAGTCTAATTCGGGTGCAAAGGTAATTAAAAAAATGAAATTCCAAAATAAATAAATTGCAAATTCCAATAAAAGAAAATCAACATTCTAATTTTTTAAGTAGTTGATCAATTGGAATTTGGAATTATAAATTTGAAATTTATTCAAGAAGATCTGGCCTTCTATTCTTCGTGTGTTCATACGCCATATCCTCGCGCCATTTATCAATTTTAGCAAAGTGACCGCTGGTTAAAACTTCTGGAACTTTCCATCCTTTATAATCTGCGGGTCTTGTATATATTGGGCCTGAAAGTAAATTATCTTGAAAACTGTCTGTCAAAGCTGAAGTTTCATCACTTAAAACACCAGGTATTAATCGGATTAAAGCATCAGATAAAACTAGAGCACCCAATTCTCCGCCAGATAAAACGTAATCACCAATCGAAATTTCTTTAGTTATAAAATGATCTCTCACGCGTTGATCTACACCTTTATAATGTCCGCATAAAATGATGATATTTTCATACATTGACATAGTATTGGCCATTTTTTGATTTAATGTTTCTCCGTCAGGCGACATATAAATAATTTCGTCATATTCGCGCTGGCTTTTCAAATGGGTAATACAATCATCAATAGGCTGTACCGTCATTACCATTCCTGCGCCTCCTCCAAACGGATAATCATCAACACTTTTTTGTTTATTGGTAGTATAGTCGCGTAAATTATGAAAATGTACTTCAACTAAACCTTTGTCGATAGCACGTTTCATAATCGAAGCCTCAAACGGACTTCTCAATAATTCTGGTAAAATTGTTATAATGTCAATTCGCATTTTTCTTCTTCAAAAGTTTGAAGGCAAATATACAAAGTAAATATTTGTGAAATTTAAAAACAAAACTCAAAAAGCATTTTCTCTTTTAAAGATATAATGTATTAGTATCTAGTGTGTTGCATGTTGAAAAGTAATAATTATATAACATATTAATTTTGTTATGTAAATATTTTATCATTAAATTGAACTACCATTACAGAATTATTTTTTGCATTAATAATTCACCAAAAACATAAATATTTACGCTATGAAAAAAATTATACCATTAATAGCTATACTTGCTTTTTATGCTTGCTCAAGTTCTCAAAACATAAGCGAAAACTGGATCGGAAAGACAAAACAAAGTCTTATTAAAAATTGGGGCACACCAATTAGAACCCTTGATAATGATAAGGATGGCGAAATACTTGTGTATGCAGATCAAGTTTATGATGGCTCAGACAGAAATCATAATTCTAGAATGGCAGGCACAAATTATTGGAACTACAGATATATATATGTAGATAAAAAAGGAAAAGTTTCTTCTTTTAGAAATGAAAAACAAAATTATCCTCCACAAGCAATAGATTCTAATAAAATGGTTGATATGAAATTATTGACGTCAAAATAATTGTTTAATAATAATTCATTTTGAATCTTTTACAGATTTTTAAAATCAATTTTGAATGTATCTTATAAAGTATTTCAATAAAAAGAGTAGCTTTACTTTTCGATTTTAAGATAAAAATGGTTACTAGAAGAAACTTTATTATAAATACCAGTTTAGCTGCAACGGCCGTTCTAGCTATGCCTTCATTAGCGTTTACTATGAATAAAAAACAAATTGGTCTGCAATTGTATACGCTGCGTGACGAAATATCTAAAGATGTAAATGTTGTTTTAGAAAAAGTTGCCGCGGCGGGTTATACTATAGTTGAAACTTACGGATTTTCGATAAAAGATCAATTTTGGGGATTGACTCCCATTGAGCTTAAAAAAGTCTTAGATGCTAATCATTTAAAAGCAATCAGCGGACATTATAATTTAGGAAGTTTTTTAGCGGATGGAAATACAGCAGAACTTATGGCTGCGATTGAAGCTGCTAAAACACTAAAAAATGAATTTCTTACGATTCCTTGGGTCGATGAAACTTTCAGAAAAAATACAGAAGATTATAAAAAGATTGCTTCTCGCCTTAATGAAGCAGGGAAATTATGTAAAAATGCTGGTTTAAAACTGGCGTATCACAATCATGATTTTGAATTCCAAAAACATGACGGCATAACTGGTTACGAGATTTTATTAAAAGAAACGGATAAAAATTTAGTTTCATTTGAATTAGATTTATACTGGGTGATCCGTTCAGGAAATGATCCACTTAAACTATTTAGAGAAAATCAAGGCCGTTTTAAAATGTGGCATGTAAAAGATATGGATAAAATAAATCCTTCCCTAAATACAGAAGTTGGTTCCGGTTCTATCGATTTTAAAACGATTTTTAAAGAAGCACAATTATCTGGAATGAAACACTTTTTTGTAGAACAGGAAAACAATTTTGCCGTAAATTCTTTTGCTTCTATTAAAGCCAGTTCTGATTTTATTTCAAAAGAATTGCTCTAAAATAATCATCTAAATACTATTTTTGTAAAGAATTAAATAAAGTAGACATGCAAAGTTTTGGAACAAGTAAAGAATTTATAAAAGGAGATGAGCTGGAGTGGGAAGTGGTTGGAGAAGGAATAAAACGCAAAATCATGGCCTACGATGATAAAATCATGTTGGTAAATGTTCATTTTGAAAAAGGTGGAATTGGCGTTTTACACGAACATTATCATTCGCAGGTTACTTATATTTCGAGCGGTAAATTTGATGTTACTATTTCAGGAATTACCCAAACATTAAAAGAAGGCGATAGTTTTTATATTCCGCCACATGCAATTCATGGCGTTGTTTGTTTGGAAAGTGGTCTTTTGACAGATGTATTTAGTCCTATTCGAGAAGATTTTATGAAACAATAAGTTTTTAAAAATCAGTATAATTCACAGTAAACAGGTACAATTTAGACTTAAGTTTTTAAAATTAATACAATTTTTAAAGATTTGATTCGAATTAGAGTAGTATTTTTGTAAAATGAATTTATCCAAAACGAATGTCTTATTTATGGCAGCTTGCACTGGACTTATAGTTGCAAATCTTTATTACTGCCAGCCTTTAATTGTTTTAATCGCCAACGAATTTAAAATTCCCGAAGCCAGCGCCGGAACAATAACGTATCTAACACAAGCTGGCTATGCAATCGGACTGTTTTTTATGGTGCCTTTGGGTGATAAAATCGAACGCAAAAAACAAATTCTAATAACGACTTTCGCTTCTGTAATTGCTTTAATTCTTGCAGCAACTGCAAAAAGTTTTTTCCTTTTGCAAATTGCTTCTTTATTAATCGGAATTACATCAATTGTACCACAGCTTATTTTGCCTTTGGCAGCTTCTTTAAGTGCGCCGGAACAACGAGGAAAAGTAGTGGGAACAATCATGAGCGGATTATTGGTCGGAATTTTACTTTCTAGAACTTTAAGTGGCTTTATCGGTCAGGTTTTAGGTTGGAGATCAATGTTTTATATAGCATCTGGAATTTGTCTTTTGATTTTTTTCGTCATTCAAAATAAATTTCCAGTAAACAAACCACAGTTTCAAGGAACTTATGGACAATTAATTAAATCTCTTTTTACTTTAATAAAAACACAGCCTGTTTTGCGCGAAGCAACTTTGATTAATGTATTCAGTTTTGCACAATTTGGTGCTTTCTGGACTACAATGGTTTTGTTGCTTTCAGGAGAACCGTTTCACTTTAACAGTGCCACAATTGGTTTATTTGGAATTGTAGGAGCTTCTGGAGCTTTAGCAGCACCATTAGTTGGTAAAATGGGAGACAAGGGAGGTTCTAGAGTTGCAGTTGGTTACGGCTGTTTATTAATTTTAGTCAGTTTTTTGATTTTTTATTTCTCAATAGAAAGTGTAATCGGAATTGCGATTGGAATTGTGTTTATTGACATAGGAATTCAAGGTGTTCATATTTCCAATCAAACACGTGTGTATTCGTTATTGCCAGAAGCCAGAAACAGATTAAATACAGTATTTATGTCATTTAGCTTCTTAGGAACTGCAGCAGGATCTGCTTACGGATTATTACTTTGGAAATTGGGCGGATGGCACGCTGTAACTATCGGATGTGTTGGGCTGTCAGTATTGGCATTTACAGTTTATGGACTTACTTATAAATCTATCTCGAAACGTCGGGACTAACAAATAGAAAACACAAATTGATATAGAATTAATTTGTAAATTTGCATTCAAATTAAAAATTACAACAATGGAAAACGGAATATACGCTAAATTCAACACAAGCAAAGGTTCGATTTTAGTAAAACTAACACACGATTTAACACCAGGAACCGTAGGGAATTTTGTAGCTCTTGCAGAAGGAAATATGGAAAATAAAGTAAAACCTCAAGGACAAAAATTCTACGACGGATTAACATTTCATAGAGTAATTCCTGATTTTATGATTCAGGGTGGATGTCCTAAGGGAACTGGGACTGGAGATCCAGGATATAAATTTGATGATGAATTTCACCCAAGTTTAAAACACGATCGTCCAGGAGTTTTAGCAATGGCAAATTCAGGACCTGCAAGTAACGGTTCTCAATTTTACATTACTCACGTACCAACTTCTTGGTTAGACGGAAAACACACTGTTTTTGGTCATGTAATCGAAGGTCAAGATGTTGTTGATGCAGTTGCTCAAGGTGATGCTTTGCAAACTATAGAAATTATTAGAGTTGGAGAAGAAGCTGAAAAATTTAACGCTATCGAAGCTTTTGTTGGTTTAAAAGGTGCACGTCTAAAAAGAGACGCAGCTTTGAAAGCAGAATCTGAAGCAAAAATGGAGCAATTGGCTGCTGGTTTTGATAAAACAGAAAGCGGATTACGTTATAAAATGATTAACAAAGGAGATGGTAAAAAAGCAGAAGCTGGTAAAACAGTTGCGGTTCATTACGAAGGATCTTTAGAAAACGGAAAAGTTTTTGATTCGTCTTATCCACGTAAAAAACCAATCGAATTTAGATTAGGTCAAGGTCAAGTTATCGAAGGATGGGACGAAGGTATTGCTTTATTGCAAGTTGGAGACAAAGCTCGTTTTGTAATTCCATCTGATTTGGCTTACGGTGCATCTGGAGCAGGAGGAGTTATTCCACCAAACGCAACTTTAATTTTCGACGTTGAATTAATGGAAGTAAAATAAGGAATTAGAGCAATCTAGTTTTGTTTTAAATAAGAATCCCATTCGCTTGCCGAATGGGATTTTTTTTATATTTACTCAAAATAAAACAAAGCAAAATAATGAAATCAAAAATTTTAACTCTAACTGCCGTAACGATGCTTTTAGTTTCGTGCGGTACTAAGAAAGCACCAACAGCTTCAACACCCCCAGTTGCTCCAGCAGTAACTGAAACAGTAAAAGCCACAGAATTAACTCCAGAATTGGCAGCAGGCAAAAACTTGTATGAAAATAGTTGTGCAAGATGTCATAAATTATATGAACCAAAGAAATTCTCTCAAGAAGAATGGAAGCCAATTTTGACAAGAATGCAGAAAAAAGCACATTTAGATGACACTCAAATGGCATCAATTTCAAATTATATTACTTCTCAATTATAAGAAGTTTAGAAAGCAGATTTAAATGAAACTATTCAATAATTATATTTGAATAGTTTTTTTTTATGTTTAAAGAAGATATAAAAAAAAACACCTTCACAAAATGAGGTGTTTAAAAAATTAAGAATGATATACAGCCGAATTATCTACAGCAATTACTTTTAAAGTTTTGATTCCTGCTGGTAATTCCCAATCTACTTCGTCATTTTCTTTAAAACCAATAATAGCAACACTTAAAGGTGCTAGAATTGAAATTTTAGATTGTTTTAAATCTGCATATGAAGGTAAAACGATTTGAATTTTCATTTGTTTTTTTGCGTTTACATCTTCAATTGTTACAAAAGAATTAATCCTGATAACTGAACTGTCTAAATCGCTTTCCTTGCTAATGACAGCACGATCTAATTCTTGCGAAAGCTGATTTGCTTCTTTTGCATTTGTTGAATTTTTGCTTTTTAATATCAATTCTCTTAAAAATTGATAATCTGTTTTACAGAAAGTTGGTATTGGTTTCATATCTATTTGTATTTATTAATATTGAATATTTTTTTCCTAATTTATATGAATGACATTGGCAACTGTCTCTATTTAAAAATAGAATGTCAGTTGGAAAATAAGGATGAGTAAGGATAATATTTATTCGAAAGCAACAGCTCCAAATAAAATAAAAATAAAAATTAAAATGTGGTATAAATCCTCCGCCTTAAGAAGATATTGAAACAGACGGAGGCCTAATTAATAAAGGCCTTGCTATGTGATATAAAGACACCAATAATTGGTTTTCTTTTTAAAGAAAACAACAGGATATAAACTGTAATTATTGTTATAGTGCTCACAATGAGAATTGATTATTGAAATACAAAGGTAGGAAAATTTTTCTAAAATATAGAAAACCTTATTTCCATTTGATACTACAGCCAATACTTGGTTTCTGAATTTCATTTAGAGTTCGGTTGTAAATTAAGGCGTCAATGGCGCTTCTTAAATCACTTCCGCTTAACGGAATTCCGTTTCCAGGTCTAGAATCGTCTAATTGACCTCGGTAAAACAATCGATTCTGATTATCAAATAAATAAAAATCTGGCGTGCAGGCAGCATCATAAGCTTTAGCAACTTCTTGATTTTCATCGAATAAATACGGGAAATCTATTTTATTCTGAAATGCAAATTCTGTCATTAATTCTGGTGAATCCTGTGGAAATTTTTCGATATCATTACTCGAAATGGCAACAACCCCAAGTCCTTGTACGCGATAATCATTGGCAATCATAACAATTTCTTTGATTACGTGAAGTACAAAAGGGCAATGATTGCACATAAAAATGACAAGCGTACCTTTTGCTCCTTTTAAATCTTCAAATGAAAAAGCATTATTAGAATTGGTATCCTGAAGCTTAAAGTTTGGAGCAAGAGTTCCAAGTGGAACCATATTTGAAGGAGTTCGTGCCATTTTTAAAGAATTATTTACTCAAAAATAACTTTTAAATTCTGGAAAAAGAACAGCACAAGCAGAAAAAAAAATATCCAAAGAGAATTTTACTCGAAATTATTAAACTCTTTGGATATGTATATTAAATTTATGAATTCAAGAACTCAAGTAAATCTTGATTTAATTTGTCTTTTTCAGTGTAAAATAGCCCGTGTGGTGCACCTTCATAAACAAGGAAAGTATTGTTTGCTATAGCAGCAGCAGTTTTTTCTGAACTTAATTCAATCGGAACGTTTTTATCATCATCTCCATGAATTATTAAAGTTGGAACTTTAATAGTATGAAGCTCATCTCTAAAATCAGTATTCGTTAAAGCTTCTGAACATTTTAGCGTAGCTCTAGGCGATGCAAATGAACATAACATTCTGTAATATTCTAACAAAGGCGTACTTAAGGGTTTGTTTATAATATTAACTCCAAAAAAGGTTTTGCCAAAATTTTCTAGAAATCCTATTCTGTCTTCATTAATTGCAGCCGCAGTTGCTTCTCCTTTTTCTTTCGGACGTCCTTCTGGATTATCTTCAGTTTTTAAAAGAAAAGGGATGATTGATGAAATTAATGCTGCTTTTGTAACGCCTTTTCCGCCATGACGACTGAAATAGCGTACTACTTCACCGCCTCCCATAGAAAAACCTACAAGAGTTGCATTCTCTAATTGCAGCTGTTCAATGATTTCACTTAAATCATCACTTAGTGTATCGTAATCATAACCGTTCCAAGGCTGAGATGATTTTCCAAAACCACGTCGGTCATAAGCAATTACTCTATAATTATTTTGTACTAAAAAGTCTATTTGATATTCCCACATCTCGTTAGATAATGGCCACCCGTGAATTAAAATTACAGGTTTTCCTTTTCCGTAATCTCTTACGTAGAGTTTTACGTTTTTTGCAGTTTCTATATATTTATCAGTATTTTGCTCTTGAACATCAAAATCTGAATCTCTCAAAGATTGGGCTGTATTAATAAGACTATTTTCCATTTTACATTTTTTTATTTAGAATGTGTAGTGTATGTAAAATTAGAAGCAGTACTAAAAAAATCAGTTATAGAATTAGTATTTATAATTACAAAATTAATAGGTTTGTAAATAACCTATTTTCAAAACTAATGGATTTAACTTGGAATGAATTTGAAAGAACCGACATGCGTGTAGGAACTATTATAGAGGTAAATGATTTTCCCGAAGCCAGAAAACCATCCTATCAGCTCACAATTGATTTTGGGGCTGAAATAGGAATAAGAAAATCATCGGCTCAGATTACCAAACGTTATCAAAAAGAAGATTTGTTAAACAGGCAAATCGTATCAGTTGTAAATTTTCCTAAAAAACAAATAGGAAAATTTATGAGCGAATGCCTCGTTTTAGGTGCTGTAGGTGAGGAGGGAGATGTTATTTTATTGGCGCCTGATTTTAAGATTCCGAATGGACTTCGTATAGGTTAGTTTACGGTCTCAGTTTGCAGTTTACAGTTTCAGTATCAACAGAAGACTGAGACTGTAAACTGAGATTGAATACTACTTTACTTTATCAATCAAATGCTGTAAAATCACTTGTCCTTCTTCCCAGTATTTTAAGTCAGAGTCAGAGTTGATGTGGCCTTTTTTTCCGACGTTTACAAAATCACTTCCCCATTTTTCGGCAAAATACTGTTTTCTTTCAAATGAAGCATAGGGATCATTTTCGCTTGCCACAAGTATCGACGGAAATGGTAATTTATAAATAGGCATTGGTGCAAAATTGCGTATAATTTCTGGAGTATGCTGAGGTGAATCTACATCAGCTGGAGCCACTAGTAAAGCGCCAATAATATTTTTGTTATGGTTTGACTCGGCCCAATGCAAAACTAATGAGACAGCTAAACTGTGTGCTATTAAAATAGTAGGCTTGTCTAGTTTAGCAATTTCTTCATTTAATCTTTCAAGCCATTCTTCGCGAATAGGTTCATCCCAATTGTCTTGAACTAAACGAATTGAGTTTTCGAATTTTTTATGCCAAAAGGTTTGCCAGTGTTTCTCACCAGAATTTCCTAAGCCGGGTAAAATGAATAGTTGAATTTCCATTGCCGTGGAGTTTATGTTTATTTTTTAGATTGTTTCTCTTTTAAAATTCGGTTTACTTCGTTTACAAGCAACGGAAAACCTGGTTCAGTCATGCCGTGGCCATATCCGTCTAATTCATATAGTTTAGTTTGTTTGTGGCCAACTAATTTCATCATTCTTGCCATATATGCGTTTTCTTCATAACGGCCCAGCATTTCTAATTCGCGGTCGCCCGTAATTAATAAAAGAGGGGGAGCATCTGCGCGAACGTAAAATAAAGGTGAAAATTCATCTATTGTTGGCTGTGTATCAGGGATTCCTCTTTCTTTTCTGATTTCAAAATGCGTAATACATTGACCGCTGAACGGAATAAGTCCTGCAATTTTATTCGCATCAATTCCTTCTTTCTGAAGGTATTTTTTGTCCAGACCAATCATCAAACCTAAATAGCCTCCCGCAGAATGTCCTGAGACAAAAATTTGAGAAGTATCGCCCCCGTAATTTGAAATAGTATTAAAAACCCAAGCAACGGCTGCAGCAGCATCATCTATAGCTTTTGCAGTTTTTACTTTTGGTGATAGTCTGTAATTTACACCAATAATGGCAAAACCTTTGTCTTTTAATGCCTCTGGAATTTCTTTGCTTCCGCCGGTTAATCCACCGCCGTGAAACCAAACAATTGTTGCAAAACCTTTTGTGTTTTTTGGATAATAAATATCTAAAACACATCTTTCGTTTATATAACTGTCAGATTTGTTTGTTGCTGCGTTATAATATTGAATGTTTGATTTTGTTTCGTATTCTAATTTCTGCGAAAATGAATTCATGCAGATAAAAAAGAAACAAAGTAAAAGAATTAATTTTTTCATTTTTAGTTTGTTAGAAGTTTTAGGTAAGATGTTAAATGTGAAAAAGAAGCATCTTAAATTCTTTTGTTTCGTTTCACACTTTACAAATAACATTTCACAATGAAATAAATATATAAAAAAAGTCCAAAATGCTGGACATATTGGACTCGTACTTTTCAAAAAGTTATTTGGGACTAAATATCGTCAAAATCAATATCAGTAAAACTAGATCTTTGTCCTTCAGGTTTATCAGAACCGTATTCTTTTTTAAAATCTTTTTGGTGTCTTTCAGAGATTACTTCTTCGCCTTTGTGGTTCAAGACGTATGAAGTCATTTCTTCTAGTATTTCAGCAAAAGCACTAAAATCTTCTTTATACAAGTAAATTTTGTGTTTTTTAAAATGAAAAGAACCATCTTCTTCAGTAAATTTTTTGCTTTCTGTAATAGTGATATAATAATCGTCAGCTTTAGTAGCTCTCACATCAAAGAAATAAGTTCTTCTTCCTGCTCGTAATACTTTAGAAAAAATTTCTTCTTTTTCTAACATGTCATTTTCTCTCATAATACGTTCTATCATTTTTGGAATTAATAGTACTCAAAAATCATAAAAAATAATCTATTACGCAACATTTAAAGTAATTCTTTTTCCGAAAGTTGTTTTAAATATAACGATGAATAATAACCGTCCTGATTTATTAATTGATTATGAGAACCTTGTTGAATGATTTTGCCATCTTCTAGAATGATTATTTTGTCTGCATTCTTAGCAGAAGACACTCGATGACTTACAATAATGGTTGTTTTGTCTTTGCAGATTTCAAACAAATTATTCAAAATTGTTTCTTCTGTTTCAGTATCAACTGCAGAGAGACAATCGTCAAAAAGTAAGATGGCAGGATTTTTAATAATCGCTCTCGCAATAGACACACGCTGCTTTTGTCCGCCCGAAAGGGTAATTCCTCTTTCGCCTAAAATTGTGTCGTATTGTTTGTTGAAAGCAATAATATTATCATGAACCACAGCATTTTTAGCCGCTTCGATTACTTCTTCATCAGAAGCATTTTGATTGCCAAATTTGATGTTGTTTTTAATAGTGTCTGAGAATAAAAAAGCATCTTGAGGTACAATTCCGATGTTGTTTCTTAAATCATTTAAATTTAAAGTACTTATTTCATTTTGGTCAATCGCGATTCTTCCATCAGTAACATCATATAATCGCGAAATTAAAGATAAAATAGTCGATTTTCCAGAACCTGTCTTTCCTAAAATGGCGAGTGTCTCTCCTTTTTTAACTGTAAAAGTCACATTTTTTAAAGCTTCAATATTAGTATCTTCATAAGTGTAGCTTACATTTTCAAAAGCAATTGAGCCTTGAATATCGGATGAACCGTGATTGTTGTTTTTAATTTCTGGTTCGATTTTTAAAAATTCATTCAATCGTTTTTGCGAAGCTTCTGCTTCCTGTACCATTGATGAAACCCAGCCTAGCGAAGCGACCGGCCAAGTCAGCATGTTTACATATAAAATGAATTCGGCAATCGTACCAATATTCGGAATTGTTCCATTAATATACATAACGCCTCCAAAATAAATTACAACCAAATTACTGATTCCGATAAGCGCAATCATCAAAGGACCAAATAATGATTGTACTTTGGCTAAATCTAAACTTTTCTTTTTGCTTTCATCAGCAAGAGCCACCATATTATTCTGATGCTGATTTTCTAATGAATAGGCTTTTATAACGCGAATTCCTGAAAATATTTCCTGAGAGAAACTTGAAACCTTGGATAAATATTGTTGAAAAGTTGTGCTTCGCTTATTAATTTCTGAACTCAATTTAAAAATACAATAGGATAAAATTGGTAAAGGCAAAATTGTATATAATGTAAGCAAAGGCGAAACGCTATACATATATATAATAACGATAGCAAAACGAATAAACGTGTTTATAGTATACATTACGGCCGGACCTACATACATACGAACTTTTGAAACATCTTCGCTGATTCTGTTCATTAAATCTCCAGTACGGTTTTGTTTGTAAAAGTTCTGTGAAAGGTTTTCATATTGTTTAAAAACCTCATTTTTTAAGTCAAACTCAATATGACGTGACATGACGATTAAAGTCTGGCGCATTAAAAAAGTTAGAAACCCGGCTACAATTGTAGTTGCTATGATTAGCAGTACGTTATGAATTAAACCTTGACGATAAGAATCGATTATAACTTGAGAAGTTTGTTGTCCTTCAGGAAGTTTATCAAACTTTTCGATAGCGTTTAATGACTTGCTGATAAGCTTAGGAGTAAATAAAGAGAATATTTGTGCGATTATGGTTATTAAAATTCCTAAGGAGAAACTGTATTTATATTTAATGAAATATTTGTTTAAATAGCTTAATTCTTTCATTTTTTTAAGAGATTCAATATTGACTTGATTGAATTTTATGAATTATTCTTAATTAAAAGTATAATAAAATGTAATTTAATCAAAACAATTATATTGTAAAATTGTTATTTTAAAGATAAAAAAATAGCACATATGTATTTTTTGTTTAAGTTTGAGATGTCTTTTTGACAAATTCATAATTTACAACTAATAAATACTATCACTATGGATGCAACTTTCGCAACTGGAAAGGAACTTCAAAAAATGGACCCTGTTTTTGGTCAATTATCTTTTGACGATCACGAACAAATTGTTTTTTGCAATGACAAAGATACGGGTTTAAAAGCAATTATTGGTATTCATAATTCGGTTATGGGTCCAGCTTTAGGAGGAACTAGAATGTGGAATTATAATACGGAATGGGAAGCGTTAAACGACGTTTTGCGTCTTTCTAGAGGTATGACATATAAATCTGCTATTACTGGTTTAAATATTGGTGGTGGTAAAGCAGTAATTATTGGTGATGCAAAAACGCAAAAAACACCAGAATTGATGCGTAAGTTTGGTGAATTTGTTCACTCTTTAAGCGGAAGATACATCACTGCTGAAGATGTTGGAATGGAAACAAAAGATATGGATACTGTAAGAGATGTTACGCCTTATGTAACGGGTATCTCAGAAGAAAGAGGCGGCTCTGGAAATCCTTCTCCTGTAACTGCTTACGGTGTGTATTTAGGAATGAAAGCGGCTGCAAAAAGCCAGTTTGGTTCTGATGTTCTAGATGGTAAAAAAGTTTTGGTTCAGGGAATTGGCCACGTTGGTGAAGCTTTGGTTGAATATTTAACTAAAGAAGGAGCAAAGGTTACTATTGCTGACATCAACGAAGAAAAATTATATGAAGTTGCTCAAAAATACAACGCAACAATTTATACAGGTGAAGATTTGTATAGTGCGGATGTTGATATTTATGCACCATGCGCAATGGGAGCAACAATCAATGATAATACAGTTAATAAAATTAAAGCTAAGGTTATTGCTGGTGCTGCCAACAATCAATTAGCGGATGAAAACATTCACGGTGCAAGATTGCAGGAAAGAAGTATTTTGTATGCTCCAGATTTCTTGATCAATGCTGGTGGAATCATTAATGTGTATGCTGAATTAGAGCACTACGGAAAAGCTGAAATCATGAGTAAGACCGAAAATATCTATAACACAACTTTAGAAATTATCGATTACGCTGTGAAAAACGGAATGACAACACATAAAGCTGCGCTTACAATTGCTCAAAATCGTATTGATGCGAGAAGAATTGAAAACGCTGCTAAGAAATAATTTTTTTTAGTTTACAGTCTCAGTCTCAGTTTTCAGGTAAACTGAAAACTGAGACTTTTTTATTTATTGAGTTAAAACTAAAAATGGTGGCTGAAAACTGCGACTTTTTTACGATTTAATTTTATTTTAAGGATTGAAATTCCTAATTTTGCAGACTAATTTTTAAATGTTCTTACAAGGTGGTAAATAGAAGACACATACGCGTTAAAGTAATGCAATCCATTTATGCAATGCATCAAAGCGGTTCTGATAATATGGAAAAAGAAGAGAAATTTCTTTTTTACAGTATTGATAATATTCAGGATTTATATCTTATAATGCTTTCTTCATTGATTGAAATCTGCAAAAAAGAATCTGTTTTTTTACATCTTTCAAGCAAAAAACATCTTGCAACTGCTGCAGAACGTAATCCGAATGAAAAATTTATCAAAAACAAAATTTTTCAACTTCTTGCCGAAAGCAATTCCCTTAGTATCGCTCTAGAAAATCGTAAAATCAATAACTGGTCATTAAATGATGATTATATTTTATTGCTTTTAAATGATATCAAGTCAAGCGAATTGTATGCAAAATACATGACAACTTCCACTAATACTTTTGAAGAAGACAGACAATTTATAATTGATTTGTTCGCGGAAGTAATTGTTCCAAACGAAAAATTATATGAGTATTTAGAAGATGATAAATTGACTTGGGTTGATGATATTCCGGTTGTAAATACACATATTGTTAAGCAATTAAAAGCAATAAAAACTGAAGATCCAGACGATTTTAGAGTGCCAAAATTGTACAAAGATGTTGAAGATAAAGATTTCGCTAAAGATTTGTTCAGAAGAACAGTTTTAAACGAATCAATCTTGGCAAAAGAATACGATGATAAAACGCCAAACTGGGACAGCGAAAGAATTGCTGAAATTGATACCATTATTTTGAAAATGGCTATTTGCGAATTTTTAAAATTCCCTTCTATTCCAGTAAAAGTAACATTAAACGAATATTTAGAAATTGCTAAAGAATATTCTACGCCAAAAAGCAGTATTTTTATCAACGGTATTTTAGATAACCTTGTGAAGGAACTTACAGCCAATAAAAAGATGGTTAAAGTAGGAAGAGGTTTGATGTAATATTTTAAAAAGCCAAAAACAAATTTAATAACAAAAATAAAAACTGAATATTATGCAAGATTTAATGAAATTTGCTCCTTATTTACTAATGTTTGTAGTGTTGTATTTCTTCATGATCAGACCACAACAAAAAAGAGCAAAAAACGAGAAAGAATTTGAAAGCGGCCTAAAAGTAGGTGATAAAATAATCACTAAAAGTGGTTTTCATGGTAAAATCGTTGAACTTGCTGAAACAAGTGCAATCATCGAAACAATGTCTGGGAAATTAAAAATCGAGCGTTCAGCAATTTCAATGGAAATGAGTGCTGCTTTGAAAAAGGCTTAATTTTAGAAATTCCAATAAAATTTAAAATCCCAAATTCTAATTTAGAATTTGGGATTTTTTTATTAATCTTGTTGTAATGATTTAGGAAATATTCATAAAGTACTAAACCAATCTTGTCATCCTGAGAAACGAAGGATCACACAAGGAATTCCTCAAAGATTGTCGAAAAACGTTGTCGAGCTTCTAGTGTGATCCTTCGTTCCTCAGTATGATAAAAAATACGTAAAAAAAATTTGTTGTTAATGTTTGTCCGCTCGATGTGACAGATGATTGCTAGACTTCAATAAAACTATCTGTATTTATCATTCAGACCAATATTTGCTAATATCATCGGAATCACTTTCTCGATTCTTGCTAATTTGGTTTTCTCCTGTTTGGCACTTTCAATATATTCTAAAAACTCATATTGTTTGTAAGCGCTGAATTTTTGAAAAGCTTCTGCTAAAGCTGGATTTTTAGTCATTTCATTTTCAAGAAGTTCAGAAACTATTGCTTCTTTTTTTGCAGGTTTTATGATTTTTCCCTGTTTTTCGTTTTCGATTGCTTCCGCTATATATTCTAAAACGTCTTTTTCATTAACCTCTTCTTTAGATGTAAATCGCCACTGGCGTAAAGATTTTGTTTTGTCTTCCTGAGCATTAATGAGCTTCTTTTTTTCGTCTTTCAGAAAAACTCCGTTAAAAAACCAAATGGTAAAATAATCTTTAAATCCTCCAATTCCAATCACATTTTTCTTGTTGTAAACATACACAGGACCGCCCCATTTTATGGTTTCAACAAGTTCAGTTTTGTCAATAATTGCTTTCAGGTAAAGAAGTTCTTCTTCCCATTGATTGACTTTATTCCAAACGTGTTTTTTCTCAGAAGTCGGTTCCAATTATTTTTTTCTTTTAGGTTTTTCACTAGCATCAAAAATGCCTGGAATTGCGGTCAATTCGGCAATTTTTACAATAACATCGGTTGCTTTTTGAATACTTTCTGCAGGAACATATTCGTATTTTCCATGAAAGTTATGACCACCAGCAAAAATATTCGGGCAAGGCAATCCCATAAAGGATAATTGTGAGCCGTCAGTACCGCCACGAATAGGTTTGATAATAGGTTTAATGTTTAACTCACGCATTGCTTTTTCAGCAATATCTACAATATGTTTTACAGGAAGCACTTTTTCTTTCATGTTGTAATACTGATCTTTAACTTCAGTAATTACAATATCTTCGCCAAATTGTTTGGCATATTTTTTATTGATTTTTTTAGCAATTTTTTCAATTAGATCTTTCCTTTTTTCGAATTTAATCTTATTGTGATCACGAATAATCAATTCTACAACTGTTTCTTCGATGCTTCCCGTCAAATGGTGAACGTGGAAAAATCCTTCATAGCCTTTTGTTTCCTGAGGCGTTTCTCCTTTTGGAAGCTCGTTGATAAAATCATTAGCAATCAATAATGAATTGATCATTTTTCCTTTGGCATAACCCGGATGAACGCTTTTTCCTTTGAATGTGATTTTAGCTCCAGCGGCGTTAAAATTTTCATATTCTAATTCGCCAATCTGGCTTCCATCCATTGTGTAAGCCCATTGTGCACCAAATTTTTCAACATCAAAATGATGTGCTCCTCGTCCAATTTCTTCATCAGGAGTAAAACCTATTCTGATTTTCCCGTGTTTGATTTCAGGATGCTGAATTAGATATTCCATTGCTGAAACAATTTCTGTAATTCCCGCTTTATCATCGGCACCTAATAAAGTTGTTCCGTCTGTTGTAATAATGGTTTGTCCTTTGTATTGCAGTAAATCTTTAAAATAATTTGGAGATAAAATAATGTTTTTATCAGCATTTAAAATAATATCTTTTCCGTCATAATTCTCAATAATTTGAGGCTTTACATTTGCTCCTGAAAAATCTGGAGACGTATCAAAATGTGAAACAAAGCCAATTACAGGAACTTCATGATCAACATTACTTGGCAAAGTCGCCATGATATAAGCCTTGTCGTCTATAGTAACATCTTCTAAACCAATTATTTTTAGCTCTTCAACTAATTTATTGGCAAGATTCCATTGTTTTTCAGTACTTGGTGTAGTTTTAGAATTTGGGTCTGACTCAGTATCAATTGTTACATAACTGATAAATCGATCTATAATATGTTGCATTTTTTATTTTTTAGGCAAATATAAACAAATATCCAGGCGTTTTTAAGCTTCAAATTATAGAATAGTTTATTGCACGCATCTAAAACCAATATGATTCGCAGGCGACTTATAATCTCCTTTTCCTCTTGTGCCTACCATATAACGGGTACAATATTGATCTGTACATAAGAATGATCCGCCCCGCTGTACTTTTTTAGGAAGATTGGGTTCACCCGGATCGTATGAAGATTCTGGGCCTTTAGGATTTTTTACAACCTCACCATTTTGGCTTGAAACAGTGTAATAATCAGCAGTGTACCAGTCATTTGTCCATTCCCAAACATTTCCCCCAATATCATAAAGACCATAACCATTTGGTGCAAATTGCGCTGTTGGTGCAATTCCGATATAACCGTCCTCACCAGTATCTCCTTTTTCAATCGGAAAATGGCCTTGATAAATATTAGCTTGAAATTTTCCTTTAGGTTTTAAAGTATTTCCCCACGCGTACAGTTCTCCAGTTTTTCCGCCTCGAGCTGCAAATTCCCATTCTGCTTCTGTCGGCAGTCTTTTTCCGGCCCATTTAGCGTAAGCCACTGCATCATCATAAGACACCTGGACTACAGGATAATTGCCTCTGCCTTTTATAGAACTTCCAGCCCCTTCAGGATGTCTCCAGTCGGCACCTTTTACATAAGTCCACCATTGCATATAATTATTCAGATCTACTTTTGCAGGAGTAGGAGTAAAAACGGCTGATCCGGCTACTAAATTTTCTAAAGGTGCATCAGGATATTCTTCATGTGTAGGTGCTTTTTCAGCTAATGTTACATAGCCTGTTGCTTTAACAAAAGCTTCAAACTGATCGTTTGTAACTTCTGTTTTATCCATATAGTAGCCATCTACATAGACCCTATGTATTGGTGCTGCATCTTTTGTAACGCCTTTTATGCTGCATAAACTTTCATCTT
The DNA here is from genome assembly GCF_015350755.1 of Flavobacterium sp. JLP. NCBI lineage: Bacteria > Pseudomonadati > Bacteroidota > Flavobacteriia > Flavobacteriales > Flavobacteriaceae > Flavobacterium > Flavobacterium sp. JLP. The sequence continues at coordinate 1,093,890 of NZ_JADKPS010000001.1, read as the reverse complement.
CCACATTACTTCCCATTGAGAATTCGCCGCCAGGAATCCAAACCATTCCCTTTGGTGCTTTTCCGGCAGGAGTGTTTTTATTTTCGATTGTAGGTTTAAACAAAGAAGATCCTGAAGTATTTGGAGTTTCTGCACAATCCATTGCTGCTAACTTTTGTTTAGGAACAATAAGTTTAGTATAACTGTAAGCAATAGTTATAATGGAGATTGTAAGTATTGCAAAAATCCAATAAGTTTTAGTTTTCATTGTAGATTTATTTTATAGAGTAGTGGTTGTCAATTAATAAGATAAAATTAAAAAAAATAACCTTATCAAACTCTATTTATTTGATAAGGTTACTATTGTTTTATTTATCTTCCTCTACGAGAACAACTTCATATTTAGATTTACCATCAACTTGAATCGGCTGGTAGTAGGTTTCACCAAATTTTACGTATTTGACATCTCCAATAGTTACTTCTTTACCTCCTTCGGGTAAATTTTCTACAATAGTTCCTGCTGTTGGAGGAACGACTTTGTAGGAGCTTCCGTCTTTTTCGTAATAGGTGCCTCCATAATAATAATTATTGACGGTTCCAGTATTGACCGTTTCAGCCCCGCTCGGAATATTATTGACTGTTCCTCCAACTGGTGCGGGTACAGCTGTATAACCTCCATTTGATGGAGCATACCAAACGCCTTGATCATAATGATATTGTGTGCTTTCTACGCTAACTACAATTGCTGTAACGGCTAAAGTAGCAACAAAAAATCCCCAAGGATGCCAAACTGGTCCCCAATAATAAGGATGGTAAGGATGAAAATAGTAAGGATGAAATGTATTATATCGATAACCGCCATATCTATAAGGAGGACGTGTGTATATTACAGTGTTTCTTCTGACTACCGTATTATGATTGTTATTAATAGTAATGTCTCGGCTTCTGTCAACATTAATGTTATTTCTATTAACAGTATTGCCACTAATATTAGTGTTTCTATTACCGGTGTTGTTTCTGTTTACATTATTTGAGTTTCTGTTGTTATTTGCAATTTTAGAGTTAGAGCCTGTAGAGGGTCTACTAATTTGGGTTCCAGATCCATTTGATCCAGGTCTATTTGCTGTAGTTGGTCTGTTAATACCTGAACTGCCAGACGGTCTGCTTACAGCAGGTCTTGATACTGCGCCTCCGCCTCTACGTGCACCTCCGCCTCCGCCTCGATGTTGTGCTATACTATCAATTGAAATCAAAAAAAATGATCCCACAAAGCATATAAGTGCTGTTTTTCTAAGAGTTTTTTTTATGTTTTTCATTTTCAGTGTTTTATGTTCATTAAAATTATTAAAAAAAATTAATAATGCTTTATAAAAATCCAAAATCATTTCATACTAAATGATAAAAATTCTATTATAATTGTTGCAAATACAATACCATTTTGTTTTTAATAATTTGATTTTTAATTGTTTATCTATAATGAAATATCCCACTGTATTCTAAAACGCCATCCTTGAGCAAGTGGCAGCGTTTTATCCTGATAATCAAAATAGCTTACTTCTGAAGTGAGTTTGTTTTTGTGGCCTTTAAAGAACCAGTTAAAGGCTAAAGTACTCTCGTTTTGCAGATTATCTCTTATGTCATTATTCGGTCTATAAGTAGCAAATCTTCCGGCCATTTCTAAATGTTTGGGCCACCAGTTAAAGGTATTGTGAAAAAAATAACCAGCTTGAGCATAATATCCTTTTAAGGTGGTAGTCTTATCGTTATCCAGTTTATCAATGATGTATTTGGTATGCCATTCGCTTTGCCACGAAAAGCCACGGTACATAAAAGCAGTTTCAAAATTCCACTGATTAACGCGATATTGACCAGGTGAACCATTTTCATAACCTTCCAGCGAACCTCCCCCAGATTGCGAAAATCGAGTATACGGACTTCGGTTTGTCAGTGCCGAAAAGGCAATAATTGGAGTTGGTTTTTCGTGAAATTCTATATCGCTCCCTTCAAAGTCAAGAAATCTTCCTAAAAAATTCCATTGTACTCTTCCAAAATACATTAGGTTATTGTCGTCATTTGCGGTATTTCCTCTTCCGGTTCCCGTTAAGGCGGCAGCCCAATAATTAAAATCAGTAATACCACTTCCTTTAAGATGACCGTATATTTCAACGCCCATTTGTCTGTCTGCCGTAAAAGGGCGATTAATTAAAGATCGATCTACGGTTTGCTGTTCACCGCTGCTGATAAAACGTTCACGGGTAAATTCGACTTTCCATTGGCCGGCTTTAAAACTTAACCATTCCCATTTTTCGACCATAATTCTAAAATCAAGCAAATTAGATTGACTGAGTTCATATTCCCAATAATATTTCAGCCAAGGTTCAAATGCGTGGCCGCCTACTTTTAGTCGCGCGCGATTTATTTTAAAAGTTGTTTTTTTATCCTGACTATAATCATCATACGTTAACGGATCTGTATCATTTGGCGTAGAAAATCGAAACTGCAATCGGCTTTGTAATTGAAAAAGAAATTTATTGTCTTTGGTTCTCAGTTCAATTCCCTTACTTCCATAACTGACATTGATTAATTTGGTTGTGTCTTTTTCCAGCTGTGTCCATCCATTTTGACTTAATAGCAATATTAAGACTGACAGAAGATTTTTTGAAATACGAATTAATATGCTAGTTTTATACATATTCTTACTTTAAATTTATTTTCTATTTCCTTCGTAATTTTTTTGCTTCAAAAGCAATTCACTATTTAAATCACACGCAATTGAAATAAATTTTTTCTTAAATATTTCAAAATTAGGTATAAATAGATTTTACAAGTCTTTGTAAAGGTTTGACTTTGTTTCATTTTATAATTTGCAACGTCTTATAATTTGTTTTTATAAAAACGAGTGTCTTTCAAGTATTATAATTAAATTTGCAACCGAAAAAACAACACAGCTTTCTTATGTATAAATTGATAATTCGTCCGATACTTTTTTGGTTTGATCCAGAAGAAGTACATTACTTTACTTTTTCATTTGTTAGATTCATTTCAAAAATTCCTGGCGTTTCCTCAATCATAAGATCTATTTATGATGTTAAAGATTCTCGATTAGAGAGAGAAGTTTTCGGAATTAAATTTAAAAATCCAGTTGGACTTGCGGCAGGATTTGATAAAGATGCCAAGCTGTACAAAGAACTTTCTGATTTTGGTTTTGGTTTTATCGAAATAGGAACCGTAACGCCTGTTGGTCAAGAAGGAAATCCTAAAAAACGTTTATTTCGTTTAAAAGAAGATAAGGCAATTATTAATCGAATGGGTTTTAATAATGGCGGCGTTCTGGAAGCTGTAGAACGTTTGAAGAAGAATTCAGGAATTTTGATTGGAGGAAATATTGGAAAAAACAAAGTGACTCCAAATGAAAATGCCGTAGACGATTATGTAATTTGTTTTGATGCGCTTTTCGATCATGTAGATTATTTTGTAGTAAATGTAAGCTCTCCAAATACACCAAATTTAAGAGCACTACAAGACAAAGAACCTTTGACAACTTTACTTCAAACATTGCAGAATAGAAATGTAGAAAAGCAAAAAACAAGTACTCAAAAAATAAAGCCGATTCTTTTAAAAATTGCTCCAGATCTTACAGACGAGCAATTATTAGATATTATTGATATTGTAAAAACAACTCAGATTGCAGGTGTAATCGCTACAAATACAACAATTTCAAGAGATGGTTTACAATCTCAAAACCAATCAGAAATGGGTGGATTATCTGGAAAACCATTAACAAAACGTTCTACAGAAGTAATTCGTTTTCTTTCGGAAAAAAGTAATCGAGCATTCCCAATTATTGGAGTAGGAGGAATTCATTCTGCAGATGATGCTATCGAAAAGCTAAACGCTGGTGCAAGTTTAGTACAATTGTATACAGGATTTATTTATGAAGGTCCAGCGTTGATTAAGGCAATAAATAAAAAAGTTTTAGGGCAATTGTAAAAGCAGTGCCTGAACAATTAATCCAACAACTATTGCGATTCCAAAACTGATTAAAGTACCAATCAAAACATATTCGGTCAGTTTTCGGTCTTTGGCTTCTTTTAAATCTCCAAATCTAAAAATAGATTTAGCAGCTAATAAAAATCCTATTGCTTCAAAATGCCCGGTCAAGATAAAACCGAATACGAATAAACGTTCTAATATGCCAATGTAGTTTCCTGCGCTGGCAAGCGAGTTGTCCTTGTGGCTATTTTCGTTTTCAGGACTCCAGATTGAAATTATGGTTTTAATAAAAATTGAAGTTGGTTTTGTAACCAATAAAATTCCAGTTGCTAAAATCCAAAATTCGTTATCTTGCCAAAAATAGATAATGCCTTTGTTTTGATAGATTAATACAATTCCAATTAAAATCAAAATATGTGCAATTTGATCTGCCACAAACCAAGTGCGTTTTGTTTTTTTCTTCTGAAAATTTAATTTGATTAGATCAATAATGCCATGCGTAACGGCAATTAAAATCGCATAGGGAATAAACTCGATTTCTCCAGCTAAAGCTGCAGCTAAAACACCATGCAATAAAATATGAAGATACAAGTAAATACTTTTGTGTTTTTTTGTTTCTTTATCAGCAACCCAAGAGTTGGGTTGCCAGATAAAATCTCCTAATAAATGAGCTAAAAGCAGTTTTATAAATAAAATCATGAGGCTGTAATTTGTTTTATTTGTGCTCTAAAATAACGATCTAAATTCATAACCAAATCAAACTGCGCGCGTTTTTGTCTGCGGCTCACTGCAGCCTGATTAATGCCTAATTTTTGTCCCAATTCTTCTTGCGATAAAGTTGGGTTTTCTATGGCAACAGCTACAAATTCTGCTGCTTGCACAAGCCAGCTGTCCATAAAAGTTAATGCCAGCTGGAGCATTAAGTTTATTTTTTCATCAATCCTATAGTCGCCAGTTCTCATTGCCAATGTTACTTTTTGTTTTTTTAAAGTTTCAAAAAGCTCTCCTGAATGTATAAAGGCTGTTCCATTGCTTTCAGATATTTTTTCGGCGCTGTGTGTTTTATCTCCAAACCCAATACTCATTCGGGCATCTAATTTTTTTGCTTTTAAATGCGCTTTTATTAAAATAGCAGACAACAATGCTTCTTGAGGATTTTTTATTTCGATTTGAAATTCATCACCTCTGTAAACTTCCCATTGACTAGGTGTTTCGCCAAACGGAGATAAGATTTTCTTTAAATCTTCTACCCAGTCTTTTGATTTTTGTTTTCTCGAATCGATGATATCACCAGTAATTACGCTTGTCATAGTTTCAAATATAATTAAAAATAAATTAAATTCTGATATTACAAATATACGTAATAAAATTAATTATTACGTTTTTTAGTAATATTTATATTTATTACGTTTTTAGGTAATAATTGTTTGTATTACGATATTTGGTAATATTTCAATTTATGAAAATTATAGCTTTTATTTCTTTAAAAAAGAAACTAACTTAGCCTTCACTAAAGAATAAGCTTTGAATAAAGAAATCAAAATTATCGAATGTCCGCGCGATGCCATGCAAGGTATCAAAAATTTTATTCCGACTAAAAATAAGGTTTCGTACATACAAGCTTTGCTACGAGTAGGTTTTGATACTATTGATTTTGGAAGTTTTGTGTCTCCAAAAGCGATTCCGCAAATGCAGGACACTGCCGAAGTTTTGGCACAGCTTGATCTTTCGCAGACTACAAGCAAATTGCTGGCTATAATTGCCAATACGCAAGGCGCTGCGCAGGCTTCAGAACATGAGCCAATTCAATATTTAGGTTTTCCTTTTTCGATATCTGAGAACTTTCAGATGCGAAATACACATAAAACAATTGCTGAATCTTTAGTAACACTTCAGGAAATTCTTGAAATCGCCGATAAAAAAAACAAAGAAGTAGTTACCTATCTTTCAATGGGTTTCGGTAATCCGTATGGAGATCCGTGGAATGTTGAAATTGTGGGCGAATGGACAGAAAGACTTTCTAAAATGGGCGTAAAAATATTGTCGCTTTCAGATACTGTTGGAAGTTCTACACCGGAAGTTATTACGTATTTATTTTCAAATTTAATTCCGAAATATCCTCAGATTGAATTTGGCGCACATTTGCATACAACACCAAACAGTTGGTTCGAAAAAATAGATGCAGCACATAAAGCAGGATGTACGCGATTTGATGGTGCTGTTCAAGGGTTTGGCGGATGCCCAATGGCGACTGATAAATTGACGGGAAATATGCCTACGGAGAAACTTATCTCTTATTTTACGGCCAATAAAAAAACAACGGGCTTAAATTCGTTAAGTTTTGAAAGCGCTTACAACGAAGCATCAAAATTGTTCGGGAAGTTTCATTAAAAAGCAGTATATTTATTATCTTATGTAATAATCTTCAATAAAAAACGGTACCACTGACGTTTAATTTATTAATTATGAGCGCAAACTTCTTAAATAGAATTAAAATTTTAGTATTTGCATGCTTGTTTTTTTCATGCTCGAGTGATTTAGATTTTGATCAGGTTAACGATCTAAAATTAGAACCCGTTTTTGTAGCGAATCTGGCTTATTTTAATGTTCCTGCCAATCAGTTTTACGATAATGGAGCTGAACAGCAAATTGCATTTGATGTACAAGACTTTGATGCCTTTAAAAAGAAATTCTTCAGAGATAACTTGGTTAAGGCAGAAATGGATTTTGAAATAGAAAATACTATTTCTAGAGCTTTTACCCTTAATTTATTGCTTTTAAATGATAATGATGAAATTCTTCAAACCTTAACTTTTGAAGTTCCGGCTTATTCAGGAAGTTCTAATGTTATAAAATATCCTACAGAGGTTTTTGAAAACCAAAGATTAGCACTTTTAAAACAAACTACAAAAGTTGGTTTTTTTGTTAGAATGGCATCTGGACCTCCAATAAACGCGAATAGTTCAGGTAATTTAAAATTACGATCAAGTGCAACCGTTTATATGGAGATTGAATGAAAAAAGTCAGCCTGGTTTTAATGCTGTTTTTACAGCTTATCTGTTTTTCGCAAAACAAACAATTACTGTATAATTTTACAGCAATTCCGCAATCGTCATTGGTAAATCCCGGTGCCGATGTTTCGTACAAGTTTTATTTTGGAGTGCCAATTTTATCTGGAATTTCAGCAAATTTAGGATCAAGCAGTTTTTCAGCATATGATTTATTTGCAGATAATGGAGTTGATTTTAATGATAAAGTCAGAAACATTATAAACAAATCGTCCAGCAAAGATAAGGCTCAGGTAAATGAACAGCTCGAATTATTTTCAGGTGGTTTTAGAGTTGGAGGAAAGGAAAGTCAATCGTATATTTCATTTGGAGCCTATCAGGAATTTGATTTTCTAACGTACGTTCCAAAAGATCCTGCCATTTTTGCCTTAGACGGAAATAGAGATTATATTGGTAAATCATTCAATTTAGCGGATATAAATGTAAGGGCAGAAGTACTATCAGTATTACACGTCGGATTTCATAAAAAGTTAAATGAAAAACTCGTTTTAGGCGGTCGTGCTAAACTTTATTCCAGTGGGGCAAATGCTACTTCTACTCGAAATTCGGGTTTTGTTTATACTGCTCAAAATGCTGGAACTCCTAATATTTATACACAAGTAATTTCATCAAATCTAGAAATTAAAACTTCTGGAATTGCCAAGTTTACAAAAGATGAATATGAAGGAGATATTGCTAGTGATATCGCACACAACACCTTTTTTAACGGAAGTTTAGGTTTGGGAATAGATGCTGGAATTACATACTATTTTAAAGAAAATCTTCAATTTACGGCCAGTATTATTGATCTCGGATTTATAAATCAGTCTAAAGATATTGAAACTATAACATACAAAGGCGAATATAGATACGAAGGTGTAAACCCTAGTTTTGACTTTACAAATGAGCCGGAAAATGTAATTGATGATTTCGAAAAAGCAATTCCGCGTGATACGCTTTATAATAAATACACTACTTGGCGTCCAACAAAATTATATTCCTCAATACAATATTCTTTTGGAGAAGCAAGATCAGACGACGAATGCAATTGCAAAGGATCAATCAAAAGAAAGTATATAAATAAAGTCGGCGGACAATTGTTTGCAATGACAATGCCAAATGAGCCTTTTGTGGCTTTAACAGCTTTTTATCAGCGCAGTCTTTTAGAAAAACTTGATGTCAAAGCGACTTATACATTCGATTCTTATTCAAAAACTAATATCGGATTGGGGCTTTCAGGAACAATCGGGAAATTTAATATTTATGCATTAGTTGATAATGTTTTCGAATATAAAGATGTCTCGAAGGCCAATAGTCTAGCATTTCAATTCGGACTCAATTTTATTTTTCAAGACAGTAAAGATTAAATTTTTAAAATTCCAATTAAAAAAGTGAAATATACTTTTGTAATACCTTTCTTATAATGAGAAATTTAAGAAAAAGTTAGTATTCAAGTTTGCAATTTATTCACTATATTTGCACGCAATTCAACTAGAAATTGCAACATGATAGCACACAACTCCAAGATTATCGGCGAAGGTCTAACTTACGACGATGTATTATTAGTACCTAACTACTCGAATGTGCTTCCTCGCGAAGTGAGTATCAAATCAAAATTTTCACGAAATATAACACTAAATGTTCCTATAGTATCAGCTGCTATGGATACTGTTACTGAAAGTGCAATGGCAATTGCTATGGCGCAAGAAGGCGGAATTGGTGTTTTACATAAAAACATGACCATTGAACAGCAAGCGGCGAAGGTTAGAAAAGTTAAGCGCGCTGAATCAGGAATGATTATCGATCCCGTAACTTTACCGATGAATTCAACTATTGCAGATGCAAAAAATGCCATGAAAGAATTCGGAATTGGCGGAATTCCAATTGTTGACGAAAACAAAATCTTAAAAGGAATCGTTACAAACCGTGACTTGCGTTTCGAAAAAAATGGGGCAAGACCAATTGCTGAGGTAATGACAAGTACAAACTTAGTTACTGTTGCCGAAGGAACGTCATTAGAACAAGCTGAGGTAGTTTTACAAGGTCATAAGATCGAAAAACTGCCAGTTGTAAATGCTAAAAACGAATTGGTTGGTTTAATTACTTTCAGAGATATTACAAAACTGACTCAAAAACCAATCGCGAATAAAGATACTTTTGGTCGTTTAAGAGTTGCAGCAGCAATTGGAGTAACTGGTGATGCTGTCGAAAGAGCGGCTGCTTTAGTTGCTGCAGGTGTAGATGCAATCATTATCGATACAGCACACGGACACACAGAAGGTGTGGTTAATACATTAAAAGAAGTAAAATCAAGATTCCCTCAAATAGATGTTATTGTTGGAAACATTGCAACACCAGAAGCTGCTAAATACTTAGTAGAAAATGGTGCTGATGGTGTAAAAGTTGGAATCGGACCTGGTTCTATCTGTACAACTCGTATCGTTGCAGGGGTTGGTTTTCCTCAATTCTCAGCTGTTCTTGAAGTAGCTGCAGCTATTAAAGGAACTGGTGTTCCGGTTATTGCTGATGGTGGAATTCGTTATACAGGTGATATTCCTAAAGCAATCGCTGCAGGTGCTGACTGTGTAATGTTGGGTTCATTATTAGCTGGAACAAAAGAATCTCCTGGTGAAACTATTATCTTCGAAGGAAGAAAATTCAAATCTTACCGCGGAATGGGTTCTGTTGAAGCTATGCAAACAGGTTCAAAAGATCGTTATTTTCAAGATGTTGAAGATGATGTTAAAAAATTAGTTCCAGAAGGAATTGTGGGCCGTGTTCCTTACAAAGGCGAATTGAACGAAAGTATGCTTCAATTTATTGGAGGTCTTCGTGCCGGAATGGGATACTGTGGTTCAAAAGATATTCCAACTTTACAAGAAACGGGACGTTTTGTTAGAATTACGTCAAGCGGTATTACTGAAAGCCATCCACATAACGTAACGATTACAAAAGAAGCTCCAAATTATTCTAGATAATTTTTAGTTTTTCTGCATAAAAAAAGGCGTAAGAATCTAAATTCTTACGCCTTTTTATTTAAAATATATTTTCTAAAGAGCAGCAGTTTGTTTTTCTGTATCTCTTACTTTTTGATTTTCTAATATCTTCTGAACAAAGGGCTGTACTTGAGTTTCTAATTCACTTTCAGAGATATTTAATGCTTTAGGATCATTAACTAATTCAAACCAAGGTTTTGGTCCGTCAAAATTGTAGCTTCCAAAAACGATAACTGGAGTTCCTTTTACTTTTACATTTTCTGCATCTTTTAAGATCCATTCGTCTGCCCATTTGTAAAGGTATTTAGCATCTTTTTCTAATAAACGCAAGCAAGAATGAGAAGCAGGATAACCTGGCAATTCGTATTGGTGAAAACCAACACCTAGTTTATTTTCGATATTGAAATTCCATTTTAAGTCCCATTCGTCATTAAACGTACTGGTTGTTTTTTCTGCTTTCCAATTGGTAAAAAATAATCCAGTTGGCGTTTGATCTTTTTTTCTTCCCATATTAGTTGGGCCTGTATAAACTAATTCACCGTTTTCATATGCAGCAAAAGTTTGAGTAGGATATGAAAATATTAAAACTTTCGATACATCTTCTAAAGCAGAAACGTGCAAAGGAAATGGTAAATAATAAACTAAATCACCACTTAGATCAGATGGAATTACAACTGAATCCATTTTGGCAAAATTCGCCTTGTCAGTTCTATTTACAGCGTACGCTATATCTAGTTTAGTTGAATCACTTTTTATAGAGTCAAGCCATTGTTTTGTTTTTACAAAATGAAAACTAATAGATGATTCTGGCTTTTTATATTCAATTGTTTTCTTAGGGGTTGCTTTTTCGGTTCTGGCAACAGTTTCGTTTCTTTTGCAAGAACCTAACACAACTAAAACTACTAAAAGGAGGATATTTGATATGTAATATAACTTTTTCATAAACTGGTTTTTTATTGATGTAAAGTTATTTTAATACCCCTTCAAAAGAATTACAGAATTTCTGGAATTGTTTGTTTGATTTTCATTTACTAATAGAATTCATCTTAAACAAAATTCCAACCACAAGGTAAAATTATCAAAAGTAATTTTCCATTTTCTGTATTCAATTTTTGCTGAATCAGAAATCCAATAATAGCCTACTTTAAAAACGCCGTTATTTTCTTTTGCGAATTCTCCCCAAAAATTAATTTTGTCTTAGAATTTTCAATCATAACCGTATATTTTGAACTGACTAAATCAGTCCTTTTATTTTAGCATGCTGCAACAGCAAAATAGTTTTCGCATCAGAAATCTCGCCAGATTCAATCATCGCATAAGCTTCATCAAAAGTATATTCTAAAACCTGGATATTTTCTTGTTCAGAGGCTAATCCACCGCCTTCACTCACTTTCATACTTTCATCATATTCGCCTGTAAACAGATACAAAATTTCTGTTACAGCTCCGGGAGACATATACGTTTCAAATGCTTTTTCAACTTTTTGAATGCGGTAGCCCGTTTCTTCTTCGGTTTCACGAATAATAGCTTGTTCCGGATTATCTTGGTCTAAAAGTCCAGCGCATACTTCGATCATCATACCGCTTTTATTTCCGTTAAGGAAAGTTGGCAAACGAAACTGACGCGTTAAAATAACCGTTTTTTTAGTTTTATTGTATAATAGAATTCCAGCTCCATTGCCGCGATCGTAAACTTCACGAACGTGTGTTTGAATTTTTTCATTTTCTTTTTGGTAATTGAAAGTGACTTTGTTTAGGATGTACCAATTGTCTGATAGTAAAGAAGTTTCGGTGATTTTAATTTCCGGATTTTTCATGGCGTAAATATTTATATAAAAAAACGCCCTGATTATCAGAGCGTTTAGAGATTGTTATTTTGTTATTGTCTGCTTTCTGTCTGGTCCAACAGATACGATCTTAATTGGCACGCCAACTTCAGCTTCAATAAATTCAATATATTCTTTTAGCTCAACTGGCAATTGATCGTAAGTTGTCAATCCAGTTAAATCAGCTTTCCATCCTTTAAATTCTTTATAAATAGGAGTTACATTTTCTGGCTCGATATTATATGGAAAGTGAGAAATGTTTTGTCCTTTATAGTTATATTCTATACAAACTTTTAAAGTTTCGAATCCTGAAAGAACATCGCCTTTCATCATCATCAATTGTGTTACTCCATTTACTTGAACAGCATATTTTAAAGCTACAATGTCTAACCATCCGCAACGTCTTTGTCTTCCTGTAACAGATCCAAATTCGTTACCCACTCTTGCCATTGTAGCACCAACTTCGTCAAAAAGTTCAGTTGGGAAAGGACCACTACCAACACGAGTAACATAAGCTTTGAAAATTCCGTATACTTCTTTAATTTTGTTAGGAGCAATTCCTAGACCAGTACAAGCTCCGGCAGCAGTAGTATTTGATGAAGTTACGAAAGGATAAGTTCCGAAATCAACATCTAATAAAGAACCTTGAGCTCCTTCGCATAGAATAGATTTACCCGCTTTTTGAGCTTGGTACATGTATTCTTCACTGTCAATAAAATCTAATTTTTTTAATTCTTCGATAGCTTCAAAAAACTCTTTTTCAAGTTCCGCTAAGTTGTATTGAATTGCAACGTCATAAAAGGCAATCATCGCTTCGTGTTTGTCTGCTAAAGCTCTATAACGTTCTTTAAAATCTTCTAATTCGATATCTCCAACACGCAATCCGTTTCTGCCGGTTTTGTCCATATAAGTTGGACCAATTCCTTTAAGAGTAGAACCAATTTTCGCTTTTCCTTTAGATGCTTCAGATGCTGCGTCTAATAAACGGTGTGTTGGTAAAATTAAATGTGCTTTTCTTGAAATAATCAACTTGTTTTTGATGTCAAGGTTAAATTTTGCTAAACCTTCAATTTCTTTTTGAAAAACTACCGGATCTATTACAACACCATTCCCGATGATGTTTATTGAATCTTTATGAAAAATTCCAGAAGGAATGGTTCTAAGTACATGTTTTATTCCGTCAAATTCTAATGTATGCCCTGCATTTGGTCCTCCTTGAAAACGTGCAATAATATCATAATTTGAGGTAAGAACGTCAACAATTTTTCCTTTACCTTCATCTCCCCATTGTAATCCTAGTAATAAATCTACGGTCATTCTGTTTTAATTTGCGTTGAGGCAATTTGAGTTGCCCTACTGATTAATGTAGTTAATTTTCTTTTTTTTATTTTTTGAATAATGCCTTTCTGGATTATTGTTTTTGTTTTTTGTTTCCGTAGAAATAAAGTGAATGATTCGTAATTTCGATATCAAATATTTCTTCGATTGTTTTTTTGATGGTTTGAATTCTTGGGTCGCAAAATTCAATTACTTCACCAGAATCAGTCATAATAATATGATCGTGCTGTTTGTCGAAATATGATTTTTCGTAGTAAGCTTGATTTTGCCCAAATTGATGTTTTCTAACCAATGCGCAGTCTAACAATAACTCGATCGTGTTGTATAAAGTTGCTCTACTCACACGATAGTTTTTGTTTTTCATTTTGATATAAAGGTTTTCTATGTCAAAATGCTCTTCGCTATCGTAAATTTCCTGAAGTATAGCATAACGCTCAGGAGTTTTGCGATGCCCTTTTTGTTCAAGATACATTGTAAAAACATTTTTTACAATTTCTTGATTTCTAGTGTTGTCAGTTGAAATGAGTGTCATATCCGGCAAAGATAATTTTTTATTTTTAATGAATAAAAGTTTCGGGTTTAAACTTTAACGTTCAAATTTTGATTTAATTAATACTAACGCACCAAATACAAGGTTTTAGAACAATTAATTCGAATAATTTTAGAAGAACTTAATTAACATAATTATTTTTATTTATGATAAAACTAACAAATTTTTATTCGGTTTTTGTCATGTACATATACCAGTTCCATTCCCACGTTTTCCCTTGATCATCAGACATTGCCTGGCTCCAAACCGGATTTTTTTCATCTCTGGCATCCCAACGAAATACTTGAATTACGTTTTTGCCTTCGTAAATATCTTTAGAAAAAAAATGCCCAACTTTGTTTTCAAATGAACCTACTACGGGTTTGTCTAAAATTCCTGCGTTTGAATCAGCCCAATAAATGCTCCACAATTTTGTTTTAGGATTAAAAAGGCGAACCGTCATGCCTTCGAAAGGTTCTCCATCAAAAGTGGCAAGAAAATTATCGATGTTTCCAATTCCGTTTAGAATCTTATACATTTCCTGAGTTGACGGAAATTCAATCCATTCATTCGAATTTGTAAATCTTTGTTTTAATTTTTTATTCCGAATAACAGATTTTCCTTGAAAAAAATCAAAATCATCTTTTGATGAAGATTCCGAAGCCACAATTAAAAGTGCTCCGTTTTCATCAAAATTGATTTTAGGAATTTCTATAGAATCTGTTTTCATAAAAAAAATATATCAATAGTTTACATAAAATAGTCACGATATAGTATTCCTTTTGACTTTAAGACTTTAAACTTTTGACTTATTACGTCCTGTATTCTCGGGTTACTTTATCAACGCCGTCAATTTTTTTGATCGCATTGATCATTTTTTTCAAAATGGTATTATTTTTTACAATTACGGCAATCTGACCATGAAAAATTCCAGCATCGGTACTTAAAGAAATACTCTGGATATTAACGCTCATATTGTTCGAAATTACTTTCGTTAATTGATTTGTAAGACCTAGAACATCCATTCCTGTAATATTGATAATGGCTTTAAATTCTTCTTGAGAAGAATCAATCCATTTGGCACTCATAATACGGTACGCGTAATTGGACTGCATTCCGATTGCATTTGGACAATCTTTTTTATGGACTTTTATTCCTTCATTAATCGTTACAAAACCAAAAACGTCGTCTCCCGGAATTGGGTTACAGCATTGCGAAAGTTTGTAATCGAGTTTGTCATGTTCGGTTCCAAAAACCAACATATCATAATTACTGCTGATGACCGGTTTGTGAATATCTTCTGCAGCAGTAGTTGTATCTTTATTTCTTTTGATTTTATTTTTGAAGAAATTGATAAACGAATTGCTTTTTTGAGCAGCATAATCTTTCAATTGCTGATTTTCAATTGCTCCAATTCCAACTCTGTAAAATAAATCTAAGCTGGTTTTTAGTTTGAAGAAGTTCACTAATTCGTTTATAACTTGTTCACTTATAGTTACTTTTAAGTGTTTTAGTTTTCTGGTAAGAAGTTCTTTTCCTTCTTCGGCAATTTTTTTAGTGTTCTCATTAAGAACGTTTTTGATTTTATTTTTTGCTCTCGAAGTCGTAACATATTCCAGCCAGTTTACAGTTGGTTTTTGGTTGGCAGAAGTTATAACTTCAACTTGATCGCCACTTTTTAATTCATGATTTAACGGAACTAAGCGCCCGTTTACACGAGTTCCTCTGGTTTTAATTCCAATTTCTGAATGTATGCTAAAAGCAAAATCCAGCGATGTTGCTCCTTTTGGCAAGGATTTGATTTCTCCTTTCGGTGTAAAAACAAAGATTTCTTTTGAATATAAATTCATTTTAAAATCTTCCACAAAATCTACCGCATTAGTTTCTTGATTTTCTAAAGCTTCACGAAGTAAATTTAGCCAAACATCCAAACCGCTTTCTTCTGTTGCTCCATTTTTATATTTGTAATGTGCGGCATAACCTTTTTCAGCAATTTCATCCATACGTTCGCTTCGAACCTGTACCTCGACCCAACGGCCTTTTGGTCCCATAACGGTAATGTGCAAAGCTTCATAACCAGTTGATTTTGGTGATGAAATCCAGTCACGCAAACGACTCGGACTCGGCCTGTAGTGATCTGTTACAATCGAATATATTTTCCAAGCGACAAATTTTTCGTCATGCGGATCTGATTTATAGACAATTCTTAAAGCGAATTTATCATATACTTCATCAAAACTCACATTTTGAGCGCGCATTTTTCGTCGAATCGAATAAATAGATTTCGGACGTCCTTTTATGATATAATCGATGCCTTCATTGTCTAAAGATTTTTTCAAAACATCTGAAATATCTTTGATATAAGCATCTTGTTCTTCTTTTGTTTCTCGAATTTTGCTTACAATATCATTATAAACGTTCGGTTCAGTATATTTTAATCCTAAATCTTCCAACTTAGTTTTAATATTGTAAAGTCCTAAACGATGGGCGAGAGGCGCGTAGATATAAAGTGTTTCAGAGGCGATTTTTGTCTGTTTGTATTCGACCATTGAGTCCATTGTCTGCATGTTGTGCAGACGATCGGCTAATTTTATTAGAATTACACGAACGTCATCGTTCAATGTAAGGATCATTTTTCTAAAATTCTCTGCCTGCATGGATGCATTCAGATCTTTTTGAACCATCGAAATTTTAGTCAAACCTTCAACCAATTGTGCCACTTTTGGGTTGAATAAACGCTCAATATCTTCAACCGTTATTGGAGTATCTTCGACAACATCATGCAATAAAGCCGCAGCAATAGAGGTCGCTCCCAAACCAATTTCTGAGGCAACAATTTTCGCAACTGCAATAGGATGAAAGATATAGGCTTCTCCAGATTTACGTCTTTGTTCTTTATGAGCATCGACAGCAACATCAAAAGCTTTCCGGATTAATTTTTTATCAGCAGGGCTTAAAGTCTGATAACTTATTCGAAGTAATTCTTTGTATTCGTGCGCAATTGCTTTGTTTTCTTTTTCAATATCTATTTCTATCATAACGGCATAGTTCAAGTACTAAAAATAAGAATAAGTTTGAATATACGCAAGGTTTAAGATTGTTGATTTTAGTCCAGATCACGAAACTTCAGGACGGGATAAATTTCAGATTTTTTGAGATCTAAAAAGACTTCGACTTCGCTCCGTCTGCTTAAATAAATGTTTATTTAAAAATAAATTTAAAGATTTAAAATTCCAACAAAAAAGAGCGAAGCGATTTTTTAAAAATCTAAAAATCTAAAAATCTAGAATCAAAACCCTCTCTGTCTTTTTGCTTCAAAAATTAAAATAGCTGCAGCAACAGAAACGTTCATACTGTCTATTTCTCCTTGCATCGGAATAATGATATTTTGTGTGGCAGCATCACGCCATTCCTGTGTAAGTCCGGTTGCTTCTGTACCCACAACTAAAGCTGTTGGAGTGGTAAAATCTTGTGTATGATATGAAGTTGAATTTTGCAAGGTCGCACAATAAAAATTGATTTTTTTTTCTTTTAAAAAAGCAATAATTTGTGCTGTCGTTCCAGTTGCAATTTGATTGGTAAACAAACAGCCCACGCTCGAACGCACAATGTTTGGATTGTATAAATCACTTTTAGGATTTGCGATTAAAACAGCATCGAGATTTGCAGCATCAGCAGTACGTAAAAGCGCGCCAATATTTCCTGGTTTTTCTGGAGCTTCTGCCACTAAAATCAGCGGATTTTCAGATAAATTTAAATCTGATAATTGCATCGATTTGGTTTTGGCTATGGCCAAAATTCCCTCAGTAGTATCGCGATATGCTAATTTTTGATAAACTTCTTTATTGATTTCAATTAATTGGACAGGTGTTTTAACCAGTTTGTTAATTTCATTTTCAGTAACTAATTCTGCTAAAAATAAAACGGTTTCTATTTCATAACCGCCTTTTATAGCTAATGATATTTCACGTAAACCTTCAATCAAAAATGTTCCAGTCTGCTTGCGGGCTTTTGCCTTTTCCTGAAGTAAAACAAGCGATTTTATAAACGGATTTTGTATTGAAGTTATTTGTTTCATTTTTTTTAAAGGTACTTAGGTTCTGAGGCGCTAAGGTACTGAGATTTTTTTTAAAATAGAGGCAAAGCCTGAGAGTGGCAAAGGTTCAGAGGTTTTTAAAAAAAAACAACCACGAATTTCACGAATTCACACTAATTTTACTGCATAAAAGCAATTAACTATTTGTGAAAATTTATGAAATTCGTGGGGGCTAAATTATTCTTCAGTCGAATTGTTTTCTTCTAAAAGAGCAGTTTCTTCTTCAACAGGCCTTGTTACAACTTGATCTTTTTTTCCAAAAAGGAATTTCTTGACAGCTGCAAATCCTGCAATAAGTGAAACGACAATGATTTTTCCAAATTTTGCCAGAATAGCAAAGAAACCAACTTTAGCCAAAACTTTTCCGGCCACTAATCCTCCAATAGTCCAAGCGGCAACAGTGTCTGTATCCGCATCGAAATCTAAATATTTGTTTCCGTCGTTGAATTCTACACTTTTTACAATTCCAGGAATACTGGCTTTTACTTCTGCAAGTTCGCCCATGTTGGCAACGGCAGAAATATTGTACATTCCTTTTCTACCTAAAACTCTTAAATCATAATTTAAAGTATTCACTTCATCTTTGCCGAATTTTAATTCTTTTGCCCAATGCAGTACTTTTAAGTTGCTGTCATAATAAGGTTTTGATGCCCATCCAACTAATTGAACTTCAGGATAACCTCCTTTTTTTCTTTCCTCATTTGTTACCTGAGTATCTTCTTTCATCGTTTTCAGCAAATCATCATAATCAATATCGTCAGCATCGTCATCTTTTACATAGCCATCTCCTTGATATGTAATAATAAACATCCAGCTGTTGCTATGAGTTACGCCTTTTCCATCGGGAACAAGTGCTCCTAAAACGCTTTTATCTTCTGGGTTTCCCCATAAATTGGTTAAAATACTTTGAGTTTGTTCTGCATTTAGAAATTTAAATCCTTTCGGAATATTTAGCGTTCCGTCTCCTTCGGTTAAATTAATTTTTCCGGATTCGTACTTCATCGATTTTTCGATATTATCATAATATGCAGCAGTAGTGTCACTTTTTTGAGCTATTATTTTCGGAATAAAAACAGCAGATAAAAATAACGTAAGTAGAATTTTCTTCATTAAAATAGATTGGTTTTAAATGGTTAATTATTTAAGGTTGTTGGTTTATTTTTGAAAGATTTCTGAAATTTCTGGAGCCACAGGATGTGGTGCTGTAAAAGTGTATCCCATAATTTTAGAAATAGTTTGAGCAAATTGTTTTTGATACAATTGAGATTCTGTTTTGATTTCGCCTTTTGGAGCAATTTCTGGTCCGATTGCAGCAAACCAAATTTCTGATGCGCCTACAACATTAGCGCCATGATCTGTCCATTGTGTTTTGGTTTTGTCGCCACGTCCGTGATCTACGGTAATCAGCAATGTAGTTTTATTTTTGTATTGAGGATCATTTTGCACAAAATTCCAAATTTCTTTAATCCACTTATCAACCTGATTTGCTGCATCAAGATACGATATGTAGTGTCCAGCGTGAGCCCATTCGTCCGTTTCGCCGTATGAGATATAAAGTACTTTTGGTTTATTGGTTTTTAGTTCATTTAATGCTTCATAATGAGTAAAAACATCAAGGCATTCATCTTCATGAAAAGGCTTAAACGAATTGTCACGCATTTCATTCAGTAACTTTTGAGTTTGAGTTGGTTTATTTCCTCCAACATTATCAAAGGCAGAGATTACCGGAAATCCGCTTCTTTTTTCGTTTAAAATTCGGTCAAAAGCATCCCAGGCACCAAAAGCGGCAACTTTTCCTTTTAGTTTTGATTGTTGATTTAAAAACTCTAAAACATTTATATTTGGATTTGGTTTATAACCATTTGAGTTAATTTCGACATCGACATTTCCGGTCATAATTTCGCTGTATCCAGGATAACTAAACCAGTACGGATTTGAAACATCTACTTTGTTCCCTAAATCTCGGTTTCCATAAATTTGCCCTTTTGAAGCAATTTCTGACCACAAAAAAGGCATAAGTTTTTTACGATTTTCTTTGAAGTCAGCACTTGAATATTTTTTATAAATGTAAGTACTGTCGCCCTGATTGAATTTTTTGTCATTGGCAATCGCGGGAGCCATTCCTTTAAAAACTTCTTGCCATCTAAAACCATCTGTTGTGATGATGATTATGTTTTCAGTTTTTTGTGCGTGTGAAACAAAACGGATTAAAATGAATAGAATTAAGAATGTTTTTTTCATGGCCTTTTATGTTAGAAAGTTTACAAGACAAAGGTTTAAAGTTTTTTTATCAATTCTAATTTACAAAGGGCATTTGATGTTTTAATAATGTTTTCTTTAAGAAGACTTTAAATTCCAAAAAAGTAATTGAAATAACTTTTTTCAGGCTCTACACTTTTTCCTTTGCCAACTTCAATGTAATCACCTTTTGAGTCTTTTCGCAGAATTATTATTTCACTTCCATTTTTCCTAATTACATCACCCACAAATAATTCCGGACCTTCATAATCACTCTGATAAAAAAAATCGTTTCTGTCATAGTAGATTTTTGTTCCACGACTTTTTGCGATTTCAAGAATTTCTCCATTCAAAGTCTTCTCATGAAATTCTTTACTCTTTTTATAATATTCATTTTTTGAATTGTAAATAAGAAATAATAAAATGGATATTATTATAAGAATAGGAATTGTAACGTTTCGCATACTTTTTTGTTTTTTAATCGAAAAACATTTGAATCCTTTACAAAATACCTCTCGCCTTAATTTCTAAATATTTATTAATAGCATCTAAAGTCAAATTCTCAGGCTGCGTTAAAACCGAATGAATTCCATATTTCTTCAATTCGTTGGCGATCAGTCTTTTTTCGAACATGAATTTTTCGGCAATTACTTTATCGTAAACTTCCTGAATAGTATCTGTTTTTTTATTGATGATATCATTCAATTCTGTATTCTGAAAAAAGACAACAACCAATAAATGGCTCTTTGCAATTCCTTTTAAATAGGGTAATTGACGATTTATACCATCCATCGTTTCAAAATTGGTATACAAAATAATCAAACTTCTTTGATTGATATTTTTCTTGATATCAACATAAAGGCGGCTGTAATCGCTTTCGAAAAAATCAGTTTTAATGTTGTATAAAGTTTCAAGGATTTTTTGCATTTGTGAACCTCTTTTTTCAGCAAAAACTCTGTTTTCGACCTTTTTAGAGAAAGCAAAAATTCCAGCTTTATCTTGTTTTTTCAAAATAACATTTGATAAAACCAAAGTCGAATTAATTGCATAATCCAGCAAACTCAATCCGTCAAAAGGCATTTGCATAACGCGTCCTTTGTCAATTGCCATATAAACCGACTGCGATTTTTCATCCTGAAATTGATTCACCATCAGCGAATTTTTCTTCGCGGTCGCTTTCCAATTTAAAGTTCTAAGATCATCGCCCTGAACATATTCTTTAATTTGTTCAAATTCCATTGTATGTCCAATTCGGCGAATTTTTTTGATTCCATATTGATGCAAATTATTCGAAAAAGCCAATAAATCATATTTTCTCAATTGAATGTAAGAAGGATAAGTTGGAACCATTTGATCATGATCGAAAACAAACCGTCTCGAAATCAGCCTCAAAGGAGATGAAACATAAATATTCAAATAACCAAAATGATATTCACCGCGTTCTGTCGGACGTAATTCATATTTAAGATCATCTTGAAAAGATGCTTTGATCGTTTTTACGATTTTAAAATCGCGAACCTGAAACTGCACCGGAATTTCATCAATAATCTTAACCAAAATAGGGAAAGTATACTGATTTTTTAAGCTGATGCTAATCGGATTTAAATCTCCATTTGAAAGTTTTTCAGGTACAGTTCTCGTAGCTTCAATTCCGTTTCTTGACAAGTATAAAAGCAAAATATCAAGTCCTAAAAAAGTAACTAAGACCAAAACACCAAACCAAACGGCATTATATAAATTCGGAAAAATATATGCGCACACAAACAGGCCTATAATGCTCAAAAGCACATAGAAGAAGAAGTTATTGAGATATAGACTTTTTATGAATTTCAATTTAAAATATATTTTAAGTTTTAATGCTTATACTTTAGTCAGGCTGTTATAATCCAAACCCTCTAAATAATCAATTTTCCAGATTCCATTTTCCTTAACGGCTTTTACTTTATATTTTGGAGTTTCTTTCCATTCCGTCCATGTCCAATAGAAACTAGCTTTATTAGTTTCAATTTTTAAATTGTTTATTTTTAGTGTTTTCCAATATCCTTCCGGATTATCCTGACAATCACACCAATAATTTGTGTCATTGCCATATGGAGGCAAGTCGCCAACAAAATATTCGATCTTATTAGTTTTGAGATTGTCGCCAATTTTCAATCCAATTTTATTGTAATTATCAAGAAATTGTTTGGAGAAAAAGTTACTTTTTTTAAGCTCCTCTAATTTTTTGTTATGCGCTTTTAAATTTAGTCCAACATATTTGTCGCCCTTTTTATTTTCCACAACGTCAAAGTCAGTTTTCGTGCTTTTAGTCTCAATCCATTCATACGCTTTTCTTATCAATATTTCGAGCTGTTGTTTGTCGCTTGCGAAATAAACTGACGCATTTGTTTTTTCAATTGGTTTAAAACCAACCAAAACAATTCCGATAAAGAAGAAAAAGAATAATTTAAATACTCTCATTTTTAAAAGGTTGTGTGGTATTAATAATTAAAAATTTACAATTAATAATTATCTCGGAATTTCTACTGTTTCAAGAATTTGTTTGATAATTTCAATGCTCGAAATTCCTTCCATTTCGCGTTCTGGAGCCACAATAACACGGTGCTGTAAAACCGGAATTGCAGCTTCCTTAATATCTTCTGGAGTTACAAAATCGCGTCCTCTTATGGCAGCAAAACCTTTAGCGGCATTCAAAATCGCGATAGAGGCACGAGGCGAAGCTCCTAAATATAAAAAAGCATTTTCTCTAGTATTGATCACAATTCTAGCGATGTATTCCAATAGATTTTGTTCTACTCTAATTTGTTTTATTAAAGCTTGATAACCTTTTATTTCTTCAGCAGAAAGAACGGTTTTAATGGATTCTAATTTGCCATGATCCTGCAATAAATGTTCTCTTTGAATGATCAGAATTTCTTCGTTTAATTTTGGATAATCAATTGTGATTTTGAATAAAAAACGATCTAGCTGGGCTTCTGGCAAACGATACGTTCCTTCCTGTTCAATTGGGTTTTGAGTTGCAATTACTAAAAATGGCGTTTCAAGCTGATAGGCAGAACCATCAATCGTAATCTGGCGTTCTTCCATAACTTCAAAAAGTGCAGCCTGAGTTTTGGCAGGAGCACGGTTAATCTCATCAATTAAAATCAGGTTAGAGAAAATAGGGCCTTTTTTAAACTCAAATTCTGAACTTTTTAGGTTGAAAATGGAAGTTCCCAAAATATCAGAAGGCATCAAATCCGGAGTAAACTGAATTCGGCTAAAGCCAATATTTAATGTTTTAGAAAGTAATTTGGCTGTAATAGTTTTAGCAACTCCAGGAACACCTTCAAGCAAAACATGTCCGTTTGATAAAATAGCAACCAAAAGCTGGTCGATCATTTTATGCTGTCCCACAATTACCGTTTCTAATTCTTTTTTGATAATATTGATGTGATCCAGTAAAGGAGTTAAATTTATTCTAGTCTCAAAATTCACATTTTCATTTGTGATTTCGGTTTCTGGGGTATTAATATCGTCCATGTTTTGTATGTTTCTTAAGTTGAATTTTATTTTTTTTCTGCCGCAGAGTAAATGATTCTCACAGATTTAAAAATTATTTTAATTTGTAGCAGACAGTTTTTATTTAATGTAAAATCTTTTCAATTGCATTATTAATTCGGATTAAATCTTCTTCGAGACTTCCGTGATAACTATTTCGATGTTCGTTGATTAAAAATACAAGTTCTCGAATATCAGTTTCATTTTTTCCTGTTTTATGATGCAGTTTTTTAATAAAATCGTCATCCAGTTTTGTGGTATCGATTAAATATTCCGTTCGGATTTTCTCCAAGAAATATATAATTTTTTTATCTATAATATTGGCGTGATCGCCTTCTTGATAATATAAATTTCCAATCGTTTTTGTAAAATCAACGGTCAAATTAGATAATGGCTTTATAATCGGCACAATGCGCTGTTTTCGTTTGGCATTGAAAATCATAAAAATTAAAATGCCAATTATACTAAAATAATAAGCCCATTTTAATCCAGGCTGACTAAAAATATAACGCAATGGCGAGCCTGAAATTGATTCACCATTTTGCCCTTTCGTATACCAAAAAACATTCCCTTTAGGAATATAAGTCAGCACATTTTCAGCATACTGATAATGATTTCCTTTTAATAAATGAAAGTTGGTAAAAGCTGCGGGCTGTGTGTGCAGATAAAAATAACCTCCGCTATAGCGAACTTTTATAAAATTTATATGTTTCTCATTTTTCGTTGTGCTTTGATAGCCTAAAACGGTTGTATTTAAAGTGTCAATTTTAGAAAAATAATCTTCCACAGATTGTTTAAAGAGATATTTTTTAGTGCTGACTTTTTTATTCGCCATCCAGATTGATGTACTGTTTAAGCTTGGTAAATTAGACTGAACATCTAGTTTTAAACTGTCTAATAAAATCTGTGGAAAACTTCTCATGCTTAAAAAGGCGCTGTTTCCGCGCGAAACAAAATAAAAAAGCTCTTTTACCGACTGATCGTCGATTGCACCATATTCTGAAATATTAAAGAAGGTTCCTTTTATTTTATAATCTTCTACCAAAGTATCAGAATTATAGTTTGCATCTAAATATTCATAAGGCGTAACGGCAGAAACTCTTTCTATTTTTTGTCCTTTCAAAAGTCCTTTGATTTCTTTGTCAAAAACAAACAATCCGTACGGAATTTTATCATGTACAGAAAAGGTTGGGCGCCAGTCAATAGGTTTTGGCTGATCGCGATCTGTTATAATAATAAGGGCTAAAACAAAAACCAGAATAGCCACATAAATTTTGATGGATTTATTCATTGCTAAAGGTTTTTATTGCTTTTTTAAATCGGTTTTCGGTTTTGGTGAACTTAGCTTCATCAATTTCGAATTCTCCGTACCAAATATAATTGTATAAGTACGACAAATAAGTAAATTCTTCTCTATGAATTGGTCGTTGAAGTTCGTATAAATAATCAGAATTCGTTTTTTCGATATCCCATTCAATATAATTATTTTGCGCCATAACTTTCAGCAGCCATAAATAATAATAACGAATTGCAATTCTTTTTTCATCTGCCTGGATGCTCTCTTTTATTAATTTTTCGAAATCTAAAAGATGAATATTTTTCTCTGCATCAGAATAATAAAGGGTACGTTTTTTAGAATTCTTTCCAAAAATCCATTGTCCTTCCTTATTAATCAACGCTTTTACGATTAAGAATATAACGAGCATAATAGTCAATACAGCCAATACTCTTAGTAAAATACCAACAAAGTTTATTGCTGACTGTGGATTACTGAACGAAAAAAGTTTTCTAAATATACTTGCAAGCCAAGATTTAAAATCATCCCAAAACGTTCTTTCGGGCTTTTTTGGCTCGTATTGAAATTCTGAATCGGTATATTTTTTTTTGAAATCTTTAGCGAAGGTTTTCGCTTCAGTCGTGCTTGTGTCGATTTGAATATCTTTTTCAGTGTACTTTACGGCATCTATTTTTGGCGGATCTTCAGTCGTCAAGGAATCCTGCGCATTTGAAAAAGTGCAATAAAAAAGAAAAGTAAAAATGAAGAAAATTCTATTCATTATGGTTTCCAGTTAATTCAATTAGGCTGATAGTTTTTGTATTTTTTTATGGACAATAAAAGGATAAACCAAATAATAAAATGAAATTATTCCTAATGTAAATAAGATGATAGACACGCTTAACCAATTTGGCATTTCGTTAGCATATCGAGTAATAAAACCTTCTAAAAATCCGGCGGCTATGGTAAACGGAATTGTACTTAAATATATTTTAAAACTGTTTTTAAAACCTATTTTAAAAGAATTTAATCTAGAAAAAGTTTTTGGAAACAATATAGATGCGCCAAGAATAAATCCGGCAGCAGTTTCGATTACAATCGCAAATATTTCCATAGAACCGTGAATCCAAATGCCTCGAACACTTTTCCAGAAAACGCCCTGTTCATAAAAGAAATACTGAAACGAACCCAGCATAATACAATTGCTCATGAAGATGTAAAAAGTCAAAATTCCGGCAAAAATTCCGAAAAAGTAACATTTTGCACCTACATAAAGGTTATTAAAAGTAATGCCGACGAAACTTCCCCAATTCGTGTCTGATTTATAAACCGCCATTGGATTGCCCTTTTTGATGTTTTCTAAAGTCATGTTTACATAATCGTCTCCCAAAATCAATCGAACGAAATCTGGATCGTATTTTGCAGAAACGACGCCAATTGAAACTAGAGAAACAAAAAGAATAAAGGCATAAAGCAAATATCGTTTATATTCATAAAGAAGCAATGGAACTTCAGTAACGAAAAATTCCACGATTCTATTTTTCTCCGTTCTTTTGGTTTTGTAAATCTTCTGATAAATCTGCGACGCAAGGTGGTTCAAGTAAATAACTGTTTTACTTTTTGGATAATACGTTTGCGCATACGACAAATCATTCATCATTTGAATGTACAAATTAGCTAACTCGTCAGGATTTTTTTTAGCTTTACCAAAAATAGCTAGCTCAAATTCCAGCCATTTTTCTTTATTTTGTTTTATGAAGGCGACTTCTCTCATTGCAGGCTAAAATATAAAATATGTCAGAATTATCTATTAATACAACACAAAATGTTAAAATAAATTTTATCGCAGCTTCTGTCGGTGAACGACTAGGTGCTTATTTTATCGATTTATTTATTAAATTCTCTTATGTTGCGGTACTTACCGGACTATTTTTTTATGTATTAAGTTTAGGGAAATTTTTCAATGGAGCAGGTTCTTGGACGATAAGAGCACTCGTTATAATTGCGTATTTTCCTATTTTAATATATTCGATAACTTTAGAAAGTATTTTTGAAGGCCAGACCTTTGGCAAAAAACTAATAAAAATAAAAGTTGTTAAAATAGATGGTTATCAAGCCGGTTTTGGAGATTATTTAATCCGCTGGTTTTTTAGAATAATTGATTTTACAGCATTGTACGGACTTGTTGGCCTCATCGCTATGGTTTCTAGCAAAAAAACACAGCGTTTGGGCGATATGGCAGCGGGAACGGCTGTGATTACCTTAAAAAACAGAATTAATATAAGTCATACTATTTTAGAGGAAATCGGTACTTCATACGTGCCCACATATCCTTTGGTTATTAAATTATCAGATAATGATATGCGTATCATTAAAGAAACCTTTAAAAAAGCTGTAGCCAAAAAAGATCATGAAATCATTTATAAATTGGTTGCCAAAATTGAAAGCGTAACAGGAATTAAAAACCAATCTGGAGATAACAGCGATTTTATTCGCGTGGTTTTAAAAGATTACAACTACTATACTCAAAATATGTAGAAAGTTTTTTAAGATGAAATTTGCTAAAAAAAAACATTTTTACTTTTCTAAATTCATCAATTGAAAACGTATTGCCTAGCCCTGATGGGAGCGGTATCCTTTTTCTGGCTTCTTTAGCCAGGAAAAGATATAGCGGACAGCAGGAAACAGCTCCTCTTTAAATTTGTGCTAATTCTTACAAAAAAATACTTTTCTATAAGAATAACGTTGGATGATTTCTTAACTTTGTTATACAAGCGAACAATTAATAATTATTTGCTCCTAAATGGCAGACTGAAAAACCTAGTACAAAACTTAATTAGAAATACTATGAGAATTAAAGAAACTTTTGCAGTTATAATTATGTTGCTTTTTTCTGTTTTTAATTTCGCTCAAGGCGGAAAAAAATTAGATAAAATAATTAAAAGAGATTATCAGATAATTGAAGGAACTATTTCTAAAATATCTGATAAAACGGTTGAATATTCTCTGCCCGGCGAAACTTTGCTGATTTCTCTTGATGTTTCTCAGATCGCGAGAATTGATTTTGCCAGCGGGCGTTCGCAAACTTTTGATGTTTCAGCATCAAGTTCTGCAAATAATTCGGGACCAGATTTAGCCACTGCAGAAATGAAACCCAATACTATCGCTGTTTTACCCGTGCCGTACTTAAACTCAGATACTCAGGAAAGCTCGGAAGATATGGCTAAATTTGCTCAAAACGATTTGTATAATAAATTGTTAGATAAATCGGCAAATATTTTTCCGCTAACGGTTCAGGATTTAAGAACAACTAACAGCCTTTTGCACAAAGCAGGAATAAATCATAACAATATAGACGAAACCCCAATTGAGGATCTTGAAAAAATTCTAGGGGTAGACAATATTGTTGCTGCTAAAATTTCATACACAATGTCAACTAGTTCAACTGCATCAACTTACGGAAGCGGAAGCACTACTGTAAGTAACAATGATAAAAAGATTAAGTCAAATGATTATTCGACAACAACTGCCAATTCACAAATGTATTATTACTATAATGTGTATTTTGATATGTACCGAAATAATACTAAAATTTACTCACAAACCCGCAAACCTTTTCTTAACTTAAAAGACAGCTGGATCGATTCTATCTCATATTTATTAAAAAGAAGTCCGATTTATGTGAAGAAGTAGGTTTTTTTAGAAGGTAAGAGGCAAGAAGAAGAGGCAAGAATAAAGAGTAAAGAAGAAAGAATAAAGAGCCAAGAAGAAAGAATATAGAAACAAAAAACAAGAACAAAAAATCAAGACATATATAATCTTTGTTGCTCTGTCTCTTTGAACCTTTGTGCCTAATAAAAAAAAAACCTTTGTACCTTTGCCACTCTGAACCTAAAAAAATGTTTCACTTATTAGATCTTATTGGTACAATGGCGTTTGCTATGTCTGGCGCTTTAACGGCAATGCATAAAAAACTAGATCCGTTTGGGGTTTTTATAATTGCTTTTGTAACTGCGGTAGGCGGCGGAACGCTTCGTGATGTATTGATTGGCAGGACGCCCGTAGGATGGATGCTTGACCTTCAGTATGTTTATGTAATTATTTTAGGTTTTATTCTGGCTATTCTTTTTCGAAAAAAGTTTGACAAGCTCAGAACTTCATTGTTTTTGTTTGATACAATCGGGCTTGGCGTTTTTACTTTAATCGGACTCGAAAAAGGAATTTCGATTGGTTTGCATCCAGTCATTTGTATTGCCTTAGGAACGATGACGGCTTGTTTTGGAGGTGTAATCAGAGATATATTATGTACAGAAATTCCAACTATTTTTAGAAGAGAAATTTATGCCACGATTTGTATTTTTGGCGGAATTGTATTTTTTGTCTTAAAAAAACTAAACTTAGAAGACGATATTTTGTATTTATTAACTTCAATAGTAATTATCACTGTACGTTTGATGGCGGTAAAATTCAAATGGTATTTACCAGCATTTGAGCATAAATGAGATTTTAAAATAATATATTAGCCACAGATTAACAGATTAAAAAAGATTTTCTGGCTAGAATTAAAATCATTGAAATCAAATAAATCTGTGGCAAGAAAATGACAAAGTATACCGTAAAAAAATACCATAAAAGCGATTACAAAACTTGGAACGAATTTATCGGTCAAGCTAAAAACGCCACATTTTTATTTCATCGCGATTTTATGGAATATCACCAAGATCGTTTTGAAGATTTCTCGCTTTTGATTTTTGAAGGTGAAAAATTAAAAGCAGTTTTGCCTGCCAATAAAAAAGAAAATTCAGTTTACTCACATCAAGGTCTAACATATGGAGGTTTGGTTTTTTCTTCTAAATTGAAAGGTGAAAAAGTAGAATCTATTTTAGATTCTATTTTAATTTTTTTTAATGAAAATCAAATTGAAACTTTTTATTATAAGCCAATTCCGAGTTTTTATTTTCCGGAAGGAAACAACGAAATAGATTTTTTCTTGTTTAAAAGAGGAGCAGTTTTAGAGCGAAAAGAAATGAATTTGGCCATTAATTTGCAATTGCCTTTGCAGATTTCTAAAAGTAAAATGAAGCATTTCAGAAGAATTGAAAATCTTGATTTAGACATTGTAGAAGAACAACATTTTTCTCCTTTTTGGAATAAAATTTTAGAACCGAGATTATTAGAAAAATTTGATGCAAAACCAGTTCATACCAAAGAAGAAATGGCTTGGTTGAAGCAAAATTTTCCTCAAAATATTAGACAATATTCTGTTTGCCAAAATGATGAGATTATTGCCGGAATAACTATTTTTGAAACCCAAAATGTAATAAAATCACAATATGCAGCTACTTCTAAACAAGGAGAAGAAGCGCGTGCCGTTGATTTTTTATTCATTAATTTGATCCATAAATACAAAAGAAAAGGTAAATTATTTTTTGATATGGGAATCGTAAATTCAGATAACGAAAAAGAGTATGATTTGGGCCTTTTGACACAAAAACAAGAATTGGGCTGTTCCGTTTACAATCAGGATTTTTATAAACTCGATATAAAATGATACCATTTCTTGACCTTAAAAAAATAAACGAACCTTATGAAACTGCATTTCAGGAAAAACTGAAATTGGTTTTAAATAATGGCTGGTATATTTTAGGAAAAGAACTGGAAACATTTGAAAGAGCTTTCGCCGAATATAACCAAACCAAATACTGCATTGGAGTGGGGAATGGTTTTGATGCGTTAGTTTTGATTTTTAAAGGATATATTCAACTCGGAAAACTTCAAAGAGGCGACGAAGTTATCGTTCCTGCAAATACATATATCGCTACTATTTTAGCCATTCTGCAAGCCGATTTAGTTCCAGTTTTGATTGAACCAAAATTAGAAACCTACAACATAAATCCCGATTTAATTCAGGAGAAAATTACGCCAAAAACAAAAGCCATTTTAGCCGTTCATTTATATGGACAATTGGCTGAAATGGAAAGGCTAGATGAAATTGCAGTACAAAATAATTTGATTGTTGTAGAAGATGCTGCCCAATCACATGGGGCAATTTACAATGAACAATTAATAATTAATAATTTAAAAAATACTTCTGCTTACAGTTTTTATCCCGGAAAAAATCTAGGATGTTTAGGCGACGGCGGTGCGATTACCACAAACGATTCAGAGTTGGCAAAAGTGCTTTTTTCGCTTCGCAATTATGGTTCTGAACAAAAATATCATAATGAATACATTGGCGTAAATTCGAGATTAGATGAACTTCAGGCTTCGTTTTTAAATCTTAAATTACCAAATTTAAATAGGGACAATGACAAACGTCGCGCTATTGCAAAACGTTATTTGTCTGAAATTAAAAATGACAAAATAATCCTTCCGTTTTGGGATTTTTCGAGCAATCATGTATTTCATTTATTTGTAATTCGTACTCAAAATCGTGAAGGTTTACAAGAATATTTAACTCATAATCATATTCAAACCGTAATTCATTATCCGATTCCGCCACACAAACAAAAAGCATTTTCTTCTGAGACTTCGGGATGGAACAATCTACTTTTTCCAATTACAGAGAAAATCCACAACCAAGTTTTGAGTTTGCCGATCAGTTCAGTTTTGACAGATGACGAAGTTAGCTTTATCATCGAAATTTTAAACCAATATTAATTCGTGTCTGACAGCAAAACTTCATATAGAGAAATCCTAAAAACAACTTCAATTTTTGGTGGCGTACAGTTTTTTACGATTTTAGTTTCGATTATCAGAACCAAATTGATAGCTGTTTTTATTGGCCCAAGCGGAATGGGAATTATAGCATTATTAAATTCAACTTTGAGTCTTGTCAGTGGAATTTGTGGTTTAGGAATCGAAACGAGTGCCGTAAAAAACATCTCCGAAAACTTTAAAAAAGAAGATTTAAAAACAGTTTCTGTAACAGTTCAAATTGTAAAAAAGATTGTTTTTTTTACAGGAATTTTAGGTATGCTGCTTGTTGCGATTTTTTCAAAAGCACTAAGTATCATTACTTTTGGAGATTCTAGTCAAACCTATACCTTTATATTTCTGGCGATAACAGTATTATTCAAACAATTATCATCTGGACAATTGGCTGTTCTGCAAGGTTTGCGACAAATGAAATTTTTAGCAAAAGCTAATTTGCACGGCAATTTATTTGGTTTGCTTTTTTCGATTCCGCTTTATTATTTTTTAAAGATTGATGCGATAATTCCAACAATTATAATTGCTTCTTTGTCTGCTTTGATTTTCTCTTTTTATTATTCCAATAAAGTAATAATTGAAAAACAAAAAGTTTCAAAAACCGTATTTTTAGAAGAAGGAAAAGCTATTGTGAAATTGGGTTTTATGCTGACGATCAGCAGTGTTTTAACACTTTTATCAACGTATTTAATTCAGATCTATATTGCTGAAAACGGAGGATTGGAACAAGTTGGTTTTTATAACGCAGGTTTCACTTTATTAAATTCGTATGTAGGAATTATTTTTACCGTTATGAGTACCGATTATTTTCCGAAATTAGCTTCGATAAATTCTGATAATAAAAAAGTTAGGTCCAGTGTTGTACAGCAAGCTTTTGTATCAATCCTAATTATCACGCCCATAATTGTTTTGTTTTTGACTTTTATTTCATTGATAATTAAAGTTATTTACACACCAAAATTTAATGAAATAACGTCTATGGTTTGTTTTGGAATTTTAGGAATGTTATTCAGGGCAGTTTCCTGGGCAATGGGCTTTATTTTAATTGCAAAAGGCGATTCTAAAATGTTCCTAAAAACTGCTTTTGGCTTCAATATTTTGTCTTTGATAATGAATATTTCTTGCTATTATTTTTACGGATTAGAGGGGCTGGGCTTTAGTTTTTGTCTTTATTTTTTATTTCATTTTATCGGATTAAAAATCATCACTAAAAAAAGATATAATTTTTATTTTGACAAAGATTTTTACGAAACTTATCTTGTTTGTTTTTTAATTTGTATTAGTACTTTTTTAATTCGTTATATTGAAATTTCAGCTCTAAAATACAGTTTATTGACTTTGATGATTTTTATTTCTCTGAGTTTCAGTTTTTATCAAATTAATAAAAAGATGAATTTAAGGGAAATATTCACGTCATTTGTTCAAAGAAAAAAAGATAAAAATGATTCAGAATAGTTATAGAAAATGCCGGTCTTTTTATCACAAACTCAAGTTTTACTATTCGGTAAACTGGACAAAGACGCTATATTTTAATTTTAAGAAATTCCCTTTTCAAATTGCTAAAAAACTGCCTGTTTTCTTTTACGGAAGAGTAAAATTCACTTCAGTGGCTGGCGAAATTAAAATTGACGGAAATATTAAAAAGGGCATGATTGGTTTTGGTCAGCCGTATGAATTGAATAAAGCTCAAAAAGGCATTTCAGAAATTTTTATTTTAGGAAAATTAACGTTTAAAGGAAAATTTCAATTTGGTAAGGATTGTTTTGTTTTCGTTGGCGAAAATGCAAATTGCGAACTCGGAAATATGGCATCGATGGCATCAAGCGGTAAAATAATTTGTACTGAAAAAATTGTTTTGGGCGATTATGCACGCTTTGGTTCAGAAGCTCAAATTATAGACACTAATTTTCATGATTTAATTGACACAGAAACAGGCGAAAAACTTGAGAAATCAGCACCAATTCTCATCGGAAATTACAATTTTGCAAGCAATAGAGTTTCAGTTCTAAAAGGAACTCAAACATCTGATTTTTGTACAATTGCATCGAATAGTTTGTGTACAAAAAATTATACTTCTTTAGGTAAAAATATTTTGATTGGAGGAATTCCAGCAAAATTAATTCGGTCTAATATTTCAAGAGACTGGCAAGGAGAAAAACAGCAGTTAGATGATTTTTTGACAATTTAAAAATGCAACGCGTATGATACAGATTCGCTAAAGCCTTTTTTTATTATGCGGAAACGCTGTTTTATTTCCAGCAAAATATATTTGAATAACAAATTATAATTTGCTGTTTTATAAGCCAAAATCATTTCAAAATGCATTCTTTTTAAAATGGCTTTATGCTCAATTTTAGATCTATTTAAATGAATTGCTTTTTGAATAATCAAATACGTAGAATAATTTATTTTCTTAGATCTTGAATCATTTTTTAAATGAAAATGAGTTCCAAAAGATGTTGTTGAGATTCTTTTTTTAATTAAAATTTCATCAATATAATCAAAGTCATATTTGCGAGAAGCACGAATCCAAAGATCTAAATCTTCATAAGCTAAATCTTCATCATAACCTTTTAGATCGTCGAAAACAGTTTTTTTAACCATTGAAGAAACTGAGCAAATGCTATTGCCTCCTGAAATAACACTCAAATAAATATCTCCGATTTGTCTTTTTTCGATTGTTTTTTTTGAAGCATCAGCTGGGAAATAATAAAAGTAAAAATTACCTTTTTCATTAATTAATTCGGCATTTCCGTAAACAATTCCCAAATTTTTAAAGCGGTTTTGCTGAAAGGCTTTTAGTTGTAATGAAACACAATTGGGCAATAAAATATCATCACAAGCCAGATCAATAATATAATCGCCTTTGGCTAATTTTAAAGCTTTATTAAACGATTTTGTGCTTCCTAAATTCGTTTCGTTTGCAATAAATTGAATTTCAGGATAATCGACAAGCCAATTTTGAATTGTTTCTTTAGAATTATCCGTGCTAAAATCATCTACAATTATCAATTCAATAAACGGATAATCTTGATTTACAGCCGAAAGCAAACTCTCCACAACATACTTTTCTTGATTGTAACACAAGCAAATAATGGTCACTAATGATTTATCTTGCATATTGTTTTTAAAGAGTTATATATTTGATACGAAAATAATAAATCACGAATGATATTGTCTCACAAAAAAAATAAAATTGCTTTAATTGGTTATCGCTTAAGCGGAGGCGGAAGTGATAAAGTTATGGCAAATTTGTCTATTTTTTTTGAAAATCAAGGTTTTGAAGTGGATATAATTATTGTTTTAGACGAAGTTAGTTTTCCGTATTCAGGAAAATTAGTAAATCTTGGTTTGCTTAAAAATAAAAGCAATGGACTTTTTAATAAAGCTAAGAGATTATGGGCTTTATGGAAGTATTTAAACGAAAATAAATTTGATTTTATAATTGATTTTCGGTTTCGTACCAAGATTGTTCAGGAACTTATTTTGGCGAGATTTATTTATAATACCAAAACAATCTTTACGGTTCACAGTTTTTTGATTGATCATTATATGTCAAACAATTCTCGGCTGACAAGGTTGATGTATAATCATTGTTACGCAAATGTTGCTATTTCTGATGAAATGAAAACACTGATTGAAAACAAACATCAATTACAAAATGTGGTCACGATTCATAACCCTGTTTATGTAGAGGAAATTCAGAATAAGCAAAATGAAAATATAGATTTTAATTTCAATTTTATTATCGCCGTAGGACAATATGAAAATCAAATAAAACAGTTTGATCAATTAATTTCAAGTTATTCAAAATCGATTTTGCCTCAAAAAAATATTCATTTCGTTATTGTGGGAAATGGAGATAAATCAAAACTTAAAAAAGCAATTTTAGAGAATAAAGTTTCTGATTTTGTTCATCTTTTAGGCTATCAAAGCAATCCTTTTAAATATGTAAGCAAAGCTAAATTTCTAGTTTTAAGCAGTAAAAACGAAGGATTTCCGAATGTTATTTTAGAATCATTAGCTTGCAAAACTCCAGTTGTCTCTTTTGATTGCGATTTTGGACCAAGAGATATAATTACATCTTTAGAAAATGGTATTTTAGTAGAAAATCAAAATTGGGAGAAGTTGACTGAAGCAATGAATGTATTTGTTTCAGATGAAGTTTTATATCAAAATTGCAAACAAAATGCATTTGAAAGCATTCAGCCTTTTTTATTAGAAAAAGTTGGACAGCAATGGTTAAATTTGATGAAAGCAAATTAAAAATATGACTACAATTCAAGATATAACAGTCCTTAAAATTCCGGTTGTAGAAGATTTGAAAGGAAATTTAGCGTTCATTCAAAACGATATTCTTCCGTTTGAATTTAAGCGTGTTTACTATCTTTTTGATGTTCCGAGTTCTGCTTTTCGTGGCGGACACTCGCATATCGAACAACACGAAGTTTTAATAGCTTTAAGCGGCAGTTTTGAAGTGAAAGTGAATGATGGAACCAGTAAAAGAAGCTTTTTATTGAATAAACCCAATATAGGTTTGCATTTGCCAAAAGGAATCTGGAGAGAATTAGAAAATTTTTCGTCAGGCTCGGTTTGTCTGGTTTTGGCTTCAGATGTGTTTGAAGAAACAGATTATATAAGGGATTTTGGAACTTTTTTGATTTCTAAAAAATGAAACTCCTTTACATTGTTCCCAAAATAAAAAATGCTGGCGGAGTGGCTAGGGTTTTGTCTATAAAAGCAAATTATTTTATAGAGAATTTTGGGTATGAAGTTCATATTTTATCTCAAAACGAAGAAACGGATTTGTCTTTCTATAATTTTAATTCTAAAGTTGTATTTCATAATATGATTTTGAAAGGCAATACTTTTCAGTTTTTAAAATCATATACAAAAGAAGTAAAGCAAAAAATAAAACAGATTAATCCAGATGTAATTTTAG
Organism: Flavobacterium sp. JLP; assembly: GCF_015350755.1. Lineage (NCBI taxonomy): Bacteria > Pseudomonadati > Bacteroidota > Flavobacteriia > Flavobacteriales > Flavobacteriaceae > Flavobacterium > Flavobacterium sp. JLP. The sequence continues at coordinate 1,057,380 of NZ_JADKPS010000001.1, read as the reverse complement.
TTGCAGATAATGGTTTGAAAGCTTTTGTCTTTCCATTTATAATCAAAACTAAAACTCCCATTGTATTTGAATGTCACGGTTCTAAATTTATTGAAGAACAAAGTCAGAAAACTAATTTATTATCCAAATTAATTCAAAAATTAAAATATAGGTTCAAAGATTTTGCAGTTAGAAGATTTACTAAAATAGTAGCTTTATCTGATGAAAGTTTAAAAGAATGGAATGTTAAAAATGGCGTTGTAATTCCGAATCCGTCTTGGATTCAGACCGAAAATTTTCCTGATTTAAAGAATAAAAAAGTGATTACGGCTGCCCGAAATTCATATGAAAAAGGATTAGACCGTTTGTTGGTAATTTGGAAGAAGGCTGGTGAAAAACACCCAGAATGGACTTTGGATATTTACACAGATGATATCGAATCTTTAGAGAAAAAAGCAATTAGCTTGGGAATAAAATCTGGAATAAATTATTTCAAATTTGTAAAAAATATTCAAGAGAATTATCTAGAAGCTTCCATTTACGCTATGACTTCAAGAACCGAAGGCTTTCCGATGGTTTTGTTAGAAGCTATGGCTTTGGGTTTGCCTTGTATTGCTTATGATTGCCCGATTGGCCCAAGAACGATAATTACAAATGCTGAAAATGGTATTTTAATTCCTGATAATAATGAGGAAATGTTTGTAGAAAAGCTGTCTTTTTTAATTGAAAATGAAGAAGTGAGGTCGAAATTTAGTTTGAATGCGAAAAAAACTTCACAACAATTTAATATTGATAAAGTAATGAAGAAGTGGGAAACTTTTTTAGAAAATCTAAATCTTGGCAATAGTTTTTAAATTGCAAAAACACCCCAGTTTATAGAGGTCAAATAGGAGTAAAGAAGGTTTTTGAGATAACAAATTTCGTTCGATTTTCTTTTGATTTGTATTAAAAAGAAAAGCTGAAAAACGAATTAGTTTTAGCTTTTTTAAAAGTTCAAAAGCTTTTATGATTTTACTTTCTTCTTTGGAGATTTTCCTTGAATTATAAAGAAAAACCAAGTTTTCTAAAGCTGTTTTAGTTTTCTTTAAAAATAAAATGGAAGTTTCTAAATTCAAATGATAAGTGGGATTATCTATTTGTAAAAATTGAAAATGATTTGATTTTAAAACCGAAAAAAAGAGCAAATCTTCATAACCATATTTTGTGATCGATTCATCAAAAGGATATTGAAGAAAAACTTCTTTTTTAATTAATAAATTAGAAGTCAAAACAGAAACAGCTTCTCTTTTCTTCCCGTAAATCCAACGTAAAAGCTGTTCTTTTTCAGGCTTTTTATCTTCATACATGATGCCTCCAAAAAAGATATTTTTAGTTGCATTTGAAATTAAATCAGCATACTTTTTAATAAAATTATTTGCAGTCGGGAAAGTATCACAATCTAAAATTAACAGCCAATTGTATTTTGCTTTTAATGCTAATGAGTTGATATTTTTTCCTCTTCCCAAATTCCGTTCATTTACAAAAAAAGAAGAATTGGAAATAAGATTAATTTCTTGATTTAGAATGTTTTCTTGAGAGTTTGAAGCATCGTCTTGGCAAAGAATTTCAAAAGTAATTCCATTAAAATTACATTGCTTTACAAGTTCAGTAACTAGCGGTAAAGCATTATAATTATAAACCGGAATTAAAATGGAAAGCATTACACGCTTCTTTGCACTACTTCAAAAATTCTTTCATCTTCACATTTTAAAGTTTTAGATGGGAATTTCATCAACAAAGCATAATCGTGAGTCGCCATGATAACCGTTTTTCCGTTGGCGTTAATTTTTTTCAATACTTCTAGCACCTCAGAACTCGTTTGCGGATCAAGATTTCCGGTTGGTTCATCAGCTAAAATAAATTCAGGATCATTCAGCAAAGCTCTTGCAATTGCAACACGCTGTTGTTCTCCTCCAGAAAGTTGGTGAGGCATTTTGTTTACAAAATCTTTCATGCCTACTTTATCCAAAACTTCGTCAATTTTATGTTCCATTGCTTCTTTTTCAGACCAGCCAGTTGCTTTTAAGACAAAAAGCATGTTGTCTTTTACAGAACGGTCTGGAAGCAATTTAAAGTCTTGAAATACGATTCCGATTTTACGTCTTAAATACGGAATTTCACTTTCTTTTAAAGCAGCCAAATCAAATTCAACTATATGGCCTTCTCCTTCTGTTAAAGGAAGATCTCCGTACAAAGTTTTCATGAAACTACTTTTTCCTGAACCCGTTTTTCCGATAATATAGATGAATTCACCGTGTTGAACATCTAAATTAATATGAGATAAAATTTTTCTTCCTTCTTGATATATAGTGACTTCTTTAAGAGATAGTACGATTTGTGACATAGTAAAATTGATTTGATTTGTAAAAGTAATAAGATAACGCTTGGATTCAAAATAAATTTGAATCATTTCTGAATAAAAATTTCAAACCATATAAGTCATGTAAGTTCATCATCAGAGAATAATATAGAAGCATCTAATTTATAATTAATTAAATGACCTCAATGGTTAAACTTAATCTGTAAGAACGGTCTAAAATCACGACTATTTAAAAAAAAGTTTATAATAAAAGCCAGAAACGTTTCGTTATAGACGGTATAAAATGATACATTTGAATACTAAATATAATTACAATGCGTAAATTTTCCTGGTTCTTTTTATTCCAAATAATCCTTATTTCGACCACAGTTTCGGCACAAAAATCAGCTATTTACACTTACGACTTAAAGGATTTTGACAAAGCACTGACTTTATATAATGACAAACAATATGCTTCGGCACAACTTATTTTTGAACATGTAAAAAACAATGCAACAACTGAAGAAGTTCAATCAGATTGTGCTTATTACATTGCCAATTGTGCTATTAGAACCAATAAGGCAAATGCCGATGCCTTGATGGAAAAATTTGTAAATGATTATCCAACAAGTACAAAGCAAAATCAAGCTTACATCGAAGTGGCTCAGTTTTACTTCGAGCAGGGAAATTACCCAAAAGCTTTGCAATGGTTTGATAAAGTCGATGAAAGCTACATGAGCAAATCGGATTCGGATAAATTTAATTTCCAAAAAGGTTACAGTTATTTCAATGCCAAAAAGAAAAAAGAAGCGACTACTTATTTTAACAAAGTAGTGAATTCTCCTGAATTTGGTTCTCAAGCCAAGTATTATTTAGGATTTATGGCTTACGAAGGCGATGATTATAAAGAGGCTACCAAATATTTTGACGAAGTTTCAGGCGAGGAAAAATACAAAGAAAAGCTTTCGTATTATCAGGCTGATATGAATTTCAAATTAGGAAATTTTCAAAAAGCTATTGATTTAGGTCAAACTGCAATGGCTAAATCGAATGCGATTGAAAAATCAGAGCTGAATAAAATTATCGGAGAAAGTTATTTCAATTTAAAGCAATACGGAAAAGCGATTCCGTTTTTAGAGCAATACGAAGGTAAAAAAGGAAAGTGGAATAATACTGATTTCTATCAATTAGGTTATGCTTATTATGAGCAAAAGGAGTATGAAAAAGCAATTTCTCAATTCAATAAAATTATTGAAGGAAAAGATTTCGTTGCACAAAATGCTTACTACCATTTAGGCTTAAGTTATTTGAATACCGGTAAAAAACAAGAAGCATTAAATGCATTTAAAAACGCTTCTGAAATGGAATTTAATGCGCAGATTCAAGAAGATGGTGCTTTAAATTATGCAAAATTGAGTTATGAAATAGGAAATGCTTACCAAACTGTTCCTGGAATTTTGCTTGATTTCTTGAAAAAATATCCAAACAATTCAAGTAAATCTGAAGTAGAAAAGTTATTGGTCGATTCTTATATTTCGTCTAAAAACTATAAAGAAGCTTTAATTTTATTAGAGAAAAACAAATCTGCCGAAAATAAGGCAGCTTATCAAAAAGTGCTTTTTTACAGAGGTTTAGAATTGTATAATGAATCAAATTATTCAGAAGCAGGGAAAATGTTTAAAAGCGCTGTCAGCGAACAAAAAACACCTGAATTTACAGCTCGCGCTACTTTTTGGAAAGCTGAAACAGAATATGTTACAGATGACTTTCAGAATGCTTTATTAAGCTACAAACAGTTTGCTGGACTTGCAGCGGCCAAATCAACTGATGAATATAAAAATATCAACTATAATATTGGCTACACCTATTTTAAATTGAAAGAATACGATCAGGCTGCGAACTCCTTTCAAGCTCAGATTGACAATTCAAAAGAAGACAAAGTACGTTTAAATGATTCGTATTTGCGTTTAGGAGATTGCCGTTTTGTAAGTGCAAAATATGCTCAGGCGAATGAAGCTTATGCAAAAGCGATTGAGGCAAAAGGAGTTGATGCTGATTATGCTCAATTTCAAAAAGCAATTTCATACGGTTTTATGTCTAAAAATGACAAGAAAGTTGACGAACTGAATAATTTTCTTCAGATGTACAAAAAATCAGAATATCGTGATGATGCTTTGTATGAATTAGGAAATACGTATGTAGCAGAGAAAAAGAACGATCAGGCGATTAAAACGTACGATCAGCTGATTTCAGAGTATAAAAACGGATCCTTTACTTCAAAATCTATTTTAAAACAAGGTCTGATTTATTACAACTCAGATCGTGACGAGCAGGCTTTAGTGAAATTCAAAAAAGTAGCGGCTGAGTTTCCAAAAACTCCAGAAGCTTTAGAGGCAGTTTCTACAGCAAGATTAATTTATGTTGATTCTGGAAAAGTAGATGAATATGCAACTTGGGTGCGTACGTTAGATTTTGTTTCGGTTACAGATGCTGAGTTAGATAACGATACTTATGATGCGGCTTTCAAACAATACAGTCAAAATAACAGCAAACTTGCAATTACAGGTTTTATGGGTTATGTGAATAAATTTCCATCAGGAATGCATTCTTTAGAAGCTAATTTTTACTTAGCACAATTGTATTATGCTGAAGGTTCAGAAACTAAATCAGTGCCTAATTATCAATATGCAATTGATCAGCCAAGAAATGAATTTACAGAACAATCATTAAATAGGTTGGCTCAAATTTTCCTAAAAGCTAAAGATTGCGACAAATCGATTCCGGTCTTGACACGCTTAGAAAATGAAGCTGATTTTCCGCAAAATAAAAACTTTGCTCAAGCTAATTTAATGAAATGTTATTATGATAAGAAAGATTATAGCAACTCAGTAATTTTTGCAGACAAGGTTTTGCAGAACCCAAAAGCCGATGTGAATGTAAAAGCAGATGCACAGATTATTGTAGCACGTGCAGCAATGCAGACTGGAGATGAAGATAAAGCTAAATCGGCTTACGCTAAATTATCAGCAACTTCAAAAGGAGAATTAGCGGCAGAAGCGTTGTATTACGACGCGTACTTTAAAACAAAAGAAGGCAAATTTGATGCTTCGAATGTTTCTGTTCAAAAATTAGCAAAGAATTATTCGGCTTATAAATATTACGGAGCGAAGAGTTTAGTTTTAATGGCGAAAAACTTTTACGGATTAAAAGACAGTTATCAGGCAACTTATATTTTAGATAACGTAATAAACAATTTTACAGATTATCCAGATGTCGTTGAAGAAGCCAAAAAAGAATTAAGCGCTATTAAATTAGAAGAATCTAAAACCAATTCGTCTATTAATAAATAGTTTGATGTAAAGTGGAAAATGTGAAATGTATACAAAACAAACATTTTACATTTCACAAAAATCATTTCACCAATAAAAAAATCATGAGTTTACCTTTTTATATAATTGATGTTTTTGCTGATAAGAAATATGCTGGAAATCAGCTGGCCGTTTTTTTGGATGCAGAAAATTTGAGTTCAGAAGAAATGCAAAATATTGCTCGCGAAATTAATTTTGCAGAAAGCACTTTTGTTACCAAACTCGATAGGGAAAATAATAAAGCAGCGATTAAAATATTTACACCATCTCAAGAAATGCAGTTTGCGGGTCATCCGATAATTGGAACTTCATGGGTTTTGATTAATAAGATATTTGATAACTCGCCTGAAAATATAAAATTGAATGTTCCGATCGGAGAAATTCCAATTCATCAAACGGAAGATTTAATTTGGTTAAAAGCAGCACAGCCGAAATTTTGGGATATTTTTTCGAAAGAAGATTTCACGTTATTCAGTAATCTGAAAAAAGAAGATTTTGAAAACCAATTTCCAATTCAGGAAGTTACAACAGGGAGTGCCTTTGTAATGGTTGGATTGAGCAATAAAAAAGCGCTCGAAAATTTAGTTTTAGATAAAGATAAAACAGATGAATGGCTGAAAAAGAATTGTAAAACAACGCACAGAGGCTTGTATTTTTATTATTTAGAAGGCTCAAAATTGTTTAGCAGAATGTTGTGTATCGAGCACAATCAATTAGTAGAAGATGCCGCCACAGGAAGCGCCAGTACATGCCTTCAGGCTTTTCTATTAAAATATCATAAACCTGAATTTGAATTAATCAATTATCAGGGAGATTATATAAATCGTCCGTCCCAAATTTATTTTAAAGGAAAAGTAAAGGACAATTTGTTTGATATTGAAATTGGAGGAAAAGCGCAATTTGTTGCAAAAGGCGAGTGGGAAAACTAGAAAATAGAGCCAAGAACAAAGATTTTAGAAAATAGAATATAGATTTTAGAAAAAGAAAATAGAGTCAAGAAATAAGAAATTGTAGAAAGCGAGAGAAGTATATGCTCTTTATTCGATTTTCTTTTCTCTGAAAAAAATAAAGAAATATGAAAATTAATTGCCAAAATAAAATTATCATTTTACTGCTGTTGTTTGTTGTTCAGCTTTCGTTTTCTCAAAAGAAAAATGAAACAATTGGAACTGAAACGGTAAACGTAGTAAAACCATATTCGCCAACAATATCTGATGCGTTTAAAGTAAAGGAAACACCTTCGCTTGACGATTCGGGAAATCAGCCTAAAGAAACTATTAAATATAGTATTCTGTCTGTTCCTGTTGCATCCACTTTTACCCCTTCAAAAGGGAAAGCTGAAGGTGTTGAAAAATCTAAAAAAGAAAGATTGTTTAATAATTATGCTACTTTAGGAGTTGGAAATTACGGAACACTGAATGCAGAATTATTTGTAACACAAGATTTAGGTAATAATGATTATGTGGCTGGAATGTTTCGTCATCATTCGTCTCAGGGCGGAATTAAAGATGTGAATTTAAATGACGAATTTTATGATACTGCCTTAAATGTTGGTTATGGCGTAAACAATCGTGATATGTCATGGAGTGTCGATTTGGGTTATCAAAATCAAATATACAATTGGTACGGGTTGCCGGCTGATTTTGGAATGACTTTACCACCAGAACAGCAGGAAGATTTAATTAGGGGAATTAACCCAAATCATTCTTATAACACGATTTCATTAGGAGGAAACATCGAATTTAATGAAGGGGTTTTTAATAAAATTTCAACCAGATTTACCCACTTTTCAGATAGTTTTTCTTCTTCAGAAAATCGTTTTTATTTGAAACCTTCATTTAAAGTGGATGTAATGGATCAATCAATAAACACAAATATTATCGTAGATCACGTTAGCGGATCTTTTGAAAATAATTATGCTTTAACGAATATTGAACCTGTAAAATACAGTTTGACTAATTTTGGAATTGAACCAAGTTTTGTGGTTCATGAAAACGATTGGACATTAGAATTAGGAGCTGGATTATTTTACGGCTTAGATTCTGAGAACAGCGGCAACAAATTTTATATTTATCCAAAAGTAAATGCTTCGTATAAATTAGTAGGCGATTTAATGATTTTTTACACAGGTGTAAATGGTAGTTTAAATCAAAATTCTTATGCTGATTTTGTTACTGACAATCCGTTTTTATCTCCAACTTTAAATATGAGACCAAGCAGTACTCAATATAATGTTTTTGCTGGATTAAAAGGAAAATTAGCCAATAATATCAGTTATAATTTGACAGGTTCATATTTGAATGAAAAAGATAAAGCATTGTTTAAAAGCAATGATTATACAGAAGATTTTTCAAATCAAAATTATGCCTTTGGAAACTCGTTTGGAGTGGTTTATGATGACGTAAGAACACTTCGTTTTTATGCAGAATTAAAAGCTGATTTCTCTCAAAATGTTTCTTTCGGAATCAACGGAACTTTTAATAGTTATAAAACAGACGGTTTAGAAGCTTGGAACTTGCCATCGATGAAATTAAGCTCAAATTTAGATGTAAATATTACAAAACAATGGTATGCTGGTTTGAATGTTTTCTTTGTTGGAGAACGTAAAGATATGCAGACTAATTTTGATGTGGCAACTCTTGGAGTTCCGGTTACTTTAAAAAGTTATTTTGATGCAAATGCACATTTAGGATACAAATATAACGAACGTTTGACTTTCTTTTTGAAATTGAATAATATTGGGAATCAAGCCTACGAAAGATGGTTGAACTACCCAGTTCAAGGATTCCAAGTTTTAGTTGGAGGAAATTATAAATTCGATTTTTAAGAAGGTTTTGCCAGGAAGAAACTAAGGCACAAAGTTTTTTATAAAAGTGCCTTTCAGCCATGAGTTCATGAATTTTTTGGAGTAAATTCGTGAATTCGTGGCTATTTTTTTTTGCATCCTCAAAAACCTTTGCATCTTTGTAACTCAGAACCTCACTATTCAAAAAAATGACTTTCAAACAAAAAATACATTCTTATTATTTGCAAATGGTTCAAGATCGAATAGATGTTTTTAAAGACATGATTTCGGCTTTGACAGAAGATTCTAAAAATGATGCAAAAGGTTCTGCAGGAGATAAACACGAAACTGCTTTGTCTATGATGCATATCGAACAAGAAAAATTGACAAATAAACTAAAAGAAGCTATAAATCAAAAAGCAATTTTAGATAAAATAGATGCTGCTAAAATTACTGAAAACATCATTTCTGGAAGTTTGGTTAAGGCTAACGGAATTTATTTATTTGTAAGTGTAGCATTGCCAAAAATTACCATTGACGGTATTACTGTTATTGCACTTTCTCCACAATCTCCTTTGGGTTCGCATTTAATGGGAAATAAAGTTGGGTTTCAATTCGAAATTAATAAGACTCATTACATTATTCAAAGTATTGAATAGTTTTAAATTAACCTTTTGACAGGTTTGAAAATATTGAGCATAAAATAATTTCAAAATAAGATTTGTCCTTCCTATTGAAAATTCTTTACCGTTTATTTAAAATCTTAAGATTTAATTCAAAGATTTCTTCAAAAGCTTCAATTTAACTCGTGGTTTGGCTTGAAAATTGAAATTTTCAAGTTCAAGGCTTTTTTTGCGGTTAAAATTTTACATTTTATATGTAAAAACAAAATAATGATTTAAAATTATAACTGAAATACGTATTTGTGTTTTTCAATTATAACCAATACCGCATCTTTGCCCTATCAAAATAAAATTTAAAAATAAAAATATATAGTTATGTGTGGAATCGTATGTGCCTTTGATCTAAAACAAAAAGCCGAAACCTTAAGACCTCAAGTATTAGAAATGTCTAAAATCATTCGTCACCGCGGACCAGACTGGAGTGGTATTTACAGCAATGATAAAGCAATTTTATCTCATGAGCGTTTGGCGATTGTAGATCCAGCTTCAGGAAAACAACCTTTATTTACAGAAGATAAAAAATTGGTTTTGGCTGCAAATGGTGAAATTTACAACCACAGAGAATTGCGTAAACAATTTGAAGGAAAATATAACTTTCAAACTGAAAGCGACTGCGAGGTTATCTTGGCTCTTTACAAAGAAAAAGGACCTGATTTCGTGGATGAAATGAACGGAATCTTTGGATTTGCAATTTATGATGTTGAGAAAGACGAGTATTTTATTGCCCGCGATCATATGGGAATTATTCCATTATATATTGGATGGGATCAGGATGGAACTTTTTATGTAGCATCTGAGCTAAAAGCATTAGAAGGATATTGCACAAAAATTCAATTGTTTCCTCCAGGACATTATATGACAAGCAAGGACGGAGAATTTGTACAATGGTACAAAAGAGACTGGACAGAATACGATGCTGTAAAAGACAACGAAACAAGTATTCCTGCTATTAAAGAAGCTTTAGAAGCGGCAGTTCACAGACAATTGATGAGTGACGTTCCTTATGGAGTTTTGCTTTCTGGAGGTTTAGATTCGTCTATCACTTCGGCTGTTGCCAAAAAATTTGCACAAAAACGTATTGAGTCTGATGATACTACAGAGGCTTGGTATCCACAATTGCACTCTTTTTCAGTTGGACTAGACGGTTCACCTGATTTAGCAGCTGCTCAAATTGTTGCAAAGCATATCGGAACGATTCACCACGAAATTAAATTTACAATTCAAGAAGGTTTAGATGCGGTTCGTGATGTTATTTACAACTTAGAAACGTATGATGTTACTACAGTTAGAGCTTCAACTCCTATGTGGTTAATGGCTAGAGTTATTAAATCAATGGGAATTAAAATGGTATTGTCTGGAGAAGGCGCAGATGAGTTATTTGGAGGCTATTTGTATTTCCACAAAGCGCCAAATGCTAGAGAATTTCACGAAGAAAACGTTCGTAAATTAGGAAAACTTCATATGTACGATTGTTTACGTGCAAACAAAAGTTTAGCAGCTTGGGGAATCGAAGGCCGTGTTCCTTTCTTAGACAAAGAATTTATGGATGTTGCAATGCGCATCAACCCACAAGATAAAATGATCAACAAAGAACACCCGATGGAAAAATGGGTAGTTCGTAAAGCTTTTGAAGATATGCTTCCAGAAAGTGTTGCATGGAGACAAAAAGAACAATTTTCTGATGGTGTAGGATACAGCTGGATTGACACTTTGAAAGAAGTTGTAGCTAAAGAAGTTTCAGATGAACAATTGGCAAATGCGAGATACAAATTCCCGCTTCAAACGCCAACTTCTAAAGAAGAATATTACTATCGTTCTATTTTTGCTGAACATTTCCCAAGTGATGCGGCCGCTTTATGCGTACCTCAGGAAGCAAGTGTTGCCTGCAGTACAAAAATCGCTTTAGAGTGGGATGAAGCTTTCAAAAACATGAACGATCCGTCAGGCAGAGCTGTAGCAAGTGTACATGACGATGCCTATGCCAAAGTATAATAATTAATTTTTGAATTTAGTATATATTAAGCAAAGACGTTCTCGAAGGAGAACGTCTTTTGTGTCTTAAATTGTTAAATTCTATTATTTCAACTACTTAAAAATAATTTTCGGCAATTATTTGGCTTTACTTTTTTATATTTGGCATTTGCTTAAATAAAGTTAAATCGGTGAGATTATAATATTGATAGTAAAGAAAAATAGAAAATAATATTAGTTTTGCGAAATATTGCATAATTATAATCAGTTTTATAAGTCTTCGCTTTATTTGGGAAGCGATTAAAAAATAATAAATAAAAAATAGAAGAGTATGTCTGGATTATTGGCCGTTATTGGTAAAGGAAAAGACCCGCAACTCGTAAAAGAGCTTTCTAACAGAATGTCGCATCGAGGGCCTGATGAACGTGACTTGCATATTATGGATAACGGCAGTGTTATTTGCCATGAAAGTTTATCAATTATTGATTTGCATTCAGGAAAACAGCCAATTCAAGGAACAAACCGAGCTTGGATGGTACACGATGGTGAGATTTATAATTATCAGGAATTAAAAAATACGGTTTTAAAAGAACATACATTTAGAACGCAATCCGATTCTGAAGTTATCGTGCATTTGTATGAGGAATTCGGTTATAATTTCTGTAACAAACTTGATGGAGATTTTGCTTTCGTCATAATTGACGGTGATGATTATATTGCAGGAAGAGACCCGATTGGTGTGAAGCCTTTGTATTATGGTTTAGATGAAAGAGGAAGAATTTATTTTTCTTCAGAAATGAAATCAATTGCAGATCAATGTAAATCATTTTCGACTTTTCCTCCGGGACATTATTATACTGCTAAAACAGGTTTTGTAAAATATTACCAGCCTGAATACGAAGATCACAGAAATGCGGTTGAAAATCTTGATTTAGATTTAATACGCGAAACTTTAATCGAGGCGGTTCGTAAACGTTTAATGAGCGAAGTTCCAGTTGGAGTTGTGTTATCAGGCGGTTTAGATACTTCTTTAATTTCATCAATTGCTTCGAGATTGTTAAAAGATAAAGGCGAAAAGCTGCATTCGTTTTCTATTGGTTTAGATGCAGATGCTCCTGATAATAAAGCTGCAAGAATAGCAGCGGCGTTTTTAGGAACAGAACATCATGAAGTTCATTTTACGGTAGAAGAAGGGGTCCAGATTTTAGAAAAAGTAATTTATCATATAGAAACTTATGATATTATTTCGGTAAGATCGGGAGTTCCAATGTATTTGCTTTCTAAAGCGATTGCTGAACAAGAAATAAAAGTAGTTTTATCTGGAGAAGGTGCTGATGAGATTTTTGGAGGACATTTGTATTTTAGAAACGCCCCTTCAACAGAAGAATTTCAAGATGAAACAATCGAAAGAGTTCAAAAATTATTTACTGCCGATTTATTGCGTGTGGATAAAACAACAATGGCTCATGGGTTAGAAGCTAGAACTCCTTTTTTAGACGCAGCCTTTTTAGATGTATCAATCCGAATTAAAACAGAGGAGAAACAGCCAAAAACGTATGATGGAATTGAAAAATATATCTTAAGAAAAGCTTTTGATACACCCGAAAACCCGTACTTGCCGGCGGAAGTTTTATGGCGTCAAAAAGAGCAGTTTTCTGACGGAGTTGGTTACAGCTGGGTTGATGAATTGATCGAATATTGTGCTTCTCAAGTTTCAGATGAACAATTGGCTGGCGCTGCTGCTGAATTTCCGTATAATTCGCCAACAACAAAAGAAGCGTATTTATACAGATCCATTTTTCATAAATTTTATCCACAGGTTAGTGCGGCGCAAACGGTTCGCAAATGGATTCCGAAATGGCAAGACAATCTTGATCCGAGCGGAAGAGCAAATGCTGCACACGTAAGAGCTGATGCTTTGAAATCTATTATTAGCATTTAGATTAAATTTAAAAAAAAATTAAATTACAAATCCCAATTAGGAAAGAAATACAAAATCCGAAACTAACATTTGAAATGTTGTTTCGGATTTTTTTTTAATCAATTTTTGGAATTTCGAATTTCAAAAATTAGAATTTAATATTGCCATTTTATTTTGAGCTAAATTATTAAAACTAAGTTAATTTCAGTTTAGCGTGTTTAGGAAAAATACTATATTTGATTACCAAGAATAATTAAATCCAAATAATTAAACACAATCTATGAGAAACCTAATACTAAGTGGAATTTTGTACTGCTCATTCGTTTCGTTGAGTTCAGTTTATGCGCAAAAAGCTGAAACACCCAAATACATTACAAATGTCGAAGGTGTTAAAGAATATTCATTAAATAATGGATTGAAAGTTCTTTTAATTCCAGATGCTTCTCAAAGCAATATGGTAGTCAATATTGTTTATAGTGTTGGTTCTCGAAATGAAGGATATGGTGAAAAAGGAATGGCGCATTTGTTAGAGCATATGCTTTTTAAAAGCACTAAAAATTTAGGTGACATTAAAAAAATGCTCTCAGACAAAGGAGGAAATGCCAACGGAACAACTTGGTTGGACAGAACTAATTATTACGAAGTTTTTCCGTCAAGCGATGAGAACTTAAAATGGAGCCTTGAAATGGAAGCTGACAGAATGATTAATGCTACTATTTTACAAACTGATCTTGACAAAGAATTTTCAGTAGTAAGAAACGAATTTGAAATAGGAGAAAATAATCCAGATGGTGTTTTGCAGGAAAGAATTCTTTCTGCAGCTTATTTATGGCACAATTACGGCAGAAGCACCATTGGAAGTAAAGAAGATATAGAAAGAGTAAAAGCAAATAGACTTAGAGTTTTTTATGAAAAGTACTATCAGCCAGACAATTCGACTTTAATAATTGCTGGTAAATTTGATGAGCAAAAAGCTTTGCAGTATGTTGGGCAATATTTTGGAGCTATTCCGAAACCTAAAAGAGTTTTGGATAAAACGTATACTATTGAACCAGCACAAGATGGAGAAAAATTTGTAGAGTTAAATAGAGCAGGAGACAGCAAAAATGTTGGAGCCTTATACCATACAGTGCCGTATGCAGATAAAGATTTTGCTGCGATTGATGCGTTGGGTGAAATTCTGACCTCAGATCCATCAGGATATTTATATAAAGCTTTAGTAGAAGCCCAAAAAGTTTCAAGTTTGTATGTATGGCAGCCAAATGTTAGAGATGCAAGTTTTATGTATTTTGGAGTTGCAGTCCCAAACGATAAGGATATTAGAACTACAAAAGATATTGTGAGAGGAGAATTGGATAAAATTGCGACGACCAAATACACAGATCAAGATGTAGAGAGAGCTAAAGCGAAGCTTATAAAACAAATAGATGGAATAAAAAATAATACCATTTCTTTTGCTATTAATCTTACCGAAATTATTGGTGCCGGTGACTTTAGATTGGGATATTTGTACAGAGATGCTGTTGAAAAATTGACAAAAGAAGATGTGCAGCGAGTTGCAGAGAAATATTTTAGAAGCAATAATAGAACAGTTGGAATATTTATTCCGTCGAAAGACGAACAAAGAGTAAAATCTATTGAGTATACAGATGAGCAAGTTGTGGCTTTAACGAAAGATTATAAAGGAAAAGCTTTGGAGAAAGAAGCAGCTCCATTTGAAGCTTCGATCAAAAATCTAAAACAAAACTTAACAGAAGGAAAACTTAGCAATGGCTTAAAATACGGATTGATTAAAAAAGAAATAAAAGGAGGGAAAGTTCAGGCTAATTTTAAATTTCCAGTAAGTAACGAAAAAGATTTACAAGGAAAAACAGATGTTGGAGCTATCATGGCACAGCTTCTTAAAACAGGCACTAAAACGAAAAGCAAAGAACAGATTCAGGATCGATTAGATCAATTAAAATCTAGTATCTATTTTAGTTATTCTGGGCAGGTTTTAGGTGTTAGCATCAATACTTACAAGGAGAATTTTAAAGAAGTGATGGAGATTTTAGGCGATTTGCTTGTAAATTCAACTTTTCCACAAAACGAATTAACTAAAACAATTAGTGAATACAATACCTATCTTGAGGCTAATCTTAATGATCCGCAATCTATTGCTGTAAATGAGATAGCAAGGCAAACATCTTCGTATCCTAAAGAAAGTATTTTTTATACATCGACAGTTCAGGAACAAATAGATGCTTATAAAAAAATAAAACAATCAGAGCTGGTTGATTTTTATGCAAATATTTTAGGAGGAAACAACGGAGTAGGAAGTGTAGTTGGAGATTTAGAATCAAAATCTACAGTACAAATTTTAGAAAATACTTTTGGAAAGTGGAATTCTAAATCAAAATACGAACTTGCGAAACCTACTTATTTTGAAACTAAAAAACTAGATAAAGATTTTGTTACGCCAGACAAAGAAAATGCTGTAGCGTTAGGAAAAATAAGTTTTAAAATGAACAGAAACAGTGCTGATTTTCCTGCATTTGTTATGGCAAATGAAATTTTAGGAAGCGGTGGTTTTCTGAGTGCTAGAATTCCAATGAGGTTGAGAGAGAAAGAAGGGATAAGTTATGGAGCAGGTTCTTTCATTGATGTGCCTATTACAAATGATGTAGCGTATTGGGAATATTATGCTTTTTTAAATCCGACAAAAAAGAGTGCTGTAGAAGTGGCGACTAAAGAAGAAATTGCAAAAGCGCTAAAAGATGGTTTTACAGATGAAGAGCTAAAATCAAACTTAAAAAGCTGGCAAAATGAAAGAAAAACAAGATTAGGAAATGATGACACTTTGATGAATTTAGTGAATACTTATTTAGAATACGGAATTCCTTTAGAAGATTATGATACTTTAGAAAATAAAGTTAAAGCATTAAAAGTAGAAGAAGTGAATGCTGTTTTAAAGAAATATTTAACCTTAGATAAAATGACATCTGTTTACGCTGGAGATTTTAATAAAAGATAATAAAAAGAAATTCCAAACATCGTGACTTCCAAATTCCAATTGGATTGCATTGTTTGTTAGTTTTAAAATATAAAATCCGAAATGACATTTGGTTGTTTCGGATTTTGTTTTTTTAAAATGGAGTTTCATTATTTGATTTTATATATTGTTTTATCTTTATGAATTTGGAATTTTGGCAAGAATTTGGAATTTGGTTTTTTAAAGACACCAATTTTTTGAATTTGGAATTTATTTTTTGGTTTTTCAGACAATTGTGTTAATAACTTAAGTGCTTTAAATCGTATTTTAACGGATATATAATTTGCGTTTTTATATATTTGCGTGTTAGACAATAATTACATTTTTTAGAATAAATTATATGAGCGAAGAAATCAAGAAGAACAATTATTCAGCAGATAGTATTCAGGCATTAGAAGGAATGGAGCACGTAAGAATGCGTCCGTCGATGTATATTGGAGATGTGGGGGTTCGAGGGCTGCATCATTTGGTTTATGAGGTTGTTGATAACTCTATTGATGAGGCGATGGGCGGACATTGTGATACCATTGGTGTTGCAATTAACGAAGACGGTTCGGTAACAGTTGAAGATAACGGTCGTGGTATTCCAGTTGATTTACATAAAAAAGAGGGAGTTTCTGCTCTTGAGGTAGTAATGACTAAAATTGGTGCCGGAGGTAAATTTGATAAAGATTCTTATAAAGTTTCTGGAGGTTTGCACGGTGTTGGGGTTTCTGTAGTAAATGCACTTTCAGTTCACATGAAATCGACAGTTTTCAGAGACGGAAAAATCTACGAGCAAGAATACGAAAGAGGTAAAGCAATGTATCCGGTAAAACAAATCGGAGAAACAGATAAAAGGGGTACACGTCAGACTTTTTACCCAGACGATACCATCTTTACTCAAACTACAGAGTTCTCTTATGATACGTTATCAGCTCGTATGCGTGAGCTTTCTTTCTTAAACAAAGGAATAACAATCACATTTACAGATAAAAGAGAAGTAGACGAAAAAGGAGAATTTAAAGTTGAAGTTTTTCATTCTGATGAAGGTCTTAAAGAATACATCCGTTATTTAGATGGAAACCGTGAGCCAATTATCTCTCATGTAATCAGCATGGATAACGAAAAAGGTGAGATTCCTGTTGAAGTTGCCTTAATTTACAATACAAGTTATACAGAGAATATTTTCTCATATGTAAATAATATTAATACGCATGAAGGAGGAACGCATTTACAAGGTTTTAGAAGTGGTTTAACAAGAACCCTTAAAAAATACGCAGATGCCTCTGGAATGTTGGATAAATTGAAATTCGAAATTGCAGGAGATGATTTCCGTGAAGGTTTAACAGCTATTATTTCTGTAAAAGTTGCAGAACCACAATTCGAAGGTCAGACAAAAACTAAACTTGGAAACAGAGAAGTAGTTTCTCCAGTTTCTCAAGCAGTTGGAGAAATGCTAGAAAATTATTTGGAAGAAAATCCAAATGATGCCCGAATCATTATTCAAAAAGTAATTTTAGCGGCTCAGGCTCGTCATGCGGCGAAAAAAGCACGTGAAATGGTACAACGTAAAACCGTTATGGGCGGTGGAGGATTACCAGGGAAATTATCTGATTGTTCTGAACAAGATCCTGCAAGATGTGAAGTTTATCTTGTCGAGGGAGATTCGGCTGGAGGAACAGCAAAACAAGGTCGTGACCGTAATTTTCAAGCGATTTTGCCATTACGTGGTAAGATTTTGAATGTTGAAAAAGCGATGCACCATAAAGTATTCGAAAACGAAGAGATTCGTAACATTTTCACCGCTTTAGGAGTTACAGTTGGAACCGCAGAAGATAGTAAGGCTTTAAATCTTGAAAAACTAAGATATCATAAGGTAATTATCATGTGTGATGCCGATGTCGATGGTAGTCACATTTCTACCTTAATATTAACGTTCTTCTTCCGTTTTATGAAAGAATTGATCGAAGAAGGTCACGTTTATATTGCAGCGCCGCCTTTATACTTAGTTAAAAAAGGAAATAAAAAAGAATATGCTTGGAATGATGTACAGCGTGATCAAGCTAACGAAAGAATGGGAGGAAGTGCAGCTATCCAACGTTATAAAGGTCTTGGAGAGATGAACGCGGAGCAATTATGGGAAACTACAATGGATCCAAACTTCAGAACTTTACGTCAGGTAACTATTGACAGTTTGGCTGAGGCTGATAGAGTTTTCTCTATGTTAATGGGAGACGAAGTGCCACCACGTAGAGAATTCATTGAGAAAAATGCAGTTTACGCAAATATCGATGCATAACAAAGTTTAACCTTCAATTCGTTTAATTGTTTAAATTTACTTAAACGATTAAACGAATTGTCGATTTATCAAATAAACAAACTAATTAATAACCGATAAAGTATAAAATATGAAAGTTACCATTGTAGGAGCAGGAAATGTTGGAGCTACATGTGCAGATGTTATTTCTTATAGAGGAATTGCAAGCGAAGTAGTGTTGTTGGATATTAAAGAAGGTTTTGCCGAAGGGAAAGCGTTGGATATTATGCAATGTGCAACAAATACAGGGTTTAATACCAAAGTATCTGGTGTAACTAACGACTATTCTAAAACTGCTGGAAGTGATGTAGTAGTTATTACATCTGGAATTCCAAGAAAACCAGGAATGACTCGTGAAGAATTGATTGGTATAAACGCAGGAATTGTAAAAACAGTTGCTGAAAATGTATTGAAATATTCTCCTGATACTATAATAGTTGTTGTTTCGAATCCGATGGATACGATGACATATTTAGCACTAAAATCAACTGGATTGCCAAAAAACAGAATTATAGGTATGGGCGGTGCTTTAGACAGCTCTCGTTTTAGAACTTATCTTTCTTTGGCTTTAGATAAACCGGCAAATGATATTTCAGCAATGGTTATTGGAGGACATGGTGATACTACTATGATTCCATTAACACGTTTGGCATCTTATAACGGAATTCCTGTAACTGAATTTCTTTCAGAAGAAGTATTGCAGAAAGTAGCTGCTGACACAATGGTTGGTGGAGCTACTCTTACAGGTCTTTTAGGAACTTCTGCTTGGTATGCGCCAGGAGCTTCTGTTGCCTATTTAGTAGATAGTATTTTAAATGATCAAAAGAAAATGATTGCCTGTTCTGTTTTTGTAGAAGGAGAATATGGACAAAAAGATATCTGTATTGGAGTACCTTGTATAATAGGTAAAAACGGAGTTGAAGAAATTTTGGATATTCAGTTAAACGATCAGGAGAAGGCATTATTTGCTAAAAGTGCAGATGCTGTTCGTGGAATGAATGATGCTTTAAAATCGATTTTATAATAACGATTTGGTAAAAAAAAGAGAAAGGCTGCACTTTTGCAGTCTTTTTTTTGAGATTAATTAATAAATAAATTGGTTAATCTTTTCGTTAATTATATATTTGCTCGGTTTAAAAAAAATGTGGTAATTCGTGATCTCGATTTTTTAGTTTTAAAAACTCATGTCAGGGCTTATTTTATGGGACTTTAAAACAAAAACAAACAATAAAACATAATTAATTTTTAGTAATAATGCAGAATAAAGGACTTATTAAATTTTTCGCAATTCTATTTGCATTGGTAAGTATTTACCAACTTTCTTTCACTTTTGTGGCAAATAACGTCAAAAGTGAGGCTAAAGCTTTTGCAGGAGACAATCCTGATAAAGAGCTAAAATATTTAGATTCTATTGGTAAAGAAAAAGTGGTAAATCTTGGGTTTACGGATTTTACTTATAATGAAGTAAAAAACAAACAGCTTAATAAAGGTCTTGACTTAGAAGGAGGAATCAACGTTATTCTTCAAATTTCTATTAAAGATGTTTTAAAAGGATTATCTAACAATTCTAAAAATCCAGTATTTAATAAATCATTAGCTGATGCAAGTGCAAATTTAGAAGGAAACAAAACCTATTTAAATAAGTTTTTCGAAGCTTTTGAAGCGAACTCAAACGGAACTACAAGATTAGCTTCGCCAGATATTTTTGCGAACAGAAGTTTACAAGGAGAAGGTGGAATCGATTTTCAAATGTCTGATGCACAAGTTCAAAAAGTAATTAAAAGAAAAGTTGATGAGTCTGTTGAAAGTGCTTATAAAGTATTAAGAGAGCGTATCGATAAATTTGGTGTTACACAGCCAAATGTTCAAAAATTAGGAGAAACAGGAAGAATCTTAGTAGAACTTCCAGGTGCTAAAGATGTTGATAGAATTAAAAAATTATTAGGAGGAAAAGCTCAATTAGAGTTTTGGGAAACTTTTAAAATTGAAGAAATTGGAAATTTTTTAGTAGCGACTAATGAAGCTTTAAAAAAGACTGAAATCAAAAAAACAGAAACTAAAACTGTTGCTAAAGATTCATTGAATGCTTTATTAACTGATGCTAAAGATTCTGTTGATACTAAAAAAGGGAACAATCCATTATTTGACAAAATGATCGGTCAAGGTGGCGGACCAGTTTTAGGTTATTTTGCACCAAAAGATACTGCAACTGTAAATGCTTATTTTAAAAGACCAGAAATTAGAATTTTATTGGCTGCTGACCAACACAATGCAAAATTTGTTTGGAGTAAGCCAACTACATTAAAAGATGCTAAAGGAAAAGAAGTTGAAGCAGTTGAATTATATGCTTTAAAAGGTAACAGAGACAATTCTCCTGCAATGAGCGGTGGTGTTGTAACTGATGCGAAAGATACTTTCGACCAATTAGGAAAACCAGCTGTTTCTATGCAAATGAACAGTCAAGGTTCTAAAATCTGGGAAGAATTAACAGGTAGAGCTTTTTCTCAAAAAAGTTATATTGCTATTGTTTTAGATAATATTGTTTATTCTGCTCCTGGTGTTACAAGCGGTCCAATCGCTGGAGGAAGATCTGAAATTACAGGTTCTTTTGATGTTGCTGAAACTAAAGATTTAGCTAACGTATTAAATGCAGGTAAATTACCAGCTTCTGCTGATATTATTCAATCAACTGTTGTAGGGCCATCTTTGGGTCAAGCTGCGATTGATGCTGGAACAGTTTCATCTGTATTAGGGTTTTTATTAGTTTGTTTATGGATGGTTTTCTATTATGGTAAAGCAGGTTGGTACGCTAACCTTGCATTATTATTAAACTTACTTTTCTTATTCGGTATTATGGCAAGTTTTGGTTTTGTATTAACATTGCCAGGTATTGCAGGTATCGTATTAACATTAGGTACTGCGGTAGATGCCAACATTATTATATTTGAAAGAGCAAAAGAAGAATTACGTGAAGGCAAGTCATTATCAGAAGCAGTTGTTGCTTCATACGGATGGCACGGAGCAATGCGTTCTATCATCGACGCGAACGTAACTCACGTTTTAACTGGAGCAATCTTGTTTATCTTTGGAACAGGACCAATTAAAGGTTTTGCTTTAACATTACTTATTGGTATCGTAACTTCATTGTTTACATCAATTTTTATTGCTAGAATTTTTATTGACAGAAATATTGCTGGAAAAGGTGATTTAACTTTCTCTACAAATATCACTAAAAACTGGTTTACTAATTTCCACTTTGATTTTATCAAAATCAAAAAGTTCACTTACATCTTCTCTTCAATTGTAGTTGTTGTAAGTTTAATTTCGATCTTCTTCGTTAATGGATTAGATGAAGGTGTTGATTTTGTTGGAGGTAGAACTTTCCAAGTTAAATTTGAAAAACCAATCGATGCTACTGTAATCTCTGATGAATTATCTGCTGCTTTCGGTACTCCAGTTGAAGCTAAAATTTTAGGTGATGATGATCAATTGAAAATCACCACTAAATACAAAATCAAAGAAGATGGTGTAGCTGTTGATGAGGAAGTGAACCAAAAATTATATGCTGCATTATCGAAGTATTTCCCTAATGTAACTTATGATAAATTCACGAACACTTTTGATGGTAAAAAAATAGGTGTTTTACAATCTTCTAAAGTTGGAGCTTCTATTTCTGAAGATATTAAAACAAACTCATACTGGGCAGTTCTTGGTGCGATGGGAGTTATTTTCTTATACTTAATGATCTCTTTCCGTAAATGGCAATATTCATTAGGTGCGATTGCAGCTGTTGCGCATGACGTAATCTTTGTATTAGGAATTTACTCTTTATGTTATAAATTCATGCCTTTCCACATGGAAATGGATCAGCACTTTATTGCTGCCATTCTTACTGTAATTGGTTACTCTATGAACGATACTGTAATTGTATTTGATAGAATTAGAGAGTTCATCATCGGAAACCGTAAAGGAACTTTTGAAGATATCGTAAATGCTTCTATTAATACTACATTATCAAGAACATTGAATACTTCATTAATGATGATCATTGTATTATTAACGATGTTTATCTTTGGTGGAGAATCTATTAGAGGATTTATCTTTGCAATGTTAATTGGTATTGTGGTAGGAACTTATTCTTCATTATTTATCGCAACGCCAGTATTGGTTGATACGATTTCTAAAGATGATAAACACACAATTGAAGACAAGCATAATAAAGCATAATTGCTTTCAATTTATATACTAAAAAAGATCCAACGAAAGTTGGATCTTTTTTTTTTTTAACTTTTTTTAAACTAAGGTTTGAAATATTGATATAATACTTCAAAACGCCAATTGAATGATTTTGTACTGAGATATTTCTGTTTGTATAATTTTGTTTGCTAATATTTTTATACTTAATTAAAGACATGATTTAAGGTTTTTAAATAGCTTATGAAAATTAGACTCTCTCATTTAGCCCCGATGGGAACGATATCCTTTTTCTGGCTTCTTTAGGCAGAAAAAGATATAGGGTACAGCGGGACATAACATTCTTTTAAAATGACTATTTCTGCTCCTAAAATAATTGTATAAAAAAAGCGCCCAATATCATATTTTGATACTGGGCGCTTTTATTTTTGAATTATGTTTTTAAGATGTTGCTAAAGGATTTCTTTGTGCTCTAATGATAAAGAAAAGGCCAATAATGATAAAAGGAATACTTAACCATTGTCCCGTAGAGAAAATACCTAATTCGTTTTCAAAACCGCCTTGGCTTTCTTTTACAAATTCTACGATGAAACGCACTACGAATAAAAGAACTAAGAATAATCCAAATAACAATCCTGATTTAAGTCTTGCATTCGTTTTCCAATATAAGAAATACAAAATTGCAAATACAAAGATGTAGCAAATTCCTTCATATAACTGAGTAGGATGTTTTGCGGGAACTTGTGCTAATAAATCAGCAAATTTAGGGTCAGTTGCAATAGCAGTGTATGCATCTTTTGGGTTCGCTATCTGAGTTGCATTTACAGCTTCGGCTTTGCTAAATTGATCGTGTAAAAAGCGAATTCCAAATGCAGAAGTAGTTTCATGCCCAATTATTTCAGAATTGAAAAAATTCCCCAAACGAACAAAAATAGCACCACTTGCAACTGGAATAACAACACGGTCTAAAATCCATAATAAAGGACGTTTTAAGATCATTTTGCTGTAATAGTACATAGCAAGAATGATTGCTATTGCAGCACCGTGGCTTGCTAAGCCCTGAAAGCCTGTAAATTCGAATTTAGGTTCAAATTTGAATGGTAAAAAGATTTCAAGCAGATGATTTCTAAAATATTCCCAATCGTAAAAGAAAACATGTCCTAAACGAGCACCAAGCAAAGTTGCTAAAACAGTCCAAACAAATAAAGAATCTAATTTGTCTATCGATTCATTTTCGCGTTCGAAAATCTTTTTCATTATAAACCATCCTAATCCAAAGGCGATTACGAACATTAAACTGTAATAACGAATCATAAAAAATCCTAAATCGATTCCTTCTGAGGGATTCCAAACGATGTTTAAAGCTTGTGCCATGTAGTATTATGTTTTTTATTAGTTGTAAAAATAAATATTTAAAGTAGAGTTCGTCTTTATAAAAAGTTAATGTTTATGTGAACATTTCTTCTCAGGAACCGGATCATATCCTGTTTTTCCCCAAGGATTACAGCTTAAAATACGCTTGACTCCAAGGTATCCTCCGTAGAATAACCCATGTTTTTGCAGTGCCTCAATCATATAGCTCGAACACGTTGGCTCGAAGCGACATGATGCGGGAGTAAATGGCGAAATTGCATTTTGATAAAACCGAACTAATAAAACAAATGGAGTAGTTGCTTTCATGGTTTATTAGATGCTAAATAAATTATATAGAGAAGCTTGTTCCTTCTTTTCCGTCTTTCAGCTGAATGCCTAAAGCAATCAATTGATCACGAATTTGATCAGAAAGGGCAAAGTTTTTATCAGCTCTTGCTTGATTTCTCATTCCGATAAGAATGTTTACAACGCCTTCTAATTTATCATTATGACTGTCAGAAGCCTTGTCATCGCTCAAGCCTAAAACATCAAAAACAAAAGCATTTACTGTTGTCGAAAATGTTTTTAAATCTTCGGCAGAAATAGTTTCTTTTCCTTCTTTCAATAAATTGATATATCGAACTGCTTCAAATAATTGTGCAATTAAAATAGGTGTATTAAAGTCGTCATTCATAGCATCGTAAGACAACTGTTTCCAAGAAGCAATATCTAGAGAGCTAGTCGGACTTGCTGAGATACTAGGTAATGCGTCAACAGCTTCCATCAATCTTTTATAACCTTTTTCTGCAGCTACAATGGCGTCATCAGAAAAATCTAAAATACTTCTGTAGTGTGCCTGCAGCATAAAAAAACGTGTTACAGAAGCTGAAAAAGCTTTGCTTAGAATATTGTTGTCTCCGCTTAAGATTTCACCTGGCAAAATATTATTTCCAGTTGATTTTGCCATTTTCTTACCGTTTAAAGTAAGCATATTGGCATGCATCCAGTAATTTACTGGTGATTGACCAGTACAAGCTTCGTTTTGAGCAATTTCACATTCGTGGTGAGGAAATTTTAAATCCATTCCGCCTCCGTGAATGTCAAAATGATTTCCTAAATATTTTGTGCTCATTGCAGTACATTCTAAGTGCCATCCAGGGAAACCATCGCTCCACGGTGAAGGCCATCTCATGATATGTTCTGGTTCTGCCTTTTTCCAAAGTGCAAAATCCTGTGGGTTTCTCTTGTCAGACTGGCCATCAAGATCACGGGTATTAGCAAGCATGTCTTCGATATTTCTGCCGCTTAAAACTCCGTAATTGTTTGTTTCATTGTATTTAACCACATCAAAATAAACTGAACCGTTGGCAATATAGCCAATTCCGGTATCAATAATCTTTTTGATAATTTCTATTTGCTCTATAATATGTCCCGTAGCAGTTGGCTCAATACTTGGCGGTAAAAAGTTGAAAGCTTTTAGGATTTCATGAAAATCAACAGTATATCGCTGTACAACTTCCATTGGTTCTAACTGCTCTAAACGTGCTTTTTTTGCAATTTTGTCTTCACCTTCATCAACATCGTCTACAATATGACCAACATCGGTAATATTTCGAACATAGCGGACTTTATAATCAAGATGCAAAAAATACCTGAATATTACATCAAAAGACATAAAAGTCCTAACATTTCCTAAGTGTACATTGCTATAAACCGTAGGTCCGCAAACATACATTCCAACATTTCCTTCATGAATTGGGCTGAAATTTTCTTTTTCACCCGAAAGTGAATTGTATATTTTTAGATGTTGACTTGTATATAAAGGCATATTTATTTTTGCTGTTTAATCGTTTAATTGTTTATATCTGATTTAGTTGTGGTGGTAACGAGATAAACTAAAATTGAGTTTCTAATTTAATGTAATCGAGAAATTCTCTTTTAGTTTGAGGGTCTTTAAATTTTCCGCCAAATTCAGATGTAACTGTACTGCTTTCGATATCTTTAATTCCTCTTGAATTAACACAAAGGTGTTTTGCATCGATAACGCAGGCAACATCTTCTGTTCCTAAAGCTTTTTGAAGTTCCTGAACAATCTGCATTGTTAAGCGCTCTTGTACTTGAGGTCTTTTTGCATAATATTCTACAATTCGGTTCATTTTAGATAAACCAATAACTCTACCGCTTGAAATATAAGCTACATGAGCTCTTCCAATAATTGGCAGTAAATGGTGTTCGCAGGTAGAATAAACGGTAATGTTTTTTTCAACTAACATTTCACCGTATTTGTAATTATTTTCAAAAGTTGATGCTTTTGGTTGTTTTGAAGGATTTAAACCACCAAAAATTTCCTTTACAAACATTTTTGCTACTCGGTTTGGAGTACCTTTTATGCTGTCATCTGTTAAATCCATTCCAAGTGTTTGGAGAATGTTTTCGACATCTTTTTTTATTTTTTCTATTTTTTCGTCATCGCTTAAGTCAAAAGCGTCCTGTCTTACAGGGTTTTTCGCGTTGCTGCTGAAATGACTGTCACCAATTTCGTCTAAAAAATCTTCGTTATTTATCATTAAAAACTACTATTATAATGGGTATATCTTTTTAAGGCGGTAAAGATAATTAATAAAAAGGAAACCTTTTCTATGGTTTTTACTATTTAATTGCTCCTTTTTGGATATAATTTAAAATAAAATAAAAAAGAAGTTTTTTTAAACATGAAAAAGGCAATAACGTAATACATTATTGCCTTTTGATATTTTATTTTGGTAGCTTTTATCTTTTTTTATAAGCTAAAAGCGCTTCTTTTAAAATATTAACAGCTGTTATTAAATCTTTCTTATTCAATACATAAGCTATTCTTACTTGATTGAGTCCCATTCCTGGAGTGGAATAAAAACCAGCTGCAGGAGCGACCATGACAGTTTCTCCATTCAAATCGTAGCTTTCTAAAAGCCATTGCGCAAAATCATCAGAATTTTCGATTGGCAATTGAGCAATGCAATAAAAGGCTCCTTTTGGTTTGGTAACTATTACGCCTTCGATTTTATTTAATTCTGTAATTAAAGTATCACGTCTGCTTTTGTATTCTGCAATTACTTCGTCAAAATAACTCTGAGGTGTATCTATAGCCGCTTCACATGCAATTTGCTCAATTGTTGGTGGACTCAAGCGAGCCTGTGCAAATTTCATTACGGTTGACAGCACATCTTTATTTTTTGTAACTAAACAGCCTATTCTTGCGCCACACATACTATAGCGTTTTGAAACAGAGTCTACCATAATTACATTTTGCTGTACATCTTCTAAATTCATTACTGAATAGTGCACATCATCTCCATCATATAAAAATTCACGATATACTTCATCTGCAATTAGATACAAATCGTGTTTTTTGATCAAGCTTGCCAATTGCTTAATTTCAGCTTCTGAATATAGATAACCGGTAGGATTACCTGGATTGCAAATTAAAATTGCTTTAGTTTTTGGTGTAATCAATTTCTCAACATCTTCAATACTTGGCAAGGCAAATCCGCTTTCAATTGTAGAAATAACAGGAATTACTGTTGCGCTCGTTGACGATGCAAACGCATGATAATTAGCATAAAAAGGTTCTGGGATAATGATTTCATCTCCAGGATCTGTAATAGTGGCCAGTGCAAACAACAAGGCTTCAGAGCCACCAGTAGTAATAATGATGTCTTCTGCGTTTACGTTTACATTTTGGCGCTGGTAAAATTTCGCTAATTTTTTTCTATAACTTTCATATCCGGCAGATGGACTGTATTCTATAAGAGTCAAATCAATATTTTTTACCGCCTCGATGGCCACTTCGGGTGTCTTGATATCCGGTTGACCAATGTTTAGATGATACACTTTGTGTCCTTTTTGCTTTGCGATATCTGCATAAGGTGCAAGCTTGCGTATCGGAGATTCGGGCATGTTTCTGCCTTTGTTTGAAATTGTTGGCATGAGATTAAATTATTGAAGTGCAAATTTGCATTTTTTTTTCGAATTTAATCTAAACATTAGAGGTACTCGTAAAAATGTAACAATTAACATTATTTTTAGTAATTTTATAATAAAAACCATAAATGAAAAAATATTTAGTATTGTTTTTTGGGCTTTTCTTGTCTTTTAACAGTTATGCTCAAGAGGATTTTAACCTTGCAGGTTATAGTACTAAGACTACAATTCCTTTTAAATTGATAAATAATCTTGTTTTTATTCCGATAAAAGTAAATGGAGTTGAATTGAATTTCTTACTTGATTCTGGTGTAGAGGAAACTATTTTGTTTAGTATGGAAGAAAAACAAGAGGTTAGCTTTAATAATGTTGAAAAAATAAGATTAAGAGGTTTAGGAAGTGAAGAGGAAATAGAAGGGTTGAAATCGACTAACAATATTTTAGAAACGCATGGTTTAATTTCTAAAAATCATTTGGTCTATATTATTTTAGATCAAAATTTTAATTTATCATCACACATCGGAATTCCGGTAAACGGCATAATTGGGTATAAATTTTTTAAAAACAATTTGGTAGAAATTAATTATCTAAAGAAAAAGGTATACGTATATCAAAACGATAGAAAAATTAAGGAAAAATTGCAAAAAAAATTCAAATCGGTTCCAATTTCTATTGAAAAATCTAAGCCTTACATCACTACTACAGCAATTGTGGATAGCGTTAGTGTATCTGCTAAATTACTTATTGATATTGGGAATAGTGATGCGTTTTGGATTTTCGAAAATAATAAAATCAAATTGCCTAAAAAGAATTTTCCTGACTTTTTAGGAAAAGGTTTTAGTGGCGATATTGAAGGTCACCGGGCTAAGATTGCCAAAATTTCAATAGATGAATTCGACTTTAAAAATCCGATTGTTTCTTTTCCAGATTCGACTTCTATCCGAAATGTTGCAATGGTTCCTGGTCGAATAGGTTCGATAGGAGGAGAAGTTTTAAAACGCTTCACTTTAGTTTTGGATTACACAGACGAAAAACTCTATCTCAAAAAAAACAATAAATTTTCAGAACCATTTACTTATAATAAAAGTGGGATTACCATTCAGCATAATGGTTTGCAGTGGGTACAGGAAACGGTTCATTTAGAGACAGTACAAGTGGTTAATTCTATGTCAGATGTGGGTTATGATGCTAAAAATGATGATAATTTTAAATACAAATTTTCATTAAAACCAGTATACGAAATTGTAAATATTCGTAAAAATTCTACTGCTGAAAAATGTGGTTTGCAAAAAGGAGATATTATAGTAAGCATAAACAATACTTTGCCCTATAAATATTCTCTTCAACAGTTGAATAATCTCTTAAAATCAGAAGATGATGTCTGGATAACAATGGAAGTAGAAAGAAATAGTCTGGTCTTAAAATTTAGATTTAAATTAGAAGATGAATTGTAAAAGATGTTTTTAATATAAAACTTTTTTTGATTTTTAAATTAATATTATGAGCTAATTTTTGATATTAATTAAATTTTGTGAAAATTTAACTGTTAAAATCGTTTTTTTGTTTATCTAGCGGTATTAATTTATTAAGTTTATAGCAAAATATAACTTTATGGCCAAAAAATACATTAATTTCTTACAAATAACCTTAATTTTTGTTTTTTTATCCTTAATGCCCAATACTATGTCTGCACAATGTGCAGGTGAAGACGGACAATTTACTGTTTGTAATATTACAGATCCCAGCAGTAAGACAATTGATCTATTCAGTAAATTAACAGGATCGCCACTTACTGGAGGAATTTGGAAAGATGATAATAGCTCGGGAGGACTAAATAGTACTACAGGAATTTTAAATGTACAGCAAATCCGCAGAAGTGGTATATATCATTATACCTATACAGTTGACGGAATTGGTCTTTGTCCGGATAATGCTGCAACAGTAACAATTACAGTAGGTGGTTATGCAGGAGTTCCTTCTAATGCAGTTGTCTGTACTTCTGTCGTGATGTATAATCTTTTTCAAGCTTTTAATGGTCTTTATTTAGGAGCTCAGTCTAATGGTAAGTGGTTTAATGATACTACAAATGAATATTTACCAGATTCTGATGGATCATATATTGATGTTTCTAATTATAAAAAAGGAGATTATCCGTTTACTTACACAATGGCTGCAGTAGGTACTTGTCCTGCAGTTTCTTCAAATGTTATAATTTCTGTTTACGAAGCGCCTAAAGCAGGAACTGCAACAAAATTGCTATTGTGTGCTACAGATGGACTGTCAGCTTATACGAATGTTGATTTGAATACCTTACTATCTGGACAGGATCCTAATGGCACTTGGACAGATCAAAGTGGTACTGGAGAACTCACTTTTAGTGGAGACCACTTTGTTGATGCTCAAAAAATTTACAATAAATTTGGTACAGGTATCTTTAAATTTAATTATAAAGTTTTATCTACAGAAAATTCTATTTGTGTTGATGATGACGAGACTGTTGAAATTGTTATTGAAAAAAAACTAGATTTTACAGGGTCTACAATTAAAGTAAATTCTGATATATGCGAAACAGATATTGCAACAGCAACTTATTATGTAACAATTGATAGAAATACTGCAGCAATACCAGATGGGAATTATTATGTTCAATTGAATGTCTCAGGGTTTAATGGTGGTGGAGAGCTTTTTCAAGCTACTTTTCTTAATGGAAAACTTACTTTTCCAATTAGTTCAAAATATTTCCAACAGGTTGGAAATTATGTTGTAAATATTCTTAATATTTATTCGGTTGACGGGTATAGGGCATGTCAAAATATTTTAAACTTAACAGATACATTATCTGTTTTTCCAATACCTGATTTAATAGGCGCAAAAATAGCACCTATTATAGCTTGTCAAAATACCAATTCAACTGTAAATATATCTGATGCAATTAAGGTTGCTGATGGTACATATGATATTCGTTATACTATTTCAGGTGCAAATAATGCATCATCACAAATAGCGACAGTTACTTTTAGTGGAGGCAATGCAAGCTTTCCTTTGCAGGCAATTTTAAATTCACAAAATGGAAATTCTGTCATCACTATTACAAGTATAAAACAAGAAACTACAACTTGTTCAAATACAGCTAATCTTAGAGGAGATATTATTGTAAATTCACTTCCAAATGCTTCGAATGTAAAAATACAGATTCCTGATGCTATTTGCTTCGGATCTCCAGTGAACGCTGCAGTTTCAGGATTAGGAACTTTAACGAATGTAAAATTATCATATGTCCTTTCTGGCAGTAATACAGCCACGGTGCAGACAATTGACTTAAGTCCTGTAAACGGAAATGCTACCTTTACAATTCCAGCAAATTTGCTTCTAAATACTGGCTTGACAACTGCTACAGTTACAAATTTAATCAACAATGTTACAGGCTGTTCTGCTGATGTTACCGGAGCGTCTGATCCTTTTTCATTGAATCCTATTCCAGTTGCACCAGTTGCGGTCAATCAATCTTTTTGTAAATATGATCTTCCTACCGTTGCCAATTTAGTACCAAATGGTGCGCAGTTTAGCTGGTACATTTCTGCCACGGCAACAACGCCTCTTGCAAGTACTTATCTATTAAAATCAGAAGATTATTATGTGAAAGAAACTGCTTTGGGATGTACATCTGAGGCAACAAAAATTTCAGTTACTTTAAATGATATTCCGGCTCCTGAATTAAATCAGGATGGGGAAAAATTCTGCGGATTAGACTCACCAACTATTGCCGATTTATCGAATAATACAAACGCATCATCTTCAATAGTTTGGTACGATTCCAATGGAATTTTACAGGCGTCAACAAATCCTCTAATTGATAAAAAGGAATATATTGGATACGATTTTTCAACAGCAACACCAAGCTGTCGTTCTTTTGATAGCCTGAAAGTTATAGTTTCACTAACTAATTGTCCTGAAGTGCCTAGTAATTTCTTTATTCCTGATGGATTTTCACCAAACGGAGATGGCGTAAACGATGTTTTTGTTATTCCGGATATTGACTTTCTGTATCCTGATTATATTATTGAAATTTTCAATAGATATGGAAACGGGATGTACAGAGGCGGAAAAGATAAACCAGGCTGGGACGGATTAAATTATGAAACGCAAGGCCTGAATCATGGAATTGCGCCAAACGGAGTTTATTTTTATGTTCTCCATTTTAATAAAGATAACAAGCCTCCTAAACAAGGCCGCCTTTATTTAAATAGATAATTCCGTTTTACATTATTTAATACAATTTTCAAATGAAAAAAATAATATTCTTTATAAGTTTTCTTTTTTACATAACGACAGCCTCCGCCCAGCAAGATCCTGAATATACACACTACATGTATAATATGAGTGTTGTAAATCCGGCGTATGCGACTGGAACTCCGGCTATGATGAATTTTGGAGGCTTGTACAGAACACAATGGGTTGGAGCAGTTGGAGCACCAAAGACTTTCACGTTTTTCGGACATACTGCCTTAAGCGAAAAAATAGAAGTGGGGTTGTCATTAGTATCTGATGATATTGGTGACGGAGCCAAAAAAGAAAATAATTTCTATGCAGATTTTGCTTATGTGCTGAATTTAGGCGGAAAAAATAAACTTTCCCTCGGACTTAAGGCTGGCTTCTCAGCTTTGCAGACTAATTTTAACGGATTTGTGCTCCAAAGCGGAAACGCAGCAACCGATGCAGCTTTTGCAGAAGATATCAACGTAACTAAACCAAATATTGGAATAGGTGCGTACTATTTTAGAGATAATTTCTACGTAGGATTATCAGCTCCCAATTTGTTAAAATCAAAACAAATTGAAGAAAAATCAGGAATAAACGCTTACGGATCTGAAGAAATTCATACTTACTTAACCGCCGGATATGTTTTTCAGCTTAATGATATGTGGAAATTCAAACCTGCTTCTATGGCAAAATTTGTCAAAGGTGCTCCGGTTTCTGTAGATATTACGGCTAATGTTTTATACAATGAAAAATTTGAGTTAGGTGCAGCGTATCGAATTAATGATGGTATAAGTGCTTTAGCAAATATCAATGTTACGCCTTCTTTGAGAGTTGGTTATGCATACGATTATACACTTTCAAACTTAGGTCAGTTTAATTCTGGAACGCATGAAATTATGCTTCTTTTTGATTTAGATTTATTAGGAAAAGGATATGATAAATCACCTAGATTCTTTTAAAATGAAAAATATGAAAAAACTACTAGTTATTATATTCGTATTTTCAATACAGTTTATAAACGCCCAAAGCAAAGAGGTAACAAGAGCGAAGCGATTTTTTGATAAAACATATTACAGTGAGGCTATTCTTTTATATCAAAAATTAGCTGACGAAAGTCCATCTCAAGAAGTAATAAAAAACTTGGCGGATTCTTATTATTACACAAATGATTTGATTAAGGCGCAGCGTTATTATCGTCTTTTAGTTCAGAATTATAATCAAAATTTAGATAGAGAATACTATTTTAGATATGCTCAAACTTTAAAAGCAAGCAATAGTTATGCTGATGCAAATGCAGTCTTAAAAGAGTATTATGCAAAATCAACTACGAGCAAAGACTCTATTTATTTTAGAAATGAACTGAAAGAGCTCGAAAATGTTTCGGCTATTGGAAATCGATTTGAGATTAAAAATCTGGCTATAAATACACCAAATTCTGAATTTGGAGCTGTAAAGTTTAACGGCAATTTAGTATTTGCTGGCGTAAAGCTAAAACCAGGATTGTTTGATAAAAAATACAAATGGGATAATGAAACATATTTGAATTTAGTCTCAGTTCCACTTGAAAGTATAAATACTCCAGATGTACTCGTTAGTTATTTTGCTGATGAATTAAAAACAGGAATGCACGAAGCAAACGCTGTTTTTACAAAAGATGGCAAGACCGTTTATTTTACGCGTAATAATTCTAAAAACGGAACGAAGAAAAGAAATGATCAAAAAGTTTCAAATCTTCAAATTTTTAAAGCGGAGTTGGTTGAAGGAAAATGGAAAAATATTGTTTCGCTTCCATTCAACAGTCCAAATTATTCTGTAGAACACCCAGCTTTAAGTGCTGATGAAAAAGTATTGTATTTTGCTTCTGATATGCCAGGAACAATAGGTTCTTTTGATATTTATTCGGTAAATATTAATAAAGGAGCATATGATACGCCTCGAAATTTAGGGCCAATTGTTAATACAGAAAAAAGAGAACAGTTTCCGTTTGTTTCAAATGACAACAAGCTATATTTTTCTTCAGATGGACATTTAGGGTACGGATCACTTGATGTTTTTGTTTCTGATATAAAAGGAAATGAGTATTCTGAACCGGTAAATATTGGTTTACCACTAAACTCTAATTTAGATGATTTTTCATTTAATATTGATTCAAATACAAAAGAAGGCTATTTTGCTTCAAATAGAGAAGGAGGAAAGGGAAAAGACGATATTTATCAATTTAAAGAAATTAAAGATTTAATTGTAGAAGACTGCAAACAGTTTATTGCTGGTACAATTTCAGACGTTGATACTAATTTAGTTCTAGAAAATGCGACGGTAATTTTACAAGATGCAAACAAAAATACTTTAAATACTATTACAACTTCGGCAGATGGAAAATTCAGTTTTACAGTTGCCTGCGAAAGTTCGTATAGCGTTGTAGCTTTTAAAGAAAAATATACCAACGAATCTAAATCTTTAGTAATAGGAAAAGTTAGAAATGTAACGAATGACGGTTCTTTAGTATTGAAATCTTTAGAAGCAATAAAATTAGAAGAAAAAGAAATTGCTGAGAATAAAAGAAAACAAGAAATTATTCTAGAAGAAGAAAAGAAGAAAAAAGATGCATTGGCTATTATTGCTTTAAATGAAGCAACTAAAAAAGCAAAAGCAGATGAAATCGTTGCGGCAGAAGCCAAGAAAAAAGAGAAAGTAAAACAAATTATTGCACAGGAAAAAGATGTAGTAAAAGATAATAAAGACAGGCTGATAATTAAAACAGATCCTATTTATTTTGATTACAACATGTGGTACATTCGTAAAGAATCTAAGGTGGTTTTAGGAAGAGTAGTAGCTTTGATGAATAAATATCCTGATATGATTATTGAAATTGGCTCACACACAGATTCACGTGGAAATGCTAAGTTTAATGAAAATCTATCTCAAAAAAGAGCCAACTCAACCAGAGAATTTATCATAGAGTCAGGTATAAATGCAAAAAGAGTTGTTGCTAAAGGTTATGGAGAATCAGTGCCAATTGTGAAATGCAAAACAGATGATGCTTGTTCTGAAGAAGACCACGAATTGAACAGAAGAAGTGAATTTGTAATTAAAAATTTATAATGAATTAAAAAATACGATTTTAATTAAGAAGC
Organism: Flavobacterium sp. JLP; assembly: GCF_015350755.1. Lineage (NCBI taxonomy): Bacteria > Pseudomonadati > Bacteroidota > Flavobacteriia > Flavobacteriales > Flavobacteriaceae > Flavobacterium > Flavobacterium sp. JLP. Next base: position 1,022,104 of record NZ_JADKPS010000001.1, on the reverse strand, counting down.
CTTTTTTTTGGCTTCTTTTTTATTTAATTTTATAAGATAACAATCTACTTAAAATAATAAATTATGAAAAATCTAGTAATACCTTGTTTGCTTTTAGCTTGCATAGGATTTCAAAGCTGTAAAAAAGAGCAAAGCCAAAAAGTTGATGCTGTTCCTGCCGATGCTGAAAAGGTTGTAAGTACCCAATGTTACAAAGCCGTTTATGAAAAAGATACTATTGATTTAAAATTGAATACTTTAAAAAGCGGTAAAATAAGTGGAAACATGGTAATGAAAGCAGCTGCAGCAACGGAGAAAACTGGTGAAATCAGTGGAGAATTTCATGGTGATACCTTATTTGTAGATTATACTTTTATTGAAGTAACTAATAAAAATAAAACCTTCAAGAACCCAATGGCATTTCTTAAAAAAGACAAGCTGCTTATTTTAGGAAACGGAACAATGCAGACTACTATGGGAGTAACTTATTTGGTTAAAGATAAGCCTATCGATTTTGACCGCGTAAAATATAAATTTGAAACTGTTGATTGCGTTGAAAAATAAAAACGGATAAGAGAAAAACAAAAAAAGCCGTTTCTTATTCAAGAAACGGCTTTTGCTATTTTAAACTTTAATTTTTTTATAAAACTTCACCTTTAATTTTTAAGGCTACTCTTCCGTCAGGATAATTGACAGCGTTAGTTTCAACTGTTATTGTTTTGCGAATAGGACCAGAAACCATATTATACTTAACATCAATTTTTCCTTTTTTTCCTGGCATTACAGCTGTCGCAGGCTTTGTAACAATAATAGAACTTACTGTCGATTCTGCACCAATGATAAGCAAAGGCGCATCTCCGGTATTAGTAAATTCAAAGGAGCGAACTCCGTTGTCACTCTTAGAAATTTTTCCATAATCAATAGTATTATCTTGGGCTGCAAATTCAATTTTTGGGCCGTTTTGTGCATAACCTATTGCACTAAACAATACGATAGCAATAAAAGAGGCAACATTTTTCATTTTGAAATTGTTTTTAAGTTGTAAGTAAATATACATTCTTTTAATTAACACACAAATTATTAAATCGCTTTTTATAGTGTCTTTAATTATTTACTTTTGCTGTCAATTATAATTACAAAAATTGAACCAAAGTTTTTTCTTGGTTTATTTTGTTTGACTGTTTGTCTTTTTATTAATTCGCAAAATAACGATTAATAAAGAACTGATAAACAAATCAGATATTAACAAATCAACAAATTAACGATTAAACATATCCACTATAAAATGACAATTCCAGCACAATTTGACGCTAAGACGATCGAGAATAAATGGTATGATTACTGGATGAAAAATAACTATTTTCATTCTGAGCCAGATCATAGAACACCTTATACTATTGTAATTCCACCGCCGAATGTCACTGGAGTATTGCACATGGGACATATGCTGAACAATACAATTCAGGATGTTTTAATTCGCCGTGCACGTCTTAAAGGTTTCAATGCTTGCTGGGTTCCGGGAACGGATCACGCCTCTATTGCAACTGAAGCAAAAGTTGTAGCAAAATTAAAAGCAGAAGGAATCAATAAAAATGATTTAACGCGTGAAGAATTTTTGGCGCACGCTTGGGAATGGACAGATAAATATGGTGGTGTAATTTTAGATCAGCTTAAAAAGCTTGGAGCGTCGTGCGACTGGGAAAGAACCAAATTTACAATGGATCCAGATATGTCGGCATCTGTAATTAAATCGTTTGTTGATTTATACAACAAAGGATTAATTTATAGAGGTTATCGCATGGTTAACTGGGATCCAGAAGCTAAAACAACTTTGTCAGACGAAGAAGTTATTTACGAAGAACAACAAGGAAAATTATTTTTCTTAAAATATAAAATTGAAGGTTCAGAAGATTTCTTAACGATTGCAACAACACGTCCAGAGACTATCTTCGGAGATACTGCAATTTGCATCAACCCGAACGATGAGCGTTTTACACATTTAAAAGGTAAAAAAGCAATCGTTCCAATTTGTGGAAGAGTAATTCCGATTATCGAAGATGAATATGTTGATGTAGAATTCGGAACCGGATGTTTGAAAGTAACTCCGGCGCACGATATGAACGATAAAACGTTAGGAGAGAAGCACAATCTTGAAATCGTTGATATTTTTAATGAAGATGCAACTTTAAATAGTTTCGGATTGCATTATCAAGGAAAAGATCGTTTCGTAGTTCGTACTGAAATTGCAAAAGAATTAGAAGAAATTGGAGCTTTGGCAAAGACCGAAATCCATTTAAATAAAGTAGGAACTTCTGAAAGAACAAAAGCCGTAATCGAACCAAGATTATCGGATCAATGGTTCTTGAAAATGGAAGAATTGGTAAAACCGGCAATTAAGTCTGTTTTAGAAACAGGAGATATTAAATTACATCCAAAACGTTTTGAAAACACTTATGCGCACTGGTTAAACAATATTCGTGATTGGAACATTTCTCGTCAGTTATGGTGGGGACAACAAATCCCGGCTTATTATTACGGAGACGGAAAAGAAGATTTTGTAGTGGCTGAAAATATCGACGATGCTTTAGCTTTAGCAAAAGAAAAAACATCTAACAACTCAATTACAACATCTGACTTAAAACAAGATGTTGATGCCTTAGATACTTGGTTCTCCTCTTGGTTGTGGCCAATGTCAGTTTTCGGTGGCATAATGGATCCGGAAAGTGAAGACTTTAAATATTACTATCCAACAAATGACTTGGTTACAGGTCCGGATATTTTATTTTTCTGGGTTGCCAGAATGATCATTGCAGGTTATGAATATGCAGGCGAAAAACCATTTACAAATGTTTATTTGACTGGTTTAGTACGTGATAAACAACGTCGTAAAATGTCTAAATCATTAGGAAATTCTCCTGATCCTTTAGACTTGATCGATAAATTCGGAGCTGACGGTGTTCGTGTAGGATTGCTTTTAAGCGCTTCTGCAGGAAACGACATTATGTTTGATGAAGAATTATGTAACCAAGGAAAAGCGTTCTCTAATAAAATATGGAATGCCTTCAAATTGATTAAAGGATGGGAAGTTTCTGAAACTATCGCACAGCCTGAATCATCAAAAGTAGCAATCGAGTGGTATGAAGCGAAGTTACAACAGACTTTAGTTGATATTGAGGATAATTTTGAGAAATACAGAATTTCAGATTCTCTTATGGCAATTTATAAATTGGTTTGGGATGATTTCTGTTCTTGGTTTTTAGAGATGATCAAACCGGCGTATCAACAGCCAATTGATAAAGCAACGTTTGATAAAGCAATCGAAATGTTAGAAAGCAACTTGAAATTGCTTCACCCATTTATGCCTTTCTTAACGGAGGAAATCTGGCATTTAATTGCTGACAGGACTGCAGAAGAAGCTTTAATAGTTTCAACTTGGCCAGAATTAAAACCTTTTAACGCGAGCTTAATTTCTGATTTTGAAAATACAATTGAAGTAATTTCCGGAATCAGAACGATCAGAAAAGATAAAAATATTCCGTTTAAAGATGCTATCGAATTAAAAGCAATTAACAGCGAGAACATTTCAACTTATTTTGATACAATCGTAACGAAATTAGGAAATGTTTCTGCTTTCGAATATGTTTCTGCAAAAGTTGATGGCGCATTATCTTTCCGCGTAAAGTCAAACGAATATTTCATTCCGATTACAGGAAATATTGATGTTGAAGCAGAAATTGCAAAACTAACTGCAGAGTTGGTTTACACGCAAGGTTTCTTAAAATCGGTTCAGGCAAAATTATCAAACGAAAAATTTGTTGCCGGAGCGCCAGAGAAAGTTTTAGCAAACGAAAAACAAAAAGAAGCAGATGCTTTAGCAAAAATTGCTACAATTGAGCAGAGTATTGCTGGTTTGAAGTAAGAATTAGATTTACATTTTTATTATTATAAAAGCTGTCCAATGGACAGCTTTTTTTGTTTTTTCATTCCGAGGAACGAGGAATCACACTAGTAACTCTACAAAGATTGGTGACACTCCTTCTTGAATTCGCGTGTTATTACTAGTTTCTGGAAATGACACAATTATCTTTTATTCTTCTTCTTCAAAACCAAAAATAAAGGATAAGATACAATCGTAATTCCAATAATAACAATAAAACTGGTAGGATCACTGTAAATAAATCCCATCAATAAAGCAATAGAAGCGACAATAGCAATTATCGTTGTCCACGGATACCAGGCTGAGCGGTAAGGTCTTGCCAATTCAGGTTCTGATTTTCTAAGTTTTAAAAGCGAAGCATACGCTAATCCCCAAACAATAATAGAGATAAAAGCGGCAAATGAAAATAAGACTTCAAAAGAACCAATACAGATTATTAATAATAAGCTGATAAAAGCTGAAACTAACAGCGATACAATAGGAGTTCCACCTTTATTGACTGTTGTTCCTTTTTCTATAAAAAATCCGTCACGGCTTAATCCGTATAAAATTCTTGGCGGAATCATCATAAAAGCATTCAGAATACTAATTAAAGAGAAAATAGAAATTACCGTTACAATTATGGCGCCTTTTTCTCCAAAAAGAATTTTAGCAACATCGGCAGCGGCCAAGCTCGATTTTGCGACAGTTTCAATTGGAAGCACGTAAAAGAAAGCAACATTTACCAAAACATAAATCGCTATGACAAGCAACACACCGCTAAATAATGATTTTGGAATATTTTTGCTAGGATCATCATTTTCTTCTGCAAAAAAGCAAACGCTGTTCCAGCCATTATAAGTTCCGATGATAAGCTGCAATGATTTGAAAAATCCAAATACTAATCCGATTTGAAATAATGAATTATCGGTTTGAATTGGTGCTAATTTTACTCCAGAATAAATAAAGCACGCCACAACTAAACAAACAAAACAGATTACTTTAATAAAACTGGTAATCTGCTGAAAAGCACTTCCGTTTTTTACACCGCTCAAATGCAGCAATAAAAAAGCAATTAATAATGAAATGGCCATTACAGTAGAGTAGTTTCTCAGATCTGGAAACAGAATAATTAAATATTCGCTGATTACAATGCAATAAAAAGCTGGCGGAATCACATTTGTGATATAATCAAACCAACCTGACAAAAATCCTGCATAATCTCCAAAAGCTCTTTTAATATAATTATATGATCCTCCCGCTTTTGGCAACATTGTAGCCAATTCAGCATAAGAATTAGCACCAATTAAAATATACAAACCTCCAAAAAGCCACGAAGCAATGATAAGCCAATAATTTTCTAGAAGACCAGCAATACTTCCGGGTGTTCTTAGAATTCCAACTCCAATTGTTCCTCCAATCAATACTGCAATATTAAAACTTAATCCGAGGCTTTTTTTTAATTGGTTTTTTGTGGAATCTGACATAGGTAGAATTTTGTTTTTGTTAGAATTGAAATGGTGTCACAAAAGTAAATATAATTAGAGTACTTTCTTTTATCAAAACAAAAAACCTCATCTATTGCTAAATGAGGTTTTTGAATTTAAAACCAAAACTCCTTTTATTTTTCAAAAATGAAATGCAGAAAGCTTTGGAATAAAAAAAAATATAATTCAAATTTTAAAATTTATATCTCAAACTTGTCATGACTTGACGAGGCGCAATTGGATTCACGCTATAATTTTCGTGAACGGTATAATTCAGCTCATTTGTAATGTTTGATAATCTGCATAAGATTGAGAATTTTTTCCATTCATACCCAAGAGAAGCATCTACGGTAACATAACCTTCCAACGGAATATCGCGATCTCTAATAGTTACCGTATAAGTTGGCGGATTGGTTGCAGGCACAACAGCAGTCCATAAATAATCATCATTCCAACCTCCTGTACGATCTCCAACATAATTTCCGATAGCTCCAAAAGTTACCCCTTTAAAGAATCCGTTTTGTAATTTATAGAAAAAGCTTAAGTTGGCAGTGTTTTTTGGAGTTCTTGCCAATACATCTCCAACAACAAGACTTCCGTTTGTTCCGGATGATTTAGATACTTTAGTTTCATTAAAACTATAACCGGCCATAATATTCAATCCTTCAACAGGTGTAGCCGTAATGTCTATTTCGACCCCTTTTCCTTTTGTAGCTCCTACCAATTCCTTTATAGCAGTATTAGCATTTTGCGTAACTCCATCTGCTAAAAATTGTGCAGTCTGCGCTAAATTGTTATTCGTTATTTGATAAACAGTTACGTTTGTACTCAACAAACCTTTCCAGAAATCTTTTTTAATACCCACTTCATATTGATCAATAATCGAAGGATCTAAAGGTTTTAAATCTGCTGTAGTTCCCGTATTTGGGGTAAAAGAGTTGGAGTAACTTGCAAACAATGATAAATCTTTAGTTGGCTGTACAACCAATCCTGCTTTAGGAGAAAAAGCTTTGTTTACGGTTTTAGCTCCTTCTACGGCTTGAGCATTTTCAAGCGGAGTTGTAATAACACCTTTTGTAACTACTTCTTTAGAAGTTGTAACGTAACTTTCCTGCCATGACCAACGCAATCCGGCTAAAACTTTAATATGTTTTGTAACCGAAATTAAATCCTGAGCATAAGCGCCAAAACGTTGTGTATTGGTAGTAGCCAATTGCGTTGCTCTTGTTGGGTAAGGTATAACACGACTTTGTGTACTGTAATCGTAAGTATAAAGATTTATTGCTGTAGCTTCGGTCGTAATGGCAGTTGTACCAGTTGGTGTTGCATAAAAACCATACGTATAACTAGGAGCCATCGAATTTTCGTAATCAGCTCCGGTAAAAATTTGATGTTTGATGCTTCCTGTATTGAAAGTTCCCTGCAAACTTAACTGGTCACCAAAAATTTGTTCGGCACCATCAGATTTTGTTAAACCGCGTTTCCAGTTTCCATTGGCTTCAATTGTACTTAATTGCGCTGTAGAGGTTTGTGTTCTTCTGTAAGATTGATAAGAAGAGTTGAAATTTAATTTCCAGTTTTTATTAAAATCGTGATTAAACAATAAAGACGCACTAGAAGATTTAGTGTTTGCTGTCGACCAAAGCGCTCCGAAGAATTCGTTGCGAGGCAAGTCTAAAATTGTTTTTCCATAGATTCCCGTACCAAAATCCGGCGTCCAGTCTGCGCTTAAATAATCTCCTTGTAATGTAATTTGAGTTTTATCTGAGATATGAAAAAGAAACGAAGGGTTGATGTAAATACGTTCGTTTTTCACGAAATCCCTAAAGCTTTCTGAGTTTTCATAAGATCCTGTAAATCGATATGCTATCGATTTATTTAAAGGTCCGTAAAAGTCAATAGAAGGTTTGTAATAATTGTAGCTTCCCATTTGCATAGAGATTTCTCCACCGCTTGTAAATTTTGGTGTTTTGGTAACCAAATTCATAATGCCGCCCGGTGCCACATTTCCGTATAGTAAAGCTGAACCTCCTTTTAAGAATTCAACTTTTTCTAAAGATGAAACTTCTGGTATTGAACCCGCGTTATAACGAAAACCATTTTTAAACATATTGTTTGCCGACATATCATATCCTCTCGAAAAGAAGGATTCCTGCGCACCACCACGAGCAGATCCTACATAAACACCGTTTAAGTTCTTTACAACTTCACTTAATCTGATGGCTTGTTGCTGTTCTATTACTTCGCTTCCAATTATTTGAACGCTTTGTGGCAAGTCCATCACTTTTATTCCTGAACGTGCGGCTTCAATTGGTTTTTTAGGCTTATTCGCTGTAATTAAAACTTCGTTAAGAGTTTCTCCTTTTTTATTTTTTACGGTATCATTTATAGAAATTCCGTTATCTGTACTTGAATATTCCTGACTGTATGAAGTAAAACTTAAAAGTGCTACTGAGATGAGTAAAATGTATTTCATATCGTTTATTAAGAATAATTAAAAATAATGGCGCAAAGATAAATAGCTGTATTCTTTTTAACAAAGTTTATTTAGATTAATTATTATTGATAATGTAACAGTTTGATTAATAGTTTTTTGATTTTTTAATTAGTAAGAAAAATATCGTTATTGTTTGTTTTTTTTAATCTAGGAATGTTAAATTTTAAACTTTTGCCATAAAAAAACCTTGCTCAAGAACAAGGTTTTTTTTAACTAAACAATTGTATTAAATAAAGGGTATTACTATTTTACTGAAATCAGGTAGGTAGCCATTTTCCAGATTTCATCATATTTTTTGCCATTGTGTTCTCCAGATGATTTCTCTGTATACGCGAATTCAACCATATAATTTCCGGGCCAGATTGGCGTAAATGAAACCTCCCCATTCTCGTTACTCCATAATTCTTTTTCCCATCCGTTTGGAGCAATTACTTTCATTTTTTGCTCTTTAGCGATTTTGCCATCATACAAGGCATTTACACTAATTTTTGTATTTTGTTTCGCCGCTAAAACATCTTTAGAAAATAAACTAATAATGTTTGAGTTAGCTACAGCTTCATTTCCTTTTGCCGCATTGCCAACTGTAACGGTAGCACTAGAATTATAATCTAAAACCATAGTTCCGTAAACATCTTTTACTTTGTGATGCATAATTATTGTATAAACACCATCTTCATCTGGTGTAAAAAAAGATTGGTATTTATTCTCTAAAGACTTTGCTGTAAGTTTGATTTCTTTTTTTGATGGAGTGATTACGACCAAAGAAAAATCTTTTAAATCTGAAAACCATTTGTCCGCTTTCGTAATATCATTCTCTGAAAATTCTCCAAAATAAACTGAAATTTCCTGTGCTTTTCCTTTTGTTCCTGTTGCTTTAGTTTCTATCCAGAGGGCGTGAGCAAATAGTTGTGGAGTTGCAACTAACATTAAAAGTAAAAATGCTAGTTTTTTTAAAGTTTTAGATTTCATAATATGAAGTTTAAGTTGAATAAATTGAGATTGTTTTTGCAAACTTAAGCCTTATTTAGAATAATTAAAAATAAAAAACCAATATTTCTTTGAGAAACGCATTTAATGCGAAATTAATTTTTCTGAATTAAAACTGGGCTGAAAGTTTCTAATAAAAGTCTTCTTGCATAAAGTGCTGATATTTATCTATTTGCTTGAAAATCTGTTTCTGATTAAATGAGACAAAAAATTAAAAGGCTAAAAATTGGGTTTAAAAACCATAAATTTGCAATCTGAAAAATTGGCTTCATGATTTTACCTTTCTTTAAAAGAATTCAAAATACACCAAGAGGTTTCCGAATAGCAAATACTGTGTTTTTTTTCCTGTCCGGATTCGGATATTCTTCATGGGTTTCGAGAATTCCGCACATACAAGCACAATTGCATTTGTCTGAAGCCGAATTTGGAGCTGTTTTATTCGCATTTCCAATTGGCTTGATGTTGACAATGCCTTTTACAGGAAGATTATTAAATAAGTACAGCAGTCGTTATATTATGCTGTTGGGTGCTATTATGTTTAATATTGTTCTATCGTTGCCTGGTTTAGTTGCTTTTGTATGGCAGCTTGTAATTGTACTTTTAATCTTTGGAGCTTCTCGAAATATTTTCAATTTATCGATTAATGCACAATCGCTCGAGGTTCAAAAATTATATTCAAAATCTATTATAACCCGTTTTCATGCGGTTTGGAGTATTGCTGTTTTCTCAGGAGCAGGTTTAGGGTATGTAATGGTGACACAACGTATTGCACCATCTCATCATTTATTGGGAGTAAGTGTTTTTATGATGGCGCTTACAGCTTGTTTTTATCCATTAAGTATTCATAATGAACCAACACCAGTTAAAAAGAAATTCTTTTCGATGCCCGAAAAAAACTTGATCAAATTTGCCCTGATTTGCTTTGTTTCTATGGCTTGCGAAAATACAATGTACGATTGGAGCGGTATTTATTTTAAAAATATACTGCATGCTTCGCCAAAGTTAACTAGTGCTGCATTTGTATTTTTTGCAACGGCTGTAACCTTAGGACGTCTGGTTGGAGATTATGGTGTAATGAAATTTGGAACTAAAAAAATTCTTCTTTACAGCGGCATATTAATTACTGTTGGTTTTGGCATTTGTTTTATCCTGCCGTATGCTTATCCAACGATTTTTGGTTACGTTTTAATTGGTTTTGGGGTTTCCTGCGTGGTTCCACTAGTGTTTAGTATTGCAGGAAGATCTTCAAAATTAAGCAGTGGTTCTGCGTTAACATCGATATCAACTATTGGTTATTTAGGATTTTTATTGGTGCCGCCAATGGTTGGTTTTATTTCTGAATATTTAAGTATGAAATGGGCATTCTTAATTATGGCAATTTTAGGAATTCTGATGATTTTTATGGTGAATAAGATCGGGGAGAATGAGTGATTTTTTTGAACTTGTTAAGAAGCTAAGATACTATAATCTACTTCTTCGTCATAACAAACTTCTCCTTAGTCACTTTTCCTTGCAAATTCCCAGACACTTCAGCTGTTAGAGTATTATTTGCCCCTTTTGTATACGTTATTTTTTGAGGATAATCGTGTGACGGATTTTCAAAAACCAATTTGTTTGCGGTTTCTGTAGTAGATGGAAAATCGATTGCTTTGTCATTGTTTTGTCCGTTTACAGTTGCGCTGTACATTAGCATTTCGCCGTGCTGAGACAAAGTTATTTTTTCGAAATGCAAAGTGTCTTTTGATTTTATAAAATACGAAGTCGCACTAAAAGTACTGTCGTTTACTTTTTCCCAGTTTTCGGTAAGTACGCCATCATCTGACTTATTTTCCCAATTTCCGATTAGCCAGTCGGCTATTTTGATTTTATCTTTTTCTGTAGATTCCTTTTTTTGACAAGAAACAAATGCCAATACAAGTGCTAAAAGAGTTATTTTCTGAAACATATTTTTGGTTTTTTGATGTTAAACTGAAGTACTAAAGTATGAAAAAAAAGTTAGCCAGTAATTACGCTAATTTTTTATTTTTCCCACCACATGCTGCTGATTTAGACAGATTTTAATTTTGATTATAATCAGCGTAAATCTGCTTAAATCTTTTTAAATCTGCGTGAAAAAAAATCACATTGATTCTTAAACCAAAAAATTAAACGCTTTCCTGTAAAATAGAATACACCAGTTCTTTAGTTGGTTTTTGATCTTTAAGTTTTGCCCTGACATCATCAAAAGTGACTTTAAAATCACAGCCTAATTTATAATCGCCACAACCATAAGCAGTTTTTCCTTTCATAACAGTTCCTTTTTTGCACTTAGGGCAAGTTAAAGAATCTGATGTTGTGGCCGGAGCTGGTTTTACTGCGGTTTTCTTTGGTTCTAATTTGAGTTTATAATTTTCTTCAAAACGAATTAAACCTTCAACAGTTCCAGAATCGGTTTTAAAACCTTTTATGTTTACTGTTGATCCTTTTTGAACCAATCTTAAATATTGACTTTCTGTAATTTTTTTATCGGCAAAAACATACGGGAGTACAAAGTCGCAACCGGCTTTATATTCACTGCATCCAAAAGCCGATTTTCCTTTTATCAGATTTCCTTTTTTACATTTCGGACACGTTTCTGCCAAAATTCCGGCAGCTTTCTTTTTCTCCGCTTTTACGATTGGCTTTTGAATCGTTGCAGCGTGCGAAATATTGGCGTGTCGGGTTTCACTTCTAACTTCTGTTACCAAAGCTTCTACCATGCGTTTCATGTTTTTTATGAACGCACCGGCTGTAAAAGTACCTTTTTCAATATCTTTTAGCTGTTTTTCCCAGGAACCTGTAAGTTCTGCCGATTTGATCAGTTCATTCTGAATCGTATCAATCAGCTGAATTCCCGTTGGAGTTGGCAAAACCTGCTTTTTATTTCGAACAATATATTGGCGTTTAAAAAGCGTTTCGATAATATTCGCGCGTGTTGATGGACGTCCAATTCCGTTTTCTTTCATCAATTCGCGCAAGTCTTCATCGTCTACTTGTTTTCCCGCGGTTTCCATGGCGCGTAGCAGAGTTGCCTCTGTAAACTGATTTGGTGGTTTGGTTTCTTTTTCTAAGAATGAAGGTTCATGCGGACCTTTTTCTCCAACAACAAAACTTGGCAATAAATCAGCTTCTTTTTCTTTGGCATTTGGATCTTCAAATACAACTCGAAATCCTTTTTTTAGAATTTCTTTTCCCGTTGCTTTAAACATTACATCGTCAGCTTTTCCAATTACTGTTGTATTTGCAACCAAACAATCGTCATAAAAAACGGCAATAAAACGTTTTACAATAATATCATAAACCTGTTGCTGATTGTACGGTAAATTGCTTTCGATTCCGGTTGGAATAATAGCGTGGTGATCCGTAACTTTTTTATCGTTAAAAATTTTTGGTGATTTTTTAATCTTCTTTTCTAAAACGGGCTGCGTCAAAGCTGCATACTTCGTCAGTTTTTGCAAAATTCCAGGTACTTTCGGATAAATATCATTTGGCAAAAAAGTCGTATCAACTCTAGGATACGTTACCACTTTTTGCTCGTACAGCGATTGCGCAATTTTAAGCGTTTCATCTGCCGAAAATCCAAATTTTGTATTGCAATATACTTGCAGGCCAGTTAAATCAAAAAGTTTTGGCGCAAATTCGTTTCCGTTTTTTTTATCAATTGAAACAATTTCGAAATCGCTTTCTTTGACTTTGTTCGCTAAAACTTCTCCATCTTCTTTATTTAAAAAACGGCCTTCTTCATAACTAAAAAGTGTTTCTCTATATAAAGTCTGTAATTCCCAATAGGGTTGGGGCTTAAAATTTTCAATTTCTTTAAAACGGTCCACAACCATTGCTAATGTTGGGGTCTGCACGCGTCCGATAGACAATACTTGTTTGTAACCGCCGTGTTTTACGGTATACAAACGTGTGGCATTCATGCCCAATAGCCAGTCGCCAATCGCTCTCGAAAATCCGGCGTAAAAGAGATTATCGTAATTAGTCGATGGTTTTAAGTTTTCAAAACCTTCCTTTATGGCTTCGGTAGTTAGAGATGAAATCCATAAGCGCTGTACTTCGCCCTTATAATTCGCCTCATTCATCACCCAACGCTGAATCAATTCTCCTTCTTGTCCGGCATCCCCGCAGTTTATAACGACTTCGGCTTTGTCGAATAGGCTTTTTACAATTTTAAATTGCTTTTGAATTCCTGAATTTTGAACCACTTTTGTCTCAAACTTTTCAGGAAGCATAGGCAGATTATTTAAATCCCAGCTTTTCCAATGTGGTTTGTAATCGTTCGGTTCTTTCAGGGTACATAAATGTCCAAAAGTATATGTTACGGCATAACCGTTTCCTTCGTAATAGCCATCGTGTTTGGTATTGGCACCCAAAACGGATGCGATTTCACGTGCTACACTTGGTTTTTCGGCAATACAGACCTTCATTTCTTATTTTGATTTAAAGGCGAAATTAGGAATTTTTTATAAGAAAAGGGACAAAGGTTTTTAGGGACAAAGGGACAAAGGTTTATTTGGGCTCATGCAAAAGCGCAAAGTTTTTCCTTATTAATTTTAAACTTAGCGTCTTGGCGACTTTGCGAGAAAATTGTGCATTGTGATTAAAGCAAAAATAATCTCGCAAAAGCGCAAAGTTTTTCTTTTATTATTTATTCTCTGCTAAAAAACGCCAACATTGTTTCTAATGCATCTTTAGAATGCATTTTCTCACCATTTTCAAGTGATTCCTGTGCTGCTTTTGAAGCTCTTTCACGCATATTATTTTCATAATTACAAATGGCTTCCTGAATTGTATTATAGGTATTAGAAGTCAGACATTCACTCAGTTCTAAAGCATCCAGCATCGCCATATTAGCACCTTCGCCGGCAAAAGGAGGCATAACGTGTGCAGCATCTCCAATTATAGTTGTATTAGAAAGCGTTTCCCAGTTTTGATCTAAAGGCATGCAATAAATAGGACGCGGAATATACGCTGCAGAAACATTTTCGAAAAGTTCATACCAACTACTGCTCCATTCTGGATATACTTTTTTAAACCATTCTACTATTTGAGATTTGTCAGAAAAATCTAAACCGCTGTTCTGCGCCCAATTTTCATCGGCTTTAAAGCTGGCGTAGAAGCCCAAAGCGCCGTCTCCTTTTTGTCCCAACAAGATATTTTTCTCATTTCCAAAAGCCATTATTTTTCCGCCATTTAGCAGCGAATCGATATGCGGTGCCGCTTTTTTAGATTCATAAATATTGCCTTCCAGCATTGTTATGCCTGAATAAAATGGTTTGATATCAGTAATGTAGGGACGAATTTTCGAATTGGCACCGTCAGAACCAATGACAATATCTGCATAAACTGATGAGCCGTTTTTGAAATGCAATAACCAGCCTCCATTTTGTTTTTCCATCGAAATAAAATGACTGTCCCAGATGATCGTTTCGGGTTTTAAGGATTCCAGTAAAATTTTTCGCAATACACCGCGGTCAATTTCAGGACGAAAATATTCATTGTCAAAATCTTCTTCAAGATTTGTTTCGTGGTCGCTGTAAAATATTTTTGCCTGTTCGTCTAAAATCAAGGTTTTATCAGCACCCGGCATAAAGTTGTTTTTAAATTCATTAAATAAATTGGCTTTGCGAATCGCTGCCAAACCTGATTCGTCATGCAAATCTAATGGCGAACCTTGTACTCTTGCGTTTTTATCCAAATCTCTTTCGTATACTTTTACATTTACGTTTTGTAATTGTAAAAGTCGGGCTAGTGTAAGTCCGCCGGGACCGCCGCCTACAATGGCAACTTGTTTATTTTCTAGTAACATTCCGTTTTTTTTAGATTTAATTTTATCCGGTCAGCTTTTTAGCTTTGGATCGGGACAAAATTATTGCTCTTTTAGAACGGATAATAGTATAAATCGGTCATCCTTATTTTTTAGCAGTTCGCTCGGTACAACGCCAGAGAATTTTTTGATTTCCTTGATGAAATGATTTTGATCTGCGAAGTTTAATTCTGGAAAAAGTCGGCCTTGAGCAATATGTTCTAAAGACGCTTTGAAACGTAGAATTTTGCAAAAAGCATTTAATGAAAGTCCGAATTTCTTATTGAAATAACGGTTGATTTCTCGACTGCTCCAAGCTATTTTTTCAGAAAGCTCCTGTACTTTGATTTCGCCGTTTGAAGCGTAAATTAAATCAAAAAGCTGGCGTTTTCTTTCGTCGATTTTGCTTGGTAAAAGTTCGCTTAGTTTTAAGATTATTTTTTGATGAAAGGCATCAAAATCTTTTAAATCATTGACATTGACATTCCAAAAATCTGTTGAGAGATTTTTTGCGCTGTTTACTATGTCGGCAATAGAAGTCTGTAAAATATATTCAACTCCCAAAGGTTTAAAACTGACTTTGAAGGCAATAGTGTGTGGCGGAATAGCGCGTTGTTCTGGAACTGTTTCTAATCCGATTAAGGTGACATGAAAAGCTGCTGTTTCAGATTGCAGAAAAAACAAATCAATTCTTCCGTCAGGCATTAATACAACTTCTTTAGGTTTATCTGACAGATTCTGAAACATTCCAATGTTTTCTACAAAGTCAGCCAGTGGTTTTTCTGGCACGATGAATCTGTAATGGAAGTCGTTTTTCATTGTTGTTGTAGATTTTACCACAAAGAGCAGTTTTTTATTGATTTTAATTATACCCATTGTATGTCATCCCTCGTTGCTTGGGATGACAAGATTAAGCGTGAATTTATAAAATTAAGCTTTCTTTTTTCTTTCTGTTAAATATTTTCGAATTGGAATATCATAAAAAATCATGGTTAAATAAGCAAAACCAAGCAGGATAATTGTGCCTAAAGTTATAATAAAAAACAGTTGATTTGCATCTGGTTTGTACTTTGCGTAATAGTTCGCAAACATCCACATGACGGCATAATGCGTCATGTATAACGGGTATGATATTTTTCCGAAAAAGACGCATATTTTTCTGAATCCGCTGCTTAATTTTGCTCCGGCTCCTAATGCAATTAATAATGGAAAATAGAGCAAAACGACTACAGGTTCTGTCAGCCAATTCAAATTTGAAAAAGGAAGTAAAAAGGCTAGGAGCAATAAAACAGATAAGCCTATAAACCCAAGTTGAGATTTAATTATCCAATTAGAACGGTAAAGCAGCATTCCGGCTAAAAAAGAATAAGCAATTCGCGCTCCGCCATCCCAAAAGGTTTCACCGCTCCAACCGCCCAATAACGAACCGCCCGCACGATTGCTGACAAAACAAATTCCGACTGCAGCAAAAAAAGTTAATAAAAATAGGGAACGACGGCTTAATTTGTAAAGAAAAACTGCGTATAGAATATTAGCAGCATATTCCCAAAACAAAGACCAAGCAGGCGCATTTAAGCCAAACAAATTGAAATAACGATCTGCCATTACCGGAAACGGAATCAAGAGAATAGAACTCAAAAATACCAAATGTATTTTGCCAGTTTCGTACGTTTGAGCATGTCCGCCAAAAGGATCAAAAAGAAAAGCCAGCAAACCCAAAACCGAGCCAAAAATAACCAAAGGATGCAATCTGATTAATCTTAAATTAAAAAAATCGGTAAGTTTCATTTTGGCAATACGGTCGTGATACGCATACGCAATGACAAATCCAGAAAGGCAAAAGAAAAAGTCAACGGCTAAAAATCCATGAGCAATAAAATTTTTGTCTGGCGTAAAAACGATTTCCATAAAATGAAAAACAACAATCGCTAAAGCAGCGATTCCTCTTAAACCGTCGAGAATTTCAAAATGCTGTTTTGGTTTTATTGGTTCGATATTTATGGTTTCGTCAGGTTGAATTTTTAGTTTTTGGATGTTCATAGAAGTCTTTCTATTTTTAAATGGTTTTTCAGACCAAAAATATTTATAAAACAAATTCCCCTTCCAAAACAATTACAGCTTCTCCTAAAATAAAAACTTTTTCATCTACAAGTTCCGTACTCATTGTTCCTGTTCGTAATGAAGACTGAAACGCTCTGAATTTTGTTTTATTCAATTTTTTAGCCCAATATTTTGTCAAAAAGGTTTGAATACCGCCTGTTACCGGATCTTCATTCGTTCCGGCCCATGGCCAAAAATAACGGTAATGAAAATCGAAATTTTCATGGTTTGAAACAGCAGTTACAAGCACTCCGCTAATTCCTGCGTGCGAATTCAGCAATGCTGTAAAATCTGGTTTTAAATTAGCGAGTTCAACTGCACTCTTAATTTCGATTAAAATGATTTTATTATTTGGGCTGTATCTTTGATCTTCAATTTCAGCAATTCCAAGTGCTTTCAGCATATTTTGAGGGACTTCAATTTCTTCTGTTTCGTAAACAGGAAATTGCATTTTGATTTTATCGCCTTCTTTTTCAATACGTAATTCAACATTATTGCAGTTGATGAATTTTATAGTTTGAAATGAAGTCGTATTGAAAATGATTTTAGACGAAGCCAGTGTAGCATGCCCGCATAACGGAATTTCGGTCTTTGGAGAAAAAAAACGAATGCTGTAAACGTTATCTGAGATTTGTTTTATAAAAGCAGTTTCAGAAAAGCCAATTTCTGTTGCAATGCTTTGCATCGTTTTACTATCAAGTTCTGTGTCGGGTAAACAGACAGCAGCCGGATTTCCTTTAAATTTTTCATTCGTAAAGGAGTCTACAAAGTACGTTTTCATTTTTTAAGTTTTATGCAATGCAATATAAGCTTTTTGTTTTGATGATTTTTGTAGGCAAGTAAGGAAAGCCTCCGCTATTTGGTTTTGCAATCCTGAACAAAGTACAATTACAGCAAAGTAACGCAAAACGCAATTCAAAACGAAACATTTGTCATCCTGAGGAACGAAGGACCACACAAGAAACTCGGCAAAAAAATTCTCAACACAATATTTGTCATCCTGACGGAGGAAGGATCACACAAGAAACTACGCAAAGTATTTCGACAAAGCAATTCAAAAATTGTGGTTTTTGAAAAACGGCGAATGCCAATCTTTGTCGAATTTCTAGTGTGATCCTTCGTTCCTCAGGATGACAAAAAAATGAAGATTTTCGTCAATCATAAACAAGGCATCAGTTGTATACAATCAGGCGTATACGATCACATATAACTAATCGCTTATTTATAATTTCGTTGCCATGAAAAAAGGAAATTAATATTTCAAAATTTAGAATTATGAGCATAAACACTCTTTCAAAAGAAACCGAAAAGAAACTAATTGATTTTTTTAATAAATCTGTTGAGCCGGAAGTAATGGCAAAGGCAATAAGACAGCTCAATTATATCGTTTCTTTAGGAGTCATGAGAGAACATGAAACCCTTCAAAACAATAGAGCAAATCTGGAAAATAGTTTTTATTGGCTGAATAAATTGGCCGAAGTTTTAAATCCTTATTTGGATGTGGAATGATTTTATCGCTAACGAAAGGATAACTCTGGTAGTTGTTTTTTATTGTTGTGTCATATTTCATTGCATGCGCGGGCGGGGCGCTCAAGCTCACGGGGGATACATCAGGCTTGTTTTTCTGATTTCTTTTTTAAAATTAGTAGAATTATAATAAGTGGAATAAGTGAAAAATAAAAGTATATAAGTCCAGTAGCACTATCTTTTTTCCTTTCAAACTCCTGTTCGTTTCCTAAAAAAACTTCATCATTAATAATGTTTCTCCACACTTTAATGGTTTTTATATTTTCGTTAAAAATGTTGTTATCATTAAAGAAATTTCCATTGAATCCTCTATATATTAATTCTTGCTTCTTTGTTGAATTCAATAGATTGCCTCTAATTACTGTAATATCTTTAAAAGTAGATTTTCCCTGACTCGAAGATGTTTCTGTGGCAATAAAAGCGGTATCTACCACAAAAAACTCTTTTTTGAGGTATTTTTGAGGATCGTGAAATGCTTTATAATTTTCAAAAGTTATTTCAAAAGGTCTTAAAATATCTCTGTCTGTAATGCCATGCACTAAATGTGAAACAAAAATAAAAAGCGAAAATGCTAGATGAGCTAATAATATATATTTAAGAACTCTATATTTTTTGAAAAATGGATGGTCTTCTAGTTTCATTTAACTATTAATTATAGGATTTCCGATAGCCCGGATTTGTAATCTATGCCTTCAAAGTTTGTTTTGCTGGTAAATGTAAACAAAAAGCTACATGATTTTTGTAGCTTTTTGTTCGAAGGATTAATTTGTTTTTGCTGACAAAAGCAAGAAAAGGGAATAAAAAGCAATAAAAAGTTAAAGTATATTTTTTCCATAATATCTGTTTAATAATTTTTGTGTTTCGATAATATGGATTGCCAATCCGCGCTATTTAAATTACTGTGTATAATACCCTGCAAATTCTCTGATAATCGAATATACATCTTTAATTTCAAAATAATTTGGACTTACACTGCTCACATTCTGAAAACCTTGTTTCTTAAATAACATTTTTGTTCTCGTTACATGAAAATATTGCGATACGACAATAATGCTTTTAAAGTGCAGACTATCTTTTAGTTTCATTGTATTATCTACTGTTGCGCGGGTATTATTTCCGAAGTTGTCGACAATAATTAACGAATCAGGGACTTTATTTGCCACTAAAAAATCTCTCATTTTATTTCCTTCATAAAAGCCTTCTTTGCCTAAACCGCCGCTTACTATTATTTTTTTTATGCGGTGATTTTGGTATAAACCGAGTCCGCATTCTAAGCGCTTTTTAAGACGTTCTGAGAGTGTTCCGTCTTCGTTTACTTTGTTGCCAAGAATAACCGCAACATCTGCATTTTTTCCGTTATCGCTCAAACCATCAACGGTTATAAATACGGTGTGACCAATAAACCAAATTAAAAATAGGGTTAGGAGTATTTTAAATGTTCGTTTCCAGTTCATGAAATGATTGGTAATTAGTGATCTAGGTATTTTGATAGATTTCGTTAAGTAAGATACCTTACATTAATGAATCAAAATCTGTTAGTACAAAATAAATGTCTTGCTGTAGACACGTTTATTTTCGATATAAAGGTTCATTTCCCATTTTCCTTTAATTAACTCATAAGGTTCGTCTAAGCTGTATGAAGAAGCAGAAGGAATATTTGTTGGTCTTTGAGTGGTATATTTTATACTTTTAAATTTTTCTCCTTTATTGTTTGTTACTTTTTCTGGATAAATCCATTCAATGTCGATCGCCAGATTAACAGTGTCTTTGGCTTTTACCATATAAACCACTCCAAAATTTGCTTTTTTTACAGCCTTAATCGAATCCGTATTTTTGATTATGACAAAATCTTTTAGCCATCCATGAGTGCCTGTTGGAGTGGTGTTAACTTGTTCCGTTGTGCCATCTTCGACTTTTGCCAAGCCGTAGTCAAGTTCTTTAAGTTCTAAAGTTCCATAACTTTTAGATTTAATAGCAGCTTGCGAAAAAATAGTTTGTAAAACAAAGAACGAAAGTAAAGTGTAAATAATTTTCATTTGTATTGGGCTGGTTTTGAATTAAGACATTTAGTTCGATAGCGCAGATTTGCAATCCGTGCCCGCAAAGATTACTATTTTTTTATTATGGCTGTAATGAATCTATTATTTTATTGACTTTGACTAATTCTAGTTTGCTTTTTTGAGTTTCTTTTTCTGTAATGTTTATTGTGAATGAACAAATAAACATTTTGTCGTTCACAATTAAAAGCCAGTAGGTAATGAAATTTTGTTCATCTTCATCGGAATATTTTATGCCATTAAATCCGTTTTGGGTTTTAAGCTTTTCTGCTCGTCCTTCAAAACTTTTCATTTCAGATTCTAATAATTCATCACCTTTTTTTTGATCAATTTGAATTGAAGATATTCTTAGATTTCCTGTCCATTCTATAGTGTTAAAAAAGCATTTGTGTTTTTTTCATCCTATATTCAGCCCAGTTTTCTGGTAAGAAAATTTTATATCCAAATTCAGAAATAAATTCTTGATTGTTAAAATTCATTTGGTTTATATTATCCATGATTTTAGAGCGACTCCGATAGCGCGGATTTGCAATCCTTGCCCGCAAAGATTAATTTTTTATAAATATAAAAAAGCTACATGATCTTTGTAGCTTTTTTACTTTAAATATTTATATTGTATCTCATTTGTTGTAGGTACGGATTGAAAATCCGCAATCGGGTTGCAGTTTTTTTAAATGTAAAAAAAATACGCAAAGTCAGAGACGTTTGCGTAGCTTTTCGTGAGAACACTTTGGAGAGCGGGTTATTCTTTTTCATAACTTTCATCTGGCGGTGTAGTTGTATATTCTTTTAATAGAAGCTGTTTGTCAGATTCTTCTAATTTATTATAATTAATTTTATTTGCCATAAATATTTTTTGCTTTTCATTTTCTTTAGGGAATATTTCTTCTTCTTTATCTTTAGGTGCTGAAAGTAGCTTTACACTATTTCCTTTAATAATATGTTCAGTTACTAATTTGGTAACTTCTTCAATTTTCTTTTCTAAGGCTTCGTGCTTTTTTCCTTTTTTAGCTTGTGTTTTTAATTCTTTTCTAACTACTTCACGTATGTTTCCAAGCATTAATTTTTCCCGCTCTTCTTCCATTTTCATTAAAGCTTGATTACCATTAAATGTTTTAACGAGATTTTCGTGAATTATTGTTTTATAAGCTAAATATGCCCCATAAACTTCAAAACCTGTCTTGAATAGTTCTAATAATTTTGCTCCAACTTCAAATACTAAATTTATAACAACTTCAATTGAACCCTGATCTACTTCAATAATCTCAAAAGCTTTAGGAGTTTCATCAGAAACTATTTGTTGATAGATATGTAAACAGCGATCCCAATTTTTAAGTTCATAAGATAATAACTTTAAATTATTATATGTACTTTCTTCATTAAATATAATTGCAAAAATCGCATTTTTTTCATTTTGAATTTCTGAATAATCTTTAGATAAGAATGGTTGAATAATTGTTTTTATTTTATTTAATTCAGTTATGTTCTCATTAATTCTGGCTTGAAGATTAATAAGAATTGGATTTAAGACATTATAATATGTTGAAGGTTCAGAATAATTAATTTTTTTTAAATCTATAAGTTGCAATAAAAAGTTATCTTTTGTAAAGGGTATTATCTTATTAACTAAAACTTTATCGAGTAAATCAGGAATGTCATTTTCTATCAAAATTTGATAATCTGATATTGTCTTGTCAGTTATTTCTTTTAATAAAACGAGATTACTGGTATTATTTTCAATTGTTACAATATAGTCTTGCAATAATGATGAAAAATTTTCCTTTCCAATAATTAACTCAATGAAATCAATTAATTCAATAATTTTTCTAACAGTCATATCTTTTTTCTTAATTGTTTTGGCTGTAATCTGGTTATAATTGTTGCGAATGTTGTGATGCTACAGCGTGTTTGTACTAAATTAAACCAGTTTTTGGATTGCCGAGTCATACCAACTACAAAACTAATTTCTAAAGTCAATTATCAAAGTTCTTTGTAGTAACTGCTGTGGGTAGTTGCTTATTTAAACGGATTCAATTTATCGTTACTTTCGTCTTTCAAAATGGCGTTTTCTTTTTTTCTAGTTAAATTCTTAACTAGATTTTCTTTCATTTTTGGTATGAATTCTTCTGTTTCAGTTTTTATTGTTAAAAGATATTTTTCAATTATCTCTATGTATTTTAACAAAAGATTTTTCAAGCCTTCAATAGCTTCATCGTTACCCGATATAATTGAATAATTAGTAAGTTGAATATTGATATCGTGAATATTTAATTCAACATTTATTTCCATTGCTTGAAACCCATTAGGTGCACACTTAAAAAAATCATTATTTCCCGAAGTGGGAATATTGTAATTGGCAATTTCAATTTCAATTAATTTACCAGGTGTAAAGTATGAACCCGACGGTAATTGACGACCATCAATGCTTTCTTTTTTAATTGAGGTGGTTGTACTTTCCTTAATTAGTTTTGGAACAAATAATTGTAATTCTTTAATAAGCTTTTCACTTTCGTTTTCAACATTCAAATTAATTAACGTGAAATCAGTATATCTATCTATTTTATTTTTTAAGGTTAATTCAATATTACTAAGATAGGTTGAAAGTGTTTGTTCTTTAAATAGAGTAGTCGATCTTTTATTTTTAATATACATTTTAATTTATTTACTTTAGTTATTACTGTTTCTTTGATTCAATTATAAACAGCTTATATTATAAATATGTATTTTTAATCCACCCCAATTAATTGAAATTAGTTTTATTGTTTAGGTTTAGGCGGTGGGGGTGGCGGAGCCTGACGACTAATTGTTGGTGTAATTCTAGTATTTCCTTTTGATTGACCTTCGTTAAGTGGTCTCGGTTTTTCCTGTTTCTGTGCCATTTTGTTTTGTTTTATATGGTAATTCAATTATTAAGTTTTCTTTGGATTTAGATAAATATATTTTATCTAAAGAATATAGCTCTTTTGAGGTTTCATAGTCATAAACTACTACGTCTAATAAAACGAGTTCTTTTATTTCATCAGTTTCGGAAAATGAATTTACAAATCCATGATAAGTTAATTTATTCTCAATATCTCTAACATAAACTTCATCAACTTCCCTGGCATTTAAGAAATAAGAAAATAAATTTTCGTCACCATATTTGTTGGTTAAATGTATGAGTTTACCAAATTTATTAATTAATTTATAATTATCGATACCAGTTGAAATAAAACCAACAATAATAGAAATTATTGAAGACCTCAAGATTACCCCATATGGAATATCTTTTGTTGGTAGATTATCCCAAAATAATTTAAAACTTTCATCAGATTTGTATATATTAAAAATTACCTCTGTAATCAAATAACTAATTGCACCAAATAGGATAGAATTCGTTATAAATTTAAATGAAGTCCATTGTTTATGAATAGTTAGTCTTTCGTATATAATACAAGCTAGACTTCCAGGAATTAAGAGTAAAATTAGTTTTAATGTTAGTTCTGAAATTTCCATTTTATTTTCTGATTTCGATCCTATTAATTATTTGTTTTTAATTTTAAAATAAAACAAACATCGTCTTTATTTCAAATTAACCACCAAGTAAAAATACCTGATTTTAATGATAATATTAATTATCAGTTATTTAAATAATTTTTACCAAAAGTAAATCCCTTTTATTCAATAATTTTACGGAAATCCATAAAATTAAAACTTAGAAATCCCTAGCCCAGATAGAAGTGAAAATCTTTTTGTGCCGGTGTTCGGCATAAAAGATTACTTCGTCAGTTCGCTATCGCTCGTGTGTAACGAATAGCACCATTAAGCTCCCTTAAAAACCACCAAAACTCCCACAAATTATCATAATCGTAATCTGATTACTTGAAACTGTGAACTGATTACTTTTTTTTGTAATTTTGCACTCCAATAAAAGGAATTATAAAATGTTAGATAGACTTCAAATAGTAAAACAACGTTTTGATGAGATTTCAGATTTGATTATCCAGCCGGATGTTATTTCTGATCAGAAACGTTATGTGCAATTGAATCAAGAGTACAAAAACTTAAAAGCATTGGCTGAAAAGCGTGATGAATATGTGCTTTTGATGGCTAATATAGATGAGGCAAACGAAATTATTGCAGATGGAAGTGATGCAGATATGACCGAAATGGCCAAAATGCAATTAGACGAAGCAAAAGAAAGATTGCCGGAACTTGAGGAAGAAATTAAATTTATGTTGATTCCTAAAGATCCTGAAGATGCTAAAAATGTTATGGTTGAGATTCGCGCCGGAACGGGTGGGGACGAGGCTAGTATTTTTGCTGGTGATTTATTCAGAATGTATACTAAATATTGCGAAAATCAAGGTTGGAGAACTTCGGTTGTCGATATGAACGAAGGTACTTCTGGAGGTTTCAAAGAGGTTATTTTTGAGGTTTCGGGAGAGGATGTTTACGGTACTTTGAAGTTTGAAGCGGGTGTGCACCGTGTACAACGTGTTCCTCAGACAGAAACGCAAGGTCGTGTCCATACATCTGCAGCAACTGTTATGGTTTTACCAGAAGCAGAAGAGTTTGATGTTCAAATCGATATGAATGATGTTCGTGTAGATTTCTTCTGTTCATCAGGACCTGGAGGACAATCGGTAAATACAACAAAATCTGCAGTACGTTTAACGCACATTCCAACCGGATTAGTGGCGCAATGTCAGGATCAGAAATCACAGCATAAAAATAAAGATAAAGCGTTGAACGTTTTGCGTTCTCGTTTATACGAACAAGAATTGGCAAAGAAAGAAGCGGAAGATGCTACAAAACGTACCTCTCAGGTAAGTTCTGGTGACCGTTCTGCTAAAATTCGTACCTATAACTACGCTCAAGGTCGTGTAACTGATCATAGAGTTGGTTTGACTCTTTACGATTTAGGAAACATCATGAATGGTGATATTCAGAAAATTGTTGCCGAGCTTCAATTGGTTAACAATATGGA
Organism: Flavobacterium sp. JLP; assembly: GCF_015350755.1. Lineage (NCBI taxonomy): Bacteria > Pseudomonadati > Bacteroidota > Flavobacteriia > Flavobacteriales > Flavobacteriaceae > Flavobacterium > Flavobacterium sp. JLP. The sequence goes on along the minus strand of NZ_JADKPS010000001.1, from coordinate 996,758 downwards.
GAAATTGAAAGAGGCATCTGAAGTTTTCTAATTTTTTTTTAGACTTCTTAGAATTTTAGATAGTAGACCTCTTAAACTTTATATAATAGTAAAGCCGAACTTTTGTTCGGCTTTTTTTATGGCCAATTCATTCCTGAGTTTCTAAATAGTATCTTGAAAAAATGCAAGAACCTTCTTAAGAATTTTAAAAAAATCAGCATTTTAACATTAAATCCTAATAAATCTCTAGGAAGTTGTATTTTTTTTGCTTTTTTTGTTGTTAAGTTCTTTTCTATTATTAGTAACAGAATTTATCAACCAACCAACCAATTAAAATTTATGAAGAGAACTTTATTATTATGTTGCTTCTTTGGAAGCTTTTTTTATGCGCGCGGGCAATCGTATTTTGGGTTTAGAGATGATAATTACGCTGGAATCCAGGCTGTATTATTTAACCCGTCTGCGATTGTAGATTCTAAATACAAAGCCGATGTTACTGTAGCTTCAGCAAGCGCGACGCTACAAAATGATTTGTACGGTCTTAATTTTCCAGAACTTTTAGACGGAAGTTATGATTTGCAGACGGATGCAAACAAACACATTAAATCTAATAATAGAGGAAATTTTAATGTCGATATTTTAGGGCCGTCTTTTATGCTGAATCTGGCACCGACTCATGCTATTGCACTCTTTTCGAGAGTTCGCAGCGTAACCAATGTTATGGATGTAAACGGAGAACTTGTTAATCAGGTAAATCAGGATATCGACGGATCTAAGAGTTTTTTATTTACAGGCGGAAGTCCGAATGCAGTCAGTAATTCTTGGGCTGAGATTGGCGCCAGCTATGCGACTGTTTTATTAGATCGCGAAGATCATTTTATAAAAGCCGGTATTACTTTAAAATATTTAATGGCAGGAACCAATGGATACATCAACGGAAACGATTTGAGTATTGCTTTTAATAAAAATGATGCTAATCCAGCTTTGAGCCAATATTACTCAACAGGAACGCTTAGAACGTCTGCAAGTTATGATTATGAAAACGGAAAAAATCCTGAGTTTGACGCGACTTCTGCAGGAGTAGGCGTTGATTTGGGTTTTACGTATGAATACCGCACAAACTGCCACACGTGTATTGGAAACCGATATAAATTGAAAGCAGCGGTTTCTATAACAGATATCGGAAAATTGAATTATAAAAATGCAATAGAAAACACCTATAACCTAACCGGAAGCGTAACGCAGGATGATATCGACAGTTCTGATGATATTTTCGAATTTTTTAATACGCATTATACCAAAACTTCATCAAGAAAAGGAGTTCAAGCGAATTTGCCAACAGCCCTGCACACTAATTTTGACTGGAATATTGATAATAGATTTTATTTGAATTTAAGTACAGATATCGGATTGGTCGATGCGAAAAAAATAAATGCAACCGCTATTGCCAATTCGGTTTCGTTTACGCCAAGATATGAAACAAGACAGTTTAGTTTTTATCTTCCGGTAACCTGGATGGAATACAGCGGTACTCAAGTAGGAACCGGTTTTAGAGCGGGTCCGATATTTATTGGTTCTGGCTCACTGATTTCTAATTTATTTTCAAATGATGCGAAAGCCTGTAATTTGTATGTTGGATTAAAACTTCCGATTTATCAAAATTACAATTAGAAATACTAAGTTTCTATCCTGAAGCTTAGTGACTGGGTTAGTAAGATTATTTAAATGAAAAGAGACTGTTTCACTAATGTGAGACAGTCTCTTTTGTGGTTCAGACTAAGGTAAATCTTTAAGCTTTTTAAACTTAGCAACTTAGTGTCTTAGTATCTTAGAACCTTTTTTGTGATAAAATATAGTGAAGGATATTAACTGTTTAACCGTTGTTTAAATTTAAAATTTTCAAAACGTATAAAGCAAGTTAGATACCTAGAAATACTCGTGTAAATTCAAAACATTTATATAGATTCGAGTAAACGTATACACCATTTTTCAATACTATTTCGCTAAACTTTTCCATAATACATAATAAATTAAAGTTATACAATTACTCTTCTGATGATTCGTGTTGTGATGATTCTTGGTTAGGAGATTGATGATGCGGTTTTGATACCAAATTGGTAACAACTAATTGTAAAAGAGAACCAAAAACGCCTTTAAGCATTGAATCACTTTTTCCTACTACTAGTTTTTTTGCCAGAAACCCTAATCCAATACTTATTGCAGTTTGGGCTACATGACTTTTAAAACCTACCGTCTCATTAATTTCTTCAACCGTATTTCTGATAAGATTAAGAGGTTTTAAATTCTCTTTAATGCCATCAATTTCATCCTTTATAGCGCACCATTCGGCATCTTGCCTAGTTTCTAACAGTGCTATTTGCTGATTTAATGTTTCAATTGTGTAAACAGTTTCCATTACAGTCTTTTTTTATCAATTATTAAATCAGTCTTTTGTTTCTTTTAATATGCTGGAAATAATCATATTTCCAAGAGGTGTTTTTATTAGCTTATGCTGTGTTTTAAGCAATACAATTGCCACAACTAAGTAAAAAAGCGCCATGATAAAAAAACCGTAATAATACTCTCCAAGTTCTTTTCCAATCCACAGACTAAGTCCGATGTTAAGGAATAAGGTGAAAAATGCAACAACAGCTCCAACTGCTATCTTTGAAGTTAGTGATGAAACAACATCAGCTACAGAAGAGACTGTTTTAAGTTTAAGTAATTCTAAACTCGTTTTAGTATAATTCTCTGCTTTTTCATAAAGATTTAAATTGTCGTTTGTTGTTGCATTTGTTTCCATAATAGAGGGTATTTATGATTTAAAAATTTCACTTTTTAATAGTTCGATTTTACAGTTTTTGCTTCATCTTTAATAGTGTTGAAGTCTTCTTTTGCTTGATTGAATTTTGCTTTTCCTTCTTCGATAATATCTTTTCCGCTAGAAGTAATTGTGCTTACAACTCCATCAAATTTTGATTTTAAATTATCTCCGTAATCTTTAGATTTATCTGAGATTTTTTTTCTTGTGTTTGACCCTTTGTCTGGTGCGAATAATACACCTAAAAATGCTCCTGCAGCTGCAGCTCCTAAAATTCCTAAAATTGTGTTACTAGTTTTCATAATATTTGATTTAGTGATTAATATAAATTATTTAATAATATTTGTTTTTAAATGTCTCGACCTTTGATAAGTCTGAATAGTACTGCGATAATAGCTATTACTAATAATATGTGAATGATACTTCCGAAGCTGTACACGAAGAACCCAAGGGCCCAAAGTATAACCAAAATCACTGCGATTGTATATAATAAATTTGACATGGTATTTATATTTTAAGGGGTTAATTAATTATTCTTAATTCAATTTATACGATAAGTATAATGATAAGTTGCTGTTTTTAGCATCTGGAAAAGTATAAGTTTGTCCTAGAACAGTTCTTTCTTTACCAATAGTTGTTAATCCGTAGTTGTAACGTAAACCAATACTAACTGGACTAAAATCTACTCCAACACCTGCTACAATACCTGCATCAAATTTGTTTAAGTCATCTGTATCGATATCCTCATCAAAATTAGCTGATCCGTCTCCGGTTAATTTAGAACTTACAAGGTAAGATGCATATCCACCAGCTTGAAGATTAAAGTTTTTAGTAATATTTACTCTTACTAATAATGGAACTTCGATATAGTTTAATTTGAATTTTGCGTTTCCACTAGCTGCATCATTGTTATATTCTAATTTTGAACCTCTTGTGGTAAACAAAATTTCTGGCTGAATAGCGACAAAATCTGATACTGGCAATGTGGCATAAACACCGGCATTAAAACCATATAAAATATTTTCGTCAGTTGCTTCATCATTGTCTGATAAAAAATTAGACATATTAAAACCTCCTTTTATACCAAACTCGGTATTTACATTATTGTCCTGAGCGTGAAGCATTCCAAATGAAGCTGTCATAAAAAGGGTTAAGGCGCATAAAAAATTTGATTGCAATTTCATAGTTAAAAAATTTAGTTAATAATAATAATTTGTATAAAGGCTTTTAATTAAACTCTGTTTTTAATTGTTTCAATTTCGCGTATCAATTCGTACTGTTGAGGCAAATATTGAAGCACTAATTTTAAAATGGTTTCATCATTAGTTTCAGTTGAAATTTTTTCGAACACTTTAATCTGTTCTGATAAATCTTCTGAAATCAAATTAAGAAACGTGGTATTAAAATTTGAATCATTAGTATCAATCAATTTGTATAAATCTCTTTTATGAGCTGCATTTATATCTGTAATTATAATGAGCCTTTTATTAGCCATTTCATTTACTGTCTGCAGCAATTGATTCTGTTGATTTTCAATTTTTTTGCTTAATTCCTGTATCGAATTTTCTGAACGTTTTTGTTGTGCAATTTTACTTTTTGAAATAATTGAATTACTTACATTTGCGACTGTTATAAAAAAATAAGTTTCAGCTTGCTCTGTATCATTCTTATTAAAAGTTTCCGATTTTAAAGGGTTTATCTTTTGATGTTCTTTCCTTTTACATGAAAAAGAAAATACGAAAATCAATAAGAAAAGGACTTTAAAAATAGTTGCTCTTAACAGGCGCATTGCTTTCATTATTACTTCATAAAGTATTACATTACAAAGATGCTAACGAATACCTTCTTTTGCTTTACAGCATAAAAAAGAAACGTTATATAATTCCCATAATGGATTTATATAACGCTTTTTACGCTTTTTTTCAGGTAGGTTTTAATACATAAAAAAAGAGTTTACTTTAAAAGATAACTCCTTTAATAGTAAACGCTTGTCTTACAAATTCTATGTTTTATTCGGGAAGAAAAACGGTAAATATTGACCCTTTTCCGATAGTGCTGTCTGCCAAAATATATCCTTTATGATTCTCGACAATTTTTTTACAGATCGCTAAACCAATTCCGGTTCCTGGGTAATCTGTTTTTGAATGCAGCCGCTGAAACAAAACAAAAATGGTTTCTTTAAATTGAGGATCAAATCCCATTCCGTTATCTGTAAAAATAATTTTATGAAATTTTTTCACAGACTGATCTAATAAATCAGGGTAATCTGCAGAAAGTACTTTTTCACTTTCAATCGTAATTTCTGGTATAGTATTAGGCTGGCTGTATTTTAAAGAATTTCCAATCAGGTTGATGAAAAGCTGTTCAATTTGATACGGTATCACTGAAAGTTTTGGCAATTTTGAAACTTGAATAACCGCTTTTTTTTCTTGGATGATTTCTGTTAATTCAGATTCAGCATTTTCGAACAGTTCATTCAAATTCGATTTTATGAATTCTTTTTTCGTTGTATTCGTTCTCGAGAATAGTAATAAGTCATCAATTAAAACACGCATTCTCTTCGCCGATACTTCAATTTTAGAAATATAATCGCGCGCACTGTCAGACATAACTGCTTTGTCAGCCTCTGGAACTCTCGAAATAAAAGTCTGAATTTTTCTAAGCGGTTCCTGCAAATCATGACTTGCAACATGATTAAAAGATGCGAGTTCCTTGTTGCTTTTTTCTAATTCTCTATTTCGTTCCTGCAGTTCAATATTTAAAAGATGCTCGTCTGTAATATCAAAATTAATTCCGAGTAAGATTTTGCTACCCTGCTGATCTGTCAATAATTTTCCAGTCGATTTAAAATATCTGATTTCAAGATCAGGACGAGAAACTTTATAGTATATAAATGGCAATTGTTTTTTTTCTATAATGCCTGCCATCGACTTAGCAATAGCATCTTTGTCATCATGATGTACAAAATCTAGAAAACTTTCTTTTTCTGGAACAAAAGAGCCAGGTTCAACTCCCAGTAAACGAAATTGATTGTCTGAGTAATCGATTTTATCAGAATCTAAATCCCACTGCCAAGTACTGAATTTACCAATAATTTCAGATTCGGCCATTAAGCCGCTCGAAATTAAAAGTTTTTTATTGTAGACTTTCAATCGTTCAATATCTCTGCTGATTTGTCTGTAAGCTAATAAAATAAAAAGAAGAGCAGTTAAAAATAAAGAAATAGAAAAAACCGGACTTAATGAGATCTCTTCATCATAAATTTTTAATCTTTTGTCTAAATATTTCTTTTCGATATCATTCATTTTGTCTACCTGAAAGCGAATATTTTCCATCAGAATTCTTCCCCCAAACATATGATTGTCGAGTTTTCTTTTATCGTATGTTTTAGGATCGGCATATTTTAGGCAATTCTCAAAAGAAACGAATCGCTGAATAATCAATTTGAATAATCGTTCCAAGTTTTGCTGCTGTACAGGGTTGTCAGCAGTTAATTTTTTTAAGGTAATAAAAGAGGCGTTTACCTTGTCGCGCGAATAAAGATACGGACTTAAAAATCTGCCATTTCGGGTAATAATGTACCCTCTCTGGCCCGTCTCGGCATCTTTAATCGCCGACATTAATTTTTCTAATTGAATGTTAATTTCATACGTATGCATTACCAACTTACTAGATTCATTTAAATCTTGATTGTGTTTGTAACCAATAGAGGAAAGAAATAACAGGATGAAAACTGCGATTACAAAAATAACTCTCAATGAGTTTGAAGAATTAAAATTTGGTATCCATTTCATGTGGTATGCTAATGTTATTTTAGTCGCAGCAAGAAATTATCACGATTTAACCCGGAGGTATGATAGTGCCAGTTTACGGTCACGACTTCATTTATTATTTTTTTAAGCGTATTAAAGTCGCTCGGCTTTTTGATGTAAATATTTGCGCCTTGGATAAAAGTGTCTTCAATGTCTTCTTCAGAAGATGAAGTAGAGTAGATCGCAATAATAATGTCTTTTAATCGATCCGTTTTTTTGATTTCTATCAAACACTCTTTACCTGTTTTTTTCGGCATATTTAAATCCAGAAATAAGATATCAGGCAGTTTGTTGTCTGTGTTGTGTAGATGATCCATGAGCTGCATCCCATCGTGAACAAAATCTACTTTAGTCTGAATTTTTATTTCTTCAAAAGCGTCCTTAAAAAAAAGACGATCATCTTCATCATCATCAGCCAATAAAATGTATAATGCGTTTTTTTGCATTTTAATATGGTATTTGGGTTTTTATTTTAAATTTTCTCTTCGTTTCTTTATTATTCTTTGGAAGGCCGATGGCGTAATTCCGGTTGTATTTTTAAACTGAGTACTCAAATGCGCAACACTGGAGTAATTTAGTAAAAAAGCAATTTCTGTCAAACTCATTTCATTAATAATAATTAATTGTTTGGCTCTTTCAATTTTCTGTAAAATGATAAAATTTTCAATAGAAGAATAAGTTACTTCTGAAAATACGTTCGATAAGTAACCATAACTGTGATTTAATTTTTCAGCCAAAAATACAGAACTTTTATAATTATTGCTGTCTTCCATAAAAACAAGCTCGATTATTGCGTCTTTAATTTTTTGAACTAAAACACTTTTTTGATTCTCAACGATCTCAAAACCACAAGGACTCAATTTATTTTTTAAAGCTTCGATCGCATCAGCATCAAGATTATCATTAATCTCGATCTCGCCAAACCCTAGACTTGTAAAATTTATATTATTTTGATCCAGGTTATGTTTTAAAAAAAGCGAGCAAATGGTATTGATGTCAAACTTTATAAATAGTTTCATTTTGTAGAAAATTTTGTTAAAGATAATTAATTTATTTTTGGTTCAAGCCTTTAATGCTTGTTATAGATTTAGAAACATTAAAAAAGTAAATAAATTTTTCAAAAAAATACCGCCTAATATTTTTACTAGACGGTATTTGTGTTTGATTTAGAGAGTTTTACAAATCTGCAATGATTTTTCTAACTTCATCTTTTGTCTTACCTAATTTTTGTTGGATTTTTCCGTACATTTCGTCATCCTTTCCTTCTTCATACAGTAAATCATCATCTGTCAGGTCAGCATATTTTTGTTTAAGTTTCCCTTTTAACTCGTTCCAATTTCCTTTTATCTCTGTAGTATTCATGATCGTAAATTTTATGTATTAATAGTATCGTAAAATTGCAAATTCTCAATTGCTAAAGTGTTACATCAATTTAGCCGAGCGCTGCATAATTCACATTCGAATTTTTTTAAACTTGATAACGACGTAAAATCCAAGCCATTTTTTCGTGTTCCTGCAATAATCCCGTTACAAAATCAGCTGAACCAAAATCATTATTATCTTCTTCAAAAACAGGGATATAATCTCTGAATTCTGTAACCATTTGTTCGTGATTATCTAAAAGTTCTTCCAGCATATGTTTTTGTGATGCATATTCTTTTGGAGATTCTTTTAAAGTCGAATTTTCAATAAACTCTTTCATCGTACCAATAGTTTTTTCTCCCAATTGGCTAATGCGTTCTGCAACCTCATCAATATTAGCTTCTAAAACTCGGTATTGATCTTCAAATAATTTATGAAGCTCCATAAAACTGTTTCCAGAAATATTCCAGTGAAATTTTCTTGTCTTAACGTATAACGTCATTTCGTTAGATAAAATCGTGGCTAATATGTGTGTACTTTTCTTAAGGTTTTTCGGCGTTATTCCAATATTTGGGCTCATAATTGTCTGATTTAAGGTTCGGTAACAAAAATAGATTAGTCGGTCTCTTTTTTTCTTACATAATTTTGGCAAGATGTTATATGAATTCAATGTTAATTTGGGAAAGTGAGAAGTCAAAAGTGAAAAGTGAAAAGTCAAAAGTCAAAAGTCAAAAGTGAAAAGTGAAAAGTGAAAAGTGAAAAGTGAAAAGTGAAAAGTCACAAGTAAAGTGAAAATGTGTGTGAACCTTAAACCTTAAACTTGAAACTTGAAACCTGAAACCTGAAACTTAAAACTTGAAACCTGAAACCTGAAACCTGAAACCTGAAACTTGAAAACTCCAACCTGCAACCTCAAAAATTATTTGTAATTTTGCCGCACTAGCAAATACAATATGACAACACAACAACTATACGAACAAATACTTTTAAAAAAATCATTTTTATGCGTAGGATTGGATCCCGATTTGACTAAAATTCCACCTCATTTATTAGAAACTGACGATCCTATTTTCGAATTCAATAAAGCCATAATCGATGCAACACATGATTTGGCTGTCGGATACAAGCCAAACACAGCTTTCTTTGAAGCATACGGTTTAAAAGGTTGGATGTCACTTCAAAAAACAATCAATTACATTAACGAAAAATTTCCAGAAATTTTTACGATTGCTGATGCTAAACGTGGCGATATCGGAAACACGTCAAGTATGTATGCAAAAGCTTTTTTTGAAGATTTAAATTTTGATAGTGTAACAGTTGCCCCTTATATGGGCAAAGATTCTGTTGAGCCATTTTTGGCTTTTGAAAATAAACACACAATTATGCTGGCTTTAACGTCTAATGAAGGCGCTTTTGATTTTCAGACTTTAACCACAAACGGAACGGAATTATACAAACAAGTTTTAGAAACGTCTAAAACTTGGAAAAATAGCCAAAACTTAATGTACGTTGTGGGTGCTACAAAAGCCGAATATTTTGCCGATATCAGAAAAATTGTTCCAGATAGTTTTTTATTAGTTCCCGGAATCGGCGCTCAAGGCGGAAGTCTTTCAGAAGTATGCAAATATGGCATGAACGATAAAGTTGGTTTATTGGTAAACTCTGCAAGAGCAATTATATACGCTTCTAAAGGAACTGATTTTGCAGAAAAGGCAAGAGAAGAAGCTTTGAAAGTGCAGCAGGAAATGGAAGAAATTTTAGGTTTCAAGTTTCAAGTTTAAAGTTTCAGGTTTACTTTGAACTTAAAAATTTTACCGCAAAGTTCGCAAAGCAAAATCCAACTCAAAGCTTTGCGAACTTTGCGGTTAAAAACCACACTCAACAACCTGAAACTTGAAACAAACAAAACATGAAACAACTAAAAGACCAGCTTGGCACTTTGCATACATTTGAAACTGCTCCAAAACGAATTATTTCGCTGGTTCCTTCTCAAACCGAATTACTATATGATTTAGGTTTAGAAGATAAAATAATCGGAATCACAAAGTTTTGCGTGCATCCATATCATTTAAAATCTACCAAGAAAATTGTTGGAGGAACTAAGAAAATTCACTTCGAAAAAATAAAATTATTACAACCTGATATTATCATTTGCAATAAAGAAGAAAACACAGAAGAAATCGTAAAACAATTAAAGGAAATCTGTCCGGTTTGGGTAACCAATATTGTTTCTGTGGAAGATAATTTTCAGATGATTTCAGATTTCGGACAATTGTTTAATTGCCGTACCGAATCTCAAAAATGGAATGACAAATTGGTTTTCGCCTTGAGCGATTTCAAAAAATATGTTCAAGATATTCCCGTAAAAAAAGCAGCCTATTTTATTTGGAAAAATCCTTATATGGTTGCTGGAAATGATACCTATATTAATGAATTATTAAAGTTAAATCATTTTCAAAATATCTATTCAGAAAAAGGCCGTTATCCTGAAATTGAACTTAAAAAAATGCGTTTAGAAGGCGATCCAGATTTGGTTTTTCTCTCTTCAGAACCTTATCCTTTTAAGGAAGAAGACGCTTTCGAAATTGGCCGTTTTACACATCACGCCAAAACAATTTTCGTCGACGGCGAAATGTTTTCCTGGCATGGAAGCCGATTATTAAAGGCTTTTGCTTATTTTAAAATACTTCATGAAAGACTGAAAAATTAAATCTTTGTATATAAAACTTTGTGCATTTTGCGTGACTCTTTACTAATCTTTGCTGTTATTCAAGTTAAAAGGCTAATTAAATGAACTTCTAAATTCTAAAGGTGAAACATTGGTTTTATTTTTAAATAATTTATTAAAAGACTGCGGATACTCAAAACCCAATTGAAAAGCAGTTTCGCTGACACTTAATGAGGTGGTGGTAAGCAATTCTTTTGCTTTTTCTATAATTTTGTTGTGAATATGATGCTGTGTGCTTTGGCCTGTAAGTGACCGAAGCAGATCGCTTAAATAATTAGGCGAAACATTCAATTCATCTGAAATATAAGCCACAGTAGGCAAACCTAATTTTTGAACTTTATCGCCTTCAAAATAATCAGATAAGAGATTTTCTAGTTTAACCAAAAGTGTGTTATTAGCGCTTTTTCGGGTAATAAATTGACGGTTGTAAAAACGGTTGCAATAATTAAGAAGCAGCTCAATATGAGAAATCATTACATCCTGGCTAAAGGCGTCAATTGAAGAAGAATATTCTTGCTCTATATTTTTCATGATTCCGGTAATCATGGTTTGTTCTTTTTCAGAAAGATGCAAAGCCTCACTAACTGCATACGAGAAATAGCTATATTCTTTAATGTTTTTTGCTAAAGCATAATTCTGAATAAAGTCAGGATGAATTACAAGCATGGCGCCATAGACTGCACTATCGACACTTACTTCTGTTGAGATTACTTGGCCCGGCGACATAAAGGTCATAACGCCTTCATCAAAATCATAAAAATTCTGTCCGTATTTCATTTTTCCGGTAAACCCTTTTTTGATGCAGACCGTGTAAAAAGAATAAACAACACTTTTAAGATTGTCGTCAAAATGACAGGTTATCTTGCTCAGATCTACAAAACTTACCAACGGATGTTCTGGTTTTGGAATTTTAAGCAGCGAATGTAATTCTGAAATAGATTGTATGTGATACGGAATATGAACTTCTTTTTTCATTTTAAGAATATTTAAAAAATATATAAAGAGGAAAAGCTACCGTAAAGATAATTTTTCCTTAGTATTTTATTGATCAATTCCGGCCATATTAGCTTCGTCATATCTGGCTCCGGTTTGAGTGCCAAGCGGAATGATTTTTTCCAGTCGATTCATTTCATCTGAAGTTAAAACCATTTGCGCTGCGGCAATGTTTTGTTCTACATATTTTACACGTTTCGTTCCCGGTATTGGCACAATGTTTTTTGAAGCGATCCATGCTAATGCTAACTGCGAAGCAGTAATTTGTTTTTCATCTGCTAATTTTTTGATTTCGTTTACCAGTTCAATATTTTTTTGAAACTGCTCTCCCTGAAAACGCGGAATTGCTTTTCTAAAATCATTATCTGAAAAGTCATCTGGAGTTTGAATATCGCCAGAGATAAAGCCTCTGCCAAGTGGGGAGTAAGCGACAAAACCAATTCCTAATTCATTTAATGTATTTAAAATACCTGATTGTTCAACAGTTCTTTCAAATAAAGAATATTCTGTTTGTACAGCAGTTAAAGGATGAATTTTATGTGCTCTCCTAATCGTTTCTGATGAAACTTCTGAAAGTCCAATATAACCCACTTTTCCTTCCTTGACTAAAGCAGCCATAGCTTGTACTGTTTCTTCAATTGGAGTATTTGGATCTAAGCGGTGTAAATAATACAAGTCTATATAATCTGTTCCTAAATTCTTAAGAGAACGTTCTACCGCTTTTTTTACATATTCTTTTTTGCCATTAAATTGCCATGTAAGCTGTTCGCTGTCATCAATTTCGTAACCAAACTTTGTCGCTAATGTATAAGCGTTGCGATTACTTTTTATGGCTTTGGCGATTAATCTTTCATTATGTAATGGACCGTATAAATCGGCTGTGTCCAGAAAATTTCCTCCTAATTCAAGTGAGCGATGTATAGTTGCAATTGCTTCTTTTTCATCGGCTTTGCCATAAATATCCATTCCGGCAATTTGAGTCATTCCCATACAGCCTAAACCAATATTTGGAACAATAAGTCCTTGGCTTCCTAATTTTATTTTTTTTAAACTATTCATAATGTCTTTTTTAATTTTTAGATAAAAATTGAGTAAGACAAAGATCTGCAAGTATTGCTCTTATAAAGTAGCTATATCTCTTGTAATTGTATCCAGAATGAGTTTTACGATTTTTTGTTTCAGGCTACAGGTTTTGTACCACAGAGATAGTAAAGAAAATTAATAAAAACTTTGCGTAACTGTGTGAAATCTTCGTGTAGCTCAATTGTAAAATATATGTATAAAGAAAAAAAACTGAAACCAAATTAGTACAAAAAAAGAATGCCGGCATCTCGAAGACGCCGGCATCATTTAACTAACCAAAACCAAAATAATAAATAACCAGTTTATTACAATACAAAGATCCAACATATATGAATGTTTCGCTGTTAAGGTTTTGTTATTAGTTTGTTGGACATAAGTTAAGATTTGAAAATTGTGTTTTCTGAGCTTTCTGCAGCGTTAAATAACTTTTTGTTATTAAAATATAAGAGCAATCAGTTTTACCTATTAATATAGTAAAGAATAGTTTTTATATTTAGTAATATATTAAAAATCAATAAATTATACTTGAATAGAAATTAACAATTTCTATGAAAACTTTGTTTTTGCTTCAGCAAAGCTTCTCTATTTTTCTATGTTTATCTTTTGCTAATTATAAAAATAAAGAAACCCGAAGGGCTTTTGAATACCTATCGGGTTTAAATTTTAACTTTTATGAATTTTGTCTTTCTGAGCCTAAGAAAATACAACTGTTTTATTGCTATAAACCATTGTTTTGCGTTCTGCATGCAATTTAATAGCACGAGCTAAAACAATTCGCTCCAAGTCGCGACCTTTCATGATAAAATCGTCAACGGAATGTATGTGCGATACGCGAGCAATATCCTGCTCAATGATCGGACCTTCATCTAATTCAGCCGTAACATAATGGCTTGTTGCACCAATAATTTTTACACCACGCTTAAAAGCAGAGTGGTAAGGTTTTGCACCCGGAAAAGCTGGCAAAAACGAATGATGAATATTAATAATTTTATTTTCGTAAAGCGAAATTAAATTTGGTGTAATAATCTGCATATAACGCGCTAAAACAATAAAATTGATTTGGTATCGCTTTAATAATTCAATTTGCTTGGCTTCGCCTTCTTCTTTATTATCTTTTGTAAAAGGAACACAGTGAAACGGAATATCAAAACGTTCTGCAATTGATCTTAAATCATTATGATTGCTTATGATAACCGGAATCTCCACATTCAATTCACCTGCGCTGTAACGCCCTAAAATGTCAAACAAACAATGATCATATTTAGAAACAAATAACGCCATTTTTGGTTTTTGTTCCTGATTGTACAAATCCCATGACATATTAAAATCGGCAGCAAGCGTTTTGTCGAATTCTTCTTTTAGGCTTTCAATTGTAATTTTCGGATTAGCAAATTCACATTCTAATCGCATAAAAAACACATTTTGCTCCACATCAACATGCTGATCAATATAGATAATATTTCCTTCTACTTTTGCTATAAATGTGGTCACTGCGGCAATAATTCCTTTTTGGTCTTTGCAGTGAATTAGAATGGTTATTTTTTGCATTTTGGTTATTTTGGTTAGTGACAGAGGTGCAAAGGTTCACAGTTACAAAGTGGCCTTTGCTACTTGAACCTTTGCGCCTCTGAGCCTTAAAAAAAAACTATTTTCCGTCCTGCATTGCAAACACACTTTTCAATAAAGGCGTTGTTCTTGCACTGATATTATTACGGATTTCTTTTTCTTCTACAGCAATCATTTTAAAAACGCCAGATAAAGCTTGTGTTGTTGTATAATCAGTCAAATCTGGATTTACTTTTTTTACTAGCGGAATAGTGTTGTATTTATTGATGATTTTTGTCCAAACCACATCAGCACCAACTTTTTCAAAAGAGCTTTTAATTACCGGATTAAATTTTCCGTATAAAGCGGTAGTCGTACTTCCTTGTAAGTAACTTGTTGCAGCGCTGTCATTTCCTAGTAAGATGTTTTTAGCATCAGTAAACGACATATTTTTAACCGCCGATACGAAAATTGGAGTAGCTTCTTTCACTGCGTCTTCTGCAGCACGGTTCATCATTTTAATTCCTTCATCGGCAAGCGAACTAAGACCAACTTTTCTTAAAGTAGCGTCTACTTTTTGCAATTCAGCAGGCAATAGAATTTTTACAGCTTCATTTTTATAAAAACCATCAACAGCAGTCAGTTTGCTTACTTGTTGTGTAATTCCTTTATTTAGAGCTTCTTTAAGTCCCGCAGCAATGTCTACGCCGCCAATTCCGGGAAGCTGTGAAGATATTTGAGGCAATTGATTTAGCGTTTGTTGTACCTGAGCACATGAACTAAGAGAAAATACAAGAACTAAAATTAAAATGTTTTTCATTATTGGGGTTTTTATGAGTTTCAAAAATACTACTTATTCAAAAACAAAGCCACAATTTTATTGTAGCACAGAAACATTTGTGTGATAATTAACAAATTTTATAAAAAGGTGGCAACTTAGTAACTTCTTGTTTTAATTTTTATAGATAATAAAGTCAAGGCCAATACATTCTTTCGTTATAATTCCAATAAGTTTTACTAGAAATATAAGTTGCCAGAAAGGTATTTATTGGAGATTTATTGGCATCAAATAATTCAATTCTGATGATTTTTTCATTGGTATCATCTTTCATCTCAATATTGCCTTCAGCATCATCTATCAATTTTTTTTTCTTTAGGTATTCTTCGTTTTTATCAACTATAAATTTTGTTACAGCTTCATTTGCAGCTTCTCTTTCACCAGATAACTTTCCGTTGATATCAAACGTTTCTATTTTTTCCAGATAGCCATTTTTATAAGAAAATAATTGAAAAGCAATAGCGCCATGAAGCATTTGAATTTTGTTTTTTAATACCCGAAAACGGAGCACTTGTTTTTTCGGATTTGTATATTCTATAGATCCATTTCCTTTTTTATCAACATTATTGAATAAAACTCTATTTGGTTTTGAAAATGATACAACTCTATTCGTATAAATGTGATATTGAGTATCAGACTGCGCTAACAGCAACATACTTTGAAAAAAAGTGAGGTATAAAATTAATAGTAATTTCATTTAATCGTTTTTTGCAGATGGATAAGAAAGCTGAACAGCACTTAATAAAAGCTCCCTTGAATATTTTCTCTGTCAGTTTGTTTGATTTCAGTTTCTGAAAAAGAATAAGTAGATTTTTCAGTCCATTTCCAATTGCTTCCTTGATTTAAATCTACGCCCATAGCAGTATAAATAATCGTAATGCTGTTTTTGCTGGTTGCCATTTTAAGTGCAATAAATCGATCCTGAGTTTTTGCTGCTGCTTCAGTTTTGTTGCAATATTGAAGGCTTTCAATCACTTTCTGATCTCCTTTAAACCATTCTTTTAAAAAAGATAAGTGTTTCTCAGAACATTGGTATCCCAAATTAAGTGCAGAAAGCAATTTGCATTTTAAATTACTTTCATCTGCCTTTTTATCTCCATCCCAATAACATTCACTGCCTACAGAAGTTGCGATATAGCCTAACGCTGCACGCTGTTGATCGGTTGCGTTTTTGAGGTAATTTTCGTTTAATTGAAGGGCATTATTTTCATCTAACCAAAGTATTTTAATATAATCCGGAATTGTGACAGCCGCGGTATTATTATTTACGGTTCCTGATTTTTTATTTTTTAAGGTTTGAGAAAATAAAGTATTGGTGCATATAAAGATTAGAAAAAAAAGCAGGCGTATATTCATGTTATTTGGAGATTAATTGGAGACAAAAGTAATTCTTTTATGATCTAAAACAGATTAGGTCTGATTAATTGACGTGAAATTTATTTCTGCAATAAATCAATTTCTTCATCTGTATCTTCAAGATAAACAGACATTTCCTCGTATTTCCATTTTCCTCTTTTGTTGGCCACTACAAATAAGGTTCCTTTTCCTTTAGAACCTTTGATCGGAATCTGCAAATCGCAATTTCCGGTATCGTTGCTCACGTTAATACTTCCGGAAACCATTCCGTCAGTTTCAATCGGCTTTCCTAGTTTTTCGATTACCAGTTTATTGTGCTGTGCTTCATTCATGGCACCTTTATAAGCATCAGAATCTTTCATCATCGATGTAACTCCGAAAAATATTCCGGCTATAAATAATCCAAAAAGCACTAAAAGGCCTAAACATCCTGTTGGTACAAACCATTTCCAGTTTCTGTCCCACCAGTTTTTTCTAACTTCGTTGTAATTGTCTTCCATAAAAGGTAATTTTAGATTTGGGGTTAAACGTCAGGAAGATAGCAGTAATCTTTCAAATCTAAAAATACTTCTTAGGAATTTTTTATAATATATTTTAAAGAACTTTTATAAATTCATAAATTACTTAAACAAAAAAAATCACCTCATAAATTTATAAGATGATTTTTAAATTTTATTATTATTTTTTATCGATTACTAAAAGCAATTTCTTCTAAAGCTTTTGGGTTACTAATTGCTTTGATAACCTCTTGTTTTCTCGTAGTATCAAAATATGTAGTTCCTGTTGCTAAAATTAATTTTTTTGGTATTATTGGCTTCTTGTCAAAAATTGTAGCATATAGTAAAACTGTCTGCATAAAACCACCATCGTTTATAAGATGAAGGGTATGTTTACCATATCGTAGATTGTCTTTATCTTCAACTAAATACTTGTAACCATTTTTACCTTCATAAGCATCTTTAACAGCATCGCCAACTCTTAATAAACCTGCATTTTTTATAAACCCCATCACTGAAATGGCATTTTTGCGCAGTTCATTATGGTATTGCATATAATCCGGATTTGTATACGATTCGGGTGATATTCCCTGATAAATATAAATGGCCACATCCGGACTATTTTTATGTATTTTTTCTACAATCAATTTTACATTTGCTTTGTATTTATCAATTTCAGATAGGGCTACAGGAGTTGATTCCTGAATAACTACATAGTCATAGTAATTTCCATCTTTATCGATATTAGAAAATTTTTGATTAGCCTCTGTTTTGTTAGTATCATAAACTTTTTCAAGTGAAACTCCCATGGTTAATAGCTGATCTATATTCATTGGTTGATTGTTTGCATTGCAAAATTCTTCAAACAATACTGGCGCGCTCACAAAATATTCTATTTGGCTGTTTCCTATAAATAATATACGTGGAGTTCCTTGTGCTTTTGGGGTTTTAGGTCTAGTAAAAGCTTCTCCGTTTCGGGTTGATTTATCATTTGAAACTAAATTGCCTAAATCAGTCTTGTTGCAAGATGAGAACATAGCTGTTGCAATACTAAAAAGTAAAATGTATTTTTTCATATGATTTTATGTAAAAAAAGATTTGGAATTTTTTTATAAAATTTTGGCAAATCTCTTTTTATACAATTACTATTATAGCTTTGATACGTTTTTAAAATAGTAGTTTAAGACATTAAAAACGAATGTTATTGGTTGCCTCTAAGCATATTTTAAATAATGCAAATCAGGATTGTAAATAGGATTATCACGATCTAATTCGTCTAAAATAATTTGTGTATAATCTGTACCCCCTTTTATTAAATAAAACAAAGACTTAAGAGTATAAATTGGCCCTAAAGGAAAAAAGCGCCAGCCAATTGCCAAATTTTTAAAGAAATGTTTTAAACCATATTTAAACGTATTTTCTTCAGGACGAACAAAATAAATGTTCGAGCATTTAAATTTTTTAAATAGTTTTGATATAGTGTTTGGAAAAATTACAAATCTTCCCCCTTGCTGGATTAATACATTTATCTCAAATAGTGTTAATCCTTCGATATTATTTGTTTTCATAATCTTCTTTTTAAATATAAAAGAGTGGTAAATTATTTTGCAAAGGTCAACTAATATGTAAAAGATTTTTGCTTATAAAAGTTTTAAAACTAATAAGTTAGGGTTTTTTATGGTATGTAAATAAAAAAAAATCGGAAATCAAATAAATGAATTTCCGATTCTGTATTTTTTTATTTTCTAAATTAATTTGATGAAACAGATTCTGAGGATAAAATAGTATTTAATTCATTGTCTTTTTCATAAACATCTTGAAAGAAACCAATTTCACCATTTTCATTTACCATTGAAGTAAAATACGAAATGAAGATTGGAACTTTTTTAGCTAATTTAAAACTGCTTTCTGTTTTGCCGGCCATAGCTTTATCAATTTTCTCCTGAGTCCATTCAGGATAATCTTTAAGCATTGCAACAGCTAATTCTTTTGCTAATTTCACATTAACACAACCATGACTGAAAGTTCTTTTTTCAAAATCGAATAAAGTCTTAGACGGTGTGTCATGCATGTAAATATCATCTGGATTCGGAAACATAAATTTTACTAATCCCAAAGAGTTGTCTGGACCTGGTTTTTGTCTTACCTGACCTTTTACAATTTCCATATTATGATCGGCAAGATAATTTTTATCAGCAGCCATTTTAGATTTTAATTCGTTTTCTACTATGCTTTGAGGCACAGTCCAATAAGGGCTGAAAACAATTCGGTCAATTTCACTATTAAAAATGGTTGTTTTAGTAAGAGGAGAACCAACAAATACACTGGATCTTAATTGTACTTTTCCGTTTTTAACATAAACCAATTCATAAGAAGGAACGTTTACTAAAACATACTCATCACTATTTGCAATTTGAGTGGCAATAGCGCGACATCTTTCCATATTAAGTTTAAGCGTCTCCACTTTATCGGCAAGAGGCACATTCATTTCTTTAATATGTTCTTCTGCAAGAATATAATTGGGTTTAAATCCGTTACGAACTTTGTATTTCATTACAGCATCCATCAATTCACGATCATAGACGTTGCTTTTAGAATCATTTTTTAAATCTCCTAATAAATACAAACGAGTTCTAACTTGGGCAATAGTGCTAGAAACAGCATCTGGTCGTAAATCTTTATAAGGTGTTTCTTCTGGAACTATTGGTTTCCATTTATTTGATCGCTCTAATTTTTTGTATTTATTTAAAAAGTCTTGTAATTTGTAATATTGATCGTATTCTACTTTAACATTATCGGTTTTTGAAGCAGTTGCTTCTTCGATCGTGCTGTAGTTAAAGAAATCATTCAACAAATCATTGTATGACAATTTTTTCTTAGCTTCTGCATTACTTTTATTGATATACAATACATATAATGAGCTTAAAAGCATATCAGCATCTGTTTTGGAAAGTTTTGTTTCTGACGAAGAGTCAAACAGCTGATCGATTTCGTTTTGATAAGGAATAACCAAATCGTTTGTTTTTTTTGCTTTTTCATACAAAACAGCTCCAAACTCATTAACATTATCTTCATCAAGCCAAATAGATCCTAAAGTTCTATTTTTATACAAAGACATGACATCAGATTTGTATTTTTTTAAATCCGAATATCTTTTGAAGAAATCATTTGAAATTTCTTCAGCGTCATTGGGATCTGAAGTGTTGTATTTGGTTGTTAAAGTTGTAGTTTTTTTATATGAATGAATATCTTTTTCAGTTGTATTAAATGACAATACAAAAAAACTCAAACCTAAAATTACGGTGATTGGATATAGTGTTTTCATTTTGTAAATTTTTACGTTTATACTTTTAGGTTATGAAAGTTTTGGTAAAAATTTGGGGCTTTTCTACACTGCTAAATTACTTTACGGGTCTGGAAAACAAGTTGTTGGATTTTATTTTAATTTTTCAAAATTGCCATGTCGACGTGGTCTATATACAATAAATACGATATCGATTGAAATTGTTACCCATTACAATAAACATCATTTCATTTTTTTGTTAACATAACGCCATAAGGATGAACAAATATTAAAATATTTTGTAAATTGCTCCCTTAAAATTATCATATTCATAAAATGGAACAGCAAATACCATATATTCCTAAAAATAAAGTAAGAATTGTCACCGCAGCATCTCTTTTTGACGGACACGATGCAGCAATAAACATTATGCGTCGTATTATTCAATCAACAGGAGTTGAAGTAATTCATCTTGGTCACGACCGAAGCGTAGAAGAAGTGGTGAATACCGCCATCCAAGAAGATGCAAATGCAATTGCTATGACATCATATCAAGGTGGGCACAACGAATACTTTAAATATATGTATGATTTACTTCATGAAAAAGGAGCGGGGCATATTAAGATTTTTGGCGGCGGTGGCGGTGTTATTCTGCCAAGCGAAATTTCAGAATTGCATGAATATGGAATTACCAGAATTTATTCTCCAGATGATGGCCGTTCTTTAGGCCTGCAAGGAATGATAAACGATTTGGTTGAACGTTCCGATTATCCAATTGGAGATAAACTAAATGGAGAAATTGACCATATCGAAAATAAAATTCCAACAGCAATTGCGAGATTAATTTCTGCAGCGGAGAATTTTCCAGAAATAGCAAAACCAGTTTTTGATCAGATTCATACCAATAATACGGATTCTAAAATTCCAGTTCTGGGAATTACAGGAACGGGCGGGGCAGGAAAATCATCTTTAGTTGATGAATTGGTCCGCCGTTTTTTAATTGATTTTCCAGAAAAAACAATCGGATTAATTTCTGTCGATCCTTCTAAAAGAAAAACTGGAGGAGCACTTTTAGGAGACAGAATCCGCATGAATGCGATTAATAATCCACGAGTTTATATGCGTTCGCTCGCAACGCGTCAGTCGAATTTGGCTTTGTCTAAATATGTTGCTGAAGCGATTCAGGTTCTAAAAGCAGCAAAATACGATTTGATTATTTTGGAAACTTCGGGAATTGGGCAATCAGATACCGAGATTATGGATCATTCTGATGTATCCTTATATGTAATGACACCTGAATTTGGTGCCGCAACGCAATTAGAGAAAATTGACATGCTTGATTTTGCAGATTTAGTGGCATTGAATAAATTCGATAAAAGAGGCGCTTTAGACGCCATTCGTGACGTTAAAAAACAATACCAGCGCAATCATAATCTTTGGGATAAAAATCCAGATGAAATGCCAGTTTTTGGAACTATTGCCTCTCAGTTTAACGATCCAGGAATGAATACGCTTTACAAAGCAATTATGGATAAAATTGTCGAAAAAACAGATTCAAACCTGAATTCGACTTTTGAAATCACGCGTGAAATGAGCGAAAAAATCTTCGTGATTCCACCGCACAGAACACGTTATTTATCTGAAATCGCTGAGAATAATAGAAGTTATGATGAAAGTGCACTTTCGCAGCAAAAAGTAGCACAGAAGTTATACGGAATCTTTAAAACAATAGAATCAGTTTCTGGAAAATTGCCACAGATTAATAAAGCAGGAATTGATGATTCGACTGTTTTGCCAACTGGAATTCAGGAACATGATGAAAACAGAATCTTTTTAAATCTTTTACTGAATCAGTTCGATAAGGTGAAAATGGATTTAGATCCGTACAATTGGGAAATTATCCTGAATTGGGATGAAAAAGTAAATAAATACAAAAATCCAGTTTACAGCTTTAAAGTTCGTGATAAGGAAATCAAGATTGCAACACATACCGAAAGTTTATCGCACTTACAGATTCCTAAAATTGCTTTGCCAAAGTACGAAGCTTGGGGCGATATTTTGCGTTGGAATTTGCAAGAAAATGTTCCGGGAGAATTTCCGTTTGCTTCAGGATTATATCCATTTAAACGTGAAGGCGAAGATCCGTCAAGAATGTTTGCAGGCGAGGGCGGACCAGAAAGAACCAATAAACGTTTTCATTATGTAAGTGCAGGATTGCCTGCAAAACGACTTTCAACAGCTTTTGACAGTGTAACTTTATACGGAAACGATCCAGATTTGCGTCCGGATATTTACGGTAAAATTGGAAATGCAGGAGTTTCAATCTGTTGTTTAGATGATGCAAAAAAACTGTATTCAGGTTTCGATCTGGTTCATGCTTTAACATCTGTAAGTATGACCATTAACGGACCAGCGCCAATGCTGTTAGGTTTTTTCATGAATGCCGCAATCGATCAGCAATGTGAGTACTATATTAAGGAGAAAGAATTAGAAAAAGAAGTTGAAACAAAAATCAACAAAATATATAAAGACAAAGGTTTAGAAAGACCAAAATACCAAGGCGATTTGCCTGAAGGAAACAACGGTTTGGGTTTGATGCTTTTGGGGGTCACCGGAGATGAAGTTTTGCCTGTAGAAGTTTATAATGAAATAAAATCCAAAACATTATCTCAAGTTAGAGGAACAGTTCAGGCTGATATTTTAAAAGAAGATCAGGCACAAAATACTTGTATTTTCTCCACCGAATTTGCACTTCGATTAATGGGCGACGTTCAGGAATATTTTATTACTAAAAACGTTCGTAATTTCTATTCAGTTTCGATTTCAGGATACCATATTGCTGAGGCAGGAGCGAACCCGATTACACAGTTGGCTTTCACGCTTTCTAATGGTTTCACTTACGTGGAATATTATTTGAGCCGCGGTATGAGCATCAATGATTTTGGACCTAATTTATCTTTCTTCTTTTCGAATGGAGTAGATCCTGAATATTCAGTTATCGGACGTGTGGCACGCAAGATTTGGGCGAAAGCTATGAAAAACAAATACGGAGCCAACGAAAGAGCACAGATGCTGAAATATCATATTCAAACTTCTGGACGTTCGTTACATGCGCAAGAAATTGATTTTAATGATATTAGAACCACTTTGCAGGCTTTGTATGCGATTTACGACAACTGTAATTCACTGCATACTAATGCTTATGATGAAGCAATTACAACACCAACAGAAGAGTCTGTACGTCGTGCCATGGCGATTCAGTTGATTATCAATAAAGAATTAGGTTTAGCCAAAAACGAAAACCCAATTCAAGGTTCGTTTATCATCGAAGAATTGACTGATTTAGTTGAAGCAGCAGTTTTGCAAGAATTCGATAGAATTACTGAAAGAGGAGGAGTTTTAGGTGCAATGGAAACGATGTACCAAAGATCTAAAATTCAGGAAGAAAGTTTGTATTACGAAACCTTAAAACACAATGGCGATTTTCCAATTGTGGGCGTAAATACATTCTTGAGTTCAAAAGGTTCTCCAACGGTAATTCCGGCAGAGGTAATTCGCGCCACCGAAGAAGAAAAACAATATCAGATTACGATGCTGGATAACTTGCATCAATTTCACGAAGCAAAAGTAAACGAGCATTTAAACAAACTACAGGAAGCGGCAATTAAAAACGAAAACTTATTCGACCATTTAATGGAAGCGACAAAGGTTTGTTCTTTGGGTCAGATTACTTCGGCATTGTTTGAAGTTGGTGGGCAGTATAGAAGGAATATGTAGAATTTTAATAAAGAATAAAAAAAAGCAGCTCCTGGAAAGAGCTGCTTTTTAACTTTTCGGGCAAAAAGAGTGATTAACGGCGGAATCCAGGACTTTCGTTCACTGATTCGTCTAACTTAATTGCTTTTGATTTTTTAGCTGCAACAGTAATCTCATGTTTTACAACTTTATCATTCGCTTTTACTTCTAAGAAATAAGTTCCGGCTGGAAAACCTTCTAAACTTATTGTTTTTGAAATCTCTAATTTGTCTGAAGCAGAATCGCCTTTGTAAACCAAATTATTGTTTTCATCATAGATAGAGAAAATTGATGTTTCAATAGTGTCTAAAGTAAAACTAACTACTTTTCCATTTCCGGTTTTTATGTTTAAAACATAATCCCCTTTTTTCTCAATTGCGTAAGTAAAGATTGTTGTTAATAAGACGGCAACAACTAAGCCCATTTTTGTAAATTTTGTCATGTTTTTTTAAATTGTTTTTAATTGTTAATTACTCTAAATAGTGGAACGGTAAAACTACAAAAGAAATTTAATTTTTGGCAATAAAATGTCATTTTTAGGTTGATAAGTTGCTGAATTAAAGATGTTTCTGTCTTTTTACTACACTATGTACGTAAAAACTTAAATCTTGGATGTTTGTTTTTGCATTTTTTTAAAAGTTTATGAATCAGCCTTTTAAAATTATTAAGAATAGTTCTCCAGAAATAAATTTAGCATCAATTTTATTTCAGTTTGAAACAAAAAAAACAGCTCAATAACCACAAAGAGCTGTTTCTAAAACAATCACGTTTTTAACTTTACTAACTATCTAACCTCATTTATACTTTATGAGAGTATAACTTTTTTAGCGAACTTCTACGCCTGTATTTTTAGCAGTATAACCTGCTTTATAAACTGATGAAATTGCTTTAGATGATAAAACCGAAGCATCATCCGTAATTGTAATTTCGTGTCTTACTTTTTTTGTATTATCTTCAACTTCTAAGTAGTAAGTTCCTGCTGGAAACTCGGATAAACTGAAAGTTCTCAAAATTCCGTCTTTACCTGAAGCGCTTTCAGAATAAAGAAGATTACCATCTTTATCGTAAATAGCTAAATTGGCTTTTTTAACCTGATTTAGAGCAAACGTAATTAGTTTTCCATTTCCTTTAAGTACATGAACATTCAAATCTCCACTTCCTTCAATTGCAAAACTGTTCATTCCTGTAAAAAGTACTGCACATACTAAACTTAATTTTAAACTCTTTTTCATAGCATTAGTTTTTAAATTAATAGTTTTAATTCTCTTTCTCTAATGCTAAATTACTTCAGGAAAAGATTGTTTCGCACAACTCTATTTGCCAATTTCTATGCTATATTCTCATTTACGAAAGCGTTATAGGTTAAAGTTTGAATTATATTAATCGTTTTTGTTAAATTGATTATTATTTTTCAATGTTTTATTTGTTTGTGTATAAGGCTTCATGGCTAATATTCTTTCAGATTTTTATAGGCATAAAAAAACAGCTCAATTACCACAGAGAGCTGTTCTTAAAAGGTTTAAAGTTTTTAAAACTTACTAATGATCTAACCTCATTTTTTATACCTATATATAAGTATAACTTTTTAGCGCGCCGCTACGCTTGAATTTTTTTCAAAACCAGATTTGTAAACAGTAGCAACTGCTTTTGCAGATAAAACAGTGATACCGTTATTAATCGTAATTTCGTGCGTAACTTTTTTTGTATTGTCTT
Organism: Flavobacterium sp. JLP; assembly: GCF_015350755.1. Taxonomy (NCBI): domain Bacteria; kingdom Pseudomonadati; phylum Bacteroidota; class Flavobacteriia; order Flavobacteriales; family Flavobacteriaceae; genus Flavobacterium; species Flavobacterium sp. JLP. The sequence goes on along the minus strand of NZ_JADKPS010000001.1, from coordinate 970,953 downwards.
CAACTTCTAAATAGTAAGTTCCTTCTGGAAATTCTGCTAAATTAAAAGTTCTTAAAATTCCATCTTTACCTGAAGCATTTTCAGAATAAATTAGAGTTCCATCTTGTTCATAAATTGAAACACTTGCTTTTGTGATTCTATTAAGAGCAAACGTAATCACTTTCCCGTTACCTTTTAATACATGAACATTCAAATCTCCTTTTCCGCCAATTGCATAAGTGCTTATTCCACTGAAAAGCAATGCACATACTAAACTCGTTTTTACAATCTTTTTCATAGCATTAGTTTTTTTAATTAATAGGTCTAATTATCTGATGCTAAATTAGTTATGATTTATTTGTATTTACACAACTCTATTTTCCAATTTCGATGCTGTATTCTCATTTACGAAACCGTTATAGGTTAATTTTTGAATTATATTTATCGTTTTTGTTAAATCAGTTATTATTTTTTAATGAATTATGGTATTTAAGTTTACAATAAGCTAATGTTTAGGTAATTATTGCAAGGATAAAAATTGAAGTGGTTAATGTTATTTTATCAGAAAAAATAAGACATAAAAAAAACAGCTCAATAACCACAAAGAGCTGTTTTGAAAAACTTTTCAGTTTTTAAACTTTACTAACTATCTAACCTCATTTTATACTGTATAAGAGTATAACTTTTTTAGCGTACTGCTACGCTTGTATTTTTTGCAGCTTTGTAAACTGATGAAATTGCTTTTGATGATAAAACAGAAGTGTTATCAGTAACTGTAATTTCGTGTCTTACTTTTTTCACGCTGTCTTCAACTTCTAATATATAAGTTCCTGCTGGAAATTCTTCAAAACTGAAAGTTCTTAAAATTCCGTCTTTTCCTGAAGCGTTTTCAGAATATAATAAGTTGCCATCTTTATCATAAATAGATAGGTTGGCTTTTTTTGTCTGGTTCAAGGCAAACGTAACAAGTTTTCCATTTGCATTTCCTTTCAATACATGAAGACCAAATTCTCCTTCACCATCGATTGCATAAGTACTCATTCCTGATAATAGTACTGCAGCTACTAAACTTAATTTTAAAATCTTTTTCATATTCCTTATGTTTTAAATTATTAGTTCTAATTCTCTGCTGCTAAATTACCTTAGTTATGTATTTTTTTTCACAACTCTATTTGCCAATTTATGTGCTATATTCTCATTTACGAAACCGTTATAGGTTAAAATTTGAATTATTTTAGGTGTTTTTGTTAATTCGGCTATTTATTTTCAATAAAATTCAAATATACACATTTTTTGTAATCATCCAACATTCTTACAAAAATGCTGTATATTTATAAAAACAACTTATTAAATACGATATATTAAAAAAATTACGGATAAAAATATGAGTCGTATAAAAAACGACTAAATATGATTGAATTCGATATTATTTTTGAATGTATTATTGTGCAATATTCGCAAGTACGAAACCGTTATAGGTTAAATTTTGAATTATATTAGGTATTTTTGTTAAATTTGCTATTATTATTTAAAGAATTTATCATGAAGACAATTGCCCCAGCTCTTGAAGTGATATCAAACTCATACGGAAGTTCTTTTACCTACACTAAACATGCCGAAAAGACCAACAGTAAAGCCCATTTGTGGCATTATCATCCAGAAATTGAGTTGGTTTATATAAATGGAGGTGCGGGAAAAAGACAAATAGGAAGCCATGTTTCTTATTATACAAACGGAGATTTGATTTTAATAGGCGCTAATTTGCCACATTGTGGATTTACAAATGAACAAACGGGTAATAAAAATGAAACCGTTATTCATATCAAACCTGAATTTTTAGGGAATGATTTTTTTATCGCTCCCGAAATGAAAAAGGTTCAAAATATTCTTAGTCAGTCAAAAGGAGGTATTGCTTTCAACGGTGAAACTAAGAAACAAATTGGCAAAAAAATCGAAATGATGGAACAACAGCTTCCGTTTGAGCGTTTGCTGACACTCTTGAGCATTTTAGATGAATTAGATTCTTCAGAAGATTATACGGTTTTGAACGCGGATGGTTTTTCGTTAGAATTGCAGACACAGGACAGCGATCGAATTAATGTGGTTTTTAATTATGTTAAAGATCATTTTCAGGAATCGATTGCTATTGATGAAGTGTCAAGTTTGGTAAGTATGACGACGCCTTCGTTTTGCCGATATTTTAAAAAAATCTCAAATAAAACCTTTACGGAGTTTGTAAACGAATATCGTTTGGTTCATGCATCAAAACTTTTGGCCGAAAAACCAATGAGCATAAATGAAGTCTGTTATGAAAGCGGTTTTAATAATTTTAGCCATTTTAGTAAATCATTCAAACAGTATACTGGTAAGAGCGCATCACAATACCGTCATGAACACAAGATTATTATTAGCTAGTGTTTGTTATTGAACACCGAATTTTTTCAAAACAAATAATCAAACAAAATACAAATCCGATTGGTGAAAAACTGGTCGGATTTTTCATATAATTTATTCGAAAAAGGTATATTTACAATCCCTAATCAGAAAAATTATAAAAATGAAAAACTTTAAAATTTTAGTGTTTACTGCTGTTTTGTTCATTTCATCCATGACATACGCAGCAAAAGTAGATACTTTGCAAGTTGCAAGTACAGCAATGGGCAAAACCTATAAAGCTGCCGTTGTATTGCCAAATTCTTATTCTAAGACAAAAACAGCTTATCCTGTACTGTATTTATTGCATGGTGCTTACGGACATTTTAGCGACTGGCTAAAAAATACCCCGAATAAAAAATTAGTTCAAGGATTATCAGATCAGTACAATATAATTATTGTAATGCCTGAAGGCGAGACTTTCAGTTTTTATTTGGACAGCCCCGTAAATAAAGAAAGTCAGTTTGAAACGTTTATTACGCAGGAAGTCATTCAGAAAGTCGATAAAACATACAGGACAATCAGCAACAAAAACGGAAGGGTAATTACCGGACTTTCGATGGGCGGGCATGGTGCACTTTATTTATCTGCGAAACATCCTGAATTGTTTTGCGCTGCCGGAAGCATGAGCGGTGCTGTAGACATGAGTACAATGCTAAATAGAGAATCTTCTGCCCAAGTAGTTAAATTAATGCAACCTGTATTTGGCGATAAAAGCGACAGCTCAGAAATGTATGCGCAATATGCCGTTATGGGAATGTTAGATAAAATAAAATCGAATAAACTGCCGCTAATTATAGATTGCGGTGTTGATGATTTTTTAATAGAACCGAATAGAGAATTACACCGAAGATTGGTCTATAATAAAGTAGAACACGATTATACCGAACGTCCTGGAGCGCATACTTGGGATTATTGGGAAAACTCTCTGCCTTATCATGTACTATTTTTTAATAAAATATTGCTTAAAAATCAGCTAGTTGCGAAAAAGTAGTTAAAAATTTTAACAAGATCTTCCAAAAAGCTTTTTTTGGTTTGATTTTTGGAATACCTTTAGGTATAAACTTATAAAAAATAAAAATTATGAAAAAGATATTAACCCTTTTCGCAGTTGTTGGATTATTTGCCTTTTCGAGTTGTTCAGATGATAATAATGGTGATGGAGATACAATCAGCGAGGTTTTTGAAGTTTCCGGCGTTAACTTTACATCAGCCAACAGTTTCAGTACGTTGGTAGACTTAAATCCTTCTATATATGATTCAGACGTAATATTGGTTTACAGACTTTCTGCAGTAGACAACGGAAGAGACATTTGGAAATTACTTCCTGATACTTACTTTTTTGCTGACGGTACAAGAAATTTTAGTTATGAATTTGACTTTTCTCAAGATGACATTAACATTTTTATGGATGGTAATGACTTAGGAACAGTTGCAGCAGGATTTAGAACAAATCAAGTTTTTCGAATTGTAATTGTGCCAGGTGCATTCTCTACAACCGGAAAATCAGTTAAGCCAGATTATTCCGACTACAACGCTGTTATTGCAAAATATAATATTGATGACACCAATGTTAAGAAGCTAAACTAAATAAGTGAAGTAATAAAAAAAAGGAAATCTTACGATTTCCTTTTTTTTATGAATATATGTTTCAAAGAATATTATTCTTCTCCTAAATCTGTATCTGTAAGTTCTTTTTCTTCTCCAAATTTTAATGAAACCAAGATTCCAACTAAAAGTGATAAAGCTATAAATCCTAATGAAGCCCATTCCGGAACGAGAATCCATTCATGAAGCAGCATTTTTAATCCAACAAAGGCTAAAATAGCAACTAAGCTGTATTCTAAATAACTGAATTTTGCCAACATATTCGCCAGGAAAAAATACATAGATCGCAATCCTAAAATGGCAAATATATTAGAACTGAATACTAAAAATGGATCAGATGTAATGGCCAAAATTGCAGGAACGCTGTCTACAGCAAAAAGAACGTCCATAACCTCAATTACAATTAAAGCTACGAATAATGGTGTTGCTGCTTTTCTTCCTTTTTCAGTTAAAATGAAAAATTTCTCATGATCCATTTCAGAAGTAATTGGAATAACCTTTCCTAATGTTTTGTATACAAAAGAGTCTTTCGGCTGAAAATCTTCATCTTCGCCAGAAAACAACATTTTAATTGCAGTAAATAATAAGAAGCCTCCAAATAAATAAGTTGTCCACGTAAATTTATTGATTAGCATAACGCCGAAGAAAATCATTAATCCACGGAAAATAACTGCACCTAAAATTCCCCAAAATAAAACACGGTGCTGGTATTTTTGAGGTATTTTGAAAGAAGCAAAAATAATAGCGATTACAAATATATTGTCGACACTTAAAGATAATTCGATTAAATAACCGGTGATAAACTTCATTGAAGCTACAGCAGGTTTCAGTTTATCTGGATTTGCAATATAATCTGTAGTATATAGCCAGTAAATTACTCCTGAAAATAAGAAGGATAAAGTAACCCAGATCAGAGTCCATTTGCTTGCCTCTTTGGTACTGATAATATGTGGATTTTTGTTAAAAACACCCAAATCTAAGGCAAGAATAAGTACTACGGCTAATAAAAATGAAATCCAGACAAACATAAGCTATTTTTTAAATGATTTACAAAGATAGGTTTTGAAGTTTAACTTAAAAACTAATTATTAGAAAATTACTTTCAAATTTTAGTTAAGATTTAAGTCTTTCAATCATCTTAAGTGAAGTCGAAATATTAGGCGTTTAAAAATTTTATTGCAATTTAGGATATTCGATCGGTTCAAGATCCTAAATCAGACAGGTTTTTAAACCTGTCGGGTTTGCTGTGCGGCAATTCGACTTCGCTCAGTGTGACAATAGAAACAAAAAAAAAGTGCCATCAATTAAGATGGCACTTTATAGTATAATTTGAACTATGAATTATAGCGCTGATTTTACAGTTTTGATAATTCTAGCAGCAATTTTGTATGGATCTCCGTTTGAAGCTGGTCTTCTGTCTTCTAACCAACCTTTCCAACCTCTTTGAACAGTCATTAAAGGAATTCTGATAGAACATCCTCTGTCTGAAACTCCGTAAGAGAAATCGTGGATAGATGCAGTTTCGTGTTTACCAGTTAAACGTTGGTCGTTGTAAGCTCCGTAAACTGCGATATGCTCAGCAGTAACAGGGCGGAAAGCCTCGCAAATTCTTTCGTAAGTTGCTTGGTCTCCACATGTTCTTAAAACTTCGTTAGAGAAGTTAGCGTGCATACCTGAACCATTCCAGTCTGTATCTCCTAGTGGTTTTGGGTGATATTCGATATAATAACCATATTTTTCAGTCAAACGATCTAATAAGTATCTAGCAACCCAGATTTCGTCTCCAGCTTTTTTAGCGCCTTTAGCGAATAATTGGAATTCCCATTGTCCGCAAGCAACCTCTTGGTTAATACCTTCAAAGTTAATTCCGGCAGCGATACATAAGTCAGCATGTTCTTCTACTAATTTTCTTCCGTGAGTGTTTTTTCCACCAACAGAGCAGTAGTACATACCTTGTGGAGCAGGATAACCTCCAACAGGGAAACCTAATGGCAATAAAGTTTTAGTATCCATGATGAAATATTCTTGTTCGAAACCAAACCAGAAATCACCATCATCATCAATAGTAGCTCTTCCGTTAGAAGCGTGTGGAGTTCCGTCAGCATACATAACTTCTGTCATTACTAAATATCCATTGATACGAGTTGGATCTGGATAAATAGCAACAGGCACTAAAAGACAGTCAGAAGAACCACCTTCAGCTTGTTTTGTTGACGAACCATCAAATGACCAATTTCCAAGTTCTTCTAATGTTCCTTTGAAATTTTCGTGCTCTTCAACTTTAGTTTTACTTCTAAGATTTTGAGTTGGTTCATATCCATCTAACCAAATGTACTCTAACTTAATTTTAGCCATAATAATATAAATTAATTTTTTTGTTTTTTTTCGTTGGGTCAAATATAGATTTATTTTTTTAGTCCTAAAAATTAGGGGGCTATTTTGTTTAACGTTATATTATTTTTTAGATAAGCGCAATTTTTAAAGGGGTATATTTTAAAAAAAGCAATTTTTAATACCTTTAAAAAATAAATTCGCAAAAATTAAAGCTCTTTTTTGAATTTCTGGGTTAAGAAATTATGAAAAAATGTTTATTTAATAGAGAATGCCTCTGGATTTTGTTATATTTCTTTATTTCTGTTTCATTATTCTTTGTAAAAGTCGGCTTCTATTGAAAAATCTTCGCATAAAAATCTAAAATTTATCCTTTAAAAAGGCACTTAAATTGTTTATATTTGTGCCTCTTTTTTTAGTGAAAATTATTACGAATTTTAAACTTATATACATGTCAACATTACGTTTCCAAGCTTTAAAAGAAGCTTCTACAAGAAAGCCAGTACATTTTGAAGAAATGGATAGAAAATCTAACATTTTTGGTTCAAATGTGTTTAATGAGAAAGCAATGAAGCAGTTTTTAACTTCTGATGCTTTAAAAGGAGTTAGAGATGCGATTCAGCACGGAACTAAAATAGACAGAAAACTGGCAGATTATATTGCTATGGGAATGAAAGAGTGGGCGTTATCAAAAGGTGTTACACATTACACGCACTGGTTTCAGCCTCTTACAGGAACAACGGCAGAAAAACACGACGCTTTTTTCGAAACTTCATACGACGGAAGCGATCCTGTAGAAAAATTTGGCGGAGCACAATTGGTGCAGCAAGAACCAGATGCATCAAGTTTTCCTAACGGAGGAATCAGAAATACTTTTGAAGCTCGCGGTTATACAGCCTGGGATCCAACTTCTCCCGCATTTATTTACGGAACAACTTTATGTATTCCAACAGTTTTTATTGCTTATACAGGCGAAGCTTTGGATAATAAAATTCCGTTGTTAAGAGCTTTATCTGCCATGGATGAAGCTGCTACAGAAGTTTGTAAATATTTCGATAAAAACGTAAAAAAAGTAACGGCAACTCTAGGCTGGGAACAAGAATATTTTTTGATTGATAAAGCTTTGGCCAATTCTCGTCCAGACTTAATGATGACCGGAAGAACTTTATTAGGACATACTTCTGCAAAAGGGCAACAGCTTGACGATCATTATTTTGGGTCTATTCCGACGCGTGCTTTAACGTACATGAGAGATTTAGAACAAGAATGTATGTTATTGGGAATTCCTGTAAAAACACGTCATAATGAAGTAGCGCCAAATCAGTTTGAGCTTGCTCCAATTTTCGAAGAAACAAATCTTGCCGTAGATCACAATTCTTTATTAATGGATGTAATGCAGAGAGTGGCAGAGCGACATGATTTTAAAGTATTATTTCATGAAAAACCCTTTAAAGGTGTAAATGGTTCAGGAAAACACAACAATTGGTCGCTGGCAACAGATACTGGAGTTAACTTATTGAGTCCGAGCAAGACGCCAATGAGTAATTTACAGTTTTTGACCTTCTTTATTAATACAATAAAAGCAGTTAACGATTATGAAACTTTATTAAGAGCTTCTATCGCAACAGCAAGCAACGATCATAGATTAGGAGCAAATGAAGCACCGCCAGCTATTATTTCGGTATTTATTGGAGAACAGCTGACAAAAGTTTTAAGTGAATTAGAAAGCGTAACAACTGGAAAATTATCTCCAGAAGAAAAAACCGATTTAAAATTGAATGTTGTAGGGAAGATTCCAGACGTTCTTTTAGACAATACAGATAGAAACAGAACTTCGCCTTTTGCCTTTACAGGAAATAAATTTGAGTTTAGAGCTGTAGGTTCAAATGCAAACTGCTCGAATGCAATGACAACTCTTAATGCGATTGTAGCAAAACAATTAAAAGATTTTAAAATAGAAGTTGATAATTTAATCGACTCTAAAGACATGAAAAAAGATGATGCGATTTTTAATGTTTTAAGAGAATATATTAAACAATCTAAAAAAATTCTTTTTGAAGGAGACGGTTATAGTGAAGCTTGGGAAAAAGAAGCAGCTAAAAGAGGTTTAAGCAATTTTAAAACAACGCCTGAGGCAATTAAGGCCAAAGTTTCGAAACAAGCTCTTGATTTATTTGATGAATTAGGAATTCTAAATCATATCGAGGCGGAAGCGCGTTACGAAATTGAATTGGAAGAATACACTAAAAAAATTCAGATTGAAGGTCGAGTTTTAGGAGATATTTCTAGAAATCATGTTATTCCGACTGCAATTCGTTACCAAAACACTTTAATCGAAAATGTAAAGGGATTAAAAGAGATTTTTGGAAAAGAGTTTGAAACGATTGCAAAAGAACAAATTGTTTTGATTAAAGAAATTTCAGGCCACATTGAAGGAATCAATTCTAAAGTGTTGGCGATGACTAATGAAAGAAGAATTGCGAATCAATTGACTGATGCTCAAAAAATGGCCGAAGTGTATTGCAATAAAGTAAAACCGTATTTTGAAGATATTCGTAATCACTGCGATAAACTAGAATTATTAGTTGATGACGAAAGCTGGACATTGACTAAGTATAGAGAACTGTTGTTTACAAAGTAAATATTAATTAACAATCTGAAAAACCCATCGATAACCGATGGGTTTTTTTTTATAGTAATACTAAAATTTTGCAAAATAAATAGTGTTTTAATAGAACTGAAGCCATAAATGTAAAGAAATTGTAATAAGTAAGTAATTTCTTATTTATATTTTTAGCGCTTTTAGCAGTTCATCGAGATAGTTTTACAGTTCATCGAAAAGAGGTTAAGTTATTGAAAAATAGGTATTTCTACTTGATTTGTTTTTCGATAAGTTTTCTAATTTTGGTCATGAAGAAAGAAAATAAGCGTTCTGCTTTCCTTTTCAAATGACGATTTTGATGGCCTGATTTTCACCCCAAATCACACTGACCTACATAATAAGTTGTATTAATAACCAATTAAATATATCTATTATGAAAAAAGTAATTTTGAGCATCTCAGCGATGCTATTTGTCGGGGCTGCAGCAATTGCACAAGGAAACACTTCATCAGTAAATCAGGTAGGAAACTCTGATACTGGTATTGTAACTCAAAACGGAGGAACAAATGACGCTAAAATTGACCAATTAGGCAACACTAACAAATCTGAAGTTTATCAAGGGGTTCAACCGGGAATTTACAACGCTAAAAACAACATGGCTGACGTAAAACAAAAAGGAAATGGTAATACTGCTTTTGCTTCTCAAAGTAATCATGATAACAAAGCGTATCAAACACAAACAGGAGATTCAAATAAAGCAACAATCTGGCAAGATCAAATTGCTCCTCCAGTAACAGCATTAGGCGGATTTGATAAAGCAACTCAAGTACAAACCGGAAAAAACAACGAAGCTATTATTGACCAAGGTACTACTGGAAACGAAAAACCAACAGGCGCTCCTTTCAATGCGGCTCAATTAGCTGCAGTTAATGCTGTAAGTGTGCCATTTGCACCTCATAACACTAATGAAGCAACTCAAACTCAAAATGGAGATGGCAACTATGCTTATGCTACTCAGGGTGGTGTTAAAAATAAATCTTGGCAAACACAAAAAGCTCCTGCTGGGACTGCTGTAGCAGATGGTAACAAATCATACCACTATCAATATGGTGAAGAAAATAGCGCTACAACTTCACAAGATGGTACTAAATTAAAAGAAAGTACTTTACAAATTGGAAATAAAAATACTGCAACTGTAACTCAAACTGGTGCTTCTCATAGCAGTGTTGCGTTTTCAAACGGAAATTTAAATACAATTACTGTTACTCAATCAGGTATGTAATTTGAAAAAATCTTAAATGAGATAGTCATAGAACGTGACTATCTCATTTTTTAATCTAAAATACATCAAGATGAGAACTTTCATTATAAATAGTATAGTCTTTTTACTTTTTTCTTCTGTGTTTTATGCCCAGGAAAAAGATGATAATTCAGATTTTAAACCCTACAGTTCATCTGTTTTTAATTCGAAAGAAAAAGCACTTAGTGTAGTTTCTGCTATGGATAAAAAAGCACAAAATGATTTGAATTCAAAAATTCAGTCAGGGATTCTAATACAGCAAATAGGGGATTTGAATAAAGTTATAGCAAATTTAAAATCAAATGAAATAAAAGTTGCTATTGATCAAAATGGCGACCGTAATTTACTGTTATTGGATAAAGATGCTAAATCCATTACACAAAACATTGTTCAGCAAGGAGATAATAATAAAATTTCAGATTTTACATTGTACACCAATTACAATATAAACATGGAAATGATACAAAAAGGAGACAATCAAAACATTCAAAGTATTGGGACCAATTCACTTTCAAAAAACATGAAAATTACACAAACAGGAAATGGTGCTTCAATAATTCTTATTAACAAATAAATTAAAACATGCGTTTTTTATATCGACATATTATTTTCGTATTTCTATTTTTTATGTTCATTGGCTATGGTCAGGTTCCTCAAGACAAAATAAAAGCCAGACTGGAAATTGAAAAAATTGAAGGCAATATAAAAATTACAGGTACTGCCGAGAATCTTACTGATGTCATCAGAGGTGCTGCCTACAAAATGTCTGTTATAAAAAATAATAATAAAAGTAATAATCAGTCTAATAATGACCAGGTTGGTGTTTTTACCCTACAGCCAAACGAAAAACAAAAATTATCTACTTCTCAGATTAATCTCTCTGCAGATGATGAGGTCATCGTTTTATTATTGTTTTATGATGAAAATAAACAAATAATAGCAAAAGATCGTGTGGTTTTGGGTGAAGAAAAAAAAAAGATGTAATTGTATTGCCTCTTGACGGATTTATGTTAAGAGGAATTATTACGGACGATACTAAAACAAAAGTGGGAAAAGATTTTTACGACAGATATTATTACAAATACAATGATATTGGAATCAACGCTGAAAAAATAGTTACAATAGGTGAAGAATATAGTTTTGCAAGAAACACCGCTATAACCATAAGTATCGACAATGAAGTTATTTATGAGTTTCTGGCCAGACCAGACGATGAATTTTTAGATGCAGTTGCAGAAGAATCTGTAAATGCCACCTTCACTTATTTGAAAGAGAAAGAAAAACAGCGCAAATATTTCACTCAGTATTAATTTTATTATTAACGACATGAAATTTATAATCACCCTTGCAGTAATACTGCTTGTTTCTCCGTTTATAAATGCTCAGGCTTTAGTTTATAAACCTGTAAATCCAGCATTTGGTGGAGACACTTTTAATTATCAATGGCTTTTGAGCAGTGCCGAAGCTCAAAATAAGCAAAAGGATAAAACGGCTGAAATAAAAACACAAACTGATTTGGAACGATTTAAAGCTAATTTAAATTCGCAATTACTAAGTCAGATTTCAAGTACACTCTACAAACAGCAATTTGGTACCGATGGCATAAAAGAAGGTTCTTACACTTTCGGGAGCTATTCAGTCGATGTTTACCCATCTTCAGACGGGCTAACACTCAATATTTTAGATACCAATACCGGCGAACAGACTCAAGTAATTATCCCAAATCAATAACATGAGATTACATCACTACTTATTAATTTTATTCGGATTTCTTTTTTCGGGTTGCGGTGCCTATTACAATCAGCCAACCGGAGTTGAAAAAGCGATTTTAGGAGAAGGTACTCCGGCAACTTCATTATTAAAAGGTTTGCCAAAACCAAAAGAGCCAGTTGTGGTGGGTGTCTATAAATTTAGAGACCAAACAGGGCAATATAAACCACAGGAAAACGGAAGCAGTTTCAGTACAGCCGTAACTCAGGGTGCAACTTCTATATTGATAAAAGCGCTGGAAGATTCGAAATGGTTTGTACCAATTGAACGTGAAAATATTGGCAACTTGCTTCAGGAGCGAAATCTGATTCGGGCAACTCGTCAGGAATATGTAAAAAATGCTGATCCGAATGAACCGCAATTAACCCCATTGTTATATGCAGGTGTATTGTTAGAAGGCGGCATTGTTTCATATGATTCTAATATTATTACCGGTGGTTTTGGCGCCCGATATTTTGGTGCCGGTGCGTCTGTAAAATACCGTCAGGATCGTGTGACCATTTATCTGAGAATGATTTCAACTTCAAACGGAAAAATTTTGAAGTCGGTTTATATTTCTAAAACTATTTTATCTCAAGCTATTGATGAGAGTTTATTTCGATATGTAAATTTCAAAAGATTATTAGAAGTTGAAACTGGTTATACAACGAATGAACCTGTTCATATGGCTGTTACAGAAGCAATCGAAAAGGCTGTTGAATCATTGGTTTTAGAAGGTATAAAAGACAATATCTGGGAAGCAGATGCACCAAAATGGCAAGTTGATAATTTAGTTAAGGCTTATGATGAAGAAAATAAAACTGCTGATGTCACTGGACTTTATGGAAGGGTTTTGGAGAATAGAAGAAGCCAATTTGCTATAGAAATTTCTGGCGGTACAACATTAATGGATGGTGATTACAAAGACCCGCTTTTAAGACCTTTCGGACGCGGAGCATTAAAGTTCTTTATCACGCCTAGTTTTAATGTCAGTGCTTCGACAAATGTTGTTAATCTTGCCAATAAAAATTTACTCGATGTTGGCTATATCACTTATGATCTTAATCTCGAATGGATTTTACTGCCTAAAGATCGATTTACGCCTTATCTCTATGGCGGTGGCGGTTATGCAATGAATAGAAAATTTGAAAACACATACGCTAAATTTCAGTACGGCGCGGGTTTAGAATATATGGCATCAGACCGAATGGGAATAAAATTATTTGCTGAACAAAATATCAATTTCAGTGATAATGTTGATTACATAAGAGCTGGAACCCGAGATGATTATTATTACAAATTTGGATTAGGGCTTACGTATTATTTTGCAAAAAAGAAAAAATAGTGTAATTCAAAAACCATCAATTTAAAACACAACGACGAAGTTTAAAATTAAAAATAAATTAATAATGAAGTATTTATACAAAATACCGACTGTACTTTTTTTATTGTTTGTGGTTTCGTGCAGCGAAGAAAAAATCGGAGATTCTGAATTTGGTACCGTTACCGGAAGAGTAGTCAATGCCGCTACTTTTGAACCAATGGAAAATGTTAAGATACTTTCCAGTCCAACCAGCAGCACTGTATTTACAGATGCCGACGGTAAATTTACAGTTTCGAATGTAAAAGTGGGAGAATATTCTTTTCAGGCTCAAAAAGATGGTTTTATAGCCAAGTTTGAAGCTGCTACTATAACTGCAAACAATACTTCAGAAATAGTTTTTGAGCTCAATAAAGCAACCGCTAACAATAAACCGCCAACAGTTCCAGTATTAGTGAGCCCGATTGATAATAGTACTGGCCAGTCAGTTTCATTAGATTTAACGTGGACAGATACAGATCCTGATAATGATGTACTCACTTTTAAAGTAACCCTTAGAAATAGCAGTAATAGTGATATCAAAGTTTATGATGGAATAAAAGAAAAAAAGATAACACTGACAGACTTATTATATGGCACAAAATACTACTGGCAAGTAGAAGTTGCAGATGGTATAAATGCGCCTGTTTTAAGTGTTGCCAATGCCTTTACAACAATTGCATTTCCAAATACAAGATACTTATTTGTAAAAACAGTAAACAATAATAATGTGATTTTTACTGCTGATGATGCAGGAAAACAATATCAATTAACCAGTTTAGATAAAAATTATTGGCGTCCGAGGAGAAATAATCAAGCCCAAAAAATTGCTTTTATAGGTACAAATGGCTCTCAAAATGATATTTATACGATGAATTACGACGGAACAGAAGTTAAAAGAATTACAAGTACAGTACCTATAGCTGGTTTTAATTCAGAATATATAGGTTATTCCTGGAACGCTTCCGGAAGTGAATTCATTTATCCAAATTTTGATAAGCTATATAAAATCAGCAGCGATGGGAGTGGTTTATCTAAAATATTCCAGACACCAAATGGCAAATTTATATCAGAATGCGATTGGAGCGCCGATGGAACTAAAATAGCATTAAAAGTAAATGACTCGAACGGTTATAATGTAGAAATATATGTTATCAATATTTCAGGAGTAATACTAACCACAATTCTTTCAGGGCAAACTGGAGCTGCAGGCGGATTAAATTTTTCGGTAACAGGACAAAAATTAGTATATACAAGAGATGTTTCTGGTTTTGAAAATTTTAATTATCGTCAGCTGGATTCCAGAATTTTTGAATACAATTTTGCGACGGGAACTTCTACTCAAATCATAACTGAAAAAACCTTAGGCACAAATGATTTCGATGTCAGATATTCTCCAAACGAATCAGATCTTATTTTTACCAATACCTCAAATGATGGAATCTCAATAAAAAACATTGTGAAAACAACCATAGGAGTTGCCAACTCAAGAATGATTATGTTTTCTGGAACAGCAATGCCAGATTGGGAATAAGTGTATAAACCAAATTTCAGAATAATAAACCAAAAAAAACGGCAGTACTTAATACCTGCCGTTTTTTTTATGAATCAAATCTTCAATTTTAAATAGTATAGCCCGAGAATTAAAAAAAGGGATTATCTTTGCACCACATCAACACAAACTAAGTTTCATGAGTTCAGATTCTAGCAAAAGGTACGCACAAAGAGGTGTTTCGGCATCAAAAGAAGACGTACACAACGCCATAAAAAATATCGATAAAGGTTTATTTCCGCAGGCATTTTGTAAAATTGTTCCTGATTATTTAACGCAGGACGACAAGCATTGCCTAATTATGCACGCTGATGGTGCAGGTACAAAATCGTCTTTGGCGTATATGTATTGGAAAGAAACTGGAGATATTTCTGTTTGGAAAGGAATTGCTCAAGATGCTTTAATCATGAATATTGATGATTTATTATGTGTTGGAGCAACCGATAATATTTTGCTTTCGTCTACAATTGGAAGAAATAAAAACTTAATTCCTGCTGAAGTAATCTCAGCAATTATTAATGGAACCGAAGAATTAATTAACGAATTAAAATCTTTTGGCGTAACCATTCATTCAACAGGTGGAGAAACTGCAGATGTCGGTGATGTAGTTCGTACAATTATTGTTGATTCGACCGTTACTGCTCGCATGAAAAGAAGCGACGTTGTAGATAATGCTAATATTAAAGCTGGCGATGTAATTGTTGGTTTGGCTTCTTTTGGTCAGGCAACTTACGAAAAAGGCTATAATGGCGGAATGGGCAGCAACGGCTTAACATCTGCTCGTCATGACGTTTTCGGAAAATATTTGGCTAAAAAATATCCAGAAAGCTACGATGCTCTTGTTCCTGAAGAATTGATTTATTCAGGTCAGGTAAATTTAACAGATGAAGTTGAGAACAGCCCAATAAATGCTGGTCAATTAGTACTTTCTCCAACCAGAACTTACGCGCCAATCATCAAGAAAATTTTAGACAAATATACGCCAAACGATATTCACGGAATGGTGCACTGCAGTGGAGGAGCACAAACTAAAATTTTACATTTCGTTCAGAATTTGCACATTATAAAAGACAATTTATTTCCGGTGCCGCCATTGTTCAAGTTAATTCAGGAGCAATCAAAAACAGACTGGAAAGAAATGTACCAGGTTTTCAACTGCGGACACCGTATGGAAATTTACGTTCCTGAAAGCATTGCACAAGATATTATTGAAATTTCAAAATCATTCAATGTCGATGCACAAATCGTAGGTAGAGTAGAGGCGGCAGATGCTAAAAAACTTACTATCACAAGCGAATACGGAACATTCGAATATTAATTTTTTGAGATACAAAGGTTCAATCCCCAAGTTTCGGGACTGAGTTACAAAGGTTTTTTACTGGAGTTTAAACAGAACCTTTTTTATTAATAATTAGCTTTTTTTAAGGAGCTAATCCCGCTATCCGTTACAATCTTTTATTTTTTAAAGAAAAAAATAAAAGGATTTTCACTACTATCGGGGCTAAAAAACACCAGGCTATGTACGAATTACTTTTTTGGAGATATTTAGAAGAGGTTTACTTAAACCATCACGAAGTTTACGAAGCCCTTGTAGAAAGAGAAGATGTTGAAGGTCTTGAGACACTTCCTGTTGAGGTAATTATCAATCGTATCAATTCTGTTTTTTCGCAATGGGAAAGAGTGGATGAAAACAGCTGGAAAAACAATTCTGGAAAAGGCGCATTTCAGGTTATCACAACTCCGCAAAGCATTAAAATAGACTGCTACGGAACCGAAGGAAAAACCATGAATAAATTAGTTGAGGTTATGCAAGAATTCAAATGCCCATTGTACGATCCTCAAGTTCCTGAGCGTTACGATGAAATGAGTGAGTAATTTACTCTATTACTTTGTTGATCTTAGCGAATCTCTGTGAAGTAAGATTACATAATGTTGAACAAAGATTTTACAGAGAAACTAAAACAAAAAGCCATTATGACAACAAATTTTAATTTCTCAGACAATATTATTCTCGAAGACGATTTGGTTTTATTGCGCCCTTTGCAAGAATCAGATGTAGATAACTTAATAGAAATCTCAATCAACGAACCTGAAACTTGGAAATATTCTTTAGTTGGCGCAGACGGAAAAGAGAATTTAATCAACTATATAAAAGCAGCAATAAAGGCAAGAGAAGAAAAGAGAGAATTTCCATTTATAGTTTTTGATAAAAAAGCTCAAAAATATGCTGGTTCGACTCGTTTTTATGATATTCAGCTCGAATATAAAACAGTACAATTGGGTTTTACTTGGTACGGATCAGCCTTTAGAGGAACAGGTCTCAATAAACACTGTAAATATTTATTGCTTCAATTTGCCTTCGAAACACTTGGAATGGAACGTGTAGAATTTCGTGCCGATAATAACAACGAGCGAAGTATTGCAGCGATGAAAAGCATTGGCTGTAAAGTCGAAGGAGTTTTAAGAAGCCATATGCCAACGTCCAATAGAGAAGTGCGTCGTGATTCTATTGTGTTAAGTATTCTTAAAGATGAATGGTTTGATGAAGTAAAAGAAAACCTAAAGCGTAAACTCTAAAAAAAAGAACCATTGGCTCGATCCATATTGTAGAACTTGATTTTAATCCAGTTAAGAATCAAATTTCACAATTCACAATTCACAATTCACATTTTACAATTATCCATTTTTCAATAATAAATCTTGCTCTTTTCGTAGTATTACCACTAATTGATCTACATATGTTTTTATCTTTTGTGGTAACGAAGCCCAGTTTTTATCTTTCTTAAAATTTCTGCAATCATCTAAAGTACATTCAACTGCACGAATAACATATTTTTGATTTTTATAAACTGTAATTATTTTTACACGTCTAATTTCATCATTTTCATTTCTTGTTCCATAAACTATTACGGGGTCAATATATCCGTCGCCGTCAAGATCTTTTGTGGTGCAGTATTTTGTCCAAAACCAAATATTGGTTTCTTTAGGTTCAGTAATTTCTAATAAATCATTAATTCTCCATTTTTCTAGAAAACCGCCATGATCATTCATCGTACAAATGGCCTGAATTTTAGTATTCAAAGTGTCTTTCTTAGAAATGTTTTTTTGATTTTCGCAGAACAGCAATTCATATACACCGCCCTTATCCTGATATTCAAATGCTTTATAAATAGGAAAATCGGAAACTCCATTTAACTCTCTTTCAACAATTTCCTCTTTTGTCAGTCGATAACTTTCGATTTTCTGCGAAAAACCAATTGCAGAAGAAGCAAGGAATAAAAATAAAATATAATTTTTCATGAGCGCACTAACATTATTAGAAAATCAAAGATATTTAAAACCTTTTTAGTTGTTAGAAATTTATATTTTTTAAAAAGCATATTTTGTTGTATTTTTCTAACCTAAAATTACAGAAAAATCGTTTTAGTAAGTATCTGATAATGATATTAGATAAAATATTGATTAAGAAAAATTACCACATGAATACTATACAAAGCAAAAGTTTTCTTTTTGGGCTCTCCTTTTTAATGTTTGGTTATAGCAATACAACTTCAGCACAGAAAAAAACAACTGAAAAACGAAATTTGATTCAATACGTTGATCCAATGATTGGTACGGCAAAAATGGGGCATACGTATCCGGGTGCAACAGTGCCATTTGGCAGTGTGCAGTTGAGTCCTGAAACGGACACAATTGCCTACGGTCTCAATGGTAAATACAACGGAGAAGTCTATAAATATTGTGCAGGATATCAGTATGAAGATAAAACGATTGTAGGTTTCAGTCATACACATTTCAGCGGAACAGGTCACTCTGATTTAGGCGATTTTTTAATTATGCCAACAACCGGAAAACTGCAATTAAATCCTGGAGTAGCATCCAAACCACTTTCGGGTTATCGATCTGCGTTTTCGCATGAGACAGAAAAAGCTGAACCGGCTTATTACAGCGTACTTTTAGAAGATCATCATATTAAGGCAGAGCTAACGGCAACAACACGCGTTGGAATGCATCAGTATACTTTTCCAAAATCAGATGAAGCGCATATTATTTTAGATCTGACTTCTGGAATTTACAATTACGATAAAAAAAATGTCTGGACATTTGTTCGTGTTGAAAACGATACTTTAATTACAGGATACCGCCAAACAAACGGATGGGCAAGAACGAGAACAGTTTATTTTGCCATGTCTTTTAGCAAACCAATAAAAAGCTACGGACAGGCTGCGCAGGAAAAAAGTGTGTACAGAGGTTTTTGGGGAAGATTTGATCAAACTAAGAATTTCCCTGAAATGGCTGGTCAAAACTTAAAATTGTTTTTTGATTTTAATACTGAAGAAGGAGAGAAAATCAAAATTAAAATGGCTTTGTCTCCAGTAAGTTCTGCAGGTGCTCTTGAAAATATGAAGAAAGAAGTTCCGGGCTGGGATTTTGAAAAAGTAAAAAAACAAAGTCAAGAAGTGTGGAATAACGAGCTGAATAAAATTCAGATTGAAACGATTCAAAATGAAGATTTTGTAAACTTTTATACTGCAATGTATCATGCCTTTTTAGGCCCTACAGAATATATGGACCTTGATGGAAATTACAAAGGTTTAGACATGAACGTTCATAAGGCAGAAAACTTTAAAAATTATACAAGTTATTCGTTATGGGATACTTATAGAGCCTTGCATCCGTTTTTTAATATTGTACAGCCAACCCGAAACGCTGACATGGTGAGTTCGATGCTGGCGCATTCAGACCAAAGTGTACATAAAATGCTGCCAATATGGTCACATTATGCCAATGAAAACTGGTGTATGATAGGGTATCACGCCGTTTCTGTAGTGGCCGATGCAATTGTAAAAGGAAATACAAACTTCGATCCTGAAAAAGCACTGCAAGCCTGTGTTAATACTGCAAAAGTTCCCTATTATGACGGCTTGGAGTATTATATGAAAATGGGTTATGTTCCCGAAGATAAAAATGGTTCTTCGGTGTCGAAAACATTAGAATATGCTTATGACGACTGGGCAATTGCTCAAGCAGCAAAGAAATTAGGCAAAACCGATATTTATAATGAATTTATCGAAAGATCTAAAAACTACAAAAATGTCTACGATGCAAAAACAGGTTTTATGCGTCCAAAATTAAATGACGGAACTTTCAAGAAAGAGTTCGATCCCCTAGATACACATGGACAGGGTTTTATCGAAGGAAATTCTTGGAATTACAGTTTGTATGTTCCGCAAGATCCTGCAGAAATGATTAAAATGATGGGAGGAAATGACAAATTTAATGTTCGCTTAGATTCATTGTTCAGCATGCATTTGCCAGATAAATATTTTGAAAATACAGAAGATATTACAAGAGAGGGAATTATTGGAAATTATGTCCACGGTAACGAACCTTCTCATCATGTCGTTTATCTATACAATTGGACAAATTCTCCATGGAAAGCTCAAGATAAAATCAGGATGATTCTGAAAAAAATGTATCGCAATGGTGCTGACGGTTTAGGAGGAAATGACGATTTCGGACAAATGAGTGCGTGGTACATTTTCAGCAGTTTAGGGTTTTATCCCGTTGCACCCGGATCTGATGAATATGCATTAGGAAGTCCGCTGGTTAAAAAGGCGACTTTTAATTTAGAAAATGGCAAAACTTTCGAAGTAGAAACCGTAAATCAATCAGAGAAAAATGTGTTTGTGAGTAAAGTGTTGTTGAATGGAAAAGAACTTTCTAAGCCTTTCTTAAAGCATGCAGATGTTATGAATGGAGGGAAAATTACATTTTATATGAGCAGTAAACCGAATAAGAAAAAGTATTAGATTAAACCAAACCTAACAGGTTTTAAAAACCTGTTAGGTTTCAGAATAATATTTATTAGTATAATTCCTGAATTCGTGGCAAATAATTAAAAAACTTCACGAAATTTGCATTTAAAATAAAGACATTAAATATGAAAATAAATTTAAAATCAGGAATTGATAAATTGCTTTTCGGAATGAAGCAAAACGATGTAACGGCTGCTTTAGGAAAACCTGATAAAAATTATAAAGACGAAGATGATAATGTGATTTTTGTTTACAACGCACACAAAATCAGATTGACATTTTATCAAGAAGAAGACTTGAAATTAGGTTATTTAGTGGCGTCAAGTAATGATTTGGAAGTTTTTGGATTCAAATTAATTGGAAGAAAAATTGCTGATGTAAAGAAAGATTTGGCAACAAAAGGAATCACAAAATACACTCAGGAAACTTTTGATACGTTCGAAAATTATTTCAACGAAGATAACTGGTTCATCCTTCAAACAGAATTTGATGAAGTGGTAAAATTTGAAGTAGGAGCAATCATCAACGATAAAGACGAATTTGATTGGAAATTTCCAGTTAAGAAATAAAAATATCTACTATTATGAAAAAGTTTGTTATTTCGAGGAACGAGAAATCGCACTCGAAATTACGTAAAGTAAATAGCCAATCCTTGTTGAGCTTCTAAGTGCGATTTCTCGTTCCTCGAAATGAAAAATAACATTTAAATAAAAACAAAAAAACCGACAATCTCTTGTCGGTTTTTTTTATAATAATAATTAAAAGATTAACCTTTTAACCACGCATTTTTAAGTTTTTCTTTTGACGCATCTGTAGCTTTAAAAGTTTCTGTTTCTTCGAATGGCAATTTTACATTTCCTTTTATAGTTTGTTCCACACCGCCACGTTTAATTTTAAGTGTGATAGGATCATTGTCTTTCCAAGTTTCGCTAATCGTAATTAAATCATAAATATTAGCAACTGAATAAGGTGTGTTGTTTATAGAAACAATAATATCTCCACCTTTTAAATTTAATGCTTTGAAAAAATCATTTTGCTCAATATCAGAACGAACAACGATTTCTTTTGTTTGTTTATCAATAGAAATATATGGGGTTTGGCCTTTTAAGAAAATTGGACCAGCTTTTTTCTCAGATGATTTTGTAACACCCACTTTAGCTAAATAAAAATCGTAAGGAATTGGAGTTGTTCCAGCAACATATTTAGTTAAGAATTCTCCAACTTCTGGATATGTAAATTGTGTAATTTTAGCGAAAAGCTCATTATCGTTAAATGGTTTTTCAACACCATATTCAGTAGATAATTTGTGCATTAAATCAAGAATTCCTCTTTCTCCGTTGCTTTTTTCTCTGATAATAATATCAATACACATTCCGATTAGCGCTCCTTTTTGATACACATTCAAGTATTGGTCTTTATAAGGCTGTTCTAAAACATTTGCACTCATTTTTGTAAATGACATTGTATCATCTAAACTTTTTGACTGCTCAATTTTATCAGCAATACGAGTATAAAATGCAGCTTCATCAATTAAACCTTGATTAATTTGAAAAAGATTAGCAAAATATTCGGTTACACCTTCGTACATCCATAAATGCTCTGACATTTTTGGTGCATTATAATCAAAATACTGAATTTCTTTTGCGTGAATGGTCAATGGTGTTACAATATGAAAGAACTCATGAGAAACAACATCTTTCATTGATTCTACCAATTTTTCTTTCGGCATAGATTCAGGCAAAACAACTGTTGTAGCTGTTGGGTGTTCTAATGCTCCAAAACCGTGAGCATCATCTTTTGCCATGCTTGATAAGTACAATAGAACCGTATATTTTTTATTAGAATTTACTTTTCCTAAAAAGTTTTTCTGAGCCGTCATCATCGTTTTCATTTCTGGCGTAATACTTTCCGCAGTAAATTTCCCTGTTGGAGAATACACAGCAATCAAAATATCCATTCCATTTACGTTGAAAGTAGTATAATCTGGCTTAGAGTACATAATTGGGTTTTCAACCAAAACAGCATATCGAGATGTAGTAAAAACATCGCTTGTTTTGCTCGCATCTTCGTCAGTCATTGAAGTTGCACCCCAAAGTGTGTCAGGATGTGTAATAGTAACTTTATAAGGAACCTCTAACTTATCTTGAAAATATCCAACAAAACCATGCGTATTTACCATAAAGTTAACTCCCGCATTGATATTAGTTCCTGCAGGCGAAAATACATCGCCGCCGCCAAAACCGCCGCCTTTTTCAGTATCAAAAGTATCACCAACTAAATAGGTAATCTTTTTTAATGTTTTTGCATTTGAAATAGACCAGGAATTATCGTCAATTCTTTTTACGGTTAATTCATTTCCTTTAGCATCAAAAGCTTTAAAACCATCTGAATATTTACCATAATTGTCTGTAGAGTAAGTTCCAGGAACTGTTTTCGGTATACTGTAGATAATTTCGTCTGTTTTAATTGCTGGAGGCGTAACGGTTACCAAAACTTTGTCATCTTTTACATCGACAAGATTAATGTTTACATCTACGGTATTGCTCTTTGCTCCACCTGATGTACTACCCGTTTTACAGCTCCAAAGTGAGACTGCCAGAGCTAAAGTGTAAATTATTTTTTTCATTTGTTCGTGTTTAGTTATGTGTATTTGACTGATATATTATCAAAATGTTACAGTCTATGTATAAATATAAAAAAAAACTCCTGAAAATCAGGAGCTTTGTTTTAGTCTAGTTTGTTTTTTATATAATATTTTCCGTCCAAATCTTCATCAAAATCATCTATTTTAACTGGTTTTGGCTTTGGTTTATTTGCAATGGCCTTTTTTTTCCACATCTCAAATTTTTCTAGAGGCATTTTCTTCTTCATGATTTCCAGAACTTCTTTTTCTGCCAATCCAAATTCTTTTTTTATAATTTCAAATGGATTTCTTTCTTCTAAAGCTAGAGAAACAAGTTTTTCAGTTTGTTCCCAATTCAATTCTTTGCGGTTACTCTTTTTCATCTCGTGAAAATTAATTCAAAATAGAGGGTTAATGATTAATAGATTGATTTTCATTTTATATATCAATATTAATAAAAAAAATAATTAGTTGGTTCGATCAAGTATGTTTTTTTTTACTGATTTTAAATGTTTTTTGCAGATCTTGATTTTTGAAACGGAATTTTTAATAAATTTTTCAATTTATTGTTTTCTTCGGGCGTCATATGTGTATCTACGCCATAAATTATTTCTTCTTTTGGCAAGGTTGTAAAAGTGCCAAAAAGACGGTCCCAAAATGAAAAAATGTTCCCATAATTACTATCTGTATAAGGCAGTACATAATGATGATGTACCTTATGCATATTAGGAGAAACTATAAAGTAACTGAGTATTACATCAAATTTATCTGGCATCGAAATATTAGCATGATTAAATTGTGAAGCAATGACAGATAAAGATTGATAAAGAAAGACCATCCACATTGGAGTTCCAACGATTAAAACTCCTGCTGTGGTAAAAATAAAACGAATAATACTTTCTCCAGGATGATGTCTGTTGGCACTTGTGGTATCAATCCAAGTATCTGTATGATGAATAAGATGAAATCGCCATAAAAATTTCACTTTGTGCTGTACAAAATGGGCTAGGTAAGCTCCTATTAAGTCTAATAAAAGCAAGCCAATAATAGTATAAAGCCAAATAGGAATTTTAGGAAGCCATTGCAGTATTCCAAAATGATTCTCAGTTGTCCAGCTGGCCGTCTTAATTAATATGAAAGCCAAAATAAAATTGACGATTATAGTGGTAATGGTAAAGAAAATATTGATTCTGGCGTGATGCCATTTTCTATATTGCATCTGAAATAAGGGAAAGGTATTTTCTATTATCCAAAAGATTGTAATTCCTCCTACCAAAATTAAACTTCGATGTGATGAGGGAATCGTGCTGAAATAATTAATAATCTCATTCATAGTAGACATTAATTTTTAAGTAATAATAATGTTTTCTGAGTTTTTAAAACAGCAATACATTTAGGTATTGAAATAAAAAAAAGAGAAAATCAAATATAAATATAAGATTTTCTCTTTTCAGAATATAGTATTAGTGAAATATTTACGCTTTTTTGATTAGGCTAATTATAAATAATAAAACCCAGGCACCCCCAGCAGCAATTAGAATTTGCCACAAAAGTCCGCCACCTCCGATGCCTAATTTTCCAGCAATCCAGCCACCAGCAATTCCACCAATAATACCAACAATGATATTACCAATTAGTCCAAAACCCGCACCTTTCCATATTTGCCCTGCTAGCCATCCAGAAATTGCTCCAATAAGTAAGAAATATAAAAATCCCATATTTTACTATTTAATTATTTTTTTGCTTTTGTTATGCTTCTGCATGATTTTGAAGCAACGTCTTATATATAAATCCAGCGGCTATAGCTCCTAAAATTGGTGCTGCCCAGAACAGCCAAACTTGTGAAAGCGGACCTCCACCAACAAAAATTGCCTGAGATAATGATCTAGCAGGATTTACAGAAGTATTTGTAATTGGAATACTGATTAAGTGAATTAAAGTTAAAGCCAAACCAATTGCAATACCAGCGAATCTTCCGTTTGCAAATTTATCAGTAGCTCCTAAAATAATCAATAAGAAAAATAATGTCAATACAAACTCAGCAATAAATGCTGATTCTAATGAGTAACCATCTGGAGAAAATGCGCCAAAACCATTAGAAGCAAAAGCTCCCGCTTTAGTATTGTCTATTGCGAAACCAGCTTTTCCTGAGGCAATAGTGTATAAAGTTCCTGCTGCAGCGATTGCACCAATACATTGTGCAATAATGTAAGGTATAAGGGCCTTTGCTGGAAATCTACCGCCAGCCCATAATCCAAATGAAACTGCTGGATTAAAATGTCCGCCAGAAATATGTCCAACAGCATAAGCCATCGTTAATACGGTTAAACCAAATGCTAGAGCAACACCAGCAAAACCAATACCTAATTCAGGAAATCCAGCTGCAAAAATTGCGCTTCCACAACCTCCGAATACCAGCCAGTAGGTACCGAAAAATTCTGCAAATAATTTTTTCATAATAAATAATTTAATGGTTAAAGTTGAATGTATATTGGTAAGCCCAAAAAATCAACAAAATTTGTAAGGGCAAACGTACAAATAAAATCCATTTAGGCAAGCCGAAACTTGCTTTTTTATTTTGATACATGAATAAATTGGCAGGAAAAATGGCAAGTAGCAATGCTATTAAGCCCCACGCGGCGAATATTGAGGTAAAAGGAATTGTTAGGAGTATGCCTAGTATTATTTCAGCAGCTCCACTTAAGGTATTAATTAATTTGGGGTTTTTGAACGCTGGAGGAATGATTCTTATATACATTCCAGGGTTTCTAAAATGATTAATTCCGGCAATTATGTAAAGAAAAGCCATTAAATACAAATGCCAAGGTAAATTCATGATATCTTATTGTTTATCACTAAATTATAAAAAAATTAACAATTATTGCTTTTTGCATTCTTTTTTTTAATGGTCTTCAAAAATGAGTTACTTTTTAGTCTTAAAGTTTACATTCATAATAATTATAGCAAGAATAATTAATACAATTCCAACCCATTGTAAAAAGATAACTTTTTCATTTAAAAGAATATATGCCATCATAACTGAAACAGGAAGTTCAAGTGCAGAAACA
This sequence comes from Flavobacterium sp. JLP, assembly GCF_015350755.1. Classification (NCBI taxonomy): domain Bacteria; kingdom Pseudomonadati; phylum Bacteroidota; class Flavobacteriia; order Flavobacteriales; family Flavobacteriaceae; genus Flavobacterium; species Flavobacterium sp. JLP. The sequence goes on along the minus strand of NZ_JADKPS010000001.1, from coordinate 944,529 downwards.
ATACTTCCTAAACCAATTCCCGTTAAAGGAAAACCAGCGTTCATAAGCATTGGCGGAATTATGGTTCCAAATAGAGATAAAACGATTCCCCATTTCATGAAAATTTCCAGATTAAAAGGTGTAATCTGAGTAGCAAATGCAAATGAAAAGACGATTATAGCACCGCCTAAAAGCATATATAAACTGCGCTGAGCAGATGAAATTTCGGTAGCGACACGATTTGCAGTAAACATAGTAGTTGTAAAAGACGCTGCAGCCATTATGCCCCAAGCAATTCCTCGCCAGTCTAATTTTACGTCGTTATTAATAATATTAGTTGCCAGGACTGTTCCTAAAAGAACGATAAATACAGCAATTACTTTTTGTTTAGAAGGCAGTTTTTTCTCCAAAATCATTTCAAGAAGAACACCCATCCAAACGGTTTGCATTAATAAAACGATTCCAATAGATACAGGAATAAATTTTACAGCCAAATAATAAAATAAGCTGGTCATTCCTAATGAAGTTCCGGCAAGCATTAAATTGAATATATTTTTTGATGTAGCTTTTACAACATTTTCTTTATGTTTTATCTTTTGGAAAGTATTAATCAGTAAAATTCCAATTATTCCCAGAACAAATTGAGATGTCGTTACTTCTGCAGTGGTATATCCTTCAGCGTAAGCCATTTTTACAAAAGTGGCTAACATTCCGTAAGTTGTAGCTCCTAAAGCAACTAAAAACACTCCTTTTAATACGTTATTTTGTGACATCTTAACTTATTTGTTTTAAAAATTCAAGCCGGCAAAGGTAAGTTATTTTCTTTAGGATTTAATAATAAATCATCTTAAACGTTATTATTAGTGAAGCTGAGTGTCTTGGTTAATGTTTAAAATTGATGATTTGATAGAAATATAGAAAACTAAATTAAAGCAAAAAAAGCCATCAAATTTTATATTTGATGGCTTTGAGTATTTTTAAAACGAATCAGAATCAATTACTTCGTAGGCTGATTTGTATACGTTTCAATTTCAAATATTAAAGTTGTATTGGGCGGAATTACACCTCCAGCACCTTTTTCTCCATAAGCTAAATTTGATGGAAGAAAGAAAATGGCTTTTTCTCCGTCAGTCATCATATCTAAGGCTTCAATAAAACCAGGAATCATCCCGTCTTTTTTACCAACTGCAAAAGGAAAAGCTTTGTATCCGCCTTGCGCATCTCTATTAGCATCGTATTTACCGTATGCTTTTGCTACGCTAGACATACTGCTGTCAAAAAGATTTCCATCTTCAAAATAACCTGCATAGTGAAAATAAATAGTAGATCCTTCAGCACCTTTTACTCCAGTACCTTTTTGTGTAACTACGTATTTTAAACCAGATGCAGTAGTTGTTGCTTTTGCTTTAGTTGCAGCAAAATATGCAGCTTTATCCTTAACTACTTTTTGACCTTCTAATTTTTTAGCTTCTTGTTTTTTTACATCATCATTAAAAACTTTAACAGCATCAAATTTTTTAGCAGCTGCACCTTTTCGAGTGATGGTAATTTTTGTCATAATATCATCCTGAACAATTTTATTTACATTGTCCATTCCTGAAACTACATGACCAAAAATAGTATGTTTTCCGTTGAGCCATGGTGTGTCTTTATGTGTGATAAAGAATTGACTTCCGTTTGTTGCAGGACCTGAATTTGCCATTGCCAAAACACCGCCTTTTTCGAATTTTAATTCTTCAACGAATTCATCTTTAAATGAATAACCAGGACCGCCAGAACCATTTCCGTCAGGATCACCTCCTTGAATCATAAAATCATTGATCACTCTGTGAAATTTTAAGCCGTCATAAAAAGGTTTTCCTTTTAATTTTTCAACTTTTACATAAGGATTTTTTCCTTCTGCCAAAGTAATAAAATTGGCAACTGTTACAGGAGCTTTTACATATTCTAAAGAAACTACTATATCTCCCTTTGTTGTTGAAATAGTAGCAAAAATACCATCATTAGGATCTGTTTTTGCAACTGCTTTTACTACTGTTGCTTTTGGTTTTGCAACAGGTTTTTTTGTCGTTTGTGCCTGTAAATTTACAACAGCCAGACAGAATAAAAATAGAAATTTAAACTTCATTTTGTTTCGAATTTATGTCTATGATATAATTATTATTGTGGTTTTTCTAATAATTGAATTTCGAAAATAATATTAGCGTTTGGCGGAATAACTCCTCCAGCTCCAGTTGCTCCATAAGCTAAGTGAGATGGAATAAAAATTACTGCCTTATCTCCAAAAGATAATTGCTCAATTCCTTCAATAAATCCGGGAATCATTCCGTCTTTACGTCCTGCTTGAAAAGGAATTGGCTGATATTGTTTTGCTTCAGCTCTTGCTGCATCAAATTTTCCAAACGTTTTTGCTACGTCTTCTAAGCTAGTATCAAATAAGGTTCCATCTTCAAGAAAACCTGCATAATGAATATATATTTGAGTTCCGATAGCTGGTTTTTTACCAGATCCTTTTTCTGTAACTACAAATTCTAAACCAGAATTTGTTTTAGTAGCTTTTGCTTTTAAAGCTGCATAATACGCTACTTTCTCTTTTTGAACTCCAGCGAATTTGCTTTTTTCTTTTTCAATTTCTGAAAAATAATCGTGAAATACTTTTACAGCGTCAAACTTTTTAGCAGCTTCACCATTTCTGACAATAGTTACAGAAACTATTGTATCGCCTTGTTTTACTTGATTTACTACTTCTTGACCTTTTTCAACTACATGACCAAAAATTGTATGTTTTCCGTCTAGCCAAGGAGTCTCAACGTGAGTAATAAAAAATTGGCTGCTGTTTGTTCCAGGACCATTGTTTGCCATTGCCAGAACGCCAGCTTTGTCAAATTTTAAATCGGTGATTTCATCTTTAAATTTATATCCAGTATCTCCAGAACCAGTTCCTTCAGGATCTCCAGTTTGAATCATGAATTCTTCAATAACTCTATGGAATTTTAATCCGTCATAAAAAGGTTTCCCTTTAAGGTATTCTTTAGTTACAAATTCATTTTTACCTTCTGCCAAGGTTACAAAATTGGCTACAGTAATTGGGGCTTTTTTATAATCTAACTCAACAATAATATGCCCTTTATTAGTTTCAATATCGGCATATAAACCATCAGGCAAGTTGCTGTGTTCGTCTTTACAAGAATAAAATGAGGTAACGGCTAGTAGTAATAATAAAATACTCTTTTTCATTTTTAATGTTTTGTTATGGGTTTATTGTATCTTTTTTAGTTGGAACTGCTGTCTTTGCAGCTGCAGGTTTTGGCGTTGCAGGTTTTGGAGTTTGTCCAGCCACTGCGGGTGTTACTGCTGTTGCAGTTTGTGGAGTTGTGCCTGCTGAAGGTGCCGTCGTTGGAGCTGCTGGATCTGGTACAAAATTACGAAGTGTAACAGTACACATTAAAGACTCGTTCGGGCCAATTTTGTTATTGTCTCCATGATATCCGTATGCAATATGCGATGGAAATAAGAATGTTACGGTTTCGTTTTTATGCATAAACTTAATACCGTCTCGCAATCCCATCATAATATCTTGTTTGTCTACATAATAGGTTTGTGGTCCAAGATCAGCTTCAGAATAAATAATTTTTCCGCTTATATCTTTTACTTCTAAATTGAAATATGCAATATCGCCTTTATGCGGAGTTTGAGTCTCGGCTGTATTTCGCTCATCATATGAAAACCAATATCCTTTTCTTGTAGCATAATATTTTACCTTCGGGTTGCTTTTGATGATTTTTTTGATGACATCCTCTTCATTAGCAACTAATTTTTTATTTCGGTCAGCCGATTTCTTCATGAAAGTACCTGAAGCTCTCGAAAGAGGTCTTCTTGCTTCTTCATGTTGTTTGCAGCTAATAAGCAAAACACTAAAAAGAAGGCTGTACAAGCTTAATTTTAAATAATTCATTCGGTTATATTTTTAGTTTTGTTACTAAATCTTCAAATTTCTTCAGCGTTTCTTCCATAGATAATTCAGATCTTCCGCCTGCTGCATTGCTGTGGCCTCCGCCATTAAAATGATCTCTTGCAAACTGATTTACATCAAATCCGCCTTGAGAGCGGAAAGAAATCTTAATAATTTTCTCGTCTTTATTTTCTATAAAAATAGCAGTAAAAACAATTCCTTTTATACTTAATCCGTAATTTACGATTCCTTCGGTGTCGCCTTTAACATAATCAAATGCATCTAATTCAGATTGAGTAAGTGATGTATAAGATGTTTTATGTTCTTCATAAACTTTCATATTCTGTAAAGCGCGTCCTAATAACTGTAAACGGCTATATGAACTGTTATCGAATAATAAAACTGGAATTTGAGTGTTTTCTACTCCCAAATCAATTAATTCTGCGATAATTCGGTGTGTATTTCCAGTTGTTCCCGGAAAACGAAACGAACCTGAATCAGTCAATATTCCAGTATAGATACAAGTTGCAATGGTTTTGTCGATATCTTCTTTTTTATTTAAAAAAGTAATAAAGTTGTAAATCATCTCACAAGTCGATCCGTATGAAGTATCAGAATACATATAAGCAGCATAATCATCTGGTTTTTGATGATGATCGATCATAATAAATGGAGCAGTCAGCTTTGCTAACGTATGTTCCATTTCGCCAGTGCGGTGAAAAGCATTAAAGTCAAGCGTGAAAATAAGCTCGGCTTCTTGTAATATTTTTGTACAGTTTTCAGTGTCTTTTTCAAATATTTTTACTGTTTCAGAACCTGGAAGCCAAGCCAAAAAATCAGGAAAATCATTAGGAGCAATCACAGTAGGCTGGTGATTGTTTTTGAGTAAAAAGTGGTATAAAGCTAAGGTAGAACCCATGGCATCTCCATCTGGTCCTCTATGCGGAATTATTGCAATTTTCTTTGGGGTCGCAAGCAACAATTGAATTGCTTGAATATCTTGTATTTTCATAGTGTGCGAATTTACATTTTTTTAATGTAATGTTGAAATCATTTTAGAGATTAACACACTTTTTAGAATTGTGAGTTAGGAGTTATGAATTGTGAGTTTTATGGTTTTCAGTTTTAAGTTTGGAGACTGCTGATAAAATTGAAATTTATTTTGAATTAAACCTTATTTTGCGCCTTTTTTATTTGATTTACAATACTCGCTATTTTAAAGTTAAGGGCAAGCATTTTTTCATCATATATTGTACTGTTTTCTACGATTTTTTTATAAGCCATCTCATACAAGCTGATTCTCAGTTTACAATATTCGATAAGCAATTCATTTTGATCATGAATTTCTTTTGGCAGGTACAATTTATCAAGTTCTGTAATCAAAGTAATATTTTCATTCCAATAATAAATACCCCTATCTTTAATAAGGTACAAGGTGCTTTCTTTGTTTTCAGTATACGAATAGTCATATTGAATACTGTAGGCTTCTAATGCCATTTTTTCCATATTTGTAAATTCTTGCATTCTCTTTTCATATTCCATAACCTGATAAATATAAACTTGAGAATTTTTAAAGTTAATGAACAAAAAAAGAATGATAATTGTTGCGGTCGATGTAATAAAAGCTAACCCATGATCTCGTTTTTTGCCTGAAATACAAAGCGCCAAACCAAATATAATGCCTGTTATAAAACTCGCGATTTTTACCTCGCCATCGATTTCATCTTTAAGACATAAACCAATGTTTAGTCCAAGCAAAAAGATAATATTGATTATTATTTTAATATTTATTTTGAAGTCTAAGGTTTTGAAAATAAAAGCAATTGCTAGAATTCCGTACATGCCAAAAATAGCACCAAATGCATCAGCGCTTACAATATCTTTGTTCCAATATAAACTGCTTAAATTTGCTATTACACCACAAAATAAATAGATCATAAGAAATGCCCATTTTTTTAAATACTGTTCTAATAATAAACCAACATATGCTAATGCTATGCAATTGGCCACTAAATGAAAAAATCCGACAGGAATAAAACAAGCAGAAAGCAGTCTCCACCATTGATTTTGAAAAATCAACGGACCGTAATTTCCTCCCCAATCAATTATTTCTTGCGTTTCAGGAGCAAAAAAATGAACTCCAGAAAAAACCATAATAAAATAGTAAAGTATATTTAAATAAATTAATATTGGCGTAATAAAGTAATCTTTCGTTGGGATAAAGATTGAAAGAAAGGAGTAGAAAACGGTAATAGTGGGCTTGATTTCCTTTTCTTCTGAAATATTTTCATTCTCTATTTTAATTTGTTCCAAAAGACTATTTGGATCTAAAGTTGGATTTGAAATATCTTTTAATTTTTCAAAGTAGAGTTCTAAAAAGGCATCTGTGTTTTTCTTATTTCGACCACGATCATAAATCTGATTTCCATTAGATGAACTTGTAATTTGAACAGCATCTTCATCAAAAGAAAAAGAAATATTTTCATTCCAAGTATTTTTTTTGCTTTTTGAAACGGCGATTAATTCATTTTCATCAACAGTAATAATTATCCAGTTTAGTTTTTTGCAAATTTCTATCGCAGATAAAATAAAAGAGGTTTTAGATAAATTATTTAAGGGAGTTAATTGTGAAAAAGTTGCAGGGAATCCAAATGCCATTGTTGAAAGATTTGATTTAGGAAAAACAATACTACAAAAAAAGTCTTAATTATTAGAAAAAAATACTACAGCTGCTCTAATTCTCTTTGCTTTAATTTTTGGTACAACTTATATTTAGCTCCTTTTACAATCTGTGATTTATAAATTCCTATTGAACCAGACGAGAAATAAGCAATTGTACAGGCAACGGCTATAAAAATTCCCGGTTGAAGGCCAAATAATTCTATTCCCATAATAGTGCAGGCGATAGGAGTGTGGGTCGCGCCCGAGAATACAGCAACAAAACCTAATCCAGCTAAAAAAGCGATTGGCAACGGAATTATTAATGATAAAGCACTTCCTAAAGTTGCACCTACAAAAAATAATGGAGTAACTTCTCCACCTTTAAAACCTGCACCTAAAGTAAATCCGGTAAATAAAATTTTTAGTAAAAAGTCATACCATTGGCTAGCATTATAAAACGAATCGACAATTATAGGCACGCCCAATCCGGAAAATTTTGTTAATCCAAAACCAGCAAAAGCTATAGCTAAAAATATTCCTCCAATAAAAGGTCTTAAAGGCGGATATTTAATATTCTTTGAAAAAAGAGATCCCCACAAATGTGTGGTTCTTGAAAATAACAAAGCCGCTATACCAGATAAAATTCCAATTAGAATAGTGTATAATAATGTACTTAAATTAAATTCAGGAATGAAGGGAATGCTGTAATGTGTATGTTTTATGTGCCAAAATTCTACAGTAAAATAAGCTGCATAAGCCACTAAAAAAGACAAAATGATACTTTTAAAATTAATTTTACTGAAATATACAACTTCTAAAGCAAAAATTGCGCCTGCTAAAGGTGTTCCGAAAACAGAGGCAAAACCAGCACTAATTCCGAGAATGATCAAAATTTTTCTTTCGGAATTATCTAGATTAAAAAGTTTTGTAAACTGATCTGCAATTGCGCCTCCCATTTGTACAGCGGTGCCTTCCCGTCCGGCAGAACCTCCAAATAAATGTGTTGTTAAAGTTCCTAAAAGTACTAGAGGAGCCATTTTAAGTGGAATAACTTTTTGTGGCTTTTCATATTCTTCGAGCAATAGATTATTGCCTTTTACAACAGATTCTCCAAAATAATAATACGTGAATCCAACAATTAGTCCGCCGAAAGGCAAAAGCCAAATAATCCAATCATGATGAATTCTAAATTGAGTAACCCATTCTAAAGAAACTAAGAAAAATGCCGATGCAGATCCGGATAAAATACCTATCAAAGTACAAATCAAAATCCATTTGAAAGTTGTCAGGAATATTACTTTTAGGTTATGAGAAGTCATTAATTATTTTGAGAAAGTTTTTAGCCACGAATTCACGAATTTAAAGAAAAAATAATCAATTTGATTGTTAATTCGACATATTAATTCGTGAATTTGTGGCAACTTTTTAGTTACTGAATTACAGCAGTAAATTCAATTTCAACTAAATATTCAGGAGCAACAAGCTTGCTTATTTCGTAAAAGCCAGTTGTAGGTTTAATATCTTTAAAAAAGGCAGAGTGTGCTTTTGCTACATCTTCAAAAGTCGATATATTGGTTGTAAAAATTCGAGTTCTGATTACATCTTTCATTCCAACATTCAGATCTTCAAGTACTTTTTCAACACGTTCAAGAATATTGTAAGTCTGTGCATACGCATCGTCAGCTTTTACTTTTTCGCCATCAACAATTGCTACAGTTCCAGAAACTTCAACAATATTACCAATTCTCACGGCACGGCAATATCCCATTTTGTCTTCCCAAGGTGATCCTGTTAAGATGTTTTCTCTTTTCATTTTATATGTTTTTCGAATTTAATCAGTTTAATTTCTTGAGCAAATTCTAGTTATTTAATTCCTTGCAATTTATAAAATTTGACCGTTAAAAACAGATAAAAAGAGCTGAAATCATTTCGTAAATTCATTCTTTTTTGTGATATTTTGAAATCATTATTCTATTAAGTGATGTTCAAAAAGGCGAAGTTTATTTTGTGCTGAATTGAGATTTTGCTGCAATGTTTCAATTTTATTTAAAAGATGAGCGATTGCATCAATTCCTTCCATATTAATCTTAAGGTCATAATGAAGGCGAATCATTTTTTCAACTGCAGGAAGCTGTTTAGGATGTAAATATGAATCTTCTTCCTGAAAAATAATTTCAACCAATCCATAGTTTTGCAGTTCTGTTATAAAAGTATTTTCAATTCCGTGGTAGATACAAAATTGTTTTATTTGGATTAAATTTTTACTGTTCATGATTTCTTATTTTAGCTAATTCCTGAAATAATTCTTTTTCTTTTTGAGACAATTTTGTCGGTGTTTTTACTTTATAGGTAATGTATAAATCTCCAAACTGATTTTCTTTTTTATAAATCGGAAATCCTTTTCCTTTCAGTTTTACCTTCGTTCCGGCTTGTGTTTCCTCAGGAACTTTAATTTTTACTTTTCCATCAAAAGTGTTTACATACATTTCTCCTCCTAAAATTGCGGTGTATAAATCAAGATCGATATCCGCATAAAGATTATTTCCTTCTCTTTTAAAATCAGAATTATTTTCGATTATAAAAGTGATAAACAAATCGCCATTTGGGCCACCGTTAGCACCTGGTCCACCGTGTCCGGGAATCTTTATGATTTGACCATTTTCAACCCCAGCCGGAATTGTAATTCTGATGTTTTTTCCATTTACAGTTAAACTTTGTTTGTGTGTGGTGTAAGCTGCTGCTAAATCTAATTGCAATTCAGCATTAAAATTCTGACCTCTATATTTTGATTGGCTTCTGCTGTTTCGTGCACCTCCGCCATACATTGAATTAAAGAAATCTGAGAAATCGCTTCCGGAGAAATCCCCTCCAAAACCAGAGAAATCTTGACTGCCCTGTTGTTGTCTAGAATATTGCTGTTGCTGATTTGGGTCGTATCCTGCCTTTTCAAATTCATCTGCATGTTTCCAGTCTTTTCCATATTTATCGTATTTTTTACGATTTTCAGGATTGCTTAAAACTTCGTTTGCTTCATTTATTTCTTTGAATTTTTTCTCCGCTTCTTTATCATTCGGATTCAGATCTGGATGATATTTGCGTGCTAATTTTCGGTATGCTTTTTTGATCTCAGCTTCCGTCGCAGCTTTTGTTATTTCTAATGTTTTATAATAGTCGATATAATCCATTTTGTTTGTATTTTTAATAAAGGTAAATTAAAATATTGAAGTTAAGAATAAGTTGCTAATTATCAAATGATAAATATGTATTTATATTGACTTGCAATTAGAATAATTTTAATTAGAATTTGATTTGAATAATATTTGGCAGGTTTTTTGTTTTCCAAAAATTAGCCTAATATATTGTTATAAAAGTCTTAAAGTTAAAGTGAGTAATTAAATTATGCTATTTTTGCTTTGCTATACTATAATACTTATAAAATTATAAAAGCCGATTCGATAAAACTTATTCAATGAAGCACATTTTATTTTTCATATTATTTTTTACTGCTGTAACAGTATCAGCTCAAACGGAATTTAGTACTAAGTACAAGAGTATTCCTGCCCCTAAATTTAGTTCGAAACCTAAAAAGGCACCAACTCCTGAAATAAAAGATCCACAAGCTGATCTTGCCGAAATTCCAAGTATAAAAACGCCAAACGTTTACGATAATACCAGCATTACGACCAAATCTAAATTTCAGATAGGAGAAGAAAAGAGCAAATTTACCATGTCGACCGAAACTGAATTTGCTAATCCAGGAGATCGTTATGTAGCTAAAATGGAAAAAGATTTGGATCGAGCTTTGAAAGATGCTGGTTTAAGAGAAGGAAGAGGACAATTAATAAAGAAAAACATTTCACTGGGTGATTTTAAAACTAAATCAGAATTTTTTATTGTAAAGTTCCGAGATTTTGGTGCTATCGATGGTGATTTGGTAAAAGTTTCCTCGAATGATAAAGTAATAAGAGATCAAGTATTTTTGGATTCTAATTTTAAAGAAGTCAAAATTCCGCTTACTGCAGGTTTCAATAAACTAGATTTCGAAGCTTTGAACATTGGAAGTCTAGGAGGAAATACTGCTGAAATTCAAGTTTACGATGATAAAGGCGCACTCGTAACCAATGATTATTGGGATAATTTAGCAGCGGGTTTTAAAGCTTCAATTATTGTTACGAAAGAGTAAATGAGGTTCAAAGTCACAAAGTAACAAAGGTTCAGAGGTTTGAAAGTACAGTAACTTTCTTCCTTTGAACCTTTGTCGCTTTGAACCTTATTTATAACCCCTCTTTTAAATGCTTATAATTAGATTTGATAGTATCAAAAACTTCATCCATTTTACCTCCAAGCATTAATTTAGTCATTGATTTTGCCATTCCAGTTACTTGAGCCCATTCAACTTTTGGAGGCATTGCCAATGCATTCGGGTTTGTAAATACATTTAATAATACAGGACCTTTATGCAGAAAAGCATTTTCAATTGCCTGTGCGACATCTTCAGGTTTATGAACATTTATTCCCTGAAAACCCATTGCCTGAGCGATTAAACCAAAGTCAGGATTAACCATATCGGTTTCGTTATCTGGCAGACCGTTTACTTCCATTTCAAGTTTTACCATTCCCAAAGCGCGATTATTAAAAACAATAATTTTAATCGGGATATTGTATTGCTGAATTGTCGCCAAATCACCTAATAGCATTGATAAACCGCCATCACCGCACATTGCAATAACCTGTTGTTCAGGATGTGCAAGAGCAGCTCCAATTGCCATTGGCATTGCATTTGCCATTGATCCATGATTAAATGAACCCAGCATTTTTCGCTCTCCAGTTCCTTTAATAAATCGGGCTCCCCAAACACAGGTCATTCCCGTGTCTACCGTGAAAATAGCATCATTATCAGCTAGTTTATCAATAACATGCGCCAGATATTCAGGCTGAATTGTGTCTTCTCCACCGTTATCATCAATATAAATATTCATATTTTCTTTTACGCTGCTGTAAAATTTTAACTGTGCCTGTAAAAAACTATCATCAGTTTTGGTTTCTAAAAGAGGCAGTAAAGCTTCAATCGTATTAGCTACATCGCCACATAATCCCATATAGAGATTGGCTCTTCTTCCTAAACGTTCAGTACTGGTATCAATTTGAATAATTTTGTTATCAGTCGGCATGAATTTATCGTATGGAAAATCTGTTCCCAATAATAAGACCAAATGCGATTCGTGCATGCTATGATAAGCAGAAGGCTGTCCTAGCAAACCCGTCATTCCAATTTCATTAGGATTATTAGGCTGAATGCTCATTTTTCCTCTAAAAGAATATCCAACTGGAGCTTTTATATGATTTGATAATTGAACTACTTGATCATGCGCCTTTTCAGCTCCAATACCGCAGAATAAAGTGATTTTTTTACTTTCATTTATAGCTTTTGCTAAATGCTGTAATTCAGTATCCGAAGGCCGAATAACAGGATTACAATGAAAATATTGAGTAGATATATTGCTTTCAACCGCTTTTAGCTGCGAAACATCGCCAGGTAAACCAATAACCGCAACACCTTTTTTGCCCAAAGCATGCTGAATTGCAGTCTGAATAATTCGAGGCGCTTGCTCAGCGGTCATAATCATCTGATTGTAACAGCTGCAATCGTCAAAAAGTTTTATGGTGTTGGTCTCTTGAAAATAATCCATTCCCATTTCGCTCGTATTAATTGTAGAAGCTATTGCTAATAATGGAATATGCGAGCGATGCGCATCATACAAACCATTGATTAAATGTACATGGCCAGGACCACAGCTTCCGGCACAAACAGCAAAACCGTCTAATTCTGCTTCAGCAGCGGCGGCATAAGCGCCCACTTCTTCATGGCGTACATGAATCCATTTTATTTTTCCGTTTCTTCGTATTGCATCGTTAAAATGATTTAAGCTATCGCCGGTAACGGCATAAACGCGTTTTACACCAGCCTCTACCAACATGTCAACTAATTGTTCTGCAACTATTTTACTCATGATTGTGTTTTAAAATTAATATTTCGACAGTATAACATTGGTTATGCAGTTTACTCTCTTAATGATTACATTTTAAGATACATTTGGTTATGATGTAAAAGCAATTTTGGTATAGTTCTATAAATTTAAGGAAAAGAATTGGTTTTAGGAAAGGACAAAGTCACAAAGGTTCAGAGTCACAAAGGTTTTTTTTTAGCTACTAAGCAACAAAGGTTCAAAGCAACAAAGTTTACACTTCGTTTACCTTTGAACCTTTGTTGCTTTGCAACTTTGAACCTTTGACTAGAATGGATCCGCAGTAACTTTAAACTTCATATCTGCTTTTACAGTTACATCTTTAGTAAGCGTTTCTTTTAATGTTACTTGTGTTCTAATTTTATAGCTGTCTGCTTTTATGTATTGATCTAGTTTTTTATCGGTGCAAATTAAATCAATCATATTTGTTGTTGCCATAATATTGTCTTGATAGGCTAATTCTATTTCGTCAGAATCAGTTGTCGAAATATACAAATGAACGGATTTCAAAAAAGTAAATGTTTTATCTGAAGGATCAGAAATAGATAATTTAAGCGATCTTAATTTTACATCTTTAACTAAGCTTGCTTTCGTTTTATTATTTTCAAATTGAGCTGATGAATTTGTAGTAACATCAGGCATAATAATTTCAGTAGGCAAATTAATAGGCGAAGTGCTTTTGATTTTTATTGAAGTTTCATTCGAGATATTAAAAGTCAATAAGTCATCAACAGCATCGCAAGAAGTTAAAAACAAAGACAAAAAAAGAGAAAAGGCAATTAGTTTTGATTTCATAAAATGGTTTTTCTCTAATTACGATTTTTTCTTAGAAATGGTTTTTGTTTTAGGTTCAAAGTTACAAAGGCTCAAAGTTACAAAGGATCATTCAGAGGCATAAAGCATATGAAAAATGATATTGATATTTTTTAACCTTTGTAACTTTGAACCTTTGAGCCTTTGAAACTTTTTTGGTAATACTATTTTTATATCTTTGGTTTTTGTGATTATCCTGCGCATTGTAAATACATTTGCTTAAAGTACAAATTCCGAACGGCTATTATTTCTTCTAACTTGCAAAACAATAGTTCCAAATTTTAAATTCTTCTAATGAGTATTATTAAAATTCGCCTTCAAAACCTTTTCTATATCCTACTTGTTCATTTTTTAATCGTTAATTCTTCTTACGCACAAAAGACAAAACAAGAATTACTTCAGTTGGTAGGAAAAAAAGATTTGGCTTTAGAAAAAAAGGCAGATTATTTGTGTGAACTCAGTTCTTACTATAAAAAAACAGATACACTAAAAGCGTATGCTTGTGCGCGCCAGGCTTTGCAAATTGCAAAAGAAATGGATGCTGTCAGCTTGCAGGCCATCACGTATGAATCATTATCAGATATTGCCCGATTTACAGATAATGTTCGGCAGCAAATAAAATTTGCCGATTCGAGTTACTTATTAGCATCCAAATCTAAAGATCCAAAAGCAATGGCATATGCGAACTATGCCTTGGCTTATAAACATGAAACGATTGGCAACAAAGAAAAATACATTTATTATATGCTGCAATCTTTGTCTTATTTTGAAAAACACAAAATGAGATACGATAAGTTGGTAAATGGATATGAAAATCTAGGCGCTAGTTTTAGTGATAATAACGACTTTAAATTCTGCGAAAAATATACTAAAAAGGCTTTATACTTAAGCTACCAAAGTAAAAACCAAGTAAATATCGCCAACGCTTTAACCAGCTGGGCTCTTTTTCTAGTAAATAGTGCTGAACAAAAATCACCGGCAGATATGAAGCTGCTGCAAACCGCAGAAGCCGATTATTTAAAAGCGATTGCCATATTTGAAAATGAAAAAAAGAAAGGCAATATTAATATATCTTACGGAAGAACCTGTTTGAATCTTACCAGTCTTTATTTGTATCATTTTTTTGAAACTAAACCTGAAAAGACTTTAGAATACCTCAAAAAAACCGAAGAAGTTTGCTTAAAATTGAATGTTCCTATGCAGTTAATGGTTATGTACGGCCAGCAGGCACAATTTTACACCAATTTAAATGACTTAGCCAACATTGAAAAGGTATTAAAAAAAGTGGAGCACAATATTGCGAAAGATCCTAAAGTAAATCCGAGATATTATGCCTTGCTGTATAAAAATTATATGGATTTGGCCGAAATAAAAAATGATTTTCCATCTTATAGAAAATACTTTAACCTATATGATAAAGCAATTATGGTAATGGTTGAAAAGGAAAACAGAGCCAAAGAATACAATGCTTCTGTGCGTTTTGAAACCGAGAAAAAATCACAGCAAATTCAGTTGCTGACAGATAATTTAGAATCAAGAAAAAAAATCAGCTACTTATATATCGCGCTTTCTGTTTTTATTTTTTTTACGCTTCTATTTATGTTGCGTTCCTATCATTTTAGGCAAAAATCATATATTAAAACAAATTTATTGCTTAACAAGGCAAACGAAGAAGCAAATCTTTTGTCCAAAATAAAAGAGGAAGAAGCGATGATTGCCCTGCTGGAATCAGAATTGATAGAGAAAGAACTTCAAATTGCTATTCAAGAAAAGAAACTAAACGAACAGGAAAAAATTAAGCTGCAACAGGAATTAATGACCAATAACCTGCAATTAGAAAAGAAAAATGAGGTTTTAAAAGATATTCAGAACAAACTTCAGGTAATGAAAACAGAAAAATCTTCAGACATCAAAAACCTTTCAAAAACGATTGATAAGAGCATGGAAGTCGATGACGAATTCGAATTACTAAAAACAAGTCTTGAAAATACCAATCCTATATTTTTTTCAACTTTACAGGAAAAAGCCTCAGGCACATTAACCAAACTTGATTTTAAATATTGCGGCTACATAAAATTAGGCATGAGTACCAAAGAAATTGCCAATCACATGAATATTGAAACCCAAAGTATGAGAATGGCGCGTTACCGAATTAAACAAAAATTAAATCTCGACCGCGAAACTGATTTGGATACCTATATTACATCTGTTCAGTAAAATCAATTCGTAAGCCGTTTTTTTAACTTCAATTTATTTTCTTGTAGATATAAAATAGATACTACAATGATTGCTGTAGATAGTTAGTAGATGCTCGAATTGATAGTTTTTTGAATTGCAGGATTACTTTTGTTTTGAATATAAAAACCCAATTATCATGAACAAAAGAACGCTTTCAATTATTTCTTACATCACTATTATCGGATGGATTATTGCTTATGTAAACTACAACAAATTAACTGTAAAAGATTCGTTAACTAAGTTTCATTTGAAACAAGGATTAGGAATCGCGATTCTTGGAATTGCAGTTTCTGTTGCATTAACAATTATCGCAGTTATTATTCCAACTTTGGCAAGTATTTTAAGCTTAGCAAATCTTGGTGTTTTAGTATTATGGATTATGGGAATCATTAATGCAAATAACGAACAAGAAATCCCTGTTCCTGTTGTTGGTAAATTATTTACAGACAAATTTGATTTCATCAAATAAAAATAAAACTAAGCCAGTACGAAAAATTTTAATTTTTTGCGCTGGCTTTTTTTGATTTGAATTACAGATCTAAAAAAAATATTCTGAAAAACTCAATGAGCTAATTTAATAAACACTTTAAGATGAAAAAAGTAAACATTTTATTATTGATAATTTCTTTATGCAATGTAATTAATGGCCAAGTTATAGACAATAAACTTCAAGGGTATTACAAAGCCAAATCAGATTCGGCGATGTACTCTTTTTTTGAATTTGATGGTAACGGAAAAGTAAACATTGTTGGTATTGGAACAGGTTATTATTTTACCAAAGGCGATTCGCTTATTGTATATCCTGATAAAAGTCTTTTTAAATTCAAAATCAAAAATAATGCACTTATTGGAGCCTCAAGCTGGGTAGAAAATGAAACTTGGATTAAAAAAGATAGCGTTGTTGCCAATAATAGAAAGGATGCTGTTTTATCGCAAAAAAATGCGGTTTTGCTAAACGAATATTATAAGATAACTGACTCGAGAACGGCACTTGATTATATGCTGAGTGATACTGATACAAAAGCACATGCAGAAAAAATAAACCAGTTGTGCAATCAAGGATTAAGTAAAGCCTGTTTGGATTATTTTGGTATGCTTCTCCTGCAAGATCAAGGTTTTGAAACCTTATTAAATAATCAAAAAAATGAAAAATCAAAACCAATTAATCCTGTTATTATTGCCCTTGGAAACAAAATTATTGCCCAAGGCGAAATTGAAGGTTATACTGTTCTTGGAGCCTATTATTACTTGTTAGGAAATAAAGAAAAAGCTAAAGAGTTATGGAATACTGGTGCTGATAAAGGAAGCCAGCAATCTGCAATGGGTCTAATGCAGATCGAAATGGAATAAATTAAAAAGAGGAAAACGAACGCTTTTCTTCGAATATAATTTGGCAAAAGGTATATTTTAAAGACCTTTGAACCTTTGTAACTCTGAACCTTTATGCCTAAAAAATCGGAACAATGAAAAAAATATTATTTTTTCATTGTTCCGATTTTTCATTTTGGAATATAAAAAGTATTTTTGCGCATGCAACACAACGTACTTATTTTAGATTTCGGATCGCAATATACTCAGCTTATTGCGCGTAGAGTTCGCGAATTAAATATATTCTGCGAAATTTTTCCTTACAATCACTTTCCTAGTGATTTATCACCTTATAAAGCCGTAATTTTAGGAGGAAGCCCTTTTTCTGTTCGTGCAGAAGATGCCCCACATCCTGATTTATCTCAAATTCGAGGCAAGCTTCCAATGTTGGCAGTTTGTTACGGAGCACAATATTTAGCCCACTTTAGCGGTGGAGAAGTAGCAGCTTCGAATACCAGAGAATACGGTAGAGCAAATTTATCTTATATTAAAGAAGGCGAAACTTTCTTTAATGGAGTTTCAGAAAACAGCCAAGTTTGGATGAGTCATAGCGACAGTATCAAAGCTTTGCCAACAAATGCAGTTAAATTAGCAAGCACGCATGATGTAGAATATGCAGCTTATAAAATTGAAGGCGAAACCACTTATGCGATTCAGTATCATCCAGAAGTTTTCCATTCTACTGATGGATCAAAAATGCTTGAAAACTTTTTGGTAAACATTGCCGAAGTTCCTCAAAACTTTACACCAAACGCTTTTGTAGAAGAAATGGTGGGAGAATTAAAAGAGAAATTAGGAAATGATAAAGTAGTTTTAGGATTGTCAGGCGGAGTAGATTCTACTGTGGCCGCAGTTTTACTGCATCAGGCAATTGGTAAAAACTTATACTGTATTTTCGTAAATAATGGTTTGCTTCGTAAAAACGAATTCCAAAATGTATTAGATCAATACAAAGGAATGGGATTAAACGTAAAAGGAGTAGACGCTGGAGATCGTTTTCTTGGTGAATTAGCCGGAATCAGCGATCCTGAAACCAAACGTAAAACCATTGGACGTGTATTTATCGAAGTTTTTGATGATGAATCGCACTTAATCGAAGATGTAAAATGGTTAGCGCAGGGAACTATTTATCCTGACGTTATTGAATCGGTTTCTGTAAAAGGACCATCTGCAACGATTAAATCGCACCATAATGTGGGCGGATTGCCAGATTATATGAAATTAAAAATTGTAGAGCCGCTTAGAATGTTGTTTAAAGACGAAGTTCGAAGAGTTGGTGCTACTTTAGGAATAGATCCAGAATTGTTAGGAAGACACCCTTTTCCAGGACCTGGATTATCAATCAGAATTTTAGGAGATATTACTCCAGAAAAAGTACAAATTTTACAAGATGTTGATTCTGTTTTTATTGAAGGATTAAAATCTTGGGGATTATACGATAAAGTTTGGCAGGCTGGAGCAATTTTGCTTCCAGTAAATTCTGTTGGTGTGATGGGCGATGAGCGTACTTACGAAAAAGTAGTAGCGCTAAGAGCTGTAGAATCTACAGATGGAATGACTGCTGACTGGGTTCATTTACCGCATGATTTCTTGATGAAAGTGTCAAATGACATTATAAATAAGGTAAAAGGCGTGAACCGTGTGGTTTATGATATTAGTTCAAAACCACCTGCAACAATTGAGTGGGAATAGTAATATATTTCAAATTAAGGCGTTACATTTGTAACGCCTTAATTTTTAAACCTACTATTTATGAGAGAACTTTTAACGATTTCTCTTGTGTTTATTTTGTCTTTTAACAAAATAGCTGCGCAAGATTCATTTATTGAGCACAAAATTCAAAAAGGAGAAACCGCCTATTTTATCGCCCAAAAATATAAGGTCTCTATTGAAGAAATCTACAAATTTAACCCCGAATCACAAAGCGGTGTAAAAGATAATCAGGTAATTAAAATTCCTGTTCACGCCGCAGAAAAACCAAATCAAAATCAGCAAACTATTCATGTTGTTGGTGCAAAAGAAACACTTTACGGCTTATCCAAACAATATAATGTTTCTGTTGAAGCTATTCAGAATGCAAACACCGAAATTCTTGCCAGCGGACTTCAAATTGGTCAAGAGTTAACTATCCCGCAAAATCCTGCAAATCTTCCTAAAACTGAAAATATAGCTTCTTTAAAAACGACACATCAAGTTGTTGCAAAGGAATCTTTATTTAGTATCGCCAGACAATATAATGTCTCGGTACAAGATCTTGAAAATCTGAACAAAGATTTATTATTAGCAGGTTTACAGATTGGTCAGACTATTACAATTCCGAATAAAAGAAAAACTTTAGACGGGCGAGTTCGCGTTATTAATAAAGAAACGCTTTTTCATGTTGTTGAGCCTAAAGAAACCAAATTTTCCATTGCTAAAAAATACGGCATTTCAATTGATCAGTTAGAATCTCAAAATCCGGAAATTGTAAATGGTTTAGTAGTTGGAAATAAATTAGCTATCAATACAAAAGAAATTAAACCAGCAAATGAAAGTGAAGAACTAATGATGGCTCTTGCTGAAAAGCAGGTTGTTGTAGAAAAGACAAAAGCCAAAACGGTTGAAATTGATGATTTGAAAGACAGATTGGTTATTCAGAAAGAAATGAATCAGAAAATCATAAAAATTAATGATTTGAAAGTCAATTTAAATGAAATGAACGGTTCTAAAGAAAATTCGGTTGAAAAACTTCGTTTGGTTTTAGAAGCCAATAAAAATGTTCAGGATATTTTAATGGCAAAATTAGATTCATTAGTCAACACAATGAATAATGATTTGGTTGATTTAAAACGAATGGACGTTTTGAATGTTGACGAATCAAAACGCTTAGAAAAGAAATCCTACGAAAGCATTGGGCAGACCAGCGAGCTTTCTTCTCAATTAAAAAAAGAATTGGCAGAAAACAGAAAAGCATATGCCGGTTTAATGAATAAAGTAGAAAGAATTGCTGTTGAAGAAAATCAGGAATACAAGAAGAAAATCCGCGAAAGCGAAAAAAATAATAACGTAACTTCTTTGCAGCAGCGCCTTTCTTTAGAAGAAATTAAACGTTACAAAATAGAGCAGGAACAAGGCGATGAAAAAAATCAGCTTTTGATTGCTAAAATTGATTCGCTGGATATTCAAAAGAAAATTGAAGTAAAAAGACACATCAGCAAAGCTTCTTATTATAGTATGGAAGCACGAAAATTTGATGACAAACTGGCTTTGGTAAAATTGAAAAAGTATCAGGATGAAGCAGTTAAAAAACAAAATTCGGCTGAAACTTCAAAAACAATTTCATTAGAAGAAATGAAACAAGAATTGAAGGATAATCCGCTGAGAACCGATAAAACGGTAAAGGTTGAAGTTTATGATAATCTTAAAGAAGTTTCAAACGGGTATTATTTAGTTTTAGGTATATTTACAGACGCAACACTTAGAGATAAGTTTATTATGAAACTCATTGATTCTGGTGATTTTAACGCTAGTTTCTTCTTCAATATAAACAGTCTTTCATATTATGTTTATTCAGATAAATTCCAAAATATGGAAGAAGTTTTATATAAATGCAAGAAAAAAGAAGAAGATGAGTTATATAAAGAAATTATTATTGCCAAAGCAGAAATTGATCTGAGGCAATAAATTTGCGCAAATCAACAAGTGGCCCGAATCTTGCTTGACAAGAATTATCAACTTGTTTTTGAATTAAAAATTAAATTGTTTTAAGTCTTATTATGAAATATTATTCAACATTATTGTCGCTTGTTTTTATGGTTACCTGTTCTGCTTTTTCACAAGAAAAAGTGGTAAAGTACACTGTTTCAAGTGGAGAAAACGTTAACCAGATTGCAGTAAAATTTAAAATTACGCCCTACGATATCTATCAGTTGAATCCAGACGCCCGTAATGGAGTAAAACCAAATACCGTTTTGCTTATTCCGACAAAAACCGCGTTAAAAACAGAAGCGTCTGTCGCGAAAACAGCTGGAAATACAAAAGATATTATTCATGAAGTACAGCCAAAAGAAACTTTTTATAGTATTGAACATAAATACGGAATTTCAGATGAAGCTTTAAAAGCAGCAAATCCTTTTTTAGAAAAAGATGGTGTTCAAATAGGGCAAAAATTAGTAATTCCAGCAAAAGGCTCTTCAGGCAAAAATGTTGCTTCCTATAGTAAACCAGCTAAAACTGCAGCTCAGGAAAAATATATTTATCATGATGTCGTTGCTAAAGAAACTAAATACTCGATTGCAAAACAATATAATACAACAGTTGAAGATTTAGAAAAACGCAATCCTGAAATTGTTTCGAGTTTGCCAGTTGGTTATAGAATTACCATAAAAGGAACGGCTCCAAAAACAGATACCCCTGCTCCAGTTGCAAATGCTGCTAAGCCAGCTGAAACTAAAAAAGCAGCTGAAACTCCAAAAAGAGTAACTACTTATATGGAATATCAAGTTAAGCCAAAAGAAACTTTTTATAGCTTAGGAAGAACCTTTCATATCACTCAAGAAGAATTGACAGAGTTAAATCCGTCCCTTTCTGAAGGTGTAAAAGAAGGAATGGTTTTAAAAGTTCCGTCAGGATATCTTACGCCAACGCCAATAATTGCACAATCACAGCCAGTTGAAAAACCAATTGAAAAACCAATAGAGAAATCAATTGATAATTCAAGTGGAGGCGGTATAAAGATTTTAGAAAAGGTGAAATCTGAAACTATTTCTGCAAATCCAGAAGTAGTTGAATTGACTAAAAAAAGGGGACAGAACGATCGTAAAAAATTAGTTTTATTATTGCCTTTTAATTTGGCTAAAATGCAAAACGATACTATGAGTGCTGCAAACCGAATTAAAAATGATAAATTTTTAAACATGACGCTGGATTTTTATTCAGGTGCGATGATGGCTATCGATTCGGCGAAAACCTTAAAATTGCCAATCGATGTTGCGATTTATGATTCGGGAGAAACTAAAACGAACTCTAATGTTTCGAGTTTAATTGCTCAAAATAAACTTCAGGATGCACATGCTGTTATCGGGCCATTTTACCAAAATAATGCCGAAACTACAGCAAACACATTGCGTTTGTATAATATTCCTGTAATTTCTCCATTGTCTAAAGACTCAGCAAATCCTATCGATAATTTATATCAAACGATACCATCGAATGATGTAGTTAGAAATTCGATTTTTGACTATATGCGTTCTAAAAACGGAAATATTGTTGCAGTTGTAGACAAGAAAAAAGAATCGGTTATCAGTTACATTAAACAAAATCAGAAAGGTGTTGTTTTTGCAGCATTATCAGAAACCGGAGGCTTGGATGTTGCAAACTTAAAAAGTTTATTGATTCCAAACCGAATGAATTATGTGGTAATGGAAACTGGAAATACAGCCATGATCAAAACAACAATTAAAGCCTTGCTTGATTCTCAAAAATCTTGTCAGGTTCAATTAGTGATTTTAGAACCAAACAGTACGCTTGATACAGATGAAATTAGTTTTGAAAGTTTAGTGAAATTAAAATTAATGTTTCCTTCCGTAACTCGTGAAAGTGATGAACCAGCAGTTTTGATTTTTGATAAAGAATACCGATTGAAAAATAAGGTAAATCCAGGTACGTATGCAACTCGCGGATTTGACGTAACTTTTGATACTATGATGCGTTTGGTACAAGGAAAAACGTATCAGGAAACAGCAGATTTAATGACGACAGAACAAGTTGACAATAAATTTCAATTTTACAGAAAAGAAGATGGCGGACACGCAAACAAAGGTGTTTACATTTTATATTACGATAGCGATTTAACTTTAAAAGTAGCAAATTAATGACATCAAAAGTAACCTATTTAGGCGATTTAAGAACAAAATCAATCCACGTGCAATCCGGAAGTGAAATCATTTCTGATGCACCGCTTGACAATAACGGAAAAGGTGAGGCTTTTTCTCCAACAGATACGGTTGCGAATGCTTTGGCAAGCTGTATGATGACTATTATGGGAATAAAAGCTCGTGATATGCAAGTGAACATTAATGATTCGACAGCTGAAGTAACCAAAATAATGAATGCAGAACCAAGACGAATTGGAGCTATAGAAATTGTATTTGAAATGAAAGGCGAAGTTGATCAAAAAAATAAAACAATTCTAGAGCGCGCAGCAATGACTTGTCCAGTGTTTTTAAGTTTAAGCTCAGAAATTGAAAAACGAATTACTTTTAACTGGAATTAATTTTTAAAAACATAAAATTTTAAGCCGTCACTTCGACGGCTTTTTTTGTATTTTTTTTTTAGATAATAATAAAAAATTAACAAAATATTCATATCAAATTTTGGTCATTAAAAATATAATCCTGTATCTTTGCCTTGCAAAAAAAATGCATTTTAATGCAAAAATAACGCAAATATTGAAGCTGAAAAGAGTTCTCTTCAATATTTTTTTTGGAACATTTTTTAACAGATAAAAATTATTCCAAAGTTCTGCTTCAAATCAATATTTAAATTTTGTTGGATTCCATTTATAAAGAATTTATCTTTATATGATGTTGATTGCTAAATTTTTAGTAAAATTATAACCTGCATTTTACTCAAATAAAATTAAATTTTTGATAAGAATTTACGATTAGAAAAATTAAAAAATCATATCATGTTAAAAAGTAAAATTGACAAAGCAACAGGATTCGAAAAACGATTCGAAAACATCAATACGGTTGTTTTTGAAAATTCTTCTGATGCTTCAAAAGCAGTTGCTCAGGAAATTGCGGCTTTAATTCAATCCAAACAAAAAGAAAATCAGCCTTGTATTTTAGGACTTGCAACTGGTTCTTCCCCAAAAGGATTATATGCAGAATTAGTTCGTCTGCATAAAGAAGAAGGTTTGAGTTTTAAAAATGTAATCAGTTTTAATTTGGATGAATATTATCCGATGGAGCCAAACTCAATCAACAGTTATGTTCGTTTTATGAAAGAACTGCTTTTTGATCATGTTGATATTTTGCCTGAAAATTATCATGTTCCGGACGGACTTTTAACAAAAGAACAAATTGCAGATTATTGCCACGATTATGAGGCAAAAATTGAAGCTTTAGGCGGAATAGATTTGCAGATTCTAGGAATTGGAGGAAACGGTCATATTGGTTTTAATGAATCAGGTTCGCTTCAAAATTCAAAAACAAGACTGGTGGCGCTGGACCATATTACAAGAGTTGCGGCAAGCAAAGATTTTTCTGGTTTGAGCAATACGCCAAGAACTGCAATTACACTTGGAGTAAAAAAAATTATGGAGGCCAAACAAGTTATTTTGATGGCTTGGGGAGAAGGAAAATCAAATATTATAAAGAAATCTGTTGAGGATGAAGTAACGAACCAGATTCCAGCTTCATTTTTACAGGAACATAATAATGCCGTTTTTGTTTTAGATAAAGAAGCTTCTTCTAAACTAACAAGAATCAACAGACCTTGGCTGGTTGAAAAAGTAATTTGGACAGACAAATTAATCCGTAAAGCAGTTTTAGGATTAGCACTTGATCTTAAAAAACCAATTTTAATGCTTACTGATGCCGATTATATCGAAAACGGAATGAGCGATTTATTGGCAGATTCTGGACCGGCATATGATATCAATATTAAAATTTTCAATAAACTGCAAAATACCATTACAGGCTGGCCGGGCGGAAAACCAAATGCAGACGATTCTAATAGACCAGAAAGGGCTGAACCTGCTAAAAAACGCGTGCTGATTTTTAGTCCACATCCGGATGATGATATTATCAGTATGGGAGGAACCTTTATGCGTCTGCAGGAGCAAGGGCATGAAGTGCATGTTGCATACCAAACCTCTGGAAATATCGCTGTCGCGGATGATGAAGCGTTGCGTTTTGCAAGATTCGTAACGGATTACAATGAAAAATTCGGCATTAAAAGTGCTGAGGCTGAAAATATTTATCAGAAAGCAGTAACTTTTTTAACCAACAAAAAGAACAGTGAAATCGATATCCCAGAAGTTCGTTACATAAAAGGGCTTATTAGAAAGGGAGAGGCAAGAGCAACAAGTCATTTCGTTGGTTTAACTGATGATCAGATTCACTTTATGGAACTGCCTTTTTATGAAACTGGCACAATTGAAAAGAAACCAATCGGAAAAGAAGACATTCAATTGACAATGGATTTAATTGAAAAAATCAAACCGCATCAAATTTATGCTGCAGGAGACTTGGCTGATCCGCACGGAACACACAAAGTATGCCTGGATGCTATTTTTGAAGCTGTAAAAGCATTAAAGCCAAAATCATTTATGGATGACTGCTGGCTTTGGTTGTACCGAGGTGCTTGGCAGGAATGGGGAATTGATGAAGTCGAAATGGCAGTCCCAATGAGTCCTGATCAGGTTTTGGCAAAACGCCACGGAATCTTCAAACATCAGTCTCAAAAAGACGGCGTTGTTTTTCAGGGAACTGATGCCAGAGAATTTTGGCAAAGAGCTGAAGACCGAAATGCCGAAACCGCTGCTTTATACCAGCAATTAGGTTTGGCAACTTACGCAGCTATGGAAGCTTTTGTGAAGTGGGAATATTAGTCACAGTTTAAAGCCTCAGTCTTCAGTGCCAATTTCAACTGTAAACTGTTATTGAGACAGAAAACTATTTTTAAGTCTGAGGCAAAAAAATAAAAAAATACAATAGCTTTGTACCAATTAGAAGCAAGAAAAAAAGAATCAATCGATATTCTTTAATCTTGCTTCTTTTTTTCTTTAAAAAAAATGGAACAAGACAAAAAACTGCTGATAAAATTAGCGCACACTAAAATGCCTTTCGGGAAATACGAAGGCCGATTTTTAATCGATTTGCCGGAATATTATGTGGTATGGTATCAGAATAAAGGTTTTCCAAAAGGAGAATTAGGACAGCAATTACAGCTTATTTATGAA
The DNA here is from genome assembly GCF_015350755.1 of Flavobacterium sp. JLP. Classification (NCBI taxonomy): domain Bacteria; kingdom Pseudomonadati; phylum Bacteroidota; class Flavobacteriia; order Flavobacteriales; family Flavobacteriaceae; genus Flavobacterium; species Flavobacterium sp. JLP. The sequence continues at coordinate 918,545 of NZ_JADKPS010000001.1, read as the reverse complement.
TTGAAATTAAATGGACTTGAAGAATTAATCAGGAATATAAAAAAGCAATATCCAAAACCTTTAAAATAGTAGGAAAAATACTTTGCTATTTCATTTTTTTTGTTTAAATTTGATATATAAAAATATTACAATTTTAAAAACTAATTGATACCACAGAATTCCAGATTGAATTTATAAATGTGTACAAGTCAATATTTTGAAATTATAATATTTGATACATAAAAAATATTATAATTTTTAAAAACAAATTGACACCACAAAATTCAAGACTGAATTTGTAAATGTGTACAAGTCGATGTTTTAAAATTATAATATTTTTTTATTTAAATTTACTTCAATAAAGCTGTTATTGCAGCTTTTATAGTGCACCTTTTATGTTATTTGCGTGTAATACTACAAACCTTTGAAATAGCAGGAAACGATCTTCAATCATTGTTTTTTATTTATTGAGTATAGCGATATGGTATTTTGCTTTAAGATATATTCAAAAAAAACTCTAATTAAAAGTTAAAATTATCGATTACAAAACCAAGTAATCGTTCTCTTTAAAAAATTGCAAATTATCTCATTCTCTAATTGATAAATTGTCTAATTAAATTTGTACTTTTGCCAAGTTTTTTACACAACTACAATACAAACAACAACAGAATGAATCAAACAAAATATATTTTTGTTACAGGCGGTGTGACTTCTTCTTTAGGAAAAGGAATTATCGCGGCATCTTTAGCAAAATTGTTACAAGGAAGAGGTTACCGTACAACTATTCAAAAATTCGATCCGTATATAAATGTAGATCCGGGTACTTTAAATCCTTACGAACACGGAGAGTGTTATGTAACGGATGATGGAGCTGAAACAGATTTAGATTTAGGTCATTACGAGCGTTTTTTAAACGTTCCTACTTCTCAGGCAAATAACGTTACTACAGGAAGAGTTTATCTTTCGGTTATTGAGAAAGAAAGAAGAGGAGAATTTTTAGGAAAAACGGTTCAAGTTGTTCCTCATATTACAAACGAGATCAAAGACAGAATGCAATTGCTTGGAAAATCAGGCGATTATGATATTGTAATTACTGAAATTGGCGGGACTGTTGGTGATATTGAGTCTTTGCCTTATATTGAGTCTGTTCGTCAATTGGTTTGGGAGTTAGGCGAAAATAATGGAATTGTTATTCATTTAACATTAGTTCCTTATTTGGCTGCAGCAGGTGAGTTGAAAACAAAACCAACACAGCACTCGGTTAAAACCTTGATGGAAAGCGGAATCAAAGCAGATATTTTAGTTTGCAGAACGGAGCATGAATTGTCTCAGGAACTTCGTCAAAAGTTGGCTTTGTTTTGTAATGTTAAGAAAGAAGCAGTTATTCAATCAATTGATGCTTCAACAATATATGAAGTTCCAAATTTAATGCTTGAAGAAGGATTAGATGTTGTCGCTTTGAAAAAATTAGATTTACCTAAAAAAGCATCTCCAGATTTAAAAAACTGGAATACTTTTTTACGCAGATTAAAAAATCCAAAACATACGGTAAATATTGGTTTGATTGGTAAATATGTAGAAATGCAGGATTGTTACAAATCTATTTTAGAGGCGTTTATTCATGCAGGTGCTGCGAATGAAACTAAAGTAAATGTAATTTCTATTCACTCAGAACACATCAATATTGACAATGTAGAGGAAAAACTAGGAACTCTTGACGGTGTTTTAGTCGCTCCAGGTTTTGGTGAAAGAGGTATTGAAGGAAAAATCGAAGCGGTTCGTTTTGCGCGTGAAAATAATATTCCGTTTTTCGGAATTTGTTTAGGAATGCAAATGTCTGTTATCGAATATTCTAGAAATATATTAGGTTACAAAGAAGCAAACTCTACTGAGATGAACGATAAAACGAAACATCCGGTTGTGAATTTGATGGAAGAACAAAAAACAATAACAGACAAAGGCGGAACTATGCGTCTTGGAGCTTGGAAATGTGATATTAAACCAAATACTTTGGCACATAAAATCTACGGTCAAAAAACTATTTCTGAGCGTCACCGTCACCGTTATGAATATAATAATAAGTATAAAGATGAATTGCAGAAAGCAGGTTTAATCGCTTCTGGAGTTAATCCTGATACAGGTCTGGTTGAGATTATAGAACTTGAAAATCATCCGTTTTTCATTGGAGTACAATACCATCCTGAATACAAAAGTACAGTTGCAAACCCACATCCAATTTTTGTAAATTTTGTGGCTGCAGCGGTAAATTCGCATAAAAAATAATAATTAATATTCTTAAGGATGTAACTTTTGAGGTGAACTCATAACTAATAGCCTTATAACGAATAACTTTTTTAAACTATAATGGAAGAAAAAAAATTTGATCTTAATTCAATCATTGGTTTTGTATTGATATTTGGAATTTTGATTTGGATTATGTACCAAAATCAGCCTTCAGATAAAGAGATTGCTGCTGAAAAAGCAAAGAAAGAATTAGTTGCTAAACAAGAAGCACAAGCCAAGGCTGATAAAACTAAAACAGCTGTTTTACCTGTTGCTGCAACTGCAGTTCCTGGCGATACGCTTCAGTTGGCGAAATTGCAAAAAACTTTAGGTGGATTTGCTTATTCAGCTACACTTCCTTCTGCAAAAGAATCTTTTACAACAATCGAAAACGAAAAGATTAAACTTAAAATCGCTAATAAAGGTGGTTATATAGTTGAAGCTACGCTTAAAGAGTTTAAAAAATTCTCTGCTAATTCTGGACAATTGGTAGAATTGATTAAAGACAATAATTCTAATTTAAACATTCAATTATTAACAACAGATAACAGAACTTTAAATTCTAAAGATTTGTATTTTGAACCAACTTTGACGAAAATCGGAGCAGATCAGATTTTGACAATGCGTTTGAAAGCTGGAGCTAATGAGTTTTTAGAATACAAATATGTTCTTAAACCAAACGATTACTTAGTTGGTTTTGATATTCGTTCGCAAGGATTAAATAAAGTCTTAAATGCTGCTAAGCCATTAGATTTAGTTTGGGATTTAAAAACTTACAGAAATGAAAAAAGTGTTTCGATCGAAAAGAGATATGCTCAAATTGAATATGAATATGGTGATGAAAAATACAGTTCAGTAAATCACGGTGTAGGAAAAGAAGAAACTCCTGAAAAAGTGAGTTATATAGCTTTTAAACAACACTTTTTTGCTGCAATTTTATCTACTGATAAGGCATTTGAAAAATCTAAATTACAATCTGACGATTTAGTTAAAGATGAAAATATTGATACTACTTATATAAAGCAATTTAAAGCAACAGTTCCTTTGGCTTTCACTAATGGAGAAATTGACTATAAAATGAGCTGGTACTTTGGACCATCAGATTATAAAGTTTTAAAATCTTACGATAAAAATTTTGAGAAAATTATTCCATTAGGATGGGGAATTTTCGGATGGATCAACAAATGGATTTTTATTCCATTATTCGGATTCTTAAGCTCTTATATTGCGTACGGAATCGCCATCATTATCTTTACAATTATTATTAAATTGGCAATGTCGCCAATTACATATAAGTCATTCTTGTCTCAGGCTAAAATGAAAGTTTTACGTCCAGAGATTACAGAGTTGGGAGAAAAATTTAAAAAAGACCCAATGAAGAAGCAGCAAGAAACAATGAAGCTGTATAACAAAGCAGGGGTAAACCCAATGGCAGGATGTATTCCGGCATTGATTCAGCTTCCGTTTATGTATGCTTCATTTCAGTTCTTCCCCTCAGCTTTTGAGTTAAGACAAAAAAGCTTCCTTTGGGCAGACGATTTATCATCATTTGATGCTGTTGTAAAATTACCATTCCACATTCCATTATACGGGGATCATATCAGTTTGTTTCCTATTATGGCAGCAATTGCGATTTTCTTCTATATGAAAATGACTTCTGGAGATCAGCAAATGGCAGCACCACAGCAGGAAGGTATGCCGGATATGGCAAAGATGATGAAAATTATGATTTATGTTTCACCATTAATGATGTTGATTTTCTTTAATAGTTATGGAGCAGGTTTGAGTTTATATAACTTTATTTCAAACTTAATAACAATCGGAATTATGTTTGTAATCAAAAATTATATTGTCGATACAAATAAAATTCATGCTCAGATTCAAGAAAATAAATTGAAAGAGCCTAAAAAGCAAAGTAAATTCCAACAACGTCTTCAAGATGTTATGGAACAACAGGAAGCTGCAAAAGCTCAAAATAAAAAGAAATAACACATTTAGAAAATCCCGATTTATCGGGATTTTTTTATTTCATTCACGATTTCAAATTGTAATTTTACAGTATTTTTTTAACTTTAAATGCTGTAAAATATACTTAATGGAATTCATTTTCGTTAAAGCTTAAAATTGAATTTAATATGATTTATAAAAAACTACTATTTGCAATGCTTTTCTTAAGCAGTATTTTGGCAACAGCACAAGATGTTAATAAGGTAGATGCAAACGGAAAAAAAGATGGGGTTTGGAAAGGAATTTACGAAGTATCAAAACGTCCGCGTTACGAAGGAACTTTTAGTCACGGAAAAGAAACAGGTATTTTTAAGTTTTTTGATGATACAAAAAAGGGAGATGTTGTAGCAACTCGTGATTTTACTGCGAATGATGGCAGTTCATTTACTATTTTTTATGATCAGAATAAAAATAAAGTAAGTGAAGGAAAAGAAGTTGGCAAGGCTCGAGAAGGCGAGTGGAAATACTACCACAAAGCTTCAAAAGTTATAATGACGCTTGAAAACTACAAAAATGGAAAACTCGAAGGGGCAAGATCGGTTTATTATCCAGATGCTAAAATTGCAGAAGAAATGACTTATATAAATGGTTTAAAAGAAGGTATTTATAAGAAATATGGACAAAATGGAATTCTTTTAGAGCAAAGCACCTATAAAAATAATGAATATAATGGCGAAGCACTTTTCTATGATTCTGATGGAGCAGTCGCTTCTAAAGGTAAATTTCTAAACGGAAAAAAAGTCGGAATGTGGCAGTTTTTCTTAAAAGGAAAATTGACTAAAGAAGTAAATATGAGTGATCCAAAAAGCAATTATAAAGCTGACTCAAAGCCTAAAATGGAATAATACTTATTTGAAAAAGTATTTTTTTTTTAAACAATAAATTTTATCAACACTGAGATTGCATAAACTAATTGAAACCATTACAATTTTCTAAAATATGCCTTACCTTTGCACCCTTATAAAAATATAAAGGAGTTAAAATGAAACGTGTAGTTGTTGGTCTTTCTGGTGGAGTGGATTCTAGTGTTGCTGCTTACTTATTGCAGCAACAAGGTTACGAAGTTATTGGGCTTTTTATGAAGAACTGGCACGATGACTCAGTTACTATATCTAACGAATGTCCTTGGTTAGAAGACAGCAATGATGCTTTATTAGTAGCTGAAAAACTCGGAATACCGTTTCAAACTGTCGATTTAAGCGAAGAATACAAAGAAAAAATTGTTGACTATATGTTCAACGAGTACGAAAAAGGAAGAACTCCAAATCCTGATGTACTTTGTAATCGTGAAATTAAATTTGATGTTTTCATGAAAATTGCTTTAAGTCTAGGTGCAGATTATGTTGCAACGGGACATTATTGTCAAAAAAATGAAATTGAAGTTGACGGAAAACCAATTTACCAATTAATCGCTGGTGCTGACAACAATAAGGATCAATCGTATTTTCTATGCCAATTATCTCAAGAACAATTGGCAAAATCATTATTTCCAATTGGCGCTTTAACAAAACCAGAAGTTCGTGAAATTGCTGCTGAAATGGATTTAGTAACTGCTGAAAAGAAAGATTCTCAAGGATTATGTTTCATCGGAAAAGTACGTTTGCCTGAATTTTTGCAACAAAAATTACAGCCAAAAGATGGAAAAATTGTTCAGATTGATAAAAATGATCCAATTTATACTTTTGAGAAACCTGCTTTATTATCTATAGAAGAAGATTTAAAATTAGAAGCTCAAAAGCTAGATTATCTTCCGACAATGGGAAAAGTAGTAGGAAAACATCAAGGTGCTCATTATTTTACAATTGGTCAGAGAAAAGGTTTAAATGTTGGAGGCACAACAGATCCGCTTTTTATTATAGCAACTGATGTTGAAACTAATACTATTTACACCGGATTAACAAGCAACCATCCAGGCTTATTCAAGAAAGCATTATTTATCGAAAAATCTGAAGTACACTGGATTCGTACTGATCTTGCTTTGAAAGTAGGGGGAACTATGGAAGTAATGGCGAGAATTCGTTACCGTCAGCCTTTGCAGAAAGCTACGTTGCATCAATTTGAAGACGGAATGTATGTTCGTTTTGATGAACCGCAATCTGCCATAACTGAAGGCCAATTTGCAGCTTGGTATTTCGATAATGAATTAGTTGGTTCGGGAGTAATTTCTTAGCTTTATACTTTTTTACGAGGGTTTTGCCTTTTAAAAAAGTAAATTATGAAGAACTTTTACGTATTTCTTTTACTGCTATTTTCATCTGCGATGTTTTCGCAAGAAGATGCGTGGGTTTATTTTAAAGATAAACCAAATGCTCAAGCTTATTTAGATAAACCTTCTTACATGCTCACACAACGTTCTTTAGATAGAAGAACAAATCAGAATATTGTTTTAAACAATACTGACGTTCCTGTCGAAAAGGCGTATATAAATCAAGTAAAACTAAGTTCCGGAATTATTGTTTTGGCAAAATCAAAGTGGTTAAATGCACTTCATATAAGAGGAACCCAAGCTAGTATTTTTGCATTAAAAGCACTTTCATTTGTTGATAAAGTGGTTTTTGCAAATAAAACTTTAAACACAACCGCAAAAAAAACTAACGAAAATCGTACTTCTCAAACAAACGACAAGCTGAAAACTGCAATTGATTATGCTTATGGAAATTCTGCTAATCAAATTCAAATGCTTAACGGACAGGCTTTGCATAAGCAAAATTATACTGGTTCCGGAAAAGTAATTGCGGTTTTAGATGCTGGTTTTCCGGGTGTAAACACAGCACAGCCTTTTCAAAATTTATTTACTGCTAACAGAATTTTAGGAGGCTATGATTTTGTAAATAGAAATGCTAATTTTTATACTGGTGATGATCACGGAACTCTTGTACTTTCGACAATGGCTGGTTATAAAGAAAACGCTTTAATTGGCACTGCTCCAGATGCTTCTTATTATTTGTTTATTACAGAAAATGATGCTTCAGAAAATCCCGTAGAGGAATCACTCTGGGTTGAGGCAGCCGAAAAAGCAGATAGTCTTGGCGTAGATATTATTACAACTTCATTAGGTTATTTTGAATTTGATAACGCTAACTACAGTCATACTTACAGCGATATGAATGGCAATACTAATTTTATTTCGCGGGGCGCAGAAATAGCTTTTAGTAAAGGTATAATTGTAGTTGCTTCCGCAGGAAACGAAGGAAATACTGCTGAACCACATATTGGCGGGCCGGCAGATGCTGTTTCTGTAATTACTGTAGGGTCAGTGACTTCTTCAAAAGTAAAATCAAGCTTCAGTTCAATTGGACCTAGTTTCGATAATCGAATAAAACCAGATGTAATGGCGCAGGGAACTGCTACTGTAGTTTCTGATGCTTCAGGCAATATCGGAACTTCAAGTGGAACTTCTTTTTCGTGCCCGGTGATGGCAGGAATGATTGCATGTTTATGGCAAGCTTTTCCTTCTAAAACAAATAAGGAAATCCGTGAAATAATCTTAAGATCATCAGATCGATATACCGTGCCAGATAATAATTATGGTTACGGAATACCAAATTTTGGGTCTACTTTTGGAATTGAAAATTTTCAGAACTTTACCGTTTTTTCGATGTTTCCAAATCCAGCAAAAACAACGATTTCCTTTTTGTTTTCAGATGAAAATTATACTGCTTCAGTTTCAATTTTTTCACTTTTAGGACAAAAATTAATCGAAAAACAAATCACAAATCAGAATCCGATTCTTTCTATTGAAGCCTTAAATAGTGGTCTTTATTTTTATACTTTTGATGCTGAAGGTTTGCACAAAACAGGAAAGCTAATCAAACAATAAGCACATATTTGCATGAACAAAATCACACAACTTTTCAATATAAAATATCCAATAATTCAAGGTGGAATGATCTGGAACAGCGGTTATAAACTGGCTTCTGCAGTTAGTAATTCTGGTGGATTGGGTTTAATAGGTGCCGGCTCTATGTATCCAGAAGTTTTGCGCCAACATATTCAGAAATGCAAAAAAGCCACTGATAAGCCATTTGGAGTAAATATTCCGATGTTATATCCTAACATTGAAGAAATTATGAATATCGTTGTTGAGGAAGGTGTGAAAATTGTTTTTACTTCGGCTGGAAATCCTAAAACTTGGACTTCTTTCTTAAAGGAAAAAGGAATTACGGTGGTACATGTAGTTTCTAGCAGTTTATTTGCTTTAAAAGCCCAAGAAGCAGGAGTAGATGCTGTTGTTGCAGAAGGTTTTGAAGCAGGCGGACACAACGGGCGAGAAGAAACTACAACGCTGACTTTGATTCCGATGGTAAAAGAAAAAATCCATATTCCGCTTATTGCTGCAGGTGGAATTGCGACCGGAAGAGGAATGCTTGCCACAATGATTTTAGGTGCCGACGGTGTTCAGGTTGGGAGTCGTTTTGCAGCTTCTTTAGAATCTTCAGCGCACAATAATTTCAAAGAAACAATAGTTACTATTAAAGAAGGTGGAACTCAATTGACATTGAAAGAGTTAGCTCCTGTTCGATTGGTTAAAAATAAGTTTTATCAAGATGTTCAGGAATTATACGAAAAAGGTCCATCAAAAGAAGATCTAATCCAGCTTTTAGGAAGAGCAAGAGCCAAAAAAGGAATGTTTGAGGGCGATCTTGAAGAAGGCGAACTCGAAATTGGTCAAATTGCAGGATTGATTCATGAAATTTTGCCAGTTAAACAAATTATTCAAGAAATGATGACCGAATTTGAAGCTGCCTGCCAAGAAAAAGCTAAATTTGAGTTTTAATTATCTGCAAGAAATATATTATGAATTCTATTCGCACTTATATAGTATTACTTTTTTTAGTATTTGGTCTGCAACAGGCTCAAAGCCAGTCATATCATTTTAAAACTTCTGGTTTTAGCGTTTTAGAAAAAACAGGAAAAGGAAAATGGGGCGAATGGTCTAATCTTGATTTGGTGAACCTTTCAGTAGTTTTAGATACAGAAAAACACAGAATTGTAGTATACTCTCAGGAAATTCAGCTTTTTAATATTTTAGATTATATTGAACGCGAAGAAAACGATACCGATGTTGTATATTCATTCATGTGCAAAGACAACGACGGAAGAGACTGCAAGCTTTCGATTATTACCCGAAAAAAACAAGACTACCGCAAACAGCTTTATATTAACTACGACGACCGTATTATTGTTTATAATATTTTTACTGTATAGTTCACTAAAAACGTAAATTCTTTATGCAGATTTGTAATATATTTTTTGACTAGGTAATATAAAAGTGAAAGAAAAAATTCAACAAATATTAAAAGAGGGAGTTTTACCAAAAGATGAACTTGATAATTTCTGGGATAATTTCTTTGGATTTTTACCATTATTTCTTTTAATGGTTATTATAAAAGAGAACATAATTTTGTTTATCGCAATTTTTTTATTGATAGGTTATGTTTTTTTCCTAAAATTAAATGAGAAAAAAATTAAACGGATTGATACATTATTAAATAAATATCAGAATAATATTTTGATTGAAAATATTGCTAAAAGTAAAAAATGGACAATTAAAACCATTGATTTAGAAGGCTACTACGAATTTTATATCCCAATTATATTTGGAATTATAGGACACAAACTGACAATAATTTCTACTGAGGATAAATTGTTTTTTAATTTAAGAAATATTGGAACATCAAAAGGCCGAGTTCCCTATATGTTTGGTATAGATACAATTAAAGAACAGAAAATAATTAATCTTTTTAAAAATAATAGTAAGACATAAATTTTATAATTTATAATCTGTCTACCATTCATAACAACAAACCCGACAAATCTCAAAAAACTTGTCGGGTTTGTTATTTAAAACTTTAAGTTTTACTGCGTCACAATAACCACAATTTTATTAAAATCGGCAGCAGCGTTGATAACTGCTTTGTATTGTTCAAAGCTTGTTAAAGGATAATTGATAATATTGTAAAATTCAGTATTTTCAATTGTTACTTCGTTTTTGTTTTGAGCGTAATTACTGGTAAAAGCAGCTTCAGTTTTTCCGTTTAAATCGGTTTTAAAGTTCATTACAAACTTATCCAGATTTTTGATTTTAGCTCCGTCTGGCAAAATTATTTTGATTTTACGCGTGTAATAGTGCGGATAATCAATCTCTATAGGAAGCACACGTTTGTTTTCTTGATAGAATTCCATTTGTCTTCCAATTGTTTGTCCAACAGAAAATAAATAATTTTCACCAGCTTTCTGAATCATATCTTTTCCATCAAAAGTCAAATTCAATTTATAGGGCTGTTTACCAATGAATTCAGTTCCGTCATTTTCAGTCGTAAGTGTTTTGTATTCACTTTGTAAAGTATAATTCTCAGAAATACTTTTCAGCATGGTTTTATACTGATCTGCAGAAACAAAATCTTTTATAGGCTGAAAATTCATTCCAGAATATCCTCCGTACGTCATGTGACTTGTAATTAATGGGTTTTCAAGGTCTTTAGTAAAGTCAACTGTAATATCCATAAAATCATGCGTGATTTCAGTTCCGGGAATCTCAATAAAATTAATTTCTCCAATTCCCATTGATACGCCGGCAAACACCTTTTCTTTAATAAATAATCCGTTGTTATTTCCTAAATAATTAGGGAAAAGTGGTAAACGGTATTCAATTTCAGTAGGAGAAAGGTATTTTTTTATACCAGGAAAATAGAATAAAAAGTCATTTAGGTTTTCATAGCTTTCAAAATCTTTATCAAAAGGAACTTTGTAACGGCTTGTGGTAAAAACAAGGTTTTGTTCGACTTTAAAATATTTAAAAACAGCCACATACAATTTAATAATATCTAAACTATTTGCCTGTTTTGTACTGATAACATCGCTTAAGTTTTCTTTTGAATCGATGTATTTATCATAAATAATCGTTTTTTTTATCTTGTTTTCGATGTTCCAGATTTGTTCCTGAGGATCTTTAGAATCAGGTATAGAACTGCAGAAAGTGGCAATTGCTTTTTCTTGTTTTTTGTCTAAAACAGGATTGACTCTTTCATAAGTTGTTGTTGCATATTCTTTAAAGTTATTCAAGTTTTTGCCTCCAGAAAATAAGTTGGCATCTAATTTATAGCGAAAAAGTTTTAATTTGACATCCCAGTTAGAGTAAGCTTCGTCATCTTTTAAAGCAGTTATGTCTTTTTCAGAAATGCTCCATACTTTTTTGTTTTCGATCTTTTTTTCATCTAAAACAGGCTCGCTTAATCCGTTGTACGATTTGGTTTTAAAAACAAGATGTGCAGGAGCAATTAATTCAAAATTAAAATCGGCTATAGGATACTGATCTTGCATCTTAATGGTGTTTCCTTTTAAATCTGGAGCTTCTTCTATAATGTACAACTTTTCGATTAGAGCACCTTTTTCAAGTCCGTTAAGCGCAAAATAGTTGTATTTCATACCTTTTTCCTGATCAACTTCTTCTTTAATATCTTTTTTGTCTAAGTTGATTACTTTTCCATTTTTTAGAATTACACGAACTTTGGTAATCAATACGTTCTCTTCGTCTCCAAAAGGAATATAAACTTTATTATTTCGTTCAATTGCGTCATCAGAGTTGATGTATTTTTTTTCGTGTATCAAACGATATTGGGTAGCAGTATTTTTATTCACTACAACCTCTATTTTTACATTACGGCTTAAAATAATTTCTTTTTCTGTCTCGTACTTTTTCGGAACCTCAATTTTAATTTCTTTTTCGTTCCAGTCGTAATTTTTAAAACTGTAATCTTGAGCAAAAAAAACCGACGTACTCAGCAGTGCGACAAAGGTAAAAATGGTTTTTAATAATTGTTTTTTCATTATTTTTCTAGTAAAATTATGGTTTCGTTATAGTTAGTTTTTAGTTTTTTGATGGTTTCATTCCAAGGCTCAAAATCGGCTTTGTTTAGTAATAATTTTTTTTGCGCCAAGCTGACATTTAAATATAAAATATCGTTTTTCAATTCATAAGTAAAATGCGCTTTCAAATAATCATTGTCTAAATCAAAGTTTTTTGGCAAGTATTTTATGCTGCAGTTTTTAGGAATTTCTAACGCGTATTGCGTTGTAAATTGGGTTAAATAATCAAATTCATATTGAGCGACTCTATCTTTTGCAATAGTGGCTTTTTCTAAAATTTTATCTAAAAATAAATTCACATAAATTTCCTTATCGACTTTTACAATATAATTGTCAAGCTCAAAAGCATAATCAATAGAGTAGGGAAGCTCTTTATCATTTAAATTTTCCTCTTTAAAATCTTTTAAATTGAATTTATTATTCCCTTTTAAAACCAAAGATTTGATCATTTCTTGGCGCGCTTTGTTCGATGCGTCTCCAATTTGCATCAAAATGTGGCTTCGGTTATAACCAAAACGATCCATTTTTGCCGTTCCTGTAAGCTTTGTGTTTTCGATTTTTAAATCAATTTTTTCCTTAACTTCATTTTGATTTGCTAGAACTACAGGAACGGGATAAATTTTATATTGATCGTTTTCACTGAAAAGAACTTCTTTTCCTTGTATAAAAGCAGTTGGTATTCCGTAACGTGTTTCTTTATCAGTACCATCTAAGAAAACGTAAGTATCACCTTTTTTGAAAAGTGCTATCATATGATTGTCTACAGATGGCGTTGCCAAATCATTATACGAATAAGGAATACTGCGCGTTCCTATCCAGGCAACAGTTACATTTTTTACATCTGCATATTTTGCCATACACGAAATAATGCTGGCCATATCTTTACAGTCGCCAAATTTTCTTTCGAATACCAAACTGGCTTCACGCGGAATAAATCCTTCATAACCATTCTCAAAAGCAATGTATTTAATGTTTTCTTTTACCCAATAAAAAATACTCTTTACCTTTTCTTCATCTGTACCTTTATCTTTTGTAATTTCTAAAGTAAGCGCTTTTAATTCTGGATCTTCTTTTTTATTAAGGTCTTTTACAAAATCTTTATAATAGTTGAACAATTCCGGAATATCTCCTAAAACTGGAGTAGTTTTTCCATTTGAAGTATACTCTTTAATATAAAAATCGACATGTGGTACTTGGTATAAAAAGCCTGGAGAATTATCTTCAAATTTGGCTGCTTTTATGTCAGACAAAGTCCATTTGTGTACCCATTTTCCTTTTTTTTCTGTTTTAGAATAAACGATTGTTTTGTCTGGATCATTAAAAATTTTGTAGTCAATCACAATATTTTTGTCTGTTCTGACTTCTAATGTAGAATTTTGAATAGGCATTGAACCTCCAAATATAAATTTATGAAGCAAATGCGGATCTAAAAATTGCGTTTGATAATTGTATACTTTTTTTGCCCCAGTTTCGATATTAGGAAACGTAAGCTGGCGCTCTTTTACATCATTATAAAAAACAGAACTTTGTTCAGACTGTTTTTCAATTGTCTGTGTAACTTTTATCTTTTTCTCTTTTCCGTTTTCATTGATAACGGTATAAGCATCGTAACTTTTTAGCGGAATTAAATCAGAATAAGAAAACGATTCCTTATTGTTGAAAATTCCGTTTTGTGTTAAAATTATCGATTCATAATGATTGTCCTGAATGATTTTAGGAGAATTGTTTTCAATCGAAATATCATAGAATTCATAATTATCCAGAACAACTTCGTTGTGATCTGGATATAGATTTTTAATATCCTGAAAAGATTTTTGTGCTGTACTCGAAATGGAATAAAAAACAAAAAAAGCAATCAAAATAAAAGGATTATTTGATAATTTCGACCAATTCATCTGAATCATATTTTTTTGTTGCTATTAGTTTGCCAGCATTATAAATTAATGTATTTCCGTGCAGTTCGTCACTTTTTAAAGAGACATCAGCCCAAAGATTTCCGTCTTCCTTAAAGTATTGCTGCTGTCCTTCAAAAGAATTATTTATAAAGTGTTCTTTTTTATAAGGTTTTCCATTAGCATAATACTCAATTCTGTCTCCTTCTAAATTGCTATTTTTATAAGTGCATTCGTATTCTAATTTTCCTTCAACACTGTTGATGATGAATTTACCGTTAAAACTTCCTTTGCTTATAGCAAATTGAATTGCAATTTTTCCGTTTGGATATGAAGATGAAATTTCAGCTGTTTGGTTCTCAATGTTTACTTTGTCGTTTAATTCGCCCGTTTTGCTTTTTCTGATAAAATATTTTGGCATATTGTTCTCATAACCAAGAATTACCAAAGGTTCGCCTTTTTGATTGTAATATATAGTTTCTCCCTCAATTGCATCGTTTACCTGTGTATATTCCATCATCTTCGATTTGTTGTTGTAATAACGAATGGTTTTTCCGTTTTCACTGCCAAAAGTATATTCTTCTGTCAGCCTTAAATTTCCAACATAATCGTAATATTTGTTAAGACCGTTTAATTTGCCACAATAGTAGCTTTTCTCAAATAAAAGAGATCCTAAAGGACTATATTTTTTATATGAATTATGAAGAAGCCCGTTAATGTATTCAGCTTCAATTATGTTCGTTTTAAATTTGTCTTGAGAGATAAGTTTCCCATTCAAAATTCCATTTTTCAATTCATAATTTTTGGTATAAATACCGCCATTAAACGAATAATTAAATTTTCCGGATTTGTTTTTATAATCAATTTCATTTTCCAGTTTTCCTTTAGAATCAAATGTTTTTCGGCTTGCCACATAACTATTTATGTAATGATCTATAATCGAGATATTTCCATCTTGAGAGTAAGTGTATTTATCATAAGCAACATCATTTGCTATCATATAACCTTCAGTACTTACTGAGCCATCAGCATAAAAAGTTTTAAAAGGTCCGTTTTGCTGTCCTTTTTCATAGTTATAAAGCTGATTTACTTTGTCTCCGTCATAAACTTCGTAACGGCCGCTGATGGTATCATTTTTAAAATTGCTAATGCTTGACAATTGGCCATTTGTGTTGTAATTTGTACTTAAGCCTTCTGTCTTTCCATTAATATAAAACTCTTTTAGTCGTGTTACTCCAGATGAAAATAAATAATTCCATTCGCCTGTTTTTTTGCCTTTTTCAAAAGCACCTTTAATTCTAGTAGTACCGTCAAAATTTTTCATTTCAAAAGTTTTCTTAGTAACATTTACTTCGGTTCCTTTTGGAGCAATTGCAGTAAATTGAGTGCCAGATTTTAATTCACCGCCTTTGTGTTTTTCTTCAAAATATTTATTTCCGTACGTATCAAAACAACTGTAGGTTTCAAGTTCTCCTTTATTATTGTAAATACTTTCAAATGATTTTTTACCATTTTGAAAGTATTCTGTAGATTTCAGAATAGATCCTAAAGCACAAATATTTTCTTTTTCCAGTGTTTTATTTGAATAATATGATTTGTAACTTCCTTCGATAAAACCATTTTTGTAAAGAGCTTCAGCTTTGATCGTTTTGCCGTCAAAATATTCTAAATAGTTTCCTTCAATTTTATTATCTAAGCAGTTATAAGTTTCTGTCAGCGCTCCAGATTCGTCGTAAGAGTTGTATTTTCCGCTTAGTTTTCCGTTTGCATAATCTATTTCATTTTTTTTAGTTCCAACTTCATACAAACAAACCAGAGTTCCGTTTCGTTCCCCCTCTGTAAAATTTATTTCACAGTTTTTTCCGCCATTTGGGAAATAAGAAGTACTAATGCCGTCAAGCTTATCGTCTTTATAATTCTCTGTTAAAGCTATATTTCCGTTTTCGTAATAAGTAGTTCTCTTTCCATTTAATTTTCCTGCAGTAAAATATTTTTCTTCTATAAGCTTGCCTTTTTCATCATAATATTTTTGAAGACCGTCAAGAAGTCCATCTTTAAAATTAAGTTCTCCATTTAAATTGCCAAGTACATTTAAATATTTGCTCTTTCCCTGAAATTCTCCATTTATTTGCGGTCCAATTATAAAAGGTCTTTCATTTCTAACAGAAACTACGACATCTTCAACATTTCCAAAAACATCTAACTTTCTTTTTCCAAAAGAAGACCAAAAATCTTTCAAGAGATAATCATCACGAAAAGAAGTCATTTTTTTCTTTTGTTTGGCTAATTCTTTACCAATTTTGTCTTCCATAGAAAGCAAACTGTAATAAGAATATCCTTCTAACTGATTTTTTGCAACAAGATCTTTAACCCATGGAAGATATGTAGTTTCAAAAAAACCATCGCTCATTTTGTGTTCTGCAGCATATTCTGCAACAGCTTGTACCTGACGTGTTATAACATCATCAATACTTGATTTTATTTTGTATACCTTTTTTAGAGGTAATTGATTTCGTAAAATGGTTTCGATCTCTTCGAAATTATCTCCAGATTTTGAAAAAACCAGTTTGTTTTCCTCCAGATAATTTTGTCCAAAATTAGCATTCAGGTTTAAAACTGCCTGACTCGCAAATTGACCGGTTGGAGCAATAACAAGATAACTCATCATTGCAAGAGTTCCTTCTACAATTTTTCCGTTTTCAAAAGCCATTATTCCTAATAAATAATGAGATCCCGCATGATTTGGATCATTTGTAATAATACGCTCTAAAAGCTCAAGAGCCTTTTGATTTTCTTTTTTTCTAATATATAAGATTGCAAAATTGTATAGAAAAGGAGAATAATTTGGCATGTATTTTTCGCCCTCCTTGAAGATTTTTTCAGATAAATCGTATTCCTTTTCGTTGCTTAAAAAAATAGCGTACATTTTATACAATTCTGGATATTCCTGCATTTTACCATTTGCATATAAATTTTCCAGAAGTGATTTTACCTCGCTTTTCTTTTCTTGAGCGCTGAGTGTTAAACCTATTTCGTATTGTGCATTTAGATATCTAGGATCTATTTTGCTGATTTTATTATATTCTTTTAGGGCTTCATCGTATTTTTTATCGTTGTAGAAGTTGTTCCCTTTACTAATTATAGAATCATTGTTGTAAACGTAAGCATAATCAGTTTGTGCATAGTTTTTTGAAAATGAAACTAAAAAAAACACCAATAAAATTTTCTTCATTACAGATTTAGGTTTTTCAAATATAAAAATTTTGACCTAAATTGTATCGATTATAGGTATTTCTTTATTAATTATTTTTAAATATCTTAAAATTATAGAATTAGCGTTGTAATGTCTTGATTTTACTGTGATATTAATATTGTTGATATTTGGTTATTCTCTATAAAAAAACAACGGCAATAAGTTCAATAAACTTATCGCCGTTGTTGTAAAAACTTAGTCCTTAAACTCGGGATAGTAACTTTGCAAAAGGACTTACTCAATATCTTTAATAAACTCATCATATTCTAAATAGAACATTTCGAGCGCATGCATTTTTTCGAAAAAGAAATCAAAAATAGCATCCCAATTATTTCTATTACTAAAACCTACGCCTTCTTTCTCTACCCAAATTCGGCTAATTGTTTTGCCGCTTTCCAAAGTGTGATTTTTTTCGAAAACCAAATCTTTGATAAATTCTTCTTCCAAAATATTTTTTAAAGCTTCTACTTTTTCATAATAAGCATTTCGCTTCTCATCACTTCTGTGTTCGATGTCAATTAAAACTTGAGCTTTTTTATTATCCACATAAAATTTAAAAGAGAAATCTTTAATCTTGGTGTCATATAGAACCCATTTGCGCGGATATTTCTCGGCGAAAGCCACCCAAAATTCTCTTTTTATCTTTTGTGATTCTTCTCTACTGTACATTTTTAAGGCTTTGGTTTTAGAAAACTTGTAGAAACGCGTTTTCTAGACTATATTTATATTTTATTTGAAAGTACAAAAATAAACTTTGATTATGGATTTTCAAGATTTTTTGCAATATGTTCCTAATTTAATTCCAGTTGAACTTCCGGCGACTTTTGCGCATATTAAAATGGCACCAAAAGGCAGAATAGAAGAGCTTAAAAGTCTTGATATAACATCAAAAAATCCGAGAATTGCGGCGGTGATGATGTTATTTTACCCTAAAAATGAAGAAACACATTTAGTTTTGATTGTTCGAAATGCTTATAATGGCGTGCATTCATCACAAATTGCCTTTCCGGGAGGAAAATATGAAACCACAGATGTTAATTTCGAAGCTACTGCTTTAAGAGAAACGCATGAAGAAGTGGGAGTTCTTCCTGAAAAAATTGAAGTGATCAAGGAGTTCTCGCCAATGTACATTCCGCCAAGTAATTTTTTGGTTCATCCCTTTTTGGGAATTGCGAAAGAAGAACTTTTGTTTTCTCCAGATGTTCGAGAAGTTGCCTCTATTATAGAACTGCCTTTGTCTGTTTTTTTAGATGATGAAATTATTATCGAAGCCACGTTGTCAACTTCTTATGCTGCCAATGTTTTAGTGCCGGCGTTTAATATTCAAAATCATGTTGTTTGGGGAGCAACAGCTATGATCTTAAGCGAACTTAGAGATGTTTTGAAAACAACTTTTAACGAAAATCTGTAAAAACATAAATTTAACAATTTGATATTCATTGTGATAGTAATTTATTTCTGAAATTGTTTAGTACTATTGCTAAAAGAATAATTTTTGTATGTTTGCGACGTAATAAAAAAACACAATAAACAGCTATGGGATTGTTTAAACGAAATCCTTTTGGACATATATTATTCATCAAGAAGTGGTTAATCCGAATTTTAGGAGCCATGACTCATAGAAGATATAGAGGTTTTAATGATTTGCAGATTGACGGATCTGAAATTATTAAGACATTGCCAGATACAAATGTTCTGTTTATATCCAATCATCAAACTTATTTTGCTGATGTGGTGGCGATGTTTCATGTGTTTAACGCAAGTTTAAGCGGACGTCAAGATACCATTAAGAACATTGGCTATTTATGGGAGCCTAAAATGAATATCTATTATGTCGCGGCCAAAGAAACAATGCATGCTGGTTTATTACCGAGAATTTTAGCATATGTTGGAGCAATTACTGTTGAAAGAACATGGCGCGCAAAAGGTGTTGATGTAACTGAAAAACGCGATGTCAACCCAAATGACACAGAAAATATTAAAATTGCTCTCGAAGATGGCTGGGTAATTACGTTTCCGCAAGGAACTACAAAATCGTTTAAACCTGTTCGTAAAGGAACTGCACATATTATTAAACAGCATAAGCCAATTGTCATTCCGATAGTTATTGACGGTTTCCGCCGTTCGTTTGATAAAAAAGGATTGCGAATGAAAAAGAAAGGAATTCTGCAATCATTCATCATCAAAGAACCACTTGATATTGATTATGAAAACGATACTATCGACCAAATCGTAGAAAAAGTAGAATACGCAATCGAACAGCATCCATCATTCTTAAAAGTTATTCCAGCCGAAGAAATCAAAGCACAGGAAGAACTTAATAAGTTAAGACAATGGGATTACTAAATTTCGGATTTTAGATTTTTTCTAGTTTCACTAATTCGAATTTCTATATTGAAGTTTTAAAAAACCTTTGCCACTTTGCAGCTCTGATTCTCTGTACCTTTCTTAAAAATCGATCTTCTTCAGCTCTTTATAATTAGCGTACAATCTACGTAATAAAGTTCCGTAAAGTAATCGGTAAAAACACCAGAACATTCCAAATAAACCTAAAATTATCAGTACTAAAATTCCGATAGTAAAAAACATTGCTTTTCCGTTTACTGCCAGTTTTTCTCGTAAAAAATCCATGTCAGGGTTATAAACAAAGGCAACAAAAAAGCTTAATATTGCTATAATGACCATGAATCCCAAGTTGTACCAAACATAGTACTGAACTGTTTTACGGGTTTTAAGAATAGAACCCATTAATGATTTTGTTGCAATAGTGGTAGAAATAGTAGTGTAGTTTCTATAAAAAATGAATATAAAAATTAAACCAACTAAATAATTGAAGTAGGTTAAATATTCAAGTGTCATAACAATTCCAGGATGATTGATTTTTTTAAAAAGATCATCCGTATTGAGAAATAAATTTGAAAAAGTCCAAAATGAAATCTCCAAAATACTGATAATCAAAATCCACTTCACAATTGAAGAGGACTTTTTGTGAATCATTTTGTAGATTTCATTTGCAGAAATTTGCTCAAAAGAATCCGAGTTCTTTTTCCAATCTTTTTTTAATAAATCCAGTTCTTTCATAATAAATTTTAAGGATTTAGTATTTTTTTAAGTTTCCCTTTAATTCTGTTCATCTTCACGCGCGCATTCACTTCGCTGATCCCTAAGGTCTCGGCTATTTCTTGATAATCTTTGTCTTCTAAATACATAAAAACTAATGCTTTTTCGATGTCATTAAGCTGATAGACCGCTTTGTACATCAGTTTAATCTGTTCTTCCTCTTCATAATTGTAATCAACATCTTTTACAAAGTGCTGATGACTTTCATATTCTACTGTCGATACGGTTCGTTTGGTTTTTCGGTATAAGGTAATTGCGGTATTCAAAGCAACGCGATACGTCCAAGTCGAAAATTTGCTGTCGCCCCTAAATTTAGGATATGCTTTCCAGAGCTGAATTGTGATTTCCTGAAACAAGTCTTTGTGAGCGTCTTCGCCGGCAGTATATAATCTACAAATCTTGTGGATTATATTCTGATTTGCCTGCAATTGCGCAACAAATGATTGTTCTAGACTTTCGCTCATAATGTATTAGTAGTATTGTAATGTATTTTGTTACAATGCGTTTTGTTTTTTTGCGACAGATAAATTATTTTAATAATATAATCTGCAGCGAAAAATAATTATAATTTTCGAGTTTTATAATAATTCACCATCAAATCTACAAACTTGCTGTAACTGTCCATTCCGTCTTTTTGATTGTTTGTTTTCAAGAAATTATCATAAAAGATTTCAAAACCAGTTTCAATTGGTGTTTCATATTGCTTCCAAAAATCATGGCTTTCCTGATAGTTTTTTAAAATTCCGACATGAACCGTTTTTTTCAGTTGATTAAAAATTTTCTCATTTTTAACTTGCCAAATGCCTAAGCAATACCGTAAAGCAAAGCTGTAACCAGAATATTGGTAATATAAATTCTTATTTTTAATTGATGCCAAAACGCCAATAAAATTGCATTCACTTTCGCTCGCATATCCCATTTGATGCGCCATTTCGTGACAAGTGGTGGCCGGGAAGTTATACATTGGCAATAAATCATTAACCTGAGCTTCATTCGTAAACGGATTTAAGTAACCTCCAAAACCCATATAAGTTAAAGGCAAACTAAAAAGGGATTTTTTCACGCTTAAAATTTCATATTTAAAGTACGGATGTTCTTCTGCAAGATTTTTATATCCGTCTAAATTCATCTTAAAAGCCTCTTTTTGAGAGTATGGAAAAACTATTTTAGAGCTGTCATTCTTCGTGATTTGAAATTGAATTTCATTTGTCTTTACAATTAGTTTTTTTGTAAATGCAAGCAATTCTGCATCAGTATAATCTCTTTTGATATCCATTTTTTGAAATAAAGGCTCACGATAATAATTGAATGCCCAAAGAATATGAAAGAAAAAATAAAACACGGAAATTTTGCCTAAAATTTTTAAAAGATGATCCTTCCAGTCTGTTCTCCATGTTTTTCTGATTTGCCAAAACCAGCTAATTATAGACAAGAGTAGAATGCCATAAATAAGATCGCCAACAGAAAAAGGAATTTTACCAAAAATGGTTCTCAGAAAGTGCGAAATTCTGATGTACAGGTTGTTGCTATAGGCGCCTTCTACAAAATCCGGAAAGAAGGGAAGGACTTTTAAAAAGATAATTTGAATTACTAAAAATAAAGGTAAAATGTATTTTGATTTCACATCATAAATTTTGGATACGTAAATATAAATACAATATTCTAACTAAAAAAAGATTGTAATTATCGAGTTTGATTTTAAAGCATATAATTAGTGCTAATTCGTGAAATTTGTGGCAGAAAAAAATATAAACTTTGTAACTTTGACATTCTTAATTGTTAAACTTCAAACAAAATATAATGAGTCAGGAAATAAGAAATCTGGAACCTAAAGCACTGTGGAATAAATTTGCAGATTTGAATGCTGTTCCTCGTCCGTCAAAGAAAGAAGAACGTGTAATAGAGTTCATGAAAAACTTTGGAAACAGCTTAGGTTTAGAAACTTTTGAAGACGAAATTCGAAATGTAATTATCAGAAAGCCAGCAACTGCAGGAATGGAAAATCGCAAAGCGATTGTAATGCAGGGACATCTTGATATGGTGCACCAAAAAAATGCAGATACGGTTTTTGATTTCGATACCCAAGGAATTGACATGTATGTTGACGGTGACTGGGTTCGCGCGCGCGGTACAACACTTGGTGCTGATAATGGGTTAGGAGTGGCTACAATTATGGCTATTTTAGAAAGTAAAGATATTCCGCATCCGGCAATCGAAGCACTGTTTACAATTGATGAAGAAACAGGAATGACAGGTGCTTTAAACCTGAAAGGCGGTATTCTTCAAGGTCAGATTCTTTTGAATTTAGATACTGAAGAAGATGATGAAATTGATATAGGATGTGCTGGCGGAATCGATGTAACGGCTACAAGAACGTATCATGAAGAAGAAGTTCCAGAAGGATCAGTAGGTCATATCATTACAGTGAAAGGCTTAAATGGAGGTCATTCAGGAATGGATATCAATAAAGGTTTAGGAAACGCTAACAAAATCATGAACCGCCTGTTGTTTGATGCTTTTGAAAACTTCGGTTTGCAAGTAGCAGAAATTAATGGAGGAAGTTTGCGAAATGCAATTCCGAGAGAAAGTGTAGCAAAAGTGATTATTTCTGAAATGTTTGATGAAGCGTATATTTTTGATATGCAGGAAATCATTAACGATATTAAAGCAGAATATAAAACAACGGAACCAAATTTATCTATCGAAATCGTGAAGTGCGATTTGCCTTTAAAAGTGATGGATTTAGGGGTTCAGGAAGGAATTATTCGTGCTATTTATGCTGCTCATAACGGCGTTTACAGAATGAGTGCAGATATGGCTGATTTGGTTGAAACGTCAAATAATATCGCTCGTGTTATCATAAAAGATGGTGAAATATCTATTGGATGTTTAACGCGTTCTTCTGTAGAAACTTCAAAATTTGATTTAGCTAATTCGCTTCGTTCTGCTTTTGAATTAGTAGGCTGCGAAGTAGAACTTTCTGGTTCTTATCCAGGCTGGACACCAAATGTAAATTCTGAAATATTAGATACGTTAGTAGGTATTTATGAAAAGCAAAATGGAGAAAAACCAAAAGTAGTAGCTTGTCACGCTGGTTTAGAATGTGGTATTTTAGGAACAAATTATCCTGATATGGATATGATTTCTTTTGGACCAACTATTCACGGTGCGCACTCACCAGATGAAAGAGCAAGTATTTCATCTGCTCAAAAATATTGGAAATTTGTCTTAGAAATTCTTTCAAATATTCCAGTGAAATAATTTTTAGTTTCAGTTTTCAGTCGCAGTTTTCAGTCTCATAAAAACTGAAAATTGCGACTGCAACTGAAAACTAATCTCTTTTAGGAGTATTTTTCTTCTCTCTTTTTTCTTCTTTTTTCTCTTTAGCCGTTTTTAACGGTTCTTTTTTTGCTGTTTTTTTAGCATCTTGACTCTTTGCCATAATATTTAAATTTAATTAATTTCTTTTTTGATTGTAAGTAAATGTAACTATAATATTCTGATTTGTTTACAATTTTATCTTAGAAAGTCTCCATCGATTATTAATAACTCGACGCCTTTTGCTGTAATAGAACGGTGAGAACTAAGATCATCAGAAACAACATAAGTCATTCCTTTTGAAAGTATAAAATCTTGTCCGTTCTCTAATTCGCTTATAAATTCTCCTTCCAGACAGTGTACAATGTGTCCTTTTTGACACCAGTGATCAGCAGTGTATTTTTCAGAATAGGTAACTTTTCTAATACGCAAACCTCCTAATTGTAATGTTTGCCAATAAGCTGTTCCGCTTTCTCCCGGATGTTCAGTTTTCTTAATAAGATTCCAATCAATGGTTTGAAAAGGTATTGCACTCATACTTTTGTTTTTTGTTGTTAATATTCAAAATAAAAAATCCTCATTTACGATTCGAAAATGAGGATTTTTATTTTTATTTAAAAGTAAATTAATTACGTTTTAATACTTTATATTGTTCGTAACAACCGCTGATTGCATCTAAGATTTGTAAATCGTTAGCAGTCTGAATGAAAGAATCAGAATAACTGCATCGTTGCAGAATCTCTGGAATTTCTTCTTTCGTTATTCCTAAAAGAATGGCAAGTGTTTCACGGTCATATTTAGTTTCAAGAAGATTTCTGATTGTGTCATCTTTCTTCATGTCTTTTAACTTTTTGAGTTCTTTTCCGTTTTTTCCAAAGAAATTGTAGAGCATATCGGCCGGATTAAAAATAGATCCCAATACTTTTCCGAAAGCATTTGGAGAATATTCACCTGCTTCATAACCTTGTGTAAGGCCTGAAATACTATAACGGTAGTTTTCTTTTGTTGGAATTAATTTTGAATCGATTTCAAGATATCCAGTCAAATTAAAAGGTGCAATAACCACTTCTTCCAGCGCAATTGCTTTTTCTGTAAGCTGAATTCTTGTGATTTTGTTTTTTATCCAGTCATTGGTTACTCTAATACGAAGCGACTGAAATCCTAAAATGGAGAAATGAAGGGTATCATTTGGCTGTACATCAATTTCAAAATAACCTTTAGCATCAGACATAGCGCCGAGAACTTTGTTTTTGTTTATGACATTTACGTTAGGAAGAGGCTGTTTGGTATTATCGTTAAAGATATAGCCAGAAACTCTTTGAGGTGCTGTAGATTCTGTCTCTTGGGCAAAACCAATGCTTGATAGTAGTATAAAAAAGAAAACTGCGAAATATTTCATATCCTGATTTAAAGCACTAAAAGTAGTAAATAGGGATTAAATATTTCGCAGTCTTCGAATATAATTATAAGAAAATTAACAGACGAAAGAAGTGTTGCTTTTAGTATTTAACTAAAAAGAGATAAAAGATTTAAATTAAATTGTTTTGAATTACAAAACTCATCCGCCTGAATGAAGATTTTTTGAAAATAAAAAAAATCCCAAATTCCAATTATGTCTGGAATCTGGGATTTTATATTTTAAGATGTTGACTTATTAGTCTCTTCTTGGTCTTCTTGGTCTTGGTGAATCACCAAAGCTCTCAGAACGTCTTGGAGCTCTGTCTGAACCACCTTCGCTTCTTGGAGCTGAGCTTCTAAAACCACCTTCTCTTTTTGGAGCAGATGAATTTCTGTCGCTTCTGAAACCGCCTTCTCTTGGAGCAGCGTTTCTATCGCTTCTAAAACCTCCGCCACCAGAACCTTCACGTCTTGGAGCAAAGTTTCCTTCTCTTCTTGGTCCTCCAGAACTTCTTCCGCCACCAGAACGTCCGTTATGGTCACGTCTTCCACCACCATCATTTTTAGAAATTTCAACATTAATACGACGTCCTTCTAATTGTACGTTGTTTAATACTTCCATTACTTTATCAGTGTGTTCAGGATCAGTGTTAAAGAAAGAGAAACCTTCTTTTACATCAACTTTGAAAACGTCATCACGACCTAAGTCTAATGTTTCTTTCAAGTAATCTTTAAGGGTCATCCAGTCGAAGTTGTCTCTTGAACCGATGTTTACAAAATAACGAACTGCTCCGTTATTATTGAATTCTCTTGGCTCAGAATCACTTCTTTCACGTCTTTCACCAGATTGAGATGAAATATCTCTATTTTTCTTGTAATAAGCGATGAAACGATTAAATTCTACCGATACCATTTTCTTAATCAACTCTTCTTTAGATAAACCTTCAAGAACGTTGTTGATTGCTGGTAAGTAGTTGTCAATTTCGTGATCAACCTCAGTATCTTTAATTTTATTAGCTAAGTGCAATAATTGAATTTCGCAAATTTCGATTCCAGACGGGATAGATTTTTCTTCAAACTTTTGTTTGATGATTCTTTCGATAGATGAAATTTTACGCAACTCGCTTTTTGTAACAATAACAATAGAAGTTCCTAATTTTCCAGCTCTACCAGTACGTCCAGAACGGTGATTGTAAGTTTCAATTTCGTCAGGAAGTTGGTAGTTTACTACGTGAGTAATATTATCAACGTCAATTCCACGTGCAGCAACGTCAGTAGCAACAAGCATCTGAATTTGTCTTCCACGGAAAGATTTCATTACACCATCACGTTGCGCCTGAGATAAATCTCCGTGCAATGCAGCAGCGCTGTATCCATCTTCAATTAATTTTTCAGCTACAGCTTGTGTATCTCTTTTAGTACGACAGAAAACCACAGAGAAAATATCTGGATTTGCATCGGCTAAACGTTTTAAAGCTTCGTAACGGTCACGAGCATTTACTAAGTAAAATTCGTGAGAAACTGTTGCAGAACCTGAGTTCTTAGCTCCAACAGTAATTTCAACTGGATCGCTCATGAATTGTTTTGCAATTCTAGCAACCTCTTGTGGCATAGTTGCAGAGAACAACCATGTACTTTTTTGATCTGGAGTATCTGATAAAATAGATACGATGTCTTCATAGAATCCCATGTTCAACATCTCATCAGCTTCATCCAAAATACAGTAATCTATATTTTTAATGTTTACTAAACCTCTGTTGATCATGTCTTGCATTCTTCCTGGAGTTGCCACAATAATTTGTGCTCCTCTTTTAATCTCTCTAGCTTGCTCTGTAATACTAGCCCCGCCGTAAACTGCTACCACATTAATACCTTTCTCGTATTTTGAGTAGTTTTTAAGTTCGTTGGTAATCTGTAAACAAAGTTCTCGTGTTGGCGATAAAACTAATGCTTGTGTGTTTCTATTGTCAGCATCAATTTTTTGAATTAGCGGAAAACCGAAAGCTGCCGTTTTCCCTGTCCCTGTCTGAGCCAACGCAACCATATCTGTGTCTTTTTCCAATAATAGGGGAATCGCCTTTTCCTGTACCTCTGACGGATTTTCAAATCCTAGATCTAAAATCGCCTTCAGTAACGATTCATTCAATCCTAATTGTTCAAATTTATTCATATGTGTATTTAAAATAGGGTGCAAAATTACTGTTAATTATTCACATAAACTAATGCAATTTTAAGAATTATGTATTTCTTATGATTTGATAATCAAAATGTTATGTTTAATGTAAAATGATTTATAGCAGAAATTGAAGAAAATCCCGAAAAAACACGTCGTGAAATGTAAAATTTTGCCTTTAAAATGTTGTATTTTAAACAATTATTTTGTGGAGTTCAGGAAATCAATTAGTTGGTAAGTTGCTTTTCCGCGATGGCCAATTTTATTTTTGATTTCCAAAGGCAATTCGGCAAACGTTTCGGTATAATTTTCAGGCTTAAAAATAGGATCATAGCCAAAACCATGATTCCCAGTTTTGTTTAATGTGATTTCTCCTTTTGCAATTCCGGTAAATAAATGCTGTTTTCCATTTAAATTTAAGGCTATAACGGTCTTGAACTGTGCACTGCGATCTGATTTGTTTTTTAGCGCCTCTAAAAGCTTATTCATATTATCGTCTGCATTTTTTTGTTCGCCGGCATATCTCGCTGAATATACTCCAGGTTCTCCGTTTAAAGATATAACTTCTAAACCAGTATCATCTGCAAAACAATCGTAACCATATTTTTCAGTTACATAATTAGCTTTCAAAATCGCATTTCCTTCAATAGTATCTGCTGTTTCAGGAATTTCTTCATGACAGCCAATGTCTGAGAGACTTAATAATTGTATAGATCCGTTTAAGATACTTTGAATTTCTTTGATTTTATTAAGATTATTTGAAGCGAAAACAAGTTGCATTGTAATATATTTTAAGTTCCGAGTTATTTGAAACACAAATTTAGAATTCTTATATTTGATAAGTTGCCTAAAATTAAATAAATGCAGATATCCGTTTTATATAAAAAAATAACTCCTTTTGTTAGGCCTTACAGAAAGATGGTTATTGCTACTTTATTGCTTACATTTTTAGGATCGTTTGCAGCGCAGATAAATGCATTAATATTAAAGTATACTGTTGACACTATCAGTAATTTAATGGTAGCGCACGAACCTTTATCAAAAGGATTTCATTTATTGGGAATTATCAGTATCGTTTTGCTTTCTAAAGAGTTGGTATATTCTGTGGTGCAATTTGGACAGAAATTTTATGGAGAAAAACTTCGAATATTTATCACCCGTGATATCTCTCAGGCGATAGTCGAAAAAATTCTGAGCTATAGAATGGAGTTTTACACTTCAAACGAAAATGAAAGCGGGAAACTTCAAACTAGAATTGATTTAGGAATCAGCAGTTTGACACGATTGGTTCAGAATTTTTTTATTGATATTTTGCCTTTGTTTACAAACGCTTTTGTTGCTTTGTTATTGATGTTTTATGCGAATATGTATGTAGGTTTAGTTAGCTTGTGTATTATTCCCATTTACTTTTATATAAGTCAATTACAGGCAAGTAAATTGAGCGGTTTTAGAAGAAGAATGCGTACGTATCGCGAAACGAAGAATAACGGAATTATTAGCTTAATCGAATCGATAACCGTTATTAAATCTTTTGTTCGTGAACCAATGGAAGCTGATCGTCATCAGAAAATTCAATTCGAAATGACCGAAAATCAATTGGCAACCAGAAAAACCAGTTTTATTTTTGAAAGCATAAAAAGTTTTATTGAACAAATAGGCGTGGTTATTATCATTATTTTGACAGCGTATTTTGTATTGAATAATACAATGACTATTGGTGCAATTATGTTTCATATCATGCTGTTTAATAATGTGTCAGCGCCAATAAGGCAATTGCACAGGATTTATGATGAAGTCAACGATGCCTTGATTTATTCTGAAGGTTTTTTTGATATTCTAGAATCGGATAACGAAAAAGAAACAAGCGGTAATTATATTCCTGAAAAAATCGCTGGCTTGATAGAAGTTGAGAATGTTGATTTTATTTATCCAAACGGAACTCAAGCACTGTGGAATATTAATTTTACCATAAAACCAAACGAAACAACTGCTTTGGTAGGATTAAGCGGTGCAGGAAAAAGTACCGTTATCAATTTATTAGACAAGTTTTACCTGCCTTCTTCAGGAAAAATTTATTTAGATGGAGTCGATTTAAACGATTATGATACTGATTTTCTTCGAAAAAATATTGGATTAGTATTGCAGAAAAATCATATTTTTAAAGGAACAATCGCTGAAAATATTTTATACGGAAAGCCAGAAGCGTCACAAATAGAAATTATAGATGCTGCAAAACAAGCTTATATTCACGAGCAAGTAATGCAATTGCCAAAAGGCTATGACTCAGATGCTCATTTGCTTTCGGGAGGACAGCAGCAGCGAATTGCAATTGCGAGACTGTTCTTAAAAAATCCGCCGATTATTTTCTTAGATGAACCAACCGCAAGTTTAGATGCAATAGCTACAGAACAGATAAAAAAATCGCTTGATGCAATAAAAAAAGACAGAACCGTAATTATCATTTCTCACAGTATTTCTCAAATTATTGACGCTTCAAACATAATCGTTTTAGAGCAGGGAAGATGTGTTGAAAAAGGGACTCATGATGCATTATACGATAATAAATCAGTTTATTATGAGATATTTACAGCTATGGCAAACAGTTTAAATATTGATAAAATTACGCAGACACTGGATTGATTTTTCGTAAAATAAAATTTTCAATAATAAAAGCAAAGCCAGTTCCAAAGGTATAAGCCATAATATCACTCCATAGAAAACCTTGCCCGAGAACGTATCTTCCAAAAAGCGTTTTTCTTAATGTAATTACCCAATCGGCTTGATAGAGCTGAAAAAACTCAATTCCGCAGCAAACTAATAAAGAAAACAGCAATATCATTGAAGCTTTTTTATTCATAAAGAAAATTCTAATCAAAACATACATCATAACTGCATACAGAAAATCACCGATCCAAAGCGGAATAAGCTCAATTTTTCTTGACATGATTCCAAGGAAAATAATGAAAAGAAAGAATATGAAATAGTAGATACGGGTTTTATTCAATTCTTAGGAGATTTATTAGTACTTTTTAAGGTAAACAAAAATACAAAGATTCGGATAGATCTACTTTATTTTCTAAATTTATCGATTCAAAAAGACTATCAAAAAAATAACCACATGATTACAAGACTTACGACACTAATTCTAGCTTTATTTTTTTTGGGAAACAATCTGTATTCTCAAAAGAGCGCTCCATTCAATGTTAAAAAACAACTTGAATACTGTGCAGACCAAGCATCAAAAACATTAAAAGTGATTCCGAATGACGGAACTTCTCCAAGAACAGTTCCGAATGGAAGCAAAGAATGGAAGTTTGTGGGTTATAAAGATTGGACGAGCGGTTTTTGGCCAGGAGAATTATGGTATTTATATGAAGCAACTGGAGACAAAAAATGGGAAAAAGAAGCTGATAAATTCAGCAGATTTCTAACGCCATTGTCAGTAAGCAAGGCTGGCGATCACGATTTAGGTTTTCAGGTTTTTAATAGTTTCGGAAACGGATACCGTTTGACTAAAAATCCAGAATATAAAGATATTATTCTGAAAACTGCCGATACTTTAGCAACGCTTTTTAATCCAAAAGTAGGCACAATTCAATCTTGGCCACATAATAAATATGGAGGACATAATACAATTATAGACAATATGATGAATTTAGAATTGCTTTTTTGGGCTTCTAAAAACGGCGGAAATAAAAAACTGTATGATATTGCAGTAAAACATGCCGAAACAACAATGAACAATCATTTCAGGCCTGACTATTCTTCGTATCATGTCTTAATTTACGATTACGAGACAGGAAAAAAAATAAAAGGAATTACTGCTCAAGGATATAGCGATGACAGTATGTGGGCACGTGGTCAGGCTTGGGCAATTTACGGATTTACAATGGTTTACAGAGAAACGAAAGATCCTAGGTTTTTAGATTTTGCTCACAAAGTTGCCCGTGTTTATTTGGATAAATTAACAACAAGTGATTTGGTTCCGTATTGGGATTTTAACGCTCCGGATATTCCAAATGCGCCAAGAGACGCTTCCGCAGCTGCGATTGTCTCTTCCGCATTAATTGAATTAAGTTCTTATACAACTGATAAAACGCTGAAGAACGAATACTTGACAAAATCTAAAAAAATGATTGTCTCACTTTCAAATAATTACCAGAGCCGTGATGTCAATTCGGCTTTTCTGCTTCATGCAACAGGTCATAAACCGGCTGGAAGTGAAATTGACTGTTCTATTAATTATGCTGATTATTATTATTTAGAAGCGCTTTTACGACTTCAAAAACTAAAATAAATTATAAAACATGATCAAAAAAATAATGAAAATTTCGTTTGCAATTGTTTTTATGCTAATGCAGATCGGCTGTAAAAATTCACAGCAAAAACTTCAGGAATATGTTATATCTTATAATGAATCTGCAAAAAGTATTAAAAGCGAGAATGTTACGCTTACAACTGCAAGAGGTTATATACATGACAATAAGATTGAATTGCGATTTGAAACAGATTTAAAACAAAACGAATCTGATAAAAAATTGGCTGCTGCACAATTTCCTAAACTGTTGAAAGAAATGATAAATAAAGGTCAGATTCCAAAAGAATTAATTGAAGAAGGTATTCAATTTGACGCCTATTATTTAGCAGATGATAATACGGTTTTCGAAAAACAAATTTTAAATAAAGAAACTATAAATGAAGTAGTAAAATAATAATTTCAAGTGAAATAAAACTTTGGAATTTAATATTATCAAGCCTCTTTAATTGAGTTTAAAGGGGCTTTCCTGTTTTTTTTATTGGTTCTGTAAAGGCAATGTTAGTAGTGCCTGTTTTTTAGCTATTTTCTGATAACTAATTTGTATTCAAATATTTGTGGTTATAAATTGTTTTTGTCTTGTAAGTTTATTATGTTTGAGTTAAAAATTAACTAAATAACCAAAAAATTATGAAAAAAATTACCCAAATCGTATTTGTTGCTATTGCTTTATTATCATTGACAAGTTGTAAAAATACCAAGCAAAAAATTCAGGATCATGTGAGTAATTACAATATTTCGTCTTCTATAAAGGGCAATAATATTGTAAGCACAAGTGCTAAAGCATTTTTAAATGATAATAAAATTGAGATAAGAATTGAAACTAATTTAGAGGGAAATGAGTCAAATAAATTAGCTACTAGTACTTCTTTTCCGAGTTTATTGCAAGAAATGGTAAAAAACAATCAGATTTCTCCAGAACTAATAAATGAAGGAGTAAAGTTTGATGTGTATTTTTTATCTTACAATAATATTATTCTTGCAAAACAATTAGTTGGTCCAGAAGAATTAGCTGTTTTGGAAAATGGAGAAAGTTCTACCGAAAACAAGGCAACTGCAAAACTTTAATTTATGGAGAAATAGTACTTTAAATAAAAAAGCCTCTTTAAAATTTTAAAGAGGCTTTTTTATTTTTATTGTTTTCGAACATTTGTTAAAATATCAGGAAAATAAGTATCTGATAGATGCGAAAACTCATCGCCGCGCATAAAAATATTAGGATCAACATCAGAAAAACTTTTTTTGCCTGCTGCAGCTAAAAGCTCATTGGCAGAATGTAAAGTGTTTTTATGAAAATGGTACACACGATCTGATTTATCAGTGACAACCAAACCTTTCATTAACATTTTGTTTTGCGTGGCAACTCCCGTTGGGCATTCGTTATTATGGCATCGAAGTGCTTGAATACAGCCTAATGAAAACATAAAACCGCGCGCACTGTTACACATGTCTGCACCAAGAGCAACAGCATGTAAGATAGAATAGCCTGAAATGATTTTTCCGCTGCCTATAATGCGTATTTTATCTCGAATATTTAAGCCAATTAAAGTTTTGTTTACAAAGATTAATGCTGGCTCAAATGGCATTCCAACTCCATCAGCAAATTCTAGCGGAGCTGCACCAGTACCGCCTTCTGCACCATCGACTGTTATAAAGTCTGGATAGGTGTTTTCAGCAATCATTTCGTGGCAAATAGCTTCAAATTCGTCTGTATTACCAATGCATAATTTAAATCCGACTGGTTTTCCGTTAGATAATTCACGCAATTGTTTGATAAAATGAATGAGCCCTTTACTATCTGAAAAAGCATGATGTCCGGGAGGAGAAAGAATCATAACATTAGGTTCAACTCCTCTGATTTTAGCAATTTGTTCCGTATTTTTAGCGGCAGGAAGCACGCCTCCGTGTCCTGGTTTTGCGCCTTGAGAAAGTTTAATCTCGATCATTTTAACATTAGGAAGATTGGCTTTTTCAGAGAATTTTTCAGGACTAAAATTTCCTGCAGCATCACGGCAACCAAAATATCCTGTTCCAATTTGCCATGTAATATCACCACCGCCGGCAAGATGAAATTCGGTTAAACCGCCTTCTCCGGTATTTTGATAGAAATTTCCTTTTTTAGCACCAATATTTATGGCACGAACTGCATTTTCGCTCAGCGAGCCAAAACTCATTGCCGAAACATTAAATAAAGAAGCTAAATAAGGCTGTTTGCAATCTTTTCCTCCAACTAATACACGAGGTAGTTCTTCGTTAACTTTTGCTGGAAAAATAGAATGTTTTATACCTTCATAACTGCCATGGTTTAAGTTTAATTGTGTTCCGAAAGGTGTACTTGAATCAATATTTTTAGCTCTTTGATAAACTAAAGAGCGCTGATTTCTGGAAAATGGTTTTCCGTCAGTAGATCTTTCAATAAAATATTGCTGAATTTCTGGAGCGATCATTTCAAATAAATATCTGAAATACCCCAAAACCGGAAAATTTCTTAAAATGGCATGTTTTGTCTGTATGGTATTATAAACACCAACTACTAATAAGATTGGCAGAATAATAACGAGTAAAAAACCACGCTCTGTGTAATAATATGTTGCTGCAACAATTAGAAACAATAAGAATCCGTAGATAAAGAATTTTTTTCTCATGTTTTTAAAATTTAATAGGTAATAATTTGGTAGTTAATTGAATCGTAAGCGAACGTAAACATGCTTAATGCCTTTTTTATCTGATTCTCTTTCATCAATTTCAAGAATATCTGTCAGCGATTTCAGCATTGGCGTAAGCTTAGAAAAACCGTAATTTCTAGGGTCAAATTCTGGTTTTTTCTTTACGATCAAGTTTCCAACATCACCTAAAAATGCCCAGCCATCATCGTCTTCAATATCTTCGATAGTGGCCTCGATAAGTTCGATAGTTTGTTTGTCAATTTTATGTAATGCTTTTTCAGCAGGTTTTTCAATAGGTTTTTTGGCATCTGCAGCAACTGCAGTTTTTGGTTTTTTCTTCTGGATAGCTCCGTCTAAAACTTCAATATAAATAAATCTGTCGCAGGCTACAATAAAGGAGTTTGGCGTTTTCTTTTCTCCTATACCAATAACTTTCATACCAGATTCTCTCAATCGAATCGCCAAACGCGTAAAATCGCTGTCGCTGGAAACGATACAAAATCCGTCTAATTTTCCAGAATAAAGCAAATCCATCGCATCAATAATCAAAGCAGAGTCTGATGAATTTTTGCCAACCGTGTAGCTGTATTGCTGAATAGGCGTAATGGCATGTTCCAGCAAAACCGCTTTCCAACCATTTGAGTTGGGCTTTGTCCAATCAGCATAAATACGTTTTGTTGTGGGAGTTCCAAACTTCGCGATTTCTTCCATCATCCCTTTTACATTGCTGTACGGAACATTATCGGCATCAATAAGAACAGCAAGTTTTAATTCTCTATTGTTTGTTGGCATCGTTTTTTGTTAATTAATTTTTGAATTGAATGAAGTATTTATTCGCTTTTGGAAGTGATAATTGTATCAAATATACAAACTTTGTCTTTCATAATTTTATCGTTTGTCATTTTCCTGCGTTCATTTGAATTTTCCCTTGGTTGATTTGTTTCTTGTTTTTGGCGTAATAGCTTTAGTATAAGTTTACAGCATAAAAACAGTATAAAATGAAAAAACTAACCCTTATCGCATTGTTTTCTTTGGGAACTATTTTTGGTCAAGAAAACAATTTCAAAAATTATCTTGCGGATAATAAATCGACTCTTGATTTAGAAAATGAAAATCAATGGGAATTGCTTAAATCTGATGCAGAACAGAATCAATTTATTATTTTGGGAGAATCGCACGGCGCGCAAAAAGCACAATTGATCGATTTTAATTTATTAAAATACCTTAATAAAACCGTTGGAACCAAAAATTATATTGCCGAATTAGATTTTGCCCAAGCAACAGCAGTTAATGAGTTTCTAGAAAAAGGAAATGAGGAAAAGTTGAAAAAAGTTTTTAGGTATTGGATAAAAATTCATGCACAATGGGGAAATCAGGATTTTTATAATAAAATTTTAAAAATCAGAACATTGAATTTATCCTTGCCAAAAGAAAAGAGAATTGTTTTTATCGGAATCGATGGCGTTCAGGATTTTGAAAATTATTTAAATTATCTGAAATTATTTATTGGAAAAAATAAAATATTTGATTCACTTCGAGTAGGTTTAAATAAAGAATATAATGATTCGAATGTTGAAGAAATATCCCTTTTTGCCCAAAAATATTTAGATGAAATTCATCAAAACAAAACGGAATTCGAGAAAGTACTTAAAAACAAGTTTTCTGTTTTCGAATATTTAATTCAAAATTTAAGTTACAGCAACAGCAAATCTGGTGTAAACAGGCCAGAACAATTGTTTAGAAATTACAAACAATTATATGCTATTTTAAATTTAGAAAATCAAAAACTGTACGGAATGTGGGGATATTTTCATGCTCATTTGGTACCGGTTTATTATATAGGAGAAGATTTTGCATCTAAATTAGCGAGTTCAGATCACGTAAGTTCAAAAAAGATAATTTCAGTGGTTTGCCTGCCGGTCGATTCTCAATTTAATGTCTGGAATACTAAAACGGAAAGCTGGACAAAAGAACCATTTTCGTATGACAATAAATCATTGTTGCAAATAGAAGGAATTAACGATTTAAGAGAACTTTCAACCGAAAATTCAACAACACTTTTTAAGCTTAACGGAATCAATTCTCCATTTCCTAAAACCGGACGTTTATTTAACGGATTGGCGCCACAGGGAAAATTGGCAGGGAATTTTAAAAACAGAGATTATGCTTTTCAGTATGTTGTATTGATGCGAAATTCAGATTGGCTGAATCCTCTTTCAAAAGATTTTTGATTTTATATTTAGAAACAATTTTAAGTTACATTTGAATTATACACATCTTGAGATCATAATGATAAATTTTAAGCAATACATTCAGCCTCCAAACCAATCAGATTGGATTATTATAGCAACATACTGGATTTTTAGTTTGTTTTTTTTAATTCCTGCTTATTTTATAACCGAAACTTTTACTGTTGCCCTGACTGCATTGCTTTATAACATTATAATCGATACCGTTTTTATTTTGATTTTAATTTACATCATTCTGCCTTTAAGTTTAAAAAACAAAAAATTATGGATGCCAGTTTTAAGTGTAATTTTTTTGCTCTTTTTCTCGATGATTTTTTACAGATTTGGTTACGGACTAATTCTTCATAAACCGCAAAGCTGGAATTTTCTGGATATTATTGGCGGTGTCATTTCTCAGGCACAAAGTTTGGGAATTTTACTTTCTGTTTTGGCAATGAAAAAGTTTTATGCCTCACAGCAAAACATTTTAAGTCTGGAAAAAGCAAATGCCGAAAGTAATCTAAAGGTTTTGAGCAATCAGATTGCACCGCATTTTTTGTTTAATAATCTAAATGTCCTGCAATCCTTAATTGATATTGATACCATTCAGGCAAAAGAATTTGTAAAGCATTTATCTGCTATTTATCGTTATTTAATTCGCCATAAAGATGAAGAAGTAGTTACTTTAAATGAAGAAATGACATTTGCAGCTGATTATATTTATCTGCTCAATCAAAGATTTGGAAATGCTTACGTTTTTAAAACTGAAATTACAGATCAAAATGCGCTGAAAAAATTAGTTCCTTCCTGTTGTCTGCAGATTTTATTAGAAAATATTATAAAACACAATCAGGGAAATGAACAAAATCCGTTAGTTACTTCAATCTTGATAACTGAAAATAAGATCGAAATTAAAAATGCGATTCAAGAAAAAATGTTTCATAATGACATTTCAGGAACAGGCTTGGAAAATTTGAATGAGCGTTATTTATTACTTTCAAATCAGTCGATTGCAATTTCTAAAAATAATAACTTTACTGTGACTTTGCCTTTGATCAATCAATTAAAATCTTTTAAATCATGAATGTTCTAATTATCGAAGATGAACCTTTGGCAGCAAAACAGCTTATTAATTTTATAAAAGAAATAAACCCTGCGTTTACCATTTTAGAAACTTTGAACAGCATTTCGCAATGTTTTGAATGGTTTGAAAGCAATGCGCAGCCGGATTTAATTTTTTCAGATATTGAATTGCTTGACGGCAATGTTTTTAATTTTTACGATAAACAAGTAATTAATTGCCCTATAATATTCAGCACCGCATATGATCAATTTTTAATGAAAGCTTTTGAAGGAAATGGCATTGCTTATTTATTAAAACCCCTGACAAAAGAGTCTGTTGAAAAAGCAATCTTAAAATGCAACACTTTGCAAACCAAATCAAAGTCAGGTATAAGTCATGATATTTTACAATTATTGCAAAAATCATTGCAGCAGGAAGCTTCAAGTATATATAAGCAAAGATTTACGATCAAAACAAGAAATGGGATTTATTTACTGCCCGTTTCA
Source organism: Flavobacterium sp. JLP (assembly GCF_015350755.1). NCBI lineage: Bacteria > Pseudomonadati > Bacteroidota > Flavobacteriia > Flavobacteriales > Flavobacteriaceae > Flavobacterium > Flavobacterium sp. JLP. Next base: position 880,475 of record NZ_JADKPS010000001.1, on the reverse strand, counting down.
GACATTGCTTTTATACAAGCAGATGGAGTGTTGCTTTATGCATTTGATTTTAACAATAAAAAATATCCCTTAACCGGAACTCTGATCGCCACAGAACAACAATTGAATCCCGAAATTTTTTTTAAAATAAACCGAAGTGATATTGTATCCATAAATGCAATAGAAAAAATAGCACCTCATATTGGTGACAGATTAGCAATTTACATCAAAGGTCAGAAAGAATTTGCCGTTACACGTGCACAAAAAACTTCTGTTTTTAGAAAATGGATTGACAGGTAAACTTTGGTTTAAATTGCTTTTTCTTCCGAAATGTGCGAAAACAGTAGACAATTAAGATAAGAGTAACCCTTCATTTCTATTTATATAGAGGGTGAAAAATAAATTTAGTTTGAATACTTTTATAAGTTTTAAATATTTATTTTTGCACGCTGAATACATTAAAATTATTACTTCAAATATATTATGGTAAAAGATTTATTCGAAAGAATCCAAAACAATAAAGGTCCTTTAGGAAAATGGGCATCACAAGCAGAAGGTTATTTTGTATTTCCTAAATTAGAAGGAGAGTTAGGTCCAAGAATGCAGTTTGGTGGGAAAAATATTTTAAATTGGAGTTTGAATGACTATTTAGGTCTTGCCAATCATCCAGAAGTTCGTCAAGCCGATATTGATGCTGCAACTCAATTTGGAGCAGCATACCCAATGGGTGCTCGTATGATGTCTGGACATACTAAATATCATGAACAATTAGAAAATGAATTAGCTGAGTTTGTAATGAAACCGGCAGCATATTTATTGAATTTTGGTTACCAAGGAATGGTGTCTACTATTGATGCTTTGGTTACTAAAAATGATATAATCGTATACGATGTAGATTCTCATGCTTGTATTATCGACGGTGTTCGTTTGCACATGGGTAAACGTTTTACATACAAACACAATGATCTTGAAAGTATGGAGAAAAACTTGCAGCGTGCTACTAAAATGGCTACTGAAACTGGAGGAGGGATCCTTTTTATTACAGAAGGTGTTTTTGGAATGCGCGGTCAGCAAGGAAAATTAAAAGAAATTGTTGCGCTTAAAGAAAAATATAATTTCCGTTTATTAGTTGATGATGCACACGGTTTTGGTACACTTGGTAAAACAGGAGCTGGAGCAGGTGAGGAGCAAGGAGTTCAAGACGGAATTGATGTTTACTTCTCTACTTTTGCAAAATCAATGGCAAATATTGGAGCTTTTGTAGCTGCAGATAAAGATATTATCGATTATTTAAAATATAACTTGCGTTCTCAAATGTTTGCAAAAGCATTGCCAATGATTCAGACAATTGGTTCGTTGAAACGTTTAGAGTTATTACGTAATCACCCAGAATTAAAAGATAAACTTTGGGAAAATGTAAATGCATTGCAAAATGGTTTACGTTCTAGAAACTTTAATATTGGAGATACAAATACTTGTGTAACACCAGTTTATTTAGAAGGAAGTGTTCCAGAAGCTATGGTAATGGTAAACGATTTAAGAGAAAACTACGGTATTTTCTTGTCGATTGTAATTTATCCGGTAATTCCAAAAGGAATTATTTTGTTAAGAATGATCCCTACAACTTCACATACACTTGCTGATATTGACGAAACTTTGGTTGCCTTTGAAGCAATTCGTGAAAAATTAGAAAACGGCACATATAAAGAAATTGCAAGCAGAACAAAAGTAGATTTAGACGCTTAATTTCTTATACAAATAAATTCCAAACATGGGAATTATGTAACAAAATCCATTCGTTATACGAGTGGATTTTTTTTTATTTGGAGTAATTTTATAATCGTAACCAGTAAATAAAAAATTATGAAAAAAGTATTAGCAATTACAATAATTATTTTAAGTGTTTTTACTTCTTGTAAAAAAGATCAAGTAGCAGAGCCAGTAGAAATTGCACCAAACCCTCCAAAAGAAGCTCAAGTTGTTGAACCAGCAGGAGATCAATGTTATGAATCGAGAACAAACGGAAATATTATTGAATTGAGTTTTAATGTAAACTCTCATCAGGAAGTAAACGGAAAACTGAGTTATAATATATCTGGAAAAGATAAAAATGAAGGAAGTTTAATTGGGAACATGAAAGGCGATACACTAATTGCAGATTATACTTTTATGTCTGAAGGAGTTTCATCTGTTAGAGAAGTTGCTTTTTTAGAAAGAGAAGGAGTATTAATTGAAGGCTATGCAGAAGCTGTAGAAGCAAATGGCAAGGTGTCTTTTAAAGATAAAAAACAATTAAAATTTGATCCAAAAAATACTTTGACAAAAGTTGACTGTAAAGCTGAGTAAACAATTTTTTGTTTATAAAGCTAAAAAACCATTCTTTGGGGAGAATGGTTTTTTTTGTTTTAATATTTTTGAAAGATAAATTATCTGTGTACTTTTATTTTATCTAGATAATCACTCGAATTTCCGTTCCAGTTACATTTTTCACAACGATTATTTACAAATTGATGATTGCAATTTTTATATCCATATAAATGGCTTGAACATTCTGGACATAGATTCTCCATTTCTGAGGATTCTTTGTAAAACTCACTTTTGCATTCATCACAAATTTTTATAAAAAATTTATTTGCCTTCATTCTGTCTGACTGTTAACTAAATACTGAGACTGAATACTTTTTTTAAAGGTATTTAAGGTACGTTTTTCTCTGACAGTGAATCTTCGGGTCAAAGTTTTTCCAAAGTAAATGAATTGCTGTGTTTTCTGCTAATTCTGGAGTTCTGATACAATTTTGAATTCCTTTTTCAGAGAAGGTTTTAAAATATTCATCAAAGATAATAGCTGTAACACCTTTGTTTTGATAATCAGGATGAACTCCTATAAGATAAAAAACAACATCTTTGCTCTTTTTTCTAGCTCTCAAAAGATGAATAAATCCAAATGGGAATAACTTTCCTTTTGCTTTCTGCAATGCCTCAGAAAAACTTGGCATTACTATACTAAAAGCAATTAAATTATCGTCCTTATCTACCACAAATTTGATGTATTCTGGATTGATAAAACTGATGTATTTCTTCTTAAAATATTCCTTCTGAACGTCTGAAATTGCCACAAAAGAAGCTAGTTTAGCATACGATTCATTAAACAAGTCAAACATTTTGTCAACGTGAGGCATAATGTCTTTTGTTTTGGTAAACGTCAGCGATCTTAAACCATATCTCTTTTTGATTAATTCTTGAGCTTTCAGGAAAAATTCTGGATGAACATTCGAAAATGGAAAAATACTTTCAATATATTCTTTCTCTACCTGAAATCCTAACTGCTCAAAATGAGTTACATAATACGGATTGTTGTACCAAGTAATCATAGTTCCCATTTGATCGTAGCCTTCTGTCAAAACTCCAACCTTATCTAAATTTGAAAAACCCATTGGTCCTTCAGCGTGTTCTAGATTGTTTTGTCTTCCTAATTCAAATACTTTTTCAAGCAAAGCTTTAGTTACTTCAATGTCATCAATAACATCAAACCAGCCAAAACGAACTTTTCTTTTGTGCTGATTATTTACTTCTGCCCAATTGATAATTGCAGTAATTCGGCCAACAATCTTGTTGTTTTTGTATGCTAAATAAAAGTAAGCCTCAGCATTTTCAAATGCTGGGTTTTTAGTTTTATCAAATGATTCTAATTCATCGGCAATAATAGGCGGTACCCAATATGGATTATCTTTGTATAACGAAAACGGGAATTTGATATAATCTGTTAATTCCTTTTTAGTTTTGGCTTCTTTAATTGTAATCATTAAAATGGTATTGAAATCTCTAGGTGTAGAGAAGTTTAGTTATTAAATTTTATTCGTATTTAGATTTACGTTTTCTTTCTTGTTCCTGATAATCAGTTTCACGACGTTCCATATCGTTGTCTTTGTTCTTTTTGGCTTTTTCTTCCTTTTTAAATTCCATTTGCTTTTCCTTGTAGCGCCCGTCATAACGCCAAGAAATACCAACTCCTCCGTAAAATATAGAAGGTGTATTTTTAAAATTCGTACTTAAGGAAGCATCAATCTGCATGTCAGGACTTAACAGATAAGCGGCGCCGCCACGAACTATAGCATCGCTATAAAAATCACTTTTATAACCTTGGTTTTCAACAAAACCAGACCATTTGTCATTAAATCCGTGTGTCAAAGTCAGTACGTAGCCATAACTAGGATAATCTGTACTTATATAGTCAGCGATAATATTAGTTACAAAAACCCATTTTCCGCCTCCAAAAAGATTCTGAGTAACCAAAGCTATTTTAGGAGAAATACTCGATTCTGGAGAAAATGAATACGGATTATCAGCACCGACAAAATTAGCTCCTGCAAATATCGAAACTGCTGGAATTAGCGAATGCCAGTCAAATTTATGGTTGGCTTTATAGCTGTAGATGTTTTTGGCTTTTGTGTAATTTTTATAAGGATCATAAATCAAATATTTAGCTCCTAAAACCGTTTGTCTGAAATTGTTTTTTTTATAACTGGTATACGGAGTATCAAAATTTTCCATTTGATATTCAAGATCAAGTATGAATTCTAGTTTTTCAAGAAATGCACCATATCTAAGGGTTAAATCTGTTCCGAAACCGCTTGCATCATAATCAAGCAAATCGTGTTTTTCTTTGATACCGTATACGCCAAATTCAGCCTGAAATACTGATTTTCCAACTGCATATGCAGACATAGTTTCACCAGGACGGTTAGAATTAATTACATCTGTGTATTGTGCGAAAAAAATTTGGGGCGCAAAAAAAAGAGCTGTAATAAATAAGTTTTTAATTTTTAACATAAATGTATTTTTGGATTAAAAAGTTATAACGCATTTCAAATGTACTATATTTTATTATTTATTTAAGATTGATATTTTAATTTTAAACAATGGATTTATTAATTTTGGAAAAAAATTATACATTATGCAAGAAGCATCTTTTACAAATCTATTTAAAACGATAATGTGGATCATTGCGTTTTATTATATTTTTAAATTTTTAGCTAGAATCTTTTTGCCAGTATTGGTAAAAAAAGCAGTTGAAAAAGCAGGGGAGAATTTTCAGAGACAACAACAATATAGTCAGGATAATACATGGCAAAAAACGCGTACTAACAATGATGAAATAATCATTAATACGGCTAATGCCAAAAATCCTCGCGAAACCAAAAAGGTTGGCGATTATGTTGATTACGAAGAAATAGATTAAGTTTGTGTCCTAGATATATAGGATTCATCATTTAACCCAAACCAGCCTAAATTGAAAATAGTAAATAAGTTCTATCCGCATGCCCTTGTTGTACTGGGCTTTATCCTCGTTTCGTTAATTTATTTTTATCCAGTTTTACAAGGAAAACAAATTTTCCAATCGGATATTGCTCAATATACCGGAATGGCAAAAGAGCAAAATGACTTTAGAGTGGCAGAAAATGCTGAACCTTATTGGACAAATTCTGCTTTTGGCGGTATGCCAACCTATCAATTAGGAGCAAATTACCCGAATGATTATATTGGAAAACTAGATGATGCTTTGCGTTTTTTACCTCGCCCGGCTGATTATTTATTTTTATATTTTTTAGGCTTTTACGGTTTATTACTGGTTTTAAAAACAGATCCGCTAAAAGCTTTTATTGGTGCTATTGCATTTGGTTTTTCTACTTATTTAATTATAATTCTTGGAGTTGGCCATAATGCAAAAGCACACGCAATTGCTTATATGCCACTGGTTATTGCCGGTTTTATACTGGTCTTTCAGAAAAAATATGTCTGGGGAGGCTTGCTCACCATGTTTGCGGTTGCTTTAGAAATTAATGCCAACCACTTTCAAATGACCTATTATTTATTGATATTCTTATTGATACTTTCAGGTTATTTTGCTTTTACTTTTATTAAAGAAAAACAATATAAGCCACTTTTAATTTCGATTGGTACTTTAGCTGTAGCCGGAATTTTTGCTATTGGCGCAAATGCGACCAATTTAATGGCAACAAGCGAATACGCTAAATATAGTATTCGTGATAAAAGTGAGTTGACTTTTAATCCTGATGGATCTAAAAATCAAACCACTGCGTCAATGACGACGGATTATATTACTGAATATAGTTATGGAATTGCAGAAAGTTTGAACCTAATTGCGCCAAGAATTTTTGGAGGTTCAAGTCATGAAAATGTTGGTACTGACAGTCGCATGTACTCTTTTATGATCGAACAAGGTGTGCCTTCTGATCAAGCAGCAGACTTTGTTTCAGGAATGCCAACATATTGGGGAGATCAGCCTATAGTTTCGGCTCCCGCTTATATAGGAGTTGTGGTTTTCTTTTTGGCTGTTTTAGCTTTATTTATCGACGAAAGAAAAATAAAATACGTATTTCTTGCAGGAGCATTGTTTACTTTGATGCTTTCTTGGGGGAAAAATTTCTCAACTTTAACAAATTTCTTTATTGAGTATGTTCCGATGTACGATAAGTTTAGAGCAGTTTCATCCATTCAGGTCATTCTTGAATTGTGTATTCCTGTTTTGGCAGTTATGGGCTTACAATCGTTTTTTAAAGCAAAAGACGAACCAAAACTGCAGCAAAAAGCTTTAGTGCAGACAGGTGTTTTTGGACTTGGAGTTTTAGCCATTTTAGTATTTGCGAAAAGCATGTTCCACTTTACAGGAATGAGCGACAGCAGTTATATGCAAATGTATGGACCGGCTTTTGTTGATGCTTTAAAAGAAGACAGAATGAGTTTGTATTCTGCTGATCTGTTGCGCTCAGGGTTTTTTATTGTGGTTACTTTTGGAATTTTATGGCTGTTTATTAAAAACAAATTTTCACAAAATACAACTTTAATTATTGTTGGTATTTTAATGATTTTTGATTTGTTTTTCGTAGACAAAAGATACGTTTCGGCTAAAGATTTTGTGAGTCCGGTGCAAATTGCAGCTCCATTTCAGGAAACGCCAATTGATGCCAAAATTCTCGAAGACAAATCGATTTACCGCGTATTTGATGTACAGGGACAATTGCAAGGCAGATCGTCATACTTTCATAAAACAATTGGAGGATACAGTGCTGTAAGACCAAGAAGAATGCAGCAGTTAATGGATTATCAAATTCAAAAAGGAAATATTGAAGTGCTTAATATGTTAAATGTTAAGTATGTTATTCAAACAGATAAAGAGGGGAAAGAAGTTCCTGTTGCAAATCCTGAAGCCAACGGAAATGCTTGGTTTGTAAGCTCAGTAAAACTGGTAAATAAACCAGACGATGTTATGAAAGCTTTAGATCATTTAGATACTAAAAAAGTAGCCGTATTTAATGTTCGCGAACACGAAGGCAAATTTAAAAGTGCCCGACTAAAAAAACAATGGGATACAACTGGAACTATCAAAGTTGTCGAATACAAACCAAATTATATTAAATACGAATCAGACAATGCAAAAGATGGTTTAGCCGTATTCTCTGAAATCTATTATAAAAATGGCTGGAATGCTTATGTTGATGGTAAATTGACGGATCATTTTCCAGTTGATTATGTTTTAAGAGCAATGGAAGTTCCGGGCGGAAAACATACTATTGAATTTAAATTTGAGCCTCAAGTAATAAAAACTGGAGGAACAATTGCTTTAGCGAGCTCAATAGGAATGCTATTGCTTGTAATTGGTGGAATTTATTTTGAGAGATTCTTTCGCAAAGATTCAGTAAAAAATCACGAAGACACTCAAAATAAAATCTAAAACCTTCGCGAAGTATCGTGAATTTTTTATGAGTCTCTGTGAAACCGAATAAACCTAATGGAACAAAAAAAGCTCTTAATTATAACTTACTATTTTCCGCCAGCCGGAGGTCCAGGTGTACAGCGCTGGTTGAAATTTGTAAAGTATCTGCCTGAATTTAATGTTCAGCCAATTGTTTATGTTCCTGAAAATCCTACTTATCCAATAGTTGATGAAGGTCTAGTTAATGAAATTTCAGATAAAGTCATTGTTCTTAAAAATAAAATTTGGGAGCCATATCAATTAGCTTCAATTTTTTCAAAAAATAAAACGAAGAAAATCAGTTCTGGAATTTTTCCACAAAAGAAAAAACAGACGTTTTTAGATAAAACATTTCTTTGGGTTCGGGGAAATCTTTTTATTCCAGATGCGCGTGTTTTTTGGGTAAAACCTTCTGTAGCTTATCTTGAAAAATACATTAGAGAAAACAATATAGATACGATTGTCACCTCTGGACCGCCACACAGTCTGCATTTGATTGGTTTAGAATTAAAAGAAAAATTAAATGTAAAATGGTTTGCGGATTTTCGTGATCCGTGGACAACGATTGGTTATCATAAAGCATTGCGCTTGTCATCTTACGCTGCTAAAAAACATAAAAATTTAGAACGTAAGGTTTTAAATACTGCCGACACTATTATTGTGACCAGCAAAACTACGAAGACCGAATTTCAGGCTATTACTGATAAACCAATTTCGGTTATTACAAACGGTTACGATATCGAAAATGTCGAAAAACAAACTTTAGATGCCAAATTTACTTTAGCGCATATCGGGTCTTTTTTATCGGATAGAAATCCTAAGTTTTTATGGGAATGTTTAGTCGAATTACTTCAAGAGATCCCAGATTTTAAATCGCACTTAGAAATTAAATTAATTGGAGCTGTCAGTCAGGAAGTTTTAGATTGTATTACTGAATTTAATCTTAATGCGTATTTGAATCTTCTTGGATATGTTTCGCATCATGAAGCAATCGCTCATCAAAAAAAGTCTCAGGTTTTGCTTCTAATCGAAATTAATTCTGAAGATACCAAAAGTATTATTCCAGGAAAATTGTTCGAATATATGGTCTCAAATCGCCCGATAATTGCAATTGGTCCTAATGGTTCTGATTTTGCCGATATAATAAAAGAAACCAATACTGGAGTATTTTTTGATTATTCTGAAAAAGCGAAATTAAAAAGTGTAATTTTGGACTTTTATAATCAATTTTTGGAAGGAAAATTACAAGCTAATGGCGTTGGTTTACAGCAATATTCAAGAAAAAACCTGACCAAACAATTAGCACAGTTGATTGAGGACTAATTAATCTAAAATCTGATCCCGTCCCGAAGTTTCTGGATCGGGACTACAATCTAAAATTTACAAATGGGTATTGTTTTAAACCAGTCTTTTAAAAATACAATTATTACTTACATAGGTTTCGGTATTGGAGCCATCAATACGCTTTATTTGTATCCTGTTTTTCTTGGTGCAACTTATTATGCTTTAACGAATTATATTCTTTCTGCAGCAAATGTTATTATGCCTCTATTTGCAATCGGGATGCAAAATACATTAGTTAAATTTTATTCTCAATATAAAACAGAACAAGAACGCGAACAGTTTTTGTCGTTTACAGCCTTATTTCCTGTTTTGATGTGTATTCCTTTAGGGATAATCGGTATCTTTTTTTACGATGATATAACTGATTTTGTATCTAAAGAAAATCCTGTAGTCAGAGAGTTTATGCTTCTAATTCCATTTATTGGAATTTGTATGGCGTATTTTGAAATTTTTTATGCCTGGGCGAGAGTGCATATGCATTCTGTTTTTGGAAATTTTATTAAAGAAGTCGGACTTAGATTATTTTCAACCATCGCCTTAATTGGTCTTTACTTTAAGTGGATCAGTTTAGTAGAATTTGTATACGTTACAGCGGTAATTTATTTTGTAGCCTTTTTAATAACCATGTTTTATGCTTTTTACATTAAAAGGCCAAACTTTCAGATTTCAATTCCAGAGAATGTAAAAGCTGTAATGGAATATACTTTTTTCATTATCCTGTCAGGAAGTGTAGCAAACTTGCTTTTAGACGGCGATAAATTGATGCTGAACCAATACATGAAAATTGAAAATATCGCCTATTATTCTGTTGCTACATATATTGCTTTGGTAATTTCAGTTCCAAGCCGTGCAATGCATCAAATTGTGTATCCAATTACAGCAAAATTAATGCATGAAAATAAGCATGATGAGCTAAATCAGCTTTACAAGAAAACATCAATCAACTTGCAAATGGTGGGAGGGTTTGTAATGCTGTGCATTTTTGTAAATATCAATCAATTATATGAATTGGTTCCGAAAGAATATAGCGGTGGAATTGCGGTTGTATTTATGATCGGATTATCTAAATATTTCGATTTGATTTTAGGGAACAACAACGCTATTATTTTTAATACAAAATACTACCGAATGGTATTGTATTTAGGACTTTTATTAGTGTTTTTGACCATTGTACTGAACATGATTTTTATTCCGATCTTTGGTATTTTCGGATCTGCATTTGCGACATTATTGTCTATTACCTTATACAGTTTGGCAAAGCTTCTTTTTGTTGTTAAAAAACTTCATTTATACCCTTTTACAAAAGAAACTATCTATTCAATACTGTTGACGTTCGCTTTATTTTTAGTGTTTTATTTCTGGGAGTTTCCTTTTTACCAATTGATCAGTATTGCATTAAAATCGGTTTTAGTAACAATTTTGTATGTGTATCTAAACTACAAGTTTAATATATCCCCGGATATTAATAAGGTTATAGATACTCTTTTTAGAAAAGTGGGAATCAAAATTTAATATGACTTATTGAGATTTAAAAAGTAATTTAAAATCGAATCTATTTTGTTTTTATATTTGTTAGAAAGGATAACTAATTTATTTCTAGTAGAATATGAAAAAGAAATTCATTTGTTTTTTAGTGTTTTTAGTTGTTTTGCTTTCTTCGTCTTTATTTGCCCAAAAAGAAAATCTAAAAACTTCACAAATTGCTGTAAAGCCAAAATTAAAAGGATATCCGGTCAGTCCTTTTAAGGATACTCTTTTTTATGTCTACAATAAAGTAGGTTCGTTTTCTGCAGAAAATAGGGCAAAGGCAATTACAGCAAAAATACATTCTCTCTATGAAGACGATCTCTTTAAAGTTGATTCTTTAAAAATTATTCCTTCTGATATAAGCCAAGATATTGTTTATAAAGGGGATTTAATTTTAATGTCAATTTTAGATGCTGATGCCAAATCTGAAAATAAAACAGTTTCAGATATAGCAAAACGAAATTTTAACGCTATAAAAAAAGCAGTTGTTTATCAGAATGAAAACTATTCCTTATTGCCAAAAAGACTCGGATATACGGCTTTATTAATCTTAATTCTTACCATAGTTTTATTGCTTGCCTCGAAAGTGTTTAATTTTATAAAATCTTATTTTTCTAAAAGAAGAGAAAAATATTTTAAAGGATTTACATATAACAATATAAATGTACTTACGCCTGATAGACAAGAGTTTGTTGCATTGCGCACTATTGGCATTATAAAAATAATTTCATTGTTTATATTGGCTTATTTGGCTCTTCCTTTATTGTTTAATATTTTCCCCGCAACTCAGGCTTACACTACTACAATACTAAAATGGACGCTGACTCCTATAAAAGCTGCTGTAATGGGATTTGTAGACTTTCTGCCAAATCTATTTACGATCATTGTAATTATTTTGATTTTTAGATATACACTCAAAATGATTAAATTTTTTGTAGACGAAATCAATAAAGAAAATATAAAAGTTGATGGATTTTATAGCGATTGGGCAAAACCCACGTTCAATATTATTAGGCTTCTTGCTTATGCTTTTATGCTTGTTATTATTTTTCCGTATCTGCCCGGTTCTGATTCTGATATATTTAAGGGAGTTTCCGTCTTTGTTGGTATTTTGTTTTCATTAGGTTCATCAAATGCTATTGCAAATATGGTTGCCGGTTTGGTAATTACCTATATGCGTCCCTTTAAAATTGGCGACTTTATTAAAATTGGCGATGTCAGCGGAGAAGTAATCGAAAAAACAGCTCTGGTTACCCGAATAAGAACGCCAAAATTTGAAGATATTACCATTCCAAATGCGACAGTTTTATCCAGTACTTCTACTAATTTTTCTTCGAATACAAAAAATTCAACTGACGGTTTATTAATTCATACAACAGTTACAATTGGATATGATGTTCCTTGGAAAGACATTCATAAAGCTTTGATTAAAGCAGCTCTAAAAACTGATTTAATTGAAAAGACACCAATTCCTTTTGTACTTCAAACCAGTTTAGATGATTTTTATGTATCGTACCAAATTAATGTTTATACGAAAGAACCTACAAGACAGCCTCGAATTTATTCTTCCCTTCACCAAAACATTCAAGATTCGTTTAACGAAGCCGGAATTGAAATTATGTCACCACACTATAACGCACTGAGAGACGGCAATACAACAACAATTCCAGCAGATTATCTAAATAAGGACTACGAATCACCATCTTTTAATGTTGCTAATAAAAGTTAATTTATTAATATTTAGTTGTTAACTTTTAAATTTTAACAGTATAATACTTTGTTATTAATTTTATAAAAACTAATTTTAGCTAAGAATTCAGCAGCACTTTGCTTTATATCATAAAAAATATAATATAAAAGACAATAAAAACAGTTGCCGAATTGTTATTTAGATTAAAATACTTTCAGTTTGGATACTGAAAAGTATTAGTAGTATTTAGATTAACTTTTTAATGGAGGATTATGAAGAGCAATCAATTGAGTCAAGAACAGAGCGTTCAAGTATTTTCTAGTATGATATCAAGCAAGGTTCATAACGGATTTACATTAGAAGAAAGAAATGATGAATTCCTTTTTGCTGTCCTTTCTAAAGGTGGAAAAGTAGTGAATCATGGCTTAAATTTTATCATTTTTTGCTTGACCTTAGGATTGTGGTCATTTGCATGGCTTTATCTTACTTTAGAGGCGTCAAAGCAAAAAAAAGTATTAGTTGCCATCGACGAAGATGGTTTCCCTTTTGAAGAAAGATGTCTAGTTGCCTAGAGTCAGAATCAAATCAAACCAAATGAAAAAAAGAAACAGCCATAAATTACTTTTAAGATAAAGTAATTTATGGCTGCTTTATTTAAAAAAAATTACAATTTATCTTTTAGGTAAACTCCCGTAACTGATTTTTTTACTTTTACAATATCTTCCGGAGTTCCCTCTGCTAATAAATGCCCGCCATTTTCACCTCCTTCAGGGCCAAGATCAATAATCCAGTCAGCACATTTTATCAAATCGAGGTTATGTTCTATTACAATTATTGAATGACCTTTTTCGATTAAGGCATCAAACGAAGCTAATAGTTTTTTGATGTCATGAAAATGAAGACCAGTTGTTGGTTCATCAAAAACAAATAATGCTTTATCTTTTGTGGCACCTTTTACTAAAAATGAAGCAAGTTTAATACGCTGTGCCTCACCGCCGGAAAGAGTAGAAGAAGATTGTCCTAACTGAACATATCCTAAACCAACATCCTGCAAAGGCTGTAACTTTTGCGTTATCTTGCTCTGTTTGTTTTTTTCGAAAAAGGCAATCGCATCATCAATAGTCATTGTCAGAATATCGTTGATGTTTTTATCATCAAAATTAATTTCTAGAATTTCTTTTTTAAAGCGTTTTCCTCCACAAGTTTCGCACGGCAACGAAACATCAGCCATAAATACCATCTCAACGTTTATAGAGCCTTCTCCTTTACAAGTTTCACATCGGCCTCCATCTACGTTAAATGAAAAATGTTTTGCCTGATATCCTCTTATTTTCGATAATTTTTCTTTTGCATACAATTCACGAATATCATCATACGCTTTAATATAGGTTACCGGATTCGATCGAGAACTTCTCCCGATAGGATTTTGATCTACATATTCTATATGTTTGATCTGCGAAAAAGAACCTTTTATTTCACTAAATTGTCCTGCTTTTTCAGAAGCATTTTCCAACTTCTTTTGCATCGCAGGAAATAAAATCTTCTTTATCAGGGTACTTTTTCCACTTCCTGAAACACCTGTAATAACCGTAAGAACATCTAGCGGAAAAGTAACATCTATATTTTTTAAGTTATTTTCTCTTGCGCCAATAATATCAATATGATTTTTAAATTTTCGTCTTTTCTTCGGAACTGAAATTTCTAAATCTCCGTTTAAATATTTAGCCGTAAGCGATTCAGATTTTAAGATTTCATCGTATGTTCCCTGAGCGACTAAATTTCCTCCGAAAGTTCCTGCTTCTGGACCAATATCAATAATCATATCCGCCGCTTTCATGATGTCTTCGTCGTGTTCAACTACAATAACGGTATTTCCTAAGTCACGAAGCGAAAGCAAAACTTTGATCAATCTTTCAGAATCTTTTGGGTGCAAACCAATACTTGGCTCATCTAAAATGTACATTGAACCAACTAAACTGCTTCCTAACGAAGTAGCCAGATTAATACGCTGTGATTCTCCACCAGAAAGTGTTGCCGAATTTCTGTTTAAAGTCAGATAATCTAAGCCAACTTCTGTCAAAAAGGATAAACGATTGTTGATTTCGACCATTAATCGTTTTGCAATTTGCTGTTCGTAAACATTCAATTCGATATTTTTGAAAAAAGTTACCAAATGTTTAATTGGCAAATCAACTAAATCTGAGACCGTTTTGCCATTTATTTTTACATAAGAAGCCTCTTCACGCAAACGTTTCCCGCGACATGCATAACATTTTGTTTTGCCTCTGTAGCGTGATAACATTACACGATTTTGAATCTTATAATTTTTTTCTTCTAATTCCTTAAAGAAGCCATTTAAACCTTGAAAATATTTGTTTCCTTTCCAAATTAAATCCTTTTGATCTTCTGAAAGTTCAAAATAAGGTTTATGAATTGGGAAATCAAATTTATAAGCGTGTTTAACCAATTCATCTTTGTACCAGCTCATGCTGTCTCCTCGCCAGGGATAAATCGCACTTTCAAAAACAGATAAAGAAGTATTTGGAACTACTAAATCTGCGTCAATGCCAATAATATTTCCGTATCCTTCGCAAACCGGACAAGCACCGTATGGATTATTAAAACTGAACAAATGAACATTTGGTTCTAGAAAAGTAATGCCGTCTAATTCAAAATTATTCGAATAGGTGAATCTTTTATTTGAACCTAATTCCTGCAGATAACAGATTCCTTTTCCTTCAAAAAAAGCAGTTTGTACCGCATCTGCCAGACGGTTGTAGAATTCTTCTTCATCTTTAACTACAATTCTGTCAATGATCAGGAGAATGTCTTTATTGTCTAATTTATGAAGATCCGTCGGTGTAAATTCATCTAAACGAACCATTTCGTTATCGACTAAAATACGGGCAAAACCTTGCTGTAGAAGTACTTTTAGTTTGTCTTCTAATTGCCTTCCTTCTTCTAAATGAATAGGAGAGAGCAATAACCATTTGCTGTCTAATTCTAATGATTTTACATCAGCAACAACATCGGTCACTGTATTTTTTTTGACTTCCTGCCCTGAAATAGGCGAATATGTGCGCCCAATTCTGGCAAACAAAAGTTTTATATAATCGTAGATTTCAGTTGAAGTACCAACGGTTGAACGCGCATTAGTTGTATTAACCTTTTGTTCGATCGCAATCGCAGGCGCAATACCTTTTATGTATTCGACTTTTGGTTTGTCTAATCGCCCCAAAAACTGCCGTGCGTATGATGATAAACTTTCAACATAGCGGCGCTGTCCTTCGGCGTATAAAGTGTCAAATGCCAAACTGGATTTACCTGATCCTGAAAGACCTGTAATGACAACAAGTTTATTTCGCGGAATAGCAACATCTACATTTTTTAAATTATGTACTTGTGCTCCTTTAATTATAATATTATGTTTTGGGTCGAGTGTAGAAAGATCAATCTGCATACAAAAAGTCAATTTTTACAAAAGTAATCAATTTTGAATTGAATTTTGTTAAGGACATTGTTCCAAATTTTAACTAAATCATTTAGTGTCATTCATTATAAGTTAAATTAAACAGATGGAAATCAATAATTTGTTTCTCGCAGTTTCTGCACATTTGGGCAGATTTAAATTTAATATAATAATCTGCGTTCATCAGCTTAATCTTTTTAAATCTGTATATAAAAACTTTAAGAGTCACCGTTCATTTTAATTAAAAGGAACGCATTTTTCCCAATATCTAATTTATGTTTCTATGTGTTAAAATATATTTTATGTTCAATGAATTGTTTTACTATAAAATATCCTATTTTAGAACTGCTTTAATACTATTTTAATATTCTGACCAAATTTTGAAAACTAAACTTTCTACTTTATTTCTTTTAATGAGCTTTATCCTGTTTTCGCAGGAGTTCCCGCCAATTATTAAATACTCTTCTTCAGTTTATGGCGCTGGAAATCAGAGTTGGATGATCTCACAAGACGATCAGAATTACTTATATTTTGCTAATAATGAAGGACTTTTAGAATTTAACGGAACAAATTGGCAATTATATCCAGCACCCAATGAAACAATTATTCGCTCTGTAAAAGTAATTGGAAATAAAATCTACACAGGCTGTTATATGGATTTCGGTTATTGGACGAGACAGCGCAACGGTAAATTAAAATATACTTCGCTCAGTAATACCATTAAGGACAAAATTTTAGATGATGAGCAATTTTGGAATATCCTGAAATACGATCAATGGATTTTGTTTCAATCCTTAAACCGAATTTATATTTACGACACTAAAACTGGAAAATTTAAAATAATTGCACCTAAAAATGGCGTCATCAAATCTTTTTCTGCTAAAAACGCTATTTATTTTCAGACTATAAAAGATGGGCTTTTTGAAATTGAAAGCGGTAAATCAAAATTAGTTTCAGATAATCCGATTCTGAAAAAGTTTACGATTGTGAATGTTTTTACTACAGATGATGGTTTGCTTATTCAAACACAATTAGACGGAATTTATAAATTGACTGGGAATACATTAACGCGTTTTTCTACCGATGTTGATGCAGAATTAAAATCGAGTTTTGTGTATAGTAGTCAATTATTGCAGGATGGAAGTTTTGCATTGGGAACAGTTTCTAACGGAATTTTTATTTTATCAAATACAGGAAAGCTAAAATATCATATTTCGCAAAGTAAAGGTTTGAGCAATAATACGGCATTATCGCTTTTTGAGGATAAAGATCAGAATTTATGGGCTGGTCTTGATAACGGTATAAATTGCATCAACATTCAGTCTCCTGTTCATAGTTTTACAGATGATTCTGGCGTTTTAGGAACGGTGTATGCTTCTGCAAGTTTTAACGGTTTGCTTTACGTGGGTACAAATCAAGGTTTGTTTTGTAAAAATATGCAAAGCAATTCAGAATTTAAATTCATAAACGGAACGAAAGGGCAGGTTTGGTCACTTTTTGTATACGACAATACGCTTTTTTGCGGCCATGATTCGGGGACTTTTATAATTTCTAATGATTCGGCTAAAAATATATTTTCATCTTCAGGAACTTGGAAGTTTGAAGTTGTTCCGAATACTAAAAACCAATTGCTTCAAGGAAATTATTATGGAATTTCGGTTTTAGAAAAAGTAAATAATCAATGGGTTTTTAGAAATAAAATCGAAGGCTTTGATTATTCGTCACGTTATTTTGAAATCACAAATAATTTTGAGCTGTATGTAAGTCACGAGTATAAAGGTATTTTTCGATTAAAGTTAGACAAATCTTTGTTGAAAACTAAAGGGTTTTATACTTACAAATCGCCTCAAAAAGGAAAAAACGCAAGTTTAACAAAATTCAATAATGCTATTTACTATGCATTTAAAGGAGGTATTTTTAAATTAAATTCAAAAAATAAACTTTTTGAAAAAGATAATCTATTAAGTTCTATTTTCGAAAAAGACGAATACACATCTGGAAAATTGATCGTCGATAATTCGAATAAAATTTGGCTTTTTTCTAAAAATTACATTCATTATTTCTCTGCGAGCAAACTCAGTAATCAATTAAAACAAAACGTGATTCCGATTCCGTCTTCGTTAACCAACTCAATGCTCGGTTTTGAAAATATTACGCAAATTTCAAAGTCTACTTATTTAATTGGTACAACAGACGGTTATTATACTTTAAATATTGAGGATTTAAGCTTTAAAAATTATACTGTATTTATTACTGATATTACAATCAACAAACAAAATGAAACCCTCAAAAATGTAGCTCTTGGAAATGAAGGAAGCTTTAGTTCGAATGAAAATAATATCACTTTAAATTATACGGTTCCAGAATATAATAAATACATCAATTCTGAATATCAATATTTGTTAGAAGGATTTCAGAATGACTGGAGTGAGTGGAGCACAAAAGCGACAGTTAACTTTAAAAATTTATCTCCAGGAAAATATACTTTTAAAGTAAGAGCTAAATATGCCAATACAATTCTTGAAAATACAGCTGCGTATACTTTTGTAGTTTTAAAGCCTTGGTATTTGACCAATTTAGCTTGTTTTATTTATTTTATGCTAATTGTTATAATGGCCTATTTTATAAACAAAGCCTATAGAAATTATTATCATAAGCAAAAAGAGAAATTAATTGAAGAGAACAACCTTCTTTTAGAAATTAAAGAACTCGAAAATGAACAGCAATTAATGAAATTGAGAAACGAACAGCTTTCGCAGGATGTAGATACCAAAAATCGAGAACTCGCCGTTTCTACAATGAGTTTGAACAGCAAAAATGAACTTCTGGCTTTTATTAAAGAAGATTTAAAGAAAACGACTCAAAACGACAGCAGTAATATTAAATCAGTGATTAGTACAATCAATAAGAATATTACAGAAGAAGATTCGTGGAATGTATTTAAAGAAGCGTTTGATAACGCTGATAAAGATTTCTTGAAAAGAATTAAACAGCTTCATCCGTTATTGACGCCAAATGATCTTCGTCTCTGTGCTTACCTGCGATTAAATCTTTCTTCAAAAGAAATTGCGCCTTTATTTAATATTTCAGTGCGAAGTGTTGAAATAAAAAGATATCGTTTGCGTAAAAAAATGGATTTACAGCACGAAATCGGTTTAGTTGAATATATTCTCGCTGTATAGGAATCAAAAAATCAGCTCGAAAAAACTATACATTACCTCAACATTTAGAAATTGCACTGTTTTTATACTGCTTTTTTGAATACATTCTCAATTCTTAAAATATAGTTAAATAAGGATGTTTTTTGTGATATATTCAATTTAGAGATATTTTTTTTGTCATGTATGTTTTTTGTTGAGGTTAAATTTATGGTATTCCTAAGCTTATCAGATAATTTTATCTTTCAATAAAAACTAACTAATTATGAAATCTAAATTATTACTAATTGTACTAATGCTGTTTACATCTTTTGCGTTTTCGCAGAATTTTGATGTTAACGGAACGGTACTTGAAGCCTCTACAGGACTCTCATTGCCTGGAGTAAATGTAAAAGTTAAAAATTCGTCGCAAGGCACATCTACAGATTTTGACGGATCGTTTAAATTATTAGGAATCCCAAAAGGAACGACACTTGTTTTCAGTTTCATTGGTTTTAAGACACAGGAAGTTGTGGTCTCAGGAACAAAAATAACAGTAAGACTCGGTGATGATGCTAAATCATTAGACGAGGTTGTGGTTATTGGTTACGGTACTCAAAAGAAAAGAGAAGTAACCGGAGCTGTTTCTACACTTGACAGCAAAACTCTCGACATCTTGAAACCAGCAAGAATAGAGCAGGCGCTGCAAGGAACAATGTCTGGAGTTAATGTTACTACACAATCTGGAGCGCCTGGCGCACCTTTAGATATACGTATTCGTGGGATAGCCACAAATGGTGAAAATAGGCCAACTACCATTATTGATGGATATGTCGGAGATTTAAATTTAATTAATCCGAGTGATATTGAAACCTTAACTGTTCTAAAAGATGCTCAAGCAGCAATTTACGGAACAATTGGAGCAAACGGAATCATTTTAGTAACCACTAAAACAGGAAAGAAAAACTCTAAAACAAAATTCTCTTTTAATACTTATACAGGTTTTCAGGAAACATCTAGAACTTTACCAACTCTAAATGCTACAGAATATGCTTTATTATTAAATGAAAGTTATGCAAACGGCGGCAAAGCACTTCCTTATCCAAATGTTTCAGGTTTAGGAAAAGGAACCAATTGGCAGGATGAAGTTTTTGGTACAGGTGTTCCGATTATTAATTATGATTTATCCGTTTCTGGAGGTTCAGACAAAGTTACTTATGCTATCAGTGGTTCACACTTAGATCAAGAAGGTATTGTAGGTGGCGATAAATCTGGCTTTTTAAGAAATACCGCAAGGATTAGTCTTGGAGCTGATTTAACAGATAAATTAAAACTTAAGACAAATGTCATTTATACGTATTTTACAAGAAATACGTTAAACGAAAACGGACTAGGATCTGTTTTATTTAACGCATTGAATGTACCCTCAACTTTGAGTCCTTACGATCAAAATGGTAATTTTACTTTAGTGCCAAGCACAACAGGTTTAGGAACAGAAATCATTAATCCGTTAGCTCAGATTGCTAATACTTATAACGATTACAATTACAAAAAAATCAACGGAAATTTTGGTTTAGATTACAAACTCTTTAAAGGATTTGTACTTTCTAGTGCAATTGGTTTTAATACTTCGAACAGCGAATCTAAAACATTTGCACAGCAAATAAGCTATGGTGGAAAAGTTTTTGATGTTCAAAGAAGTTCTGTAACACAGGGAGCTGTAAATGATAATAATTATTCATTTGACCTTTTTGGAACTTATACCGCAAAAATTGCCGAAAACCATAATATTGTAGGAACACTTGGAACTACTATTTTTAAAGAATGGGGCAATGGACTTTTTGCAACCGGTTATGATGTTCCAAATAATTCTTGGCAATTTGCAGATATTTCATTAACAAAAGGAATATCCGAAGCTTTAAGTAATAGCGCTTATGTTTACGATCAAAGGAGGCTTTCTTATTTTGGAAGACTGCAATATGATTATAAAGGAAAGTATTTATTATCAGCTATGATTCGCCGTGATTCTTCTACTAAATTCGGTCCTGGAAACAAAGTGGGTTATTTTCCTTCTTTCACAGGAGGCTGGGTAGTTTCAGATGAAGGTTTCTTTGGAGAATCAAAAACAATCAACTTTTTAAAATTAAGAGCCAGCTACGGAACTTTAGGAAATGACCAAATTCCGAATTACGGTTATCTGGGACTTTTAACCGGAGAAGCAACTTATGTTTTTGACGGTACTTTAGTAAACGGAACTGCAACTGGACAAGTGCCAAATCCGGATTTAAAATGGGAAGAAGCAAAGAAATTTGATGTTGGTTTAGACTTAAGACTTTTTAATGATAAAGTTTCTATCGTTACAGATTATTTTATTGATACAAGAAGCGATTTATTAATTCAGAATATTCCGGTATCAGGAATTAATGGAACAGGTGCACCGGGTGCAAGTTCTCCAACTTTAAATGCAGGAAGCGTTCGAAATTCAGGTGTTGAATTTGCGATTGATTACAAAGAAAGATTCTCAGATAATTTTACAATGAGTGTAGGATACAATGTTACTTTCCTTAAAAATGAAGTTTTAGAAGTAAACAACGGAACAGGATTTATAGAAAGCGGTGCTTTTGGAGTAGGACAGCCAGCTCCGGCACGTATGGAAATAGGAAAACCAATGGGATATTTTTACGGATATAAAACCGATGGAATTTTTCAGAATCAAACCGAAGTCGATGCACACCCTTCTCAAATTGCTTTAGGAGCAAATGCTGCACCAGGCGATATTCGTTATGTCGATAATAATGGTGACGGTGTTTTAGATGCAAAAGACAGAACCAATATTGGAGATCCAATTCCAAATGCAACAATGGGTTTCAATATGCAGCTAAATTATAAAAATTTAGATTTTGCTGTTTACACATTTGCTTCAGTTGGCAATGATATGGTACGCAACTACGAAAGAACATTATCTGACGCCAATCGTTTAAATTATGTTTTAGACAGATGGACAGGAGAAGGATCAACTAATACAACTCCTAGAGTAACAACTGGCGCTACAGCAAATAATGTTTTCTCTGATTATTTTGTCGAAGATGCTTCTTACTTCAGAATTCAAAATATTCAATTAGGGTATAGTTTGAATTCTCAAGTTGCTCAAAAAGCCGGTATGACAAAAGTTCGCTTTTATACAGGTGTAAACAATCTTTACACTTTTACAAAATATAAAGGTTTTGATCCAGGCGCTTCAAACGGTAACCCAATTGGAGGCGGAATCGATTATGGGTTTTATCCTGTTCCAAGAACTTATTTATTGGGCTTAAACATTAATTTTTAATTTCAATTAAAATGAAAAAATATTTATTTACAACCATTATAACAATCATTTTGTTCTCGACAATAAGTATTTCTTGTTCAGATGATTTTGTAGATCCTACACCAGAATATTCGATAGATTCTGAAAATTATTTCAATTCAAAAGCCGATTATGATCAGGCATTAATTGCTGCTTACGATTTGCTTCAATCTTCTTACGTAAATGTTTTGCTGGGCGAAATTGCATCAGACAATACATTGGCAGGAGGAGAAAGTCCAACAGATGTTATTGGTTTTCAGCAAATAGACGACATGATTCACACTCCTGTAAACAGCAATTTAAGAGATATCTGGAATTGGATGTTTGCAGGCGTTCAAAGAGCTAATTATATTCTTGAGTTTAAAGATAAAACCGATTTTGAGGGAAAAAACCAGCTAATTGCAGAAACACGTTTTCTGAGAGCATATTACCAGTTTGAGTTAGTGAAATGGTTTGGTGGAATCCCGATGAAAGGAGATGCTAGATTTAAAATTGGAGATGAAAAAACGATAGCACGTTCTTCAGTCGCAGAAGTGTATGCTTCTATTGAAGCTGATTTAATTTTTGCTGCAGCTAATTTATCTCCAACAGCATCTCAAAAAGGAAGAGCAACTAAAGGTGCAGCTTTGGCTTTATTAGGAAAAGCTTATTTGTATCAAAATAAATTTACGCAGGCTGCAACTGCTCTAGACGGTGTAATTACTTCTGGTAAATATTCGCTTCAGGCAGATTATAACGCCATGTTTGAGTTAGATGGAGAAAACGGTCCCGAATCTGTTTTTGAAGTACAGTATACAGATGTAGAAGGAGCTGGTTTTGGATGTCTTCAATGTTCTGAAGGGAACGTTGCAGTTGGTTTTAGCGGTATAAGAAATTATTCAGGTCCGTTATTTTCTTCTGGATTTAGTTTTAATATTCCAACTCAGGAAGGTGTAAATGCATTTGAAGTAGGAGACAAGCGTAAAGATGTTGCTATATTAGATATTGCAGCTTGGGCGACAGCCAATTCTTCATTTGATGGAGGAAAAGGCGTGAGCTACGGAAAAGGAAATGAAGACACTGGTTTCTTCAATAGAAAATACCTTCCTAGAAAAAGAAGTGCAAGTGCAGCTGGAGATTTAAACTTAACAAATCCAAACAATTACAGAGCAATTCGTTATGCTGATGTCTTACTTATGGCAGCAGAAGCTTACAATCGTGGAGCAATAGACGATGCAAAAGCTAAAACCTATTTAAATGCAGTCAGAAGACGTGCTTTTGGCGACAATAACCATGATATTTCAGCTTCTGGAGCAGCATTGACTGATTTTATTTGGGCAGAAAGAAGAGTAGAACTTTTTGGAGAAGGACACCGTTTCTTTGATTTAGTAAGAACTGGAAAAGCAGTTGGAAAAATAGCGGGTTTTACAGCTAATAAAAACGAATTATTTCCGCTTCCAATTGAAGAAATTCAATTCGCAAACGGAAACTGGCAACAAAACCCTGGATATTAAAAAACACTATTATGAAAAAAATACATTTTATTATAAGTCTTTTCGTCTTGATACTCTTTTTAGGTTGTGCAAGCGAAGAAAGCGGCAATATAGATTTAGGCGGTGTAAGTGCACCGGCCAACGTATCTGCTTTGACAACGATAACACAAGATAATTCAGGTAAGGTTACTTTTTTACCTAAAGGCGAAGGCGTTACGCAATACAAAATAAATTACGGAGACGGATCTCCAGAATCAGATTATTTTTCACCAGGCGGCACTACGACACACACTTATAAAGAAGGTGTTTACAAGTCTAAAATTATCGCGATGGGAATTAACGGAAAAACAACTGAAACAACTCAGGATGTAATGGTTTCGTTTTTAGCACCAACAAATCTGCAGGCAACATTAGCACATGTTTTGGGTGATAATTTTTCAGCGACCGTTACTGCGAAAGCAAATTTTGAAACGTATTTTCAGGTTTTCTTTGGAGAAACTGCCAATGAAACTCCAGTTAATTTTATGGAGGGTGAAACGATAAAACATACGTATGCAAACGTGGGAACTTATAAAGTAAAAGTTATTGCTTTGAGTGGCGGCGCAGCTAAAACAACTTATGAAGAATCTATTACGATCTCTAATCCTGTATTATTGCCAGTAGATTTTGAGTCTCCTACACTTAATTATGCTTTTACCAATTTTGGCGGAGCTAATACAGTTGTAGCAAATAATCCGAGTGTTGGAGAAAATAATCCGAGCGCAAAAGTGGCTAAATTAACTAAAAATGCTGGTTCTGAAGTTTGGGCTGGATCATTTATAGAATTGGGAGTTCCGATTGATTTTTCAACTTTGAAAAAAATCAAAATCAAAACTTGGTCACCAAAAGCGGGAATTGTTGTAAAAATGAAATTAGAGAACTTAACAAATCCAGACATTAATACAGAAGTAGATGTAACTAATACAGTTGCAAACGGCTGGGAAGATTTGACTTTTGATTTCTCTGCAGTAGATAATGCGAAAAATTACCAAAGATTAGTGGTTTTCTTTGATTTTGGAACGAATGGAACTGGAGCTGATTATTATTTTGATGATATTCAATTGACTTCTGGTGTAGAAACGGTAAAATTACCATTGACTTTTGAATCCTCTACTTTGGTATATAAGTTTACAAGTTTTGGAGGAGCAAATTCTGTATTAGCTGATAATCCAGATAAAACAGGAATTAATACTTCAGCAAAAGTAGGTGCCTTAACAAAAGGAAATGGTTCTGAAGTTTGGGCTGGATCTTTTATTGAATTGGCAGCGCCGCTTAATTTTTCTTCTTTCAAAAAATTAAAATTAAAAGTGTGGTCGCCTCAGGCCGGAATTGTAGTCAAGTTAAAACTTGAAAATTTTGCAGACAGTTCTATTAATAAAGAAGTAGATGCCACCTCGACAGTTGCAAATGGCTGGGAAGAGCTCACATTTGATTTTGATGGAGCCACAACGGCCAATCAGTTTCAGAGAGTAGTTGTGTTTTTTGACTTTGGAGTTAACGGCACAGGGAAAACCTACTATTTTGATGACATTAAACAATCCAACTAAAAATTCGAAATCATGAACAAGAAAATAATTCTAAATATAATAATGATGCTGACTATTCTTTTGACAGTAAGCTGTCAGAAAGATGATTTTGCATTCGGCGATATAAATTCGCCAACCAATCTTAAAGTGACTGCCGAGATTGTTGGAAAAACTGCCACTGCTCCAAATGGAGACGGATCAGGAATGGTAAAATTTACAGCAGCAGCAGATGATGCCATTTCATACAAATATGTATTTACTGATGGTACTTCAGAAAATGCTCCAAGCGGTGTATTTACAAAACGTTTTACCAAAACAGGACTTAACAAGTATACAGTAACCGTAATTGCAACCGGAAAAGGCGGTGTTGCAACCAATACAACAATCGATGTTGAGGTAGTTAGTAACTTTAGTGATGCTGAAGCAGTTGCATTTTTAACCGGCGGAACATCTAAAAAATGGTATTGGTCTGCATCTGAGCCAGGACATTTAGGAGTGGGGCAAAATGATAATGACGCTAGTAAAAATTATTATCCAAATTATTATTCTGCTGGTCCTTTTGAAAAAGCGGGGTCGCCGTCAAGCAGCTGTTTATACGAAAACGTATTGACTTTCTCTCTAGATGGAGATCAGCTTAAATTTGAACTAAATAATGGCGGAGCAACTTTCTTTAACGCTGCTTTTGAAAGCGTAGGAGGAGGAAATTCAGGTTCTGATGCTTGTTTGACATACAATACGGCTGGTAAAAAATCAGTTTCATTAAGTCCTTCAGAATCAGTTGTAATGGCAAATCCAGATCATACGACACAAACAAGAGGAACAACTATTAATTTCTCTGATGGTGGCTTTATGGGGTATTATATTGGACAGAGTTCATATGAAATCTTGTCAATTACAGCCAATAGAATGGTGGTTAGAGCTGTTATGGGAGGAAATCCAGCATTAGCGTGGTATCATATTTTTACGACTACAAAACCAACTCAAAATCCAGTAACGGATTATAGTAAGTTAGTTTGGTCAGATGAGTTTAATACAGATGGAGCGCCTGACGCCACAAAATGGAGTTATGATTTAGGCAGAGGAGATAATGGCTGGGGAAATAGTGAAAAACAAAATTACACCAACGCCGCGACGAATGTAATTGTACAAGGCGGAAATCTAAAAATTACAGCTAAAAAAGAAGCTTCTGGAGGTGCAGATTACTCTTCAGCACGATTAAAAACAGATGCTAAATTTGCCTTTACTTACGGAAAAGTTGAGGTTCGTGCCAAATTGCCGATTGGTGCAGGAACTTGGCCTGCAATATGGATGCTGGGACAAAATTATGCAACAAAAGCGTGGCCAGCGTGCGGTGAAATAGATATTATGGAACACGTAGGAAACAGCCAAAATTTGATTCACGGAACTCTTCATTATCCTGGACATTCAGCAGGAAATGCAAATACAGGTTCTAAAACGATTCCGAATGTTTCAACAGAATTTCATGTTTATAAAACGATTTGGAGTCCAGCTTCAGTAAAAATATATGTCGATGAAGATCTGATTCACTCAGTTCCTAATGACGGTTCTTTGCCTTTTAATAGTGACTTCTTTTTGATTTTGAACGTGGCTATGGGAGGTACTTTTGGTGGCAATATTGATGCAGCTTTTACACAGTCTTCAATGGAGATTGATTATGTCAGAGTATATCAATAGATTATAAATTAATTAGTAAGAATGAAATGAGAAGGTCAGATTTAGGCTGGCCTTCTTGTTTTTATGTAATTTAAGAAGACAATGAAAAAAGTAATTATACTACTATTGATAAGCAGTTTTTGTTTCGCACAAAAAGTGAAAAGGAAATTAGTCTGGGAAGAAAATTTCAATAAAAAAGAATTAAATGAGAAGGATTGGAATTTTGAAGTTGGAGATGGCTGTCCTGATCTTTGCGGTTTCGGAAATAATGAAAGACAAATTTATACTAAAGAAAATCACGAATTTAAAGATGGAAATTTAGTTATAGAAGCCAAAAAAGACGGAAATAAATACACATCGACCAAAATTACCACAAAAGGCAAAAAAGAGTTCCTGTATGGCCGAATCGAAGCTCGGGCTAAATTGCCAATTGGCCATGGATTGTGGCCGGCATTCTGGATGTTAGGTGCAAATATTGATGAAGTATATTGGCCTAAAACAGGTGAAATAGATATTTTAGAATATATTGGCAGAGATCCTCACATGGTCTACACGACACTGCATACACAAGACAGTCACGGCAATACAATCAATACAAAAAGAACATCATTTCCTGATATTGAAGAAGGATATCATGTATATGCAATCGAGTGGACAAAAGATAAAATAGACTTTTATGTTGATAAAACATTGGCATATACATTTAATCCGCCAGTAAAAAATGAAGATACCTGGCCTTTTAATAAGCCATTTTATATTATTGTGAATTTAGCTATTGGAGGAAATTTTGGAGGCCCAGAAGTAGATGATAAAATTTTGCCTCAAAAATACTTTGTAGATTACGTTCGAGTGTATCAATAAAAAAGACGTGAAAAAGAAGATATAAATGACTTAATTGTTTAATTGTAAGTTATTTATGTCTTTTTTTTGCATCTAAAAATATTTTATTTATTTGATGTTTTAACGCACTTAATCGATGAAATTTAAGTTTTGCTTACAAATTTTTAGATTTTATTGTTAATTAATGTCGATTTTATTTGCTTTTTAAAATAATAATTTGTTAAATTTGGTCACAATATTAACATACTCAAAAAAAGATACGCCTATACAATAAAATTACTTTTTAGAAAAATTACTCCAAATTATAGAACCTAAAAAAGTAGTATTATGGCTGATCTGCATATTCCAGACGCTCTATTAGTAAAAAATTACATCGATGGCAATGAAACAGCGCTTTCGACATTAATTAAAAGGCACGAGTCTAAAATATATGGATTCATATATTCAAAGATTGCTGATAGAGATATTTCAAACGATATTTTTCAAGACACTTTCATTAAGGTGATTAAAACCTTAAAAAGTAATTCATATAACGAAGAAGGCAAATTCTTGCCTTGGGTTATGCGTATTTCTCACAATTTAATTGTAGATCACTTCCGTAAAACCAAAAAAATGCCAATGTACAGAGAAACCGAAGAGTTTTCGATTTTCTCTATAATGTCTGACGATTCGTTGACAATTGAAGGCAAAATGATCGTAGATCAGGTAGAGATTGACTTAAAAAAGCTAATCGAAGAACTTCCAGAAGATCAAAAAGAAGTATTGGTAATGCGTATGTATCAAGACATGAGTTTCAAGGAAATCTCTGAACTAACAGACGTTAGCATCAATACAGCATTAGGAAGAATGCGTTATGCATTAATGAATTTGAGAAAAATAATTGATAAACATCAAATTATTTTAACCAATTAATACTATTTTGAGTATTAGCTCGTTATACTAAATATAACTTATTTACAGTATGGCGAAAATTTACTCTAAAAAAGCATTAGCTTCTAAGAACTTAAAACCTAAAAAAGAAGTCGTTTCTTTTTTATTAAATTATTCACAAGCATTAACAATTGTGAAAATTGAAGATAAAAGTTTTGAAATTATAGCTAATTAAAACACCCCGCTGCTATTGGTCGGATGTTTTCTAAAGAAAACCAAATGGTCGTTTTGGTTTAAAAAACTCACTATTCGTATTTTAATATGAATAGTGAGTTTTTTTATTCACTAACTTTAAAGTAAGTTTTTTCTTCTGCATTAAAATATCTTTTTTATAAGGATTTTGGGCAGTTTTCCGCTAGATATTGTTAAAATTTCATGTTTTGACTATATTTTATTTTGTTATTCAATAATTAATTTTATTTTAGTTAAAAAGTAATTGTTTATTCAGTTAAATCGAAGAATAAGAGTTTTATTTATTAAAATTCATTCGATTTGTAGAATATTAATAATTTTTATAAAATTGATGTTTAACTAAATAACTAAATGATTTATGGAGAAAAACTACCCCTATTTATTTTGTTTCGTTTGTTGTCTGTCTTAATCTAAAAAATAAGATCAAAGGCATAAAGAGTGGATTTTGCAAATTCTTTTAAAGGAAAGAAATAAGCTGATTTTACTGTAAGTTTTGCTTAAAAAAAAAAATTAATTAATTCTAGGCTTTAATCTTCTGCAAGTCCCTCCCAAATAACCATCAAATCATTTAACAACCAAACCTAACTGATAAAATGAAAAAGAAAATTAAGATATTATCAATCCTGCTATTGATTACTATCGGAGCATTTGCTCAAAAAGATGAAATAAAAGAGGCGCAGTCTAACTACGATAAAGGAAAATCTCAAGAGGCAGCTGCCATTTTAAAGAAAATAGAATATCAGATTCTAAACGCACCAGATGATGTAAAAACAGATTACTTTTTCTTAAAAGGAAATGTTTATAAAGACTTAGCTTCTAAAAATATAGATGCTGCAGCTAATTTTACTACTGCAATCAGTTCATTTCAAGATGTACTCTTATATGAAAATGATTCCCGTATTTACAGATACGCTGTGAAAGCAAATTTAGCTTTAAAAGAAATGAAATCTAAATTGGTTGATGGAGCTTATAATGATTATCAAGGCGGAAAATTTAAAGAAAGCGCAGATAAGAGTTATGAAGTATACTTGTTTGATAAAAAAGACACTCTAAACTTGTTTAATGCTGCAACTGCTTCCTTAACAGGAAAAGACTATGTCGCTGCAATTAAATATTATGAGGAACTTAAAAAAATAAATTATTCTGGTAAAGGAGTTGTGTATTATGCCACCAACAAAAAAACAAAAGTAGAAGAATCTTTTATGTCTGTAAGTGCCAGAGAGTCAAATGTAAAAGCGGGTCTCTATGAGAAGCCTAGAACTGTATCTCCGCCTTCAAAAAAACCAGAAATTTTAGGAAACTTAGCTTTTTCATATCTAGAGCGAAATGATTTTGCAAATGCAGAAAAATATTATAATGAGGCACTGCAGCTAAATCAAAATTGTATTGACTGTTACATTAATCTGGCTTATGTAAAAATACAAATGAAAAAAGCTTTGGTTGATCAAATGGCAATGCTTGGAAACAGCCCTAAAGAAATGAAGGAATATGATATATTGGATGCTAAAAAAAATGAAGTCTTAAAAAGTGCTATTCCAATTTTGAAACAGGCACTGACCATCGAACCCAAAAATGAAGATGCTATAAAATCGCTCTTAGGTATTTATAGATCGCTCGATATGAAAAATGAATACAATGCCTTAAAAGGAGGTATGTAAGAAAAATATAGAAGCTGCTAGATTTTCTTTTTAGCAGCTTCTTCTATAACAGATTTTTTCCCGATTGTTCTCGTAATAATATCTTTGTCTAAACTCCAGCCTCTTGCAGGCGAATATTCACGTCCGTACCAAATAATTTGTAAATGTAGATCGTTCCAAATTTCTCTTGGAAATAATCGCTTAGCATCTTTTTCGGTCTGCACTACATTTTTTCCGTTTGATAAATTCCATCTGTACATTAATCTGTGAATGTGAGTATCTACTGGAAAAGCAGGAACCCCAAAAGCTTGAGACATGACAACGCTCGCGGTTTTGTGTCCAACAGCTGGCAAAGATTCAAGAGCTTCAAAACTCTGAGGTACTTCACCATTATATTTTTCGATTAAAATTTCTGATAAACCATGAATTCCTTTAGATTTCATTGGAGACAAACCACACGGACGAATGATTTCCTTAATTTCTTCAACCGACATTTTTACCATATCATACGGATTATCTGCTTTTGCAAATAAAAGAGGCGTAATTTGGTTCACACGTACATCTGTGCATTGCGCAGAAAGCAAAACCGCAATTAATAATGTGTAAGGATCTTTATGATCAAGTGGTACAGGTATAGTAGGATAGAGTTCTTTTAACGTATTTATAACAAATTGTACGCGAGCTTCTTTATTCATTTCCGTATTTTTAATCCCGTAAAAATAGTATAATTTTAATGATGTGCCTAATCCAGCTTTTCGTTTCAACTCCTCATTGCAACAGCAACATTTTTAAGTATTAAAAAGAGCTTCCGCCGGTCGCTTTTTTAATGCAAAAAATGTAAGCTGTCACAATTCCGGGGTTTTCACTACAATCTGGGGCAATGGTAATTGTCAATTGCGAAATGTGAAATGTGAAGTGTGAAATGTGAAATGTGAAATGTCAATTGTAATTAAACTATACTTTTATGCGTAATCCTAAATCTAACAATCTAACAATCTAAGAAATCTAAGAAGTCTAAGAAGTCTAAACAATCTAACAATCTAAATAAAAATGACAACATTGCAAAAAGGTGATAAAGCACCAAATTTTTCAGGAGTAGACCAAGACGGAAAAACGCATAAACTGGCAGATTATGCCGGAAAGA
The DNA here is from genome assembly GCF_015350755.1 of Flavobacterium sp. JLP. NCBI lineage: Bacteria > Pseudomonadati > Bacteroidota > Flavobacteriia > Flavobacteriales > Flavobacteriaceae > Flavobacterium > Flavobacterium sp. JLP. The sequence continues at coordinate 848,755 of NZ_JADKPS010000001.1, read as the reverse complement.
AACTAGTTGTTTTCTTTTATCCAAAAGCAAGTACACCAGGCTGTACTGCAGAAGCTTGTGACTTAAGAGACAATTTTGAGCGTTTTAAAGAGAATAATTATGAACTTTTAGGCGTGAGTGCCGACAGCCAGAAAGCACAATTAAAATTTAAAGATAAATATGAATTTCCTTTTCCATTATTGGCAGATGAAGATAAATCGGTAATCAATGCATTTGGTGTTTGGGGACCAAAAAAATTCATGGGAAAAGAATACGATGGAATTCACAGAACTACTTTCGTAATCGATGAAAACGGAATCATTGATGAAGTAATCTCGCAAGTAAAAACTAAAGAACACGCAGCTCAGATTTTGAAATAATTTTTTGCTTCAGGTTACAAGCTGAGTAGATTTTACCGCAAAGTACGCCAAGTTTTTTTTATCCATGGCGTTTATAAAACACAAAGTTCGCAAAGCTAAATCAACACAAAGCTTTGCGAACTTTGTGTTTTATAAACTTAGTATGTCACAAAGACTTAGCGTGCTTTGCGGTTAATTTGTTATTAAGTTCAGAACGTGAAACCTGAAACAAAAAAAACTTGAAACAAAAAAAAGTCCCTTAATTGGGACTTTTTTTATGCGTTTTGTTCCAATTCCTTTTGCGGATGATATCCAAAAAGATGATGTTCTTTTATGATTTCCGCAACCCCAGACGGAAGCATTGGTTCCCAGCCTGTTTTTCCCTGACTGATCATTTTTAGTACTTCACGAGAGAATACGTTTAATATATTAGGGTTGTAATCTACAATGTCAACTACTTTTCCGTTGAACTTAAAGAATTTATACAATTCCTTCATTCTCGGATGTACTTTCAAATTAGCTGATGTAATAACTTCGCCATTATCGCCCAACATCGGATATAAAAATACTTTCATATCTCTGTAGAATAATTTTCCAAAAGCTTCTAGAATTCCACCACTTAAATGACGGTAGTATTTCTCGTCAAAAATATCAACTAAATTATTTACTCCCATTGCCAATCCCATTCTGGCTTTAGTATAATTAGAAAAATATTCAACCACTTTATAGTATTCCTGAAAATTCGAAATCATTACAGTTTGGCCTAAAGAACAAAGTAATTCAGCTCTGTCCATAAAATCGCGTTCGTCAATCTCACCATCTGAACGTAAATTCGAAAGTGTAATTTCAAAAACGACTAGAGTATTGTCTTTTTCTACTTTATTTTCTTCGAGAAACATCTTTAAAGATTTCTCGTACATATCAAGATTTACATTCGTAACCGGACGGAAACTTCCTCTAAAAGCAAGAAGATTTTTTTTGTACAAAACAGCTGCAGGCAGAACATTTTTCCCGTCAGGGTTAAACATTACGGCATCTGTCATTCCGTTTTTAACCAATTGCAAACTCATTAAACGATTATCAACATCAGCAAAACGTGGTCCTGAGAAGTTAATAGTATCGATTTCGAGTTGGTCTTTATCTAAGTGATCGTATAAATAACGAAGTAATCGTTTTGGATCGTTGTATTTGTAAAAGGCACCGTAAATTAAGTTTACACCTAAAATCCCTAGTGTTTCTTGTTGAAGTCTTGCGTCAGTTTCTTTAAAACGAATGTGTAGAATAATTTCGTTATAAGCTTCGTCAGGTTCTATTTGGTATCTAATTCCGACCCAGCCGTGACCTTTAAATTGTTTGGCAAAATCTATTGTTGCTACTGTATTGGCGTAGCTGAAGAAAAGTTTATTAGGGTGTTTTTCTCGGCTTAAACGTTCTTCGATCAATTCACCTTCAAACGTAAGCATCTTTTTTAGTCGGTTTTCGGTAACATATCTTCCGTCCCCTTCGATGCCATAAACGGCATCACTAAAATCTTTGTCATAGGCAGACATTGCTTTTGCAATTGTTCCCGATGAACCTCCGGATCTGAAAAAATGCCTAACTGTTTCTTGTCCAGCACCAATTTCAGCAAATGTTCCGTAAATATTCTCGTTTAAATTAATGCGTAACGCTTTGTCTTTTATAGAAGGAATCTGTTCGATGACCTTGTCACCTTTGAGTTTTATTTCTGTACCCATTTTATTTTAAATAGATTTGTTACAAAGTTAGCAAATTAGGCTTCTAATGAAAGAGAAATAATCCTATTTTTGTAAAAAAAATAAGTTCAATTGAAGGTATATTTTTTAGGTACTGGTACTTCCCAAGGTATTCCGATTATCGGAATCGATCATCCTGTTTGCAAAAGCACTGATGCTAAGGACAAAAGGCTCCGCGTTTCCATCTGGATTACGTGGGACGATCACTCATATGTAATCGATTGTGGGCCTGATTTCAGACAGCAAATGCTTTCATGCGGATGCAGGCATCTCGATGCTATTTTGTTTACTCACGAACATGCAGATCACACTGCAGGTTTAGATGATATTCGTCCGTTTAATTTCCGTCAAGGTGAAATTCCAGTTTACGCGCACCAGCGTGTAATTGATAATCTTAAGCGCCGTTTTGAATATGTTTTCGAAACTGTAAACAAATATCCAGGCGCACCAAGCGTTAAAACAATTGAGGTTCAAAATAATAAAACTTTTGCTGTTGGCGACAAAAAAGCTATTCCAATTAATGTAATGCATGGCGATTTACAGGTTTTTGGTTATAGAATAGATGATTTTGCTTATTTGACAGATGTAAAAACAATTGAAGAAGCTGAAGTTGAAAAATTAAAAAACCTAAAGGTTCTGGTTGTGAATGCTTTGCGCGTAGAACCGCATGATACACATTTTAATTTGCAGGAAGCCCTCGATTTTATAAATTTGGTCAAGCCAAAAGTAGCCTATTTAACGCATATCAGCCACGTTTTGGGCTTTCATGAAGAGGTGCAAAAGAAGTTGCCTAAAAATGTTTTCTTGGCTTATGATAATTTAGAAATTACAATTTAATTATACCACAAAAATGAAAAAATCCTTAATGCTTTATCTTTTTATCCTTGCGATATTAATGAATGTTTTTACCTATATGTTTTACAGTAATGAAGTGAAATTTGGACAGGAAAGATATGATAAAACGACTAAGAAACTGAGAGATAGCATCAATTTAGTGAAAACTCAATTAGCTGATGCCAATTATTTTTCTTTAGAACATAACGAAAATGCACAAAATTATTTTGATAACAGTGCTTCTGGCGGTAAAGTCATTTTATACGAAAAATTGATTCCGGTTGTAACTGAAAAATTATTAGATCTAAATTCAAATCCAAACGGAAATCCTTATACGGGTCAGGATAAAATTGGCGCTAGTAAATTTATCATTAATAAAGTGAAAATTTTAAACCACAGATGGATCATTGCAGATTACAGCAATGGTGAATTATGGGGAGAAGTCTTGTTAAAATACTTTGTTAATGATGATGAAAGTATTACTTTTGAAGTTAACCAAACTTGGTTATATCAAAAATAGGATTTTTTAATCCTATTTTTTTTTGATTAAAATTAAATAGATAGGATTATGAAAAAGATGTTTTTGTTTTTGATTATAGCGAGCGCGTTTTCCTGCGCCAAAAGAGTTTCTCAAGAAAATGTAAATACAATTCCGAGAGAGCCAGTAAAAGAAACTGTTGTAGGAGCAGATGCCGATTCTCACGGTTGTAAAGCATCTGCTGGCTATACTTGGTCAACTCTTAAAAAAGAATGCATACGTGTGTTTGAAGGCACAAAATTGTCTCACTTTGATGACGGAAAAACATACACTACTGCATCATACGTAATTTTCGAAGGAAATAAAGCAGAACTTTTTCTGGATACTCAAAAAGAATCTATTATTTTAGAAAGAAAATCTGAAGGCGATTCGTGGGTTAACGGCGATTGGGAGTTAATTCCTTGGAAAGGATATGTCCTGAAAAAAGACGGGAAGATTATTTATACGGGGAAATAGTTTATAGTTTACAGTCTTCAGTCGCAGTTTTCAGTCTCAAACAAACTGAAAACTGCGACTGAATACCGAAAATTGAGAACTACAAAGCGAGCCAATTCTTAAAATCAAAGAAATTTTGCGGCGCTACGCCGTGACCTACAGGATATTCTTTATAAGTAACTGGAATATTTAATTTTTCTAAAATAGCAGGCGTTTTTCTTGCCCAGTCAATTGGAATAACCTGATCTACAGTTCCGTGTGACGCGAATATTTTTAGGTTTTTGAAATCGTTTTTCTCAAAACCTTCTTTGATAATTTCTTCATTAAAGTAACCGCTCATTGCCACAACTCTCTGAATTTTTTCAGGATAAGAAAGTGCAACAGAATAACTCAAAATAGAACCTTGGCTAAAGCCAACTAAAGTCACATTATTAGCGTCAATCGGATAATTTGCAACTAATTCATCTACGAAAGTGGCAATTAAATCGCGAGAAGTTTTTGCTTGTTCGTTATCTGAAAATTTGTTCTGATCAGCATCAAAATTGATCGCGTACCAAGCATAAGCGCCATATTGCAAATCATAAGGTGCGCGTGCTGAAACAATATAATAATTATCAGGAAGTTCTGTTGCAAACGAAAACAAGTCAGCCTCATTGCTGCCATATCCGTGTAATAAAAGCAACACAGGATTTTTATCTAAAATAACTTTTGGTTCTTGTATTTTATATTCTAAAGATAGATTCATTTTTTAATTGTGAATTGTGAATTGTGAATTTTCCGAATTTGGAATTTGGAATTTTTTAATTGAAATTTAAAAGATTAGCCAATCTTTTTAAACCATTTTTGGAATAATTCTCCAACTAACGGAATTGGCTTTGTTTGTCCTTGAATAGCAGTAAAAATTCCATAAGTCCAAAGAATTGAAATACAAATCCACATTGGAAAAGTTATAAAAAAACTGTCAAAATTGCTGATTATAGCTCCAAAAGAAATAAACGTCAAAGACAATCCTAGCGCCTGACGAATATGAAAAGAAGCAAAACTATTTTTATTTTCAGAGTTCATCGACATTGCAATCAGTACTCCAATTATTAAAATATAACTGGTAATTGCGATAGATTTTCCCTCTTCGATTGAATTATTCATTGTAATTATTTAGAGATAACAAGTTGATTTTGATTTAAAATTCCGTAAACAGAACCTTTTATTTCAGTTCCTAAAAAAGCTGAGTTTTTAGATTTTGAAAGTATGTTTTCTTTTGTAAAAGTTGATTTTCCATCCGGAGTAAAAAATGTGAAGTTCGCTTTTCCGCCTTCTTCAATTATATTTTTTTCAAGACCAAAAACAATTCTTCCCGAAGTTAATTTAGCTACGACAGTTTCTAGTGGCAAAACCGTTAATAATGCGCTGAAAGCACTTTCAAGACCAATTGTCCCGTTTTTAGCGGTATCAAATTCCATTTTCTTGAATTCAATATCAATTGGGTTATGATCTGAAGTAATCATATCAATAGTTCCGTCAGCAATTCCGTTTAATAAAGCTTGTCGGTCAACTTCAGTTCGCAATGGCGGTGTTACTTTAAATCGAGTATCAAAGCCTTCCAATTTTTCATCGGTTAAAACCAAATGATGTACAGAGGCGCTTACTGTTACGTTTAAGCCTTTTGCTTTGGCCTCTCTAATTAATTCAACTGATTTAGCTGTAGAAATTGTCGGGATATGAAGTTTTCCGCCAGTGTATTCTAATAAGAATAAGTTTCTTGAAATTTGTAGTTCTTCTGCTAAGTTCGGAATTCCTTTTAGGCCTAATCTTGTTGAAACAATTCCTTCGTTGGCAACTCCATTTCCTTTTATGTTTGGATCTTGTGAATAAGCAATTATCAATCCATCAAAATCTTGAACATATTGCAATGCTATTTTTAGCAGATTAGCATTGTCAATACTTTTATTATAATCACCGAAAGCAATTGCTCCGGCTTTTTTCATATCGTATAGCTCTGCCATATCTTTTCCTTCACTGGCTTTGGTTAGCGCGCCAATTGGAAAAATTTCTGTGGCAAAACCGTTTGCTTTGTTTTTTACAAAATTTACTTGAGACTGATTATCAATAACAGGGAAGGAATTTGGCTGTAATGCAACTGCTGTAAAACCACTTTTTGAGGCAACATTCAATCCGTTTGCAATGGTTTCCCGGTCTTCGTAACCTGGTTCTCCAAATGAAACGCTGGTGTCAAACCAGCCTTGAGAAATGTGAAGATCATCGAATCGTACAATTTCTGCCTCACCGTTTGGAAGTGAAACGCCTATTTTTTCTATTAAACCATCTGCAATTAAAAGATCAACGGTCTGGTTATGAAACGGACTTTTCGAGTCGATAATTTTGGCGCTTTTGATGATTATTTTCATATGTAGATATTTTTTTGTCGTAAAATGATTTTTGTAAAAAGTAAAATACGTTAAACAAACGCGAATTCTATTTTACAAATTTTATAATTGCCATTTCTAATGCTAAAAATAACAGAGCAAAGATAACAAACCATTTCCAAATTTGGCTGTCAGTTCGCTCAGTTTGTAAGGTGTTGAAAATGGTCGAAATGGTATCTGCAGTTTTAAAATCTGAAACTACATTTGTATTTACTTGACTCAAATCACTTTCGCTTCGTTTATAATTAAAACTCAGATTTTCAACCCATTCTTTTTTGTCATAAATACTATAATTTCCAGCTGTTTCAGGGAAATCATTAAATGTCAATTTTACTTTATTATTTAATATTTGCTGAATCGGAATAAACGAATCATCATTTCCTTTTACTTCTAAAATTGCGTCTTTTGTCAGTAAAACATCAACAAAATAAGGTTGATTATTGCCAATCGTTAATGCGTTTACACCTGTTTTCTGATTGTTTTGTCCCATTTTATAAAACAGCGGAACAATTAATGGCGATTGCTGAAAATTTGAATTTTCACTGTTAATTGGTGCTGAAAATACTGTAATTCCAGAAACTGGATTCTGAATTGAAGTTACAAATACACTTTGATCTTCATACGATATAACTGCTGGATATGGAGTAGAAATAGCAAATGAACTGCTCGTTTTAGGATATTGAAAATTCGTAATTTTATTCTCAAAAACACCAGAAAATAAAGGATGATCAAAGTTGATTTTGGTAATTAATTTGCTGTCGGTTCTTAAATTATTAAACTGAACTTTTCCAAAATTTCCTAAAAATGAATTCAGATTTGAGATCGAACTTTTCTCAGAAGGGATTACAACTAAATTACCGCCTTTTGAAACAAATGCTTTTAAAGTAGTTTGAAGTGCTTGAGGAACTTCGATTAATTCATTCAGAATAATAGTATTTTGTTTTTCTAGACTATTGTAATCTAAACTGCTGATTGAGTAATTGTTGTAATTGAATTCAGCCGATGTATAAATTCGAGATAAGAAGTTGCTTTTTTCAGGTTCTCCAATGCTGATAACATTTGTTTTTTTAGATTTAGAAATACTGAAATAAAGCTTATTATCATAATTCAGTCCATTATCTTCAATGGTTACATACCCGTGAAAAGCTTCTTTCGGAATAGTAAAATTGATTTTCTTTTTCTTCGAATCAAAATTAATAATTGTTTTGGCTATCAGTTTATTTTGATTGTAAAGCGCCATTGAAATAGGTTTAAAATCGTCTCCATAGGCCGATAATGCAACACTTATTTCGTAAAAATTCTCTAAAGTCTGATTGATAAAAACACTGTCAACAGCAATGTTGTTTTTTTGTTCGGCTTCCGGAATAATAAAATATGGTTTTTCTTCTGTATCAATGTTTTTTACATCTTTTTCTGCTAAACCAACAGCATCTGTAATAATGACAATATCTTTTTTATGTGCTGACTTATGCGCTTTAATCTTAGCCATAATCGATGAAAGTTCAAAAGGAGTTGCGCTGTATTTTAAGTTTTGCAAAGCGCCTTTCGAAGATTTAATATCGGTATTCCAGTAATTTTCGGTATTAGTTAAAAGCGAAAATTGAGTGTTTTCTGGTGTGTTTTCTAATAATTCCTGAACCGCACGCTTTAGCAATTCACCTTTTTTTCCTTTAGCCTGCATACTAAACGAATTATCTAGAATAATATACATTTCGTTTGTGGCATTTTTGCTGTCTTTGGCTTCAAAATAAGGCTGTGCAAAAGCAATAATGGCAAAAGTCAGCAGTAATAAACGAGTAGCAAGCAATAATCGTTTTTTGATTTTCGAACTTTTACGAGTCTGAACAGCGAGTTCTTTTAAGAATTTGACGTTGGTAAAATAGGAAGTTTTGAAACGTCGTAATTGAAATAAATGAACCAAAATTGGAACAATCAATAAAAACAGAAAGTATAGAATTTCGGGATGTTTAAAATGCATTCTGGCTTCGATTTAACTTCACTACGTTTTGTAGATACTGGTCAAAAATACAAATTTTTACTCAAACCTTGTATTATATTTAGTTAAACCATATAAGTAATGTAAGAGATTATAAGCTAGTCTTTATAAGCATAAAATTAAATAAAGTTATATTTCTTGTATAGCTAAAAAAGGAAAAAAAATAGTTTGAAATATGTAACTTTTGGAAATTCATTTATAACAAAAAATGCAATTTCTATTGATAATATTGAGTATTTTAGCGTATTCAAAAAACAATTAAAAACTATGAAAAGATTATATATGCTGCTTTTTTCAGCTTTAGCTTTTACAAACTTACAAGCCCAAAATAAATTTAATTTATTAGTGGGAACTTACACAAATACCTGCAAGAGCGACGGAATTTACGTTTACGAATTCGATTCAAATTCGGGAGAATTTAAGTTAAAGAATTCTTCTGAGGGCGTTTTGAGTCCGAGTTATTTGTCAGTTTCAGCAGATAATAAATTTATTTATGCAGTAAACGAAAACGGAACTCAAAGTACTGTAAGTGCTTTTAGATACAATTCGCCAAACGGAAAGCTTACTTTTTTAAATAAAAATGATGCATTGGGTGCAGATCCTTGTCATTTAATTAATGACAGTCAAAATGTAATTGTTGCGAATTATTCAGGTGGAAGCATAGTAGTTTTTAAAAAGAGTCCTAATGGAAGCATTACACCAGTACAACAGTTGATTCAGCATGAAGGAAAAGGACCAAATGTTGCGCGCCAAGAAAAAGCACACGTGCATATGGTAGTTTTTTCTCCAGATAAAAAGTTTGTTTTATCGAACGATTTAGGTTTAGATAAAATTTTCATTTACAAATACAATCCGAATTCTAAGAACGAAATGCTGACTTTAAAAAGTACTGTCGATGTAAAGCCAGGAAGCGGACCAAGACATTTGACTTTTAGCAAAGACGGAAAATTTGTCTATTTAATTCAAGAATTAGATGCTACATTAACGACTTTTAGTTACGATAAAACAGGAAATCTTAAGGTTCTTGCCGAAACAAGTATTCTTCCAAAAGGATTTACAGGCGGAACTGGCGCTGCAGCGATAAAAATTTCACCTGACGGAAACTTTTTATACGTTTCTGACCGAGTTGATGCCAATGCTATTTCAGTTTACAAAATTCTTAAAAATGGGAGTATCGAATTAGTTGAACAGCAAAGTACTTTAGGAAAAGGCCCAAGAGATTTTGCCATTGACCCAACAGGAAATTACCTTTTAGTTGGTCATCAATATACAAATGATATAATTATTTTTAAAAGAGATAAAACTACCGGAAAGCTTACTGATACAGGAAAAAAGATTGAACTGTGTTCACCTGTAGGATTGATTTTTACTAAGATATAGCTTTTTTTAAGTACTGAGTTTCTAAGGTGCTAAGGGACTAAGTTTAAAATATAAAAGAGGGATGAGTTTCAAAAAAAACTCATCCCTCTTTTATAAAATAAGAAACCTCAGAATCTTAGCATCTTAGAAACTCAGTACCTTTTTAAATCTATTTATCCTTATCCTTTCTTTTCTTATCTCTCGTTTTCAACATATTTCGATTGACAGAACCGTGGGTTTTCTTTTTTGTTTTTGAAGGTCCTCCTAAATTGACTTTCTTATTCTTTTTAGCTTTATCATGAAATGCACCATCACCATCAAGTTTCACTTTTTTCATTAAAAACTTAATCGGCTGTTTGTCTTTTTCAGGTTCAATTAGTTTTAATGAAACTTCTACTTCTTCTGGAAATGCCGCAACTTCTAATTCCTGATTCATTAAAACTTCTACTTCTACTTTAAATTCTTCTTCACGAGGCGTGATGAAACTTATTGCAGTTCCTGTTGCATCTGCACGACCTGTACGGCCAATTCTGTGCATATACAATTCTGGAAATTCAGGAAGCTCAAAGTTAATAACGTGAGAGATATTCGAAATATCTAAACCTCTCGCCATAATATCAGTAGTAATTAATCCACGTAAATTTCCTTCTTGAAATTCTGCCATTGTACTCAAACGATAATTTTGAGATTTATTAGAGTGAATAACTCCAAACTGACCTTCAAAATCTTCCTCAATACGCGTATGAAGCATGTCTGAAATCTTTTTATTATTCACGAAAACCAAAACACGTTCCATGCTTTCGTTTGTTTGTAATAAATGTTTTAACAGATTTACTTTTGTATTGAAATTAGGGACATTATATGTGATTTGAGTAATGTTTTCAAGTGGTGTTCCTGAAGCAGCAAGTGTTACCTCTTCTGGAAAATCAAAAAAGTCATTTAAAACAGCATCAACTTCATCTGTCATTGTTGCAGAGAATAAAATGTTCTGACGCTTGGTTTTCATCATCGCCAAAAGTGCTGTCAATTGTGTACGGAAGCCAAGATTCAGCATTTCATCAAACTCATCAATAACTAATTTTTGAGTTTCATCAAAACGAATTACAGCATCTAGTGCTAAATCCATTGTTCTGCCAGGGGTTCCTACTAAAATGTCAACTCCTTCGTAAACTGCTTTTTTTTGCGTATTGATGTTTACTCCACCAAAAATACCAAGCGTACTAACCGACATGTATTTGGTTAATTTCTCGACTTCTTCTACCACCTGAACTACTAATTCGCGGGTTGGAACAAGAATTACAATTTTAGGCGTATTGGTTGGTGTAAATTTGTATAGTTTTAAAAGAGGCAATAAATATGCAAAAGTTTTACCGGTACCAGTTTGTGCAATTCCCATCATATCTCGGCCAGACATAATCACAGAAAAGGATTTTTCCTGAATAGGAGTAGGCGTAACAAAGCCTAATTCATCGATTGCTTTTTGTACTGATTTTGGAAGATTGAATTTTTCGAAAGTGCTCATTTGCATTAAATTTTGTGCAAATGTACGTTAAATTGATGGTTAGATCACTAGATTTTTCGAATCATCTAATAATCGGTTCATCTAATAATCTAATTATCAAAATCAAAACCCTTCAAAAACACCCAAACCAAATAAGGCAAAATCATATTTTACAGGATCTCTTGCATCCATTTTACGAAGTTGTAAATCTAATTCAGCTAATGCTTTTGCGTCATTTTGCTTTCGCGAAAGTATTCCAAGTTTGCGCGCTACATTTCCTGAATGAACATCCAGCGGACAAGATAATGCTGCAGGCGAAATAGTTTTCCAAATTCCTAAATCAACTCCTTTAGAATCCTGACGCACCATCCATCGCAGATACATATTAATTCTTTTGGCGGCCGAATTGTTTAACGGATCTGAAATGTGTTTTTGGGTTCGAGGCAAATGATCGATTTCAAAAAATAATTTCTTGAATTCATGAATGCTTTTCTGTAAACTGTTTAGTTCTTGGTTTTTAGAAAAAACAGTTTCTAAGCCATTATGGTTTTTATAAATGTGCTGCAATCCTTTTATAAAGCTTCCAAAATCTTTTCCGTTAAAAGTTCTGTGTACAAAATTTTCCAATCTCGCCAGATCTTCTTCAGAATGAGACATCACAAAATCGTAGGGTGTGTTTCCCATTAATTCCATCATTTGATGTGAATTTTTGATAATCATTTTACGATTTCCCCAAGCGATTGTAGCGCTTAAAAAACCAGCAATTTCAATATCTTCTTTTAATGAAAACAAATGTGGAATCTGCACTGGATCACTTTCAATAAAATCTTGATTGTTGTATTGAATGACTTTTTCGTCTAGAAATTCTTTGAGTTCTAATTTATTCATAATAATGTTGAACAGCGATTTAGTTTTAATTGCTAATCTGTCCGTCTACCATAATTAATTTTCGATCTGCCATATTGGCTAATTCTTCGTTGTGTGTTACGATTACAAATGTTTGTCCGAATTCATCACGAAGCTGAAAAAATAATTGGTGCAAATTTTCAGCAGAATGAGTGTCTAAATTTCCAGACGGTTCATCGGCAAAAATAACATCTGGTTTATTGATTAGAGCTCTCGCAACAGCTACACGTTGCTGTTCTCCTCCTGAAAGTTCGTTTGGTTTGTGATTTATGCGATGCGATAATCCTAAATATGTCAGCAGTTTTTTAGCTTCATCTTCTGTTTCAGATGGTTTCTTGCCTGCAATATAAGCAGGAATGCAAACATTTTCTAAAGCTGTAAACTCAGGCAAAAGCTGATGAAACTGAAAAATAAAGCCTAAATTCATATTTCTGAATTTCGACAAAGCTTTGTCATTAAGGCCTAAAATATTTTCTCCATTTATAGTTAATGAAGTTTCAATATTTGATTTTGATGGTTTGTCCAGCGTTCCTAAAATATGCAGTAAAGTGGTTTTTCCAGCTCCAGAAGCCCCTACAATCGAAACAATTTCTCCTTTTTTAATGTGCAGGTCAACTCCTTTTAAAACCTCAAGCTGGTCGTAGAATTTATGTATATTTTTTGCGTGTATCATTTTTTGAAACTGTTTCTACAAAGAAACAAAGATTCTGCCGATATAAAAATTCGTTCTAACAGAAATTTATGAAAGTATTTAGCGGTAAGAGCTAAAGAAAACCTACGTGTCAATGTTCTTCAAATAAATGTATTTTAATAATGGAATGACTTTTGAGTAATAAGTTTTGCAAATATCAAGTTTCTAGAAAAATAATCACTTAGAAACGTGGTAATTAAGAAATAAATTTGAAAAAATAAATAAGCTGATTAAAAGTAAAACTTTTAAATTAGAACAATCTAAATTCAATTAAAATGCAGGAAGTTAAAGTAATAAGAGAAGACGATAGAACTAGAAAACTACTATTAGGTTTGCTTTTGGATGGAATCGGAATGATTTCGTTCAGTATTCCGTTAATTGGAGAATTCTCAGATGTCATTTGGGCGCCTATTGCCGCATTTATAATGACAAGAATGTACAAAGGCAGAGTAGGGAAAGTGGCTAGTATTTTGACATTTGTTGAGGAAATAATTCCATTTACAGATGTTATTCCTTCATTTACACTTACGTGGATTTACACTTACTATTTTCAAAAACAGGATAAGGAAATTTAGTCTTTAAAAAGAAAACCTAATCCCATTTTTTTTAGCATTTTCTTTTCAAAATTCCAAAAAAAGCGGAATTGCCCAAAAATACTCCCAATTATAACTAATAAAACTTGATAGATAGGAAAAATAATCAATAAGCGGATTAAGGTAAACCAACCTCCAAAATCTTCCTTGCTAATACCCAGCCAAACGCAAAAAGGCTTAGACAGCCATGCAGATGCCGATCCGGTGATCGCAAAAACGATAAAGATAATAATGGCTTGTAAGTTTGAGGTAATTCCCCAGCGTTTCTTTAATCTGTTCATTCTTTATTTATAACAATTACAAATATAAGAACATTATCGTATTGGTACATATCCGCCTAGCTTTTGTTTGTATGTATTTTGAAAATAAATCATATAATTGTAAATCAGGTAATTTACTTCATAACCGTAATGAATCTGAGGTTGATAATCAATACGCATTTCATACAAATTTGGATTATATCGCTGTGGCTGATTGACTCTGTTATTCCACTCGGTTACATACAGATAATTTTTGTTTTCAAGATAAGACAATGAATAATAATTTCTGGGCTGTGCCATAGATGCCAGCCAAGTGCTGAAACCGCTATCAATAATAATTACTTCATATTCTAAAGAGTCATTTGCAATTCTTACAGTATCATTTATATTTTTGTTTGCTTTACCCGCATTTGCCTCTGCTACAGTATTTTTTGATGCTGTAGAACAAGCAACTATCGTAAATAGAACTATTAATATGTAAATGCAATTTTTCATAATACTGATTATCAGATCTAAATTTACAAATAAATCAGGAAAGAGTTTTATTTTTTAACAGTTTATAGTGAGGTTCAAAGTGACAAAGGTTCAAAGTGACAAGATTTTAAAAACCTTTGTTCCTTTGAACCTGTAATCCTTTATAACTTTAAAAGTTATTTACTTCCAAACAATCTCCCAATAAATCCTGAGATGCCACCTTTGGTTTTGGCAACTACTAGAACATCAGCAACATCAACTTTTCCGTCGGCGTTTTGGTCTAGGCCAAACTGCATTCCGTATTTGGAGATTGTATCCATTATACTTGACGCTTGGCCACTGTTTCCTGAAATTGAATTGATGATATCAGAAATTTGAAAGCTGTTGTCGTTAGGATCTTTAGCTTTGTTTATTAAAGAATTCAAAACCTGTGGAATCATGCTTGAAGCTACACCCGCAGAGTCAGCGCTGCTTAATCCGAATTTTTCACCTAGGCTTCCGGTTAACTGTTGTGTTATTTGCTGTACAACGGGATTTGAACTGTCTAATTTAGAAGTTCCGTTAAATAAACCTGCTAGTTGTTCTGCTCCTCCTTCTGAAGCAATTTTTTGTAGTCCCGCAAAAATAGAATTGCTGGTCTCGCTTATTACGGCTTCATTATGTTCATTTGGGACAGCAGTATTTTTAACAATGGCATCGCCTCCGTATTGCTGTACTAATTGGGTCAATTGTTCAAACATGATATTTAGATTTAGATTAGACGACAAAATTAATCAAAAAAGAAAGGGATTTACTACAAATAAGCAGTAAATCCCTCTAAAGTTAATCTATTTTTTGATTACTTAGCTCAACAAAGAAATAATTTGTGATGCTAGTTCTGTACCAATTCTGTCTTGTGCTTCTCCAGTTGCAGCTCCAATGTGTGGAGTCAAAGAAATTTTTGGATGCATTAAAATTGTCATTTCTGGTTTTGGCTCGCTTTCAAAAACGTCTAATCCAGCAAAAGCAACTTTTCCTGAATCTAAAGCTTTTATTAAAGCAACTTCGTCAATTACGCCGCCACGTGCACAGTTTACGATTCCGACACCATCTTTCATGATCTCAAATTCTTTTTCACCAATAATATAACCATCTTGAGCCGGAACGTGCAATGTAATGAAATCAGCTTCTTTAAACAAAGATTCTAATGATTGAGAAACGATTGTAGTTGTAATGGATTGTCCGTCAAAAAATTCTACTTTAATGTCTACTTTTGGAATAAAACTATCTGCAGCGATAACTTTCATTCCTAAACCAAGCGCCATTTTTGCAGTTGCCTGACCAATACGTCCAATACCAACAATACCAAGTGTTTTTCCTCTTAATTCAACACCATTTGCGTAAGCTTTTTTCAAACCATCAAAGTTTGAATCTCCTTCAAGAGGCATATTTCTGTTAGAATCATGCAAAAAACGAACACCAGAAAATAAGTGTCCAAATACCAATTCAGCAACAGATTCTGATGATGAAGCAGGTGTATTAATTACATGAATCCCTTTGCTTTTAGCGTAATCAACGTCAATATTATCCATACCAACACCACCGCGTCCGATAACTTTAAGACCTGGGCAAGCATCAATAATATCTTTACGAACTTTAGTTGCACTACGAACTAAAACTACGTCTACATTGTTTTCATTCACAAAATTAGCAACTTGTTCTTGAGCTACTTTTGTAGTTATAACTTCAAATCCGCCTTTTTCTAAGGCTAGAATTCCACTTTTAGAAATTCCATCATTGGCTAATACTTTCATTTTTTTTTTGATATTTAAAGATTGAAAAATTTCATAATTGAAATATTCAATCTGAATTGTTAGAATGAAAAAACAGAATGATTTAGATATAAAAAAATCTTTAAGTCATTCAATATTTCAATTTAAATCTTTGTTTCCAATGCTTTCATTACATCAACTAAAACCTGAACACTTTCTATAGGCATAGCGTTGTAAATAGAAGCTCTGTAGCCACCTACTGAACGGTGTCCTGGCAATCCTGAAATTCCTGCAGCTTTCCATAAAGCATCAAAAGTTTCTGTATGATCAGGGTTGTTTAATAAGAAAGTAACATTCATTTTAGAACGGTCTTCAACAGCAGCAGCACCTTTAAATAATGGGTTTCTGTCGATTTCAGCATAAAGTAAATCTGCTTTTGCATCGTTTAATTTTTCGACAGCAACGATTCCGCCTTTTTCTTTAATCCATTGTAAAGTTAATAACGAAACGTAAACTGCAAAAACAGGTGGCGTATTGTACATACTTTCTGCTTTGATATGTTTAGCGTAGTCTAACATACTTGGAATTGTTCTTCCGTTTTTTTCTAAAATTTCTTCTTTAACCACTACCAGAGTAGTTCCTGCAGGACCCATATTTTTTTGAGCTCCGGCATAAATTAAATCAAATTTTGAGAAATCTAAATCACGTGAAAATATATCAGAACTCATATCGCAAACAACAGGAATGTTAGTTGCCGGGAATTCTTTCATTTGAGTTCCAAAAATGGTGTTGTTGCTTGTACAGTGAAAATAATCAGCATCACTTGGTATTGTATATCCTTTTGGAATATGGTTGTAATTTTCTTCTTTTGAAGAAGCTACAACAACAGTTTCTCCAAAATACTTAGCTTCTTTTATTGCAGCAGTTGCCCAAGTTCCTGAATCTAAATAAGCCGCTTTTCCGTTTTCTTTCATCAAGTTATAAGGAGCCATTAAGAATGCAGTACTTGCTCCGCCTTGTAAAAATAAGGCTTGATATCCTTTTCCTTGAAGTCCTAATAATTCTAAAGCAAGCGAACGAGCTTCATCCATAACAGCAACGAAATCTTTGCTTCGGTGCGAAATTTCAAGAATAGAAAGTCCTGAATCATTAAAATTTAAAATTGCTTTTGATGCCTTCTCAAAAACTTCCTGAGGTAAAATACTTGGTCCTGCGCTGTAGTTGTGTTTTTTCATGGTTGTTGTTAATAGTCGAAATTTTAAAGACGCAAATTTCGGCAATAGGAGCTGAAAAAGCGATAAATTATTCGAAATAATTAAACATATTTTTACTTTGTTGTTAACAAAAACGTTATAGTATCTACGTTATCTGCATAATCCCACAATTGAGGATTTTGGGTTTGTCCGAAGGGAATGCTGTTTTGAATTAAATCACCGCTCACAATGCATTGAATTTGCTCAGAATCAGCTTCAAGACGCGCTTTTAAATCGTCTATATTCTCATAGAATTCGTAAAAAACACTCGAAATAGGCGAGGCATAGCTCGGATCTTCTTTTAAAGTCAAAAAGCCGTTATCTAATAATTTAAAATTGCTCATTAAAAATACAGCCTTATTATAGTCATAATTGTTAGCGTATTTTTCGTAATGAATTACATCCTGATATTTAAAAATAGCTTGAAAAAATGCATCAAATGTGTAGCCTTTCGGAACAAAAAGTTTCGAAACATTGCGGCATCCTAAACCGAAGTACCGAAAAATATCTTCGCCTAAAGCTTCTAATTGTTCGTGGGTTTCTTTTCCGCTTAAGACTGCTGCGGAATTTCTATTTTTTCGAATGATTGAAGGCTTATCTTTAAAATAATATTCAAAATATCGTGAAGTATTGTTGCTTCCAGTGGCAATAACCGTATCAAAGTTTTGCAGTTTTCCTTCCACGAAAGTGATCTTATCATTTAAATTTTCATCAACAGCAATTAAATATTTAGCTAAAAAAGGCAATAAATGCTGATCGTTAGAAGAAGTTTTAATTAATGCTTTATTTCCAGTAATTAAAACAGACAAAAAATCATGAAAACCTACGAGGGGAATATTGCCAGCTAAAATTAAGGCAACCGTTTTCTCTTTATGATCTGCTTGATTAAATTCTGTGACATATTTAGAAAGCCATTTATCAATGTTTTCTTCTGTCAAGGCCTCTGCCCAAGAATTTATTGCAAAATAAACTTGTTCAGGTGTATACCATCCGTTATGAGATTGAGATAAATGTATTAATTTTTCAAAATCATCAAAAAAGATTTCGTTGTATAAAACGGCAGATTTTTTTTCAGATTTCTCTTCAGAGAACTGACTTAAAAAATTTCCTAATTCAACAAAAACACTTTTTTTTGTTTCTAATGTCATAATGTTTGCTTATGAATTGTTTTGATTGTAATTTTGCACAAAAATAAGCATAAATAAGTCGAAAGTCAAAAGTCATCAGGCCAAAAGCCGAAAATGTCTTTTTATATTTTTTTGACTTTATAACTTTAAGACTTTTAATTTTAAGACTAAGAAAAATGGCAATAATTATAACTGACGAATGCATAAACTGTGGGGCTTGTGAACCAGAGTGCCCAAATACAGCAATTTATGAAGGCGCTGATGATTGGAGATATAAAGATGGTACAAGTCTTAAAGGAAAAGTAATCTTACCAGATGGAACTGAAGTTGATGCAGATGATGCTCAAACCCCAATTTCTGACGAAGTATATTATATTGTTCCAGGAAAATGTACGGAGTGTAAGGGTTTTCATGATGAACCGCAATGTGCTGCTGTATGTCCTGTTGATTGTTGTGTACCAGACGATAATCATGTTGAAGACGAAGAAACCTTGTTGAACAGACAAGCGTTTTTGCATGGTGATGTATAAAATTTAAAGTAAAATATTGAAATCCTGAGTGTTAAGCTCAGGATTTTTTTTTAGCATTTATGCAGGTTTAATGGGAGTTTTGTTTTTGATGATCAATGTTTTGGTGAACAAATGTTAATTTATAAAGAATAATTTAATATATTAGTCGAAAATTTAATAATAGCAAATGAGAACACTGTTAATTTTATTTGTCGTATTATTTAGCAACACTCTTTTTGGTCAAAATGAAACATATTCTATAATTGTAAAAGATATAGAAACACAGTTGCCTATTGAAGATGCAATGGTTGTTGTTTTAAAAACCAAACAGATTTTAATGAGTAATAAAGAAGGTAAAGTAACTTTTGTTCTCAAAGGTGGCTCAAACATTGAGGTTTCTCAAACTGATTATGAGCCTCTAACACTTCGCTGGGCATCTTTAAAAGAAAATGATTTTGTAGTTTATTTAAATAATAAGAACACAAAACTCGACGAAATTGTGGTATCCAAACAATCTCCACAAAAAATGCTTCAAAAAATAGTTTCTAATTCTAGACAAAAATTAGCGGCTTCTTATCGGTTAAAAGTATATGTGAGAGAGTTTTTTATGCTTGACAGCAAATATTCTTATTATAACGACGGATTAGTGAATTTTCAGTTTACAGGTAATCAAAAAAAATCATCTACCACATTATTAGTAGAACAAAATAGATCTTATGGTTTGTTGGAAACAGATGTGAGTGCGGATTTAATGGGGTATAATTTGAATAATATTATGGAAAATTATGCAAACCTAAATTATTTTGATCCTATTTTAGATTCAAAAGCCAAGAAAGAATATGAATTTAGCACAAAGGGACATCCTACCAATCCAGAATATTATATAATGTCTATTTCGCCTCTAGACAAATCTAAAAAAGCGCTGGATACTTTTGAAATTATCTATGATCCGATAAAAAAGTTAATTCTGGAATTCAGCATAACTATTACTCCTGGAAATCTTGCTCAAATTGAAGAACAAACAAAAATAGGTTCTAAAAATGTAACCAAATCTGTTGTCAAGGTAAGTTATAGAGTTGATGGAGAAGACTATTATTTACTGACTTCAAACGAAGAGATTGCATATGATCTTATTTTAAAAGATAAAATTAAAAATATTCAGGTTCGCAATAATTTTATTACGACCAACTTCAACAGGCAAAATTTTACCTATAAAGAGAGTGATGTTTTTAAAGAAAAATCACTATTCAATAAAAAGAATAAAGTATTGACCAACTATTGGGATATTTCTGGATTTACAGCCACCGAAGAAGAAAAAGGAATTATAAATGGGCTGGAATTTAAAATGTAATTAAAAAACCTGAGTTTAAACTCAGGTTTTTTTTAGGACTTTCTTTTTGCTACAATAACATAAGTATCATAAGCATAGGTTTTTCGGTCTATAGTTTTTAGTACTTCGAAGTTATTCAAATATAAAAAAAGCTGTATTTCATTGAGTGTAAAAACGCGTACAGTCGAAAAATCATTTTCAAGAATTTCTTTTTCTCCATTTGTAATAATATAATACTGTGCTGTCCATTCTAGCATAAAGTTCTCTAGTGAATTGTTTGTGTCCCAATGGCTTTCTCTTATATAATTGATGTTCTCATAAACTGCTTGATGAATAATTACGGGATTATCTTTTGTAAAAGGAATAAAGCGGTTTGCATCAATAAAATCAAAAATCAGCACACCATTTTCAGTAAGGTTTTTATGCACGGATTCAAAAGTTCTATTGATGTCATCATTCGTAATCAAATAACTGGTAGATCTCCCGGTAATTAAAATTGAATCTACAGAACTGCTCAATTTAAATTCACGCATATCGCCTTGAAGAAATGTACAATCTTTATTGCGTTCTCTCGCAATTGAAATCATATCTTCACTATAATCCAGACCTGTATAATTTTGTTTGTTTTCTTGGAATCTTTTGGCGAGGTTTCCTGTTCCGCTTCCTATTTCTAAAATTGAAAAAGCATTGTTTTCTTGAACAAGTTTGTTGTAAAAAGTATATTCTTCGTCATAATTTACAAATGTCTGATACATCGCATCGTAAATCTTTGCCATTTTGCCATCATATAAATTTGCCATTGCCTTGATTTTTAATTATAAAAGTAAAAAAAAGACTGTCATATGACAGTCTTTTTAAATATTTAATTGTGTTTTAGATTAGAATTTATAGTTTAAAGATAAATTAAACATAGTACCTAACTGGCTGAAATGGAAACCGTCATATGTCATTTGAGAATAACGTCCATTAAAAGTAATTAAGTTGTATTGTGTTTTTGTTTGAGCTGGATCTGCTAATATTGCAGTTCCGGCAGCATTGTCTGCTTTAAATTCCCATTCTGGTAAAACATTAAATAAGTTGTTTACGTTTAGCGCGAAAGTTAATTTTTCAGTGGCATTAAAATTAATACCTAAATCAGTAACAACTTTAGGAATAAATTCTGTTCTTAAGTTAGCATCTAAACCATCTTGATTGAAGGTTGTTTTTCCAAAATAAGTATTGTTAAGAGAGAAACCAAATTTACCAATTTCGTAATTTCCGCCTAAGATCCATTTTGTTTTAGGTCTAGATGTAAAAGTCAAAGAAGTTAAAATATCTCCAAATGAGTTATTTGTTACAGGAGAAATTCTTTCATTTTGAAAAGTAACGTTTCCAGATAAGTTAATCCCTAATTTACCTGATCCAATTCCGATATTATTGTATCCAGTAACTACGTCTAAACCAGAAGTTCTTGAATCGAAAGAGTTAGAAAACCAAGCCACATTACCAAATGGAGTGTCTTGTCTGTCTCCTAATACAATTCTGTCTTCTACTTTAATGTTATAGTAATCTAAAGTAATATTAAAATCTCTGAAAGGTTTTGCACCAATACCAACAGTAATGTTTGTAGATTTTTCAGGATCTAATGATGGAATTCCTAATTGACGTGCTTGAGGAGAAACGTTATTGATAATACCGCTTACTTGAATTCCTTGTCCAGCTACGAAAGAATATTGCGATTTTTGAGTATAAATTTGGTGTAAAGTAGGCGCTCTGAAACCAGTTGAGATAGATCCTCTTAAAGTAATTTTATCATCTAAGAATTTATATCTTGTGCTTGCTTTCCAAACCGTTGCTCCACCAAAATCACTATATTCTTCGTGACGCACAGTTCCGTTAATTAAGAAGTCTTTTGTAATATCAAAAGCAACATCTAAATAAACACCTACATTGTAGCGATTCCATTTTCCTGAATTTTCAGGTCTGTTACCTGCAAAAGAGTCAGCTCCAGTTCCGTCCCAAGATGCTTTATCTCCTTCCATAACGGTGAAATATTCACTTCTAAACTCAGATCCAAAACCAATACTGATTTTGTCTGAAACAATTTTAGAGATATCAATATTTCCAACTACGTGATTAAAAGAAGTTCCACCTGGTTTAAACGAAATAGGGCTATTTTCTCTGTATACATTTTCGCCATTTTCGTCAACGATATTAGATCTGTTTACAGAGTTGTTTACAGAGTATACTTGTTTGTTTCCTCCAACAGTTATACTCGCATCAGTATTCCATCCATTTTTTACATTTTTGAAACCTAATGTACCGTTATAATCTGTTAAGTCACCTTCAAAAGTGGGTACGTAGCCTTCGTAAACTCTATTAGCACCAGTACCTTTTCCGAAAAAATCAATAAGATAAGGATCGTCTGCTAAAGTTCTCCAGTAAGGAGTTCTGTAATTCGCGAAAGAGTTTACTTTTTTATACACATAAGCAGCGTTGTAATATACTTTTGTGTTGTCGCTTATGTCGTTGCCTCCGTTAATAAGGAATTTAGCAGCAGCTGTTTCCGGAGAACCGTTAATGTTTCCAGCATCAGGATGTTTGGCAAGAAAAGCTTGCACATCAGCAATATCAGCGCCAAAATCTCCAGCATCTCCAGCGGCATCAACAGTTCCTGGTCTGTTTGCTAAATTTACTTTAGAGAAGTCAATAGTATAATTTAAGAATCCTTTTTCACCAACTGTAGTTCCGTTGTTTAAGCTAACGCCTAACATTTCTCCATCACCTTCAGAAGTGATACCGCTTCTTACCGTTAATGAGCCATCAGTTGCGTTTTTCTTTAAAATGATGTTCATTACACCAGCGATTGCATCAGAACCGTACTGAGCAGATGCACCATCACGAAGAATCTCAACTCTTTCGATTGCATCTGTAGGTATTGCAGAAATATCTGCACCTGTTTCTCCACGTCCCGGAGAAGTCTGTACATAAAGCAAAGAGCTTAAATTTTTACGTTTACCATTAATAAGGATCAAAGTTCTGCTAGGTCCCATATTTCTGATTTCGTAAGGGTCAAGTAAGGAAGTTGCATCATTTACAGGAGTTTGTACAGTATTAAAGGAAGGAATTTTATACTGCAGTGCCTTATCAAATGTAGCTTGTCCCGTCGAAGTTAAATCCTTTGAAGACAAAACATCAATAGGCAATGCACTTGTTGTATTACTTCTGGCTGCTGTTCTTGATCCTGTAACTACTACTTCGTCAAGATTTTGACCACTTTCTTCAGATAAAGAAACATCAATTGTAGAAGTAGAAGCAACTCTTGTAACACTGCTATAGCCCATATAACTAAAAATTAAAGAAGCACCTTCTTTTACTGTTATTTTATATGTCCCGTCAATATCGGTAGAAACACCGTTGTTAGTTCCTTTTTCTAAAATGTTGACTCCCGGAAGCGGTGTTCCTGTATTGTCTTTGACAACACCTGTAACTTGCTTTTGCGCAAAAATAAATAAGGTGTTAAATAGAAATAATAGTAATGCAATTTTTCTCATGTTAAAACTTGTTTTGGTTAAAATTTTAATAGCGGTTTGTTAAATATTGCGATAAAAGTAGTCTTATTTAACAAAATATTAGTAAAAAGTTTATTTTTTTTTAGGAAAAGTAGTAAAAAAACATATATCGTCATTTTTTGTTTAGTTACGAGCTATTAAATCTTATATTTGCAAAATTTTAGAGGCAAAATATATGATTTTGTCAAAAAATAAATTATAAGAAAAAACAATCAGTTTATATGCTAAATATTTGATTTAAAGTCAATAAAATAAGCGTCTGAGAAGATTAAATTCAAATAAAAAATAAATATTTATCTACATATGAAAGCAGGAATTGTAGGATTGCCAAATGTTGGAAAATCAACA
The DNA here is from genome assembly GCF_015350755.1 of Flavobacterium sp. JLP. Classification (NCBI taxonomy): domain Bacteria; kingdom Pseudomonadati; phylum Bacteroidota; class Flavobacteriia; order Flavobacteriales; family Flavobacteriaceae; genus Flavobacterium; species Flavobacterium sp. JLP. The sequence goes on along the minus strand of NZ_JADKPS010000001.1, from coordinate 824,784 downwards.
TTATTTAATTGTTTATCTAATGCAAAAGCGCAAAGTGCGAACTTCCCGTTTTGTACAATCGAACCTAATATTGGTGTTGTAAACGTTCCGGATCCGAGAATCAATAAATTAGAAGAATTGGTAAAACCAGAGCGCGTGCAAATGGCAACTGTAGATATTGTAGATATCGCAGGTTTGGTAAAAGGAGCGAGCAAAGGCGAAGGCTTAGGAAACCAATTTTTAGGAAACATTAGAGAGTGTAATGCTATTATTCACGTTTTACGTTGTTTTGATAATGACAATATTGTTCACGTAGATGGAAATGTAAATCCAATTCGGGATAAAGAAACTATCGATATCGAATTACAGCTAAAAGATTTAGAAACAGTTGAAAAACGTTTAGAAAAAGTAAATCGTGCAGCTAAAACTGGAAATAAAGAAGCGCAGACTGAAAAAGCACTTTTAGACAGAATCAGAGAAGCATTATTACAAGCGAAATCTGCTCGTACTATTGTACCTCAAGGTAACGATGAGGAAGTTTTAATGGAATCTTTCCAACTAATTACTGCAAAACCAGTTTTATACGTTTGTAATGTTGATGAAAATTCAGCTGTAAACGGAAACAAGTATGTAGACCAAGTTCGTGAATTAGTAAAAGACGAAGATGCTGAAGTTATCATTCTTTCAGTAGGAGCAGAGGCTGATATTACAGAATTAGAAAGCTACGAAGAGCGCCAGGTTTTCCTTGAAGATATGGGATTAACAGAGCCGGGAGCATCAGTTTTAATTCGTGCAGCTTACAAATTATTAAAACAACAAACTTACTTTACTGCAGGTGTAAAAGAAGTTCGTGCCTGGACCATCAATATTGGAGCAACAGCGCCACAAGCGGCTGGAGTTATCCACACTGATTTTGAAAAAGGATTCATTCGTGCTGAAGTTATTTCATACGAAGACTACGTTCAATACGGTTCTGAATCAAAAGCAAAAGAAGCAGGAAAATTCAAAGTTGAAGGAAAAGAATATATCGTAAAAGATGGTGATGTAATGCACTTCCGTTTCAACGTATAAATTCTAGAAAATAGAATAAAGAATAAAGAGAATAGACTTGAACTGCTGGAGAAATTCAGCAGTTTTTTTATGCTCTAAAAATCACGATTGTGAGGCTTATCGAAATGACAAACTAATCAGTTCAAATCCGTGTCATCCGCGAGCCATTGTTCAGAACCTATTTCCAGCTTTACTCTTCAAGATTTTTCCTTAATTTATTTTTTTGTCCGGCATAAAAAGAGCTTCCTCCGGTCGCTTTTTTATCACCGCAAAAAATATAAATTAATAAAAAATGCTTTCCGTTTCAATCTGGGGTAGACGTAAAATGCTTAAAATCAATTTTAATGAATATAAAAAGTTTCAAAATAATGGTTTTTCAAAATAATTTCACATGGTAAAAATGTAAACTTTAACGAAAAAGCGAGAATTTAAAATTTTCCTTATTTGCTAAATTTGATAGCATATTAAAAATCAAAAAATATGGTAAAAATCAAAAATATATTCGCCAAATCTTGGTTTCTTCTCAAGAATACTTTTTTAGAATTTAATGATGACAACGCTATTAAACTTAGTGCTGCATTAGCGTATTATACCATATTTGCACTACCTCCATTATTAATTATCATTATTACAATCTGTGGATTTTTCTTTGGAGAAGATGCTGTAACAGGACAATTGTACGGGCAAATAAACGGGTTAGTAGGAAATGGCGCCGCAATCCAGATTCAGGAAGCTATAAAAAATGTACAGCTTTCCGGAAGCAATGTTTTTGCAACCGTATTCGGAATTGTGATGCTGTTAATTGGAGCTTCAGGAGTTTTTGCTGAAATCCAAAGTTCTATCAATTTTATTTGGGGTTTGCGCGCCAAACCCGATAAAGGATTAAAAAAATTCATTCAGAACCGATTGATGTCATTCTCAATGATTGCCTCGGTTGGTTTTTTAATGCTTGTCAGTTTGTTTATAAATACAACACTTGATGTAGTCAGTTCACGTTTAAAAATATATTTTCCAGAAAGCACCGTTTACTTGTTTTACATTGTTAATACCGTAATTGTGCTGGCAAGTATTACGATACTTTTCGCAATTATTTTTAGAACATTGCCTGATGGAAAAATAAGATGGAAAGATGCTTTTATAGGCTCAGGAGTTACTGCTGTACTTTTTATGATTGGTAAATTTGCCATTGGTTTTTATTTAGGAAGTTCTACAGTTGCTTCTGTATACGGAGCAGCCGGCTCTGTAATAATTATTCTGGTTTGGGTCTATTATTCGGCAATTATTCTGTATTTTGGAGCAGAATTTACCAAAGTATATGCAAAATCATATGGAGGTAAAATTTATCCGAATGAATATTCAGTAGAAATAGCAAAAGAGATTTTTGAAATTGATACACCCAAAAACAAACCAATAGAAGACAAATTATTAAAAGAGCAAAAACCATGAAAATCATAGCATTTGGAGGAAGTAACAGTCAACATTCGATCAACAAAAAATTAGCTGCTTACGCAGCAAGTTTATTCGAAAATGCCGAAGTCGAAGTTTTAGATTTAAATGATTTCGCAATGCCATTATTTAGCGTAGATCTTGAAAAACAAGTAGGACAGCATGAACTTGCAAAAGCATTTCTTGCTAAACTGCAGAGTGCAGATATTTTAGTTGTTTCGCTTGCCGAAAACAACAATAACTACTCAACAGCATTTAAAAACCTATTCGATTGGAGTTCTAGAATTACCAAAGAAGTTTTTCAGCAAAAACCAATGTTATTATTGGCAACTTCTCCTGGATCAAGAGGAGGAGCGTCAGTTTTAGAAATTGGCCGCAATGCCTTACCAAGATATGGAGCTCAAATAAAAGGCAGTTTTTCATTGCCTGCTTTTAATGCAAATTTTGATTTAGAAGAAAATAAAATTTCAAATACAGAGTTAAATAAAGAGCTGAAAGACATTATTAAATCTAGTTTTTAAGTACATGCCAACAAAAAAAATCCTTTTTTTATTCCTTTCTATAAATTTAATTTTGCTGCAATCTTCATTTGCGCAAAAATATACTGCTGTAGATAATATTGTTTTAAAATATCCTAAAAACTTCGATACAACTGAAGATTTGGCAGAAAGAATACAAAAAGATTTTACCTCAGAACACGATAAAGCAAGAGCCATTTTCAGCTGGATGGCCTTCAATATAAAATACGATTTTGCCACTTTTTTAAATCCTCCAAGAACACAGGGTTTTACTTATAGCAGCGAAGCAGAAAAACAAAGAAAAATAAAACAGCTCAATGATAAACTAATTCAAAAAGCATTTAAATCTCAGAAAGCAGTTTGTGAAGGTTTTACAGCTTTATATCAACATTTAGCTTCTCTGGTTGGCTTAAAATCTGAAATTATCAGAGGAGATTCTAAAACGAGATTAGCTGACATTGGAAGAAAAAACACTACTTCAAATCATGCGTGGAATACTGTTTTAATTGACGGAAAATGGCGGCTTGTTGATGTAACTTGGGCACAGGGCTATTATGACAGCAGTAAAGGCAAAATGATAAAAGAGTTTGCCCCGGTTTATTTTGATACAGATCCAGATTATTTTTTTGCTAAACATTTTCCTGATTCGGGGTCTTATTTAGGAAATAAATTAGATAGAAATGAATTCTTAAACGGACCTTTAATCTATAATAAAGCAATTGAAGGAGATAATAAAGTTAAAGAACCAACTGCTGGAATACTTGAAGTTAAAAGAGGAGATAAAATAACTTTTGAGATTAAAAACGTTTCAAAATCAGATTTATTTTTTTATCTGAATAAAAAGAATCAGCCTGTTAAAATTCAAAATTCTAAGGAAAAAAGAGGAGGTTTAGAATTTCAAATTACTTTTGATAATATGATCGGAGATTATCTTACTTTTTTTCTGGATACAAACAGTATTGTTTCTTTTAAAGTAGTTTCAAAGTAGTATTTTCAATATGTTTGCTTTATTGAATTTTCTTCTTTTATCGAATTGCCGTATCTTAGCAATTCATGATCTGAATTAATACGCCATGGAAACTACCTTTCTGAAATCAATCTTAGATAATGATTTCTATAAATTTACAATGCAGCATGCTGTAATTAGACTTTTTCCAAAAGCTAAGGTACGTTATGGTTTTATTAATCGAGGAAAACATGTTTTTCCTTCAGGCTTTGCAGATTTACTTCGAAAATCGGTTGATGCAATGGCTAATTTACGATTGACAAAGGACGAGAAAAATTATTTGTCACATCACTGTCCATATTTAGATCCCACTTATTTAGATTTTCTCCAAGGATATATTTATGATCCATCTGAAGTTCAAATCAGTCAAGAAGGCTCAGAAATAAAAGTTACTATTGAAGGTTTTTGGTACAGAACCATTTTGTGGGAAGTGCCATTAATGGCTTTAATCTCAGAACTCTTTTATAAAGCCAATCATTTAATTCGCTTAAATGATGAAGCTATAAAAGAGCTGACCAAAAACAAGATTGACAATTATAATAAACTCGGAGTTTCTGTTTTAGAATTTGGTACAAGACGACGCCATTCTTATGATGTGCATGTTTTAGTAAATGAAACTTTGAGCGCTTATGGTAATAGTAGTTTTTTAGGAACTAGTAATGTGCATTTTGCAATGGTTAACAACAAACGACCTTTAGGCACGCATGCACACGAATGGTTTATGTTTCATGCGGCGCAATATGGTTTTAAAATGGGAAATTTAATCAGCCTCGAACATTGGACACAAGTGTACGGAGGCGATCTCGGAATTGCGCTGACTGATACTTACACAACGGATATATTTTTCAATCAATTTGATAAAAAATACTCCAAACTTTTTGATGGTGTTAGACATGACAGCGGCGATCCCGTAGAGTTTGCACAAAAGGTAATTTCGCACTATACTAAAATGGGAATTGACCCTAAATCTAAAGCAATTGTTTTTTCGGATTCGCTCAATTTTGAGAAGGTAAAAATAATAGCCGATTTCTGCAGAGATAAAATAAAAATGTCTTTTGGCATCGGAACAAATTTTACCAATGATGTTGGCCTTCCATCTATGAATATGGTCATAAAACTAACAGATACAAGACCCGATAATACGCATTGGCAAGGTGTTGTAAAACTTTCTGACGAAAAAAACAAAAACACGGGAACGCCCGAAATGATTGCTTTAGCAAAACAAGTCCTCGGAATAAAATAAGATTTTTTTGTTTCATAGCTGTTTTTTTATATTTTTAACGGTCGTATTTTTTTTAAATCAAATTAAATAGAAATCAAAGCTGTTATAATTCGTAACAAAAAAAAAATACGCTTTCATTTTTTGACTATAAATGGTACATTAGCCAAAAATCCAATTTACTTTATGCTAGAGCAAAATCAATATACCGAAGATAATATTCGATCACTCGATTGGAAAGAACATATCCGTATGCGTCCCGGAATGTATATCGGGAAATTGGGAGATGGATCTTCACCGGATGATGGTATTTATATTCTTCTAAAAGAGGTTTTAGACAACTGTATCGATGAATTCGTAATGGGTTCTGGAAAAACTATTGAAGTAACGATAAAAGACAAAACGGTTTCTGTTCGTGATTACGGACGTGGAATTCCGTTAGGAAAAGTAGTCGATGTAGTTTCAAAAATGAATACGGGTGGAAAGTACGATTCTAAAGCTTTTCAGAAATCAGTTGGTTTAAACGGTGTCGGAACAAAAGCGGTAAATGCACTTTCGAATTATTTCCGTGTAGAATCGGTACGTGATGATAAACAAAAAGGGGCAGAGTTTTCTGCAGGAAATCTAGTTCTTGAAGAAGATATAATCGATACAACAAAACGAAAAGGAACGAAAGTTACTTTTACACCAGATGAAACGATTTTCAAAAATTATAAATTCCGTTTAGAATACGTTATTAAAATGGTTAAAAACTATTGTTACTTAAACAATGGTTTGACAATTATTTTTAATGGAGAAAAATACATTTCAGAAAACGGACTTCGTGATTTATTAGAAGAAACAATCAGCGAAGATGATCTTGAATATCCAATTATCCATTTGAAAGATCATGATATCGAGATCGCTTTAACGCACAGTAAAACGCAGTACAGCGAAGAATATCACTCTTTTGTAAACGGTCAGAATACAACACAGGGAGGAACTCACTTAGCGGCTTACAGAGAAGCAATTGTAAAAACCATTCGTGAGTTTTATAATAAAAATTTTGAAGCATCAGATGTCCGTAAATCGATTGTAAGTGCTATCAGCATTAAAGTAATGGAACCAGTTTTTGAGTCTCAGACCAAAACCAAATTAGGTTCTACAGATATGGGTTCTGATGACGGAACACCAGCCGTTTCTGTACGTACGTTTGTAAATGATTTTGTAAAAAATAAACTTGATAATTATTTACATAAAAACCCTCCAACTGCCGAAGCTTTATTGCGTAAAATTCTGCAGGCAGAACGCGAACGTAAAGAATTATCAGGAATTAGAAAACTGGCTACAGAGCGTGCTAAAAAGGCCAATCTTCATAATAAAAAATTAAGAGACTGCCGAGCGCATCTTCCAGATACTAAAAACCCTAGAAACTTAGAAAGTACGCTTTTTATCACCGAGGGAGATTCGGCTTCCGGATCGATTACAAAGTCGCGCGACGTAAATACGCAAGCTGTTTTTAGTTTACGTGGTAAGCCTTTGAATTCTTACGGAATGACGAAGAAAATTGTGTATGAAAATGAAGAATTCAATTTACTGCAAGCCGCTTTAGATATCGAAGATGGACTAGAAAAGTTACGCTACAACAATATCGTAATTGCAACCGATGCCGATGTCGACGGAATGCACATTCGTTTGTTGCTGATTACCTTTTTTCTTCAGTTTTTCCCAGAATTGATAAAAGAAGGGCATTTGTATATTTTACAGACGCCTCTTTTCAGGGTTAGAAACAAGAAAGAAACTATTTATTGTTATTCTGAAGAAGAAAGAAAAGACGCGATCGAAAAACTAAAACCAAAACCAGAAATCACACGATTTAAGGGTTTGGGAGAAATTTCGCCAGATGAGTTCAAGAATTTCATTGGAGAAACAATTCGCCTTGACCCGATTATGATGGATAAAAACACTTCGATAGAGCAATTATTGTCCTTTTATATGGGAAAAAACACGCCGGACCGACAAGAGTTTATTATCAAAAATTTGAAAGTAGAATTGGATGCGGTTGAAGAAGTTTAAATTTATGAGAAAAACTATTCTGGGTTTATTAATAATGATGCTAGTTATTTCTTGTCAGTCAAAAAACGATGAGAAAAAATCAATTGTTACGACTAAGCCTGTAAACGAAATTAAAATTAAAAAAAACAATGATAGTTTAATTTACAAGATAAATGAAAATACTGTTGTAATAGGTGAGGATACTTTAAAGTTAGAAAGCCCATTTATATATTCTTTTGAAGGATCAATTAAGGACGGAAAAAAAATACAATTACATCTTTCTAATCAATTATCATCAGAGTATGGCGGGTATGTAAAATCTGCATCTCTTTATATTGAAGGAAGTAATGATATACTTTATTGTTATTTTGAAAAAGAGAAAAAGCAAGATTATTATACAGCCACAATCTATGATTATGATCATGATAATAAGGTTATCTCTAAACTAAAATTGTACAATCCTTCAACAGAAGGAATGTATATAGAATATATATTGGATAAAAAAAGTTATAAAACTTATCCAAGTAAAACATTTCCAGCATACAAATGTTACGATGAAATCGATTATACATTGTTTGATTCAAGAGAGGCTTTTAAAAAGGATGAAGCGATGAGGGAATTTACTCCTTCAAGAGATTATATTTTTTTTGCTGAAATTATTTCCAATGATGTAAATTTTGATATTCTGGAAACAAAATTAAAGTATTTGTATACCGATTCGTTGAGCATTAATAATTATAAAAAATGGAAACATAATTTTAGTGTAGAAAAATCTAAAAAAGAAGAAGAAAATTATAGTTCTGAAACTTTATCAGTTGTGTCACCAGTTTTTATTGATGCTAATATTTATGTAGTTTATGATTTCTCATACAGTTATATGGGAGGAGCTCATGGTATGATGCATACAGAATATGATAACTATGATTTGACAACTGGGAAAACGATAGATATTGAAAAATTAATAAATCTGTCTGATGACAAGTTTATAAGTTTTTATGAAGATAAAGTTAGATCAGAATATGCAGATGGCTTATTATCTAATGAAGTACCAATTACCCATAATTTTTATATTTTGCCTACAGGAATTACTTTTTCGTATGCACCATATGAACTCGTTGGTTTTGCAGGCGGAGAGCCTAAGATTTTTTTTAGTTACGAAGAATTAAAACCCTTTATTTTGAAAAACACAATTTTAGATCAATACAATTCGAATTAAAAAACATCAAACTTGAGTTAAATCAAAGTTTATCACAACAATTTTAAATTTATAATTTTCGAATATAAATAATGAAAGACGAAGAAGACGATAACATAATTCCAAACGACGACGAGAATAATTCAGACGAAAATCCTATTGATGAAAATCACGACGGAGAAGATGATGAAATTATCAACGTAGATGCCAAGCATTTTGAAGGCCAGCATTTTTACGAGAATCAGGAAGAAGAAGGAGAAGACGTTATTACAAAAGTAACAGGCATGTACAAAGACTGGTTCTTGGATTATGCTTCATATGTAATCTTAGAACGTGCAGTTCCTGCTATCGAGGACGGATTTAAGCCGGTTCAGCGTCGTATTATGCACTCTTTAAAAGAGCTGGATGATGGCCGTTATAATAAAGTTGCCAATGTTGTAGGACACACCATGCAGTATCACCCACACGGAGATGCAAGTATTGGTGACGCCATGGTACAAATTGGTCAAAAAGATTTATTAATTGACTGCCAAGGAAACTGGGGTAATATTTTAACTGGTGACGGAGCGGCAGCTTCGCGTTACATTGAGGCACGTTTATCAAAATTTGCTTTAGAGGTTTTATATTCTCCAAAAATTACAGATTGGGGTGTTTCGTATGATGGTCGTCGTGCAGAACCAAACAATCTTCCAGTAAAATTTCCATTGCTTTTGGCGCAAGGAGCAGAAGGTATTGCAGTTGGACTTTCTACAAAGGTTTTACCTCACAACTTCAATGAATTAATTGATGCTTCGATTAAGATTTTAAAAGGAAAAGCATTCACACTATATCCTGATTTCATGACACAAGGTATTGCCGATGTGTCGAATTATAATGACGGACTTCGTGGCGGACGCGTGCGTGTGCGTGCAAAAATTGCACAATTAGACAAAAATACATTGGTCATTACTCAAATTCCGTTTTCGACCAATACCACGACTTTGATTGATAGTATTTTGAAAGCCAATGATAAAGGCAAAATCAAAATCAAGAAAATTGAAGACAATACTGCGGCAGATGTTGAGATCTTAATTCACCTTTTCCCAGGCGTTTCTCCAGATAAAACGATAGATGCATTGTTTGCTTTTACAGCATGTGAAACTTCTGTAGCACCTTTAGGCTGTGTGATTGAAGACAACAAGCCATTGTTTATTGGAGTGTCTGAAATGTTGAAAATTTCAACTCATAGAACAGTTGATCTGCTTAAGCAAGAATTAGAAATTCAATTAGAAGAATTAAAAAATAAATGGCATTTCTCTACTTTAGAGAAAATCTTCATTCGTGAAGAAATGTACATTGATTTCAAATTATATTCTGACAGAGAATCACTTTACAAATATTTATACGATCGATTCGAGCCTTTCAAAAAATCATTCGTCAGAGAAATTACTGATGATGATTTACAAAGACTGACTCAAATTCCAATGATTCGTATTACCCGTTTCGATTCTGATAAGGCTGATGATTTTATTGCGAAATTAGAAGATGAAATGAAAGAAGTAGAGCATAATTTGGAAAATTTAACAGATTTTGCAATTGCTTACTTTACCAAATTAAAAGAGAAATACGGAAAAGGCCGTGAACGTCAGACAGAACTTCGTGTTTTTGATAATGTTGAGGCTACAAAAGTAGTTTTGCGTAACACAAAACTATACGTAAATCGCGAAGAGGGTTTTGTTGGAACAAGTTTAAAAAAAGACGAATACCTTACTGATTGTTCTGATATTGATGATGTAATTGTATTTTTGCGCGATGGTAAAATGATGATTACAAAAGTAGATGCTAAGACTTTTGTAGGTAAAGATATTATTCACGTTGCTATTTTTGACAAGAGCGATAAACGCACGATTTACAACATGATTTATCGTGACGGAAAATCAGGGCCATCTTATATTAAACGTTTTAATGTTACGGGAGTTACTCGTGATAAACCTTATGATTTAACCAATGAAACGGCTGGATCACAAGTAGTTTATTTTTCGCATAATCCGAATGGTGAAGCAGAAGTAATTACGATCTTATTACGCCAGGTTGGAACGATCAAGAAACTAAAATTCGATATTGATTTTGCTAAATTAGCTATTAAAGGCCGTGCTTCAAAAGGGAATTTGGTAACTAAATATCCAATCAAAAAAATAGAGTTAAAAGAAAAAGGAATTTCGACCTTATTGCCAAGAAAAGTTTGGTTTGATGATACTGTGAAACGTTTAAATGTTGATGCAAGAGGAGAGCTGTTAGGGGAATTTAAACCAAGTGATAAAATTTTAATTATCACCCAGTCTGGTAAATTAAAAGTTATTATTCCGGAATTGTCAACTCATTTTGATGAAGATATGATTGTTTTGGAAAAATGGAAACCTAAAAAACCAATTTCGGCCATTTATTACGACGGAGAAAAAGAACGTTATTTCTTGAAACGTTTTCTTGTTGAAAATGAGGGGAAGGAAGAAAGCTTTATCACAGACCATCCAAATTCGCAATTAGAGATTGTATCGACAGATTATCGTCCTGTGGCGCAATTGGTATTTGCAAAAGTAAAAGGAGTTCAAAAAGAAGATTTACATATTGATGTAGAAGATTTTATAGCAGTAAAAGGTTTCAAAGCTTTAGGAAATCAATTGACTGCAGATAAGTTAAAACAAGTCAACTTATTAGAACCACTTCCATATCAAGAACCAGTCGAAGAAATTCCTGAAAAACCAGAAATGCCAGATGATGAATCTGTAGAAACAGAATTAGATGATGACGGTCAAATAGGTTTGGTTTTAGATTAAAAATAAAAACCGTTAAGATTAATTTCTTAGCGGTTTTTTATCGAGATTAATGTTTTAGTTTTAAATGATTATTTTTTTAATCTTATTTGCTTATTACTTTATTCGATTAACATATTTTTAATAAGTCTTATATTGTTATAAAATTAACTTATTGTGGTTACTTATAACTTTTTTTGATTTTTAAATTAGCAATTCATTTAAAAATCAAATTATGAAAAAAATTTTATGTCTAGTTAGTGCCATTTTATTGGTATTAAATTCTTGTTCAAGTAATGATGCACAAAGCATAGATAAAACTTCTGAAGTTTTACTTAAAAAAACAATTATTACAGGGGCTGATAATTCCTTTTCTGAAGTGAAATGTTTATACGATGGAAATAAGATAGTTAGTAATACATCGAATAATGAAAATGAACTACGATATATTTACACAGGAACTAAAATAACAAAACTTGAATTCTTCGAAAGAGGGATGCTTCACAGTTATATAGATTATACATATAATAATGAAAAATTGGTTTCTAAAAGTAACATGTTGCCTAATGGTGAAAAAATAAGCGAAACAGAATATACTTATTTTGATAATGGAAATATAAGTTATTTGGAATCTATTAAAGCAGGATCTCAAATAGTTACAGTTTTAGGAGTTTATAAGTTTTCAAATGGCAATTTATTAAGTAGTGAAAAGTATGAGAATGGAGTTATGACTACAGGTGTATATTATGAATATGACAATAAAAATAATCCAAGTAAAAATATTTTAGGATTTAATTTATTATTAGATCATGATGTATCTGTTAATAATGTAGTTAAACAAACTTGTATTTCAAATTCAGGTGTAACCACTGAATTTACAAACGCTTATAAATATAATGCTAAAGATTATCCAACTGAAAAAATTAAAAGTTTAGTAAATCGAAACGCTAAGGAAACAACTCAATTTTTTTATTAATATTAGAAATTGTAACATCAATTAAAAATAAAAACCGCTAAGAAATTAATCTTAGCGGCTTTTTTGTATTGAAGTTTTTAGAATTAATTTTCTGAGATAGAGATTAATTCTTGTTTTATCCATTTTACTTCATTGTTTTCAATACTAACAAAAATAGTATCTCCGTCTTTTACTTCTCCAGCGATTATTTTTTTAGCTAAAGGTCTTCTTAAATGTGTTCGAATAATACTTTTAATCGGTCTTGCTCCGTATTTAGCATTATACCCATTTTCAGCCAGATAAAGTTTAGCTTCTATTGGAATATCGACTTTAATATTGATGTTTTTGAGTAAATCCATAAACTCTTTTTTCAAATGAATCTCAAATATTTTCAACGCATTTTCTTTACTGATAGGCGCAAAAGGTACAATTTCAGTTAAACGTCCTAAAAATTCTGGTCTGAAATAATTCGCCATAATTTCCATTAAAGAAGTTGAGGAAGGAATTTTACCACTATTAAAAGTTTCAACAATATGGTCTGCACCAATATTCGAAGTAAAAAGAATAATAGCATTAGAGAAATCACCTTCTTTTCCTAGTCGGTCGTGCAGTTTTCCTTCGTCCATAATTTGAAGAAAAACATCAAAAACAGAAGGATGCGCTTTTTCAATTTCATCAAATAAAACAATAGAATATGGCTTTTGACGAATTTTATTTACTAGCAACCCTCCGGATTCATAGCCTACATAGCCTGGGGGCGCACCGTACAACAATGCAGCAGAATGTTCTTCTTTAAATTCAGACATATCAAAACGTATGATTGCATTTTCGTCCTGAAAAAGAAATTCGGCCAAACTTTTGGCTAATTCTGTTTTACCAGTTCCTGTTGGGCCTAAGAAAAAGAAAGAAGCAATTGGTTGTCCAGCTTTACTCAATCCCGATCTTGATTCTAGAATTGAACCTGCGACTGTTGCAATACAATGATCCTGACCAATTACTCTTTGGTTAAGAACTTGCTCGATGTTGTTAAGTTTTTGTTTTTCTTCTTCGTTTAATTTTCCTGCTGGTATTCCTGTTTTTTGTGCAATAATCAAAGATAAATCAAAAGCTTCAATGTGACTGCGTTTATCTAATGCTTTTTCCTCCAGAGTTTTTAATAGTGTTTCAATATGATTTATGATAGCATCTGAATATTTAAAAAGTTCTTTGTTTTCTTCTTCAATGACCATTAAAAAAGTAGTTTTCTGCATTACATCACTTAAAAACCAATTACATTCTTTAATCAATTGTTCTTCTGATAAATTAGCTTTATTCAGCTTTAAAACTTCCAGTTTATCATAAAGTGCTTCTTTCCCTTTCAAAAAAGTTTCTCCAGAGGTTTTTAAAACAGACATGGTATGGTCTATCAAATTAATGGCAGATTCAGGCAGGCTTTTTTCTTTTAGATACCTTCTGGATAATCTAATAGATTCAGAAATAATTTCATCATCAATTTTTAGTTTATGATGTTCCTGATACATTTTAATCGATTCACGAATCATTCGGAACAAAGTTTCATTATCTGCTTCTTCCAATTTTACGATTTCAAACATTCCCGAAAGACCTTGTTCTTTTTCTATTTTTTTTGAATATTCATCGATTGTAGAAGTGGCTATAATATTTAACCCTTTCGCTAATTCGCTTTTTAAAATATTTGCAACTCCAGAGTCACCGCCGTTTTTGTCTAATAAAGTATGGATTTCTTCAATTATTAAAATGGCTTTAGGAAATTGTTTTAATTCCTGAATGCAGTTCTTTAGGCGGTCTTCAATTTCACCTTTATAAGATGCGCCGGCAATTAAAGAAGATAAATCAAGCTCAAATAACTGCACTTTATGTAGTGTATCAGGTACTTGATCCGCAATGATATTTTCAACTAAAGTATTTATCAAAATTGTTTTACCAATGCCACGATCTCCAAGCAATAATACATTGGGTTTTGAGAACCGACAAAGAATTTCTTTTATAGTGTTTAATTCCCCTTCACGTCCAATAGCAGTTAGTTTATTGGGTTTCTTTTCAAGGTTTTTATGCACAGAATACTTACCTAAAAATCCTTTCTTAATTTCTTTTTTGCTTGATAAATTTTCAGCAGAAGTTGTAGTTTCATTTTCTAATAATTCATTCCTTGAAATAGGAAAACTTTTCATCTGGTCAAAATTAAAACCAACACCAGGCGAACTTAAAGCGACAATAATAGCATATAAACTAATTTCATCTTCGTTTAATAAGTTTCTAACGGCTTCAGCTTCATTTATAATTTGATCAATTACATTAGCTGGTTCGGCATCCAAAACATGAGATGTTTTCGATTCCTCTTCAATTCTTACTTCTGCCCATTCATCAAGGAAATAAACATCTTTTCCCATTGCTTCCAAACGTTTTAGAAGTGACAAGTCTCTATTCAAGATAGCCTTAAGTAAATGCGATCCTGTGTAATATTGATTAGAATTATTTTTTGCAATTTTTTTTGCAATTTCAAACGCAGTCAGCAATTCAGTACTGAAAATATTTTCTTGTTTCATAACGATTAGTCTTTTACCCAGATCAGATATTTTTTTACTTTATAATTTATAGACATTCCTTTAATACAATTATCAGTTTTGTCTTTATTAAGTCTGATAGATTCTATTTTTATTTTTTTTCCTTTGATATTGGCACATAATTGCGCAAAAGTCAATAAATCTTTGTCATTTTTTACTGTCGGAATTTCGAGATCATCACATAAAAATTCGGCAAAATCATCTTTAACTTTACTGCCTTCTGCTACTTTATTTAATAAAATTTCAAATTGATCTTCAGATATTTTTGGTGCTTTTTTAATAGGCGCAATACTATCTTTTTGAGATTTATTCTTTGGGGCAACTGGCACATATTGCAGCATGTCTTCAAGCGGATCTTTTTTTGCAGTTCCTCTTGGCAGTGCAAAGGCTTCGGCATTTTTCTCGTAAACATAAGAGGTTACATCCAGAGGATTTGTTTTCTTAATAACTCGCGGATGCACATAAATTACTTTTTTGGCAACCCGGCTAAAATCTCCGTTTATAACAAGCGTAATCGTTTTTTCTCCAGGAGTTGAAAAAGTATATACAGGATTTGAAGAAGTTTCATCGATGCCTTTATTTTCTCCAAACGCCCATTCCCAAGTTTTAGCGTTTTGTGAAATAGAATTGAAATAAGTTGGCTGTCCCACAGTAATAATTTTCGAAGCAATAATTTGAGGAGTACCTAATTTGTCTAGAATATATTTGTCTTTTAAGATAAGTTCACGTGTATGTACACATTCTCCATTTATAGTTAAACTAATAATATACTTTCCTGGGTTTTTGTAAGTATGAAAGGTATGTCTTCGAATATCTGTGGGAGAACCATCACCAAAATCCCATTTCCAAGATTTAGCATTATGAGTTTTATCGTAGAATTCTATTGGTTCTTCACTCTGATAATGATCTGATAAGATATAATACTTAACATCTTCGCAGTTGACATGTTTAAAAAATTGAATAAGAAAAGAGATTATTCCTATTAGAAATAGAACAACGAAGACTAATACAACTTTAATATCAATATTCTTTTTATCTAGCATTATTATTTTAGGTTTAAAATAAGAAAATATTTACAAATATAAATTCAAATATTTTAAAAATGTAAAATAAATACTATAAAAACTTCTAATTTATAAAAAAATATTTTTTATGTTTGTAAATCTATACTTACATATTTAATTTTTTAAATGCCTAAAAGTTGTTTTACTGGATTATGATGAAATTTTACCTGACTAGCAATTTATTTCTCAGAGAAAAATGTTTTGTATTTTTTATAAAGCAAATAGCATTCTTTTTCGCTGTAATTGTATTCCTGAATTCTTGTGGTAATAAAAAATACATCGCTCAAATACCATTTAAATATGACTATTCTTTAGAACTTTTAAAGAAGCAGTCAAAAATGGAAGAAACGGGGTTAAAGAATAAAATTATCGTCAATGATAATTCTGAAAATCTTAGTGATGAAGTTTTGTATTTAAAAGAAAAATATTCAATTGTATTAGCAGTAACGCCTAATAAAATTACGAACTACAAATTGTACTCTTATTTCGACCCATGGATTAATACTCCTTATAAAGAAAAGACTTTTTCTAAAAAGGGAATTGATTGTTCTTATTTTCTACAATCATTGTACAGTGATGTTTATAAAGTAACGCTTCCTAAAGACCCTGCTGGAATGTGGAAGTCGAAGTCGATTCAAATTTTTACGGGCCGCACCTTTTTGGCTGAGGGTGATTTAGTGTTTTTTAGATATGATAAAGATCATCCTATATCAGATGTAGCCTTGTACTTGCACAATGATAGAATTTTAGCTTGTACAGACAAAGGATTGGGGATTTACAATTTTAATGATGAATATTTTCAGTTGCGATATATAGGTGCAGGACGTATAAATGAAGACACAAAGAAAAAATAAAAAAAGTCTTGAAAATTTAATTGAGGAAATTGAAAGCATTCCGTATGACATTCGGGCAGAAATTATTGCCAATGAATTGATTGAGAATGATGAAGTTTCTGCCGATGAAATTTTGATTTTAAATCAGGGACAGTTTTCGAGAGCTTTTAGAAGTGATGTTTTAGGCGCTGTAATTCAGGACGATAATTATATCAGGCGCGATTACATTTCGCTGCTTCTATCAAGAGACAGTATATATGATGCTCTTCCAGAAGGATTTGTTCACAGTTTAAATGAAAACAATGCTGATAAGTCTGTTCACCAGATGATTAAGGAATACAAACATCAAAAGAAACAGGAGAACGAAGCAAGAAACTTTTTTAATCCGTTTGAAAATGAAATTTTTCATTACCGAACAAAAATTGAAAGTGTAGAGAGAGATTTTTTATATAAACTAAATGGCAGTAAACCACTTGGTTTTTTCTATGATTTTTGGGGGTTATCACATAATTACCCGGCAGTTTTGGTTTCAAAATTTATTCAGCTGCTGCCATACGCTTATAAAATTGTAGGCGATATCGATTTGTCCTGTCGTTGTTTGTCGAGTATAATTGAAGAAAAAGTGTCTTATAAAACAACAACTTCTAAAGAATACAGCGAAGAAAGTGAACAGATTAATTTAGGAGAAAACAGGCTAGGGGTCGATTTTATTTGCGGTAACAAATACATGGATTATTCAATGAACCTGACAATCGAGATAGGTCCAATAGTAAATAATTCATTTGAAAATTATATTCATAACGGACCAATAAAAAGATTTATTGATTGTTTTTACGAGCATTTTTTTCCGATGGAAGTCGAGCCAAAAACAATCTTGATCATGAATCATGAAACAGAAGAATTCAATTTTAATAAACAGCCTGTGTTAGGGTATACAACACGTATTTAAAATGGTTAAAAAACATTTATTAGCACTTATTGACGTTAAGCTCATCGTATTTTTGGTAGTGATAATAGCGCTTTGCGGTATACTTACCTTATTATTTAGCGATAAGATAAAGGAATTTGGAACTAAATATAAGAAGGTATTCTATATCTATGTTTTCTCTTTTGTTCTTATCTATGCTCTAACAGCATTTTTGGGCAACAATAAATTATTTAATGAACTATCAGATGAATTTCTTTTTTATCAAATAGTTTCTGCGTTGTTTGGTGTACTTCATGTCTGGCTTTACCGATTTTATTTGCATGAATTTAACCAGAAAAACATGAGCATCGAACTTTTGTTTTCCCTGTTGGTTATACTTAATTCAAGTGTTTTATTCGCCATTATTTACACGGCATTAAACGGTATAAACTTGACTTTTTTAATGTGCTCGCATTTTCTGGTATTTATTGTTCCAACGGGAATTTACATAGTTTTTGAATTTATGATGCAGATACCGCCAAAAGAATTTGTAACATGGAAAATTCCGCCAGGTGAAAATCCTTTCCCAGAAATTGAAGATGTTGAAATGAAGGATCTTCTACTCATAACATTATTAATTCAAAAACAGGAAGACAGCAAAATTTATACTTCAATTAGATCGAAGGGACCTGTTAGAATAGATTTCGGGCCTTTATTTTATAATACAATCACAGGATACAATACTCAATATCCAGAAAGCAAAATAGCTTTACAGCATAATGGAGAAAATTACAATTGGGTATTCTTTCTACAGCCAAAATGGTATCAAAATGCAAAATATGTAGATGCTGATTATACATTAGGAATGAATGGTATAACAGAGAATTCGGTTATTATTTGTAAGAGACAGAAACAAGAAATAAGTAAATCTGACAAAGAGAATAAATTAGACGGTGAAGGTTTTACATACGAACCTAAAATTAAGAACGCAGAATAAGAATAGAGTTTTAAGAATCAAAAATTATTTGAAATGTATTATACAGAAGAATCTGATTTTTCTTATTACGGAAAGTTTCGCACTTATAAAATAATGGAAGGAGACAAACTGCAAAGTGTAGCTCAAAAGTTAGGTATAAGTGCTAGAGAACTTAGAAGATATCACAATATGTATTGTCTGGTAGCAGATTTAATAGAACATGATTTTAAACGCTATTCTAAATTTTTAATTCTAGCTCCAGAAAAAAGTATTTCCGATGCAAATGAAGTCATAGCAAAAACACCCAAAAATGTAAGCTTAGGAAAGGATAACAAATTGCCTTTTTTACCTAGGGGTATTGATAAGGAATATAAAGTAAAATATATTTCAAATGTTGATGATCAGAGTGATGTAATAGAAATGAATGTACGAGTAAAATGGCTTGCTACTGACAAAAATAATTTTCATTTGTTTGAGATAAATAGAAGATCTGTCTATATAAATAATACAAAACCCAATATAATTATGGATGAACTAGCAGTTAAAACTGGAGAGTTTTTATATCCATTAAAAATTGTGGTTGATGAATCGGGTAAGTGGATTGATATTTATAATTATGA
This sequence comes from Flavobacterium sp. JLP, assembly GCF_015350755.1. Lineage (NCBI taxonomy): Bacteria > Pseudomonadati > Bacteroidota > Flavobacteriia > Flavobacteriales > Flavobacteriaceae > Flavobacterium > Flavobacterium sp. JLP. The sequence goes on along the minus strand of NZ_JADKPS010000001.1, from coordinate 805,611 downwards.
TGAAATTCAATGCCGTTGGAAAGATAAAAAAGAGGAGATTTTAGATTATTTTGAAGGAGAGGTCACTGAAAAATATGTTGAAAAGATAGAATATACATTAAAGAATTCAGAGAGATTATTGGCATCGCTGTGCTCTGATTATTTTTTGAGGACTTTTTTTAACGGTATAAATGTGAAGTATACAGCTGATTATGGATTTCAGAAAGATTTGATATTTCCATTAGAAAAGGAAGCAGAATCTGTATTTAGAGTGCATCACAAAATAGCGCCTAATTTGGATTGCACAGGTTTTATTAAGATAGAACAGGAGGGGCAATATGTAGATTCAGGCTATGGCTTTATGTATGGTTATTCTTCTGCGAAAGTCATTTATAAAGGTATATATTTTCTAAATCCGAATACTTATACCATAGAACAAATGAATCTGGAATGTAATATTGAGAATAAAAAAAATATAAAAACAACTATTAGAGTTGAACTTTTAGAGTAATAAAAAAAGCCAGACAATAGTTTAAAAATAGATAAAAATTAGCCATGAGTGGGAAACATGTAGTTGTACAGGGAGCGACATTAAAATGTAAGTTTAGCGTAGAGCCTAAAACAGATATATTAAAGGTAAAGACGCAGAAGAAGCATTATGCAAATGATAAAGATGCTGAAAAAAAACTCATTGCAACCGATAAAGAAATTGGGCAGACATTAGAGAAAAATACCTTTGGTAAATGTAAAATGCAGCCTAACGGACATGGCGATTACTTACCATGTCAGGCAGTAATTACTAAATGGAGTGGTTTCTATGAAAAAGTTACATTATCTAATCAGGGAAAAATATTACTGGAAGACAGCAAAGCCACCTGTCCTATTGGAGGATCTGACTGCATAACAGTTGACAAACATGGGCAAAAAGCAGAAGTGAGTAAACAGAATGTAAAGAATGCCAACCCTGCAGTGCAAAAGCAAATAAACCCTTTGGTTGATATAACAGAGTTGTTAGAAATTGAGCATACAGACGAAGGTATAATATATAGTTAAAATAGTTTCATTATTTTCTAAAAGTATAAAAATGGCAAAGGGAATAAAAAAGATAAAGAGGTTATCAAACAGCTATGAACTTGACAATTATTATAATGCTGGTGAAGTAATTTGTATATATCCAAATGAAGAGGCTTCGTTTCTCGTTGGCGAATGGTATAGTGAAACCACCGAAGAAGAAAAAAGAAGAAATATCACATGGCTATGGATGGATCAGCAAAAGAGAAGAATTTTTAATAAAACATTAAAACCAGCAGGAGTGCCTTATGGTGTTACCCTTCCCAGAAAATTATGTGGATTCTATGCTTTCTATTTAGAAGCCAGTTTATCTGGTGGACATGATGAAAGAAACACTGGATTATATGTATTTGGTAAATGTGAAAAAAAAGTAACTTCTTCCTCTTGGAGTAAAAAAGAAAATACGGCAGATAATAGTGAAATAAACTATGGGCATGACCTATTTATATCATTAGAAACAGAAGGTGTAAATGGTGAGACACTAACATTGGAATCATATAGTGCAAAAACAACAACGGCACCTATACAGAAAGTAAAAGTAAAATGCGTAGACGGAGCTCTTAAAGCTAAATTTACAACTATGTCTTGTTTTATGGCAGTTCCAGGATTGCCTAGCGATTTAGAAAATTTTTATATAAAAGTACTTGACATTACAGGAGAATACATTAAAAATGCAAACGGAGGCGATAAAATACTTCATTTTACAATAAAAAATGAAAGGGTAATGCCAGTGTTTGAAATACCAACTAATACAGCTCCTTTAAGAATAGAAGAAACACCTAAAGAGGAAGAAGTAAAAACAGAAGGTATTATAGATGCATATTTTGCTAAAGAAGAATTTTCGTTGGAAGCTCCAGAGACAGCAGGTCAATATGAATACGTTTTTCAACGCAAAAATGTTGATATTGATAAAGACAAGATTGCTGCCATTATTAAGAAAAATGTGGCCCCACAAGTAAAAGCAGATAAAAAGTATGCCAAACTTGATGATATTAAAAATGCTCTTACAAAAAGCACCTATGAAATAGGAGATTCTATCTCTTTTAATTTGTATAAGTTAGGAGCAAACTTTATAAAAATTAATAGTGCTCCACTTGAAGAGGAAGTATATGTAGTGGCAAAAACATTTTTATTGGACGGAAAAGAAGTATCTATTACAATAAAAGAGAAAGAGACCATTCTAATAGATGCAGATGCAAACGTACCAGTTTTAGAAGCCAAAGAAAACGGAACAGAACTTACCACACTAAAAGCAACAGTTGAAAACGGATTAGCAAAAGTAAAAATAAAGCTTCGCCCAAAAGCAGATGAAGATTTAAAAACATGGAAAGAAAAACTCCTTAAAGGAAAAAAAGAAGAAGCTTACAGTTATACATTTAAAAATGAAACTGTAATTACGGATACCAACAAAAAGCAATTTGCAACAATAATATTAAACAATGCAAAAGAAGGAAAACAAGGCAATACAAAAATAGCAACTGGAAAAACAGCATTTGTAGACGATGTAGAAAAAGCACTAGAAAGTAAAACTTACGGCAGTGGCACCACTATTAGTTTTGATACGTATAAAACACAAACGGAAAGTCTGTGGTTAAAAGCTGAGTGCCAAGGTGAGACTATTAAACATGAAAAAGAATTTTTGAAAAGAGATGGAGAGTATTTTGTGATTGGGAAAGGAAAATGCCCTAGATGTGAACAAGAAATTACTTTGAAACAAATAGAAGATTTATTTGGAGTGCATAGACGTTCTACAGCATTCAGAGAAGAAGTGGTAAAGTATCTAAATCAATTTATAGAACAACGAAAGAATACAGATAAACCAATACATCTAAATACTTGTTTGCGTAAAGCACATTTCTTTGCGCAAGTGGGAGCAGAGACATCAGGTATCAATACAGATTGGATTATTGAGACCGATGTTGTACCTTATACACCAGCAAATATTCGAAATGTATCCATATTTGGAGATCGAAGTGGTATATTAGAAAGACGCGGTCAAATTGAAACTTTTTGTGAAGAAAGGCCACAAATAAAATTGCTAAGTTTTTTGTATGCAAATGAGAACGGTAAAGGAAATGGAAATGGAAATGAAGGTAGCGGTGATGGTTATAAATACCGAGGAAGAGGATTAAAACAATTAACGGGTAAGGACAATTATATTAATGCGTCAACAACATTTAAGGAGATATTTCCAGATGAATACATAGATTTAGAAGCAAATCCCGATAAAGTTAAAGAAGCAAAATACGCAGTTTTATCTGCTATTGCTTATTGGGAAAAAAATGAGATTTGGAAAACTGCGGACACCCTGAAAGAATCTACCGACATAAATATTCAGAAAATCAGAAAAATGGTAAATGGTGGCTTAGCGGGTTGGAAAGATGCTAAAAAATTCTTTGAAAAAGCTGTACAAGTATTTAAAGTAAATGAATGCGGTCCAATAAATAGCTCATCTGGAGAATGGCATGATCCATTAGATAATCCAATGTTGTGTTTGTACTCTCAAGGAGGAGGTACTAAAAAACCTTGGCATGGCTCATTTGGACCAACAATTAGAGATGGTGTTAATAAACATACTGGAATGGATTTATTTGCAAAACCAGGAACTAATGTTTATTCATGCGTAAAAGGTGAAGTTGTGAGAAGCGAAATTAATAGCAGCATGTTTGGTGAATTAATTGTAATAAAAGTAATTGATGAAGAAACATTTAAATCGAGAAGAAAAAATCCTTTTGTGCTAAAGTATTCAAATAAATCAGAAATTGAATTACAGAATTTTGATCATAATGGGCCATTTTACCTTGTTTATGCTCACTTAAAAGAAAGAAAGGTAGCAATAGGAGATATTGTAAATGCTGGCAAAATTATTGGATTAACTGGAACTTCTGGGGAAAATGGTGTGCCATTTTCAACGAAAAATCCGCATTTACATTTCGAGATAATGAATGTGGAAAAACAAGCAGGATTAGATAAAAAGTGCAATCCAGGTGTCTATTTAACTTATAAAGATGAAGATACCTTAACTGATGCTGATAAAGAAGAACAAGAAGAAGTAAAAATAACCCCATCATATTGGACACAATGAAAAGAGTAATAAAATTAAGTCTATTGATATTATGCTATTTGCAAATACAATGTTACGGACAAAAAAAAGAAGAACTAAAAAAAATTAAAGAAGAAACAGTTTCAGAGAAAAAAAATAAACAAGATGAGGAAATATTTCAATTAGAAAAACCCATAAAAAAAACAGAGGGAGAATATGAGGCTGTTTATAATGGTTATAAAGTACTTCTAAATTCTAATTCCAACAATCAGGAATTAACTTTTTTTAAAAACAAAACAGAAATAAAAAAAGTATTAAATTTTTATTATGAAAATGGCGATATAGTTTTTAAACTTTATAAATCCAATTTAGATAATCTTGTTTTATTAATAGAAGGAAGAGATTACTATAGTAGCAATTTGGGAATATACTACATTGATAATAAATCTAATTCTATAATAGAAATTGATGATACATTAGTTTTTAGACAAGAAGATCCAGAGAAACTTGGAGTTAAAGACTTAATAGGACATATTTCAAAAGAAGGGGATGTATTAAAATCTAATTTTTATTTAGGGGATAAATTTTTATATGAGAAAAAATATAACATTCAGAAAAAGATACAGCAAAGTATAAAAACGTATGGAGACAATTGGCTTGGGATCTATCAAACACAAATAAATAAAAATAGTAATGATACAAATATAATGCATATTGTTTCTTTAAAAATAAATAAAGACTCAATAATATTTGAAGTAAACGGTTATCATGTGTCTCAAAAATATCTATTAGGAGCTAAAGAAGTCCAAAATAAATTAAAATTAGAATTTATAAAAGATTTATCTGAATATAATGATCCTCAAATAGAAAAAATACAAGATTTTGGGGTTGTTACTTTTAAAGATAATCTATATATGTTGCGTTGTCCTTATATTGATTTAAATTTTGGTTATGGCTTAAAGCAAGTATGCGTTTTAAAAAAAGATATATCGCATTAAATAACAGTTTCTATTATAATTGGGGTTAAATAGAAAAGTAAACATAAGTTTGAAAATTATTAGATTTTTATGTGTCACAATAATGGTTTTGTAACTTTTATGAATTAAACATAATATCTAAAATCGTAATATAAAAAGCTCCTTGACATATTGAAAAGAAAAGCCTCAGCTAGCAAAAGTTGTAAACTTTTGTTGAGTGAGGGATTCAATAAAAAAATAAGGAAGTGAAAGATCACAATAAATGAGAAATTATATGTACAATACTTTTTTAAAGTCGTTTATATTTTTTGGAATACTATTAAGTAGCTGTAAGCAAGATAATCAGTCTCATCCAAAAAAAAATGAAATAATTATTAAATCAGATTCTACAATTGTTTCTTCAATCGTTGAAAAAAATGATAGCAGTTACATAAAAAAAGAGATCTCATTTGACATCATTCATCCTTTTAAAGAAGACACTACCACAAATTCTTATATATGTTTTGATACAAGGTTAAGTTATAAGACAGATAATAGCTTTCTGTTAACAAAAAAAGACTTTGTAATTACAGATGTTGATTTATCTGAAACAAATTATGAAGGCCCTGGTTTTTCTATATATTCTTTTGAATCTAAGATCAATAAAGATATAGAAATAATTGTAATTGAAGCTTTAGCAGATATTGGTATAAACTGGTATTATATAATACTACTAAATAAAAATAATTTAGTTGATAAGTTTTACATCAAAGAACCCAGATCAAATTCTGAAATAACTCAGATAAAAGATTTTGTTAGTATCCTTTTGAAAAACACAACATTGATATTTAAGTTTAAAAAAGATAAAATAGCTAAATATTCAAAAGTTCCCGCTGACTTACAAAGTGATTTAGAATATGTTTACATTGAAAAAAAACTGAATTTATAAAAATATAACAATACTGAAAATTACTTTTCAAAGCTGGGTAAATGAGTATTTTTTAATAGATCTTAGAAATAAGAAACCGTTAGAATAAAATTATAAATAAATTAAGCTTCTTGCCATATTGTAAAAGAAAAGCTCCAGCTAGCAAAGGTTTTAGACTTTTGTTAATTGAGGAAATTTAAAATAGAAATTATGAAGAAATTAATAAATCTTATTCCAATTCTTATTATCATTTTTTTTAATTCTTCTAAGGCACAAGAGAAGGAACATGCCAATGGAATTACAAATAATCTTGTTAACGCTACTATAACAAAAAGTGGAGTGTATTATTATACACCAAATTTTAAAAAAATAGATTCTCTTAAAAAAGACATCGGTGAAAAGAATTTTTATGTTCTAGCTGACGATAACAACGCTTACTTTTCAGAAATATCCCAAAAAATAGGTAACAATCTAATAAAATTAAAATCCAGAAATGTTTATTTTGAAAATGAAAATTTTACTCTAAACATAGACTCTTTAAAAAATAATTGGGGAATTGTCGAGTATACGAAAGGAAATAAGCCAGTAATTTATTCTTTTGTCGACTATAATTTACTTTTAAGGGATAGAAATGAAAATGGTAATCAACTAAAGAATAATGATTTAGTAAGGATTGAAAATACATCATTATTTGTAAATAAAAAAGAGTATAAGGATTTGATTATTAATGAAATGGCATTGACAACAAGTTTGGAAAAATTTGATGATCAAAGTTTTTTTTTAACATATGAATATAATGGATCATCCACAAAAATGAAACAAGTTTATAGTTTTACATATAAAAACGATGCTATTTATTTAACATCTAAAGAAATTCTAAAATATGGTAAAGAAGGTTCATTATCTAATAAAGTGTATTTGAAAAACTATAAACTAACCGATCAATTGTATAGTGATTTGGAAGACATCGGAAGTTCTTTAAATGATTCATTTTTTAGGAATAAATCATCTGCTTTTACAAATTTATATGACAATTTTTATAAAAAAATTGGTATTCTAAATTTTACAGTAACAAATGATGATAAATTTATAAAGACTCCAGTCAATGAAGCTAAATATATTAAACACATTAAAATAATCGATGCGAATAAATTAAATGATGTGGCGTATTATTTAGAGCAGTCAGGAGCTTATAAAGAATCTATATTTTTTTTAAATAAAATTATAGATGATAATCCGCAAAGGGTTGTAGCGTGGTTAAATTTAGGGGATGCTCAATGGGAAAATTGTAAAATAAAAGATGCAAAAAAGTCTTATTTGAAATATATTGAATTAATGAAGTCTCAAAAGAAAGATTTGAATAAAATTCCGCAAAGAGCTTATGAAAGAACTAAATAGTACAAGAATAATGAAAAAACTCTAGGTAAAATTTAGTTTTCCTCGTTGCCCAGCCTTTCTTGTAGTATCATGCTGACACCTGAATATTTAAACCGGTCGCGCAGATTTGCAATGTGCCCACTACAATAAGCCATAATAAAAGTAATATAAAGAAAAAATAATGTTAACAAAGTATAAAGCTATCACAACAGATCAGGCTTATTTTCTAACAATAATTTCCTAAGGTATCTTAAATGAATAAACAACCAGATATAATTTTTTAGACAATCTTGTGACCAAATATTTTAAGAAATCAATCTCAAAAATACCACACTTAAAAAATCCAAAAACAAATAAACACTAATTACTAGCCACGGCTAATAATTAATAAAAACCTTATGTAATCATATATGCATGAGGCATTTTGCTATGGAATAAATTGAACAAAATTATAAAGAAATAAAAATCATGATAGAAAAATTAAATCATTTTCCGGTAAACTGGATTGATGGAATGAAGATCAACAAAAATCATTTTTTGGCCATGCAGGACAATGTTTCTGAATTGGTAAATGATGCAATCGGAATTCATACTACTCCTATAAGTTACGGTTTGCTGGATTCGGGAAACCACAGTAAACAATCGACCAAGATTACTTTAGGAATTGACAATCACAAACTATTACGTGTTCGCGTAGAAGAATGTCATGCCATTACACCCAATGGATCTAGAATCGAAATTAGTAAAAGCAATACCGATACATTAGATCTTCAGGTTCCATATCCAGAGGAAACTTACGAAATAAAAGACGGAGAACAGTTAGAATTACTGGCTTGTATTTCGGTTAATTCGAGAAAGAGAATTCCGTTTGGAGAACCTGATCCAGATGAGGTTCCGCCGAGATATCCTTATACACAGCCAGAATATAAACTCCATTTAATTAAATCAGAAGAGTTTCGTTCCGGAATAGGATATGGAGGTTTTTACCTGGCAATAGGAAAAGTCTTAGTGGGAGATACTACTGTACTTGACGAAAATTATATTCCGGCATCGGTTACTGTGGGCTGTAACCCAAAATTGGCAGACATGCAGGCGCAAATTGCAAGATCGTTTGGTCAAATTGAGATTTATTCGGTTCAGATTTCTCAAAAAATCAATCGATTTCAGCAAACCGGACTTTTGGCTCATGCAGTAATCCAGCTCTCAGATAATACAAGCTATTTTTTAGGCAATTGTTTAACACAGTTTCGTTGGTTTTCATTGCACCAGCATCCGGCAGCAATGTTAAGTACGGTAGTTTCTTTTGCCAGAGTAATGAAGAATTTTATTGATTCTAAAGCCGGTGCGGGTAAAGAGGAACTTCTAAATTATTTTGCCGAATGGTGTGACTTATCTCAAGGTGATTTAGAAATACTGTTTACAACCTTAATCAATACCAATTACGATCATGTTCACATAGATAAAACAGCAACACTCACAATGAATTTCCTTTCAAAAATTGAAAAGCTGTTTGACACTCTAAGCAAACTGGATTACATCGGGAAGAAAAAAGAAAACATCGAATTATTTGTGGCCGAAACAGAAAAGAAAGATATCGTGCACAATCCAAAAAGACACGGTTTTTTTATTAAAGATTAATTATTAAAAGTAAATACAAATTATGGAAGTATTAAATAAAAAAGAACGTCAGAAAGCATTCTTGGCTTTCCTGGCAGCATTCATTGTCACTTTTATAGTAATGCTGGTTGCAGTATCCTTTAATTTTTATATGCCGATTGCAGAAAATAAAATGCTCAAGGCAGAGAATGAAATGATGAAAAGAGAATACGATTATCAAACTAGTTTTTCAATTAAAATTGATAGTGTCAGGATGACAATAGACTCTATTAATTCACCAAAAGTAGACAATGATTTTCAGCAGCGTCTGGCAAATGTTATGGTGGCCAATATTTATCAAAAAATACCAAAAGATAGCACAGACAATAAAAAATTATATAACAATATCATTCTTGCTTACAAAAACATTATTGACTATAAAAAACAAATTAGAAGTCTTACCCATAATTCGCATTTGATAGACAGTTTAAACCAATCGGCTAAAACATATAAAGAAGAATTAGAAAAAGTAAGCAGAGATTTAGACGTATGCCGTCAGATCTATCAAAATCAATAATATATACTCAATTTAAAAATAAAATAATAACCATTAAAATTTAAAATTATGTTGTCAAACTATGGAATTGGAGGAAATGAAGTAAAACTGGATGCAGATGAAGCGATCAGTGCAATACCTCAAAACAGAACACTTGTAGCTCAAAAATTAACGGTTGATGCACCTATTAAGCCAGAATTGGTTGAAGGAATTACAAATATCGAAAAAGCGTTTGAGCATTTTAAACCAGAAGTAAAAGTAAATTTCGAAAATGCTGATGGAGCAACAAAAGTCGAAGCCTTAAAATTTAAAAATTTAGGAGACTTCGGCGTAAAAGGAATTACCGCACAAAGCAGTTTTTTATCTGATCTTGAAACAGAAAAAGACCAATATCAAAAAATCATTCGTCAATTAAAATCAAATAAAATTTTGAAAGCAGCTTTAGAAGATGGCGAAGCAAAAAAAGCATTGCTGGAAAGTTTGGGAACATTAATTAACGAATTGAAAGAAAATAAATAATACTAAAAGAAAAAGATATGTCAAACAAACAAGTACATCAAAATGACGCAGATACAGCAGTTTTAGAACGTAAAGTATCTGGTGTTTCTATTGAAAAGAATGTAGAAAAATTGGCTAAATATGGAGGATTCGATTTGCTGGAAATGTCTATTGAAGGCATTCAAAATCTTAATCCGGAAAGAAAAGCAAGAAGAAAAATATTTCTTGGAGAAGTAAACAAAACCAAAGAAAGAGAAACACTAAAAAAGACTTTAGAATTATGGTCTTCGATTTTAAGCAACAATGAAGCTTTGACAGATATGGTTGCGCAATGCGAAGATAAATGCAAAGAGTCTGAAGTATTATTAAAAAAGAACCTTGCAAAAGCTGTTCAAGACACCAGAGAAATTGAAGCGGCTTACAGAACCGTTGCATTGTTTTTCAAAAATACAGAAACAGACAAAGTTAAAAATGTTACGATTGTAAATGCAGATATTGAGCAGTTAAAAGATCTTGATAATACGCGTTTTATTGATGCAATTCATTCTGAATTAGTTGATAATTACGACCGTTTGGATCTTAAAAACAACTACGGAATTTTAGTTATTCCAGGATATTTGGGTTCCAATAAAGTGATTGAGAAATGGGCAAAAATCGCACACGAAAATAAAGTAATGCTGGTTACAGATTTTGAACATCTTGATGAACCAGATGATGTTATGGAAATGTTCGACGCTGCCTCTTTAACTGGAGGAGATGTTTATCGTTCCAACGTAATTATGACTTGCAACTGGCTGGTTGGGCGCGGTAGATTTGATCAGATTGGTGAAAACGAAGATTTGCATATTGCACCATCGGCAGCGTTGGCAGGAAAAATCTATAAAACTTTGATGTCTCAGGTAACTGCAGGTAAAAAATTTGGTGGAATCAATGAAGTTGACGGTGTAAAATTTGACCTTAAGAAAAGTGAAATCGCTAATCTGGAAAACCTTGGTTTAGTGCCAATGGTAAACGAGTACGGAAAAGTAATGGCTTTCTCTGCAAAAACATTATTTAGCGGCGATAACCTTGGTCTTCAAACCTATTCTGTTGTTCGTGTTTTTGATTATGTGACAAAAGTATTAATGGATTTCCTTAATCGTCGTGCGTTCGAAAACTTTACTGCAAAAACACGTAAAGAAATCATGAACCAAATTGTTGCTTTCCTTGACGGAATCACAGGTCCAGATAAACTTATCGAGAATTTTGAGATCAGAAGATTTGAGCAGGATCCTATTCAAAAAGATCGAATTTACATGGATATTCACATGAAACCTTATTTTCCAGCTAAAAACTTCCTTATAAAAATGGACGGGCATAAAGGAGATGACGGAACAGAATGGGATACAGATTACGAACAAAAGTAATTCTTAAATTATGATAAAAGGAAACACATTTTGTGTTTCCTTTTTAAACAAAACATTGATCTTTTTGAATGATCAAACCAAATAATTCAAATTCATGAAAGCACTTAAAATTTTATTTTTTGTCATCTTATTTTCTAATTCAATTTCAGCACAAAAAATAAATCCAATTGATACTTTAAATTGTCCTGTCTCGCAAAACGAATTATTGCTTGATAAAAAGAATTTTGCAAGTGCCCCGCCAATATTACTTCGCGTATTTAATGAGGAATATGAATATGCCGTTTTACAGCTTGGAAAGCGAAAACGAAAAATATACTTATACTTTAAAATCTTTACAGATAATGTATGTGTAAAACAAAAACAGCCTTTGGAGCTTTATTTTAAATCGGGAGAATTATATATATTAAAAAATTCATTTGCAGTTAATTGTGACGGAACAGTAGCCTTACAATTAAGAAGAAAGGATATAAAAAAATTAATGGCTAATAATATCAACTCGATAAAATTCTTCACACTAAAAAGAGACTATGAATTTAGTCCAAATGGAGCAGATAATCAGAATTTAAAAGAATATTTAAACTGTTTGAAGCTGTATAAAATTAAAAGGCGCTAACATTTTATAAGTGTATTTAAATTGATATTGAATTTTGTAATTATAAATTTTGAACAAACATGGCTATACCAGAATTAAATCTTTCATTAAGTCTTACCGATAACAACGGGTCTGTTTTTTATGCCGGCAGTGGAGAAGGAGAAGTTATCGTGAGAACCGATTCGGCTTTAAAACAGCATACAATTGATATTATAATTTCTGAAAAACAAATTGGAACGGTCAATTTGAAAACAAATTTAGGTTCTGCTTCAATTCCCAATGAAATTGAAGTGCCAACTTACCAAATGATAGTTACAGATAGTAAAACAAATGAAAAAGAAACGTATTTGGTAACACGCGATACTTACTTTTTTAAAGAACAATCATCAAAAAAAGGACTATGGAGTTTTTTGGGACTAAATTTTTTAGCAGCTAAAAATTTTCTTTTTGATAATATTTCGTTCGAACCATTAACAGAAGCTATAGAAAGTTTTGACATTTCTAAATACAGGAAATTAAATCATGATGAATTAACCTATACTTTTCAAAAAGGCGAACAGCAAATTCAAATTTATGCAGGTGACATTAACAATCTTGAAATTAAAGAAAGAACAATTTACTTTTTAATTGTTGACGAAAAAAAAGGACAGCGTTTTATTGGTGATATTTTGTACCGGAAAAAATTTTTAAAACTTACTCCAAAAGTCAACCTCCATATTGTAAAAAGAAAAATGGTTACCAAGGCCATTGAAACAAATATGAAAGGTCAGACACAAAAACTAATTTACATTTAACTTGCATGAAAGGAGCTTTTTATAAACTGCCAATAGATTTTAATGCTATAATTCAGAAGAAAGAACTCGAAAAAACTTCAATTGAGCATTCTATTGCGCAACAGGTAATTTTACTGGCCACAACTACTTTTGGCGAATGCAAATTCGACGAAACCTTTGGATCAAAAATCTGGGAAATTGATTTTGATTTACTGATGAACGAAAACACCTTAAAGGAAACTATTTCAAAAACAATGAAACAGTCCCTGCTTTTACATGAAAACAGAATTAAGGTAAACGAATTAAAAGTCGAATTATCAGAAACCCAATATTTCGTTGATAATGTAAGCAGATCTAAAAAAAGAGTAGACATCATTATTACAGCTACTATAAAAAGCACCAATAGAACCTTTGATTTTAGGGGATATTTTTTCGTAGGACCTTTATCTTATAAATAATTTTTTCTTAATAATCTTTGATATGAGACCTATATAACGGATTTATAATAATTGTAAGTTTTATTTTACAAAATACATCTAATTGTAAGAAAATAATTATATATTTACAGTATGATTAAATAAATTAATAACTAAAATTTTTCATTATGTCGTTTTTAACATCATTGACAGTTGCGGGTAAAGATTACAAAGTACTTAACGTAAGCTACGATTTAGCTCAGGAAACAGATGCTTCTGGGCGTCCGTCTACAGTAACACGTGGAGGAAGAATCATGATTGAAGTGTAATCAACTGGAAGTACAGAATTATTTGAATGGATGACTAATAATTTCGAAAGAAAAGACGGGTCGGTAAAATTCATTAAACGTGATTCTAATGCTACATTAAAAGAGTTGAAATTTACTGAAGCTTACATGGTTAAGTACAAAGAAAACTTTGATCATAACAGTGACAACCCGTTAACGGAAACTTTTATGATTTCTGCCCGTAAAATTTCGATGGGTGGAGGTGAGTTTGATAATGCCTGGGTATAATATTTAGGACTTTATCAAACTTGATTAAGCTTGAAACTATTAAAGGAAGTCCAGTAACTAGGGCTTCCTTTTTTATTAAAACGATGTTCCAAAACATCTTTAACCAAACGCTTTTAACAATCAAAAATATATAGGAATGAGTTTCTTAGCAAAATTAGAATTAGACAATGAAGTTTTTAATGTTTTAGAATTTGATATTCTCTTTACACAAAATGTTGATAATAACGGGAAGCCGGCTAATAAAACCAAAGGCGGACAAATTAAACTGGTAGTTGAAAGTACACAGACAGATTTATTTTCTGATTGGATGGTTTCGCAGACAAGCGTTAAAGATGGCAAGGTTATTTTTTATCGCCGAGATGCTATGAGTACAATGAAAAATATAACTTTTAAAAAAGGTTATTGCATCTCCTTTCGTAAAAGTTTTAGAAGCGAAGGCGCTGTACCCATGATTACGGAGATTTTGATTACTTCCAATGAAGTCAAAATTGGAAATACAATATTTGAAAACAATTGGAAAAACGGATAAATCTTAAAAATAATCAAGATGGCTTTACAGACTACAACAACAATTAAAATTGGCGAAACCATAATTACAAATTTTTGCAGATTAAAGGTAAATCAGAAAATTCATGACCATCATACTTTTTCTCTGGAAGTACGACAAGATATATTGGTAGACGAATTTAAAAGCGTGATGCCGGTTTCACAGCAATTGTACGGAGAGAAGGTAAGTATCGAAATCAAGCCAATTCCAGATCTTGACGATCTTATGGTAATTACAAACCCAAAGGATTATATCATGCAGTTTTACGGAATTGTGACTAAAGTCAAACTGAGAAAATCCCGTACTAAAGATATGGAAGAGACCCTATTGATAACAGGGAAAAGCAGTTCTATAGTTTTAGAAAACGGACCAGACTGCAATTCTTTTACAGACATGTCTTTAGCCGATATTACAAATAAAGTAAAGTCAGGTTTTGATATTGACATGGATGCTAAACCATTTTACAAAGAAAGTCTGCCGTATACAGTACAGTACAATGAAAGCAGTTTTAGTTTTCTAAACCGTTTGGCAAGGCGTTACGGGCAGTGGTTTTATTATAACGGAAGAACAACAGTTTTTGGGAGCCCGGGAAGTATTGGCGGACAGCCTAAACTGGTGTATGGGGTGAACATGCAGGATTTTAGTTATAATATGAAGCTGGTTCCGGCATTGTTTAAGACAATAGAAAATGACAATCGCGAAGGAGATTATTCAGTTGATACGACATTAAATTACAGAAAAGCAATCGATGGATTTCATCAGAACTATATCAATAAATCGAATAGAGTTTTTAGTAAAGAAACGGTCATTCAGCTTAATCAAAATGCTGTTGGCGGCTACGGAAGTAAAGTCTCTGGAGAATACACCAAAAATAAAATGCGCGGTCTTATGAGCAGCATGATGCAGATAAAAGCTTCAAGCGAAGTTCCAGGAATTACTATTGGAAACACAGTGCAGATAAACGGTGTCGATATGCAGCTCGAAAGCTCTTACAGGGTAACCCAAATTATACATACCTGCGACGATGGAGGAGGATATGAAAATCATTTTACAGCCGTAAACTTCAATGGATCTGTATTTTCTCCCAAAACCAATCCTGATTTAGTACCACTCTGCAAAAGCCAGACTGCCGTAGTTATTGCAAATGACGAACCAGACGGATTAAGCGGTATAAAAGTGCAAATGCCATGGCAGGAAGAAAAGGGAGAAACAACTCCATTTATCCCAATGGTTCAGACACACGGGGGAGATGGAAAAGGTTTTCACTGGATTCCGGAAATAGGAGAAAAAGTATTTGTTGATTTTCAGGGAGGAAATGCCGAACTGCCTATAGTAGTTGGAACTATGACAAGCCGAAATGAAAAAAGCGGCTATAGTACGCCAAATAATGATTATAAGGTATTGCAAACTAGAAGCGGGAATAGAGCAATTTTAGATGACGCAAGTGGTGATATCACAATTGAGAGTCAAAAAGGTAAAACAATAGCTGTTATTCATGGTGATGGTAATATACGATTTAAAGCTCCAAAAAATATTGAGTTTGAAGCAGGAGAGGATTTCACTATTACAGCAGGAAGAAATGTTAAAATAGATGCTAAAGAAAATATTGAGATTGTAGCAGGGAATGATATTCTTCAAGAAGCAAATCACGATATGTATGTAGATGTGCGAGGGAATATTTTAGAACAATCAGATAATAGAACAGAAATAATTGAAAAAGATTTCAAAAGAACTTCTGATATTTCTAATGAAGTTGCTGCCGAAGCTACTCTTTATAGCCATCAAGAAAATATGACAATACAAAGTGGCAAACAAGTCTTAATTAATAGTTCAGAAAAATCCAATCTCTTTTAATTTAAGTTATGGCAATTACAAAGCAGGCAAAAAATATTCAAATAAAAGTGACAGATGCTTATAAATTAACAGTTGGCGAAAAACTGGAGAAAAGTGCCAATAAATTAAATTTTGAAGCGACAAAAGAGAATTTGAATTTAGTTAGTGGAAAAAAAATAATAGCTCACGGCGAAGAAAAGTAATGATAAAAAAAATAAGCATTTTATTGTTTTTTGGAATAATGCTAAGTTCATGTATGGAAAAAAAATATGAATGGTCAGCAGATATATCTGCACCAAGAGAGTATCCTATAGAAGTTTATACAGGAGCAGTAGGAGGCTATTTCTTTAGCCAGATGGGAGGTTTTACTAATGCTGGTTGGGGAAATGCAGGAAGTGTTGATTTTATAGAAGCACCACTACCCGATAGCTTCGATATGACATGGTTATCGTATGCTGATAATAAATTTTATACTGGCGAATGGAAACTTCCCACAGAGAAAATAGAAGAACTTTTTGATCAGGGTTTTTATTCTACCCTAGGAGGAAAAGAGGTAATAGAGCCTTACAAATATATAAATATCGGCTTTGCCCCAAAAGGGATGGTAATAGTTTGGGTTGCCGGAAATGGAAAACAAGTTGAAGTAGGCCGATTCCAAGCTCATGAAACAGTTATTGACCCTAGACTTATTAGTGAAGATGAAAAGTATATGTTTAGAAAAGACTATGCTAAAGACAATCTTAATAATGATTTTGTTATCTCAAAAGACCTTAGAGAACAGATTAAACAATACGGTTTTCCACCTCCAGAGGTTTATGAACAGTATCGTGAAAAATACAGTTGGAAGCCAAAAATAATTCTGCCAGAAGGCTGTAAAATAACTTCGTTATACATTAAAATGTGTAATGGAGAAATTGAAGACTCTTTTAATAGACCTATGGAGTTAAAAAAAAGGGGAATTCCTTATCAGTTTGAAATATACTGGTCAATTGGCAGTGGAAAACAAGAACAACAATTTGTCTCCAGAATCACTTTTACCAAAGATACACAATATTGGGCAAAATATCTTCAAGATGGTGGAGGAGAGAATGAAATGCCGGTAGATTTTGATAAAAATGAAATTAGAAAATTGTTTAAAGATCATATTGATAAAAACAAACCAACTGAAATAGTCATAAAAATTGACCCCACTGTTGAGCTAAAATCAGAAAGGGTTACTAATCTGTATGTAGAACAATCAGAAAACCAATATCTTATAAAAGAAAAAGTAACCAGAACAGGTAAATATAATTAAGATGAGCATAGTATTCAGAGATTATACACCAACAGAAAAAGAAGAGGAAACGACAGATTTAACTATCGGTATTTTTTTTGATGGCACTAATAACAATAAAAACAATACCAATGCCAAAGAATATTACGATAAAAGAGCTAGAGGTGAAAAACTAACGGCAAAAGAAGAAGTTTCGGCAGAGGCCTATAGAAAAAATGGTAAAGACGATGAAAGCAGCAGTTATTATAATGCATGGTCTAATGTAGCCAGGCTTCATGATGCTTATCCCGAAAAATTAGCCGTATATGTTGATGGTATTGGCACTGAGACTGAAAAAAAAGACTCTATTTTGGGAGCTGGCTTAGGCACTGGCTTTATCTCAAATGGTACCGGTATTTTAGGAAAGGTCGAAGAAGGATGCAAAAAGTTAGCATCTACAGTTGCTAAACAAAATTTACAAAATAAAGTAATACCAATACTTTATTTAGATGTATTTGGTTTCAGCCGTGGTGCTGCAGCTGCAAGGGTTTTTATTAATGAAATTAGTCAAAAAGCCTATCCTATGTCTGTAGATCGAAAAAATAAAGCAGGGTATTTAGGATATTATTTAGCTAAAAATAATATCAAAGTAGACTTGGTTAAAGTACGATTTTTAGGACTTTTCGATACTGTGTCATCTTACTCAACACTGATTGATGGGAAACCAAATTTTGATAATGATACTACCCAAATACCACTCAATAATTTATCAAAGGCAAAGACTATATTGCATTTTACAGCTTCAGATGAGCATCGCAATAATTTTTCGCTTACTACAGTAAGTACAGGGAAAGAAAAAGAATTTCCGGGAGTACATTCAGATATTGGAGGGAGCTATAATGATGGTATAGAAGTAGTAAAGGTTATTGAGAAAAATTTTAAAGAAAAATTAGAGAAACTTGCAGAAAAACTAGTAGGGAACTCATGGTACTTAGAAAAGGAATTAGAAATTTCTCGTTTTGGACCTAAACACGAACTTAAAGGCACACGAAATTTAAGTAAAAATTATAGTTACATTCCACTGCATCTTATGGCAGAATCTGCCATAGCAACTCAAAAAGTTCCTTTTAACATAAAAAAAATAGAAATTGATAAATACAAAATATCCGACAATGCCTTGCTTATGCGGGTAAAAAAGCGTTTGCGAGAATATGTTTTAGGCGACGGTATGCCTTATAAGTTTATATGGTTTGGCAAAATTCATGAAAAGTATAAAGGGGTTAACAAAAGTGATAAACAATTTAAAGTTTACCAGCAGGAATTGCAAGAACAAAAAGATTTGAGAAAACTTCGTAATGAATATTTACACTGGTCCGCAGATAATGGTTCTATTGGTATGGAACCAACAAAAGATAGGAAACGCAAAATATTCAAATAAAAGTGACAGATGCTTATAATTAAAAGTTGGCGAAAAACTGGAAAAAAGTGCCAATAAATTAAATTTTGAAGTGACAAAAGAGAATTTAAATTTAGTTAGTGGTAAAAAAATAATAGCTCACGGCGAAGAAAAGTAATGATAAAAAAAATAAGCATTTTATTGTTTTTTGGAATAATGCTAAGTTCATGTATGGAAAAAAAATATGAATGGTCAGCAGATATATCTGCGCCAAGAGAGTATCCTATAGAAGTTTATACAGGAGCAGTAGGCGGCTATTTCTTTAGCCAAATGGGAGGTTTTACTAATGCTGGTTGGGGAAATGCAGGAAGTGTTGATTTTATAGAAGCACCACTACCCGATAGCTTCGATATGACATGGCTATCGTATGTTGATAATAAATTTTATACTGGCGAATGGAAACTTCCCACAGAGAAAATAGAAGAACTTTTTGATCAGGGTTTTTATTCTACCCTAGGAGGAAAAGAGGTAATAGAGCCTTACAAATATATAAACATTGGCTTTGCCCCAAAAGGGATGGTAATATTGTGGGTTGCCGGAAATGGAAAACAAGTTGAAGTAGCGCGATTTCAGGCTCATGAAACTGTTATTGATCTTAAACTTGTAACAAAAGATGAAAAATATATGTTTGAAAAGGATTATGCTAAAGATATGTTGACTTACGATGGTACTATCTCAAAAGACCTTAGAGAACAAATCAAGCAATACGGTTATCCACCGCCAGAGGTTTATGAGCAGTATCGTGAAAAATACAGTTGGAAGCCAAAAATAATTCTGCCAGAAGGCAGTAAAATAACTTCGTTATACATTAAAATGTGTAATGGAGAAATTGAAGACTCTTTTAATAGACCTATGGAGTTAAAAAAAAGGGCAGTTCCTTATCAGTTTGAAATATACTGGTCAATTGGCAGTGGAAAACAAGAACAACAATTTGTCTCCAGAATCACTTTTACCCAAGATACAGAATATTGGGCAAAATATCTTCAAGATGGTGGAGGAGACAATGAAATGCCGGTAGATTTTGATAAAAATGAAATTAGAAGATTGTTTAAAGAGCATATTGATAAAAACAAACCAGCTGAAATAGTCATAAAAATTGACCCTAATGTTGAGTTAAAATCAGAAAGGGTTACAAAGCTCTATGTAGAACAATCAGAAAACCAATATCTTATAAAAGAAAAAGTAACCAGAACAGGTAAATATAATTAAGATGAGTATAGTATTCGGAGATTATACTCCTAGTAAAGAAGATAATAAAGATCTCAATGATGTTTATATAGGTGTGTTCTTTGATGGAACCTCAAATAATAGAAAAAATATAGAAGGTCGCAGGAAAGATCCAATGCTGAAAAATACACTAATGTCTGATAATGATGGTTCAAATACCAGTTATGGAAATGATCATACCAATGTTGACAAGCTTCAAAAAGCATATGCTAAAGACAAAGAAAAACACTATTATTCAATTTATGTAGAAGGAATTGGAACAAAAAATCCTGAAGAAAATGAAGATGGTTCGCTAAGATATTATGGTGACTTTACAAGAGGTCAAGGATACGGTACAGGAGAAACAGGACTTATTGAAAAAGTTGAAAAAGGTTGTTTTGATATAGTAAAAATATTAAAAAAAGAAGGTGAAAAAAAGATAGACTCATTATATATTGATATTTTTGGTTTTAGTCGTGGCGCAACGGCTGCACGTATTTTTGTTAATGAATTGTATAAAACAAAAAATCCTAAAAACAATGATAGTTACAATTTAGGTTATCTAGGTAAAGCCTTCAAGGAATTGGATTATAAAATAAAACCCCTGCGTATAAAAATTCGATTTTTAGGATTGTATGATACTGTTTCGTCGTATGGAAGTAACGTTTTTGATGATATTACAAAAGACAAACTACCATTGCATATTCCTAATGTGGGCTTCACAGTGCATCTAACTGCAGAAGATGAGCATCGAAAAAAGTTTCCACTTACCAATATTGATAGTGCAGGTTATAATAGTAAAGAATTAATCCTGCCAGGAGTTCATTCTGATATTGGAGGAGGATATAAAAATTTAACTAATGATAACGCAGACGAAGGTGAAATTGTAATTTTAACAGAAACATCCTCTACCATAAAATTTGAAAAGCAGAGAGCATTAGACCATGGCTGGTATCAAGAATATCAACTTGAGGAGCACTCTAAATACTTAAAGGGAACCCGTAAAAAATTAAGCAATGAATATAGCCTCGTAATTTTACATTTGATGGCTGAATTTGGAAAACGGAAATACAATATACCTTGGAATTATAAAAATGTTTTGGATAAAGATTATAAAATTCCATCTCTATTACTGTCTATAAAAAAACGCTTAGATGAATATGCTTTTGAGGGAAAACCTAAAATGACTTTTTTTACTAAAAAAGAATTACAGGAAAAAGAGAAACGATTAGGTAATAAATCCAACGAGTTAAATTTACAGATAGAAGATCATAGAATGTTGATGAATTTACGTAGAAAATATTTGCATTGCTCGGCTAGTATGGACGGTGCTGGTATGGAGCCTAATAAGAAATATAATTTAATCGATATTGATTGGAAAAGAAAAGTAATATCAGGATAATATGAATAATATTTTAAAATTAGTAATACTAACAATAGTACTAATTATTACATTAAAGTCATGCCAAAACAATATGAAACAAAAAAAATACAGTTGGTCTTCGGCTGTTTGCACGCCAAAAAACTATCCTGCAGAAGTATTTTCGGGACATTTATTATTAAGTAACAAGCCTAAAAGTGGATATGTTTATATGCCGTTTGATGAAGTTATAGATAGTTATAATCTTGGAGATAACACTAATTCAACTTCAGATGAAGCCACAGGAATTCCTCCAAAAATATTAGATATAACATGGATGTCTTATACCGAAAATAAAAGTTACTCAGGAATTTTTAAGCTTGATTCTGATAAAATAGAGGAGCTGATGATAAATGGCAGTGAAAGCCCGTATTGGGATATTAAAACCAAAAAAGTAGGTATAGTAAAAAATTACCTTTTTGTTGTTAACGTTGGATTATTCCCAGGCGGAATGGTAGTTATATATTTATGGAGTCCAACCAACATGAGTATTATTGCACGATATCACGCTGATGAGGATAAAAATGTAGATTGGAAAATTGCACATCCATTGATGGTTGACAAAGCAGGTTCAGATGAATATGTTGCAGATGTAGTTAATAGATTGCCCCAAGAAATAAAAGACCAAATAAAACAAGGAAAATTGCCTTTTGTGTATTGGGAAACTATTTTTAAAAAATATAATATCATACCAATGGTTAAATCCGAAGATAAAGTAGAAACTATTGAAATTAATTATATAAATGGGGAGTTTGAATCTATTTTTTTGAGTTTGAATAATAATATCATGCATGTTAAGGAGCGTGCAGTTCCCAGAAAAATAAATATTGTTTGGCATGATATCAATGATAGAAGAATGGAAACAGATATTTTTTTTGATGAAAAAAAATCAAAAGAAATTTTTGAGAAAATCACAAATAATGAAGTTATCAAATTTATAATAAATATAGATAGAGAAACAAAACCAAGAGAAACAAAAGGGATTAGAATAAAACTAAAAACATCATCATCTGAAATTGATACGGAAGAAGCAATTGTTTCTCAGGAATCATATACGAAGCCAACTCCGTATTAATTTATTACAAAAAAAGATAAGAAGATACAGAACAAAATATCTTCATTGTTTAAAATTTACTACAATCATGAAACTAAATATCATTTTAATAGTAGTACTATTCTGCAGTTGTACTCATAATAAATTTTCAGGCACTGTACGTGATTTTGATACCGATAAACCAATAAAAAATGTATTGGTCAATATCAATGGAAATATAACACAAACGGATAGCTCAGGGTATTTTAATAGCAGTGTAAATTTTAATTCCAGCTGTATTTTATACCTAAAAAAAGAAGGTTATGCAGATAAAGAAGTAAATAGAAAACCAGACTCATCAGAAAAAAATGATGATAAAAGAGCAAAGAAGGATATCATTTACATGTTTAAAAAAGATAGTGACTTTTTAAACAAAATCAGATAATTACAAAGTATAAAACCATTTTCGGAATAAAAAAATCATGAGACAAGAACGTATAAAAGACAGGGTGCTAAAAAGAGCTGCACGATCATGGGGATTCTCCGATGTACAGATTGAATCTTCGTTTGATCCTGTAGTAGCCATGATGTTAAATGCATTATCTTATGAACTTGAAAAAGTTGCCAATGAGTTAGAAGATTCTAAAACCCGTGTAGTGGAAAGAGTGCTGGAAATTATGTTTCCTGAAGTTGCATCGGGAGCAAAACCTGCTCGTGCTATTGTACACGCAGTTCCTGTCGAAAACAATATCAAAGTTTCTCTTCAAAACCAGATGACAATTAATAGAAGAATTCATAATCTCTATAATCCGCTGGAACCAATTATGAAAGAAATTGCGCTTTCTCCAACCTTAGAAGTAAAATTAGCTTCGTGTGAAGTAAAGTATATTGCTTATGAGAGAAATTTATATACGGTATCCAATCTTTTTTATAAAGAGACTGTAAGAGCTTATGACCATACATTGCCTGCAGGAGAAATTATTTTAGGTATAGAATTAAACGATCAAAATGTTTTAGAATTAGAAGATTTAATGCTTTACATTGATATTAAAAATATCCATCAAAAAGAGATGTTTCACTATTATTTAAAACAGGCAAAATGTTTTCATGATGATATTGAAATTAAGGTTGAAGAAGGGTATAATACTCCTGTAAACAGTCTCGATATTGAAAATATCATCAATCGAAATTATACACATCTGAGTGAAATAATGCAGGAAGTCAATGATTTTTACTTTGATAATTTTTATACCTTAAAAGGAACTCTAAAATATAAGAGTATTAATGAATATTCGGCTGAATATAAGTGTTTTGAGGAAATAACCCAAAATGCTTCAAATCCTATAATCTGGATAAAGATGATTTTTCCAGAATCATTAATTCCGCAAATTATAGATAATATTTCTTTTACGGCAAATTGTTTCCCAGTTATCAATAAAAAAATACATTCTATAAGCAAAAGCTTGGATAATTTCCTGTCTTACGTGATCTTAGAAACAGGCAACAATATTTATCTCGACATAGAGTCGGTCATTGATCCCTTTAACGGCCATTATGAAATCAAAGAGTTCAAAGAAGGGGTAGTAGAAGAAGGAAATGCCGTTTTAAGAGCTGGTGGTGTTTCAAGATTTGACTCAAGAACAGCAGCTCAATTACTCCAAAATTTGCTGGACTTATTAAAAGATGAAACATCCTCATTTTCTGGTCTTGGAAAAGATTTTATGAACAGCTCTTTGGTTCAGATCAATCAATTGCTGGCTTCGGTAGAGCAACAAGCTAAAGAAAGCAGCTTTCTTAAAAATAATGATCCCTATTTAATGATCAAACCTAAATCTGATCAAAATACAGATAATACATTCCAAATAAACTACTGGTCAACCTGCGCAGAAGAGGGAAATGATATTAAAGCAGGAACCGCTTTAGATTGCAAAGATTTATTTTTTATAAGCAATAAAGTTACACTGATGACTAATACCGTAGGAGGCGTAAACAAGCAGAATAATAAGGACAGAATTTTAGCGTACAGAAATGCATTACTAACCCGTGGCAGAATCGTAACTTTTGCTGATATCAAAGCTTTCGGATTTAATCATTTTAAGAATTCGATCAGTGATATTAAAATAGAAAAAGGAACTCGAAAAGAAATTTCTGTAAAAGCAGGTTTTAGCCGAACGGTAGATATTTTCATAAAAACAAAGCCAGAAGAAAAGGAACATTTATCAAATTCGGAGTGGGAATATCTATGCGATAGCTTCATGAAAAATCTTAAGAATAGATCTTCAAATGTATTTCCATATCGCTTGTTTATAGATAATTTAGGTAATAAAAGTTTGAATTAATTCAAACTTTTATTACTTAAAAAGTTGATTCAAATTAATCTCCTTCTTCTCTTTTAATTTTTTTACAATTTTCAGAAAGGCAATTGCAGTTATATAAGCGTCGCCTAGAGCAGTGTGACGATCTTTTTTAGAAATATCAAATTTGTCTGCAAGGTCGTCTAATGTATAATGATCTTTGCGCTCAAATAAGTGAGATTTTATTAAAGTTTTTTTATACAAAATGGCAGTATCTAATCTTTTATTTGTTAGTTCTGGCAAACCATTTCTTTCTAAGGCTTTATTGATCATAGTAACATCAAAAATAGTATGATGCGCAATAATAATCGAATCTCCTAAAAAAGTTAAAAATTGCTGTAAAGCTTCTATTTCACTCGGGCGTTGAATCACGAAAGCCTTTAAAATTCCGTGGATCTGAGCAGTAGATTTATCGTAATGATCTTGTTCTATATAAACTTCAAAACTATCTTGAATCGAAATAATACCGTTTTGCAGTACAAGTGCACCAATACATAAAATTCGGTCATTTTCGTAATCAAATCCTGTAGTTTCTGTATCTAATACAACAAAGCGTGTTTCTTCAATTGTAGTATTTTCATCGAAGACATTTTCTTCTTTCTTCCAAAAATTGAATAAACTCATATTATACCAAATTTGAAATATTAAAACGTACGGAAATAAGTTCCTGAAGTTCCTTAATAGTTTTAAAAGTTCGTTTCAGTTTTATTTTTTCCATTTTCGATAAGGTTTCTAAAGCAATAAATTGTCCAGAATCATGGTTTAAAAGCCCTTGTTTCGTTCTAAATTTTAATAAAGCTTTAAACGAATACGAACATGATAAATATAGTTCTCTATTATTAGGTTCTAATTCAGCTAATTTTTCAAATCGTTCTGCTGTATTACTAATCGATTTAACAGAATGTGACAAAATTAAAACTCTTGCTGCATCAGTCAAAGGCATTAATGCTCTTCTTTTAATATCAAAATTATCTTTGTTGGCGCCATCTTGCTCAACTAGAAACTGTCTAAAAAAACCTGTTGGCGATGGACTTTGCAATGCACCGCTGACTAAATGAACATAAAAAATAGGATTTGCTTTTACATTTTCAAAAATAGAATCAGATAATTGACTCGCTATCTCCGTATCACCATAAGTTACGCTGTAATCAAAAAAAATGAACGACAACAGAACCTCATTTTTCCCCGGATTTGTGATCCAATGTTTTACCTGGTTTTTCCATTCGTCAAGGCTCATGCACCATTTTGGGTTCGAAGCCATCATTTCCGCTGGACAGTAATCATAGCCAATCTCAAATAGACCTTTATTTACAAGGGCAGCGAATTTTAAAAAGTATATTCTTGTTTCATCTTTAAAAACATCAGAAACATTTTCATAAACAATCGCATTATCTTGATCTGTATGCAGCATTTGTTCGCTTCTTCCTTGACTTCCGAGAGCTAACCAAGAAAATTTAACTGGAGGCGGACTGCTCATTTTTTCAATCGACATTTCGATCACACGAGTTGTACAGGCCTCATTTAATTCTGTTATAATTTTAGAAATTAATGTCATCGGAATATTTTGATCTAAATATCCTTGGAGCAATTGCATAATTCGGTTTCGAATAGGTTTAATTTCTTTCACCTTTTTTGCTCTCTTTAAGGCTTTTATTAAAACTGCCGGGTTATTTCCTAACGCCACCATAACGTCATGTTTGGATAAAATTCCGACGGCTTTAGTATTTGTTGTCCCGTCTTTAGTGAGGCATAGATAGCTAATGTTACTTTTCATCATTGCCATTTGAGCTTCAGTCACAGTCATCTTTTTCGGATACGTAATAACAGGTTTTGTCATTATCGTTTCTGCTGTCGTCAAAATCGAATAATCGCCCGTAACGATTTTGTTTCGTAAATCTTTATCAGTAATAATTCCTATAGGCAGCATTTCATCTACAATTAATATCGCCCCGACTTTTTTCTTGTTCATAATCTTGGCAACATCCCTCGCAGTGGTTGACGGTGAACAGGTAACAATTTTTTTAGAATATTTAATGGGTTGTAAATCAAAAGAGTCGTTGCTAGAATGCAGGTTTTCATGAATTAAATCATCTCCATACAACTTATCTTTATGAATATCGGAATAAGGATTTCGAGTGTTTGAAGCATAACTTTCGATCAAGAAATTGCCAACCGTTCTGTTCTCCAGTGCATATGGCTTAAAAACCGCAATCGGAATAGCGTATAAAATTGATTCTTCATGTGCAACAGCTTCCATAATATAATTTTCCTGAGCCAAAAGCGGACGCAATCCAAAAATATCACCTTCGTCACACATGTCTAAAACAGTATTTTTTGTGCTTTTCTTTAAAGCGACAGCACCTTTATGCACAACATAAAATGAGTCATGTGTTTTTTCGTTTTCAGCAAAAATAACAGCATCTTTATCTTTGTATACAATAGAAATTTGTTCAGAAAGTTTTTCTAAATCCTTTTGATGTAAGAAATTAAAAGGAGGGAAGCCCTTTAAAAAGTCGGCAACTCTATGCGAAATGGTATTTTTCATTAGGTTAGATTAAAGTTCTAAAATACTATATAAAATAGAAATGTAAAAGAAACACCTTTCATTATTTTGTGATATAAGTTGATATAAGGTTCAAATCAACAAAGAGGCAAAGTGACAAAGGTTTTGCATTGTGAGAATAAAACTTTGCGTACTAGCGCCTTCGTGGCATATCAAAAAAAAAGTCCCAAAATGGGAACTTAATTTTATTATTCAGTTTTATAAACCTTTCCGCGCTGCTTTTGGTCAGATCCAACCATTCCAAATTCGAAAGTATAAGAATCTTTAGAAGTTGTTAGAATTTTCATGCTGATTGCCTTTTCTTCAGCCATATTTTTCGGGTGTTTCTTCTGCAAAATATATTCGCAGTCACTTACCCAGCGTACAATCGATGTATCTGTTTTACCGTCAAAAGTTTCGATTTCGATACTGTCTTTGCGTTCAAAAAAGGTTGTTTTTTTTACACCGTTTACTTCAAATTCAAATTTGAATTTTCCGTTTTTAAAATCTTTGCAATTGTGTTCAGCATCATAACAAGATACTAATGCAAGTAATGGAAGTAGAAATGTTATTTTTTTCATTTTAAATTATGTTATTTTTTTGGAGCTGTTTACTGCTTTCCATTTCAATCAGGGCTAGTACTATAGAGTATAAATAAGAAAAACAGTGATAATTAAGACAAAAGCGATATTAAGAAAACTCAGGAAGAATAAATTTCGTCTTGTGTTTTTTCCAGATTGTTCATCTGATAATTTTGTTTCGCAGAATTTAATTAAAATCCAATACCAAATCCCACCTAAGTCAGAATGAAATTTTATCATTGCAGCCTTTTTAACTCATCGTCAGTAAAGTTCTTAATTTCTTTTTCCTTGGCAAACTTTTCAGCGTTGTAATTTCCAGATTTATTCTTCGGAATTGATAAACTCTCCCAAGAAGTGTTTTTTAATTGTTTGGCATAAAAAACAATCTGGCCAACGTGATAAGGATAATGTGCCAGCTGACGGTTAATGGCTTCAATAACCGTATGTCCTTCATTTCGAATATAAATAATATCAGAAAGCTGTTCGGGTTTCAAACTATTTAGAGTGTCAAGAAATACTTTCCAGCCTTTGTTCCAAATATCAAGAGCTTCTTCCTTTGATTGAAGATCATTTTCAAATTCTGCATCGCGGTTGCGCCATTCTTTTTCTCCATCAGAAGTTAAAAAGTCTGTCCATCGAGAGAGCATATTTCCTGAAATGTGTTTTATAATAGTAGCGATGCTGTTTGTATCTTCATTTATTGAAACAAAAAGCTGTTGTGGCTCTAATTGATCTATCGATTTTTCGCCCAGCATTTTATAATATAAAAACTGTTTTTTAACGCTTTCTAAATAAGATTCTTTAGTTTCCATAATTATACAATTTTAATATCGTATTTATCTAAAAGTCCCACGATTCCCTGTGTAGAAAATTGCGCTTTTCTCATCGGATTAAATTCAGGATCAATTTTATAATTGTAAGCCGTTCTAAAATCGACAGATGCCAACTGTGTATCATTAAAAATAGCACCTTCTAAATTACAATTATCAAAAACAGAACTTGTTAAGTTTGTTCCAATAAATGTAACATCTCTTAAAGATGAATTGATAAATTTTGTTTTAGGCATTTTTTTATTCGAAAAAGCAGCATAATCTAAAGTACTTTCCTCAAAATAAACTTGAAATAAAAAATCGTCGCATTCATTAAAAGCAATCCCTAAAAGCTTGCAGTTTTTAAAAATAACATTTTTTAAATTGGTACCTAATAAACTGGTCATCGACAAATTACAATCGATAAATTCGCAGTCTAAAAAAGTATTGTAAGCAAAATTGCTGTTAGAGAAATCACAGTTTTTAAAAACACAATCTTCAAACTCCCGATTGTTTATTTTTTTGTCAATATAAATGACTTTCTCGAAGGTTTTTTGAATGTGAATTAAACTTTCCATTTTATTTTGGATAAATATTTAAATAAGAGTGACTAAAGAACTAAATTAGTCATTAAATAAACCTTTCATAATAATTTTCAATCCGTAAAAGATTAAAAACATTGCGCTCAGGCAAGCAACGATTCCAATTCCTAAAACCAAATAATGCCAGTTAGTATGCTGATTCATAAAAGCATTATAAATTAGTGTAGGCCCAATAAACAAAAGAGGCAAAGAACCTGATAGATATTTAATTCCTTTTCCTAATAATTCTTTATTTGTTGCCATTTTTGTTTCAGGTTTTGAAAGTTTCAGGTTTTAGGTTGTCAAACTCTGGGTTAACAACATCTTACATTTCACCGAAGACTTTTTACTTTAAATAATTATCAACAGCATTTCTCACGCTGCCGTATTTTTTTAATAATTCTGATGCTTCATCATATGAAACAGGAACTTCTTCCATAATCATTTTAACACCGCGATCGACCAATTTGATGTTGCTTAATTGCATATCGACCATTTTATTGCCTTTCACTTTTCCTAGCTGAATCATAGCTGCGGTCGAAATCATATTGAGAACTAATTTTTGAGCTGTTCCGGCTTTCATTCTAGAACTTCCTGTTATAAATTCAGGACCAACAACCACCTCAATTGGAAATTGAGCTGTTAACGCTAAAGGACTACCAGCATTGCAGGTAATGCATCCTGTAACAATATTATTTTGATTGCAGGTTTCTAATCCGCCAATAACATAAGGTGTAGTTCCAGAAGCTGCAATACCTATAACTATATCAATTTCACTGATATGATTGGCTTTTAAGTCAAGCCAGGCCTGTGTTGCATTATCTTCGGCATTTTCTACTGCGCGTCGAATTGCAGTATCACCGCCGGCAATAATTCCATTTACGAGATCAAAAGGAACTCCAAAAGTAGGAGGACATTCAGAGGCATCGACCACGCCTAAGCGACCCGATGTCCCGGCACCAATATAAAAAATTCTTCCGCCAAGTTTTAATTTGGCTACAACTTGTTCTACTAAGGCTTCAATTTGTGGAATTACTTTTTCTACAGCATGAGGAACAGTTTTGTCTTCTTGATTAATATTGGTAAGCAATTCATTTACAGACATTTTTTCTAAATGTTCATACTTTGATGCTTGTTCAGTTGTTTTGGTAAATGTCATTTTTCGCTGTTATTGGACTAGCCAAAATTAATCTTTTTTATTGCAATCTCGAAATTTAGACAGCAAAGTCATAAAGATTTAATTTCTTTTCTCTTTTTTGTCGTAATTCTCATCTAAACAATGACTTTCTTGAATCCTTGCTAATAAAAGAACTAAAATATTATATTTGTTAAATATATAAAATTAATGGATAGATTAAGCTTGCTGCAGGGGATTGCACGGATCTCGGTTTTTGTGTCTTTATTGATGGCGTTTTTTTTATTTACCGTTAAAACCGAAAATAAATTAGCGAACCGTTTATTTGCCTGGTTCTTTATTGTCTCTGCTATTGATCTTAGCGGATTTTTTGTTTTTGATTTTATTCAGCATTATATTGATCTTTTTATTTTTAGATGGACGATCTGCCTGCTGGCAATGCCTTTATTTTACTTGTATGTTTTGGCAGTCTGCTATTCTGATTTTAAATTAAAGTGGAAACATCTAGTGCATTTGCTTCCTATTATAATAGTTAATTTAGTATTTCTTCCAAGATTTTATATGGCTAGTGATTCAGGTTTGAAACTTTTATCCGGAGATCTTGATCATATGCCTGAAATATATTTAATTCAGATTTTGATTGAATTTCAATATGTGTTTTATATTGTGAGTGCATTTTTAATTTTGAAGAAATATAGAGAGATTTATCTTGAAAATTATACCAATCCTAGTACGTCAACTTATAAGTATCTTTTTCAGATGACTACTGTTTTTCTTATCGCGCACTGTTTAGTGGCATTAAAAAATTTATTACGCTATAGCGATTATAAGCAAATCTTCCTTTGGTTGAATGTAATAGTAGGAACTGTGGCCTTGTTTATTACTTGCTGGCTAGTCATGAAAGCCTTAAATCATCCTGAACTTTTTAGAGGAATTAACTCCAGATTAAAATTAACAAAAGATATTCTGCCTCAAGTTGAAGAAAAATCACAATCATCTAATATTCAGGATGATGTGGTTTCAAGTAAAATTTTGGCATTGAAAGAGTATATGAATCAAAAAGAACCTTTTCTTGATCCGTCGCTTACTATTCAGGAACTTGCCAATCAAATTGATATTCCCGTTCGGGATTTATCTGTTTTGATTAATCATAATATGAACCAGCATTTTTTTGATTTTGTAAATGAATATCGGATTCAAAAAGCAATGCATATTTTGAAAAATCCTTTAAAAAGTGATTTAACAGTTTTAGAAATTTTATATGAAGTTGGGTTTAATTCAAAATCATCATTTAATACTTCTTTTAAAAAATATACAAATTTAACGCCGACAGCTTACAGAAATGCATAATGTATTTCTCTGATTTCTGTTAAATAACTAAATATATATTTGTTTAATAATATAAAAGTAATGAATGTAGATGGTCTTTTAAGTATTATGAGCGGGATGTCAGTTTTTGTTTCATTATTACTGGCATTATTTTTATTTACTGTAAAAACTCAAAATAAATTAGCAAACAGACTATTTGCTTCCTATTTGATCGTTTTTGCAATCGACAATATCGGTATTTTTATCAATGAGGATTTTATTAGAAATCATTTTAATTTAGAGTTTTTCAGATGGAGTACTTGTGCCCTGATAATTCCCGCTTTTTATCTCTATATTTTATCAGTCTGTTTTACCGATTTTAGATTGCAAATCAAGCATTTGTTTCACGCAATTCCATTTTTAATCACAAATGCTGTTTTTATAATCAGACTGTACTTTTTAGATAATGCAGAAAAAATACGATTTTATGACCACCGAAGTCAGTTGCCTGAATTGTATGGTTTTCAATTGATGCTGGGTATGCAAATTGTATTTTACAGCATTGCAGTTTTTTTGGTTTTAAAAAAATATAGAGAAATCTACCAGGAAAATTATGCTAATCCTAAAACGTCTATTTTTAAATGGTTATTTCAAATAGCTACTGTGCTCTTTATTTTGTATTATTTGTCAATAGCAAAGAATGTTTTAAGATATATTGATCTTGAGGTATTATGGATCTGGACCAATGTAGTTATGCAGTTTCTGGTTTTAACAATAACCTGTTGGTTTGTATTAAAAGCACTCAACCATCCTGAACTTTTTAGAGGAATCGATTCAAAATTGCAATTAGCAAAAGATATCCTTCCGAAGAAAGATGAAAACAGTACTGAAATAAAAAACAATCAAAATGAGGTAATTACAGCTCAAATTTTGACTTTGAAGCAGTATATGGCAGAAAAAGAACCTTATCTTGATCCGTCGCTGACTATTCAGGAACTTTCCAATCAAATTAATATTCCGGTTCGGGATTTATCAGTCTTGATCAATCACCATATTGATCAGCATTTTTTTGATTTTGTAAATGAATATCGCATTCAAAAAGCAATGGCTATTTTGAAAAATCCTTTAAAAAGTGATTTGACAGTTTTGGAAATTTTATATGAAGTAGGTTTTAATTCTAAATCCTCCTTTAATACTTATTTTAAAAAATACACCAAATTAACGCCTACAGCTTTCCGAAATGCTTCGTAATTAGCGGTTTGTAAAAAGTCGTACTTCATGCCTGATAAAGTCGAACTGATTTCTTGAATAGAAATTGGTTCGACTTTTTTTTGTCGGTCGCATTATCAAAACTTCTAAGGCAACTTTGCTTCAAATTAATCGAAACAAGTTTTAAAATTAGAAATCATGAAAAAAGCAAACCTCCTTATCTTTTTATTATTGCCTTTATTTTGTTTAGCACAATCATTTAAATTAAAAGGGAAAATAGCAAGCGAAACAACTCCATTAGAATGGGCTGATGTTTCTATATCAAATTCAGAAGGAAAAATTATCGACGGAACTACATCTAAACAAGATGGCAGTTTTGAAATCAATCTTAAAAATGGGTCTTATAAAATTGCAATCAGCCTTTCAGAATTTGCAGATTATGAAAAAGAATTTAAAATAGAAAATGATACTGATTTAGGAACAATCATTTTAAAACAAAATACGACAAATCTTAGCGAAGTTGTTATTCAAACGAAGAAAAAAACCATCGAACAAAAAACAGATCGTTTGGTTTATAATCTTGAAAACAATGTTACAACCGTTGGCGGAGACGCTTTAAGCGCTATAAACACAGCACCTGGAGTTGTGGTGCAAAATAATGCTATTAATATATTAGGAAAAGGAACTTCTCGCGTTATGATCGATGGAAGAATGATTGAATTAACAGGTGAAGAGCTAAATAATTTCCTTAAATCTATTTCGGCAAGTGATATTAAGAATATCGAAATAATAAGTAATCCTCCATCAAAATATGAAGCCGAAGGAACTGGCGGATTGATTAATATTATTATGAAAAAAGGTGCTCGCGATTCATGGAAAAACACAACCACTGTTTCATATGATCAAAGTAAATATGGTATTTTTACCTTAAGAAATAATTTCTTTTACAATAAAAATAAATTTAGGCTTTCGGCCAGCGTTAACGGAAAAACGGGTTATAGAAATATTGATGAGGCCTTAGATATGTATTTTGTTGAAGGACCATCGAAAATGAATGCAAGGACGAAATTAAATGAGCAAAACCTATCTGGAAAACTAGCTTTGGATTATGATTTTTCAGAAAAAACAACAATTGGTTTTCAATTTTTAAAAGATAAAAGCAATCCTGATTTTGACTCGGACATTAGAATTAATAAATACAGTACTCAAAATGAATTAGAGAGTTATATAGTTAATGAGAGCTTTTTAGATAAGAAAACGGGCAATCAAACGTATAATTTGCATTTGATTACTAAACTTGATTCTCTAAACCGAAAATTATCATTTGATGCAGATTACTTTACTTATAATTCAAAATTCGACAGAGATTTTATAGCTAATAATTATACATCAGATGGAACTTTTGTTGACGTAAATCAATCAGGACGAAATATTTCGAATCAGAATATTGATAATTTGAGCTTTAAGGCTGATATGGAACATCCATTTCAAGCTTTAAACTTGTCGTATGGGGCGAAAGTGAGTTTTACAAAAAGTAATAGTGATGCTGTTTTTTTTAACACTATTACGGGAACTCCAGAACTAGATACGAATCAATCAAATCAATTCAAATATACCGAAAATAACCAGGCCATCTATATTAGTGCAACTAAAAAAATCAATGAAAAATGGAATTTTCAAGCGGGATTGCGATTAGAAAATACGCAAACAAATGGTTTTTCAAAAAACATGAATCAGGAAACCATAAATAACTATTTTAAATTATTTCCAACTTTTTATGCTTCTTATAATAAAAATGAAAACAACAGTTTTAGTCTGAATTATGGAAGGAGAATTCGCAGACCGAGTTTTTCGTTGTTAAACCCGTTTCGAATTTATATAAGCAGTAATAGTTATTCAGAAGGGAATCCGTTTTTAAAACCTTCTTTTAGCGACAATTTTGAATTTTCACATTCATACAAAAAGATATTGAGAACCAGTTTTTTCTTAAATTCGATTACAGATGGTTATGGTGTAATATTTACTGCAAACCCAGAAACAATGACACAGGTTATAACGAGAGAAAATTATTTTAAAGGTCTTGATTTTGGAATTGGAGAAACGTATTCAGTTAATTTTGCAGATTGGTGGGAGAGTGAGAATTCATTGTATTTTCTAGGGTCTAAAATTAAATTTATTAAAGATATTAATGCAACACCAGCAAATGGTCTTCAGGTTGATTTTTCAACAAATAACACCTTTTCATTGGGTAAAGCAAGCAAATTGCAAATAGATTTTAATTATACAACGCCTTATAAAAGCGGTTTATATAATACAGGATATACGTCAAGTTTAAATATTGGTTTTAAACAAGATTTGCTAAACAAAACAATGCAGATTGCCTTTTTAGTAAACGATATTTTTAATACTTCATACTTAAAAAACGATGTTTCAATTGTCAATGGCGTAAAACAAGTCTACAGCCAAAATGAAAGCAACCGATTTGTTCGTTTATCTGTGGTTTATAATTTTGGAAACAAAAAAATCAATGTAAAAGAGCGTGCTTTTGGAAATCAGGATGAGAAAAAGAGAGCGAATTAGTTAGATAATTAAATAATGTGTCAGTTAGAAAATTATCTGATTATCTAACTGACACATTATCTAATTTATTATAAGAAGAATGCCAGTAAAATTCCAAGAACGATCATTGAAACTTTGGCAATATTAAATTTATGGCCTTCACTGCTTTCAAAAATAATAGTCGATGAAATGTGGAATAAAATACCAATTACGATTGCAGTTATTTCAGTATAATAATCGTTTAAAAATGGTAAATATTGAGATGCAATTGTGCCTAACGGCGTCATAATGGCGAAAGTCAGCATAAAGGCAAATATGGCTTTTTTGTTTAAATCGGCATTAATGAAAAATGTCGTCAAAATTACGGCAATTGGCAAATGATGAATGGCAATTCCTAAAGCTAAGTCATGATGATGGCTTACGGGAAAACCTTCTAAAAAGGCATGAATACAAAGACTGATAAAAAGCAACCACGGAATTTGAGACATTTTTGCATGCCCGTGAACGTGGCCGTGTTCTGCACCTTTTGAGAAAAATTCTAAAATAATCTGAAACAAAATTCCAACCATTATAAACACACCAATATTATGATTGTGAGTACTATAAACTTCTGGCAGAAGATGCATTACAGTTAATGACAACAAAAATGAACCGCTGAAAGCAAGCAGCAGTTTTAAGTTGGTTTTGTTTTCTGGTTTTATAAACAAAGCCACAATATATCCTAAAAGTACAGAGAATAAGGGTAGTAAGTAGTTCATTATTTTGTTTAATCGGTTTTGTTTAATTGTTTAACAGTTAAACCTATTTAAAAATCATGATTAATCTTTCGCTTTCGGTTTTGTGAAATTTTTTGAGTTTGTAATCTCCAAAAATATCTAATAGAAAAATACCAGCTTCGGCCATTAATTCTTCGAAATCTTTCAAAGTCAAGGCTTTTACTTTTTCTGTAAAATGATATTTTCTGCCTTGATCTTCAAAATCAATTTCTTTTAAAATGTGCCCATCTTCAACATATCTTTTAATTTTAAAATCGATTCCGTCTACAGTTTTTACTTCTTCAGGAACTAAAGTATCGATAACCTGTGCAACATTCATAAAATCAATCACGGCGAAACCGTATTCAGATAAACTTTCTTTGATTGCTTTTAAAGTTGTGAGATTGTCATCATCGCTTTCGAAATAACCAAAACTCGTAAACAAATTAAATATTGCATCAAATTTTTCGTCAAACGGCTCGCGCATATCATGCACTTTAAAATGCAGGTTTTCATTACTGTTCTTGCTGGCTTCGGCAATGCTGTTTTCAGATAAATCGGCTCCCAAGACATTAAACCCGAGTTGATTTAAATAAATCGAGTGACGCCCTTTTCCGCAGGCTAAATCTAATACTTTCGCTTTTTCAGGAAGGTTTAGATAATGCGTAAGATTGTCCATAAAAATCTGGGCTTCTCGGTAGTTTCGGTCTTTATAAAGAATGTGATAATACGGAGTGTCAAACCAAGAAGTAAACCAGTTTTCGGTGTTACGCTCCTGATTTGGTGTTGGTGAGTTAGGTGCTTCAGACATTTATTCTATTTCAATTAATTCAAAGTACCGCAAATTTAGTGTATTTTTGCCGAAAAATAACTATTTCGTGAGGATACCTGAATAATCTAAGTACACCTTCGATTGGAGTTGTTTTTTAATACAAAAATAAAGATGGAAGAAAATTTTAGAATGATTGCCAAATGTTTTTTTGGCTTTGAAGAAATATTAGAACAGGAATTGCGTGCACTTGGTGCTCAGGATGTAGAAAAAGGCGTGAGAATGGTAAGCTTTAAAGGAGATAAAGGTTTTATGTACAAAGCCAATTTATCACTTAGAACTGCGCTTAAAGTTTTAAAACCTATTTACTCATTTAGAGCAAATAACGAACAGGCATTATATAAAGGTATTTCTGGCGTAAACTGGTCGAAGTTATTAAATGCCAACCAGACTTTTGTTATCGATGCAACCGTGCATTCTACATATTTTAATCACTCTGAGTTTGTTTCTCAAAAATGTAAAGATGCAATTGTAGACCAATTTAGAGAAAGAACTGGTCAGCGTCCTAGTATTGACAAAGCTTTTCCAGATTTACGAATAAACATTCATATCGACAAAGATCAGGTTTCCGTCGCTTTAGATACTTCTGGAAATTCATTGCATCAGCGTGGTTATAGAACTGCAACAAACATTGCACCTATAAACGAAGTTTTAGCTGCAGGAATTTTGTTGTTATCAGGATGGGAAGGCCAAAGTCACTTTTTAGACCCAATGTGCGGATCTGGAACTTTTTTAGCAGAAGCGGCAATGATCGCGTGTAATATTCCGGCAAACATCAACAGAAAAGAATTTGCCTTCGAAAAATGGAAAGACTGGGACAACGATTTATTTGATCAGATTGTAAACAGTTTAATGAAGAAAACAAAGGAATTTCATTATACTATAAAAGGTTTTGATAAAGCACCAAGTGCAGTAAACAAAGCTAAAGACAATATCAAAAATGCAAATCTTGACGATTATGTAACGATTTCAGAAGATAACTTTTTTGATTCAGAAAAAGAGGTTGAAGGAAAACTGCATATGGTTTTCAATCCTCCTTATGATGAGCGTTTAGATATTCATATGGAAGAATTTTACAAAAATATTGGAGATACTTTAAAGAAAAGCTACCCAGGAACAAACGCTTGGTTCATTACAGCAAATCTAGAAGCCTTGAAATTTGTAGGTTTAAAACCTTCACGTAAAATCAAACTTTTCAACGCAAGTTTAGAAGCGCGTCTAGTAAAATACGAAATGTACGAAGGAAGCAAGAGAACGAAATTTCAGATTTAAGGTTCTTAGACGCTAAGTTTCTAAGATACTAAGATTTGTAATAATAATTTTAAGGTTCAGAAATATAGGTCTAAGAAAAAAACTTAGCATCTTAGAATCTCAGAACCTTAGTAACTTAAAAAAAAATGACAAAACTACAAGTAAGAGCTTTTTTATATCAATTAGGATGTTTCGCAATTTTGTTTATTTCAGGAAGATATATAATTGCGGCTTATACAGAATTAACAGGTTATTGGATTCCGATTACCGCTTTTATTGTGGCGACTTTAATTTCACCTCAATTTCAAGCTGTGAAAACGAAAGACGGAGAGAAACTTTTTATGAAATGGATTTTCTTAAAAGGAGTTAAAGAAATTAAATAAAATTTTATGAGGATAATTGGACTTATAGGCGGCATTAGCTGGGTTTCTACTGCAGATTATTACAAACTTATAAATCAGGGAATAAACGAAAAAATGGGAGATTTAAATTTCTCAGAATGTTTGATTTACTCTTTCAATTATGCTGATATTAAAAGAAATAACGAAAACAACGATTGGGATTCTACTTTTAATATGCTTTTGAAAGGCTGTGAGTTCTTAAAATCGGGCGGGGCAGAAGCAATTGTTTTGTGCGCTAATACAATGCATTTTATAGCTGACCGACTTGAGAAAGCTATTGATTTGCCAATTATTCATATTGCAACGGCAACGGCTGTTGAAATTCAAAAGCAAGAAATAAAAAAAGTAGGTTTATTGGGTACCAAGTTTACAATGGAGCTTGATTTCTTTAAAGATAAATTAGCGGCAAAAGGAATTGAAGCCATTATTCCGCAAAATCAAGAAGATAAAGATTTTATTCACACTACAATTTTTGAAGAATTAGGTAGAGGACTTGTAACAGATGCAACAAAAAAACGTTACTTAGAAATAGCGAATCAATTGATACAAGAAGGAGCTGAAGGAATTATTTTAGGCTGCACTGAAATTCCGTTAGTAATTAAACCTGAGGATTTAAAAGTTCCTGTTTTTGATACTGCTTTAATACATTCAAATGCTGCAGTAGCTTTTCAGTTATCTTAAAATAAAAATAAAAATAAAACCCCGAATTCATTATTAAAGAATGAATTCGGGGATTTAATTTTTTGTAAAATCTATTATTTTTTAGGTGCTGGCTTTTTAGTTACGGCTGGTATTATTGTTTTTTTCTTATAAATCGGAATAAAATAAGAAACCGTATAGTTAAAGCCAATTCCAAAACTTCCGTCGTAAGTTCTATTAAATCCTGGAATATAGAGATTATCAAAACCAGAAGGTTTGCTATTGGTAACCAACATTTTCAGCTGCACGCCAAAGCCTACAAATACGTTATTAAAAACTTTTGCTTTTACGCCCATTGCAACCTCAATCCAGCTTGCAGATAATCCGTTATATTTTTGACCGTCAGCAATTGCAGGCTGTTCGCCCCAATATGGGTTTGGATTGTAAATTTTATAGCTATTTAATTCCTGACTAAAAGTACTAAATCCGCCTCGTAAACCAATTGTAATTAAGTTTTCCATATCGAGCCAATTTTGGTACAAATTGTAATCAAAACCACCTTTAATATAAGTTCCTGTTGCAGTTGAATTTAATCTGTCGTCATCAGTAGTTTTGTCTTCAAACCCAAGTTCGGCCGCTAAATAGTATTTTTTTGTTAAACGAAAATCACCTGTAACTTCAATTCCTTTATAGTCATTGTCGTATAATCCGCGGGTCAATTTGTACAAATCGAGACCTACGCGAAGACCATAACGATCCGTTTTTATACTGTCAGGTTTAACTTCCTGCAAAACTGGCTTTGCAGCTTCTGTTTTTGATTTAACCGGAACAATCTCTTTTGTTACTGTTGTAGTTGACGTTTCTTGAGCCTGACCCAAAAACATTGAAAACAATAAGCAAAAACTAGAAATATATTTCAATGTGTGTTTCATTTTCAAATTCAACATTATATTGTTTTACATAAACTTGCTGCATCCATAATCCCTTAGCGTCTGAATCGATCTGCGTAAAAGGCGTAGTTGCTGGTGGTCCAACTTCATCTTGATTTAATTCGAAAATTGTTTTAAAACCACAGGCTCTGGAAACATATACATTTCGAGTTTTATAATTAAATGTTATTTCATCTTCATTTATTGCTGCCGGATTATCATTTTCAGAATCTAAAACAAATTTAAAAGTCGATGATGTGGCATCTGTTCTTAGCGGGATAGAAATAGTGCTTCCGTTTGCAAGATATTTCGCATCATCAATTCCACTTTCATTAAAAATAATTCCGTTTGGCTGTCCTTCTCCAGTTACTTTCAAATCAGTTACTTCTTTCAGTTCTGACGGACTATTAGCATTATAAAAAGTAATTACTAACCGTGGCGTTGTTGGTGTATCTGGATCACAAATGTCATCTTTCTCGCAGCTTGACAATCCAAAAGTGAAGAGCAATAGAAAAGCAATTATTTTTTTCATCTATAATTTTGTTATCGAAGTTCTAAAAGTACAACATTTTCAACATGATGTGTCTGCGGAAACATATCAACCGGCCTAACACGTGTAACTTTATATTTTTCATCCATTAAAGCCAAGTCGCGCGCCTGTGTTGCGGAATTACAACTTACGTAAACTACTTTTTTAGGAGCAATTTTCAAGATTTGCTCAATAACGTCCTTATGCATCCCGTCTCTTGGCGGATCTGTAATAATAACATCTGGTTTTCCGTGCTGTGCAATAAAACTTTCGTTAAATACAACTTTCATGTCTCCAACAAAAAACTCGCAATTTGTAATATTATTGCGTTCTGCATTTGCCTTAGCGTCTAAAATTGCTTCTGGAACACTTTCTACTCCAATTACTTTTTTTGCTTTTTTAGAAACAAATTGTGCAATAGTTCCAGTTCCAGTATATAAATCATAAACGGTTTCATTGCCAGAAAGTCCAGCAAAATCACGTGTAATTTTGTATAGTTCGTAAGCTTGATCAGAATTAGTCTGGTAAAAAGATTTAGCATTGATGCTGAATTTTAAACCTTCCATTTCTTCAAGGATATAATCTCTACCTTTATATAATTTAATGTCTTGATCGTAAATGGTATCGTTTTGTTTTGAATTTACCACATATTGCAATGAAGTTATCTGTGGAAATTTTTCATATAAATGATCTAAAATCAATTCACGATTTTTCTTGTCATTTTCATAAAACTGAATCAAAACCATGATTTCGCCAGTAGAAGCCGTACGAATCATAAAAGTTCTTAATAATCCAGATTGTTCTCTTGGATTAAAGAATGCTAAATTATGTTCGTTAGCAAAATCTCTGATTTCATTTCTAATAGCATTCGACGGATCTTCCTGCAAATAACATTTTTGAATGTCAAGAATTTTATCCCACATTTTCGGAATATGAAATCCAAGCGCATTTCTGTTTCCTAAATCTTCTGAACTTCCAATTTCTTGTTCTGTTAACCAACGAGCATTAGAAAACGAAAATTCCATTTTGTTTCTGTAAAAAAACTGCTTTTCTGAACCCAAAATACTTTCGAATTCAGGGAGTTCAACTTTTCCAATACGCTGTAAATGATTTTTCACTTCGTTTTGTTTGTAATACAATTGTTGGCTGTATTTCATATTTTGCCATTTGCATCCTCCACAAACTCCAAAATGCTCGCATATTGGTTCGATGCGATGTTCTGAAAATTCATGAAATTTTACGGCTTTGCCTTCATAATAGGCTTTTCTTTTTTTGAAAGTTTGTACGTCAACTACATCACCCGGTACTACATTCGGAATAAAGATTACTTTTCCGTCAGGAGCCTTCGCTACTGATACTCCCTTTGCTCCAGCATCAAGAACCTGGATTTGATGAAAGACAACTTTGTCTGTATTTTTTCTTCCCATAGCGCAAAAATAAGGGTTTGTAAACTTTTATAAATTTAAATTTTAAAATATTTTATCAAATTCTTCAATTTACTAGTTTAATTGCGTTTATAAGTTAACTTTGTTTTTAGCAATTGCCCTAAAAGCTACATTTTTAACCTATAGTATTGTTATTTTTTTATGAAGTTGTATCATAATCTTTCACAAATAAGCTTTCTAAAAAAAAGTTATGCGTTTAAATTTTTGTTTGTAGCTTTTATAGGTATTCATATTCCTTTGATCGGAATTTTATTTTTTGTGCTTTATTCAAGTCATACTATTTCGCCAACTTCTATTTTAGTTTTTTCTCTCATTATGACTTTGCTGGCAACTTTGGTAACTCTTTTGGTATTAAACCAATTGATTAAGCCTATTGCTGTTGCCTCAAAATCGTTAGACGATTATAGAAACAATCGAAAATTATCTGTTTTGCCTACGGAATATACGGACGAAGCAGGTTTGCTGATGTGTAATATTCAGGAATCTATATATGAATCTGAAAGTTTTATAAATGAAAAACAGGATTTAATTTATATGCTTTCGCATGATTTGAAAAATTTTGCTGGAAATCCGCAAGGTTTGGCACAATTAATATTAAGTGAGAATCCATCAGAATCGGTAAAGCATTTAGCCGAGTTAATTTGCGAATCGACCAATCTTCAATTCCGATACATAGAAAATTTTATCAAACTATTAAAAGAACAGGATCAGGTTGTAAAATTAAATCCGGAAGCAAAACTTGTTAATTTTTCAAATATTGTACCTTTTATTAATGAACAAGTCGAACAGCGACTGATTGATAAAAACATAAATATGAATTTAAGTTTAGAAACAACTGAAGCTAAACTTAGAATTGATGAGGGATTGCTGGTTCAGGTTTTAGTAAATTTAATCAGCAACGCTATTAAATTCTCTTATTTTGACAGTGAAATTAAAGTCCGAATTTATAACGAAGATTCTAAATTAATTATAACAGTTGCTGACAAAGGAATTGGTTTTAATAAAGATCAGATTGAAGAATTATTCAAAAAATTCACCAAAATGAGCCGACTAGGAACTGCAAATGAACTTTCAACCGGAATTGGTCTTTACTTGTGCAAAAAAATCATCGAAAGAAATAAAGGCGATCTTAGTGCTAAAAGCGAAGGTAAAAATAGAGGAGCCGAATTTAAAATTGAATTTGAGGTATAGTTTTTTTTTTAGGAGTTGCTAAGGTTCTAAGGTTCTGAGTTGCTAAGATTAAAATGAGAAAATTCAGTTTGTTTTAAAAAGCGGTATTTCTTAATAACGTAGGTTTTCCATCTACACACCCAACTCCGGCGGGTGGCGAGACAATATCACAGGTCGAAAAAATATTCCATTTTCCATTAAATGCTACTCTTGCATCAGTATAGGTTTTTACTTTAGCTAAAAATTCGGCTGTGTTTATTTTTTTAGAATAAACAATAAATTTTTCTGGTCCACCGCATGCTTTTGCGCCAATTGCAGTAAAATCCCAATCTTTTGAATCTGTACAGGTTTCTGAATTAACTTTAGAAAGCGTTAAAATTTCCTGATACATTTTTTCTAATTGTTGCATGTCATTTTCTTTAGCATCAGAATTATCAGTGCGGTCATTACTGCACGAAACAAAAAATAGACAAAGAGTTGTTAGTATAAAACTTAATTTTTTCATGGTTAGTGATTGAAGGTTAGTTTTATACATAGATGTATAAAACCAAAAATAGTTGCGTGGATTTTTTTAAAGATGCTAAGGTTCTGAGATTCTAAGACGCTGAGATTAAAAAAAACTTAAATCTCAGA
This sequence comes from Flavobacterium sp. JLP, assembly GCF_015350755.1. NCBI lineage: Bacteria > Pseudomonadati > Bacteroidota > Flavobacteriia > Flavobacteriales > Flavobacteriaceae > Flavobacterium > Flavobacterium sp. JLP. Next base: position 761,439 of record NZ_JADKPS010000001.1, on the reverse strand, counting down.
ACCTCAGTATCTTAGTATCTTAGAAGGCTACCATAAATGATGTACTGAAGGTTTTATATATTCTTCATAAATTGCATTCATAGCTGCAATCTTCTCAGAAGTTAATTTAGGTAAATCATAAACCGATAAATTAGACTCAACGTGACTTGCTTTCGAAGCACCTGGAATTATGCAGCTTATATCTTGAAAACTTAAAATCCACTGTAAGGCAATAGGAGCAAGGTTTGGAGTTTCAGGAAATAAAGCTTTTAGTTTTTCAACGGCTTTTAAACCTAATTCATAATCAATTCCAGAGAAAGTTTCTCCTTTATCAAAAGCATCTCCGTTTCTATTGAAGTTGCGATGATCCTGCGAATCAAAAGTTGTTTTTGCATCAAATTTACCAGTTAAAAGCCCGCTTGCCAGAGGAACTCTGGCAATAATTCCAATGTCTTTTTTTCTAGCTTCGGAGAAAAATAATTGCGACGGGCGCTGACGAAATAAATTAAAAATAATTTGAACTGTCGTTACATTCGAATATTCGATTGCTTTTAATGCTTCTTCGACTTTTTCTACACTTACGCCCAGATTCAAAATTTTGCCCTGATCTTTTAACCGGTCGAATAATTCAAAAATTTCAGGTCGGTAAAAAACTTCAGTAGGAGGGCAGTGCAGCTGAATTAAGTCCAAAGTTTCTAATCCCGTTCTTTTTAAACTGTCTTCAATATATTTTTGAAGCACTTTTGGCTGATAGCCTTCACTCACATGCGGATTAATAAAACGGCCGCATTTTGTAGCTACATAAATACGCTCAGATCGAGAACGAACCACTCTTCCAACAGCAGTTTCGCTTAATCCATTTTCATAAACATCAGCAGTGTCAATAAAATTAACACCATTATCAATTGCAGTATGTATAAGCTCATCTGCAGTTTTATCATTAAAACCTGATCCCCATTTTCCTCCAACTTGCCAAGTACCAAGTGAAATTTCAGAGATGTTAAAGTTCGTTTTTCCTAGTTTTCTGTAGAGCATAATTTTTTTTTGAGGTTAAAAGGTATAAGCGACAAAGGTTCAAAGTTTTTTAAGGTTTTAAAGAACTTATTTCTGTTTCTGAACCTTTGTAACTTTGAACCTTTGTTCCTCTTTTTCAATCAAATAAATCCGAAGACAAATAACGATCACCCCGATCACAAATGACAGCTACAATAACGCCGGATTCTAATTTTTCGGCAATTTTTAGGGCAACTGCTACAGAGCCACCACTGCTCATTCCGGCGAAAACGCCTTCTTCTAGTGCTAGTCTTTTGGTCATTTCGCGGGCTTCCTCTTCGCTTACATCAACAACAGTATCCACTTTTGATGCATCAAATATTTTAGGTAAATATTCCTGAGGCCATTTTCGAATTCCAGGAATCTGAGATCCATCGCTTGGCTGCGCGCCCACGATTTGAATTGCTGGATTTTTTTCTTTTAAATAAGTCGAAGTTCCAATAATTGTTCCTGTTGTCCCCATAGCCGAAACAAAGTGCGTTACGGTTCCTTCGGTATCATTCCAAATTTCTGGTCCAGTTGTTTTATAATGCGCTTTCCAATTGTCGTGATTCGCAAACTGATTTAACATGATGTAACCGCCTTCTGCCACTTTTTTGTCGGCATAGTCCCGCGAACCAATAATTCCGTCTTCAGCAGGCGTTAAAATAACTGTAGCGCCATAAGCTCGCATGGTTTGTGTTCTTTCTTTTGTAGAATCTTCGGGTAAAACCAATTCTATTTCGATTTGAAACAATTGCGCAATCATTGCTAAAGCTATTCCGGTGTTGCCGCTTGTTGCTTCAATAAGTTTGTCTCCTTTTTTAATTTCGCCTCTTTCAAGAGCCGAAGCAATCATGTTATATGCCGCTCTGTCTTTTACGCTTCCTCCGGGATTGTTTCCTTCGAGTTTGAGCAAAAGTTTTACGTTTTTATTTTTAACCAAATTGACAGTTTCCATCAATGGAGTATTTCCAATTAGGTTTAGCAATTTCTGTGGACCCATTTTATTTTTTTTCTTTTATTTTAACTTCAGTTGTAGTAGTGTTCAGAACGATGGAATCTTCTGGAACCGATTTGGTAATCCAGGAATTTCCGCCAACAATACTATTTTTTCCGATGACAGTTTCTCCACCCAAAATAGTAGCGTTGGCATAAATACAGACATTCGCTTCTACCGTTGGATGTCTTTTTGCATTTTTCATTTCTTTGCTTACACTCAAAGCGCCTAAAGTAACGCCTTGATAAATTTTTACGTGTTTTTTGATAACCGTAGTTTCGCCAATAACAATTCCTGTTGCGTGATCTATAAAAAAGGGCGACGCAATTTGAGCACCGGCGTGAATATCAGTTCCGGTAATTCTATGTGCATATTCGCTCATTAACCTGGAAAATAATAATAAATCTAACTTGTATAATTCGTGGCTTAATCTATAAATAGCAATGGCATAAAAACCTGGATATCCTAAATAAACTTCATCAATGCTGTTTGATGCTGGATCATTTTCTAAAATATATTCGGCATCTTGATTTAATTTTTCTAAAACTCCTGGCAATTTTTCGAGAAATCGATCCCAAATCGATTCGCATAAATTTTCTGGTTTTTTACAGGCAAGAACCGCAATTTCCTTGAAGCATATTTCGAGTTCATCAATGCTTAAATCTAAATTGGCATTCGAATCAAAAAGGGTATAGAAAAGTTTCTCGGTAAAATCTTCTGTTTTGGTTTTGATTCCGTAATTTATATTAGAATGGCTTTTTAAAGCCTTAATATTTTGTATGATATTGTCTTTGGTCACAATTGTAAAATTGAATGGATATTTGAAACGTTAAAAGTAAGGCGTTTTTTGTAAATAAGGACACGAATTAACTAAAGAAATTTTGTATTGCCGATTCTATTTGTGATAAATAAAAGAATTATAAATGCTCATTTTTTATATGATTCTTAAGAAGTTAAATGCGTAAATTAGCCAGTAAAATTTATAAAAATGAAAAACAATTTGACTTTTAAAAGTGCTATTTCTGATCTTGATTTTCCGGAAAGTGAGAAAATTTGGGGCAAATCGATACACGATCCTATTTTAGGGCTTATAATAAAAGATTTTCCGTCGTTTAATGATAATGACTGCATTGCGGTAAAAGAATTAAATGAATACCGCCAAAAATACATTTCGAATTATTTGTCTACAGAAATAGGAGCGCTTTCTGATCTTGAGAAGAGTGTTATTGCTTCCTTAAAAGAAGATAAATCAATAGTGAGTATTATTGAAGATGAAGGAGAAACAAGAAGTTTTGGTCAAAAAATAGCTGACAAAGTAGCTGACTTTGGCGGAAGCTGGACGTTTATTCTTTCTTTTTTGTTTTTTATTGTGCTTTGGATTGGGGCAAACGTTTATATTTTATTGAATAAAGGTTTTGATCCTTATCCGTTTATTTTGCTGAATTTGATTTTATCCTGTATTGCCGCATTGCAGGCGCCAGTCATTATGATGAGCCAAAATCGTCAGGAAGAGAAAGATAGAAATCGTGCAAAAAAAGATTATATGATCAACTTAAAATCAGAATTAGAGATCAGAATGATTCATGATAAAATTGATCATTTGATTATGCATCAACAGCAGGAATTAATCGAAATTCAAAAAGTACAGATTGAAATGATGAACGATATTTTGAATCAGATCAAAAAATAATTCTTACAAAAATTAGATGTAAAAGTGTTTATAAAAGTAACCGCCAACCATAAAAATCAAGTTGAAGAAAGCTAAATTCCAAACTATTTTTTTATAATTTCTCGATCTGTCTAAAAAATACAAAGCCACAAAAATGAAAAATAAAAGCATAGAATAGACCGCCGGATACATATAAAAAGCGGCTAAAAATTCACCTTTAAAAAGTAAGAATAAAGAACGCTGAAAACCACAGCCTAAACACTCTATTCCGAAGAGGGTTTTGAAGAGGCAAGGGATCATATATTTTTCTAAACTCACGGTGATTGTTTTGTGCAATTTTACAAAAAAATATTGGATATCATTTCAAGAGTTGAGAACTGCTATTTTAAAGTTTCATACTTTTGAAAACTTATACTTAAAGAAAATGAAAGCGTTTAAAATTTTAATAATGATTCTTGCTATTTCGGTTGCGTTATATGAGCAGGTTTCTGAAGAAAAAAATATCTATATAATGGTAATTGCAATTGTAGTTTTCATGTATGGAATGATGCAGCTGAGTGCAAAAACACCGAGTAAAAATCAAGATAAAGAGGAGCAGGATGTTGACTAAAGGAGATAAGGTTTCAGTTTTAGATGAAGCCATAAACGGAACAGTTGTTTCAGTTAAAAACAAGGAAGTTTTGATTGAAACTGAAGATGGATTTATGATGACATTTTTTGTCAATGAATTGCTTAAAATTCACGATTCCAGTAATTTAATGAATTCTATTAAAAGAATTAATTTAGATGAGATTTCGAAAGAAAAAACAGAGCCAAAACCTAGGAGTTTTGTAAAAGAAAAGAAAGATAAACGCGAAATTTCGGCTCCAGAATTTGATTTGCATATCGAAAAGCTAGTTCCAAATAAACGCGGTATGTCAAATTATGACATTTTAACTTTACAGACTGAAACCGCAAAAAGACACATTGAATTTGCGATCAGAAATCGCATTCCAAAAATTGTTTTTATTCACGGCGTTGGCGAAGGAATCTTAAAAGCCGAACTTGATTTTTTATTGGGCCGTTATGATGGAATAGATTTTCAAGACGCCAATTATCAAAAATATGGTTTAGGTGCCACCGAAGTTTATTTTAGACAAAACAATAAATAAGACTGTTTTATAGAGTCTAAATTATTGGATTTAATATATAAAAAAACATCCGTTTTTCACTCTAATTCTTAATAGAAATCAAGTTAAAAAACAGATGTTTTTTTGTAAGAATGAAAAAGCTTTTTTTTACTAAATAACTATTGTTACTGTTCCTAAAACAAAAGTTGTAGCTAGATTAAAAATACTGTTTCCTTTTTTAAGTTTTGCATTTTTAAGAACAACGGTATGTTTGTAAACATTGTTAGTGTGTGTTGTAGTTACTTCTATAATTCCACTTAAACTTGCAACACCTGTTTCACCTACCCATGTATCTTTTACTGTAGGAGTCGTTGGCGTTAATGTTACACAATAATAGTCTTTTGGGCTTGTTGGCAAATTACCATTGTATGTTCTGTAATATAAATTATTTAAAGTCGCAGTTGTATTTGTGGCCGCATTAATTAAACTTGTTCTAGGTTTGCCAGTTGGAGTATCTTCATTGATAAATAAAGAAGCTGCATCAAAGTTTTCAAGTACTAATGAATTTGAAAGATTGTTATTGTAAACTTTCTTTTGTTCAGAACAATAATCAGCTGTTTCATCTGGAACAGTTACGACAACTGGTGTAACTGATGACAAATAGTCTCCGAAAATATATTCTTTTTCAATTTGTTCTTGTGGTTTTAAAAACGTAATATTTCTAAAAACAATATTATGACTGTAACCTGTAATTTCAGTATGACCATCATCTGGTGCTGGTGATTTATAAACTGGCGATGTTGCGATGACAATTTTTCCAGATTTTCCAATCCATTCTTCAGTAACATTAGGCGTTTTTGGAGGTATTGTACCGCATATGTTTTCTTTTGCTACAGTACCGTCATATGCTCTGTAAACAACACGATAACTGCTATTGTCAATGTCATAGGTTAAGGTGTCGCCTGGGGTAGTAGGATTGTTTTTAATACTGCCTGAAGGCAATTGCAGAAGAAGTGATTCCTGAGTCTTAAGTTTATAAATTAAAGTACTGGTTGTATCACAACTTGTCGAGGTAACATCTGCAAAATCGATAGTTTCTATAGTTAAGTCGCCATCATCACAACCGTTTAATAAAAGGCCAAAAAACAAAAGGCATGCATATTTTTTCATCGTAATTTTATTTGGGTCAAAAATAGTGAAAAATTTGGCAAATGATATTTAAGATTAGACAATTGATATTTCATAACTTTGCAATGATGAAAAAAGTATACCTCGATAACGCCTCTACTACTGCTATACGCCCTGAAGTTATTCAGGAAATGACCAAAATTATGGCAGAAGATTTTGGTAATCCGTCTTCTACGCATAGTTTTGGCCGTAACGGAAAAACTATTTTAGAACTTTCTAGAAAAAGTATTGCCAAAAATTTAAATTGTTCTGCACAGGAGATTATTTTTACTTCTGGCGGCACTGAAGCAGATAACTGGATTCTGAGATCTGCTGTTGAAGATTTAAAAGTAGAGCGAATTATTACTTCTAAAGTAGAACATCACGCTGTTTTGTATGCTGTTTTGGCTTTACAGGCAGATTATAATATTCAGGTTGATTATGTGAAAATTAATTCTGACGGAAGTATCGATTTAACACATTTGTCTAATTTATTGGCAGAAGAAAAAAAGACAATTGTTAGTTTAATGCATGTTAACAATGAAACGGGAACTGTTTTAGATCTTGATCGAGTGGGAACAATTTGCAAGCAGTATAATACTTTGTTTCATTCTGATACCGTACAATCAGTCGGTAAAACAGAAATTGATCTGCAAAAAACCGCTGTAGATTTTATTGTAGCAAGTGCACATAAATTTCACGGACCAAAAGGTGTTGGTTTTGCTTTTATTCGCAAAAACTCTGGTTTACAGCCTTTAATTTTTGGTGGAGAACAAGAAAAAGGACTTCGTGCCGGAACCGAAGCCGTGCATCAAATTGCTGGAATGGCAAAAGCTTTGTCTGTATCTTATGAGAATTTAGATCGTGAAAGAGAATATATTTCAGGTCTTAAAACCTATCTTATTCAGCAGTTGAAAATTCATTTTCCAGATTTTAGAATCATTGGAAAAAGAGACGATTTTTATAATCTTATAAACATTATTTTGCCTTTTTCATCAGATAAAACTTCTATGCTTTTGTTTAGTCTAGACATGAAGGGAATTGCAGTTTCGAGGGGAAGCGCCTGCCAATCCGGAAGCATAAAACCATCGCATGTTTTAAAAGAAATGCTTTCGGAGACTGATTTAAAATTACCAAATCTCCGAATTTCATTTAGTCATTACAACACCAAAGAAGATATCGATTGGTTGATTGAGTGTCTTAAAGTTGTTTAAAGTTTGAGGTTTCAGGTTTCAGGTTCTGGATAAAACTTGAAACCTGAAACTTGAAACCTGGAACAGAAAAAAATCACTATTTTCGAATCACTTTTACCTGTGAATCATTTGTCAATTTTATAATGGTTGAAGGTTTTCCTGCAACTTTATCCTGATTCAATTTTACAACATAATCAACTCCGTTAATGATTTCAGGATTAATGTCTTTGAAAGCAATAGGAGTGGGCTGTCCAGAAATATTAGCCGAAGTTGAAACCAATGGCTTTTTCATTCGCTCTAATAATTTAAAACAAAAAGGTTCTTTTACGATGCGAACTCCAAGCGAATTATCAGCTGCAATTATATTTTTAGCAACGTTTCTTGGTTCGTCTAGAATTAGTGTAGTTGGTTTTTCAGATAAATCTAAAATTTGCCAAGCTACTTCTGGAATGTTTTTAAATACATTATACATCATTTTTTCGCCATTCATCAAAACAATCATACTTTGTGTTTCAGCACGCTGTTTTAGCTTGTATATTTTTGCAACTGCCTCTGGATTAGTAGCATCACAACCAATTCCCCAAACCGTATCTGTCGGATAAAGAATGATGCCGCCTTCTTTGATAACGTCGTAAGCGTTGATTATTTCTTCGTTCATTGTAAAATGTTTGATAACTTATTATGTTGCAAAAATAATCTTTCTTGTTGGTATAAAGTTTAAATTTAATTTAGAATAATGAAGTTTTTCTTATTTATAAGATTATTTTTGTTCTTTAAGTCAGAATATCAAAAAGAGATTTATTGTAAAAAATGCTTTAATAGTAGGCAATAATTTTTTTAACAGATTTAATTTTAAAATACCACATGTCTGAAAAATTAGTAAAAATAGTTATTCCTGTCTATAAGGAGTATTTTGGTGAACTTGAAGAAAAATCGTTTTTACAATGCTGTAAAGTCTTAAAAGACTACGAAATTGTAATTGTACATCCAGAAGGATTGAATCATTCTTATTTAACGGATAAGTTTGATAATATTACTGCTAAAAGTTTTCCTAAAAAATATTTTGCTAACATTAACGGTTACAATGAATTGCTGTTGTCAGATTTATTTTATGAAGCTTTTTTAGATTTCGAATACATTTTAATCTATCAATTAGATGCTTTTGTTTTTAAAAATGAATTAATAAAATGGTGCAAAAAAGGATATGATTACATTGGAGCACCTTGGATTGCAACTTCTACAGATTCTTTTGGAATGAATATCTTCAACAAAGTAGCAAGATTATTCAGGTCAAAAAAGAAGAATGAACGCGAACAGACTTTCTTTAAAGTTGGCAATGGCGGACTTTCATTACGAAAAGTAGCTTCTCATTATGCAATTGCAAAACAGCATCAACAATTTATTTTTGATTTTTTACATGAAAAAGAAAAGAAAATTTATGCAATCGAAGACGTTTTTTGGTCTTTAAAAGGTCCTGAATTAGACCCGAATTTTAAAATTCCTGGTTATAAGGAGGCTGTTTACTTTGCTATCGATCGAAAACCTAATCTAGCAATGAAATTAACAAACAACGAACTTCCGTTTGGATGTCACGGAATAAATAAACCTAAAGTAATCGAGTTTTGGAAACCACTAATTGATCAATATTAAGATACGCTTTTGTAAAAATCATAATAGTTTTTTTGCATAACATTCAAATCATGATTTTGTTTTACCAATTGAAAAGCGTTCGTTTTTATGTTTTCCTCCAAATCAGGATTTTCTAAAATTTCGAGCACCCTTTTGGATAGTGTTTCCGTATCTTTTATCGAAGCTAAAAATCCTGTTTTTCCGTCAACAATAACTTCTGGAATTCCTCCAGCTTTTGTAGAAACAACTGGAATTTTGCTTGCAAATGCTTCATAAATTGTCAGCGGAAGACCTTCAGTAATTGAAGTTAACAAAAACACATCAAACTCAGGAAGAAGATCTATTGTGCTTCTAAATCCTGTAAAGAATAGATCATTCTCTAAAGAAGCAGCTTTTGCATATTTAATTAGATCTTTTTTTAGCGGTCCATCTCCTATAACAATAAATTTTATAGGATAGTTTGTTTCATTATTCGTTTTAATTTTTTTTGCTGTATCAATAAAAGTATAGATATCTTTTTGATTAGTCAATCCGGCAATATTACCGACAATTTTGGTTTCTGGTGAAAAATTAAACTCTCTATGCAGTAGATTTTGATTTGATTTATGGGTAAATTCTTCAACATTAATAGCATCATAAATCGTTATTAAACGTTCTTTATTCGGAATGATTTTATCGAAAATGTCTTCTACAGCTTTTGATACACAGACAATTTTCTGAATTTTAGGATGTGAATATTTATATCGATTCAAAAATTTATCTTTGATTTTGTTGTTTCTTTTTCTGCTTAAGATTAAAGAAGTGCATTTTTTTAAGAATTTTAAAGCTATTAAACCTGCATTAAGTGCAGAAGAGTCATGAATATGCACAATGTTGATTGATTCTTTTTTACAGATTTTTACAATTGCCACAGTTAGGTTGAAGAGTTTGAATTTGTTTTTTTTATAAGTAAAAAAAATGGCATTATCATTTTTGCAAATTGCGGCTAATATGGAGTTGTGAGGGCATAAAATGTATTGTTTTAATTCACTTTTTTCTTTTAAAAGTTTATAAACAGTATACATTTGAGCATCACCACCTCTTAGTTCAGTTATTGATGTAATATTTAATATTTTCATTGTACGTCATATTTTCGATTGCAAAATAATAGAAGACAATTATAAAATATTTGTTGTAAAAGTTTTAAAAACAACAGAATAAGCTTTTTTAATCCAAGAAAGTATTTGTAATAAAAGAATACAGAACTTAATAAATAAAGGTTTTTATTATTAGAATGAAAGCATTTAGTTATTTTTGAACTTTAAATATTACAGATACTCGCTATGCCTTTAAAAATCAACGAAAAATATAAGTCCGACGAAAATTATATATCACAGATTATCAATAGTTTTCAAACCTCTGGAGAACTTTTTGGCAATGGAGATCGTAATAAAATTAAATTGTTTGATTTAAACGGAAAAGCGATAAACATAAAATCGTTCAAAATCCCGAATATCATAAACAAAATTGCTTATAAATACTTTAGAAAATCTAAAGCAAGACGCTCATTTGAATATGCTACGCTTTTGTTAGAAAAAGGAATTGGAACACCAGAACCAATTGCGTTTCTTGAAAATTTTAATTTTATTGGTTTAAAAGACAGTTATTATGCAAGTGAGCATTTAGTAACCGAATTGACATATAGAGAATTGGTAGAAATTCCTAACTATCCAGATCATGATAATATCTTAAGAAAATTCACCAAATTTTCTTTTGATCTGCATGAAAAAGGAGTAGAGTTTTTAGATCACTCCCCAGGAAACACTTTAATTAAAAAAGTTTCTGAAAATCAATACGCATTTTTCTTAGTGGATTTGAATAGAATGAATTTTCACGACGCTATGAGTTTTGAACAGCGTATGGATAATTTTAGACGTCTGACGCCTAAAAAAGAAATGATTGCGGTAATGAGCAATGAGTATGCTAAATATTACACTGATAAAACGGAGGCTGAAATTTTCGAAAAAATGTGGCAGACAACTACTCATTTTCAAGAAGAATTTGCAAAAAAGAAAAGGCTGAAAAAGAAACTTAAATTCTGGAAATCTTAGTTATTAGATCTGATTTTTTTAAGCTCCTGAAAACGCACTGCAACACTCAAAGCATTAAGATAGCAAATTATAATTCCTTTTTTTCCATCTAAGATTCCTAATCGGAGTATATATTGATTTAAAAATTGATAAGCCGGACGAATGTAAAAATGAAAAAAGTTAGGTTTGGTATTTTTTAACAGCTCTTCCTGAGCTTTCAGTTTTCCGTAAAAGACCATTTTTTGCTTGTAGTCTTCATATTTCGAGTACGAATAATGAATCAGTTTAGTTGTTAATTGACCAATTTTTCCATTTACAATTAATTTTTCGTGAACAATTTTTTCATGATTATAAATAGCACTTTCTTTCTTAAAAAGTCGGATGATTTTATCAGTCTGCCAGCCGCTAAAACGCAGTTTTTTATTTTGAAACATAAAGTTTCTGCGAACAAAATAAGCCGAAGCACTGTCTTTTTGATTAATCACAAAACTGATTTCTTTTTGAAGTTCAGGCGTCAGTCTTTCGTCAGCATCAACAAAAAGAATCCACGAATTTGAAGAAAGGCTTAAAGCAAAATTACGTTGAGAAGCAAAATTATCAAAAGCACGCTGCACTACTTTTACATTATTAAAAGAAGAAGCAATTTCAAAAGTTTTATCTGTGCTAAAAGAATCTACAACGATTATTTCATCGGCGAAAGCCAAATGATCCAAAACATCTTTAATATTTTGTTCTTCATTATAGGTAATAACCAATGCGGTTAATGGTTGTTTTTCTGCCAAAATCATTGTAATGGAACGCTTAAATTTTGACTTAAGAACGACTCCATTTCTTGTGCAAAAAATTCAGGCTTAAATTCCTGATATAAAGATAAAGCTTCTTTCTTGAGCATTTTTTCGGTTTTTTGCTCAAATAAATCAGCACGATAATCTTTTAAATGAACAGAAAGATGATGAATTCCGTCCTCAAAAGTGGCCCAGATTTTCTTTTCAATCCACGGAGAAAAAATAATAAACGATGGTTTTTCAAGTGCTTTTGCCATATTTATTGCACCTCCATCATTTCCAACAATCAAATCACATTGATTCATTAGTCCGATGAATGAGCGCAAATCTCCTCCCAATAAATCAAAATAAATTTTTGCTTGCGTTGAAGGTTTACAGATGTTAAAAACGGCTTTGGCTTCTTCTAGCTGTTTCGGAAAATAATTAAAAAGAATATTTACATCTGCGGTATCAGCTACGTAATCGACAACTTTAGACATAAACTCTAAAGGATATGTTTTTAATTTTTCACTGCCCAAAAGACTAATCATAACAGTTTTTCGATCTTTTCGAACGTTGTGTTTTTCAAAAAGTGCCAAAGCTTGCTGATTTTCTTTTTCAGAAACAAATAATTTCGGAATCGGATCGATTTGAATTTTCAGATCTAAAGGTTCTAATAGCGAAAGGCGTCTTTCAATAGCTAAACCCAAATTTGTTTTAGGAAAAGGTTCAAACGCAACATTATCTGTATATAAAAACTTTCTTCCTGGTTTTTTATAGGATATTTTTCGTTTTGCATTGCTTAACAAAACCAATATCCAGCTTTCTAATTTCGAATAGGCATCAATTACTAAATCGTACTTTTCGTTCCGAATCTGAAGTCCAAGTTTTAATAATTCCTTTTTGCTTTTTCGATGTTTTTCTTCAAACAAAATAATATTGTCAATACTTGAATTGCCTTCTAAAACTGGCGTTGTTGAGGCATAAACCAAATAATCTATTTGAGCCTCCGGATAAGCAGTACGCAAATTGTTGCATATTATACTGCTGATCAAAACGTCACCGATCATTTTTTGCTGAATTACAAGTATCTTCATATAGAGAATTAAATCTTTTTAAGAGATTACAAATTGAAGCAAAAAAAATCCAAATTCCAATCATTATCAATTGGAATTTGGAATTTTTAATATGTTTTTCCTTAAAATTTATACAGCAACGTCGTATTCGCGAAGCGCATTATTTAATGAAGTTTTTAAATCTGTAGATGGTTTACGAGTACCAATGATTAAAGCGCATGGCACTTGAAACTCTCCAGCTGCGAATTTTTTAGTATAACTTCCTGGAATAACAACTGAACGTGCAGGAACAAAACCTTTCATTTCAACAGGTTCGTCACCAGTTACATCAATAATTTTTGTTGAAGCAGTCAAGCAAACGTTAGCGCCAAGAACAGCTTCTTTACCAACATGCACACCTTCTACAACAATACAGCGAGAGCCAATAAAAGCGCCATCTTCTATAATTACAGGAGCAGCTTGTAATGGTTCTAAAACACCACCGATTCCAACTCCACCGCTTAAGTGAACATTTTTACCAATTTGTGCACAGCTACCAACAGTTGCCCAAGTGTCAACCATAGTTCCTTCATCGACATAAGCACCAATATTTACATAACTTGGCATCAAGATAACACCGCTTGAGATATAAGCTCCGTAACGTGCAACAGCGTTTGGTACTACACGAATTCCTTTTTCAGCATAACCTCTTTTCAGCAACATTTTATCATGATATTCAAAAATACCAGATTCCCATGTTTCCATTTTTTGAATTGGGAAATACATTACAACTGCCTTTTTAACCCATTCGTTTACTTGCCATTTGTCACCAACTGGTTCAGCACAACGTAATTTTCCAGCATCAACCAATTCGATAACTTCTCTAATGGCATCAGTTGTTGTAGTTTCTTGTAATAAAGCTCTGTTTTCCCAAGCTTGTTCAATTATAGTCTGTAAAGAATTCATAAGTTTTAATTTTTGGCAAAGATAGCGTATTTGTAGAAAAGCAGAAAAGTAAAACCTTTTGAAAATGTTATATATGTAACATTTTGTTTTTAATTTGATAAATAAATTTTGTTCACATTTAAATTTATTTGAACATAAATTGCCTGTAAAAGTTTTTTTATTGTTAGAATATGACAAAAGTCAGATTTCTAAGTTTTTCTTCTTTTTACTTTCGCACTGTGATTCCGAAACAGCGAAAGCGGAATTATAAATACCATTCCAAAACAAATTATAAGAAGTAAATATGAATCAGGAAAATCAACTTCAGAACAGAATTACAGTAATTGACAAAGAAGTTACATGGGACAAAACCCAGGTAATCATGAGCAAAACAAATGCTTTTGGTATTATCGAATATGCCAATGAAGTTTTTGTAGATGTTTCAGGTTATGAAGATTATGAGCTGATGGGACAGCCACACAATATTATTCGCCATCCCGATATGCCAAAAGTTATCTTTAAAGTGCTTTGGGAAAACCTGAAACAAGGAAAAAACTTCCATGCAATTGTGAAAAACCTTGCCAAATCAGGCCGATATTACTGGGTAATTACTGATTTTGAAATTGCGAAAGATGAAAATGGCGCGATTGTAAATTATTTTGGAAGAAGACAATCAGTACCGCAAGAAGTTGTTGCGGTGCATATTGAGCCTTTGTATAAAAAGTTACTTCAAATTGAAGCAGCAAGCGGTATAGAATTTAGTGAAAAATACTTGATAGGGTTTTTAGAAGAGAAAAAGAGATCTTATGTAGAGTATATTAAAGAGCTGATTTACGAACATGAAAAAGCACAGTCTAAATTCGCGCATTACGAAGAGCAAGAAGATGAAGAAGAGGAAGAAAGAGGTTTTTTTAAAAGATTATTTAATAGGTAGATAAATTGTTTTTTTTTAGGTTTTGAATATTTGCATAAATCCGTTTTGAGTTTTCAAGGCGGATTTTTTATTGAGTTACGGTTTATTTTTTGTGAAGAATGAGAAAACTAAAATACTTATCTTTGATAAAAATTACAAAATGCCAAGAATTCTATCCATAGATTACGGACAAAAACGCACCGGAATTGCCGTTACAGACGAAATGCAAATTATTGCATCGGGCTTAACTACTATTCCTACGAATACTTTAATCGACTTTTTAAAAGATTATTTCGCAAAAGAAAAAGTAGAAGTTGTATTGATTGGTGAACCCAAACAAATGAATGGTCAGCCATCAGAAAGTGCACCGATAATTAAAGGTTTTGTAACGCACTTTTCTAATATTTTTCCAGATATGAAAGTAGTTCGTGTTGATGAGCGCTTTACCTCAAAAATGGCTTTTCAAACGATGATCGACAGCGGATTGAGTAAGAAACAGCGACAAAATAAAGGATTGATAGATGAAATTTCAGCCACAATTATGCTTCAAGATTATCTTTCGTCTAAAAGATTTTAAAAACTGCTTAAATTCTTATGCCATTTTATTTTTTATAATTTTCTAACTTTTATCATGTAAATTTTAGTTTTTTTTTGCAATTATATAAAGTACCTTTGCACTTTAAATAAAATACTGTTATGCCTGACGAAACCATACGTTCAAATAGTGAAGTAGTACTCATTGGAGCTGGAATTATGAGTGCCACTCTTGGAGTAATTTTGAAAGAATTACAACCTGATATTAAAATTGAAATTTACGAAAGATTAGATGTTGCTGCGGCCGAAAGCTCTGATGCTTGGAATAACGCTGGAACAGGACATTCTGCTTTTTGTGAATTAAATTATACTCCAGAGAAGGCAGATGGAAGTATTGATCCTAAAAAAGCAATAAGTATAGCAGAGTCTTTTGAGATTTCTCGCCAGTTCTGGTCGTACTTAGTGGAACAAAATAAAGTTCCATCTCCCGATAATTTTATTAAAAGTGTTCCTCATATGAGTTTTGTATGGGGTGATAAAAATGTAGCATATCTTAAAAAGAGATTTGAAGCTTTGCAAAGCAATCCTATTTTTTCTCAAATGGAATTCAGTACTGATTTTGAGCAATTAAAAAAATGGATGCCGCTTGTTATGGAACGCAGAGAAGCTAACGAAAAATTAGCTGCAACGCACATGGAAATTGGTACCGATGTTAATTTCGGGGCTCTAACCAGAAGCATGTTTAATTATTTAGAAAAACTTGACGGCGTATCTTTGTACTTTAATCATGAAGTACAGAAATTAAAACAGCGTGATGATAAATCATGGAGAATTAAAATCACAGATATCGCTACTGGTAAAACACGAAAAGCCTATACTAAATTTGTTTTTATAGGTGCAGGCGGAGGTTCATTGCCTTTATTAGAAAAAGCAAATGTTCCTGAAGGAAATGGTTATGGCGGTTTCCCAGTAAGCGGGCAATGGCTAAAATGTACCAATCCAGAGGTTATTGCAAAACATCAGGCAAAAGTTTACGGAAAAGCAAGCGTTGGAGCGCCTCCAATGTCTGTTCCTCATATTGATACGCGTGTAATTGACGGTGAAAAAGCACTTCTTTTTGGCCCATTTGCAGGATTTTCAACTCGTTTCTTAAAAAATGGCTCTTATTTAGATTTACCATTATCTATAAAAGCAAACAATTTAATTCCGATGTTATCAGCGGGATTTCATAATATTCCATTAACGAAATATTTAATTGAGCAGGTGCGCCAGTCTCCAAAAGATAGAATGACTGCACTTCGTGAATATTTGCCGACAGCACGTTCTAAAGATTGGAAATTAGAAAGAGCAGGACAACGTGTTCAGGTTATTAAAAAAGATGAAAAAGAAGGTGGCGTTTTGGAATTTGGAACGGAAGTAATTAATACACATGATGGAACTTTAGCAGTTCTTTTAGGAGCTTCTCCAGGAGCATCGACTGCTGTTGCAATTATGATTGACTTAATCAGCAGATGTTTTGCCAATCAAATTAAAACACCAGAATGGGAAGAAAAAATGAAGAATATGATTCCTTCTTATGGTCAGACTTTAAATGATAAACCAGAGCTTTTGGTAGAACTTAGAAAACATACTTCTGACGTTTTAAAACTAAGTAATTAAGCTTAAATCTTATATAAAAACAATAAATCCAGATGAATTAATCTGGATTTACTGTTTTTAGTTCTTTTGTAATTTTCAAAATCTTTTCGGCTAGATTGCTCATCCAGATCAATTGCTCAATCACCATTTGGGCTTCCTGCATTTTAGCTTGTCGTGTTTCTTTATCAAGTTCATCATCTTCTACCAAACGAGTGAAATTTTTGCGTTTGAGCTCTTCAAATTGCAGTGTAACATCTTCTTTTTCAAAAAAAGTATCTTTTATTATTGTTTCATTTTTTAAAATTGAAATCGACTGATCTAAGTTTGATAAAATGGTTTTTATGATATAATTGAATGATTCTGAGGCTGATGTAGTTTGGTGAGACTGAATATACGTAGACAAAGAAGCCAGTGCAGAAAGCAAAGAATGATTTAAAACTACCAATTTGTTGACCAAAGGCAGTGTTTTTTGTTTTGATTTTGGTTCCTGCATCATCCTTTGAAATGAAGTCATGAAATTGCCAATTTCAACAAAAGCATGTTTTCGAGCTAATCGATATGAGGTTGGAACTCCTCCTTTTTTATTATAAAAATCAGCTATTTCTTTTAAGTAATTTCTATTGGCACGAATCGAATTTTCAATATGAATAGGTGTATTTATAAATTCCCAAGCCGGCCATAAAAATTGATTTGCCAAGAAAGCTAAAATTGCTCCAGCAAGCGAATCTAGAATTCTAAACTGAATTACTTCAACAACATTTGGCGTTAAAATTCCGTAGATAAATACAACATACATCGTTACAAAAGTTGCACTGATTTTGTAATTAATTTGTGTAAACGAAATTCCAAGAAGCATGCAAACAATAGAAAAAATGCTTAGCGCTACGTGATTCTGAACAAGCGATACAATTCCGAACGCTAATAAACCTCCCAGAATAGTTCCGAAAATTCGGTTGTAGGATCGTTCTTTTGTTAGACCGTAGCCCGGTCGCATAATTACGACAATGGTTAGTAAAATCCAATAAACGTTTTGAAATGGAAGTATTTTTCCAACAATAAAACCAATCAGAATCGTAATGGTCAATCGCAAAGAATGCCTGAAAATAGAAGATGAAAAGCTTAAGTTTTCAGTCAAGGTTCGCAACGGATAATATTGTGGAGTCAGGAATTTTTCAAGTTCTTTGTCTTTATCTTTTAATTTATAAGACTGCATCGCCAATGAAAAAGCTCGCTGAATAATTTTGATTTTACCAACTTGGTTTTTAGCGTATTTCAGCATATTAGTCAACATCAAAACACCTTCTGAGGCTTCTTCTTTGCCTAAAGTTTTTTCGTAATCAAAAATGGCAAATTCAAGTGCATCCAATTCGTTTTTTAAATCATTTTTGTCTACATAAACGGCAATATGGTGTACATTTTTAGACAATTTTTTTAAAGTCGATGCCAGTTTATACGCCACGTTTTGATACGTTCGAAGAACTTCCGGATGCTTAGCAAATTTTTGATGCAGTTTGCTGTGATCAAATGAGGTATATAGTGCCAGTTCTTGAATTTCAACTAGCGTAATAAAAACCAATAACATTTTTCGGTTTTGAGTAGTAGTTCCAGAAGCATTTTGATTGCCAATCAGCATTTTTCTTAAATCTTCATGAATCAAATTCAATTCGACCTGAATGGCTAATTGTTTTTCAATTATGTTTTGGCGATTGGCTTCTGGACTCCATAAATCGCCTCTTAATTTTAAGTATTTTGCAGTTAACTTAATCCCTTCGGCAATTTGTAATTCAACATATTTATAAGGCTGTATAAAGTGAAAAACCAGAGACACGATAAGGTATAAGATTCCTCCAATAAAGATAAAGCCAGAATATTCAAAAGCTTCTAATCCAGTATGAAGATGCCCAAATGATAATGAAATTGATAATAAGGCAGAGAACGAAACCAGAGTTGCACGCTGACCATAAACTGAAATCATAGAACATAAAAACAATAAAAAACCTAAAAAAGGATAAAATAACAAAGGATACGGATAGGCAAAATTCACAAGTAAATTGACTCCTGAAACTATAAATGAAGCTACTATAAGTCCTTTTATTTTATGACTCAGCGAACTCGGTATATCACTGGGGTAAGTATAAAATGCACCAAGAGCAATTGTAAAACCAATTTCAAAATGCCCTAAAAAGTTCAAAATCAGCACTGGTACGACAGAAGCAATGGTTACTTTTGAGGCGTTTAGAAAAGAAGTGCTGTTGGTAAATTTTGAGATGCGATCAAACATATATTGAGGTTTACTAACAAAGGTAAGAATTGTACGAATTAATTTGGCATAATTATAGATGAGATTTTAACAGACAATCAAAAAATAAGATATTATATCCTGTTTAGAATTATTCATTGACTATTTTTTACTATTTTTGCCAGCTGAATTATGAGAAATAATTTCAGGGTTTTTCAGTAGATAATACATAAATTAATACAAATGATTTTACCAATTGTAGGATATGGTGATCCGGTTTTAAGAAAAGTAGGTGAGGCGATTACGCCAGATTATCCAAACTTAAAAGAAACAATAGCAAACATGTATGAAACCATGTACAACGCTTATGGTGTTGGACTTGCTGCACCGCAGGTAGGTATGGCAATTCGTTTGTTTGTTATCGATACGACTCCTTTTAGTGATGATGAAGATTTACCTTCAAATGAGCAGAAAGATTTAAAAGGTTTCAAAAAAACTTTTATAAATGCTAAGATTGTTAAAGAAGAAGGTGAGGAGTGGAGTTTTAATGAAGGCTGCTTGAGTATTCCAGACGTTCGTGAAGATGTGTATAGAAAGCCAACCGTTACGATTGAATATTGTGAAGAAGATTTTGTAATGAAAACTGAAGTTTTTGATGGTTTGATTGCAAGAGTTATTCAACACGAATACGATCATATCGAAGGCGTTTTATTTACAGATAAAATATCTTCTCTGAAAAAACGTTTGATTCAAAAGAAATTAAAAAATATTACAGAAGGCAAAACTTTTCAGGAGTACAGAATGAAATTTGCTGCCGCTAAAAAAGGAAGGTAAATTGTTCTAAATAAATAGAACAGAATAAAACATAAAAAAGAAATTCTTAATACTAATTTTAATAAACATGAATTTAGATAAAATTTTAGCCATTTCTGGGAAACCAGGTTTATATGTATTGAAAGTGCAGACTCGTACAGGTTTCGTGGCAGAATCATTAACAGACGGAAAAAAAATTACAGTAAACTTAAAAAGCAATGTAAGTTTATTGTCAGAGATTTCAATTTACACGTACGAAGGAGAAAAACCATTGACTGAAGTAATGCAAAAAATTGCGGCTAAAGAAAACAAAGGTCAAGCTCTTTCGCACAAAGAAGATAACGCAAAATTAAGTGCTTATTTTAAAGAAATTTTACCTGAATATGATGAAGAAAGAGTTTATCCTTCAGATATTAAAAAAGTATTAAACTGGTATAATACACTTCAATCTAAAGGTTTAGTTACTGATTTAGCTCCGGCTCCGGCAGAAACTCCAGAAGAAGCTCCAGTTGCTGAAGAAAAACCAAAAAAAGCGCCAGCAGCTAAAAAAGCAAAAGCTAAAAAAGAAGAATAGTATTCTGCTGTCTTTAAATATATAATCCTGTTAAGATGTTTTCTTGACAGGATTTTTTACTTTTACATTATTCGATTACAATTAAAAAACTTCATAAAAAATGAGCAAAGAACTCCAGCTTAAAGCCTTCGAAAGATTATTAATTATTATGGATGAATTGCGTGAACAATGTCCGTGGGATAAAAAACAGACTTTGCAAACCTTAAGACATCTCACGATTGAAGAAACGTATGAGTTGGGTGATGCTATTTTAGATAATGATTTGAGTGAAGTTAAAAAAGAACTTGGAGATTTATTACTTCACATCGTTTTTTACGCAAAAATTGGTTCGGAAACTAATGATTTTGATATAGCAGATGTCTGTAACGAAATTTGCGATAAACTAATTCATCGTCATCCACATATTTACAGTGATACGGTTGTTAAAGATGAAGAAGAAGTAAAACAAAATTGGGAAAAACTCAAACTCAAAGAAGGTAAAAAATCAGTTTTGGAAGGAGTGCCTAAAAGTTTGCCGGCTCTGGTAAAGGCTAGCCGAATTCAAGACAAAGTAAAAGGCGTAGGTTTTGATTGGGAAGAACCGCACCAAGTTTGGGATAAAGTACAGGAAGAACTCGAAGAACTGCAAGTTGAAGTAAAATCTGGTGATCAAGATAAAATTGAAGCTGAATTTGGAGATGTATTATTCTCAATGATCAATTATGCCCGTTTTTTAAATGTAAATCCAGAAGATGCTTTAGAGAGAACCAATAAAAAATTCATTAAACGCTTTCAGTATTTAGAAAGCAAAGCTGGCGAATTAGGAAAACCTTTGGCAGATATGACTTTAGCCGAAATGGATGTATTTTGGAATGAAGCTAAAAAACTTTAATCAGCAGCCAGTTTTTTCAGTGCTTTTACGTTTTTAAGTATAATTTTTTTTCCAGATAATTCAATTAGTTCCAGTTTATTAAAATCAGAAAGTAAACGGATACAGCTTTCTGTTGCTGTTCCTATTATGCCTGCAAGTTCTTCTCTTGACAATTGAACTTTTAAGGTTTGGTCTTCGTTTTCACCAAAAGCTTCATGTAAGTGTAATAAAGTTTCGGCTAAACGTTGTTTTACAGTTTTCTGAACTAATGCAATTTTATCGTTTTCAGATTCTTTTAAATCTTCACAAACAGACTGCATCAAATTCATCGAGAACTGATTGTTGTTATTAAAAAAATGAATAATTTCTGATTTTGGAATAAAACATACCTCCATATCAGCCACTGCTTTGGCTGATAAATTTGCAGGTTCATTACTGATCATAGAACGCTGTCCTAAAAGCTCTCCAGATTTTACCAATTTTACAATTTGATCTTTTCCGTTTGCGCTTAATTTAGAAAGTTTTCCAATACCGTCTTTTACGCAAAAAACACCATTTGTAACTTCGCCTTCTTCAAAAATGGCCTCGCCTTTTTTAATTTTATAAGTAGTTTTACTATTAGCCAATTTTACAACTTCCTCTTTATTAAGGGCTTTTAAGGAAGAAAGCTGACGTACGATACATTGATCACATTTATTCATGGCGAAATAATTTACAGCAAAATTAACTATTCTTATCATTTATACGCATTATATCTCTTAAAAAAGATATAAAAAATTTGGTGGATTAATTTGTCTATTGTTTGCAATAGATTTGATTCATTTATGATATGATAAATGTCATATTATTGTCGCTTCATATTTTGAATCTTTGTTTTATTAAAAAGAAACAAATTATGAGTGAGCAAAGTTGTTTTCATTGCGGACTTACCATTCCTAAAAATGAATTGATCAATTTTGATGAAAAAAAGTTTTGCTGCAATGGCTGTAAAACTGTTTATGAAATTTTTAGTCTTCATGATTTAACTCGTTACTATGATTTTGAAAAATCACCAGGTGCTACTCCGCAAGATATTAAGGGGAAATATGACTTTTTAGATAATGAAGCCATATTGTCAAAAGTATTAGATTTTCAGGAAGGTAATACTGCTATTGTTTCCTTAAATATTCCTTATATTCACTGTAGTTCCTGTATTTGGATTCTAGAGAATCTCAGTCGCATTCAATCTGGAATTAGTGTATCACAAGTTAATTTTCCAGAAAAAAAAGTTCGAATCACCTTCAATTCTGATGTAGTTTCACTTAAATCAATAGTTTATCTTTTAAGTTCAATAGGTTATGAACCCTATATTAGTTTAGAAAACTACGAAACAGGAAAAAATAATGTAGACAGAAGTTTAACATATAAACTTGGTGTGGCTTTCTTTTGTTTTGGAAATATCATGTTGCTTTCTTTTCCAGAATATTTCGAAATAAAAGAATTTTGGCTAGATAATTACAAACCATTTTTTAGAGTTTTAATTTTTATTTTGGCTTTGCCAAGTTTTTTATATTCTGCAAGCGGTTATTATGTTTCGGCTTATAAAAGCATAAAATCGAAAATGCTGAATATTGACATTCCAATTGCGCTGGGAATCATTGTTATGTTTATAAGAAGTACTTTTGATATTGTAATGAATTACGGATCAGGTTTTTTTGATAGTTTAACAGGTTTGGTTTTCTTTATGCTGCTAGGTAAAATGTTTCAAATTAAAACCTATAGCTTTTTAAGTTTTGAAAGAGATTTTAAATCTTATTTTCCTATTGCTGTTACAAGAATTAACTCGGATGCATCCGAAGAAAGTGTTCCTATTTATGATGTTTTAAAGGGAAATCGACTTTTAATAAGAAACCAAGAATTGATTCCTGTTGATGGTATTTTAATCAGTGAAAAAGCTGAAATTGATTATAGTTTCGTAACCGGTGAAGCAGACCCAATTACAAAAAAGTCTGGAGACAAAGTTTTTGCAGGAGGAAAGCAAATAGGAAAAATAGTTGAAATGGAAGTTTTGAATTCTGTTTCACAAAGCTATCTGACACAGTTATGGAGCAATGAAATTTTTCAGAAAAAAGTATTACAAAAACACAAAACCATTACCGATAAAATTAGCCGTTATTTTACGCCTTTGTTATTAATAATAGCTTTTGCAGGTTTTGGCTATTGGATTTTTATTGATGCTAATACGGCCTTTAATGTTTTTACAGCCGTACTAATTGTTGCTTGCCCTTGTGCACTCGCCCTGACAGCACCTTTTACTTTCGGGAATATTTTAAGAATTATGGGCAAGCAGAAAATGTATCTTAAAAACGCTTTGGTCATAGAACAATTGGCTAAAGTCGATACCATAGTTTTTGATAAAACCGGCACCATTACAACTAATAAAAAATCAAATATTACATACGACGGAAATAGTTTTTCCGATGAAGAGGCTATTCTCATAAAGAATGTACTGCGCGCTTCAAACCATCCTTTAAGCCGAATGTTATATGACTTTCTTCCCGAATCAAAAAGAATCATAATTGATCATTTTGAAGAAATAACCGGAAAGGGAATTCTGGCTTCTGTTAAAAATAAAACCATTAAAATAGGTTCTGCCACATTTGTTGAAAGCTCATATTTAGAGTCTTCAGAAATCGAAAAAACAGCGCTTCATATTAAAATTGATGGTGTTTATTTTGGACAGTTTAATTTTCAAAATCAATATCGTGAAGGTCTAGAAAAATTATTTTTAACACTCAGTAAAAAGTATCATATAAAAGTACTTTCTGGAGACAACGATGGCGAAAGAGCTAATCTAAAAGCTATTTTGCCTGAAAATACTGAGTTGATTTTTAATCAGAAACCAGAACAAAAACTGGATTTTATTAAAAAACTGCAGGAAAAAGGACAAAATGTAATGATGGTTGGCGATGGTTTGAATGATGCTGGAGCATTGGCCCAAAGTAATGTTGGAATTTCGATTTCAGAAAATGTCAATGTTTTTTCTCCTGCTTGCGATGCAATTTTAGATGCAGGTGAGTTTTCACGTTTAGATTACTTTTTAAAACTGTCTCATCA
Organism: Flavobacterium sp. JLP; assembly: GCF_015350755.1. Classification (NCBI taxonomy): domain Bacteria; kingdom Pseudomonadati; phylum Bacteroidota; class Flavobacteriia; order Flavobacteriales; family Flavobacteriaceae; genus Flavobacterium; species Flavobacterium sp. JLP. The sequence continues at coordinate 737,171 of NZ_JADKPS010000001.1, read as the reverse complement.
ATCGATTATGATAATCAAAATGAGTTTTGTTTTATCGCTTCTTTATAATATTGTGGGATTGTCTTTCGCCATTACAGGAAACCTGCTTCCTTTAGTAGCTGCTATCATCATGCCTCTAAGTACAATTACAATTGTAAGCTTTGTTACTTTCATGTCTAACTACTTCAGCAGTAAAAAATTGAAGTCGTTTTAATGCTTTTAAAATTAATTTGAATAAGTCCGGTGACTATGATAATTATCATATTTTAAACGTTGTTTGACCCTTACTTTTGTTAACATAAATTTAAGGTATGAGTGTAATTTATCTATTAATTTCAGTTAGTATTTTCGTAGCAATCGGCTTTTTCATTGCCTTTATAGTGGCTGTCAAATCTGGACAGTACGACGATGATTATACGCCTTCAGTCAGAATACTTTTTGACGACGAAACCAAAATTACTTCTCACAATAACCTTTCACCAACCGAAGAAAAACAAGTATAATTATGGAAATGGAACAGTTTTATTACGACAACAAAATTGTAAAAAAATTCATTTACGCCACTATTCTTTTTGGAGTAGTAGGTATGTTAGTAGGTCTGACCTTGGCGGTTATGTACCTTTTTCCCAACATGACAGATGGTATTTCGTGGCTTAGCTACGGACGTCTACGACCTTTGCATACCAATGCTGTTATTTTTGCCTTTGTCGGAAATGCCTTTTTTGCAGGTATGTATTATTCCTTGCAGCGCTTGCTGAAAGCGAGAATGTTCAGCGATTTTTTAAGCAATGTGCACTTTTGGGGATGGCAGCTGATCATTGTTGCTGCTGCTATAACATTGCCTTTGGGTTACACCTCTTCAAAAGAGTATGCAGAGTTAGAATGGCCTATCGATATTGCCATAGCCTTAATCTGGGTAGTAATGGGGATCAATATGATTGGTACAATGCTGCGACGTAGAGAGCGTCACTTATATGTTGCTATTTGGTTTTATTTAGCGACTTTTGTTACAGTTGCCGTTTTGCATATTTTCAACAATATTGAGTTGCCAGTTTCAGCCCTAAAAAGCTATTCTGTTTATGCTGGTGTTCAAGATGCGTTAGTGCAATGGTGGTATGGTCATAATGCAGTTGCATTTTTCTTAACCACTCCATTTCTTGGGCTGATGTATTATTTTGTTCCCAAAGTAGCAAACCGTCCTATCTATTCTTATAGATTGTCAATTATTCACTTTTGGTCTTTAATCTTTATTTACATCTGGGCTGGACCGCACCATTTATTATATTCGGCTCTGCCAAATTGGGCTCAAAATTTGGGTGTTGCATTTTCTGTAATGCTTATTGCGCCATCTTGGGGAGGAATGATAAACGGACTTTTAACTTTAAGAGGTGCTTGGGATAAAGTGCGTGAAGAACCTGTTTTGAAATTCTTCGTGGTAGCAATCACGGGTTACGGAATGGCGACTTTTGAGGGTCCAATGCTTTCTTTAAAAAATGTAAATGCTATTGCGCATTATACAGATTGGATTATTGCACACGTTCACGTAGGTGCTTTAGCCTGGAACGGATTTATGTCTTTTGGTATCATTTATTGGTTAATTCCGCGAATGACAAAAAGTACTTTATTTTCAAAGAAATTAGCCAATTTCCATTTCTGGATTGGTACTTTAGGAATCATTTTATACGCTTTGCCAATGTATGTTGCTGGTTTTCAACAAGCTTCAATGTGGAAACAGTTTAATCCTGATGGCACTTTGACTTACGGAAACTTTCTTGAAACAGTTACTGCAATTATGCCATTATATTGGATGAGAGCGATCGGAGGAACTTTATATCTCATCGGAATGTTGACTTTGGTTTATAACATTATCATGACTGTAAGAGCAGGAAATGTTATCGAAGATGAATTGGCTCAAGCTCCAGCATTGCAAAGAATCAGCAAAAACAGACTAAATGGAGAAAAATTCCATTCATGGCTAGAAAGAAAACCAATTCAGTTGACGATTTTAGCGACGATTGCAATTTTAATAGGTGGTATTATTCAAATTGTACCCACAATTATGGTAAAATCCAATATTCCGACAATTTCAAGCGTAAAACCTTATACACCTTTAGAACTTGAAGGACGTGATTTATATATAAGAGAAGGCTGTGTGGGCTGTCATTCACAATCAGTTCGTCCGTTTAGAAGCGAAGTTGAACGTTACGGACCACAATCTAAAGCAGGAGAATTTGTTTATGATCATCCTTTTTTATGGGGATCAAAACGAACAGGTCCTGATTTATTAAGGGTAGGAGGAAAATACAATAACAACTGGCATTTTAATCACTTTTGGAGTCCGCAAAGTATTTCTGCAGGTTCAATTATGCCGGGCTATAAATGGCTGTTTGACAACGAACCAATGGATATTTCATTGACTCAAAAGAAAATGCAGGCTATGGTTACACTTGGTGTTCCGTATAGCAAAGAAGAAGTTGCAAATGCTCAAAAATTATTAAGAACTCAAGCTATTTCTATCGAAAAAAGCTTAGAAAACGACCCTGATTTTGTAAAAAGTTATGAGGAAAGCAAGAAAAAAGCAGCAGCAAAAGGAGAGAAATTTGTTCCTATGAATGAAAGAGAAATTGTGGCTTTAATTGCCTATGTGCAGAGATTAGGAACTGATATTAAAGTAAAAGATACTTCTAAAAAATAACGTCATGTTTGAACAGATAAAACACAATATGGAGAACATATCGGGTATAGAAATTTACCCGATAATCTCTCTTTTGATTTTCTTTTTCTTTTTTGTAGGCTTAGCCTTTTGGGTGTTTTCTTATAAAAAAGATAAGATCAAAGAAATGAGTGAAATTCCTTTGAATGAAGGGTTTAGTATAATTTCAAAAGATATTTAATATGAAAAAATTTTTCCCAGTATATGTAAGAGTTCCAATCATATTCTTCATTGTTTTTGCTTTGATGGAATATTTTATAGATTCAGGCGACAGGCCAGCTTTTATTAAATATCCAATGGTTTCAGTCTTTTTGTTTGTTTTCTTGTTTATTATAATTGCTATTGAAATCACAATGAGCGCGGTTAATCGCGTAATGTATCAATTGATGTCACCTGAAGAAAAAGCAAAACTGGAGTATGAAAGCAGTTTAAGTTTGAAAGAAAGCACTTGGTATAAAAACGTAATGCACAAACTTACTAAAACGCAGCCAATTGAAAAAGAGGGTGATCTTTTGATGGATCATGATTATGACGGAATTAAAGAGCTGGACAACAATCTTCCGCCTTGGTGGGTCTATTTATTCTATATCTGTATTGTCTTTGGAGTACTATATTTCGCCCGTTATGAAATTTTTGGTGGAGATGATCAGGAAATGGAGCTTAAAAAAGAAATGGCACAAGCAAAAATTGATGTTGAAGAATATTTAAAAACTGCTCCAGATTTAATGGATGAAAAAACAGTGGTTTTATTGACAGATAAACCCAGTTTAGCCGCTGGAAAAGAAATTTTTACAACAAATTGCGCGGCTTGTCACAGAGCCGATGCCGGAGGACAAATTGGACCAAACCTAACAGATGATCGCTGGATTTTAGGAGGCGGAATTAAAAATATTTTTCATACAATAACCAATGGTGGGCGTGATGGAAAAGGAATGGTTTCTTGGAAAACAAATGGGTTGAAACCAAAAGAAATCCAGAAAGTAGCAAGTTATATTTTGTCTTTACAGGGAAGCAAACCTAAAGATCCGAAAGAACCAGAAGGAGAAGTTTGGGTTGATGAAAGTGCGCCTAAAAAGGATGTCGCTGCGAGTAAATCGAAAGATAGCACAGAAGTTAAAAAATAAAAATCCATGTCAAATTTATCAGACGAAGCTTTTAGAGACACCATCGCAACTATTGATGAAGGCGGTAATCGAAAATTTATTTTCCCGAAAAAGCCGTCTGGTAAGTTTTATAATTATCGAAAAATAGTAAGTTACGTTCTACTGGCTATTTTGATTGCAAATCCTTTTATAAAAGTAAATGGCAATCAATTTATGATGTTCAATGTTATGGAACGTCGGTTTAATATTTTTGGTTTTCCTTTTTGGCCTCAAGATTTCTATCTGTTTGTAATATCAATGCTTGTTGGCGTTGTGTTTGTTATTTTATTTACGGTTGTTTTTGGAAGAATTTTTTGTGGATGGATTTGTCCGCAGACTATTTTTTTAGAAATGGTTTTCCGTCGTATAGAATATTGGATTGACGGAGATCGAGGCGCTCAACTGCGATTATCGAGACAAGAATGGAATGCAGAAAAAATAAGAAAGAGACTCATCAAATGGGCAATATTTTTCTTGATTTCTTTTGGAATCGCAAATGTATTTCTTGCTTATTTAGTTGGAAGTGACACTTTGTTTTTAATGATAGAGGAAGGACCAATCACGCAGTCGAGTAATTTTGTTGCACTTCTAATTTTTACGGCAGTTTTTTATTTTGTATTTGTTTGGTTTCGAGAACAAGTCTGCATTATTGCTTGTCCGTACGGCAGATTGCAAGGCGTACTTTTAGATGATAAATCTATAAACGTAGCTTATGATTTTGTTCGTGGGGAAAAGGAAGAAGGGCGCGCCAAGTTTAACAAAAAAGAGGATAGAGCAATAACAGGGAAAGGAGATTGTATCGATTGCCATCAATGCGTGCACGTTTGCCCAATGGGAATTGACATTCGAAACGGCACTCAGTTAGAATGCACCAATTGTACTGCTTGTATAGATGAATGTGACAGCATAATGGAAACTGTTGGTTTGCCCAAAGGACTAATTCGTTATGCATCTGAAGATGAAATTGCAAAAAAAGAGCCTTTTAAATTCACTATAAGAATGAAAGGCTACACTGCAGTTTTATTGATTCTATTAAGTGTTTTCGTCGGGATATTATTTTTAAGAACTAATGTTCAGGCCATTATTTTAAGATTGCCAGGACAGTTATATGAACATAAAGGAGATAAAATTAGTAATATCTATACGTACAAAATTGTCAATAAAACCGTAAAAGATTATACAGACATTCATTTTGAACTAATAGGACAGAAAGGCGAGATTAAAAACGTTGGAAAAGAGCATTTTAAAATACAAAAAGAAGGCATTTCGCAAGGAACCTTATTTATACAAATAGAGGAAGCTCTTTTACAAAGCGATAAAACCAAAGTTAAAATTGGCGTTTACAACGGTAAAGATTTACTCGAAACTACCACCACAAATTTTTTAGGACCACGAAGTTTTAATTAAAAATCTACAAATATGAAAATAAATTGGGGAACCGGAATTGTCATTGCTTTTGCATTGTTTATGTCTTTTATTTTGTTTTTTGTTTTTGAAGTTCAGTCTAACAGCAAATACGATAATGATTTGGTTGTAGAAGAATATTACAAACACGATTCGCATTTTCAAGAAGAAATGGCACGCGTTCAAAATGCGCATGATTTACAGCAAAAGCCTTCCATTACATATAATGAAGAAGGGGTTAAAGTTGTTTTTCCTGCTTCTTTTGAAAATGATAAAATAAAAGGAAATGTTTTACTGTATCGTCCTTCAAACAAAAAATTTGATTTTAATACTCCAATTTCGTTGAAGAATGCAACTTTATTGATACCAAAAAACAAATTGGTTAAAGGACGCTGGGATGTCAATATCGAATGGGAGTACAACGGCAAAAAATATTTAACTAAACAAGTAATTTACGTAAATTGATAAAAAAATGCTTTATTCTGCCATAATATTAGGTTTAATCAGTAGTTTTCACTGCATTGGAATGTGCGGACCAATTGCTATGATGTTGCCTGTAGATCACCATAATGAAGCAAAAAAGATCGCACAGCTTATTACATATCATTTAGGAAGATTATCTGCCTATGCGACAATTGGGCTGATTTTTGGATTATTAGGAAGAGGTTTTTTCTTGGCTGGATTACAGCAAAAAATGTCTATTATTATAGGCATTGCCATGATAATTGCTGTTCTGCTTCCTGAAAAATTATTTTCAAGATATAATTTTTCAAAACCAGTTTATAACGTGATTTCAAAAATAAAGTCAAGTCTGGGAAATCAGTTTAAAAACAAAAGTTATAAATCTCTCTTTACAATTGGGCTGTTAAATGGATTTCTGCCTTGCGGTCTTGTGTATGTTGCTTTGTTTGGCGCAATCGCCATGCAGAGTGCAAGTTTTGGAGTTTTATATATGCTCTTATTCGGATTAGGAACTATTCCTTTGATGACGATCGTAGTATACATTCACTCATTAATAAAATTATCTTTTCGGAATAAAATTCAAAAGGCAATTCCTTATGTTGCAGTAATAATTGGTGTTTTATTTATCCTTAGAGGCTTAGGTTTAGGAATTCCTTACATATCGCCATCAAATATGAGTTTGTTCGTTCAAGGAACTCCTAATTGCCATTAAACTGTCATTGAAAACAAATTTGTTTCTGGCGATTTTCTTTTAAGATGCAAATCAAAAGCCATGCAAATATTGCGGACAAAAGGTTTTCCAGCTTCTGTGATTTTAATTTTATTTTCTTCAATGACAATTAATTTATCTTTTTCTATTTCTTTTAAATCTTCTAAAACATTTGAAATATCTTTAAAATAAAGACTTTCATCTGTCCAGGAAGTTTCAAACTCACAGGTTAAATTCAGAATGTGTTTTCTTATAATTAAATCCTCGTCGGTTAAAACATGCCCTTTTACAATTGGCAGTTTATCCCATTCTAGTAATTGATAATAATCTTCTAGGTTTTTAGTATTTTGAGCAAAACTGTACCAGCTGTCGCTTATTGATGAAACACCCAATCCAATCATAAGTTGTGTTTTTGAAGCACTGTAACCCATGAAATTTCTATGAAGCTCTTTGTTTTCTGTGGCTTTAAACAAACTGTCAGATTCTAAGGCAAAATGATCCATTCCAATTTCGTGATAACCGTTTTTAGAAAGAAGCTGTTTTCCAATTTCGTACAACTTTCTTTTTTCAGCATCTTTTGGAAGGTTTTCTTCATTGAATCCACGTTGTCCATTTCCCTTGATCCACGGTACGTGCGCGTAGCTGTAAAATGCCAAACGATCTGGTTTTAAGGAATTGGTTTTCTCAACAGTATCGACAACATCTTCAATTGTTTGAAAAGGTAATCCAAATATAATATCGTGACCAATAGAAGTATAACCAATTTCTTTTGCCCAAAAAGTGACTTTTGCAACGTTATGAAAAGGCTGAATGCGGTGAATGGCTTTCTGCACTTTTTCAGCATAATCCTGAACGCCAAAACTCACTCGGCGAAAGCCTAATTCATATAATTTTTTAAGCTGTTCGTAAGTGGTATTATTGGGATGGCCTTCAAAACTAAATTCATATTTTTCAGCTTTGTTTGCAAAGCAAAAAATACCGTTGATAAGATGCTCTAAATTATTTTTTGAGAAGAAAGTGGGGGTGCCGCCGCCTAAATGAATTTCTTTAATAACTGGCTTTTCTGGGAGTAACTTACAATACAGGCTCCATTCTTTTATAAGTGCTTTTATATAATTCTCTTCGACCGAATGGTTCTTAGTAATACGTTTGTTGCAGCCACAAAAAGTACACATGCTTTCGCAGAAGGGCAAATGAATGTATAAACTGATTCCGTTTTGAGAATTGCTTTCTGAAAATGCTTTCTGAAAAGAAGCGATCCACTTTTGTTCTGAAAAATCATTTTCATTCCAGTAAGGAACTGTTGGATAACTGGTATATCTCGGACCGGGGACATTGTATTTTTGAGTGAGAGAAATTTTCATAAAAACGGATTTTGTATCCATCAAAATTACCTCATCATTAAAAGATTTAAAATGATAAATATCATATTAGAACATAAAAAAAGAGACTCAAAAACGAGCCTCTTTTACTGAATTAAATAACTAACGTGAAATAGAATCTTGGATGATTTTAAGCCATTTTTTTGCAAACATATGATCTTGGTACGCGCTTATTTGTTTAATACGGTCATCATCAAAATCATAGAATGGAATTGTAATTTTTCTTGGAGTTTCTTTATCCTGAAATTCAAAATCGATTTTAAGAATTGTATCTGAATTGCCATCTGTTGTTAAAACTAATTTGCAGGAAGAAACACTTTTTAAATCTAAAAACGTCGATTCTTGCTGATTTGGATTGAAATTCATCAAAATAAATCTTCGGTGTTTTTGATCTATAGTAAGCGTTTTATTGCTTTGAGATTCAGTCAAATCAAAACCTTGCGGATTTGTTGGATTGAATTTCTTTTTAATATTTAAAATTTTTGATTTGTTTGCAGCGCTCGATCGTGCTGCGAAATATACAGGAATGGCTATTATGACCGCAATCACAATACCAATTATGGTTACACTTGTTTCCATGTTTTTTGATTTGATAAATAAATAAAATAGTAACAGTTTCCAGAAAGAAACAGTTTAATTGCTTGAGAAGAAACGAATTCTTCGAACTACAACTTCATGTATTTAACTACCAAAAAAAATGAAAAGGGTAGAGCATTAATAAGACTTTCTTGCTCTGAGTAGAAAATTGGTTGGCAAAGTTTGATGCGACATTTACAACTTGATGTTGTGGAACAGCAATCAATAAAGAATCAAACCATTTAATTATAGCAGGATGGTTTGTTTTGATGTTGGCAACAAATTGATAACTTGCTTGTGGTTGTATAAAAGCTAATGAATCAGCAAGATCTTTAGAGAAATTAGTATCCGTTTTTTGGTTCTCAATTTCGCACACGACAGTATTGCTTTGTTGGGAAGCAAAAAAGGCCATGATCAAAAGTGATATAAAAATAACGGTTTTACGAATCCAATTCATGGACGCGAATTTAGTTCATAAAACACAATTAAAGAAATTTTAAAGTGCTAATTACTTCTTAAAAATACGTTTATTATTTATCCTCAACTTTATTATTGATTGAGTTGAGGATAATTTGATGTTATTGCTGCATTTTAAAGTAATAATCAGCAGAATGTTTTCCTCCTCCATAAAACAAGAAAAACACACAAAGCAATAATACAACGATCGCTAATATTAAGCTTTCAGAGTGCATATGTCCCATAAAATTGATTAGAACTGCACCAAATAAAATTGGCAATTGAGCTGCAATTGCCCAGCGGGTGAGCAACCCAAAAACAATCATAATTCCGCCAATCATGTGGGCTGGAGCGATATAATGCAAAAGAAACATACCGCCTCCATATTGATCAATGGGAGATATTAAATCATGTAAATATTGCGCATTTGTTACAAACGAAATTCCTTTCATAAATAAAAAAACGCCCAATACAATACGTACTAAATCTACTGGTAAATAAGTGTGCGAATTAGCCCATTTATTCAAACTTTTTACATTTTCCATGATACTACGTGATTAAAAATAATATACTAAGTTACTAATTTTTAGTGATATATTTATTTTTAAGTACCTGAAAATAAGTTTTTTACTATTTAATTAACGTATTTTGAGAATTTCTAAAAACTAAACTTGAATAACACCCAAGTTGAATGCTTTTTGAATAGGTGCATGATTAGCAGCTTCAATTCCCATCGAAATCCAAGTACGAGTATCTAGCGGATCAATAATAGCATCTGTCCATAATCTAGAAGCAGCATAATAAGGAGAAGTCTGCTCATCATATCTTGCTTTTATTTTATTAAAAAGTTCAGCTTCCTTGGCTTCATCTATAATTTCTCCTTTTGCTTTAAGCGAAGAAGCTTCAATTTGCGCCAATACTTTTGCCGCTTGTGTTCCGCCCATTACAGCAAGTTCAGCACTTGGCCAAGCAAAAATTAATCTTGGGTCATATGCTTTTCCGCACATAGCGTAATTTCCTGCGCCATACGAATTCCCTACAATAACAGTAAATTTTGGCACAACTGAGTTGCTTACAGCATTTACCATTTTAGCGCCGTCTTTAATGATACCGCCATGTTCAGATTTTGACCCTACCATAAAACCCGTAACATCCTGCAAAAATACAAGTGGAATTTTCTTTTGATTGCAGTTTGCAATAAAACGTGTTGCCTTATCAGCGCTGTCAGAGTAAATTACGCCTCCAAATTGCATTTCGCCTTTTTTGGTTTTTACCACTTTTCTTTGATTGGCAACAATTCCAACTGCCCAACCGTCAATTCTGGCATAACCTGTAATAATAGTTTGACCGTAACCCTCTTTGTAAGCTTCAAACTCCGAGTTATCAACTAAACGATTGATGATTTCCATCATGTCGTATTGTTCGTTTCTGGCTTTTGGCAATATTCCGTAAATATCCTTTGGTTCTAAAGCAGGTTTTTCAGCTTTGATTCGGCTATATCCAGCCTTATCATAATCGCCGATTTTATCCACTATATTTTTTATTTTGTCTAAAGCATCCTTATCATCTTTAGCCTTATAATCAGTAACGCCTGAAATTTCACAATGCGTAGTTGCACCGCCTAAAGTTTCATTATCAATAGTTTCGCCAATAGCAGCTTTAACCAAATAACTTCCGGCAAGGAAAATACTTCCTGTTTTATCTACAATTAAAGCTTCATCGCTCATAATTGGCAGATAAGCTCCACCCGCAACACAACTGCCCATTACAGCGGCAATTTGAGTGATTCCCATACTGCTCATTTGAGCGTTGTTTCTAAAAATGCGTCCAAAATGCTCCTTATCTGGAAAAATTTCATCCTGAAGTGGCAAATAGACCCCAGCACTATCTACTAAATAAATAATGGGCAATCTGTTTTCCATGGCAATTTCCTGTGCGCGCAGATTTTTTTTACCGGTAATAGGAAACCAAGCGCCCGCTTTTACGGTTGCATCGTTAGCCACAACAATACATTGCTTTCCTTTAATGTATCCTATTTTGATGACAACACCTCCTGAAGGACAGCCTCCATGTTCAGTATACATTCCTTCGCCAACAAATCCTCCAATTTCAATACTTTTAGCATTTTCATCCAATAAATAATCAATACGTTCGCGAGCCGTCATTTTACCTTCGGCATGCAATTTCTGAATGCGTTTTTCACCTCCGCCTAATTTTACTTTGGCAAATTTTTGTTTAAGTTCTGAAAGTAATAGTTTATTGTGATCTTCGTTTTTATTGAAGTTTAAATCCATAAGAAATTGATGTTTTTACAAAATAGTGTTGGCTAATTTACAAAATCAATTGAAATAAACAGAATATTCGAAGTTTCTTTACAACACTAATCTTAAGATTTTAGAAACCGCTGTAAACAAAAAAAACAGAAGCGAACTTCTGTTTTTATATATTTTGATTTTAAGATTATTTTTTAGAATCGCAAACCATTCTTTTTAAGATTGCCCATTGTTTCAAAGCATCACGGGCTTCGACAGCCGGATAGCCCAGCATTGTTTTGCCTGCAGGAACGTCGCCAACAACGCCCGAACCAGCACCTACAATGGCACCGTCACCAATAGTAGTATGGTCTTTTATTGATGCGCTTCCGCCAATGATAACTCCATTTCCTAGGGTTACAGAACCTGCTAAACCACTGTTTCCTGCCATAATACAAAATTTGCCTAATTTACTATTATGCCCAATTTGTACTAAGTTGTCAATTTTACAGCCATCGCCAAGAACAGTAGAACTGAATTTTCCTCGGTCGACACAAGTGTTCGCGCCAATTTCAACTCCATTTCCTATTATTACATTTCCAATTTGTGGAATTTTAACCAAACCTTTTTCAGAACAAGGACGAAATCCGAAACCATCTGCACCAATAGTGGCATTTGGATGAATGATACAATCGTTGCCAATATGACAACGCTCGCGAACCACACTTCCTGACCAGATAATTGTATTTTTTCCGATGGTGCATTCATCTAAAATAGTCACATTTGGGTAAATAGTTGCATTAGCACCAATTTCTACTTTTGGTCCTATATAACATCCGGCACCAATTCGGGCACCTTCGCCAATTATTGCGGTTTCATCTACAGTAGCTGTTTTGTGAATATTGGTGTGAAATATTGGAGTAGGCGGAGCAAAAAGAGCTAAAATCTGCGACATTGCTAAATCAGCATTCTTAACTTTGATAAAAGCACGATTTTCTCCAGGTTCTATAGAAATATCTTCATTTACAACAGCAATAGATGCATTTGAAGTAGACCAGTATTTTTCATATTTTTTGTTTCCTATAAACGAAATTTCTGAAGTTGTAGCTTTTTCTAATTGCTCTGTTGCTGTTATGCTCTGAGAAGTTGTGCCGTAAATTACGCCATTAATCACTTCGTTAATTTCTTGAATAGAATAGGATTTCATCGTTTGAATTTAATTGATTTAGGGGGCTATTTTTTGCCAAATAAAATCAATTAGATTCTAATTACCTAATATTTTTTTTGTGTTTGTTGAAAAATATTTAAAATAACAGTTTAAATATTACAAAATTAACATTTTAGCTATTAATTTATTAAATTAATGTTACACTATTGTTATTGAGTTGTTTAATGAATTAGGTATGAATTTGGTTACTTTTAAGCTTTAGAATCTGGTTATTTTATTGATAAGTAGTAACTTACATTTGTTTTGTTAATGTAAAAATTAAATTTAAAAAAAGCGATTCACTTATAATTAAGGAATCGCTTTTGAAAATAGTTAGTCTTTTATTTTTGAAAGAGAAACTGCATTGATACAATAACGCAGTCCGCTTGGTTCAGGGCCATCAGGAAAAACATGTCCTAAATGAGCATCACAAGTATTACATACTACTTCAACCCGAATCATTCCATATGATTTGTCAGCATGATATGCAATTGCATTTTCTTTTATTGGCTGTGTAAAAGAAGGCCAGCCTGTTCCTGATTCAAATTTCTCGCTCGCATCAAAAAGCAAAGTGCCACAACATTTACATTCGTAAATTCCCGGATCAAATAAACTGCAAAGCTCAGAGCTAAATGATCTTTCTGTCCCTTTTAAGCGTGTTACTTGATATTCTTCCGGAGTTAAAAGTGCTTTCCATTCTCCTTCTGTTTTTTCTACTCTTTTTTCAGGAACTGGATTTCCCTTATTCGTAAAACGAATTATATCGGCCCATTTTATCATAATATATTTTTTTAGTTTGACGTTTAAAGTTTCAGGTTTCAGGTTTCAAGTTTACTTTGACTGAAAACTGCGACTTAATACTTAAAATATGAATACTGATTTCTACTCTTCCTCTTTCTGTCCCATCATCATTAAAAATGCTTTTAGGAATCCATCAATATTTCCGTTCATAACGCCGTCAACGTCACTGGTCTCATAACCGGTACGAACGTCTTTGACTAATTTATAAGGCTGCATTACATAATTGCGTATTTGCGAACCCCATTCGATTTTCATTTTGCCGGCTTCGATATCAGCACGTTGTGCCTGCTGTTTCTTTAACTCGATTTCATACAGCTGAGAACGCAGCATTTGCATAGCACGCTGTCTGTTATCTTGCTGTGATCGTGTTTCAGAACATTGAATCTGAATTCCGGTTGGTTTATGCACTAATTGTACTTTAGTTTCAACCTTATTTACGTTTTGCCCTCCGGCACCGCTAGAGCGCGAAGTTGTAATTTCGATATCAGCAGGATTAATGTCAATTTCGATACTGTCATCAACAAGCGGATAAACATAAACAGATACAAATGAAGTATGACGTTTGGCATTACTGTCAAAAGGAGAGATTCGAACAAGACGATGAACGCCGTTTTCTCCTTTTAAATATCCAAAAGAATAATCGCCTTCAAATTCTAAAGTCACCGTTTTTATTCCTGCAACTTCACCTTCCTGAAAGTTAAGTTCTTTAATCTTGTAGCCATAACTTTCTCCCCACATCATATACATACGCATCAGCATTCCGGCCCAGTCACAACTTTCTGTTCCTCCGGCACCAGCTGTAATCTGTACTACGGCGCTTAAACTGTCACCTTCGTCAGAAAGCATGTTTTTAAACTCGATGTTTTCAATATGAGTTTGTGTTGTGTTATAATGCTCGTCTAATTCTTCTGCAGAAAGTTCTCCTTCTTTATAAAAATCATAAGCGAGCTGCAATTCATCTGTAAGCTCGATGGCTTTATTGTAATCTTCGATCCATTTTTTCTTGTTTCTAAGATTTTTAACAATGACTTCAGCTTCTTTTGCATTGTTCCAAAAGTCGGGAGCAAAGGTTTTTTCTTCTTCGTTAGCAATTTCAATTAATTTGGCATCAACGTCAAAGATACCTCCTCAACGCACCAAGGCGCTCCACAATACCTTTTATTTGTTCGGTAGTTGTCATAAATTAATAATAGTTTTATATGTTTTTTATAAATATTACGTTAATTTGGTTTCTAGTTTATTGCTGAGTTAAAATTTATTAAAACTCACAAAGAATAACTATCAGTATTACGTAATTTTGTTGTACAAAAATAAGATATAGTTTTTAGAATATGGAAATAAATTTAATTAGCGATACCATTACCAAACCGACATACGAAATGTTGCAGTATATGTTTAACGCTCAAGTTGGTGACGACGTATACAAACAAGATCCTACAGTTATCGAATTAGAGACTAGAGTAGCTGAATTTTTTGGTATGGAAGCAGGACTTTTTTTTCCGTCTGGAACTATGGCTAACCAAACTGCCATTAAACTTCACACACAACCTGGGGAACAATTGATTGCCGATAAATATGCTCATGTTTATCATTATGAAGGAGGAGGCGTTTCTTTTAACAGCGGTGTTTCATGCTGTTTATTAGATGGAGACAGAGGAATGATAAACGCGCTTCAAGTAGCTGGTGCGATTAATGATCCTGAATTTTATCACAGTCCGCTAACGAGTTTGGTTTGTGTAGAAAATACGACGAATAAAGGCGGAGGTGCGTGTTATGAATTAGAAGATTTAAAAGAAATAAAAAAGGTTTGCGACGCTAATAACTTGAAATTCCATTTAGATGGAGCCAGAATCTGGAATGCTTTAGTGGCAAAAAGACAAAATCCAAAGGAATTTGGAGCGATTTTCGACACTATTTCCGTTTGTTTGTCTAAAGGTTTAGGTGCACCAATTGGTTCTGTTTTGTTAGGAAGCAAAGCTGATATTCACAGAGCGTTGAGAATCAGAAAGATACTTGGTGGAGGAATGCGCCAAGTTGGTTATCTGGCAGCGGCCGGATTGTATGCTTTAGCCAATAATATAGAAAGATTGGCAGAAGATCATAGAAGAGCAAAAGAAATTGCAGCCGTTTTAAGTACAAAACCTTGGATTGCATCAATAGAACCAGTAGAAACTAATATTTTGATTTTTTCATTAGCAGAAGGCTATAGCGACCAGCTTTTGATTGAAAAATTAAAACAAAAAAATATTTTAATAAGTTCGCTAGGACACAATAAACTCAGAATTGTAACACATTTAGATTACAAAGAAGTAATGCATACTTATGTAATTGAAACGCTTACAAAGTTTTAAAAAAAAAGATTCTAAGACGCTAAGATTCTAAGATCCTAAGTTTTTTCCACAGGAACTTAGAGTCTTAGAACCTTAGTAACTCAGTATCTTATTTAAAAAGATTATCCATTCCTGGAATCATCGGCATATCCATTTTTGCAACAGCGTCAAGTTCTCTTTCGTTTACACTCGTTGCTTTTTCAATAGCTTTATTTAGTGTTACGATTAAGTAATCTTCTAATTGTTCTTTATCATCTAGTAAAGAATCGTCTATAGAGATCGATTTTACTTTTCTATTAGCAGTCAATGTTACTTTTAATAATCCGTCAGCACTTTGCTCGTCAATCAAAACAGTATCCAGACGCTTTTTTGTATCTTCAATTTTTTGTTGGGTTTCTTTAAGTTTGCCCATCATTCCCATTAAATCCATTTTATTGATTTTTTAAATTATTTCATACAAAATTAGTATATTGCTGTATTATATCAATAGAATATTTTATGAAAAAATTAATTCTGTTCTATTACGTTTGTAGTATTTTTGCTCCTTCGTATTTAAAAACTAATGCTCAATCAATGCAAAACGATATAAAGGCTCCAAAAGCTAAAGAAATTCCAAAATCATTAAAAAAACATAAAGAGATTCGGGTCGATAATTATTTTTGGCTGAATGACCGAGAAAATCCAGAGGTAATCGATTATCTAAATAAAGAAAACGCTTACTACGAAAGTATGACGTCAAGTACAAAAGGTCTTCAGGAGAGTTTGTACGAAGAAATGAAAGGCAGAATTAAAGAAGATGATTCATCTGTTCCTTATTTTTATAACGGATATTTTTATATCACTCGTTTTGAAACAGGTCAGGATTATCCAATTTTTGCCAGAAAAAAAGGTAGCCTTTCGGCAGAAGAAGAAATTCTGTTCAATTGTAATGAATTGGCAAAAGGGCACGCTTACTTCAAATTAGGAGGTTTAAGTGTGAGTCCAGATAATAAATTTGCCAGTTTTGGAGTAGATATTGTAGGCAGACGAATCTACACCATTCAAATTAAAAACTTAGAAACAGGAGAAATTTTATCTGATAAAATTGAAAATGCTACAGGCGGATCAGTTTGGGCTAACGACAATAAAACTATTTTTTATACCAGACAAGACGAAGTTACATTACGATCAGATAAAGTTTTTAGGCATAAATTAAATACAGATTCTAAAGAAGATGTTTTAGTTTTTAATGAAACCGATGACACTTTCAGCGTTTCTGTCAGTAAAGAAAAATC
This sequence comes from Flavobacterium sp. JLP, assembly GCF_015350755.1. Classification (NCBI taxonomy): domain Bacteria; kingdom Pseudomonadati; phylum Bacteroidota; class Flavobacteriia; order Flavobacteriales; family Flavobacteriaceae; genus Flavobacterium; species Flavobacterium sp. JLP. The sequence continues at coordinate 720,484 of NZ_JADKPS010000001.1, read as the reverse complement.
ACGAAAATATATTGTAATTGGCTCAGGAAGTACGTTGACAACTGAGTATAGAATTTTGAATTCAGATAATCCAGATGGAGAATTTGAAGTATTCCAAACACGTGTACGTGGTTTAGAATACAGTATTTCGCATTTTGAGGATTCGTTTTATATTTTAACCAATAAAGACAAGGCAACCAACTTTAAGTTGATGAAAACGCCTGAAAATAAAACAAAGAAAAGAAATTGGGTTGATGTAATTCCGCATCGCGAGAATGTTTTGCTGGAGGATATTGAAATCTTCAAAAACTATTTAGTTGTCGAAGAGCGCTCAAACGGATTAAATCACATCCGAATTATGCCTTGGAACGGTGAGCCAGATTATTACCTGCCTTTTGGAAGTGAAACTTATAATGCCTTCACGACAACAAATATTGATTTTGATACTGATATTTTGCGTTACAGTTATCAATCGCTTGCAACGCCATCGTCTGTAATCGATTTTAATATGAAAACAAAAACCAAAGAAGTTTTAAAAGAACAAGAGGTTTTAGGAGGAAAATTTGATAAAGAAAATTATGTTGAAGAACGCGTTTGGGCTACTGCAAGAGATGGAGTAAAAGTGCCTATTTCGATGATTTATAGAAAAGGATTGCAGAAAAATGGTAAAAATCCGTTGTTGCTTTATGCTTATGGTTCTTACGGAATCACAATGGATACGTATTTTTCGTCTACAAGACTTTCGTTGTTAGATCGCGGTTTTGTTTACGCAATCGCCCATATTAGGGGAGGTGAGGATTTAGGAAGGCAATGGTATGAAGACGGAAAACTGTTAAAAAAGAAAAATACCTTTACAGATTTCATCGATTGCTCTAAATTTGTAATACACGAGAAATATACTTCGCCAGAACATTTGTATGCTGAAGGAGGATCTGCCGGAGGACTTTTGATGGGCGTTATTGTAAATGAAGCTCCAGAATTATATAATGGAGTTATTGCTCAAGTACCTTTTGTAGATGTTATTACAACAATGCTCGATGACAGTATTCCGCTGACAACTGGGGAATATGACGAATGGGGAAACCCAAACAATAAAAAATATTACGATTATATGTTGTCGTATTCGCCTTACGATAATGTAAAAGCGCAAAATTATCCTAACATGTATGTATCAACCGGATTGCACGATTCACAGGTACAATATTGGGAGCCAGCCAAATGGGTAGCCAAATTGAGGACTTTAAAAACAAATGACAAGCTTTTGTTTTTAGATACTAACATGGATGCTGGACACGGTGGCGCTTCAGGACGTTTTGAAGCTTTGAAAGACTTAGCAAAAGAATTTAGTTTTTTATTAGATTTAGAAAAAATTAAAAGCTAATTAGAAATTTTTTGTTAAATTTGCAACCTATCGAGGTTATTTAAAAATACCTTTGATTAACTATTTTTTTATGAAAGAAGAAATAAACGCTTATAATAATGTTTTAGAGTTAATAGGTAATACCCCACTTATTAAGCTAAATAAAATCACCGAAGACTTAGAAGGAAATTTCTACGCAAAGGTAGAAGCTTTTAATCCAGGACATTCCTCAAAAGATAGAATAGCGTTATATATTATTGAAGAAGCCGAGAAAAAAGGAATTCTTTCTCCAGGAGATACCATTATCGAAACGACGTCTGGTAATACAGGTTTTAGTTTAGCTATGGTAAGCATTATTAAAGGTTATAATTGTATACTGGCTGTAAGTTCAAAATCATCGAAAGATAAAATTGACATGCTAAGAAGTTTGGGAGCTAAGGTGTATGTCTGTCCCGCTCACGTTTCTGCAGATGATGAAAGATCATACTATAATGTAGCAAAACGCTTGCATGAAGAAACAAAAGGGTCAGTTTATATTAATCAATATTTTAATCAGCTTAATATTGATGCCCACTATAACTCTACAGGTCCTGAAATTTGGGAACAGACAAAAGGACAAATTACCCACCTTATTGCCTGCAGCGGAACTGGAGGAACAATCTCTGGAACTGCAAAATTCTTAAAAGAGCAAAATCCAAATATCAGAATTTTAGGAGTTGATGCTTTTGGATCAGTATTAAAAAAATACCACGAAACAAGAGAATTCGATAATAAAGAAATTTACCCATACAGAATTGAAGGTTTAGGTAAAAATCTGATTCCATCTGCAACAGATTTTGATATCATCGATAAGTTCATGAAAGTGACTGATGAGGAAAGTGCTCACGCTGCAAGAGAAATTACTAGAAAAGAAGGTTTGTTCGTGGGATATACTTCTGGTGCTGTAATGCAAGCAATTAAGCAATATGCAGAAGAGGGAGAGTTTACAAAAGAAAGTAATATTGTTGCGATTTTCCCGGATCATGGTTCACGTTATATGAGTAAAGTATTCAGTGATGACTGGATGAACGAACAAGGATTCTTTGATAGTGTAAACGAAGAAGAAGTTCAAAAAATTGAATTCGTAAAGTAGATTTAAATACTTTTTAAATATCCAACTCCATTTGTCAAAAGCAAATGGAGTTTTTTTTTGTAAAAATGTCTTTACAAATATTAAATGTAAATGCTTTTAAAAGCCTGTAGTTTTTAATTTAATGAGAATAATGTATTTATACTTTAAGAGTGTTTGGTAATGTTGAATTAAATTTATAGTTTTAACAAAATTAATAAAAGTATAAGTAAATTTAATTAAGAATTTTTAATTATCATTTTTGATTATTTAAGTTTGTTGGTAAGTAAATTCTTGTACATATTATAATATTAGCATGGTTAAAGAATACTGTTTTTAATACCCCTAAAATCTGCCCTATGAATAAATTATTACTGACATTAATGTTTGTAAGTTTTTTTAATGCAAATGCTCAAAATCCCGTTCAAGAATTTAATTTCAACGGAAACCTAAGCAATATAGATAAGACAATTTCCTTTTTAGGAACCTCTGCTTTTGTAAATGACAGAATGGGAGCTGCGAATGGAGCGCTACGACTTTCTGGCAAATCTTTGCAAACTGTTGTAGGTGATCTTCCACAAGATAATAAACCGAGATCAATATCGGTTTGGGTAAAATTTAATACAATTGCTTCGGCAAATTACATTTTCGGTTATGGAACTGCTGCAAACGCTCAGTATTTTGGTTTGCTGCAACAAGGCACTACAAACTCAAATTCTGATGTAAGTCTAGCAGGCTGGGGTACTGGAAATGATGTAATCGTGTCAGTTCCGCTTCAAAAAGGTGTTTGGTATCAATATAGTATTACCTATGATGGCACTACTTCTAAGTTATATCGCAATGGTGAACTATTAAAATCTTCAGGCGGAATTTCGCGCGCGACAAAAGGATATATTCTTAGATTAGGACAAATGAATGCAAATGTTGGAATTAATGCCGATATCGACGAACTTAAAGTATACAATGTTGCAATGACAGATGAGCAGGTTATGGAGTATTATAACAGTTCAAAACCATTAGCAGTTGCAGTAGCTGAAAAGCCTTCGACAGTAAAAAAAGCTGTTGCAGAAACAAAGACTGAAGTAAAGGCTACACCTGCAGCTTCTGCAACAGGTAATATTGTTGCAAAGAAGGTTGAGGTTTTTTCTCAAGGAAAAAAAATAATTGGAAGCAATGCAACAAATATTAGTGAATTGCCTGAAGGAACTTATTTATTGAAAATAACAAACGGTCAAAATTAAAAATGGCTATTTTGATTGCAAATTGAAATAAATATTACTTCTAAATATAAAGCTCCATTCATGTAAAGTGTTTGGAGTTTTTTTTGTTATAAACTTTCATAAGATTGAATTTCTCTAATGAGGTTTTTTTTATATAATTACAAATACCGTATTTATACGTAAGAAAAAAAGAATTTTATTGTGATAAATTTATAATTTTAATAGTATTGCAATAAGTATAAGTAAATATAATTAAGCCGTAAAAATGATCAATTTTGGTTATTTTAACGATTATTTAGGTTAGTTGTCGGAAAAATTTTAGACCAAAAACATAAAAATATAGTTTAGCAGTGTTAAAATCACACAATGTTTTAATGCTCAAAATTTACTTTTATGAAAAAACTAATGTTTTCTTTACTGTTTGTAAGTTACTTAAATATTAATGCGCAAACGCCAATAGAGGAATTTAATTTCGATGGCACTTTAGTTAATACTAAAAATACAACTTCATTTATGGGAACAAATAATTTTGTTGCCGATAGAAATGGAGTTGCGAATGGAGCACAGCGACTCGTTAAAAAAGCGATGGAAGCGATTATAGTTGATCTTCCTCAAAATAATAATGCTAGAACAGTTTCTATCTGGGTAAAATTTAATGACATTGCTTCTGCAAACTATATTTGGGGATATGGCACTGCCTATAATGCTCAGTATTGTGGACTATTGCAGCAAAGTACAGTTTCTTCTAATTCTGATTTAAGTCTTGCAGGCTGGGGAGCCAGCAATGATGTAATTGTTTCAGCACCATTATCAAAAAGTGTTTGGTACAACTACACTATTACTATTGATGGAACAGCTTCCAAAATATATCGCAATGGCGAACTTTTAAAATCGGTGAACGGTATTGCTAGAACTACAAAAGGTACTATTTTTAGATTAGGTGAAATAAACACAACAATTGGCATTAACGCTGATATAGACGATTTAAAGATATACAATATCGCATTGACTGATGAGCAGGTAAAAGCTCTTTATGAAGATTCTAAGCCTGCTATAGTTGTTGCAGCAACAGAATCCACACCAGTTGTAAAAACAAAAGGTACTGGTAAAACAAAAGCGGTGTCTAAATCCCCATCAAATGCAATTATTACGAACAGCGATTTAAACGGAGTAACAAAAAATGTTGAGGTTTACTCTCAAGGACAAAGAATATTAGGGAACAATGCAAACATTCATGATTTGCCAGAAGGAACTTATTTGTTGAAAATAACAAATTCTTCCTCAAAGAAAGTAACATCAAAATAGGAGTAAAACTTAGGTTAATAAAATAGTTAGTTATTTATATTGTATTAGTAGCAATTTAATTTTTTGAATAGTGGAAAAAAGCCTTCTAAAAAGTAAATTTCAGAAGGCTTTTTTGATTTAACTTACTACGCTGATTACTATTAGTATCAAACGAATTTTTGATTCTTATATAGTGTTTTACTATATCTTTAGACTCTGATAATAATTTGAAGAATGTTTACACGATCAATACTTAAAAGTACTTTACAGAATCATCAATTTTTTCTTTTAATTATCTACTTTTTTTCTGTTGACCCGGTGCATAAGCTTTCGCACTTTTGCTTCCAGACATTTTTTTAGCCTGACCAGGAGGAACCTTTGATGAACTTGTGCTGTGTGTATGTGTTGTACAGCTTATAACGCTTAATACTACAAACAAAATTACCATAATGATAACGGCAAATTTGGTAAATTTAGATGTTTTCATAAATTCTTTTTTTTTGAGGAAAGGCAAATATAATGGTTTAAATGAATTTTCATAATTTTAAATCTTAGTTTAAAATGATTAAAGACAAAAAAAGCCCTGAATCAATCAGAGCTTTTAAATATTTTAAATAAAGAAAAAAATTATGCTTCTTGCATAGTGTGATAAACGTTCATTACGTCATCATCTTCTTCAATTTTTTCTATTAATTTTTCAACGTCAGCAATTTGAGCTTCAGTAAGTTCTTTTGTAATTTGCGGAATACGCTCAAAACCTGAAGATAAAATTTCTAAACCTCTGTTTTCTAATTCTTTTTGTAAAGCACCAAAGCTTCCAAAAGGAGCATAGATTAAAATTCCGTCTTCGTCTTCAAAAACTTCTTCAGCACCAAAATCAATTAATTCCAATTCTAATTCTTCTGGATCAAGATCTCCTTTTGCAATTCTAAAATTACAAGTATGATCAAACATAAACTCAACAGAACCTTGAGTTCCCATTGTCCCGTTGCATTTGTTAAAATAACTGCGGATGTTAGCTACAGTTCTATTATTGTTGTCAGATGCCGTTTCAATTAAAATTGCAATTCCGTGAGGAGCATATCCTTCAAATAAAATTTCTTTATAATTGGCAGTATCTTTATTGCTTGCATTTTTTATTGCACGCTCCACATTGTCCTTAGGCATGTTAGCGGCTTTTGCATTTTGTATTACAGCTCTTAATCTAGAATTGGCATCTGGGTTTGGTCCGCCTTCTTTAACAGCCATTACGATGTCTTTACCAATTCGGGTAAATGTTTTGGCCATTGCTGACCAACGTTTCATTTTTCTTCCTTTTCTAAATTCGAACGCTCTTCCCATTACTAATTTTTTATTTTGAGATGCAAAAATACGGTTATTCCTTATTTTTCCAAAATCAATTCTATTCTTTTTTAGATAAGTTAAAAAAGTTTCACGTTTCAGGTTTTAGGTTTTTGTTGGAATGCTTAGAATATCCATAAATAAAAAGTTCAATTCGGTATGAATTGAACTTTTTATTGAAACCTGAAACCTGAAACCTGAAACCTGAAACCTGAAACCTGAAACCTGAAACCTGAAACCTGAAACCTGAAACCTGAAACCTGAAACCTGAAACCTGAAACCTGAAACCTGAAACTACTTAGACGCATTAAATTCATTAATAACATTCACCGCTTCATTCAGGTACGGATTGGTTTTTAGATTATCAATCTGGTACTGGTTTATGGTTTTATCGTTAGGATATACGCCAAGCAAAAATTGATTTACAGTAGAATTATAAACGTCCAGCGGATTGTTTTCATCATTAAAAGTATTGATTTCTTTCCAAAGCGAATTGACAATTTTTTTCTGTTTGAAAACGGCATCCAAAGTCATCGGAAGTTCCGCTTTTGGAGTATTAACTATTTGATCAATTTTTTGATTGATTTTTTTGATATCGTTGAAATAGAAATTATCGGCCAATCTTGCAGTTGAATTTTTGGCTAGTTTATCAATTAAAGCTCGCTTTACGTAAGGTTTGTATTTTAAAAAAGGTGCAATACTGTCGTTTTTTATAGCAGTCGGAAAATCACTTTCTTTTTGATAAACATCTTCATAAAACTCAGGAAGCACAACATCTGGCTCAACACCAACATATTGGTGGCTTTTGCCTGTAACTCTGTAAAATTTATTGATTGTAATTTTTAAAAAATCAGTGTTTTTATCTTCGTCAAGCGAAAGAATCGTTTGCATTGTCGCCTTTCCTAATGTATTGCTTCCTATTAAAAGCGCACGATTATAATCTTGTAATATTCCTGAGAAAAATTCGCTTGCAGATGCCGTATTGCTGTTGACAAGAACTACAATTGGGCCTTTATAAATTAATCCTCTGTAAGGATCGTTAATTATTGATTTTTGTTGTTTATTGTCTATAACAACAGAAATCGGACCGTAATCAACAAACATTCCGGCTAGTTTTATTGCTTCTTCCATAGATCCGCCGCCGTTGTCAATTAAATCGATAACTAATCCTTTTATATCATCTCTTTCGAGTTTCATTACTTCTCTGGCAACATCATCCGCACAGCCTTTTCTGCTGTTTCCATCTAAATCAGCATAGAAGCTCGGTATTTTGATATAGCCAATTTTGCTGTCTTTCCCGATTATAAAGCTGAAAACCGAATTATCTTCGTCTTTCATCACTTGCTTCTCAATGTAAACATCAAAATTTTTACCCGAATTTCGTTTTAAGGTCAGTGTAATACTTTTATTAGACTCAGATAAAATCATATTCGAAATAGATTCTAATGACGCACAAGAAACCTGCAAAGTCTCTTTTTGATTGGAAATAGAAATAATCTGGTCGCCTTTTTTAATTTGTCCCGTTTGGTATGCCGGACCATTCGGATCGATTTCTTCTATAATTATTTCGTTTTTTTCATTCAGATTAACACTCATCCCGAGAGATAAATGTTCTTTAGATAATGAAGCTACAAAACTGGTTTTAGAGTCATCGCTGAAATAGGCAGTATGCGGATCAAAATAAGTACAAAAGAAATTATAGAGATTTTCTTCCTGTCTAACTTTGGTTTCTAGAAGTGTGCTTATGCGGCAGATTTCATTCGATAAAATTAAATTTTTTGAAGCGGTTTCGATTGATTTGAAATTAGCTTTAATAGAATCTAAATTTTCGCTGGTTTCGGCCATTTCATCTAAAATCTGGTAGCGCAGTTTTTTCAGCCAGACTTTTTCTAAATCTTCTTTTTTAAGATAAAACGGAAAAGCTTTTTTATAAAAACGGATAGTGTCTTTTTTTGCGTAATCTATAGTTCCAAGCTGAATTTTTTCTAAGACAGCTTTTGTTCTAATTAATCCGTTTTTATATTTTTCTGTAATGTCAGTTAAAAAACTGCAGTCGTTTGCAAGAATTAAATCATCTAAATTTAAACGGTATTTTTTAGACATTTCGTCATATTCACTTTTAAAAAAGATGTTTCGGGAAGGGTCTAATTCATTGATTAGATTGTCAAAAACAAAAATTGATAAACTGTCATTTACAGGTTTTGGCCTGATATGCTCAGTTTGTATCATTGCATTGATTTTATTTAGGATTTGGCACGTTTCATCACTATTTTGACTAAATAGAAATGTTGTAGCAAACAAAAATAACAGCCAAATTTTTTTCATAAACAATAACTTAAGACATCTACATTAAAGTTACGTTTATTTTTTGATAATGGTTTATATTATTTCTAAAAAATCTTACAGATAAAAAATCATAAAATGTCACAGATTAAAAATAGTATGTGAAATAAACCGCCTAATCTTTTTTAATCTCGGGCAAAAAAAAATGCATTACCATAATAGTAATGCATTTCGCAGTATTTTTATTCTTACAATTATTTTTTGTAAAAAGGCAGTTTTACCACTTTTGCTGGAACATCATTTTTTCTAATTCTGATAAAAATGTCGCTGTCAATTGCACTATTGTTTACAGTAACATATCCTAAACCAATTCCTTTATTCATAGAAGGAGACATTGTTCCAGAAGTTACAATACCAATTACAGCACCTTCAGCGTCAACAATTTCGTAATCATGTCTTGGTACAGCACGTTCTTGCATTTCAAAAGCCACTAATTTTTTAGAAACACCCTCTTCTTTTTGTTTTTTAAGATTATCAGAGTTTGTAAAATCTTTAGTGAATTTAGTAATCCAGCCTAAACCAGCTTCAAGAGGAGATGTTGTATCATTAATATCATTTCCGTATAGGCAGAATCCCATTTCTAAACGTAAGGTATCGCGGGCTGCAAGTCCAATTGGTTTGATTCCGAAAGCAGCACCAGCTTCAAAAACTTTATTCCAAACTTGTTCTGCTTCGCTGTTTTTGCAGTAAATTTCAAATCCTCCAGAACCAGTATATCCTGTAGCAGAAATAATTACGTGCTCAATTCCAGCAAAATCACCTACTTCAAAATGATAATACGGAATTGCTGCTAAATCTACAGAAGTCAAAGCCTGCATTGCCTCAACAGCTTTTGGTCCTTGAATTGCTAATAATGAATAATCATCAGAAAGGTTTTTCATCTCAACATCCAAATCATTTTGCGATGAAATCCAGTTCCAGTCTTTTTCAATATTAGAAGCATTTACAACAAGTAGATACTGCTCTTCTTTCATTTTATATATGATCAAATCATCAACGATTCCGCCATCATTGTTTGGCAGGCAAGAATATTGCGCTTTTCCAATTGTCAAAGTAGAAGCATCATTCGAAGTCACTTTCTGAATCAAAGCCAAAGCGTTTGGTCCAGTAAGTAAAAATTCACCCATGTGCGAAACGTCAAAAACGCCCACACTGTTACGAACTGTTTCGTGTTCAGCATTTACGCCTTCGTAAGTAATAGGCATATTGTAACCGGCAAAAGGCAGCATTTTCGCTCCCAAACTCTCATGTATGTGCGTAAGCGCAGTATTTTTCATTGTGTTGTTTTATAAAATTGTGTCGCAAATTTATTCAAAAAATATCGAAAATCACTAGTCAAAATTATAAAATTCGCAATAATCAGGAGCTATTTCCAGCTTTCCGTTTCAAGTCCTCATAAAAAAAGCAAAGTTTCTAATGTTCTAAAAAGAGCTTCCTTCGGTCGCTTTTTCAGAACAAGAAACTTTTGCTTTTTTTACTCCGGGCTTTCCACTGCAATCTGGGCTAGGATCGAAAGCTTAACAAAATCTTTATTCTTTAATTTTTGCGTAACTTTAATTCAAAATCATTCAAAATGAAAGATCCTTTTTTAATTACAAAAGAAGAAATACTGAAATTCTATAAACCAGTAAATTCTCATACACATAAAGGAATTCAGGGTCACGCCGTTATTATCGCCGGAAGTTACAGCAAAATAGGGGCAGCGGTTTTAGCATCAAAAGCTTGTCTGAAATCTGGCTGTGGACTTGTAACGACTTTTACGCCAAAATGTGGTTATCAAATTCTACAGGTTTCCATTCCCGAAGTTATGGTGGTCACCGATGAAAATTCTAACTTTATAACTAATATTCAGATCCCGTTAATTCCACAGGCAATCGGAATTGGTCCTGGAATCGGGAAGGAGCTGGGCACTCAAAAAGCGTTATTTGAGTTTTTAAGAGTCAATAAAATACCTTTGGTTCTCGATGCAGATGCGTTGAATATTTTGGCAGAAAATCAATCTTGGCTTGAATTAATTCCAGAAAACACCATTTTGACACCACATCCAAAAGAACTAGAACGTTTAATTGGCAAGTGGAACTCAGATTCCGAAAAATTTCAAAAAACAATTGCTTTTTCTGAAAAGTATAAAGTTATTATGATCATGAAAGGCGCACCTACTTTTATTATCAATAAAAGTGAAGTTTACCAAAACACTACAGGAAACGCTGCTCTTGCGACAGCCGGAAGCGGTGACGTTTTAACCGGAATTATTACAAGTCTTCTTGCGCAAGGTTACGAACCAAAATATGCAGCAAAACTTGGTGTTTATATTCATGGTTTAACTGCAGATATTGCCTTGCCAGAAACGGGTTATGAATCTTTTATAGCTTCGAATATTATCGAGAATTTAGGGAAAGCTTTTTTGAGTTTGGCTTAACCGCAAAGAACGCAAATTATTACTAATAGAGATTTATTCTCATTTTTTGTCATCCTGAGCGAAGTCGAAGGACAACAAAGATATTCCTCAAAGTTTAATTTCTTTGTCGAGTTACTTGCACCGCTTCGACCTCTCTCAGGGTGAGAAACTAAACAATACAATCTAAAAACAGCTTTGCTTTCTTTGCGTAAACCTTTGCGCTCTTTGCGGTTAAATTACTAAGTTTGTAACTATGAAAAACAACTTCGATCTCAGAACGGTAAATGTTACACGTTATATCACGCCATTGCGAGAAGGCGGTTCTTTACCCGCTTTGGCAGAAGCCGATGACGACTTTAAATACGTATTAAAATTCAAAGGTGCTGGTCACGGCGTAAAAGCTTTGATAGCCGAATTAGTTGGCGGACAAATTGCAAAATCCTTAAAATTGCAACTTCCGGAATTAGTTTTCGCCAATCTCGATGAAGCTTTTGGAAGAACCGAAGCCGATGAAGAAATTCAGGATTTACTGCAAGGAAGCCAGGGATTAAATCTGGCACTTCATTTTTTATCTGGTGCCATTACATTTGATCCTGTTGTTACAACTGTCGATGCTAAATTGGCGTCGCAGATTGTTTGGCTTGATGCTTATATTACAAATGTAGACCGAACTTTCAAAAACACTAATATGCTGATTTGGCATAAAGAATTATGGTTGATTGATCACGGGGCCTGTTTGTATTTTCATCATTCTTGGAACAATTGGGAACAGCATGCTAAAAGTCCGTTTGCGTTAATAAAAGACCATGTTTTATTGCCGCAGGCCTCACTTTTAAAAGAAGTCGATGCTGCATTTAAAGCGCTTTTAACAGAAGAAATTCTGGAAGAAATTGTAAACACAATTCCGCAAGAATGGCTGCAATGGGAAGATACCGATGAAACGCCAGAAGCTTTGCGAAATGTATATTTACAGTTTTTAAAGACACGACTAAATAATTCCGAAATCTTTGTAAATCAGGCTCAAAATGCAAGATAATCACTTATATGAATATGCTGTGATTCGTGTTGTACCAAGGGTAGAGCGCGAAGAATTCCTGAATATCGGAATCATTTTATTTTGCAAAAAAGCTAAATTTATTAAGGTATTATCGCATATTGACGATGCCAAAATTGAAGCGCTTTCTAGCGATTTCGACATTGAACAGCTGCATTGTAATGTAACCGCACTTAAAAAAATTGCAGCCGGAGATAAAGATGGCGGACCAATTGGCGAAATGGATATTCCATCTCGTTTTCGCTGGCTTACAGCAATTCGAAGTTCAGCAATTCAAACTTCAAGGCCACATTCAGGACTTTGCGAAGATTTGGAAAAAACGGTTCAACGATTGTTTGAAGAAATGGTTCTTTAAGGAAGGTTCAAAGAGGAATAGGTTCAAAGAGACAAAGGTTCAAAGAGACAAAGGTTCAAAGAGACAAAGGTTCAAAGGGACAAAGGTTCAAAGAGACAAAGGTTCAAAGATACAAATGTTTAAAGATACAAAGGTTCAAAGATACAAAGGTTCAAAGGTTTTTATTTGATTGAGATAATCTACTCATTTCTGTCATTTCGATCCCGAAGCCTTGGGATCGAAATGACAAAATAAAAACCTGAAACCTGAAACCTGAAACCTGAAACCTGAAACAAAAAAACTGAAAAATAAAAAACCACGAACTACATCACTGTAATTCGTGGTTAAAAAAAACTAAACTAACTCATATTTTGCTATCCAGAGTTTATTAGAATGAACCGCAGGTGTTACCAGAAAAAGTAGCACCAGCTCCAGCAGTAACATCAGCCTTAACAGCAGATGCTGCAAGCGTTACAATTGTATATGGAGGAGTAAAAGCGGTGTTGCTTCCTAATTGATTACCGCTTGTATTGGTAAAAAGATTTCCAACCGCGGTAACTGCTGTATAACCCGTCATTAAATCAATTGGTGTTTTTACACCTTCAAAAGAATTGTTTTCTACACGGATATTAGCTTCAAAACCAGCTGCAATACATTTATTGCTTACTGTACTATTAAAGTAATTGTTGATTAAATGCACTTGGCCAAAACGTACTCTTGGCATTCTTTCTTTACAGCCAGGAGCCCACCAGCAACGAGCAAAAGTTATTCTTAATTTTCCGCGATCTCCAGTTGCTCCATCGCTTGAACCAATTAAGTTCGAATATCTGTGATCATCAGAACCTCCAGAACCTCCAGCTTTCGGCGGTTTTAGATAGTGAAATTTAGAATAAGTAACCGAGATATAATCTGATTTGTTTTTGATGTCGAAGTTTCCGTCAACACCATCTCTAAATTCGCAGTGGTCGACCCATACATTTGTACATTCGTCCAGAATTGCATTATCCCAGCCGTCAGTATCATATGCGCCGGGACCTTCAAAAATAAGGTTTCTGATAATAATGTTTTTGCATCTTTTAATGTTGATGATTCCAGAAGCATCTTTTGTCTGATTAGTCGAAACTAATTTTGCGCCGCTTGTACCATAAATGGTTTTGCCAGTTTGATCTTGGAAAGACAATCTTGCTGTAATGGTGATTGTACCAGTTACTTTAATAACTTTTACAGAACTGCTCTCAATTGCTGCTTTTAATTGGGCGTAAGTTGTAACTGTTGTTTCAGCAGAAGTTCCTCCGCCAATTGTTCCGCCGTTTTGAGAAGCCCATCCCGGAACTTGAGCGCAGTTGCCCACTTTTGCAGTAATGCCAGTCGGAGTGGCCACATCAGTTTCGACAATTGCGCTTTCACTACTTGGTGAAGCAATTTCTTCCGTATTACAGCTTGTAAAGCTTAATACAAGTGCTAATAGTAACACTGACCATTTTGATGTAAATTTCATAATAAAGATTTGGGGTTTATAAATATTTAACAGTACAAATCTGCTTATAATAATTATTAAAAAAGTTGAACAAGTTCAATGTTTTACAAAAAAATTAGGATAAAATGTTTTTTTAACAATTGTTAAGTGACAAAAAAGCGTAAAAAAAGTATTTTTACGTAATCGATTACATCATTTTTAATTCATTCAACTACTTACGCCCCCGAGTAAGAATAAAACTAAAAACAAATGTACAAAGACCTCAGATTAAACATTGAACGAAAAATTAACCTAACAAATGAAGAATGGAAACACATTGTAGAGAAAGCAGAATTTATTAAGCTCAAAAAAAATGAGTTTCTGCAAATTCAAGACTCAAATAACTCTTACGAAGGATTTATTTTAAAGGGATCGTTTAAAACCTACATTCTAAACGATAACGGAACTGAAAGTGTGATTTTCTTCTCCTTTGAAAACGAATGGATGTGTGATCTCGAAAGTTTTTACCATCAAAAACTGACGACTTACAACATAAAAGCGTTAGAAGACAGTGAGATTTTAGTTATCAGCAAAACAAACAAAACGCTTTTGTTTGAGCAAGTGCCAAAGCTGATTCAGTTTCACATTATTATGGTTGAGAAAGCAAATGTTGCCATTCAGCAAAGACTTTTAGATGTATTAAACAAAAAATCGAAGCAAAGATATTTGGAATTCGTAGAACGTTATCCCAATAAAATTGACAAAATCAACAACAGAAATTTATCCTCATATCTGGGAGTGTCGCATGAATTTTTGTCAAAGATTAAAAAGAGTTTCTAAGTTTTTTAGTTTCTAAGTTTTTTTTATCTAAAGTAAAAATCTCTCAAAGACGCAGAGTCGCAAAGTTTAAATTTTCTTTTCGACTCTGTGTGTTTGAGAGATTAAAAACCCTTGCGACTTCTAGTAATTCTTCGTGTTCTTTGTGGTAAATCCCTTAAATTTTTTTCTCTAAAAAGACAAACTCCAAAGGCGAATCTGAAATATTAATATGAATGTCGCTTGAAGGAAAAGGTTCTCTTTGGCCAGTTTCTGCGTAACCGTGGCGTTTGTACCAAGCAATAAGTTCTGAACGAACCGAAACAACCGTCATAATAATACTCGACAATCCTAAAGCTTTAGCCTGATTTTCGGCTTCAGCCAACAGCTTTTTTCCGATACCACCATTTTGCAATTCAGTTGAAACAGTCAACATTCCCAAATACAATTGAGGCCCTTTTTCAACCAATAAAACCGAACCAATAATCTTGTCATTCTCCGTAAATTTCAGAATGGTATTTTTTGGATCCAGAAATATTTCGGTCATTTCGGGTTCGTCGGTTCTTTTTCCTTCCAGTAAATGTGCTTCGGTTGTCCAGCCTTTTTTAGAAGTTTCGCCTCTATAGGCTGAGTTGATCAATAGAGTCAAAGCAGGAATATCTGCTAATATTGCTTTTGAAATCATGAATTATAATAGTTGTAATTTAGCTTCTTTAGGATTAGAAACCAGCCTTAATATTTTGCAGGTTCGTTAGCTTTAGGTAATGATTGTTTGATGAATGTTCTGATGTCTTCATTTGCAGTTTCTAAGTCAGCTTTTCTTAAATACATCATATGACCACTTCTGTAGCCTTTCCATGACATTCTATCCGTTAATTTTCCGCTTGTATCCATTTGCCATAAATCGTATTTAGCGTTAAAGTAATCACAGGCTCCGTCATAATATCCTGATTGCACCATTACGTGTAAATACGGATTTTGTGCCATGGCTTGTCTTAAGTTTTCTCCTGTTTTATCATTAGTTCTGTCCCAAGGATGCACAGGGCCAAACATATTGTATTTAAAATCAGTTTTGTAGTTAAGATTATTACGTACATACATATTGATAGCAGGCGTAAACGAATGCAGCCAAGACGTAAGTTCGGCATTAAAATCAGGACTTTCGCCAGAGTCTTTGCGGTCAATTCCTTTATATCTTGAATCCAGTCTTCCTATTGTGTAGCCTTTATCTCTTAAGAGTTCTTTCCAAAAATAATCGTAAGGAAGGTCTAAATTGTTTTGCAGAATAACTTTCTCTGAAATACCAGAATAACGTGCTATTTTACTAGCAATTTCTTTTCTTTTTTGCTCGTCTAAAAATCCACCTTTGCTCAGCGCAGGAAGAAGTTCGTTTATGGTGAAATCTTCTACCTCAGGCAGCATATCGGTTAAATCTTTGTTTTGAAGATCAGGACTAAGCATTTTGTGATACCACGCAGTCGCTGCAAAATAAGGTAATTTAAGAGCGGCAGTAGAAACAACACCACGAGTTATTCCTAAATCAGTGGGAGATACCAAAATCACTCCGTTAAGATACATCCATTGATTGTTTTGTAATTGAAGCGCTAATCCGGAAACTCGAGTTGTTCCATAACTTTCACCTATTAGGTATTTAGGAGAAGCCCAACGATTGGTGCGGGTTACAAAACCATTGATCCAATCGGCTAAGTATTTAATGTCGGCATTTACGCCAAAGAATTTTGTAGTAGGGATTTCTTTGCTTGTAGGTCTTGAATAAGCCGTGTTTACAGGGTTTACAAAAACGATATCAGCAACATCTAAAATAGAATAAGGGTTTTCTTTTATTCCGTAAGGCTGCACAGGGTAGCCTTCATCATCAATATTTAACAAACTTGGTCCCGTATAAGCAATCTCCATCCAAACCGAAGCAGATCCAGGGCCGCCATTGAATGAAATAACTAAAGGACGTGAATCTCTATCTTTTACATCAGAACGCTCATAATACGTATAGAATAATCCGGCAATTGCTTTTCCGTCTTCGTCCCAAACTGGCATAGTACCTGTTGTTGCTTTATAAGCAACTTTCTGACCTTTTATTGTGGTTGTATGATTGGTGATGACTTGAGAATCTGGATTGAAAGTAAGGTTTGCAGGTGAATTTTCTTCCTTAGCAGGAGGAGTAGAGGCAGGTTTTGGTTTTGAATCCTGAGCATATGAAGTAAAAAATCCAGCTAAAACCAATAAGAGTAATGTTTTTTTCATAGAATTAGGGTGTGTTATAGAATTTCGATGCTCTAAATAGGTGATTATAATTAGAGTTTTTAAAGATATAAAAAAATACTAAGTGATGATTTTTAAGCGGAATAACTAAGAAAGTTTTTAACTGAGAAGTAGAAGAAGGAAAATGTGGACTTGCTACGATTTTATTTGTTTAAGAAGGAAGAAATAGTTTTTTGTTTTTGTTTTGCTAGCGTGAGCATCTATGATATCCAATTAATAACTTGGAATATTTTGTTTGACTTTTTCAAGTACTTGATTTTCTTTTTCAATCACCTTTTCAAAAGGAGATTTTTTTGGTAAATGATCGTTTTGATATTTTTCTATAAGAGGAAAGGTTAAAATAATTTTTAAAGCCGTATGATAGTTTGTTATTTCAGTTCTTCTTTTATTAATTGTTGTCACCAGATTCTCTACATCAGACTTCTTGCCATCATATTTAGTTGAACTATTTTTGATTAAGTTTAGAATTTTATTTTTCAAAATACTGTCTCTAATTCCTTCCGCATGACCTGTGGCAGATGTATAATAATTATCAGATTTACGATCATAATCATTAAAAATAGCGGTAGTGTCTCCTGGGTTTATTGAGTTCAATTCATCTTCTAAATTTTTCAGTTCCGGAGATTTATTTACAAGCTCCTGATATAAATCATCGACCAAATCATCTCCTTTTCTGAATCTGCCTATATCAATGCTTTTCTCTTGTAATGCCTTTGGTTCTTGATTATTACTATCGTTATTCTCGTTTTTTTGACAAGAGAAAAAAAGAGCGAATGAAAATAGTATTAATGATTTTTTCATGATTGAATTTTTAGGTTGAATTGAAACGAATCTACAAAAACTTACTGATTTTAAATAAATGTTTTTAAAGATAATTTTAAGGAAATATCTGAAAAAAAATAATGCAATTTGTATTGAACACAAAATGCAATTGCTGCCGCAAGCGAGGAAACTATAGAGCTTCTAAATTTGAGTTGCCTCCAGCTTTAGCTGGAGAACAAAATTGCAATACTTAGAAATGGCTTTAGCCTAATCTTTAACTTTTTGGCTAAAGCCGATTGAATGTCCATAAAAAAACTCCAGCTAAAGCTGGAGGCTATTGAATATTTTTAAATGTAGTTTAATTATTGTTTGCACGATCTCTTGCTAGTTTCATTTGCTAGCGCGAGCGTCCCGCTCGTGCATGTTCCAATTGGTTTTTGAATTTCTTTGTGGACGCTCGCTCTCGGTTTTTTTTATTTAAGATTAAGGTCTTTGTACAAAACATCAGTTACTTTTTTAATTTCAACAGCCATTTCCAAATAAGGGTTTATATTTTCAAATTCCTCTTCTTTAAAATTGCAATAGAAATTAATCTTAGTAACTAAATCCATAACTGCTTTAACGCTTTCTTTATGTAGATATACAGTGTTGCGTACAAGAGCATTATTTAATAAAGTAAGAGTTTCAACTGTTCCTTTTGCGTCTGAACTTCTTTCAAGAAATGGATTATTGTAGATTTTTTGTTCTAATTCAAATCTATAATCAATAAGTATCTTGTTTAGTTCATTGAACGCTCGAGTTTTATTTTGATATAGAATTTCTATTCGCTTTGATCGATTTGAAAGCTTATGAGTTACATAACCAACTATTATTCCGCTAAGAATTGGCGAAAGTACGGCAAGCCATTTGAAAAGTTCTATATTGCTCATTAGATTGGTTTTAACGAATTTAACAATAAGCCTTATGCTTTTTTATTAAATGTGAAATTTAATCTCAATTGGTTTTGAGTTTCGTTGTGTTCACGAGCGGGACGCTCGCGCTAGCGGGGGAATGTTCCAATGAAGAATTTTTACTAGTACTAATTTATTTATCATTAGAATTTTCTCCATTAGATTTCAAAGATTTGAATAGATCTGTAATTTTGTCATTCTCACTTAATGGTTTATTTAGTGATTTGGTAGCTTTAGTCACTTCTTCTGATGTATTAAAGATTCGGTTATTATATTTTACTTTTTGACGATAATAATTTAGATATACATCATCAGAATAACTATCATAATACTCATCTTGTTTTTGTTCTAATTTTTTGATTATTTCTTTAACTTCTTCTCTATCGTTATATGTGTCAAAACCAAAATCATATTCTATTGTATTAAGATCATTAAGTATGTTTTGGATATTAGAAATTTCTTCGCTTTCAGATGCTGTTTGTCTAAGTCCAGATACAACATTATAATATATATCATATATAGCATCCTTATTGTTCTCTCTAAATAATTCAAATTCATTAGTAAAAGTTGTTTCAAGATATGATAAAGAACTTAAATCTTCAAAGTCCCAAATACTATCTATTATGTTAGATAATATCTTTTTTACATCAAAATTTTCCTCATCTGCAAAGTGACATACGAGGTAAGAAAACTCATTAACAGATCTGTTTGTTATTTCTTCTGAATAACAGATTTTAGCAAATTCTTGTTGAATAAAGTCAGTTCCTAAACCATTTTGCTTAAAAAACAGATAGACCAAATGAAGTTTTTTAATTCTATTATCTGTAACAGTGAAATAGCTTGGAGGGTTAGTTATAAATTCAAGATTATCAAAATTTTGTATAATAATTTGCTTAATTAATTTTAGTTGCTCACTATGTATTTTAATTTTTAAATTAGAGTTGATTTCGCTTTCAGTTGTTAAAATATCCAAGGAAGGTTTTACATATTGGATGGCATTAATTAAATAATTTTTGGAAATAGAATCCTTATTTATATAACTCACTAAAAAATCTTGAATAGATGGATTCAGGTACTCAATTATCAAAGTTCCGTCATGTCTATTATTAATTTGAATCATTGAATTTTCTAATTCTTTTAATGATGCTTTATATGTATAATTATTAATCTGGTTAGGAAGTAAATTCCGTGTTTCATAAATTTTTGTCTGCTTAAATAGTTGGTCATAACTTAGTTCTCTCCCAGATATTAATAGAGAATTTAGAATTGTTCTTGATATTTCAGTGATTTGATTCTCATATACATGCTCCCAAATCAAAAAAGGAGAATTAAACAATTTAATTAATTCGCTTGGAAATTCAATAGTAGTCGATTTTTTCCAGAATTTATGATTTGTAAAAGCTTCAATTATACGAGGATTGTAGTTCTGGTGATTTATAATTTTAAATAAAAGATTTTGTTTTATTATTTCGTCAACATATTCAAAAGGAACATCATTGTACAATAGATGATTATATAAAATTTGAGCTTTAACTAATTTAGAATATTTAGTAATATCAAGTACACATTTGGATAAGTCCTGATTCAAAACATCAAATTTCTGCTGTGCTTGATTTAGGATGTATTCTCTAGTAGTAAAGATTAAAAATTTATTATTGGACTTTTGGATCTTATTTATAAACTGTACAATTTTTTTTTCATCATTTAGCGCAATTGAATTTTGGAGAAAATTTCTACCTAAGAAATCATCAAACAAAAAGATTTGATTTTTATTTTCATTATAGAGTTTAAAAGCATCATCAATACTGTCTGATAGAAATACAAATTCATTACCGGGTTTGCTTAGAAAGCTAAAGACTAGCATTTCGGCTAAAGTTGTTTTACCAATACCAGGAGTACCGGATATTATTACATATTTATTTTGATTAATTATATCAGAGGCTTCATTAAAACTGTCATTTTGAACATATACTTTAATTTTTTCAATAATTTCTTCTTTAGAAAAGTTAGTACGATTAACTATTTGATTATTGAAAATTTCATTTAAAATATCAATACTTGAAAGCCATAATTTAAAATGGTTTTTTTCTACTGAAGGAAATTTATTTAGTAAATTATTAAAATCTTCTTTACCAAAAATATCCTCATCATATTTTATAAAGGTATCGAATAGTTTTTTAATTTTAACTTTGTGAGCTGGAGATAGAGAAACACTTGTAGCTAAAATATATCTTTCAGGCTTTAATTTTTTGACTTTGTCTACTTCTTTTTTAAGATTTGTAAATAAGTTATTGAAATTTTTGTATCTCTTTGCTTGTATTATCAATAGTTTTCCTTTCGAATATCTTAGATCAATTCCCTGGTCAGCTCCCTCTCCAAAAGATTCCAGAAAGATATCAAGATGTAATTGTAATAAGTCCCGTGTTAGAAGTTCGAATTCATATGGAGAGAGAATATTAAAATCGTAGTTTTTCATCGTTAAATTGGCTATTGGAATTAGATAATTATCAAACTTAGCAATTTCTCTTACATTATACTAATCTAAATCTATAAATGAAAACCACAAATTCCAAGAAAATGGATTCTTTTAATTTGTGGTTTTAAAATTTTATAAGGGATAAAAACTTATCCCAAAAACGCCTTCAACTCCTCATAACTTCCAATCTTAACACTAACCTTATTCTCATGCAAAACACTCTCAATTTGTTCCGGAATCGGAAGCGTAATTCCTAAAGCAGGTTCAACAACATCTAAGAATTTAATAGGATGTGCCGTTTCTAAGAACACACCAATCGCATTCTCGTGTTTTTGCAATTCTTTTTTCAAGCCTAAATAACCAACAGCTCCGTGTGGCTCTGCGACATATCCATTAGTGTTATAAATTTTCTTTAGAGCATCAAGCGTTTGTTCGTCGGTATAGCTATAAGAAGAAAAGTCTTTTTCGAAGGCTTTTAAATCATTATTGTACAATTCCTGAATCCTGATAAAGTTGCTTGGGTTTCCAACATCCATAGCGTTAGAGATTGTCGCTTTAGAAGGTTTCGGGTCGTATTTTCCGTTCTCTAAGAATCTTGGCACCGTGTCGTTTACGTTTGTAGACGCTACAAAATGTTCGATTGGCAAACCTAATTTCTTTGCCATAATTCCGGCGCAGATATTCCCGAAGTTTCCGCTAGGGCAAGAGAAAATTAATGGTTTGTTTTGCTTTTTTAGCGCTTTATAAGCAAAGAAGAAATAGAACATCTGCGGTAGCCAACGCGCAATATTAATAGAATTCGCCGAAGTCAGGTTTTTATGCGTCAAACTTTCATCTAAAAACGCTTTTTTGACCATATCCTGGCAATCGTCAAAAACGCCGTCAACTTCAAGGGCTTTAATGTTTTTTCCTAAAGTGGTCAATTGCTTTTCCTGAATATCGCTTACTTTTCCTGACGGATATAAAATCACAACATCAACACCGTCAACGCCAAGGAATCCGCTGGCAACTGCGCCGCCCGTATCTCCAGAAGTGGCTACCAAAACGGTATTTTTGCTATCTTTTTTGTCTTTATTAAAATACGCCAGACAACGTGACATAAATCGCGCTCCAACGTCTTTAAATGCCATTGTCGGACCGTGAAATAATTCTAACGAATAAATTCCGTTTTCAACTTCCACAACCGGGAAATCAAAACTTAAAGTCTCGGCAATAATTTCTCTTAAATGCGCCTCCGGAATTTCATCTCCAACAAATTGCTGCATGACATCAAAAGCAATATCGTTGTTGCTCAGATTTTCGATTACATTAAAAAATACCGGATTTAAAGGCGTAATATTTTCTGGAAAATATAATCCTTTATCGCTTGCTAATCCCTGTATTACAGCTTCTTTAAACGAAACCGTTGGTGCATTATGGTTTAAACTGTAGTATTTCATTTGATTTTTATTTGAACACGAATTTCACTGATTGTCACTAATTCTTTGTCTTTAAATTATTGCACAAAATTCGTGATAATTCGTGTTATAATATTCTTACTCCATCCGGATTGATTTTTGAAACGTGAATTTCATACGGCAAATTCATATTTTCGTACACTTCGCTCATGGCTTTTGCGATTTTATCTGCGGTTTCTTTTCCCCTGCTTAAAGCAAAAATCGACGGACCAGAACCTGAAATTCCAGAACCTAAAGCACCGTTTTCAAGAGCCGTTTGTTTGATTAAATCAAAACCCGGAATCAAAACACTTCTTAAAGGCTCAACGATTTCGTCATGAAGCGATCTTCCAATCAAATCGTAATCTTTTGTGTATAAACCTGCTATAAGTCCGCCCACATTTCCCCATTGCATAATAGCGCTTTTTAAGGAAACCGTTTGTTTTAAAACCGAACGTGCATCAGAGGTTTTTAACTCAATTTGCGGATGAACAACCGTTGCAAATAATTCTTCCGGACTGTCAATTCTGATAATATCAAGCGGCGCATAACTTCTTACTAAAGTAAAGCCACCCAAAAGGGCAGGAGCAACGTTGTCTGCATGCGCGTTGCCGCTGGCTAATTTCTCGCCCTGCATGGCAAATTGCACCAAATCTTTACGAGAATAGGGTCTGCCTAATAATTCATTAATTCCGAAAACCGCTCCCGCAGAACTGGCAGCACTGCTTCCGATTCCGCTTCCGGCTTTAATATTTTTATAGATTTCAATTTCGAATCCAAAATCCAGTTCGTCTAGAGTTTCAAGCATTGCCAAAGCCGCAACTCCAGAAACATTTTTCTCTGTTTCCAAAGGTAAATCGGCACCCACAATTTTTGTAATTCGAACCCCTTTTTGATCGACTTTTCGAACAATCATTTCATCGCCCGCATTGTCTAAGCAAAGTCCGAGTACGTCAAATCCGCACGAGAGGTTTGCGATAGTTGCTGGGCAAAATAGTTTTATTTCCATTTTTTTTTGGTTTTTGCCACGAAGGCACAAAGTCACAAAGTTTTTATTTTTTTTTGCCACGAAGGCACTAAGGCGCTAAGTTTTTATTACTAAGAATTTAAGTTTCTGAGCTTAAAAAACTTAAAAACTTAGCGCCTTAGTGCCTTAGCGGCTAAACATTTCCAATACGAATAACGTCAGCAAAAATTCCTGATGCTGTAACCGCAGCTCCGGCACCGGCTCCTTTTATCAATAAAGGCTGATCTACGTAACGATCGGTGTAGAAAAGAACGATATTGTCTTTTCCTTCCAAATTGTAAAAAGGATGATCTTTCGGGATAAATTGCAGGCCAACGCTTGCTTTTCCGTTTTCGAATTGTGCTACATATTTCAATCTTGATTCTTTGGCTAAGGCTTCTTCATATATTTTTTCAAAATGTGGAGCATGTTTGATTAACGAAGCAAAAAAGTCTTCATTATTTGTTGTTTCCAAACATTCTGCTGGTAAAAATGATTCGTTTGCAATAGCGTCAATATCCATTTCATAACCGCTTTCGCGAATCAAAATCAGGATTTTACGCGCCACGTCGATACCGCTTAAGTCAATTTTTGGGTCAGGTTCTGTGAAACCCTGAACTCCGGCTTCTTTAACCACATCGTGAAAAGAATTGTTTTTATCGAAATTGTTGAAAATGAAGTTCAAACTTCCTGATAAAACCGCCTGAATTTTGTGCACTTTGTCGCCAGAAGCAATTAAGTTTTTTACAGTATCAATAATGGGCAATCCCGCACCAACATTCGTTTCAAACAAAAACGGAGCATTGTATTGTCGAGATAAACTTTTTAGTTTTTTATAATTGTCATAAGCAGATGAACAGGCAATTTTGTTGCAGGTTACAACCGCAATACTTTGTTTTAAGAATTTTTCGTACGTTTCAGAAACGCTTGCATTTGCTGTAATATCTACAAAAATACTGTTGCGTAAATTCAGTTCTTTGGCACGGGCAATGAATTCAGTCTCAACGGCAGCGTCTGCTTTGTCTAAAATCGATTTCCAGTCTTTTAAGGAAATTCCATCTTCATCAAAAACCATTTTTCTTGAATTTGATAAAGCGATAACACGAACATTAATTTTTAAGTTCTCTTTTAAAAACTTTCTTTGATTGTGAATTTGTTCGATGAATTTTTCTCCCACATTTCCAACACCCATTACAAATAAATTCAGCTGTTTTGTGTTTTCTTCGAAAAAATTCTCATGCAAGGTATTCAACGCTTTTTTAACATCTCTTTCGTTAATTACAGTCGAAATATTACGTTCAGATGCACCTTGCGCAATCGCACGAATGTTTACGTTGTTTTTTCCTAAAGTGCTGAACATTCTTCCGCTTAAACCTTGGTGGTTTTTCATGTTTTCACCAACCAAAGCGATAATGCAAAGGTCTTTTTCTACAATACAAGGATCGATTTTGTTTTGCAAAATCTCCACTTCAAAAGCTTTGTTGATTGCTGCTTCGGCATTATCAGCGTCAGAGTTTAAAATTCCGATACAAATAGAATGCTCAGAAGAAGCCTGAGTAATAAAAATCACGTTGATTTTTTCTTGAGACAATACTTCAAACAAACGTCTTGATGAACCTGCAACTCCAATCATTCCTGGACCTTCTAGTGTTACAAGTGAAATATTATCAATATGGCTGATTCCTTTTACAACTGTATCTTTTGATGATACTTGGCTAGAAATCAAAGTTCCTTCCGCTTCTGGTTCAAAAGTATTTTTGATCAGAATTGGAATGTTTTTTCTTAAAACGGGCTGAATTGTTGGCGGATATAACACTTTAGCACCAAAATGCGACAATTCCATCGCTTCTTGATAAGAGATATTCGCAATTGGCTGTGCTTGTTTTACGATTTTTGGGTTTGCAGTAAACATTCCGTTTACATCTGTCCAAATTTCTAATTGAGATGCATCAAGCGCTCCAGCAATAATAGCTGCAGTATAATCAGAGCCGCCACGGCCTAAAGTTGTTGTAATTCCGTCAAGTGTTAAGGCAATAAATCCTGGTAAAATATTGATTTTTGATTCATTTTCAGCAAAATATTCTTGAATCAATTGGTTCGAAATTTCAAAATTCACAACTGCTTTTCCAAAGTTGCTGTTGGTTTTAATCAATTCGCGGCTGTCTTTATAAACAGCACTTTTATCGATTTGCTGATACGCCTGTGCAATGATATAAGACGAAAGCAATTCGCCAAAACTCAAAATTGTATCTTCAGTTCTAGGAGATAATTCTCCTAATAAAAAACAGCCGTCTAATAAAGTTTCAAGATGATTAATGATTCTTTTTATGTGGCTTAATAAACTGCTTTGCTCGCTGACAGGAATAAGTTCTTTAAGAGTGTCCAGGTGTTTTTTCTCTATTTCGGCAACAATATCTCTAAAACTTTCGTCATTTGCCGCCGCTTTTGCCGCTGCAGATTGCAGTAAATCTGTTACTTTGCTTAGTGCTGAAACAACAACTGCTAAATTATCTTCTTTAGATTTTTGATTTATAATTTCGAGAACGAGTTTTATATTTTGAGCATTGGCAACCGAAGTTCCGCCAAATTTTAATACTTTCATTTTTGATATTTTTAATAAGGTGCAAAGATTTTAAGTAACAAACGTTCAAAGGTTATCTAGTATGAACTGAAACTGAAAACTGCGACTATTTTTTTGTTTTTTGTGAATGTTTTTCATGTATCCAATACCTTTCTTCTTTCAAGAAAAAAGTATAAATAACCCAGGTTTATATGTAGAAATGTATACCCCTAAGGGGTAGTAGTTGTTGTAGTAGAAATAATTGCAACAGCAATTGCAACTCTAGTTTGAGTTGTCATTGTAGATTGATATTTTGCGCTGTTGCTATTCATTTTGATTTTTCAAAAGTACAGTTTTTTATAAAAGTTAAAAACCTTTATTTTCTTTTTGCGAATATTTTAATAATTCAATTTTGAATAAATTAATATTGAGTTTTCATCAGCTTTAAATCTGTTAAATTGATGTATTCGTATATTTAGAACTCTTTTTATTGAGATTGATGCAGGTTAATAAGCTGATTTTTAATAAAAGTATTACAGAAACAGTTCAGAAGTCTATTTAATTACTAGGAAATAGTTTTTTTTGATTCTGTTGATTTAATCAATGTGTAAAAAAAATATAAAGAGCCTATTCTGTATGATTAGTATTGTGAAATAAATAAAAGTACGGAATTTGAATTTGCCAAATTTTAATTATTATAAACAAATGTTGCTTTTTAATATTGATTTGCTGAATTTTGATGCCTTAAAATAAAAATGACATGAGAGAAATCCATTATATAAGTACTGAAACCTTAAGTTTAGAAGCTTTACAAGAAATTATTGTCAATCAAAAGACACTTGAATTATCGGAAGAAGCGAAAGTAAATGTTCAGAAATGCCGTGATTATTTAGATAAAAAAATGGCCTCGCATTCTGAGCCTATTTACGGAATCAATACAGGATTTGGATCACTTTGTAATGTAAAAATCTCAAATGAAAATTTATCAAAACTTCAGGAAAACCTTGTGAAATCGCACGCGTGCGGAACAGGGGAAGAGGTTCCTGCAGAAATTGTAAAGCTGATGCTTTTGCTTAAAATTCAATCTTTAAGCTACGGGCATTCAGGAATTCAATTACAAACATTAGATCGTTTGGTAGATTTTTACAACCATGATATTCTACCTATTATATATACGCAGGGTTCACTGGGAGCTTCAGGAGATTTAGCGCCGTTAGCACATTTATCTTTACCTTTATTAGGAGAAGGCGAAGTGCTTTTTGAAGGAAAAAAAAGGGCTTCTGCCGAAGTGTTAAAGCACTTTAACTGGGAGCCAATTGTATTACAGTCGAAGGAAGGTTTGGCTTTGTTAAACGGAACCCAGTTTATGAGTGCTTATGGAGCTCACATTTTATTAAAGGCTTACAAATATTCATATTTAGCTGATTTAATCGGAACAATTTCTCTTGAAGGTTTTGATGGAAGAATCGAGCCTTTTAACGAATTGATTCATTTTATTCGTCCTCATAAAGGACAAATAATTACCGCACAGCGTATAAATGAGTTTTTAGAAGGAAGTGAAATTATAGAGCAGGAGAAAAAACACGTTCAGGATCCTTATTCTTTCCGTTGCATGCCACAGGTTCACGGCGCTTCAAAAGATGCGATTGATTACGTTCGAAAAGTGTTTAAAACTGAAATTAACTCTGTTACAGATAATCCAAATATATTTATAGAAGCCGATCAGATTATTTCTGGTGGAAATTTCCATGGCCAGCCTTTGGCGTTAGCCTTAGACTTTATGGCAATTGCTTTAGCTGAATTAGGTAGTATTTCTGAAAGAAGAACCTATCAATTGATTTCAGGATTGCGAAATCTCCCTGCATTTTTAGTTGATAATCCAGGTTTGAATTCAGGATTTATGATTCCACAATATACTGCAGCAAGTATTGCAAGTCAAAATAAGCAATTAGCAACGCCATCAAGTGTTGACAGTATTGTTTCTAGCAACGGTCAGGAAGATCATGTAAGTATGGGCGCAAACGGTGCAACAAAAGCATTGCGCGTAATGGATAATTTGGAGCGTATTTTAGCAATTGAATTAATGAACGCTTCGCAGGCGATTGCTTATAGAGAACCTTTAAAATCAAGCGATTTCATCGAAATGTTTTTAAGCAGTTACAGAGAAGTTGTGCCTCTTGTTAAGGAAGATAGAATCTTACATTATGATATTGAAAAGACCGTATCATTCTTGGATAGTTTCCAAATTGAAAACGATTTGTTAACAATGGCTTAACATTGCAAAGTATTAATGAAGTAATTTTGCACTATCAAAAATATAAAAATGTCAATAAACAGTATTTTCCAATTTTTAGTGCCGAAAGACAAGAAATTCTTTCCACTTTTTGAAGAGGCTTCAAGCAATTTAATTGAATTAGCTTCTAACTTACACGAAGCTGTAAACCTTCCATTAAAAGAAAGAGAAGTTCTTTTTCAAAAAATTGACGAATTAGAGCAAAAAGGAGAAGACATTACACGTCAAACCAATCTAGAATTGAGCAGAAACTTTATTACTCCATTTGATAGAGAGGATATTCATACTTTAATTACTTCTATTGATAACGTTGCAGATTACCTTCATGGTGCAGCGAGCAGAATGAGATTGTATCAAGTTGATAAGATTACAAAATCTATCAGAAAGATGACAGAAATCAACCTTGAAGCTTGTCAAAACATTGACAGTGCGGTAAAAGAGTTGAGCAACTTAAAAAACATGAATGTTATTAAAGATGCTTGTGCTAGAATTAATAAATTAGAGAACAAGTCGGATAACGTTTATAATAAAGCAGTTTTTGAAATTTTTGAAAACGAAACAGACGCTAAAAATATTATTAAATATAAAGAAGTGTTATCTGTTTTAGAATCAGCAACAGACAAATGTAAGAGTGTTGCGAACATACTAGAATCTATTTCTGTAAAACATTCTTAATTCAATTTATTTCATTCTGAAGTTATAATTTTATGACGCTACTTATAATTATTATAGTATTAGCTTTAATTTTTGATTACATCAATGGTTTTCATGATGCGGCAAATGCTATAGCGACTGTTGTTGCTACAAAGGTTCTAACGCCTTTTCAGGCCGTTCTTTGGGCAGCATTTTTTAACTTTTTAGCTTATTGGGTTTTCGGATTTGGTGTTGCAGATACTGTTGCTAAGACAGCGCACACCATGGAGATTAACCTAGTAGTAATTCTAGCTGGTGTTATTGCAGCAATTTGTTGGAATTTATTGACTTGGTGGTTAGGAATTCCTTCAAGTTCATCTCATACCCTTATTGGTGGTTTTGCGGGAGCAGCGGTTGCTCACGCGATAGCCGTACACGGTTTCTCAGGTTATATTGGCGAAGATGGAGCTACACATTATTGGTACGAAATTGTAAGCTGGTATAAGGCAGGAAAAGATGGCGGAATGCCTTCCGGGGTTCTTATTATAATCGCTTTTATTGTTTTAGCGCCATTATTGGGTGCATTTGCTTCTTATTTAATTTCGATTTGGTTATTAAATGCTTCTCGTAAAAGTATTTGGCCTAAAATATTTACAGTCGCTTTAATGATTGCTACAGTTTGGCTGGTTAGCAGATTAATGGTGCCTTATGCAGAAATTGACAAACCTAGATTCGAATCACATTTTTGGAGCGTAGCTTTCGATCCGCATAATATTAAATGGTTTTTAGTTGCTTTTATTATCTTGACAGTAAGTGCTTTTTGTTTAATATTCAGTAGTTTGAATCTTCATCAGGCAGATGCTGCTTTGAAAAAAATGCAATTGCTATCTTCTGCAGCTTTTAGTTTAGGGCACGGAGGAAATGATTCACAAAAAGTAATGGGTATTATTGCAGCTGCTGTAGCTGTATTTATTCATACAAACCCAGGTGTTCATATGGATTCTTGGTTAGACGTTGTATTGCCAAATGATGACTTAGGAATAAAAGGAGTAATGCCAGGATGGATTCCGTTAGCCTGTTATTCTGCTATTGCTGCAGGAACTTTGAGCGGTGGTTGGAAAATTGTTAAAACAATGGGTTCTAAAATCACAAAAGTAACTTCATTTGAAGGTGTGGCTGCTGAAACTGCTGGTGCTTTAACACTTTATTTCACAGAACATTTAAAAATTCCAGTAAGTACTACACATACAATTACAGGTTCTATTATCGGGGTTGGATTAACAAAACGTGTTTCTGCAGTTCGCTGGGGAGTAACCGTAAGTTTGATCTGGGCTTGGATATTAACGATTCCGATTTCAGCTATTTTGGCAGGATTGGTTTATTTTATACTAAGCGTGTTTATTTAATAAAATGATTTTTGGGAAATGTGAGATGTAAATCACATTTTATCTACATATTTTAAAGCCGATTTCAAATTGAAATCGGCTTTTTTATTATAGTTTTTTATGATTTTTATTCTTTAGAAAATAAAAATTCTTTTCCTCCTTGTTTTAAAATCATTTCTTTTTTACCAGCATTAAACTCTAGTACAACTCCGGCTGCATCAAATTTGAATATGTTAACAGCAGTCGCTTCTAAAGGAAAAGAAGGTTGTCCTGTAGCCTTTGCAATTAGTGTGTTGTCTTTTTTTGAAATGCTTATTTTTAATGGAATCTGCGAACTTCCGTATGTTCCAGAGTACAAATCCAAAGTTTCTGGAGTAACTGCAACATTGCTAAAAGTTGGCATGCTAAAAGGTTTATGAAAATAAGAACTCAAGGCGCATAATAAAATGTTGTTATTGTCGTAACCCATTCCGTTTGAAGTAATAGACAACGCTAATTTTTCTTCTGGAAAATAACCCAAAATAGCCCTAAATCCGTCGATTGAGCCATTATGTCCGTAGCTTTTTCTTTCGAAATAAGGAAATTCTAAAATTCCCATCCCATATTTGCCTTTTATGGTTTTCATTTCATTAAGGTGTTCCATAGAAACAACTTTTCCGGCAAAAAGACTTTCGATAAAAAAGTTCAAATCTGTTGGATTAGAAACAATTGCTCCAGCTCCAAGCGGAATTGACATATCGGTTTCACTTTCTTTTTCCCATTTTCCGGCCAAAGTATAAGAGTAGGATTCGTTATTTTCAATGCTTATTTTCCCACCCAAATACGTGTTTTTCAATTTTAGAGGTTTAATAATCTTCTGATTTAAAATTTCAGCGTACGATTTCTTGTAAACATCTTCGAGAATAAACGATAATAAAACATAGTTAGAATTACTGTATTGACTTTTTGTGTCAGGTTCAAAAACAATTTCTCCTGCAGCAATTTTTTCTGTCATTTTAGCTCGTGATTGCGGCTGTGTATTCCATTTCAAGTAATCCGGATCATTTGTAAAATCATGAATCCCACTTCTATGATTTAATAAATTACTGATTGTAATAGTTTTGGCATTTTTTATTGTTGGAAAATACTTGTCGATAGTTTGATTCAAATTGATTTTGTTCTCTTCGACCGCTTTAAAAATAAGAGAAGCCGTAAATGTTTTAGAAATTGAACCAATTCTGTACTTCGTGTTTATGCTTGACTTTTTTGAAGTAGCAATATCATCAAATCCAATTGATCTGGAGTAGATTGTTTTTCCATTTTCAGAAATTGCAATACTCCCCATGTATTTGTTGTTTTTTTCTAAAAGAAGAAACAAACTATCCATTCTTTTGGCATTGAAAGTTTGAGCAAAAGCACTTGTAATAACAAGTGTAAATAAGCAGGTAATAATTTTTTTCATAATAGCGTTTTTTGATTGATTGATTTTTTGAGCTTTAGTAATAGCGTGATAAGAAAATAAAATAATACGATTGACAGTAACATTACCGGAATAAACCAATTGCCTAGGACTTCATAAGTTTGGCTTTTGATTTGATCTTCGGGATTGATGAGTCCCAATACGAAAACAGAAAAAGAGTCTTTTTTCATATACAGCCCAACAAGTGATGGATTGAAAATTTTAGCGAAAATCAGGAAAACAAAACCAAATAGAAAAAGATATAAAACAAAGAAAAAGATATACGAAATACCGTTTGTGAAGTTCAATATCAAAGCTTTAAACACATGAACAGGGTTAAAAGTTTTTGTCGCCTGTTCCAGTTTTTTATCTGCAACGAGTGGTTTTAAAACCTCTTCTGGCACGCCTAATTTTTCTATTATGTCTAAAAGGGCGTCAATTTCATTTGCTTCTTTTTTATACTGAATGGCTTCAAAAATATGACTGTTGAATTCCATATAAATGTCATCTTGATTGATTTTTGACAAAGAAGCTGTGGCTTTTTTGACGCGCTTCATGTAGTCTGAATAAATTCTTTGTGAAGCTTTTTGTTCGAATTTAATGTCTTCTATTTTCATTGAATGATTTTTTTGATTGATTTTTCTAGGTTTTCCCAATAGATATTCATCTCACTTAAAGTTTTTATCCCAGCGTCAGTTAATGAATAATATTTTCTTGGAATTCCAGTTTCCTGTTCTACCCATTTTGAATCTACCAATTCTTCTGTTTTTAACCGGTTCATTAACGGATAAAGTGTTCCTTCAGCAATTTCTATTTCGGTATGTTTTCTTATTTGTTCGATAAGTTCATAACCATAGTACTCATTATTTTTGAGTACGTTCAGAATAATAAAAGTCAATGTTCCTTTCTTTACCTGCGATTTCCAATTTGCTACAAATGTTTCGTTCATTCTGCTAATGTATAACAAAATACATAGTATAACAAAGTATATAGCTAAGTTTTTAACATAAAATAATTAACTATTTGATTTTTAAGCGCTTATTGTTTTTTACTTTCTAAAATTCTTATGATTGTGCTTGCGCTTATAATGCGTTTGCTTTAATTGCTTTTTATCTTCTGAAATTACGCTTATAGTACCGTCAATTTCCAGCATACAAAGCTTTACATCGGTAAAATGCTCTAAACCATGTTCACGCATTGCTTCTTTAAGTTCATCGTTAGAAATGTCTAATTTGCTTAAGGCATCAAAATCTAATTTTCCGTCGTGAATTAAAATTTCTGGTTTGTCTAAAAGTAAATCGTTTAGGATTTTGTATTTATGGGTTAATTTTTTGATAACAAAATTAATCACAAATAAAACCAAAGCCGCAACCAAACCTCCCCATAAGCTAGTGTCTGGGCCAACCATCGCGTTTTGGACCGAATTACTAATTAATAAAATAAGAATAATGTCGGCAGTATTTAATTGCGAAAGTTCTTTTTTACCAAAGATTCGTAATGCAATTGTCATGAAAAAATAAACCGCAGCACTTCTTAAAACAATATCTAAATAAGGGAAAAGCATAATTTTTTATTCTAAAGTTAAAAAAAAACTTTGTCAAAGGTTTAAACTTTGACAAAGCTGCTAAAATAATTTTATGATATGAAGTTTAGATGAGTTTAAAATTTTTCTCAATCGCTTTAATCATTTCTCCTGCTACATCTTTATTCGTTGCTCCTTCAATTCCTTCAAGACCTGGAGAAGAGTTTACTTCTAATAATAACGGACCTTTTGAAGAACGGATAATATCAACCCCGGCAACTTTTAAATCCATTGCCTTTGCTGCTTTTATGGCAATTTTTTTCTCTTCGGCAGTTACCTTAATTACCGATGCAGTTCCCCCTAGATGAATATTAGCTCTAAATTCGCCCGGCATTGCTTCACGCTGAATGGCTGCGACAACCTTTCCATCAATTACAAAACAACGGATATCTTTTCCATTTGCTTCTTTAATAAATTCTTGAACTAAAATATTGGCATTTAAACTTTTAAAAGCATTGATAACACTTTCAGCAGCTTTTTTAGTTTCGGCTAAAACAACTCCTTTTCCTTGCGTTCCTTCCAATAACTTTACGATTAAAGGAGAACCTCCAACCATTTTAATTAAATTGTCAGTATCTAAAGGTGAATTGGCAAAACCAGTTGTTGGAATATCTATACCGCTGTTTAAAAGCAATTGCAGTGAATATAATTTATCTCGCGATTGTGTAATGGCAGTAGCTGAATTTAAAACAAATACCTTCAAAGCTTCAAATTGACGCGTTAAAGCACAGCCGTAAAAAGTAATGCTTGGTCGAATTCTCGGAATAATAGCATCAAACTGATTTAATATTTTTCCGCCTCTATAATGAATCTCTGGAGTTTTGGCATCGAGTTTCATGTAACATTCTTTAATATTCAAAAAATGCATTTCATGACCACGCATTTCACCAGCTTCCATGATCCTTTTGTTACTGTATAATTCTGGATTACTCGCCAAAAGTCCGATTCGCAAACCAGAGGTTGCTTTTTCGGAATTTTGATATAATTCTTTTAAAGTTTCAGTAGACGGCTGTCCTAAAAGATATTTTTCTTCAGGATCCACTAAAACACGTCCGCTCATGGCTTCACGGCCTAAAAGCATGCGGAAACCCATTGAATCTCGGTTTGTTAAAGTCATTTCTATTGGCCATTTTACATCGCCAATTTTTAGGTTTGTCTGAATAACATATCGATGTTCTCTAAAACCACTTGAGCTTTTTACAATTCGTTTATCAACCAGCGGTGCTTCGCAATGAATGATAGTTTTGGTATTATTCTGAATTGGATTAATATCAAATTTCACCCAATTGGCATCATTTTTTATAAAAGGAGCTATGTTTATGGCGTGCATTGCCGAAGTTTTAGCACCTGAATCCACACGAGCTTTGATTGTAGGGATTCCTAGTTCTGGAAATGAGCACCATTCTTCACTGCCTAAAATGACTTTGTTTTGAAGCATACTTTGTTTTTATGTTATAGAATTGAAATTCAAAAATAGCTATTTGCTTTTACTAAAGATAGTAAATTACCTAAAAAAAATACCCGTTATGTTATGAAAACGTAACGGGTAAATTATTTTTGTTATAAATTTAAACTAATTTATTGATTAGTCGGTTCTTCTGCTTTGTGAATTTCTACTGAAAGTTCTTGAGAGTCATCTTTCAAATCCATTAAGATTTCATCACCTGAATGTATTTTAGAAGTAATGATTTCTTCAGCTAACAAATCTTCAACATACTTCTGAATTGCTCTTTTTAGAGGTCTTGCACCAAATTGTCTGTCGAAGCCTTTTTCAGCAATAAATGCTTTTGCTTTGTCTGTAAGATTCAGTTTGTAACCTAATTCAGCAATACGAGAGTATAGTTTTGCAAGTTCAATATCAATAATCAAATCAATATCTTCTTTTTCTAATGCGTTAAATACAATTACATCATCAATTCTGTTTAAGAATTCAGGAGCGAAGGTTTTTTTCAATGCATTTTCGATAATGCTTTTTGAGTTTTCATCGGCTTGAGCCACTTTTGCAGCAGTTCCAAATCCAACACCTTGTCCGAAATCTTTTAATTGGCGTGCACCAACGTTAGATGTCATGATAATGATAGTGTTTTTAAAGTCAATTTTACGGCCTAAACTATCTGTCAAATATCCGTCATCTAAAACCTGAAGCATCATATTAAACACATCTGGATGCGCTTTTTCGATCTCATCTAAAAGAACAACACAATATGGTTTTCTACGAACTTTTTCAGTCAATTGTCCACCTTCTTCATAACCAACGTATCCTGGAGGCGCTCCAACTAAACGAGAGATCGCAAATTTCTCCATGTATTCGCTCATGTCAATACGAACTAATGCATCTTCAGAATCAAATAATTCTTTTGCTAATACTTTTGCTAGCTGTGTTTTACCAACACCAGTCTGACCTAAGAAAATAAACGAACCAATTGGTTTGTTCGGATCTTTAAGTCCGGCTCTGTTACGTTGAATAGAACGAGCAATTTTTAATACAGCATCATTTTGACCAATTACTTTATTCTGAATCAATTCAGGCAATTTGGCTAATTTATTGCTTTCTGTCTGTGCAATTCTGTTTACAGGAATTCCAGTCATCATCGAAACAACATCAGCCACGTTATCTTCTGTAACTTCAATTCTGTTGTTTTTAGAATCTTCTTCCCATTGTTCTTGCGCAACGGCTAGATCTTTTTCGATACGTTTTTCATCATCGCGAAGTTTGGCTGCTTCTTCATATTTTTGTTTTTTAACAACCATATTTTTGTTTTCACGCACTTCTTCTAACTGACGTTCTAAATCTAAAATTTGTTTCGGAACATCAATATTCGTAATGTGTACGCGCGAACCAGCTTCGTCAAGGGCATCAATCGCTTTGTCTGGTAAAAAACGCTCAGACATATATCTGTTTGTTAATTTCACACAAGCTTCAATTGCTTCTTGAGTGTATGTTACGTTGTGGTGATCTTCGTATTTGTCTTTAATGTTGTTCAAAATAGCAATCGTTTCTTCAACAGAAGTTGGTTCTACAATTACTTTTTGGAAACGTCTTTCTAAAGCCCCATCTTTCTCAATATATTGTCTGTATTCATCAAGAGTTGTAGCTCCAATACATTGGATTTCGCCTCTTGCTAAAGCAGGTTTAAACATGTTTGAAGCATCAAGAGAACCTGTTGCGCCGCCAGCACCTACAATAGTGTGAATTTCATCAATAAAAAGAATGATATCATCATTTTTTTCGAGCTCGTTCATTACGGCTTTCATTCTTTCTTCAAACTGTCCTCTATATTTTGTTCCGGCAACTAAACTTGCCAGATCAAGAGTTACAACACGTTTGTTGAAAAGAATACGTGATACTTTCTTTTGGATAATTCTAAGAGCAAGTCCCTCTGCAATAGCAGACTTACCAACTCCAGGCTCTCCAATTAAAAGTGGGTTGTTCTTTTTTCTACGGCTTAGAATTTGAGAAACACGTTCAATTTCTTTCTCTCTTCCTACAACCGGATCTAGTTTTCCTTCTTCTGCCATTTCTGTTAAATCTCTCCCAAAATTATCTAAAACTGGAGTCTTAGATTTTTTGTTTGACTTATTGGCTGGATTGTTGAAACTACTTTCTTTAAGACTGTCATCTTGTCCTGAATCGTCATTATACGATTCGTTTCTTGGCAAGTTTTCTAAGAATTCTTCTTCGTTTGGAGTCATATTTAAATATTGTTCTTTAGCTATGTCATAATCTATTTTTAGCTTATTCAATAGCTTGGTTGTTGGATCGTTTTCGTTTCGTAAGATGCATAAAAGCAAGTGTGCCGTGCTAATCGACGAGCTCTGAAATACTTTTGCCTCTAAAAAAGTGGTCTTCAAGGCTCTTTCCGCCTGACGCGTAAGATGAAGATTCTTCTTTTCGGCATTTACTTCAACGCTCTGGTTGGCTGGACTCAGTATTTCTACCTTCCTGCGTAAATGGTCTAAATCGACTGCTAGGTTATTAAGTATATGAATAGCTTTTCCGTTACCATCTCTTAAAATGCCTAGCATTAGATGTTCAGTACCAATAAAGTCGTGTCCTAAACGAAGGGCTTCTTCCTTACTGTATGTAATAACATCTTTTACTCTTGGTGAAAAATTATCATCCATAATATATAATTGGTATTGTAAATTTAGTGAATTACAGTTTGAAAAACAAAAACCGTACCCTTCGAGAACTCCTGTCAGCTAATTGACAAAAAAAATAACAATAAAAGCGTTAAAAAACGCTTAATTTATTAACTAAAAGTGGAAATAAAGTTGTTAATAAATCATTGAAATAAGTGTAAGTAAATAGCTGAAAAAATTTCAAAAAACCGTATCTTGGCACGCTTTGAAACTAATGTAATTATTAAAACATAACAACTTATGTCTGAAGGAGAAAAGTTAATTCCTATTAACATTGAAGATGAAATGAAATCAGCTTACATCGATTATTCGATGTCAGTAATTGTATCAAGAGCGCTTCCGGATGTTAGAGATGGCTTGAAACCAGTGCATCGAAGAGTTCTTTACGGAATGTATGACTTAGGAGTAACATCAAGATCTGCCCACAAAAAATCTGCGAGAATCGTAGGAGAGGTATTAGGTAAGTATCACCCGCACGGAGATACCTCTGTTTATGATGCAATGGTGCGTATGGCTCAAGAGTGGAGTATGCGATATTTATTAGTGGATGGTCAAGGTAACTTTGGATCTGTAGATGGCGACAGCCCTGCAGCAATGCGTTATACTGAGGCCAGAATGCGTAAGATATCAGAAGATATTATGGCAGATATCGAAAAAGAAACAGTTGATTTTCAATTGAACTTTGACGATACTTTATATGAGCCAAAAGTAATGCCAACTAGAGTTCCTACCTTATTGGTAAACGGTGCAACAGGTATTGCAGTTGGTATGGCAACTAATATGCCTCCACACAACTTAACAGAAGTTATCAATGGTACATTAGCATACCTTGATAATAACGATATTGAAATAGATGAATTAATAACACATATTAAAGCGCCAGATTTTCCAACTGGTGGTGTAATATATGGTTATGAAGGTGTTCGTGAAGCTTTTAAAACGGGTAGAGGACGTATTGTAATGCGTGCAAAAGTTGGTTTCGAAGAAGTTGACGGAAGAGAATGTATTATTGTTACTGAGATTCCATATCAGGTTAACAAAGCCGAAATGATCAAACGTACGGCTGATTTAGTTAATGATAAAAAAATTGAAGGTATTGCCAATATTCGTGATGAGTCGGACAGAAACGGTATGCGTATCGTTTATATCTTGAAACGTGATGCTACGCCAAACGTAGTTTTGAATACCTTATATAAGTTTACTTCATTACAATCTTCTTTCAGTGTAAATAATATTGCACTTGTAAAAGGACGTCCTCAAATGTTGAATCTAAAAGATATGATTCACTATTTTATTGAGCACCGTCATGATGTTGTAGTTCGCAGAACGCAGTTTGAATTGCGTAAAGCTGAAGAAAGAGCACATATTTTAGAAGGTTTAATTATTGCTTCTGACAATATAGACGAAGTAATTGCTATCATCAGAGGTTCTAAAAATACAGAAGAAGCTCGTGAAAAATTGATCGAAAGATTTAATTTGTCAGATATTCAGGCTCGTGCTATTGTTGAGATGCGTTTACGTCAGTTAACAGGTCTGGAGCAAGATAAGCTAAGAGCTGAGTTCGAAGAATTAATGAAGTTAATTGAGCACTTAAAAGCTTTATTAGCAGATGTGAATCTAAGAACTGCTTTAATCAAAGAAGAATTGGAAGAAATTCGTGAGAAATATGGAGATGCCCGTCGTTCTCAAATTGAATATTCTGGTGGAGATGTAAGTATCGAAGATTTGATAGCTGATGAAAATGTAGTAATTACCATTTCACACGCTGGTTACATCAAACGTACCAACTTAACAGAATACAAAACACAGAATAGAGGAGGAGTTGGACAAAAAAGTGCAGGAACAAGAGATCAAGATTTTCTTGAGCATATGTTCGTTGCAACCAACCATCAATATATGATGTTCTTTACCCAGAAAGGAAAATGTTTCTGGATGCGTGTTTACGAAATTCCGGAAGGAAGTAAAACAGCAAAAGGAAGAGCAATTCAGAACTTGGTAAACATTGAAAGTGATGATAAAGTAAAAGCTTTCATTTGTACCCAAGACTTAAAAGACAAAGATTATATTAACAGTCATAATCTTGTAATGGTAACAAAACAAGGCCAGGTTAAGAAAACTTCTTTAGAGAAATATTCTAAACCTCGTGTAAACGGTGTTGCTGCTATTACTATTAAAGAAGGAGATGAGCTTTTAGAAGCAAAATTAACAGATGGAGAAAGCCAAATTATCTTAGCGGTTAAGTCTGGGAAATTGGTTCGTTTTGAAGAAACCAAAACTCGTCCGATGGGAAGAACAGCTTCTGGAGTTCGAGGAATTACCTTAAAAGATGATACTGATGAAGTAATTGGTATGGTTACTGTGGGTAAAAATGATGTTAACGATTCTCAAATTTTAGTTGTAACTGAAAATGGATACGGAAAACGTACCAAAC
This sequence comes from Flavobacterium sp. JLP, assembly GCF_015350755.1. Classification (NCBI taxonomy): domain Bacteria; kingdom Pseudomonadati; phylum Bacteroidota; class Flavobacteriia; order Flavobacteriales; family Flavobacteriaceae; genus Flavobacterium; species Flavobacterium sp. JLP. The sequence continues at coordinate 680,416 of NZ_JADKPS010000001.1, read as the reverse complement.
TAGTTGACGAAGATGGAGAAGATGTTTACAGAATCACAAACCGTGGAGGTAAAGGAGTTAAAACGCTTAATATTACAGAGAAAACAGGAAAATTAATTTCAATTAACGCTGTAACAGATGCTGATGATTTAATGATCATTAATAAATCTGGATTAACAATTAGAATGGCTATTGAAGATTTACGTGTAATGGGTCGTGCAACACAAGGAGTTCGATTAATTAACTTAAAAGGTAAAGATTCTATTGCTGCTGTAACAAAAGTTATGAAAGATGATGTTGCAGAAGTTGTCGTTGACGAAGATGGAAATGTTATTGAATCTGCTATCGAAAGAGTTAAGCCAGATTTAGAAGTTCTTGAAGATGATGGAACTGCAGAAGATGATGAAGATGATGATTCTGAAGAAGAAGTAGAAGACGAAGACGATTCTGAAGAAGAATCAGAAGAATAATAACCACAGAAAATTAAAATTAAATACACAAATTGAATATTATGAAAAGTAAGTATGTAATACTAGCGTCAGCATTATTGATTTCGGTAGCTACTTTTGCTCAAAAAGATCAGATTAAAAATGCTGAAAAAGCTCTAAAAAGTGGAGATGCTCAGGGAGCAATTGCCATATTGAAAGATGCTGAAAACCTAATAGTAAATGCCAAAGATGTTGAACAGGCACAATACTATTTTGTAAAGGGTAACGCTTATTTAGATTTAGCAAACAAAAAAGTAGAAGAAAGTAAAAACTTATCTCTTGCTGCTGAAACCTATAAAACATTAATTGATGTTGAAAAAACATCTGGAAAACAAAAATACTCAACTCAAGCTGCAGCTTCAATTACTGAAATTAAAGGAAAATTGATTAATTCTGCAATTGCTGATACTCAGGCTAACAAACATTCTGAAGGAGCTAAAAAATTGTATGAGGCTTATGCATTAGACAAAAAAGATACAATCAATTTGTATTATGCAGCTTCTACGGCTGTTAATGCTCAAGATTACAATACTGCATTGCCAATGTATGAAGAGTTGAAAAAAATAAACTATTCTGGAAAAGGTACCAGTTATACGGCTGTAAATAAAATTTCAGGTAACGAAGATGGTTTTAATACTGCAAATGAAAGAGATTTGGCTGTAAAATTAGGAACACACGAAAAACCTAAAACTGAAGCTATTCCATCTAAAAGAGGAGAAATCTACAAAAACTTAGCGCTAATTTTAGTTCAAAAAGGAAAAATTGAAGAAGCTAAGAAAGCAATTGCTGATGCAAGAAAAACGAACCCAGAAGATACTTCTTTGCTTTTAACAGAAGCTAACTTGTATCTTGAAACTAAAGATTTTGATCAATACAAAAAATTAGTTGGAGAAGCTTTGCAAAAAGACCCAAACAATCCTGATTTGATCTTTAATCTTGGAGTTATCAGTGCAAATGCAAAGAACCCTGCAGATGCTGAAAAATACTACTTAAAAGCTATTGAAATCAAACCTGATTACACAAATGCTTATCTTAACCTTGCTGCGTTAAAATTAGAAGCTGAAAAACCAATCATTGACGAGATGAATAAATTGGGTACTTCTGCAAAAGATATGAAGCGTTACGATGAATTAAAAGCAAAAAGAGAAAATGTCTTTAAAGGTGTAATTCCTTACCTTAAAAAAGCAAATGAGTTAGATCCTAAAAATGAAGATGTAGCTAAAACATTGCTAGGTGTTTACAAAGCATTAGAAATGACTGCTGAAGCAAAAGCTTTAAAAGCGACAATGAACTAATATTCGTTATTAGTCTAAAAATAAAAAACCATCCCGTTTTACGGGATGGTTTTTTTATGTTCAAAAATTACTGTACTAGCTAACTAGAGTTGCTGTAAGCGTAATAGTAGTATTTAAAAGTTTTGAAATCGGGCAGATTTCTTTTGCTTTAGCAGCAGTAGCAGCGAATTCTTCTTGTGAAATAGAAGGAACTTTTCCTTTTAGATCTAAATGAATTAAAGTAATTGATCCGTCTTCAAAAGTTACTGTCGCTTCTGTAGCTAAATCATCAGCGGTAAATCCAGCTTCATTCAATAAAAAGCTCAACTGCATTGTAAAACATCCTGAATGCGCTGCTGCAACAAGTTCTTCAGGATTTGTTCCAACTCCGTCTGCGAATCTCGTTTTAAATGATAGTTGTGCCTTATCTAAAGTAGTACTTTGTGTGCTTATTGTTCCTTTTCCCTCCATACCGGTTCCTTGCCAGTTGGCGTTTGCTTTTCTTGTAAATTTCATTTTTCTAGTTATTAGAATTAATAATTTATTTTTATTGATTGATTATCAATTGGTATCATATTATCAAATATAATCAATATTTTTCAGAATAGTTTTATGAAATTTAATGGAGAATGTTAAGTTTAAGGCTTTATTAAATGAAATGGGATAAAAGCTTTGCTTGCTTTGCAGTTAGAAAAAGACCAGAAACAAAAAAGGTGCAATGAGTATTTCATTACACCTTTTGATAACTTATATAAACTCAAATATTATTCTTGATTTAAGTTTCTTAATTGTTTCAGTTTGTCTTTCCAAACTTCAAGACTTTCTTTATGAATAGCGATGTTTTTGCGGACTTCAAGAACAATTGAATTCTCTTTTTTTGCGTTTTTAGTATTCGTAAAAAACTGAATATTATTTTCTAACTGAAAAATTTCATTCTGAACTTCTTCAATTTTGCGCATTAGAAAAATCTTTTCATTATCTAATTTACGTGTATCATTGCTGTCAGATAAAGAATCAATTCGGTTAGAGAAACGCATCATTTCAGTTTCTTTCTTACTCAAACTTAATTTTTCAAAAAGAGCATCTAAAATTTTATTGAATTTTCCTTCTATATGACGTCTTGCAAAGGGTACTTTTCCATAACCTTTCCAGATTTCGATATGTTTTTTAATAGCGTCTAAGTCAGTCTTGTGATCTCCTGTTAATTGATAAGCTCTCAATACATCTAAATAAGCTTTTTTGTTGTCAAAAGCAGTAACTTCATCAACATTTTCTTCAGATTTATGCTCTTTTAATTTATCAAAATAATGGTTGCAGGCATCTTTAAATTCTTTCCAGATTTTATCTGAATATTTTTTAGGAACATGACCAATTTGTTTCCACTCCTCTTGAATTTGCTTCATAACTGGAGTAGTAGCGCCAAAGTCTGTACTTTCCTGTAATTCTTTAGCTTTTGCAACCAAAGCCATTTTTTTGTTTAAGTTGTCGTTTTGATCTTTTTTAATGTCTTTGTAAAACGAGTTTTTAAACGAGTTGAAGTTTCTAACAGCCGTTTTAAATGCAGCCCAAGTTTCTTCATTAACTTCAGAGGGCACTTTTCCGGCAGCAAAAAACTCATTTCTAAGTGCTTCTACTTTCTGAATTTGTACCAGCCATTGCGAATGAGACCCCACTTTTTCAGTTCCTAAAACCTCAATTGTAGCAATAATTCCTTTTTTAACTTCAAGATTTTGTTGCTCGTTTGCTCTTTGGCTTTCAAATAAAACCTCTCTTTTATCGTGAATTTTTTTAGTCAATTCACTAAATTTATTCCAGATAACATCGCGGTGTTCTTTAGAAACAGGCCCAATATCTTCTTTCCATATTCTGTGTAAATCCTGCAATTCGCGAAAAGCTTTACTGATGTCAGTTTCGTTTGCCAATTCTTCAACGCGAGCAATTATTTTTTGCTTTTGATCTAAGTTGTATTTAAAATCTAAATCTCTGGCTTCACGGTCTAAATGCAAATAATCATAAAAATTTTCTACGTGAAAATGATAATTATTCCAAACGTGGTTGTATTTGTCTTTTGGAATTGCACCTGCATTTTTCCATCTTTCTCTTAAATCATTAAAATGCTTAAGAGTATCTTTGATGTTTTCTTGCGGATTTATAAGTTCTTTTAATTCCTCAACTATAGCAAGTCGATTCTCTAAATTTGTTTTTAAATTGGATTGTAAATGTTTAAAATGAGCATTTCTTTTTTCTCTAAACACATTATAGTATTCATCGAATTTAGATTTTAGTGGAGAATGATATTCAAATTCTTCGTTAGGATCTTGCTTTGAAGCATTAAATTCTTCTTTTTTCTCTTCAATTAAATGATTATATTGTAGTAAGAACGACTTTTTGATTTCTTCAATATGATCTTTTACAGACATTACCTTGTCTGTATTAATCAGTTTTCTAAGTTCATCAACCAAGGCATCTAATGAAAAAGTATCATAATCCTGCATAGGAATATCATGGCGCTCTTTTAGCGTTTCATCTTCGCTTTCCTCAGCATTAGAATTTGTGATGGCATCGAGTGCAGTCTGATGATTATGTTCATCATTTTCAACAGTTTCTGATGTGTTTTCTAAGTCACTTTCAGTAGTAGAACCCACATTTTCAGCTGCTGCTTCAGAACGTAATGTTTCAGTTGCATCATCTTGAGTAGAATCGCTAATTTCGATTCCTAATTTTCCGTCTGCATCTTGCAGGTTATCATTCTTTTCTTCTAACATTTTAAATGTGTAAGGTTTTTATTTTAAACAGTGCGAAAGATAGTAAAGGTGTTTCTAAATACAAAATAAATCGTTTGTTTATACGCTATTTTACGATGAAATTCTTATTCTTTGCCCTAATTTGAGATTATCATATTGGTTTTTTTACTGTTTTTTTGAAGTAAATTTAAATTTTGAATTATTAAAAATTTTAGAAATATCGAAGCAAAACGTTATTTAAAATTGATTTATTTTTTAATTATTAATCAAAATAAAATTAAAACGCCAACTTCTAAACCATAATTATATGATTTTTCTCCTCCAAAAGCGACGCTGGGATGAATGTATACCAGATTGTTTGGAGTTATCTTTCGGCCAAATTCTAAAAATGCATTATTTTGAAATCCTTCTAATGTATTGTTATATCTAAAGGCAACATCAGCTGCTAGCCAGTTTTTTCCAAAAAAATGTAAAAGCACATTTTCATAAGCAGTAGTGTTTACATCTGATCGATTTCTCGAACCTGCAATACTTCCTTGATATTCTAATGAAGAAAGCCATAAAAATTGTTTCTGCATAAAATACCTTCCATAAATAACAGCAGGAATAGCTACCCATTTTCCGGTCCCAAAACTAGGATCTACAGCTGAGTTAGAATTTATTCTTAGCCGAAAAGCAATTCCATTACTTTTTTCTAAATAAGGAATATAGCTTACGCCGGCTCCGACATCTCCAATTCCGGTTTTATTTACTGAATTTGAATTGGCTGAAATTAATGGAAGATCAAACCTGAAGTTCCAAGCACCATTACCAATAGGATGAAGAAATCGTAATTGTGTGGTATTGAAGGAGCCATTATCAGTATCCAGATACTCATTAAAAAGCAAAACTGTTTTTAGAAAGTAATTGTATCTTGGTTCTGAAAAAGGACTGTTTGATTTATCTTCTTGTCCTTTAGCAGAAAAAGTAATTAAAAAACTAAGGAATAAGAATAATTGAAATTTATTCATAACTACCTATAAATGAGCAGTCTAAATTACAAAAATTACTTTAAGATTTTATGTACAGCAGTCTTTTTTATTTATTCCATATTTTCCAAGCTTTTTCGGCTTGAAAAATAAGCATATCATATCCATTTTTTATAGTTGCACCTCTTTCTTTAGCATTTTTTAAAAATTGGGTTTCTGCAGGATTGTATATTAAGTCGTAAGCGATGTGCTTTTCTGTAAAAAACTCATAAGGTAGGTTGGGACAGGCTTCGATATTCGGACTTGTTCCTACTGGTGTACAATTGATTATGATTTGAAAATTATCAAAAGTAGTGGCGTTTATCAAATCATAATCAATAATATTTTCTTTAGCTTCTCTTGAAACAAAAGTATAAGGAATATCTAATTCTTCAAGAGCATAAGCAACACCTTTTGATGCGCCGCCTGTGCCCAAAATAAGTGCTTTTTTATGATGCGGTTCTAACAACGGTTTTAATGATTTTTTGAAACCATAATAATCAGTGTTGTAGCCTTTCAATTTTCCGTTTTTGGTAAATTTGATAGTATTTACAGCACCAATCAGTTGTGCTTTTTTTGATAGCTTATCTAAGTAAGGAATTACCTGCTCTTTATACGGAATCGTAACATTTAAACCCTTTAAATCAGGATTATTTTTAAGTAATCCGCTCAAATGACTTATTTCAGAAATGTCGAAATTTTCGTAGCTATTGCCTGCAAAAACTTCGTCACTAAATTTTTCTGTAAAATATCCCTTTGAAAAAGAGTAACTTATATTACGGCCTAATAAGCCAAAACGCCTTCTTAAAATATCAATCATTATTGTTTTCTATGTTTTTCAATATAATTTTTTACCATTTTTTTTGACCAAACCACAGGAAACAAATCTTCAATTAAGATATAGTTGTCAAAGTTTAAACGCAAGCCATTGCTTAAGTGAAATTTTGCTTTTGTGTTGTCTTGAATCATGAAATACAATCCAGCTAAACGGTATTCGATTTCGTTTTCTTCCGGAAAATATTCTGATGCCTGTAGCAAAGTTTGAATAGCACTGTCAAATTCTCCTAAAAATTGAAGAATATCTACCCAGAACAGCCAAGTGTCTAAGGCATAATCACCAAATTCTACTGCTTTTCTGTATCCAAATTCAGCTTCTTCAAAAAAGTTCATTTGTTTATTGATTGTTGCATAACGCTTCCAATAAAAACGATTTTGATTGTCAATTGCTAATGCTTTATTTACAAAAAACAACGCTTTCTGAAAGTTTTTCTGGCGAACATAAAAGTCAGTAATGGCAATCCAGCCTTTGTCTAAAAGCGGATCTTCATGTACAGTTTGATTGTAATATTGAAGTGCTTTTACAGAATTCCCTAGCTTTTCATAACATTTTCCAATACGCAATAATGCATAAGAAGTTGCATCGTCAAGTTCGATTGTTCTGTTGTAGCTTTCAATAGCTTCATTGTATTTTTTAAGACGTTCGTAAGCTTTTGCTTTTTCCATGAAAGCACCCAAAAATTCTTCGTCAATCAGGGTTGCATAATCAAAAGCACGAATCGCGTTTTCGTATTCTTTTACGCCATAATGCAAGCGCCCAAGCTGATGCCAGGCAATTTCGCTGTATGGGTTTTTATTAATATAATCGTTAAGATATAGAATAGCTTCTTGGTTTTGATCTAAAAATTCAAAACAATACACTACGTTATATAAGGCAGATTGATCTTCTAAATCTTCTTCAAGACATTTGATAAAACTGTCTTTCGCCATCTCAAGGTTATCCATAAAAAGATATTCCATTCCAATCAAGTTGTACACATCAGCGTAGTCGTCAGTATATTGCAAAGCAATTTTAAGCAATTCTACCGCTTTTTCGTGTTGATCTCTTTTAGAACAAATATTGGCTTTCTGGATGTAAATTTCCTCGTTGTTAGGTTCGATTGCATATAACTCATTTAAGAGCTTTTCGGCGATCTCTAGTTTGTCGTCGTAAACCAACATTTCTACTTGTACTAATTTTAAGCCCGTAGATTTTGGGTGTTGGTCTAATGCAAGTTTCAAGGCCTTTTTTGCTAAATTAGCCTTGCCTATATCTAAATAATGAAGAATTATTTCTTCAAATTCTTCAGAATCAAAAAAGAGTACTTTGTTGGTTTTCAACATCGACTCAAATTTGGATAAGGATAGGTTATAATCTTCTTCTTCGTTGCTTAATTGCATACTGTCTTTATTTGAAATTAGCCTGTTATAAATTTAGGCAACCATATTCTTGTTGTGAGGTAAGGAAATTAATTGTTTTGAACAATTTAATTAACAATATGGACAGAATTTTCATTCTGTTTTACGTTATAATCTTTTGATTTGTAAAAGATTAATTTAATTAATATTCTAATTTATTAGGCTTTATTCCTGCTTCATGATTTCATCCATTACGCTTAAAATTATTGCGCATCCTTCTTTTATTTCTTCTTCAGAAACGGTTAATGGCGGTGTTATTCTAATAGCGCAACCTTCAAACAGCAGCCAGAATAAAATAAGCCCTTTTTCCTGACAGTTCAAAATAACATGATTTGTTATTTCAGCAGTTTCTGTCATGGCGGCAAGCATTAATCCTTTTCCTCTAACTTCCTTTATCAAAGGGTGTACCAAAAGAGATCTGAAGAGTTTTTCCTTCTCTAAAGTTTCTGCCATTAAATTTGTTTCAGTTAATTCTTGCAAAGTAGCTAAACAAGCTGACGCAATGACAGGATGACCTCCAAAAGTGGTGATATGGCCCAACTTAGGATTTTCGGTCAGTAGGTCCATTTTTTCTGCAGCAGCAGTAAAAGCACCAACCGGCATTCCGCCACCCATTCCTTTACCCATGACCACAATATCAGGAACTACATCGTAATTTTGAAACCCAAAAAGTTTTCCAGTTCTACCGAAACCTGGCTGAATTTCATCAACAATCATCATGGCTCCAACTTCATCACAGCGCTTACGGACTTTCTGAAGAAAATTATCATGAGGCTGAATAAATCCGGCGCCTCCTTGAATGGTTTCTAATAAAATAGCGGCTGTTCTAGTCGTTATTTTTTGTAAATCTTCTTCGTTATTAAAAGTGATAAAATCAACATCTGGAAGCAAAGGACGGAAAGCTTGTTTTCGTTCTTCGAATCCCATAACACTCATAGATCCCATTGTGTTACCATGATAAGCGTTATGACACGAAATAAGCTGGCTGCGTCCTGTTGTTCTTTTCGCTAACTTCAGTGCGCCTTCAATCGCTTCTGTTCCTGAATTTACTAAATATGTTTTATTTAAAGATTCGGGCAGGAGTGAAGCCAATAATTTACAATATTGCACGGCTGGACTTTGCGAATATTCTCCGTAAACCATTACATGCGAATACTTGTCTAACTGATCTTTGATAGCCTGATTTACTCGCGGATGCTGATGTCCTAGCGTACAAGCCGAAACTCCAGCAACAAAATCTAAATATTTTTTCTTGTTTGTATCGTAAATATATGAGCCAATGGCATGCGAAACTTCCATTCCTAAAGGATAAGGAGATGTTTGTGCTTGATATTTTATAAAATCTGGATTCATTTTTTTGAGATTCTAAATTAGTTCATTGTCTCAGTTTTCGGTCCCAGTCTAAAACTGAAAAACTGCGACTGAAAACTATTTTTTAGTCTTTGTATTTGCTTTCGCTGTAGTCGCTTTTACTGCCGGTTTCTTTTTGTCGTAATCGCGCGTTTCCTTCCTTACTTTCATAGGGACGTTTTCCTTTGCTTCTTCGTCTTTGCCTTCTTTTATTAGCTTATCATTCATTTCATTATCCTCAGCACTAAAAATATCATCTTTCGATTTTATTCTTTCATCACCGCGCCAGACAAGACCTCTTAACTTTCTCGCATTTTCAGGCAAATCGGCTTCTGGATAAATATCTCCATCAACTTTATTAAAAAAGGTAATGGTTTCTACGGCATTATTTTCCAGAATCAAATTGATCTTACTGCTGACATTTTTATTAATTCCGATAAGCTCATTGGCGTCATTCCACATATAATAAATGACTTCGGTGTTTTTGATTACATCAACGTCATGCAGTTTTCCGTCTCTAAATTTCCCAAATAAATTCAGTCCTTTAACTTGATTAAATCCTGTTCCGAGCGTATCCCGCGAAACGAGAAATGTATTATTGAGCACTTTTAGCGAATCTAATTTTTTGGTGTTGTTATCGCCAATCAAATGTATAACATCGCCGGTAATCTGATTGTCGCCGTTCCATAAAATCGGATTTCCAATCAGTTTTGTCAAGGCAGTTTTTGAATTTGAGTGAATCGAATCGCATTTACCGCTCATATCGGTCTTGAAAAACCGAACATTTTTATAAGCTCTTAAAATTCTTTCGCCTTCTTTTCCGGTAACCATTAACTTTTGTCCATGAATGTAAACAGAATCATTCTCAACAAGGTTCACTGCTACAGCTCTTTTAGTGACAAACATCGAATCTTTTAGTTTGTAAACTTCTGCGTAATGTCCTTTAACAATACCGCGATTGATTGAATCTGTGATTTTTACATTTCGAGTTGCCGACGCAAATTCTATATTTCGATTATAATATAAACTATCGCCTTCAATTAGCCTGTCATCATATCTGATGTATGATTTCCGTAAAAAATGAGCTAAGTTTTTTTTCGTATCGTAAAAGCCTTTTTCTGTATAAATATAATTGGCTTTGCTCGTAATGGTAGAAGGACCGAGCAAATAAGTATGTCCAGAATTACTGTAATAATCCAAATGATTTGATTTTACAACATATTTAGGATTTGTTAGGGTTACTTCAGTCAAAAACTGAAACTTCTTTTCTGCAACAAAATACCGCCCTGATTTGCTTACAAGTGTATTATCTTTATTAACAATAGTTCCTTTTGTATTGTAAAAAACCTGCTGTACATTTCGGTCAAAATTAATTGTATCTGTTTGTAAAGTCGCATCTGGAGAAGTCATAACAGCATCGCCGGTTGCAAATGCTTTTTTTACATTTCCGTTATATTCTGCATATTTGCTATTTAAAAACAAGGTATCACCCTGTACTAATTGCACATTTCCAAAGGCTTTAAGATAGTTTTCTTTCTGAAAAAAATATGCTTTGTTGCAAGTTAGTACAACTCCGTCATGATTTACTTTCACATTTCCGGTAAGCAAAACGGCATCAGGCGCTGTTGCTTGATCAACATCTAAGAAATCAGAGTGTTCTATAATGATTTTTTTTGGTGCTTGGGCAAAAATGGTTTGTACGCTTAAGAAAAGCAGACAAGAAAATATGAAAAAGAGTGATTTCTTCAATTGATTAAATTTTTGTCAAATTTATGAAAAAGGATACAACCTTATATTGTTATTAGGATTAATTTATAATGTTTCTTTTTAAGGTACAAAGGTTCAGAGGTACAGAGGTTCAAAGTTTTTTTTTTGATCATGGATTCTTTAAACCTTAAAAAAAATCGACTTGAGAATTGATTTAAGCAATGATACCCTTGTTCCTTTGAATTTCTTCTTAATTATCAACAAAACCCGTAACTCTCACGTTGTAGTTGGCATTTTTCGAATGATTTAATAATAAAACGAATTGACTTTTGCCCGAATTTTAAAAATTAAACTAAATTTAGAAAATAGTTTTAGAATTATGAATCAATTTTAAAATCTTAAATTATAAAAATAATATGATAAATAATAAATTTATTATTGCTGGAATTGGTGCAACACTGCTTTTTTCGGCCTGTAAAACCCAAGATTTAAGAATGAATAATGCGCCTAAGGAAGAAAGTGTCACGGATAAGAAAATTGTAGTATATCAGGTTTTTACACGTTTGTTTGGAAATAAAAATGCAACCAATAAACCTTGGGGAACAATCGAAGAAAATGGAGTTGGAAAATTTAATGATTTTACAGATAAAGCGCTTCATGAAATTAAAGATTTAGGTGTTACCTATATTTGGTACACTGGAGTGCCGCACCATGCATTAGTGCGCGATTATACTGTCTATGGAATTTCAAATGATGATCCAGAAGTAGTAAAAGGCCGTGCTGGATCTCCTTATGCAGTGAAAGATTATTATAATGTAAATCCAGATTTGGCAGTAAATCCGGAAAATAGGCTTCAGGAATTTGAAGATTTGATTGTCCGCACACACAAAGCGGGTTTGAAAGTAATTATTGATATTGTTCCGAATCATATCGCTCGAAAATATGAAGGAAAAAACAATCCGGAAGGCGTCCGAGATTTTGGTGCTGATGACGATGTAAATGTTGAGTATAAAAGGGATAATAACTTTTATTATATTCCCAACACACATTTTGAAATTCCAGATGGCAACGTTCCATTAAATGGCGAAAAAAATCCTCTAGTTGACGGTAAGTTTGATGAAAACCCTGCAAAATGGACAGGGAACGGATCTCGTAAAGCGAAACCAGACCAAAATGACTGGTACGAAACCGTAAAAGTAAATTACGGAATTCGCCCGGATGGTTCTAAAGATTTTCCTGAGCTTCCTGCTGGATTTGATCAAAAATCATATCAAGAACATTTTGCATTTTGGCAAGATAAAGATGTTCCTAGTTCTTGGAAGAAATTCAAATCAATCGCTTTATATTGGACTGCTAAAGGAGTCGACGGTTTTCGTTATGATATGGCAGAAATGGTTCCGTATGAATTTTGGAGCTATATGAATTCAGCTATTAAAATGAAAAACCCGAATGCTTTTTTATTAGCCGAAGTTTATAATCCGAATGAATATCGAAATTATATTCATTTTGGAAAAATGGATTATTTATATGACAAAGTAGAAACGTATGATAAGCTTAAAGATATTATTCGCGGAAAATCTTCTCCAGACGGATTATCTGATATTCAAAAAAGAATGTCTGACATCGAACATCATATGCTTCATTTTTTAGATAATCATGATGAACAGCGTTTGGCAAGTCCTGAATTTGCAGGAACTCCAGAACGCGGCAAACCTTTAATGGTAGTTTCTACAACTATCAGTACTTCACCGACAATGGTTTATTTTGGACAAGAAGTAGGAGAGGCTGGAAATGAAAACGCTGGTTTTGGAACCCATTCGAGAACTTCTATTTTTGATTATATTGGTGTTCCAAATCATCAGCGATGGATGAATGACGGTAAATTTGATGGCGGAAAATTATCTGATTCAGAAAAGAATCTTCGTGATTTCTATAAGCGACTACTAAATTTTTCGATCAATAGCACAGCCTTGATGGGAGGTTTTCAGGAAATTCAATCTGTAAATCGTCAAAACAATCAAGGATATGATGATTTAATTTATTCTTACGTACGCTGGTCGGATAATCAAAAATTAATTATTATCGCTAATTTTTCTTCTGAAAAAACAAGTGAATTTAATTTAAAAATTCCATCTGATATAATCTCAAAGTGGAATTTGAAAGATGGAGAATATCAACTTGCAGATCAATTGTATAAAAAGAGTTTAGTTCAATTAAAAGTAGAAAATGGAGAAGGAGAAGCAAAAATTAAACTATTGCCTTCAGAATCATTTATATATGAATTGAAATAGTTTATGACTTCGAATGGAGGGTAAAATTTCTTTAAACAAAAAAGCTGATACCTAATTTGTATCAGCTTTTTTGTTTTTATACTTTTTTGACTTTCTTCAAAGCCTCTTTGTAGTTTTCATTTGCTTTCTCCCAATTAATATGTTTGTAAAAAGCATCAATATAACTTCCTTTTCTATTTTGATAATCTAAATAATAAGCATGTTCCCATAAATCGATACCTAAAATTGGAGTTCCTGGAATCAGAGCATTTTTCATCAAAGGATTGTCTTGATTATCAGTTGTAGTAACTTGAAGTTTTCCAAGCTTATCAACTACTAACCAAACCCAGCCTGATCCAAATTGTTTAGTAGCCTGACCTTTAAATTGATTCGTAAGATTGTTGAAAGAGCCAAATTCTTTGTTTATTGAACCCGCCAAAGTATCTTTTGGAGACTGCTCCTTAGGTGTCAAAATATTGAAGTACAGCGTATGATTAAAATAGCCTCCAGCATTTTGACGAAGTTTAGCATTATTTAAATCTAACTTTTTCAGAATGTCTTCAATAGGCATATTTTCGTATTCAGTAGAAACAATTTCTTTGTTTAAATTATTTGTATACGTTACGTAATGCTTAGAATAATGTGTTTCTAAAGTAAGCGAACGAATATCGGGTGCTAGGCCATCATAAGCAAATGGCAATTTGGTAAGTCCAAATGAGCCAGGCTCTGCTTTTACATCATCAGGTGAGCCTATTGTTATTTTTTCCTCCTTTGTGGGTAAAGGAACTTCTACGACCTCGGTCAGCTTGTTGTCATTACAAGAAAATAATACTAAGAATGAAGTCAAAAGGCAAAAGCGAGTAATGTTTTTCTTCATAATATTATTTATTTTGATGTTAGTGAATTAATTATTTCGATATAATTTTCTTTTGCTTCATCAATTGAGATATGGCTAATCTGCATCCATGCGTTTGTTTTAAAAGCATCTCTCAAGTCAAAATTTTCAGATTGATTATAGACTGCTGTTCCAAAAGTTGCCTGTTTGTAGTACGCATAAAGTCTTAACTGCACATCTTGTGGCAGCGAGGCTTGAGTCATTTTCAAAGCAATTTCTACTGCCTCTGAAAAACGAGTATCTAAATCTTTTTCGGTCATTTAAGCTTTTGTAGCAATAATGGTTTTTCCGCCGATTGCTTTTTGGTTTAGTTCTACATTTATTTGAGTACCTAAAGGTAAAAATAAATCTACTCTTGAACCAAATTTAATAAAACCTGCATCAGTACCTTGAACAACTTGCATTCCTTCTTGTGCATAGTTTACAATTCTGCGCGCTAAAGCACCAGCAATTTGTCTGTATAATATCTGTCCGAATGTTTCATTTTCAATAACAACGGTTGTTCTTTCATTTTCTTCGCTTGCTTTTGGATGCCAAGCTACTAAAAACTTACCCGGATGATATTTGCTAAATTTGATAATACCGTCCATAGCATAACGCGTAACGTGTACGTTTATTGGTGACATAAAAATAGAAACCTGTAAACGTTTGTCTTTAAAAAATTCACCTTCATAAACTTCTTCAATAACGACAACTTTTCCATCAACTGGAGCAAGAATATGATCGCTGTTTCTGATTGCAATTCTTTTTGGATTTCTAAAAAATTGCAAAATAATAATCAATACAGCTAATCCAGCTAGTTGAACTAGAATTCTAAGCCAATTGATATCAATGAATTTCTCAGCTATTAAAAGTACAGCAACGGCAAAAACAGTACCTAATAAAATGGATGGTCCTCCTTCTTTATGAAACATAATATAAAATTTGATAAAATAAAAATATAATTGGTGCTACAAATATAACACTATCTAGTCGATCTAAGATACCTCCATGTCCAGGCATTATAGAACCGCTGTCTTTGACGCCAGCAATTCTTTTAAATTTTGATTCGATCAAATCTCCGATCGTGCCAAAAACACTAACAATTAGAGCAATAATCATCCAGATTAAGATTGATTTACCGCTAAATTCAGGTTTAGGCTGAATATATAATTTTGAAATTAAAAATCCGGCAAAGGCAGCAAAAATAGCTCCTCCTAAGAAACCTTCAATAGTTTTTTTAGGAGAAACACGCTCAAATAACTTATGTTTCCCTATCGATTTTCCAACTAGATAAGCAAATGTGTCATTTGTCCAGATTAAGATAAATAATCCCAAAATAATTTTAGGATTATAATCATTAGTACCAAAAGAAATTTTTATTATAAAAATAAAAGGAAGTGTAATATATCCTAATAGATAAAGATATTTAGATGAAATACTTATTTTTTGAACAGAGTCGTAGAATAAAAATAAAATACATTTGATTGATATGACAATAGTAACAGCCAGAAGAACTATATTCAATTCTTGAATGTTGGTTTCAAGATCTAAATTTGAATTAAATAAACTATTTAGATATGCGGTTGTTTGTTTATTATAATGACTGATTAATACAATAACTGCGTATAAAGTAGTTCCAAATAAAATCGAAAAGATTTTATTAAGATTTACTAAATTGGAAAATTCATAAATTGTAATAATTAAAAAAAGACCAAAAAGAATAATAAAGCTTTCGGTTGAAAACAGAATTGAAGTTAAAAGTAAAGCGATATAAACAGCACCAGAAATGGTTCTCTTGAGTGTTTCATTCATCTTAAAGATCTTCTAAAAGCAATAAATATAGATTTTTAGCAACGCTTCCGTATTGTGTAAAATCTTCCTCTTTTGCTTTTTCGAAATATTTTATTGTGGTAATGTTAGTTGGATAGTCTCTTTCATACTTGCGTTTAATAGCGCTCAAACCATCACTTTTTATCGATAGAATTTGACTTGTTGTAGCTATTATAACAATATTTGCAGGTAACTCGTTTGGTTTATCTTGTCTGATTTGTTTTGACGAAAACAAAATAGAACCTTCATCGGCAATCAGATTTTCACAAGAAGCTAATAAAAATTTAGGGTTTCTTGGCGAGATGTAAATTAATTTGTTTTCTTCTAATAAATGAAAAAGTCCTGGTTCATAACATAAAACTTCATTTTCGAACCAATCGTTTTCTTCTAAAATATTTTCAAATTGTTCTGCAACTTCTTGCTTGTTTTCACAATACAAAAATTTACCGCCATTTTTCTTAAAATTAAAAATGAATTGTTCGTCTATTGATAAATGACTGTTAGGAACAGAATTACCTCCTCCGTATTCGCTTTCACTTTCTTCATCAGATGCGGTATTGCTAGAACCAAATATTTTTTTGAAAAAACTCATTTTATATGAAATACTTTACATGTTAATTGAAAACGTTCAAAGATAAAAAAATCTTAATTCAAAAGGCTATTTTGAATTAAGATTTTAAAAAATATTGCATATTTCTGAATAATCTACGAAACCACTTCTTCTAGATTTTTATCAAAAGTACGTTTTCCGAAAATTGTTTCTAAGTCATCTTTAAAGATTACTTCTTTTTCTATTAAGATATTAGCAAGCTGATTTAACTTGTCTTTGTTTTCTTCTAAAATTTGAATTGCTCTTTGGTATTGACCTTCAATTAATTCTGAAATTTCTTTGTCAATAACTTTCGCAGTTTCGTCAGAATACGGTTTAGAGAAATTGTATTCGCTTTGTCCAGTTGAATCGTAATAAGTGACATTTCCGATTTTATCGTTCAAACCATAAATGGTAACCATAGCACGAGCCTGACGCGTAACTTTTTCTAAATCGCTTAAAGCACCAGTTGATATTCTGTCAAAAGTCACTTTTTCTGCTGCTCTTCCGCCCATAGTAGCACACATTTCGTCTAGCATTTGATCTGTTCTAACGATTTGTCTTTCTTCTGGCAGGTACCAAGCAGCTCCTAAACTTTGTCCACGAGGAACAATAGTTACTTTAATAAGTGGTGCAGCATGTTCTAACATCCAGCTTACAGTAGCATGTCCAGCTTCGTGAATAGCAATTGCTCGTTTCTCTTCTGGAGTAATGATTTTATTTTTCTTTTCTAAACCACCAATAATTCTGTCAACGGCATCTAAGAAGTCTTGTCTGTCAACTGCTGTTTTATTGTTACGAGCAGCGATTAATGCAGCTTCGTTACAAACATTAGCAATATCAGCACCAGAGAAACCTGGAGTTTGTTTTGCTAAGAAATCTAAATCAAGACCTTCAATTTTTTTGATAGGAGCCAAGTGAACTTTAAAGATTTCAGCTCTTTCGCGAATGTCTGGCAAGTCAACAAAAATTTGTCTGTCAAAACGTCCAGCACGCATTAAGGCTTTATCAAGAACATCAGCTCTGTTTGTTGCGGCTAATACAATTACGTTAGAGTTTGTACCAAAACCATCCATTTCTGTCAATAATTGATTCAGAGTATTTTCTCTTTCGTCGTTTCCGCCTGACATATTGCTTTTTCCTCTTGCTCTACCAACAGCGTCGATTTCATCAATAAAAATGATAGCAGGAGATTTTTCTTTAGCTTGCTTAAATAAATCACGTACACGAGATGCACCAACTCCTACAAACATTTCTACGAAATCAGAACCTGATAAAGAGAAGAATGGAACTTGAGCTTCGCCTGCAACGGCTTTAGCTAATAAAGTTTTACCAGTTCCCGGAGGTCCTACAAGTAATGCTCCTTTTGGAATTTTACCTCCAAGATTAGTATATTTTTCAGGGTTTTTAAGGAATTCTACAATTTCTTGTATTTCCTCTTTTGCACCTTCTAAACCTGCTACGTCCTTAAATGTAGTTTTGATATCTGTTTTTTCATCAAACAATTTCGCTTTCGATTTTCCAATATTGAAAATTTGTCCGCCTCCGCCACCAGCGCCGCCTGACATTTTACGCATAATGAAAATCCATACACCAATAATGATGATGATTGGAAGCAAGCTGATTAAAATATCGCTCCAATTGTTTTTTTGCAAGAAATTAAAATCTTTCAGTTTGCCTTCGCCAACTGCTTTTTCTAATTTTGTTTGAAAAATTTGGTCGTTACCAATTTCTAAAGTATAGTGAGGACCTTTGTTTGGTCTTTCAAATATATCTTTAGATACTTTTTTATTAGCTGCGTCTTTAAGAGCTGCAGCAGTTAAATATACTTCAGCTTCAGCTTTATTATAAACGATCACTTTTTCAATTTGTCCTTTTTCTAGTAAAACATTGAATTTAGAAGAAGTCAATTGAGCAGGTTCGCTTAAATTAGATCCTCCTGTTGCAAAACTTATAAATAAAAAAACTAAAAGTATTGCGGTGTATATTAACCAAGGACTTATTTTAAATTTACTCGGATTTGGATTATTATCTTTAGCCATTAGAAAAAATTTTCTTTAGTATTTGTTTTCGATTGTAGTTATTTTGGCGTCCCCCCAAAGGCTTTCGATATTATAGTATTCACGTATGTGTTTCTGGAAAACATGTACCACGATATGCACATAATCCATAAGAACCCATTCCGCGTTATCGGTTCCTTCTACGTGCCAAGGTTTATCTTTTAAGTCTTTAGATACTGTTTTTTGAATTGAGTTTACAATGGCGTTAACTTGGGTATTTGAGCTTCCGTTGCAAATGACAAAATAGTCACAAACAGCCGTGTCTATTTCTCTTAAGTCAAGAATATCTATATCATTTCCTTTTACCTCTTCAATCCCTTTGATTATGTTCGCCAGTAGAACATCATTATTAATAGTCTTTTTCGCCATGAATTATTTTATATGAATTTGTAAAGTTACCAAAATTTGTGATTATTTTTGAACCTTAACAAAATATTAAATTAAGTTATTTAAATTATTTGAATGAAACTAATCAAACTCGATGCCATAGATTCGACAAATGACTTTCTTAAAGCATTATCCAGCAAGGATGAACTTGATAATTTTACAGTGGTAACAGCTGAAAATCAGACAAAAGGCAAGGGTCAAATGGGAGCGAAGTGGCAATCTGAATCAGGTAAAAACTTAATTATGAGTGCCTTGGTAAAGGATTTTCTATATGAAAATGAAAAGGTATTTGACTTAAGTATTATAGTTTCATTAGCCGTGATCGAGGTTCTAAAATCGTTAAAAATTCCTGATTTAAGCATAAAATGGCCTAACGACATTATGTCATATAATAAAAAGATTGGTGGCATACTCATCGAAAACACCATAAAAAGTGATGGCAGGATTGTGTCAGTAGTTGGTTTAGGACTCAATGTCAACCAGACAAATTATACTGAATTGCCAAATGCTTCCTCATTGGCAGTGATTTTAGGAAATACTGTTAATAAAGATCTTCTGCCAGCTTTAATAATCGAAAATATACAAACGAAAATTGATTTGTGGGAAACGAATTCGATAATTTTCTGGAAGGATTATTACAATGCTTTGTTCAGGAAAGGAATTCCGATGCCATTTAAAAATCTTCATCCTAAATCTTCAGGAGAAAATTTTATGGGAATAATTAAAGGAGTTTCCTCTGTTGGAAAAATTCAAATCTTGCTTGAAGATGATTCTGTTTCAGAATTCGATATTAAGGAAGTTCAGATGCTTTATTAGCTAAGTTTCTAAGCTTCTGAGATACTAGGATTCTAAGGCTTTTTATTCCCAGAAGTTTCTGTAGAGACGAACTGCTATGCGTCTAACATATTTTAAAAATCCCGTTGAGACTTTAAAATGCAGGGTTTTTAGATAAAGTTTTTATGCAGTTGTTATTTCTAGTGCAATGACAATAATAAAGCAAAAAAATAATCATAAAAAAAGCCTGATCTAAAGAGATCAGGCTTTCAATTTATAATTCACCAGTGATAAATTAAAGCTTTGTCATGTTATTAGCCAAAGTTTCAATGAATTTGCTGATTGGTCCTTTGATCATCATTGCCATCATAGCGTTGAATTCGCCTTCAAAAAATAATTGAACAGCACTTTCTGAATCGGAAATACTATCAATATTCGAAGTCAAGGTAAATGGAAGTTTATCGCTCGCTGCACCCAAAACAATTTTGCTTGGTGCTACTTTATCTTTCATTTTTAATTTGATTTCCGGCATCCCTTTTAATCCAAAAATAAAAGAATCCTCGCCAGTTACTTCAAACTTAGCAATATTATCAGGCATTAATTTTTCAAAATTCTTAACATCAGTCAATAAATCAAATAAATCTTGAGCTGATTTCTGAACAGTTACTTTTGGACTTTCTAAGTTCATATTGTTTTTTGTTTTGTTTTTTACCGCAAGTGCGCTAAGTTTTTTTTAAGCTAATTCCATAATTTAAATCCCAAATTCTTAAAAAGAGCGAAGCGATTTTTAAGAATCTAAGAATCTAAGAATCTAAGAATCTAAGAATCTAAGAATCTAAGAATCTATGAATCTAAGAATCTAAGAATCTATTCCACTTCCCAAGTAGAAGGACTAACGCTCCATTCTTGCAAAGTAGATTGCTGATCTTCTGTAATATATTGTTTTTGAACCGCTAGATCCAATAAATTTTCATAATTACTCAATGTATACAAATCGATATTAGCGCCTTTAAAGTTCTCTTCAGCTACATTAAAGCCGTATGTAAAAATTGCCGCCATTCCTTTAATGTTTGCACCTTCATTGCGTAAAGCTTCTACAGCCATCAAACTGCTGTTTCCTGTGCTGATTAAATCTTCAACAACTACAACATTTTGTCCTTTTTGTAAAAAACCTTCAACTTGATTTTGTCTTCCGTGTTTTTTTGCTTCTGGACGCACATATACAAAGGGTAAACCAAGGCTTTCAGCAACCAGCATACCAATTCCAATAGCTCCAGTGGCCACACCAGCAATTACGTCTGGTTTTCCAAACTGTTTTTCAATATTCTTCGCAAACTCATCTCGAACATAGTTTCGGATGATCGGAAATGAAAGAATTAACCTATTATCGCAATAAATAGGAGATTTCCAACCAGAAGCCCATGTAAAAGGATTTTCGGGATTCAATTTAATTGCATTTATTTGCAAAAGCAATTCGGCTGTTTTTTCGGCAGTATCTTTATTAAAAATCATAATACAAATGTATAAAGTTTTTGTGAACGACAAACCACTTTTTTTGACAAATGAAATCTCGAAAGAAACAGATTTTCAATTGTTCTTGTTAGAAAGTATTGATATAGAACAGCTTATAGTTAAAATGTTCCAAAATAAAATTCAAAAAGCCTGTTTATATCATCCTGACGAAAGTGAGATTATGAAAACACTCAAAGCCAAAATTCCGGTAAATAAAGCTGGAGGAGGTTTTGTATACAATAAAAAAGGCGAGGTTTTATTTATCTTCAGAAACGGAAAATGGGATCTTCCGAAGGGCGGAATCGAGAAAGGCGAGGACATCGAAGCCACCGCCATGCGAGAGGTTGAAGAAGAAACTGGCGTAAACCAGCTCCGAATTACACATAAACTTCAAAAAACCTATCACGTTTTTAAACGCAACGGAAAATACAAACTCAAAATCACACATTGGTTCGAAATGCAATCTGATTTTGAAGGAACACCGCAAGGACAAATCGAAGAAGGAATTGAAAAAGTAGCTTGGCTAAACCCGGAACAAATCAAAGAAGCTTTAAAAAATTCTTACGAAAACATTAAATTGCTGTTTGCAGAAAAAGATGAAGTTTCGGTTGAAGATTAAGGTGGGAATTAAGAATTAAGAAAAAAGAATCAAGAATCAAGAAAAAAGAACTAAGGTTCTAAACTAAGGAATCAACAGTAAAAATACTGAAAGTAATTCCTTAGTTTAGAATCTTAGCAACTTAAAACCTACTTATAGGTATATATAAATTCACTTTTACCTATATTTTCTGTTGTTTCATCAACAATTCTAGAATATATTTCAGTTTCCTTGTATATTTGTTTTTGATCGTTAAAGTTGTACGTAAATATCCTCTTATAAACTGCAGTTTTATCAGATGAATTATCAATTCTAGACGGACTTGAGGTGTATTCTGAAATTAAATTTTCTGATTGTAGATATACAAAATAAGTTGAGCCACTATCAAAAGTATCCAAATAATCATTTAATTTCCATTCGTTTCCAAAAATGTATTTTCTATAATTATAATCATTTTTTAAAGTATTATAAGAATAAGATTCGGTTGATTCTAAATTAAAAATGAATGTTTTAGAACTGGTAACATTATCATTTTCATACTGAAATGTTGCTGAATGAATATCTGGTTTTAATACTTGTTTTATAATTTTTTTATTCGAATTCATTAATATTTCTTCGTTCTGAATATCACCGTTATAGGTTTTTGCAACCACTATTTTGTCAGCAAGATGAGTAAATACAAAATTAACATTTACGGGCTCTCCAGTATCTGTTACAAAAGTTTTAAAGCTTTTTTCTGTTATTCTGCCTGCAGTATCATAAGAATAAGTTATTGTAGTAATCAACCTTCCACTTAAATTATAAATCAAGATTTGAGAAACCAGTCCTTGAATGTTATACGTATAATCTTCGCAGGCTGACTCTTGATACTTAATCGTAACTAACTGATCATTCAAAAAGGTAAAATTTCTAAAAGTCATTAATTTATCATTCTGATAATAATTCATTTTAATAGAAGAAAGTTTTTTTTGGGGAGCACTACTTACTATATCATCATTAGAGCAGGAAACAGCTAAAAATCCAGCGAGCAACATCATTATTTTTTTCATCTTAATCTTTATTGAGTTATATTCTGTAGTAAAATATATTCAAAAAAGTTGCGTATTAAGATGTTAAAAATATAAGATGATAAGTTGGGCGTACCACTCCCTAAGCCTCGGTGATTATTTTGATTTCTTTCCAATAGCACGGATTGCAAATCCGCGCCATTGGAAGATCATCTTAAAAGCTTTGCGATCTTACTATATGTCAAAATCCCTCAAAATTAAAAAATCTTAGCGAAGTTTGCGGTTAAAAAAAACTACAAAATACGATAAACAGGATATTGCAAATGTGCCTTCTCATAATAAACAGAGTGTTTATAAATCCAATCTAACTGCGCATCAGGATTTTTAGCAAATGTAGCGTCAGATTCTTTTTTAGCGTCAAATTCCGCTTTCAAAGTTGGATTTTCTTTTAAAAGTTTTGCCGCAGTATCTTCAAAAATATATTCCGAATAATGTTCTTTTTGCTGTAAAATTGGGTCGAAGAAATTCCAATTAAAAAATGAATCAACACCTTCTGGTTCAAAAACTTCAACTAAATATTTTACGCCTTTTTGATTTGTAGGAATCAGATAATCTCCTTCGGCAAAAGCCATTTTTACAATCTTAGAAGTTACAGTTGTATTTCTGTGCAAATAATGTCCTTCGTAGGCAGACGGTACGGTTTTAAAATCGGCAATTCTATAACTTTCAACCTCAATAATGGTATCGTTTTTCAGCTGAGAAAAAGTTATGTTGTTGTTTTTCAGCAGATCAATAATATTCCAATAACCACGCGGAATGATATAAGCAGACGGAATAACAACATCTTTTAGTGATTTGAATTCTTTTATATACGGAACATCTTTTTTATAAGGTTTGCTTCGGTCATAATACAAACGATTTCCAGTTGTGGCGTCGCTCTTTTTATAACTTGCTTCATAGCCTAAAAATGAAAAAGTAGTAGCCTTTGTACTGTCTAATTCCCATTGCAAGGTATATGGTTTTCTTGGTTGATATTGTTCGAGATTTTTTACTCTGAGTTCTTTGATCTTTTGATAATTAGCATCGGTAAAATCCAAAGTCGATTTCATGTATTCATATGTCATTTTTACACGTTCAGCATATTTTTTTAACATGTGAGTTTCCACCACAAATCCAATCGTATTAAACAAAGAAGTATAACCCGTAGTATATCGCGGACTATCAACAAATTGCCCAAAACCTTTGTCTGGAGTATCTTTAAAAGAGTCTACGTAAGGCGTTGTTTCGATTTTCTTTTTCTGCAGATCTTTTACCAAAGCAGGCATCATTTCATTATTCATAAAATCACCCAAAACAGATCCTAATTTGTTGTGCTCCGTCATGATATAAGTCAGTTTGTATTGATAATCAGAACCGTTGCTTACGTGATTATCAATAAAAACATCGGCATTTATTTTCTGAAAAATCTCCACAAAACTCTTAGTATTTCGCGTGTCAGATTTTATTAAATCCCGGTTCAAATCATAGTTTCTCGCATTTCCTCTAAAACCATAAATTTCAGGTCCGTCTTGGTTGGCGCGAGTTGTAGAATTTCGGTTTAAAGCGCCTCCAATATTATAAACCGGAATGCAAACTAGTACAGTGTTTTTTGGTGCTTTTAGTTTTCCAATGGCTAAATCTCTGTAAAATTGCATTGTAGCGTCGATTCCGTCTGGCTCTCCAGCGTGGATTCCGTTATTGACAAAAAGAACGGCTTTAGTTTTTTGAATTTTGTCAAAATCAAATACTGCGTCAGGATTAAAAGTTACCATATGCAAAGGTTCGCCAGAATCTGTCAATCCCATTTCCTTAATCTGAATCGTTGGAAAATTATTGGCTAAAAGCTTAAAATAAGCAATAGTTTCTTGATAAGAAGCCGATTGATTTCCGTTTCCCTTTTCAAAAAAAGTATCGTATTTTTTATTGTTTTGAGCGAAAATTGTGATGGTGAAAAGTGAAATGAGAAAGGTAAAAAGTTTCATGGTTTTAGATTTAATATAAAATTCAAATATAAAGTTTTATTTGTTTCAGGTTGAAGTAGGAGTAGAGCAACTTTGTCATTTTACCGCAAAGCACGCAAAGTTTATTTTACTATATAGCTTTTATAAAAGACAGTCGCAAAGCTTTGTGAATATAACTTTGTGACTTCTCGGCTTTGCGAGATTAAATAAAAAATCTTTGCGAACTTTGCGTGATCTTTGTCTTTGCGGTAAAACACCTGAAACCTGAAACAAGAAAACCTGAAACAACTTTTTTTCGCTACTTTTGCAAAATGAATAAAAATCACCATTTCAACAATATACTTTCGAATTTAGGAATTGAAAGCCTAAACGAAATGCAAGAAGTTGCTCAAGATGCAATTTTAAATGATAACAATATTTTGCTTCTTTCTCCAACAGGATCTGGAAAAACGTTGGCTTTTTTGCTTCCAGTTTTAGAATTATTACAGCCTGAAATACTTTCAGTTCAATGTTTAATTTTAGTGCCTTCGCGCGAATTGGGTCTGCAGATCGAGCAGGTTTGGAAAAAAATGGGAACTCAATATAAAGTGAACATCTGTTATGGTGGACACTCAATTGATACCGAAATTAAAAATTTGAGCAATCCACCGGCAGTTTTAATAGGAACTCCAGGCAGAATAGCAGATCATATTGACCGAGATACTTTTCGTACAGATAAAATTCAGACTTTAATTTTGGATGAATTTGACAAATCACTGCAATTGGGCTTCCATGAGCAAATGTCTTATATTATTGGAAAATTAACGAAGCTGAACAAACGTGTTTTGGTTTCAGCAACATCAGATATTGAAATTCCGAGATATACGCGAGTGATAAATCCGACCGTTTTAGATTTTATTCCAGAGGAAGAAGAAAAAGCGAATCTTTCGATGAAAATGATTGTTTCGCCAGCCAAAGACAAATTAGGAAGTTTGTTCAAACTGATTTGTTCTCTAAAATCGGAGTCGGCTATTATTTTCTGTAATCATCGTGATGCTGCAGAACGCATTAGTGACACATTAAACGAAAAAGGAATTTACGCGACGTATTATCATGGTGGAATGGATCAAGACGAGCGTGAGCGCGCTTTGATTCAGTTTAGAAATGGAAGTATGAGTTACTTAATTACAACTGATTTAGCGGCTCGTGGATTGGATATTCCTGAAATGAAACATGTAATTCATTATCACTTACCGCTTAAAGAAGATGAATTTACGCATCGTAATGGTCGTACAGCACGTATGCAGGCTTCTGGAACGGCGTATATTATCATCCACGAAAGTGAAAAAAAATTAGATTATATCGACTACGAAATGGATGTGCTGAAAGTAGACGACGCAACCACTTTACCGAAACCACCGGAATATCAAACCATTTATATTAGTGGCGGAAAGAAAACAAAACTGAATAAAATTGATATTGTTGGATTCTTCTCTCAAAAGGGACAACTTGAAAAAGGCGATTTAGGTTTAATCGAAGTTAAAGATTTTATTTCGTTTGCAGCAGTAAGATACAATAAGGTAAAAGACCTGCTGAAAAATATCAAAGACGAAAAAATGAAAGGCAAGAAATTCAAAATTGAAGTCGCCAGAAAAGTGGTAAAGAAAGAGGAAGAAAGATAGTTTTTTTGTAGGAGCGATCGTGTTTGAGGTTTTTTTAGCCTAAATCACGAGTAAAATTCATTACTTTTTTAAGCTCAAAAAAGCCATTTTGTAATTAAATATTTACAATATTAGCCCATTTTGATCGGTTAAGATTCCTTAATTTTGGTCGATTTATAACTTGAATTATTAAATAAAAAATTATTTAATTTATTGTAATTCAATGTTTTAGCTGTTGATCTTCTTGGCTTTAAAGCAATTGTAAACACCAATCTTAATTTTTTGTTAATAAATTAACGAATAGGACTTTAATTTATCATAATTTCTGCGTTTATTGTGCTAGTAAATAATAAACCCCAAATTAATTATGAAAAGAATTATTACGATTGCCATTTTGTTGGTTAGTGTTGTGTCTTTCGCACAAATTAAAGTTATCGAAACTGTACCGGTTGAAAAATTAGGAAAAGTAAATAACAACTACATTCAAAAAATTGGAGATGAATATACTGTATATTACACAAGTATTCAAAACGATGATGAAGGGTCAACTTTAAGAAAGTTTACTTTTAAAAATGTTAATAATGATTATGCAAGTCTTTACAGTATTATCATGAATGGTTTTGGCGCAAATCCTTTGTATGATATTAAATTAGAATTGCCTAATAATTTCATTTGGCTGCACTACACAGGAAGTGTTATTCCAGAAAAAGCTACAGTTCAGTTTATGGTTTCAAGTAAAGAAGCTTCTGCAGCAACAAGCAGTATTTCTGAGCCATTTGTAAAAGATCAGATCAATAAATTATTTCAAAAATAATTTTCAGTTTCAGGTTTTTATTGTTTTAAGTAAAAACCCTAATGAAATTTAAATACAATAAAAAGGCTATTCAAATTTTGAATAGCCTTTTTATTTGCAGTATTTTCTATCATTGAACAGTCTGAAAACTGAGACGAGAAATTTAAATTTTCTTCACATATTGTGTAATAATCACAATCTGCTGGCCATCTACCTTTCCTTCAATATATTCAGCGTTTTCGTGATCTAGACGGATGTTTCGAACGGCAGTTCCTTGTTTAGCAACCATGCTTGATCCTTTTACTTTTAGATCTTTGATTAAAACTACAGAATCTCCATGTTCTAAAATTACACCATTGCTGTCACGGTGAACCAGTTTGTTTTCGTCGTCTTCGCCTTCGCCAGTTGCTTGTGCCCAAGCCAATGTATCTTCGTCTAAATACATCATATCAAGCAATTCTTGTGGCCAGCCTGCAGCGCGCAAACGGCTCAGCATTCTCCAAGCTACCACTTGTACGGCTGTATTTTCATTCCACATACTGTCATTAAGACATCTCCAGTGATTTAAATCGACATTATCAGGGTTTTCAATTTGGTCTATACAGGTATTACACGCTAAAATAGCTTCTTCAATACCGCCTTTTTTTGTTGGCAATACTTGATATACTTTTAGGTTTTCTTCGGCGCCACAAAGTTCGCATTTAGATCCGCTTCGTTTGTTTAATTCTCTTTCGATGCTCATTATTTTGTTTTATTTAAAATGCGAAATTACTTATAATTTGCTTCGCCTGCAAGTTTATGTTTTGGGTGTTTCTTACTGATTTTGCGTGTTGAAACGGATGTTGCTTTTATTTCTTAACCCTAACAGCATCCGGAACCAACATTTCATATTCACCGCCATTTCGTAATACATCACGAACAATACTTGAACTTATATATGAGGTTTTTGCAGCGGTTAATAAAAATACGGTTTCAATTTTAGAAAGACGTCTATTAGTATGTGCAATTGCTTTTTCGAATTCAAAATCGGCTGGATTTCTTAGGCCTCTCAAAATGAAATGGGCTTTTAGATTTTTTGCTAAATCAATTGTCAAACCCTCATATGTTATTACACTGATTTTAGGTTCATCTTTGAAGGTTTCTTCAATAAAACGCTTTCTTTCTTCTAATGAAAACATGTATTTTTTTTCGGCATTGACTCCAATTGCAATTACGATCTCATCAAATAGAGAAATTCCTCTTTTGATAATATCTTCGTGACCAAGTGTAATGGGGTCGAATGATCCTGGAAATATGGCTTTTCGCATTTTTTTTCTTTTAAGGTTCAAAGCTGCAAAGGCACAAAGGCACAAAGGCTTTATTTTGAAATTAAATTAATTTTTTAAGTAATTCTTTTTGTATTAATTGCCTCAACCCATTCCTCTTTTTGGCAAACTTTACATTTGGCTGTACCTATCTTTTGTTCTTCGGTATGACCGCAAAAAGTGCATGCATGAATACCATCGATGGAAATATTCTTGCTTTTTTTATTGAAAGCCGCCGGCAAAATAGGCAATCCGTATTTTACTTCTTCATCTTTATAAAAGAAAACACTTACTTCGCCACTTGTTTCTATAAAAGCATGTTTTATCTGACCTAAATGTTCAATAGATTTGATGCGAAGCTCAGAGAAAAATTCATCCTGCGCCAAGCTTTCTTTTTTGAAAGTCGATATAGAAAATTTGCCGTCGTTGATCAAACATTCTGTTTTGCCTTCTATAAATTCTTCAAATTTTTTGCTTTTTCCAGTAAGCCAGGTCACGGAGCGATATAAAATAATAATAACTGTAAATACTATTGCTGCAGGTACAATTCCAACGTCTTCATAAAACATAGGATCTCCGGCAGCAGAGCCTAATGCAATAATTATTACAGTTTCAAAAATAGATAATTGTTTTACACCTCGTTTTCCTGCTAATTTCAAGGTTAGCAATAGAATGATGAACATAACTGTGGAACGAAATACAACTTCTAGAGCAAAGTTTTCCGGCAAATCATTATAAAATACTCTATTCCATTCAAATATTTGTTTCATTTTTTTTAGTTACTAAGGTTATGAGGTAGTAAGGTTCTACGTTTTTTAGTTTTTGTCAAGGATATTTTAAAATATAAAAAAGTAAGGTTCTGAAATCTTAGAGTCTCAGAACCTTAGTATCTTAGTAACTTACAAAAGTGCTAGCTCAATCGCGTTTGTAAATAAATCTTCAAGAGATATTCCCGCTGCTTTTGCCTGTTGCGGAATCAGACTTTCGGTTGTTAAACCTGGAATCGTATTCATTTCCAACATATAAGGTTCGTTGTCTACGATAATGAATTCACTTCTAGAGAAACCTTTCATTTTTAAAACTTCGTAAGCACGTTTTGCAGTTTCTCCTACTTTTTGAGTTAATTCGTCAGAGATTCTTGCCGGTGTAATTTCTTGAGATTTACCTTCGTATTTAGCTTCGTAATCAAAAAAATCATTGTCAGAAACAATTTCAGTAATTGGCAATACTTTTATTTCTCCTTTATAATTAATTACTCCAACAGAAACTTCTGTTCCGTCAAGAAAACTTTCTATAATAATTTCATTATCTTCTTTATAGGCAACTTCAATTGCAATTGGCAGTTCAGTCTCAGATTTTACTTTTGAAATTCCGAAACTTGAACCGGCCTTATTTGGTTTTACAAAACAAGGCAAACCTACTTTTTTAACGATTTCTGCAGTATTGATAACATCTCCCTTATTTAAATAATAAGAAATCGCCGTTTTGATTCCGTATGGCTTTAAAACCGATAGTAAATCACGTTTATTAAATGTAAGTGCTGATTGGTAGTAATCGCAAGACGATTGCGGAATTCCTAATAATTCGAAATAAGCCTGCATTAATCCGTCTTCACCGGGAGTTCCGTGAATGGCGTTGAAAACACAGTCGAAAGTAATTTTTTGATCGTTTACCGTTACTGAAAAATCATTTTTATCAATCGAATATTCAGCATTGTTTTCGTCTACATAAACCCATTTTTCTTTAAAAATATGAATACGGAATCCGTTATATTTTGTTTTGTCAAGATATTGATGCACTACGTTTCCTGAGATGAGAGAAATTTTATATTCACTTGAATATCCGCCCATGATAATGGCTATGTTTTTCATTATATATTTTTGTTTAAAGTTTTATTTTGTTTCAAGTTTCAAGTTTTGCCACGAATCCACAAATTTTGAGCGAATTCAAAAATTGTATAAATCTGCGGTTATCTGTTTAAATATGTTGAATAAGTGTGCTTTTTTTTTCGCCTTTATAAGGTGTATTAAAAGCTTTCTTGCTTAAAACAAAATTATCATTTTTTTTGAAACGAAATAGCTTTATCTTTGCCTCTAATAAAAATAAATTTATGAGTTTACGTCAGTATTTAACAAGCCGAGTTTTTTTCGTGCAAGTATTAATTGCGGCAGCTATTATTGCTGTTTTAGGTTATTTGTTTATGCATTGGTTAACTTTTACAACTGATCACGGACATGAAATTGCCGTTCCGAATTTATCTAAATTGACTGAAGAGCAAGTAGAAGAAAAGCTAGACGAGCTAGACTTAGATTATGTGCTTTTGGATAGTGTTGATTACCGAAGTGAGTTCCCAAAATATAGTGTTGTGGAGCAGGATCCGTTGCCAGGAACTAAAGTAAAAGTGGGAAGAAAAATATATATTAAAATTAATGCATCAGGATTTTCATCTGTCAGAATTCCTGATTTAATAGAAAAAACATATCGTGAAGCAGTTCCTACATTGAAAGCTTTAGGGCTTGAAGCAGGAACAATTACGTATATTCCGAATCTTGGAAAAGATATGGTTTTAGAGATGCGTTATAAAGGAAGAAACTTGAAAGTAGGAGACCGCGTACTGAAAGCGTCTAAAATTGATTTAGTTTTAGGTGATGGAAAAGCGAGTTATGTAGATGAAAGTCAGGCGAATGATAGTTTAGCTGCGCCAGCTGAAGAAACCCCAAAAGATGAACAATAATATTGAAAATTTAGATCTAGAAGACGAATTATTCGAACATTTTAGATTTGAAGTCCCTAAAGGTCAAGCGTTTTTGCGTATTGACAAATATCTAATGAATTTGATTCAGAATGCGACTCGAAATAAAATTCAGAACGCAGCAACAGAAGGAAACATTTTTGTAAATGATATTCCGGTAAAATCAAATTATAAAGTAAAACCGTTTGATGTTGTGACTGTTATGTTATCGCATCCGCCGTTTGAAAATCATATTCTTCCAGAAGATATTCCGCTAAACATCGTTTATGAAGATGATGCTCTTTTATTGATTAATAAAGAGCCTGGAATGGTTGTGCACCCAGGTCACGGAAATTATACCGGAACTTTAGTAAATGCTTTGGCACATCATTTTGATAATTTGCCAATGAACAGCAGTGAACGTCCCGGTTTAGTTCATAGAATTGATAAAGATACTTCTGGACTTTTGGTCGTGGCTAAAACAGAAGCTGCAATGACGCATTTGGCAAAGCAGTTTGAAGCAAAAACATCTGAACGTGAGTATATTGCCCTTGTTTGGGGAAATGTAGCTCAAGAAGAAGGTACAATTGAAGGAAATCTTGCCAGACACTTAAAAGACCGTATGCAAATGGCTGTTTTTGCTGATCCAGAAATAGGGAAACCTGCAATTACCCATTATAAAGTTTTAGAACGTTTTGGTTATGTCACTTTGATTTCTTGCAAATTAGAAACCGGAAGGACACACCAGATTCGTGCACATATGAAACACATCGGGCATCCGTTGTTTAATGATGAGCGTTATGGCGGACATTTGATTTTGAAAGGAACTACGTTTACAAAATACAAACAGTTTATCGAGAATTGTTTTAAGGCATTGCCACGTCAGGCACTGCATGCTAAAACACTTGGTTTTGTGCATCCGACAACTGGAGAAATGATGCGTTTTGATACAGAACTGCCACAAGATTTTCAGGATTGTATTGAGAAATGGCGCAATTATGTAAAATCGCACAATACTGACGAGGAAGAGAATTAATTAGATAATTTATCAATTAGATAATTTAAATAGAATTCCACTAATTTACACAGATTAATTTCCTGTAAATTAGTGGAATTTGTGTTTAATTTAATTCTGAATGATATTTTATTTTGCCAATTGATCCAGTTGATTTTGGCAATAGTTCAAAAACAGAAGTAGGAGCGAGGCCAGATTCTATGCGATGTGAGACATATAAAATACTCACATTTGTTTCTTGTTTGATTGTATTAATAAGCTGGATTACCAGATCTACATTTTCGTCATCCAGGCCTTCAACTGGTTCATCTAGAATTAGTAAAGGCGGGTGTTTTAAAACCGCACGCACAATAAGTACCACTCTTTGCTGACCAACGGAGAGTTCTGTGAAACGCTTCTTTTTTAAATGATTCATCTCAATTACTTCGAGCCATTGATCCACTATTTTAGTCTGCAGAGCTGAAGGCTGGTTATATAGTCCGATGGAATCAAAAAAACCGGACAGAATCATTTGTTCTAAACTGTGGTTTTTTTGAAAAAGGTCAGTCATAGAAGTAGTAAAGATTCCGATTTGTTTTTTAATGTCCCAAACACTTTCACCGCTTCCTTTTTTTCTTCCAAATAAAAATAAATTCTGACCAAATCCTTTTGGATTGTCACCCGTAATCAAAGATAAAATAGTGCTTTTTCCGGCGCCGTTTGGACCAATTAACTGCCAGAATTCACCTTGTTTTATTGTCCATGAAATGTTGTCTACGATTTTTCTATCATCATAACTAACCGAAACATTCTCCATTTTAATTAATACACTTTCGTGGAAATTATGCGCTTCTATAGCTTTTGGAATAGCTGAAGTATTAAAGGTTTTAAAATGATTTTCGGTTTTTGAAATCGGATGCAATTCAAATGAATTGTCTTTAATCTGAGCTTTATTCGGGACAAAATCAAGCACATCAGCAACGCGATTTACCAGTTGAATAATTGCAATAGTATCCGTTAATTTTTCTAAAGATTGTGCTAAAAGAACTCTCGATGCCTGATCTAAATGGTCAAAAGGATTATCAAAAATGATAAAATCAGGATTTTGATTGATGCAGTATTTTAAAAATTCTTTTTTACGTTCGCCAGAAGAAAAAGTTCTCAATTGTCTGTTCGATTCTGGAGATGCTTCAACAGTGTCATATTGGTATTCTTTTTCGATAAATTTTTCAATAGCAATATCTGAAAACAAAATTCCTTTTTGATTGTTAAAAACTGCTAATTCTTCTTTTGCTTCGCCAGAAAGTAATGTATCTATAAAAGCTTTTTTGTTAACCTGATTTGATAAAAGTATATCCCAGTGCTGCATTTCTTAATCTTAATTATTATTTTGTTTCTTTTGTTGCCATGGGGCGATCGTTGCGCGACCATTCGCTCCAAGATCCTACGTATAGTTTTGGAATTGCAATTCCGGCATAATCCATTGCTAATAAAGTGTGGCAGGCAGTAACTCCTGATCCGCAATGTACGATTACATTTTCAGGGTTTACTTTTCCTAAAATTTCTGAATATTTAGAAGCTAATGCTGTTGCAGATTTATAAAATCCTTCTTCATTTAAATTTTCGCTAAACGGCACATTTATTGCTCCTGGAATATGACCGGCAATTAAATCTAAAGGTTCTGTCAGTCCATCAAAACGATTTTTATCTCTTACATCAAGTACAATATTTTTATCGTTTTTTCGTGCTTTTTCAACTTCATTAATATCGGCTAAGGCGAATTTCCATTCTGAAATTGGGTATTTTTCTGCTTTTGCAAAAGTTTCAACTGCATCACTTGTTGCAAAGCCAGCTTTTATAGCTTGCTGCAAACCTCCATTTAAAACCTGAACTTTTTCATGCCCGATAGCTCTTAGCATCCACCAAAATCGCGCCGCAGCATTTGATCCGTTTTTATCATCATAAATAATAACATGATTTTCAGGAGAAATTCCGACTCTGGAAAGTACTTCAGAAAACTTTTCGAAAGACGGCAAAGGATGTCTACCGCCCTTTGCAGGATTATTTTCAACGGTTGCCAAATCCCGATTCAAATCGATATACCGAGCACCTTTTAAATGCTCTTTGTTGTAATTTTCTTCGGCATTTATTCCAGCTCTAGCATCAATTATTATAATTTCAGATAAATTTTTTAATTGAAGTAATTCGTCAGGATTTATAATTGGAGAAATTTTATTGGACATCTTTATTTGTTTTATTTTTTGACTTTCCCACCCAAAGTAAAGAATTTAGAATTAATTGGCTTTGAGCTTTATTTTCAAAAGTATATGAAAGGGTTTTATTGGTGCCATTTTCATAATCAATATCATTGTGCCCCATGTTTACATACAGCATTTTATAGTTTTTGTTGGTCCACACGACAGGATAATAACCATTATGCCAAATTTCGTTTTGTTTTGGTCCTGTTCCTAGCGGAAAACTGCTTTCGTCTATAGCTAAAATAATTTGAATGTCCGGATTTTTTCTTAAATCATTGCTCCATCGATACCATTCGTTTGGCGCAGATGTGAAAACTTTGGGGATATTTCTAGTTATTTGATGTTTATTTTCAACTCTCAAAACTGCCGAAGTAGGTCTCCAAGTATTGCTTCCATATTCACCAGAACCTAAAAAAGTATTGTGATACCAGTCCCAATTTTGAGGATAATCCGAATCATTTAAGGCAAAAGCCGAAAAGTGAAAACCAATCCACCCACCGCCATTTTCCATAAACTTTTGAAAAGCCTCTCGCTGACTTTGTGTTTCTGGCCTTGTGTCTAAAAACAAAACAACTTGATAATTGGCTAAGAATTCCGCATTCATATTGTCCCAATTACTGGTTGAATCATATTCAAAATGGTTTACTTCAGCCATTTTCGGAAACCATTTATTGGCTTCATGAACAAAGCTAATATGCGCCTGATCGTTTTTTGCGGTATAAAAAGCAATTACTTTAAATTTTGCATCTTCTTTTTTCGTTTGAGAAAATCCAAAAAAGCAACTGCATATAAGTGCAATTAAAAAACCTTTTTTAGAAATAAAAAACAGCATGACGTTTTGTTTAGATGAATTAATCAGGAATTTTTTCGATCAATATTTCGTTATTCGCGAGATCATAATAAGTGCAGGTCATTTCGATAATATCAACTCTCCATTTTGCAATTCCGCATTGTCCTGAATGATTACAGAAGGTAAGATAATCTGTTTCTCCACTTTGATGTTTTACTAAAAATTCTATAAAAAGCTCTTTGTTTGCAGTTGGAGCAATTTTTATCGGATTGTATTTTTCATCAGATGTTACCGTGTAATTGTTTACGCCATAATATTCGACATGGCCGTCATTCACGAAAGTGTCGTAACCTTTAACACCTAAAATAATTAAATCTTGTATGTAGTTTGGAAAATCTGCTCCGGTCTTTACTTTAGAATGTGCTTCTTTAATTTGTTCGATTGTAAACATATATTTTTAGTTTTAGATTAGTGTTTTTTTTATTGTTTCAAAAATACAATTAATGGTTTTATAAATTGATCGAAAGATTCTATATGAGGCAAATGCCCTGTATTTGGTACTTCAACTAATTTTGAGTTTAGAATCGCTTTTTGAGTTTTTTTGCCCAGTTCAGCATAATTTCCCATTGTTTTTCTGACTTCTTCAGGCGCCAACTGTTTTCCTAAAGCTGTTTTATCTCTTGTTCCGATGATTAAAAGCGTTTGACTTTTGATGTTTTTGAATTCGTATAAAACAGGCTGGGTAAAAATCATGTCGTACAGCAGAGCAGAATTCCAAGCTACTTTATTGTAATCAGGAGCTGAAGTCCAGCCAGCGCCGAGTTCTGCCCATTTTTGAAAAGTTGCATTCCATTTTCCATCATAATAATTTTCCATTTGATATTTTTTGATCGCTTGGTAATTTTGTTTTAATTCTGATTCGTACCACCATTCAACAGGTTTGTAAGGAACTACAAGTTTCCAATCTTCTAAGCCAATTGGGTTTTCAAGAACTAATTTTTCAGTAGTTTCAGGATACATCAAAGCAAATCTTGTGGCTAACATTCCGCCCATTGAATGTCCTAAAATAGTTGTTTTTTGAATGCCCAATTGATCTAAAAGCTTCTTGGTATTTTCTGCCAATTGCTGAAAAGTGTACTGAAAATTATCTGGTTTGGATGATTTTCCAAACCCAATCTGATCCGGAACAATGACGCGGAAACCTTCTTTTGTAAGTGCCTTTATAGTAGTTTCCCAATACGCTCCGTTGAAATTTTTTCCGTGAAGCAAAACAATATTTTTGTTGTTATAGTTTTCAGGAGTTATATCCATATAAGCCATTTTTAGAGACTGACGCTGGTTGTTTAATTCTAAAAACTTTACAGGAAAAGGATATTCGTAATTGCTTAAATTTATATCTAAAGCTTTTATTTTTTCTTCTTGCGAAAAACAAAAAAGAGGAAGTAACAGCATTATAAGTTTTATATTTTTCATTTTTTAAGGATTAAGTTTTGCAACTTCTATAAAATTAAACTTAACCATTTTAAAACCAAAAATTAAAGTCTTAAAATTATCAGAAAATTTGTATTTTCTTTACGCCATAACAGCAACAGTGTTTAGCGCCATTTCACCAAGATTTTTTTTGCCAATAATTTCAACTTTTTCTTTAGCATCATCAGGAGTCATTCCTTTAGAGAATAAAAGCCAGGCATCATCTGGACTTATTTTTACAATTGAAGTTGGTTCAGCATCAAACAATTCTATAAATGACCAGTTATTTTCTTTTTTAATAATACTCCATTCACCGCCAATCTCGGTTGTTACAATCAAAGTTATAATTGTGCCATTCTCTGCTTTTACATTTTTGTAGACATGAGGCAAAGCCTGTATAAAAGTCTGTATAAAAGGATAAAATAAATTTTTGGTTAAAAGAGCGGGTTTGTTAACCGCATTTCTAATTTGCTGTTGATGCAAGAATTTTTCAGTGTATTCTCTAGCAATATGAAACCAGTTTAGAGAAGTTTCTTCGCCAGCCCATGCAATAGAAAATATCGCATTTTCAAAAGGATTTAAAGTTTGTAGATGCGCAGTATATTGTTTTCCGGTAGTTTCTAATAATTCAGTTATGACTTTCGGACTAAGACGTTTTGTGGCGCTCGTCCAACTCATATTTAATTGATTGAGAAAATCGATCAAATCGTTATATGAATTAATGTTTTCTGGTTTTTCGCCAAAAAAAGAATCTCTAGAAATAGATAAGCCTCTTAAATTTCCGTCTAATAAATGAGATGCAATATCTTTTACTGTCCATTTTTTACAGACTGTTTTTGCATTCCATTCTTCTTCGTTCAATGATTTTAAAAGCTCGATTAACAACTCATCTAAAATAGAGAAGAGATGTAAAGTTTCTATTGGTATAATTGAAGATTTCATAAGCTTAACTTAACTATAACTGCTCTTTTTCGGTGTTTTTCAATGTTACAACGCTTTGCGGATACGGAATATCAATATTCGCTTCATCAAAACGTTTTTTAATACTTTGCAGTAAATCGCAATACATTACAAAACCTTCTGTAGAATTTTTTGCCCAGGCCCAAGCTTTTAACGTAACGCTCGAATCTGCTAAAGCAACAACGCGTGCGATAACAAGAGGTGTTTTTTCTTTCTTGCTTTCGGCTGTTCGCGTGTCAATAAAAAAGGGATGTTTAGCCACTTCTTCTTTCATGATTTCTAGAGCTTTCTCGATATCAGATTCATAACCAATTCCGATTTCGATTATTTTGCAAGATTTGGTATCATGCATATTGGTGTTTACAATAATCTGGTTGCTGATAACTGAATTTGGAATAATAATTCGGTTGTTTTCAGCATCTTTCAAAACAACTTGTCTTAAATTAATGTCTTCGACAGTACCAACAAAATTGTTGATTGTAATTTTGTCATTGATTCGAAAAGGCTTAAAAATAACTAGAAAAATCCCGCTTACAATATTGCTTAAAGCCTGTTGAGAAGCCAAACCCGCCACTAACGAAATAACTCCAGCACCAGCTAAGAATGAATGTCCGATAATTTTAAATTCTGGAATTTGTATTAGAGCAAAAGCAAAACCTAGAATGTAAATTACTGTTATAATTAAATGTTTCAAAAACTTAAAACCGGTTGCATCATACTCTTTATTGGTTTGCTTTCGATACAAAAAATAGCGCAGTACTTTATCAGTAATGGCCCCTAAAATAATTGTTGTAATTGCTATGATTGCAATAAAAATACCAATTCTAAAGTCTTTGAAGTAATCAATCATAAATTTAGAGTTTAAAAAAATCCAAAAAACAACTGTAAAATGTGTCTTTTGGATTTTATAATTTATAACATATTAGATTTTTTATAATCCAACAAAATCTTCGCTTTTAGGGAAAATATTCAAAGCTTCGATAGCAATTTCCGGAGTTGGAGAAGCTAATTTTCTAAGTTTTGTGTCCATCCAGGCACCGTCAACAGTAATGGTAGCACAAAGTGTATCATCTTCTCTTTTAAATTCGTGAATGATAGACCAGCGAGAAGCATCAGCTTTCATTTTTGATGTTTTGGTATGAATAAAGATTTTATCAGAAAGTTTTAATTCTTTTCTAAAAACACATTCTTCTCTAAACAAAACGGGTCCAAAGCCTTGCGTTTGCATTACTTTTAATGTTAAGCCCAATTCTTCTAGGATTTCGATACGATGCTGTGCACCAAAATCATAATAAGCACTATGACGAACGTGAAAATTTGGGTCAAGATCTGACCAGCGAAAAGAAATTTCTTTAATAAATGAAGCCATTTTTTATTGTATTTTAATTGTAATTAGAATGCTTTTCGAAATAATTTTCTCAGAAAAACATCCTTTTATAAGAAATCGAAATTACAAATAAAAACCCAAATCGTTTATTGTAAAATGAAGTATTGATAGAATTATTAATAGTATTCTTTTTCAAAAGGAACAAAATCCTGAAGTTTAGGAAGTGGCCTGATCAGGATTTTCTTTTTGGTGTGTGTTTTTGGAAAATCATCTTCGCCGTATGGTTCTGTTTCAATAATCTGAATTCCTGTGGATAAATTAAAGTCAATCCTTCCCATTGTGCCGAGTCCGTTTGAGTATACTTCAGAAAAACCAATTAGTTCGAAATTTCCATTTTGATATCGGAATTTATGCTCAAAATGACCGCGCAAAAGTTCGTTATTAATACTTAAAATTCCTTTTATAATTGTAATTTCATCAAAACCATTTCCAGTTTGAAAACCATTTTTGCCATTTGGAAAAGCAGGTTCAATTGCTTTTGTGGTAGAAAGGATATGTTTAAAAGATCCGTTTTGTTCAGCGAAATAAATATCAAGTTTATAAGGCGAAGTATCGCTTACAGTATCCTGTAAAACCTGAACGTAGTCGATTAAGCCATCTTTGTTTAGATCACCTTTTACTTTTGTGATTTCTTTATTGAAATTGCTTTTTTGAGCAGAAAGTGAGGTTGAAAAAATAAGAAGTGATAAAAATACAGTTGATTTTGACATTATTAATTTAATTGATTTCAGATTACTTCCAATCTGAATGTTATTTATTTGACAGCAATTTTCGAATTTCGACTGCAATATTTTCTAAATTTCCTTTTGCATTTCCTGTAGATACAAATTTTATAACTCCGTTTTGATCGATTAGAAAGTTTTTCGGAATTGAATTCATTCCATATTGGTTCCATATTTTCTGCTCAGGATCAATTCCATAATTAAAATTAAGTCCGTCTTTTTTTAATTTCATTACTTTTTTTGAAACCAAATTTTCAGCTTCTCCTTTCGAAATTGCTAAAAATACAAAATTATCATCTTTGAATGGTCCGAGGATTTTTGTTGGAATATCATAAAATTCCATTAAGCAAGGAGCGCACCAAGTTGCCCAAAAATTAACAAGAACGACTTTGCCTTTTAGATCAGAAAGCTTTATTTCTTTGCCATCA
The DNA here is from genome assembly GCF_015350755.1 of Flavobacterium sp. JLP. NCBI lineage: Bacteria > Pseudomonadati > Bacteroidota > Flavobacteriia > Flavobacteriales > Flavobacteriaceae > Flavobacterium > Flavobacterium sp. JLP. The sequence goes on along the minus strand of NZ_JADKPS010000001.1, from coordinate 640,251 downwards.
ATTAGCTTTAAAGTAAAATCTATTGCTTTATCATTTATATTTAAAATATATTCCTGAGGTTCTTTTAGCATTTCTTTTTCTGCTACACCATTATTTCTTTTTTTGTCATTTTCACTTTTTTCTTTTTCAGAATAAAGCTCAATTATAACTATGAATTCTCTATCACCAATTTTATCTCCGAATTTTTTCGCCAGTTCATTTCTTTTTTCTTCAGAAACACCTTTATTCATCGATTTAACATAGCCTTCATTGCCATATTTTTCAACTTTTTCCATCGAAGAAATTTCATTATCGATTATAATTATATATTCAGGTTTTTTTACAACTTTGTCTTGTGCGTAAAAAGATTGAACGATCAGGATAAATGCAAAACAGATTATTTTTTTCATACGTTTAATTTTATACTTTGAATTAGCATTTTTAAATTTTAAGATTCTTTTTTAGAATTAAGCTTCTTTACTATCCACGGAAGTGTAAGACCCTGCCCAATCAAAGTTAATAATACGACAGCAACAGAAATAAAAATAATCACAGTTCGTTCTGGAAATGGAGTTCCGTCCGGAAGGTTTTTTGGGAGACCTATAGCAATCGCTAGCGACACAATACCGCGCATTCCTGACCAGCCCAAAATAATGCTATTGTTAAAATCTAAAAGCGCATCTTCACTAATTTTTCGCTTGCTTTTTTTATTTTGAAAAGTTTTTTGCAGGTTTATTTTCTGAAGAAATATTCTGACCATTCTAATCAAAAGTGCCACGATTGTAATGATAAAAGCATATCCAATATAAGGTAGAATCATATCATTGTCAATACCTTTTAAAATGTAACGAAAATTAAGTCCGATTAAAATAAAGATTAATCCGTTTAGTAAAAATATAATAATGTCCCAAAGGCTTCTAGAACTGTTTTTTAAGCTTTCTGGAAATATTTTTTTACTGAAACGCGCAATTGAAAGACCTAAAATAACTACAGCAATTACTCCAGAAACATGCAGGTTTTCAGCAATCAAATACGTTACAAATGGCATTAAGAGCATGAAACTTACTGTGACATTTACATTTTTATGCACTCTGCTTAATATAAATGCCAAAATTTTTGCCATTATAAAACCTACTAAAAAACCGCCTCCCAATAATACAACGAATTGAAGTGTTGCTTTCCAAATTATAAAAGCAGATCCCATTACTGCAGCAACAGCAAAACGATATGCAACTAAAGCAGAAGCATCATTAATTAAACTTTCACCTTCAAGAATAGTTATGGTTTTATGAGAAATTCCGAGTCCTTTCGTAATGCTTATAGCAGCTACTGCATCTGTTGCAGAAAGAATTGCTCCCAGTAAAAATGCTAGAGGCCATGTAATATTCGGAATCATATAATGGGCAACTACTGCAATCCAAAATGTAGTCAGAAAAACTAAAGTTATGGCCAGCGTACTTATTGTATTGATATTAGTTTTAAAATCTTTAGGTGAAATATTAAAAGAAGCATCATATAATAAAGGAGGAAGAAACAATAAAAATATAATTTCTGGATTAATTTCAATTTCGTTCATTGTCGGAATAAAACCAATTGCAATGCCTACAATAACCAGAAGAATAGGCTGGGGCAGTTTGATGGTATCGGCAAAGGCAGAAAGTCCTATAATAATGGCAAGAATAAAAATAATGATGCTGTAATTTTCCATTTTGGCGAATATTGAATTTTTAGGATGATGCTAATGTAAGTATTTCAATATATAATTGAAAGTTTAGAAGCATTAATGACACGTAAAGTCCTGATATGCCATGATTGTCAGGTTTTAAAAATGTCATGTTGTCAGATGTTTATTAGTGTGCCAATATTAAAACTGACAATTTACTTTGGTTTTTTATATTGGCACAAAGATTGACTTATGCCACCTGAGTTATAAATTAGTATATCAAAATTAAATATATAAAAAATGGGTAAAATAATCGGAATTGACTTAGGTACGACGAACTCTTGTGTTTCTGTAATGGAAGGTAACGAAGCAGTTGTTATTCCTAACGCAGAAGGAAAAAGAACAACGCCATCTATCATCGCTTTTGTTGAAGGTGGAGAAATTAAAGTAGGTGATCCTGCAAAAAGACAAGCGGTAACGAATCCTACAAAAACGATTGCTTCTATTAAACGTTTTATGGGACACACTTTTGCTGAAACTCAAGAAGAGGCAAAAAGAGTTCCTTACAGTGTTGTAAAAGGTGACAACAATACGCCACGTGTGGATATTGACGGTCGTTTATACACTGCTCAAGAATTGTCAGCAATGACACTTCAAAAAATGAAAAAAACTGCTGAAGACTATTTAGGTCAAACTGTAACTGAAGCAGTTATTACTGTTCCTGCTTACTTTAACGATGCACAACGTCAAGCTACTAAAGAAGCTGGAGAAATCGCTGGTCTTAAAGTTATGCGTATCATCAACGAGCCAACTGCTGCTGCACTTGCTTACGGATTAGATAAAAAAGGAACTGATCAAAAAATTGCTGTTTACGATTTAGGTGGAGGTACTTTTGATATCTCTGTTCTTGAATTAGGAGACGGTGTATTTGAAGTATTGTCTACAAACGGTGATACTCACTTAGGTGGAGATGATTTTGACCAAGTTATTATTGACTGGTTAGCTGACGAATTCAAATCTGAAGAAGGTATTGATTTACGTTTAGATCCAATGTCATTGCAACGTTTGAAAGAAGCTGCAGAAAAAGCTAAGATTGAATTATCATCTTCTGCTGAAACTGAAATCAACTTACCTTACGTAACTGCTACTGCTTCAGGACCAAAACACTTAGTAAAAAAATTATCTAGAGCTAAATTTGAGCAATTATCTGATACTTTAGTAAAACGTTCTATGGAGCCAGTTGCTAAAGCATTAAAAGATGCAGGTTTATCTACATCTGATATCGACGAAGTAATCCTTGTAGGAGGTTCTACTCGTATGCCAAGAATCGCTGACGAAGTTGAAAAATTCTTCGGTAAAAAAGCATCTAAAGGAGTTAACCCTGATGAAGTTGTTGCTATTGGAGCTGCTATTCAAGGTGGAGTTTTATCTGGAGATGTAAAAGATGTATTGTTACTTGACGTAACGCCTCTTTCTTTAGGTATCGAAACTATGGGTGGTGTATTGACTAAATTAATTGAGTCTAACACAACTATCCCAACTAAAAAATCTCAAGTATTCTCTACTGCTGCTGATTCTCAACCATCTGTTGAAATCCACGTATTACAAGGAGAAAGAGCAATGGCTGCTGATAACAAAACTATCGGTCGTTTCCACTTAGATGGTATTCCACCAGCACCAAGAGGAGTTCCTCAAATCGAGGTAACTTTTGATATCGATGCTAATGGTATCATCAAAGTTTCTGCAACTGACAAAGGAACTGGAAAATCTCACGATATCCGTATCGAAGCTTCTTCTGGATTAACAGCTGAAGAAATCGAAAAAATGAAAAAAGATGCTGAAGCTAACGCTGACGCTGATAAAATAGCTAAAGAAAGAGCTGAGAAATTAAACGAAGCTGACAGCATGATTTTCCAAACAGAAAGTCAATTGAAAGAGTTAGGAAGCAAATTAGCTGACGATCACAAAGTTGCTGTAGAGTACGCTTTAACTGAATTGAGAATGGCTCACCAATCTCAAGACATTCCAGCTATTCAAACGGCTCTTGACAACATCAATGCAGCTTGGAAAACAGCTACAGAAGCTATGTACGCTCAAGGCGAACAAGGTCAACAAGCAGCTCCACAACAAGAGCAATCGCAAGGTGACAATGTTGAAGACGTTGAATTCGAAGAAGTAAAATAATTCTTTAGTACTAATTAATTAGTACAAAGTATTAAAATAGAAAACCGAGTCAGAAATGACTCGGTTTTTTTTATGGATTATAACCACATATTAAAAGTAATAAAAAGATTACATTTAATATTAGTTAACATTTTTACAAAATAACGATTCTCATTTCACGTTCGAATTCTTTTTTGTAATATTACTATATAAATCATTTTTGAATGAGAAAGATAAAATACAAGAAAGGGCGCAAGCTTCAGCATATAACTTTAGAGTATACCGGAACACAAAAAGAGCATAAAACAGAAATGCAGCTTTTTGTTTATGATGATAATGATGTTGTTGAATATGAGAAATTTACAGTTGAATCTTTAAATAGCTGTATTGATTATACTAAAAATAATTGGCTCAATATTCATGGATTAAATGATATTGGCTTAATAAAAACAATTGGTACTCATTTTAAACTGGATGATTTTTTATTGGCAGATATTTTAAATACATCCAAAAGAACCAAATTAGAAGAACAGCAAAATATTTTATTCTTCAATATAAAATCGCTTTTGCCTTCTGAATATTCAGATAATATTAGTGTCGAACAGCTTAGTTTTATTTTAAAAGATGGAATTCTAATTTCTTTTCAAGAAAAGCGAAGTGATTTCTTTACTCATATTAGAGAACGCCTTCGCACGCATGCCGGAATTGTGAGAACTAAAAAAGTAGATTACCTTCTTTATCTGCTTTTGGACGCTGTAATGGAAAACTTCTATATTACGATTGAAGATGAGGAAGATAAAATTGAAGAATTAATCAATTTAACTAAAAAAGGAGCTGATCCGATTATCTTAGAAAAGATTGAAAATCATCGTGATAACTTTAATTTTTTAAAGCGATCTATTATTCCGCTTCGAGACTCACTATATTATCTAAAAACGATTAAAGACGATGATACTTATAATGGAATTGAAAAAGAGACTTTTAGTTTTTTTATTAGACTCCATCAAAAAAGCTTAGAACTTTTAGAGCAGATTGAGTCAGACATGAGTTCATTAGAAAGTGCTTCTAATTTTTATTTCTCGGAACAAAGCCGAAAAATGAATGAAATTATGAAAACGCTGACCATTATTTCGGCCATCTTTATTCCGCTTACTTTTATTGTTGGAGTCTACGGAATGAATTTCGATTATATGCCAGAACTTCGTGCGAAAAACGGCTATTTTATTGTTATGGGAGCCATGTTTTTATTGGTTATAGCCCTTATTATTTATTTTAAAAAAAGACGTTGGTTTTAACGTTTGTTTCAATTAAAAAAATCATTTAGATTACCTTTGTTTTAGAATCAATATAAATAAATATGAGTAAAGCAATATATATAGCCACAAGCGATCAGAACAGCGGAAAATCAATTATTACACTCGGTTTGATGAGTATTTTGATTGGTAAAACTGCTAAAGTGGGGTATTTTAGGCCTATAATTGAGGATTTTATAGATGGAGAACAAGACAATCATATTGAAACAGTTTTGTCCTATTTCAACCTTGATATTAAGTTTGAAGATGCCTATGCAATTACGAAAAGCAAATTAATCAAAAAGAAAAATAAAGGAAAAATAGGAGAGGTTTTAGACCTTATTATTGAAAAATATAAAAAACTGGAAGAGCGTTTTGATTTTGTTCTAGTTGAAGGAACGAGTTTTACTGGAGAAGGAACTTCAATAGAACTAGATTTGAATGTTTTAATCGCAAAAAACCTCGGAATTCCCACGATAATTATTGGTTCAGGAATTGGAAAAACCTTAGAAGAATTAGTAGACAGTCTTTATTTGGTTTATGATTCATTTAAAGTAAAAGATGTCGAAGTTTTATCTGTTTTTGCTAATAAGGTACAGCCAGAAAATTTAGAATTAGTTACTAAAAGTCTTCAAAAAAGTTTGCCATCTAATGTATTGATAAATACAATTCCGCTGATTTCGAGTTTAAATAACCCAACAATGCAGGAAATTGTAAACGAATTAGATGCGAAAGTTTTGTTTGGAGAAAATTATTTAAATAATGAAATTGGCCACTTTAGTGTCGGCGCCATGCAATTGCATAATTACTTGGTTCATTTGCATGATAATGCTTTGGTTATTACGCCTGGAGATCGTTCGGATATTATATTAGGCGCTTTGCAAGCCAATGAATCCGTTAATTATCCAACCATTTCTGGAATTATTCTAACTGGAAATATTGTTCCTGAAGAAAGCATTTTAAAGCTCATCGAAGGACTTTCAGCCATCGTTCCAATTATTGCGGTTGATGGAGGAACGTATCACATTACCAACAGAATTGGAGCTATTAGATCTGAAATTTATGCCAACAATACACATAAGATTGAAACCTCAATTATAACCTTCGAAAAATACGTTGATAATGATGCTTTATCAGAAAGATTAATCACTTTTGAAGCAGAAGGCATGACGCCAAAAATGTTTCAATACAACATGGTTAAAAGAGCAAGACAACATCGTAAACATATCGTTTTGCCAGAAGGAAATGACGAAAGAATTATTATCGCAGCTTCACGATTATTGGCTATGGATGTAGTTGATATTTCAATAATTGGCGATAAAAAACAAATTGAAAGTAAAGTTGCAGAACTTGGAATTTCTTTTGACTTTTCGAAAGTAAATATCATAAACCCAATTGAATCTGAACTTTATGAAGATTATGCCAATACCTATTATGAGCTTCGAAAAGCAAAAAACGTAAGTATTACAATGGCAAGAGATTTAATGGAAGATGTTTCATATTTCGGAACAATGATGGTCTATAAAGGCCATGCTGACGGAATGGTTTCTGGAGCGGCACACACAACACAGCATACGATTTTACCGGCTTTGCAATTCATTAAAACCAAGCCCAATTCATCTGTAGTTTCTTCTGTTTTCTTTATGTGTCTAGAAGATCGAGTTTCGGTTTTTGGCGATTGTGCTATTAATCCAAATCCAACTGCTGAACAATTAGCAGAAATTGCGATTTCATCGGCAGAATCAAGTGCTGCTTTCGGAATTGAACCAAAAATTGCAATGCTTTCGTATTCTTCTGGCGCGTCAGGAAAAGGAGATGAAGTAGATAAAGTAAGAACTGCGACCGAAATTGTAAAACGAAAACGTCCAGACTTAAAAATTGAAGGACCAATTCAGTACGACGCAGCAGTCGATCGCGCTGTGGGTAAAAGCAAAATGCCAGATTCTGAAGTAGCGGGGCAGGCGAGTGTGCTTATTTTTCCTGATTTAAACACCGGAAATAACACTTACAAAGCTGTCCAAAGAGAAACCGGAGCTCTTGCAATCGGACCAATGCTGCAAGGTTTAAATAAGCCTGTAAACGATTTAAGCCGTGGATGTACAGTTGACGATATTATAAATACGGTCGTAATTACAGCGATTCAGGCGCAAGGATTGTAATCAATTAAAAATCTGGAATTAAAAATTAAAAATTTGAGTATCAGTACGAATACTTATGAACTTAGATACTCAGTACCTTAGCAACTTAAGAAATGAAAATATTAATTATAAACTCAGGAAGTTCTTCAATAAAATATCAATTAATGGTTATGCCTGAAAACGAGGTTATTTGTTCAGGAATGATCGATAGAATTGGTTTAGAAATTTCGAATATTACTTTTAAGACCGCATCAAATTCGGTAGAAGAATTACTTCCAATTCCCAATCACAAAGTAGGTTTGCAAAAAGTAGCCGAAATGCTGTTAGATTCAGAAAAAGGAGTTATAAAATCGACTTCAGAAATTTCGGCTGTAGGTCATCGCGTCGTTCATGGCGGAAGCGATTTTACGGATACTGTTAAAATTGATGAAAAAGTAAAATTGAAAATCAAACAGCTTTTTGAATTAGCGCCATTGCATAATCCTGCAAATTTAGAAGGAATAAATGTGGCTGAAGAAATTTTTGATTCGGCAGAGCAAATTGCTGTTTTTGATACCGCTTTTCATCAAACCATGCCAGAAACGGCATTTAAATATGCAATTCCGAATTACCTTTTAACAGAAAATAAAGTCCGCGTTTATGGTTTTCATGGAACAAGTCATAAATATGTTTCTGAAAAAGCTATTGATTTTTTAGATAAGAATTCTAAAATAATAACCATTCATTTAGGCAACGGTTGCAGTATGGCAGCTATTAAAGACGGAAAATGTATCGACACATCGATGGGTTTTTCACCTTCAAATGGATTAATAATGGGAACTCGTGCCGGAGATATTGATCAGTCTGTAATTTTTTATCTGATAAAAAATTTAAATTATACTGCAGACGAAGTAAATGCAATTTTGCTAAAACAAAGCGGTATGCTTGGCCTTACAGGATATAGTGATTTGAGAGATATCGAATCTGAAGCAGAAAAAGGAAATAAAGATTGTCAATTAGCATTATTAATGAATGCTTACAGAATTAAGAAAACAATTGGTTCTTATACTGCTGCATTAAATGGTCTGGATGCGATTATTTTTACAGCAGGAATTGGAGAAAACTCATCATATATGCGCAAACTTGTTTGTACTGATATGGAATATTTCGGAATCGAATTAGACGAGGAAAAAAATCAAAATCGTTCTAAATCAATTAGAGAAATCAGTAAGCCAAATTCAAAAGCAAAAGTTTTAGTGGTTCCAACTGATGAAGAGTATGAAATTGCAAATCAGGTTTATCACTTGCTGGAAAATTAAAAAATCATATTTTAATTATAAGAAGGCTTCTCATATGAGAAGCTTTTTTACTTCTAAAAAATTAAATATTTGTCAGTATCTTTGACTATAAATCTCAATATCTTGAAATCGATACTTTTAAAAACATTATTCTTCTTTTTCATTGCTTTTCAAGCTCAGGCACAAGAATTACTTCCTTTCGTAGAAAATTATAATAAATCAGATTACCAGGGCGACAATCAAATTTGGAATGTTGTTCAGGGAAATGATAATGCTATGTATTTTGCAAACAATCACTATCTATTACGTTATGATGGCGTAATTTGGGAAAAATATACATTGCCTAATAAAACAATTATCCGTTCGATTTTAGTTGTAGGCAATCGAATTTATTCTGGTTCCTATAAAGAGTTTGGCTATTGGTATAGAAAAGAGGGTAAAATGGAGTACGTCTCCATTACCAAAAATCTTCGCTTATTTGATGAAAAGGATAATGAAGAAATCTGGAAAATTTTCAGATTTAATGGTTCTTTATATTTTCAATCCTTTAATGATGTCTTTATTTACGATGGAAAACATATCCAAAAAATTAAATTTCCATTTTTAACATCTTACTGTTTTGTCGTAGATAATAATCTTTACGTGGCTTCTGTAGAGAAAGGAGTGTACAGAATGAATGGATCAAAAATTGCGAATCCGAAAGGCTGGAATATTTTAAAAAATACTGTTGTTCATGCTATTGAAAAATACAAGGGGAAGACTTATATTTTTACTCAAAAAAAAGGAATTTTTATTGTTGATCATACCGGTTTAAAACCTTGGAATAATCCATTAAATGAAACTTTAAAGTCTAATGGAATTAATATTGCAAAGTTTATCAAAAACAACAAACTTGTTGTAGGTACTGGAAATAAAGGTGTTTTTATATACGATTTTAATACCAATACCTTTAAAAATATAGATCGAAACAATGTTTTAATGAACAACTCAGTTTTGAGTATTGGTTTTGATAAAGAAGAAGATTTATGGCTTGGGCTTGACAACGGAATTGCCCATGTTGAAATCAATTCTCCAATTTCATTTTTTTATGATAATTCGGGTATCTTAGGTTCTGTTTATTCTGTTGCAACAACTAGTAAAGGGTATTTGATAGCTTCTAATCATGGTATTTTCGAATTTGATTCTGGTAATTTTAAAATGTTGCCAAACACTCAAGGGCAGGGTTGGAATATTACTAAAATTGGAAACAAATATATTATAGGTCATAATGATGGTACTTTTTGTTACGAAAATGGAGCATTAACAAAAATAAATAATGTCAGCGGAGGCTGGAATTTATCTAAAAGTACTATTAATGATACTTATTTTCAATCAACTTATAGTGGTATTTTAGTATATAATGATCTTTTAAAACTTACAGAAAATACGAAAATTAATGATCTTTCAAAACCTATAAAGTATGTAGCTCAAAACAAAAAAAATGAGATTTGGGCTGCTGACAATTATCGAGGCCTATATAGAGTTTTCTTTGATGATAATTTCAAAACCAAAAAAGTCGAAAATATTACACAGCAAAGTAAAATCAAAAATGATTTTGGAGTTAAGATTTTTGAATTTAGAAATGAAATACTTTTTCTAATTAATAATATGTGGTATACCTTCAATTCTATTTCTAATAAATTAGAAGAAAATGAATTGTTTAATACTAATTTCAAAAATATTTCTGACGTAGTAGCGATTGATGAAGATCATTTTATTGTACTTCAAGATGGTATTTTGTATCATATATACTCCCATAATAACAAATTTGTATGGAATATTATTCAGGAGAAATATTATAAGGGGAAATTGATTAATGAAAACTTAAGAATTTTTAGAAGTCAGAACCATTATTTGATGAATCTCGATGACGGCTTTATTTCGCTTCAGCTGGGATATGAAAACAAACAAAATAAAGGTGTAAAGGTAGAAGCTTATAATGGTAAGGAATTACTTCCTAATGATGGGAAAATTAAACACAATACAGAACTTCGAATCAATGTAATATCTGGAATTTACGGAGCCAGTAAACCAAATTTATTTTATCAGATTAATAAAGGAAACAATTTTATTCCGATTTCAAATGGCGCAATAGTTTTAAATAATTTAAGCAGCGGTTCCCATTCAATTTTAATTTTTAAGCACGATGGTGCAAATTACGATAAAGTTTCAGCTTTTGACTTTAGAGTTGCTCAGCCATGGTATTTTTCTTTTTGGATGATTTTGCTTTATTTATTAATAATTGGAGCAGTGTTGTTTTTTTATTATAAATGGAATAAACTCCGCTATACTCAAAAGTTAAAATTACAAGCCGAAGAGCTAAAACATCAGCGTGAAATTCTGGAGATGGAATTAAAAGCCGAGAACGAATTAAATATTCAGGAATATGAAAAGCATATTTTAGAACTTGAATTGCAAACCAAATCCTCTGAAGTAGCCGGAAAATCTTTATCAATTGCGAAACAAAGCGAGATGATTGATAATATTCAGCATATTTTGGATTCTGAAAAAGATTTTAATAAGCTTAAAAGTGAAATTAAAAAGGCAATCAAAATAAATGAAGTTAACAAACACGAATGGGAAATATTCGAGACCAATCTAAATCAAATTCACAATGAGTTTATTATTAGTCTCTCTAAGAAATTTCCAAATCTAACTCCAAAAGATATAAAACTCTGTGTTTATCTTAAAATGAATCTTTCTTCGAAGGAAATTGCACCAATGATGAATATCTCTTTTAGAGGGGTAGAATTACACAGATACCGACTTAGAAAGAAACTTAATCTCTCTCAGGAGGATAATCTCTCCAAATTTTTATTAACTGTGTAAGATTTGGATTTGTTTTTTGAGGATATTATATTTTTGCATATCATTTTTTATATAATTCCAATACATCATTACTACATCATAAGGTTATGTTAATAAAATAAATTTAACATTTAAATATTTGATTTATAGTACTATATATTTATATTTTAACATAATGATGTAGCTATGTAGTAGTGCTGTTTGATGTACTACAACGTTGTAATTGTTTAATTTGGCTCTACTAACTTAAACGATTACGAACTGTATGAAAAATTTTATTTTTAGCTTTTTAGCGCTCTTGCTGCTTCCAGCTTATATGTCTGGACAAGCAATTAAAGGAAAAGTAGTAGACAGCAGCGGAATGGGAATTCCGGGAGCAGTAATAAGTGCTTCTAATTCTAGAACATCTGCTGATGCTGATTTCGACGGAAATTTTACAATTACCGCTAAAGAAGGTGAGATTTTAAAGATCTCAATGCTGGGTTTTGATCCCGTTTCTGTACCAGCAACTATAGCTCCAATGACAATCACTATGAAAGAATCAGGTGATACTGCTTTAAAAGAAGTAGTTGTTATTGGATATGGAACAAGAAAGAAAATTGATAATACTTCGGCGATTACCTCTATAAAGGCTGAAGATATTACCAAAACGAAAGTTTTGAATGCATCTCAGGCGATTCAAGGTAAAGCTGCTGGTGTTCAGGTTATTTCATCAGATTTGCCAGGAAGTACACCTTCTGTTGTGATTAGAGGATTGGGTACTGCATTAGGAGGAAGATCTCCTCTATATATTGTAGACGGAATGCCAACGGAAAATATCAATAATATTAATACTAATGATATTACTTCGTATGAAATTCTTAAAGATGCTTCTTCTTTAGCTATTTACGGTACAAGAGCGGCAAATGGAGTTATCATTATTACTACCAAAAAAGGTAAAGGAGATAAGGTAACTGTAGAAGTTGAGAGTTTTGCCGGTTTCAGACAGCCTTTGAAAAAAGTAAAAATGGCAAATGGAAACCAATATGCGGCATATTCTAATGCTGCATTAGGAACAAATACTTTTGCTGCAAATCAGCCAGTTAATACAGATTGGTTCGACGAAATTACGAGAACAGGATCTTATACACAAAACAACGTTTCTGTTTCTGGAGCTTCAGAAAACATTAAATACTTTTTCAGTGCAGGAAACTACGAAGAAAAAGCAGTTTTGAACGGATTAAACTACGGACGTACAAGCTTTAGAAATAACAATGAATATAAAATTTCTAAAAGAGTTACTTTAAATCAGAACTTTAGTTTTACTTCAGCAAATTCAGCTCCAAAACCATTAGGTGCTTTTACTAATGCTTACAAACAATCTCCAATTGTACCAGTTTATTTCCCGAATGGGCAATACGGTGTTTCTTTTGTAGATGCAAATGGAGTTGCAAATACTAGCGGTTCTTCATTTAATAATGTTGGAAATCCAGTTGCACAATTAAACTTTTATGATGAGCAGCAAAGAAGTGTTACGCTTCAAGGTGGCTTAAAATTAGACTATGAAATTATTGATGGTTTAAAGTTTACTTCACAATTTAATGGAGAGTACTATTCATGGAAACAGTACAACTACGAAGACAGTAAAAATATTTGGTTAGCAGCAGATCCTACGCGTGTTGAAGCAAATTATCCTGCTACTAACAACATTAATTTGCTGACAAAAGGAAGAGAACAATATTTTAACTGGAACCTTTCTAACTACTTAACTTACAACAAAGTTTTCTCAAACATTCATGATATTGAATTAACTGCAGGTATGGAAGCTTCTGTAAAAGGACCAAGAGAAAAATTGACAATTGCCAGAAAAAATGTTAATCCAAATTCTAACTATTGGGCTTTAAATGATACTAATCTGGGTCACGGCGTTGATTATGTAGGAACTGTAACAAGCTTATATGATGTAGTTTTTAACGAAAGCAGATTAGCTTCCTATTTTGGTCGTTTCCAGTATAAATTAATGGACAGGTATTTATTAACGGGTACTGTTAGACGTGACGGATCTTCAAATTTCGCAAAAGATTACCGTTGGGGAACTTTTCCATCTTTTGGTATCGGATGGATTATGACAAAAGAAAGTTTCTTGTCTGATATTAAAGGAGTTGATTTAATTAAATTAAGAGGTAGCTGGGGTAAATTAGGAAATCAAAATGTTCCTTTAAATAATCAAGCGTATGCTTCTGGATTGAATAGTTATTTAGGCGGTTCAATTTTATATGAAGGAACTACTATTTCATCTCAAATTGACCCAAGCCTATCATGGGAAATTACAGAAGAAACTTCTGCTGGTGTTGATTTCGAATTTTTAAATAGCAGATTAAAAGGATCTTTTGATGTTTATGATAAAAATACAAGCAATGTAATTTTAAATACTAAACCTTATGTAACTTCTGGTATTACGTTGGCAACTCCTGCACACGTTGGTGAAGTTTCAAACAAAGGTTACGAAATTGCTTTACGTTGGGATGACAAAATATCAGATAACTTAAGCTACTGGGTTGGAGGAAACTTCTCTAGCAATAAAAATGAGCTTGCTGGCTTAAAAGATTTTGATATTTCACCAGTTATTGGAGGAAATTTAGGAAATGGCCAAAACACAAAATTATTAGATAAAACTTCAATTGGTCAGCCTTTAGGTAGTTTTTACTTATATGAATATGCCGGAATCGATGCTGCAAACGGTAGAATGTTATATTACAATGCAGCAGGAGCAAAAGTTACTCAAGATGCTTTAGACGCTAATAAAGACAGAAAATATGTTGGTTCAATTTTACCTAAAAACAATTATGGCGTAACATTAGGATTAAACTATAAAAACTTTGATTTATCTGTTGACGGATATGGAACCAGCGGAGCTAAAGTTTATAATGGTAAAAAAGCACAACGTTTTACTGGTGAAAATATTGAGGCATCTCTAGCAAATGATTATTGGACAGCTTCTAATACAAATGCATCAAATCCAGCACCATTTAATCAAGTGCCAGTTGCTTCTACTTATTATATGGAGTCAGGTGATTTCTTCAGAATCAACAACATTACTTTAGGATACAAACTTCCAATTACAGGTAATTTTATTGAGTCTTGCAGATTGTATGTAAATGCAATTAATCCATTTATAACACAAAAGTACTCTGGTTTCTCTCCAGAATTAAATGGTGATGGTAATCCTTACGGAACTCAAGGAGTTGAGCTTGATGCTTACCCTACATTAAGATCTTTCGTTATTGGTGCTAATTTAAAATTTTAATATTATGAAAAAGATATATATATCAATGTTTGCGCTTTCAGCATTCTTTTTTACTGGATGTGCAGACGATTTTTTAGATGTAAATCAAACAGAGTCTATCTCTACAAAAGACATCGAATTATTCAATAATGACAGTGGAGCAACAACATTTGTGACTTCAATTTACAGTAAGTTCCTTGATTGGGATATGAGTTCATTTGGTTGGATAGGATTGGCAAGTATTACTAGTGATGATGCTGATAAAGGTTCATCGCCTGGAGATACTGGTACAGATAAAGATGTTCTGGATGCTTTGACTTATAATTCATCAAATCCTTCTGCTGAAAGTACTTTTAATGCTCAGTATGATGGAATCAACAGATGTAATCAAGCCTTAAATATTATCCCTAAACTAGATAAAGCCAATCCAGCTTTAAGAGAAAGGCTAATGGGAGAAGCTAAATTTTTAAGAGCATATATGTATTTCACTTTGGTAAAATGTTATGGTGGTGTTCCAATTGTAGATCATTTGCCAAATCCAGTTTCTGAGGATGATAAAAAAATGCAATTGACTCGTAAAACTGCTGCTGAAGTATACGCTTTTATAGAGAAAGATTTAGCAGATGCTATCGCTGTGTTGCCACTTAAATCTGCTTATGCTGCAGATGAAAAAGCAAGAGCTTCAAAAGGTGCTGCTTACGCATTATTAGCAAAAGTTAGTTTGTACCAAAAGAAATGGCAGCAAGTAGTAGATAACGCTAATTTGATTACAGGTTACGGTTTAAATCCTAGCTATGCTAAAATGTTTAGATTAGAAGGAGAAAATGATATTGAATCTCTTTTTGAAATTAACGGAGTTGGTTCAATTCCAGCAAGAGGAATCCAAGGTTATTCTAATACACAAGGTGTTCGTGGCGCCGGTGGATGGGGATGGGGTTTCAATGTTCCATCACAAAGTTTATTAAATGCTTATGAAGCTGGTGATGTTAGAAAAGATGCTACCATTATTTTTAGAAATTCAACTTTATACGATGGAAGAGTTATTCCATCAACTGTTGAGAATCCAATGTATAATTTTAAGGCATATTCTTCTTCATACACAGATGCATGGGAAACAGATGCTAACATCAAATGTTTAAGATATGGTGAAGTGTTGCTAATGAAAGCTGAAGCGTTGAATGAGCTTGGACAAACCTCTAATGCTATTCCTTTATTGAATGAAATTAGACACAGAGCTGGTTTAGGAGATACTCCTGCAACTTCTCAAGCTGCAGTAAGAACGGCAATTTGGAAAGAAAGAAGAGTTGAGTTAGCATTTGAGTTTGATAGATTCTTCGATCTTGTAAGAACTGGACAAGCAAAAACGGCTTTTGCGACTGATGGAAAAGTCTTTACAGAAAATAAAAATGAATTGTTTCCAATTCCGGCAGCATTCATATTACAGGCAAACGGCTTATCCGCTCAAAATCCTGGTTATTAATTAAATAATACCATCCTTCACTTCTCTTAGGGAAGTGAAGGATTTTTAAAATATAATTTATAAAATTTTTGAAATGATTAGATTTTCAATTCTAGTTAGTCTTATTACTCTTTTAGGATGTGGTAAACAAGAGAATAAACCGAAAGATAATACTGCTGAAACTGTTTCTGAAAAACAATTGACAGATGAACAGCTTTTAGATGTAGTACAAAAACAAACTTTTGCTTATTTCTGGGATTACGCAGAACCAAATTCAGGTTTAGCTAGAGAGCGTTTTCATCCTGATGGGAATTATCCTGATAATGATGCACATATCGTTACTACCGGAGGTTCTGGTTTTGGACTGATGGCGATTGTTTCAGGAATGTCACGTGGTTATGTTACAAAAGAAAAAGGTGTAGAAAGACTAAATAAGATTGCTGATTTTCTTGCAAAAGCCGATCGTTTTCACGGTGCCTGGCCACATTGGATTGATGGAAATACAGGAAAAGTAAAACCATTTGGAATAAAAGATAACGGAGGAGATTTAGTCGAAACTTCATTTTTGGTTGCTGGAATGATTACAGTGAGAGAATATCTAAAAGAAGGTTCTGAAAAAGAAAAAGCTGTAGCTCAAAAATATGACGCACTTTGGAAAGGCGTAGACTGGAAATGGTTCACAAATAATAAAAATGTTTTGTATTGGCATTGGTCTCCAAGCTATGACTGGCAAATGAATTTTCCGCTTGAAGGTTATAATGAATGTCTGATTACTTACGTTATGGCAGCATCTTCGCCAACGCATACTATTGATGCTAAAGTGTATCACGAAGGATGGGCTAGAAACGGTGGAATTGTTTCTTCTAAAACGAAATATAATCTGCCATTAATCTTAAAACATAATGGAGCTGAGGAATTCGGTGGACCTTTATTTTGGGCACATTATTCTTATTTGGGCTTAGATCCGAATCAATTAAGCGACAAATATGCTAATTATTGGGATTTAAATTCAAATCAAGTAAAAATTGACTACCAATATTGTATCGAAAATCCTAAAAAGTTTGAAGGTTATGGAGCTGATTATTGGGGGTTAACAGCATCATATTCAAGAAATCCTGATGGTTCAGTAGGCTACGATGCACACATGCCAAGCAATGATAAAGGTGTTATTTCGCCAACTGCAGCAATTAGTTCTATTGTTTATACCCCAAAAGAATCGATGGCTGTAATTAGAAATTTATATAAAAATCACAAAAAAGAAACTTGGGGAAAAGCTGGTTTTTATGATGCAGTTAGCTTGCAAAATAAATGGACAGCAAAAAGATATTTAGCAATTGATCAAGGACCAGAAGTAGTTATGATCGAGAATTACCGTTCCGGATTATTATGGAAATTGTTTATGAACGCTCCAGAAGTAAAACAAGGTTTAGTAAAGCTTGGCTTTAAATCTGAAAAGTACAAGTTCTAATACGTTTTATCATGAGAAACAAAATAGCGTTATTAATGTTGCTTTTTTCAGTAATAGGCTTTGCACAAACCGAAATTACTGGAAAAATAAATACAGTTTCTGTAATAAAACACGAATTAGGATATGCTTTGCATAAACCTGATAATCCAAAAGAAAAAAAGCCATTAATAGTTTTTATTTCAGGTGATGGCGAAAAAGGAACAGACATTGGAAAAGTAAAAATTCATGGACCTTTAAAATATCTAAAAACACATCAATTAGATGCTTATGTTATTGCTCCTCAATGCAAAGAAGATGAAAATTGGGATATTGAATCAATTAATGAATTGATTTTAAAAATTCAAAAAGAAAACAAAATAGACCAAAACAGAATATATGTTACAGGTTTAAGTTCAGGTGGCTGGGCAGCATGGAATTTAGCGCTTACATACCCAGATAAGTTTGCAGCAATTGTGCCTATTTCCGGTTTTGTTGACTTGATTGAATTAGAGAGCGCTTGTAAAATTGCAAATATTCCAACAAGAATTTTTCACGGATTATTAGATGATGTAGTAAAAGTAGATTACGCTATAACCATTTACAAAGAATTAAAAAAGTGTAATGCCAAAGATGTTCAATTGACCATTTTTGATGATGCGGGTCATGACAGCTGGACACGAGTTTACGATAATCCAGAAATTTATGACTGGATGTTTAAACAGATTAAAACAAATACCAATAAATAAATACAATAGAATGAAATCGCTTTTATTCCGATTTTATAATCAGAATGAACAAAAACGATTGCATTTTCCATTAAAATAAATATTAAATACACATGAAAAACAAATTAGTCTTACTTTTTTTAGGATGTGCTGTTTTGGGTTACGCTCAAAAAAAGAACACTAAAAGTACAGTAACAATTAAACCAAAATCAGAGTTTGTAGCTGAGCTTTTGTCGAAAATGACATTAGACGAAAAATTAGGACAGCTTAATTTACCAACGTCTGGAGATATAACTACAGGACAGGCAAACAGTTCTGATGTGGCTAAAAAAATTGCTGAAGGTAAAGTTGGAGGTTTATTCAATATTAAGTCTGTTCAGAAAATTAAAGAAGTACAAAAGATTGCTGTAGAAAAAAGCCGTTTAAAAATTCCATTGATTTTTGGTATGGATGTTATTCACGGTTATGAAACTACATTTCCAATTCCGTTAGGGTTATCTTGTACTTGGGATATGAACTTAATCGAAAGAAGTGCGCAGATTGCAGCTCAAGAGGCTAGTGCAGACGGTATTAACTGGACGTTTTCTCCAATGGTAGACATCTCTCGTGATCCTCGCTGGGGAAGAATTTCTGAAGGTTCAGGAGAAGATCCTTACTTGGGAAGCCAAATTGCAAAAGCAATGGTTAACGGTTATCAGCAACACGATCTTTCTAAAAATAATTCGATAATGGCATGTGTAAAACACTTTGCATTATATGGTGCGCCAGAAGCTGGACGTGATTACAACACGGTTGATATGAGCCATATCAGAATGTTTAACGATTATTTTCCTCCTTACAAAGCCGCTGTTGATGCTGGAGTAGGTTCTGTAATGGCTTCTTTTAATGAAGTAGACGGTGTTCCTGCAACTGGAAATAAGTGGTTGATGACTGATGTTTTAAGAAAACAATGGGGCTTTAAAGGTTTTGTAGTGACTGATTTTACAGGAATCAACGAAATGATCGAGCACGGTATGGGAGATTTACAAGCAGCTTCTGCTTTATCATTGAATGCAGGTGTTGAAATGGATATGGTTGGAGAAGGTTTTTTAACTACTCTGAAAAAATCTTTAGACGAGAAAAAAGTAACAATTGAGACTATTGATAATGCAGTTAAACTTATTTTAGAAGCAAAATATGATTTAGGATTATTCCAAGATCCATATAAATATTGTGATGAAAAGAGAGCTAAAACAGAAATCTTTACAGCAGCAAGCAGAAAAGAAGCACGTCAGATTGCGTCTCAATCGTTGGTTTTATTAAAAAATCAAAATCAAGTGCTGCCTCTTAAAAAATCAGGTACTATTGCAATTATCGGACCATTGGCAGATGCAAAAGAAAATATGCCCGGAACTTGGAGTGTAGCCACTAAAATGGAAAATGCCATTTCATTATTAGCCGGAATCAAAGAAGTAGCAGGAGCATCTGCAAAAGTATTATATGCAAAAGGAAGCAATTTAGATTACGATGAAACTTTCGAAACAAACGCTACAATGTTTGGAAAAACATTGCACCGTGATGCGCGTTCTAAAGAAGAGTTATTAGCTGAAGCTCTAAAAGTAGCTAATCAATCTGATGTAATTGTTGCAACTTTAGGAGAATCTGCTGAAATGAGTGGAGAATCTAGCAGCCGTACAAACTTAGAAATTCCACAAGCACAAAAAGATTTATTAAACGCATTATTAAAAACAGGAAAACCAGTTGTTTTAGTTTTATTTGATGGTCGTCCGTTGGTGATTAATGATGAGAATGCTACAGTTCCAGCTATTTTAAATGTTTGGTTTGCAGGGACAGAAGCAGGTTATGCAATCGCTGATGTATTATTTGGAGATGTTAACCCCTCAGGAAAATTGACAACAACTTTTCCAAGAAGCGTAGGTCAAGTGCCAATTTATTATGCACATAAAAATACAGGAAGACCACTTTCTAATACAGAAGGGAAGTTTGAAAAATTCAGATCGAACTATATTGACGAAAGAAACGAGCCATTATTTCCTTTTGGATTCGGATTAAGTTATACCAATTTTGAATATTCAAACTTGAAAATTTCTTCTGATAAAATCAATTTCAGCGGAAAATTAAAAGTAACAGTTGATGTTGCAAACACAGGAAATTATGACGGAAAAGAAACTGTTCAATTATATATCAGAGATTTAGTTGGATCGGTAACAAGACCCGTTAGAGAATTGAAAAATTTCCAAAAAATAACACTTAAAAAAGGTGAAAAACAAACGGTGACTTTTGATATCACAGTTGAAGATTTAAAATTTTATAATTCTGATTTACAATTTGTAGCAGAACCTGGACAGTTCGATATTTTCGTTGGAGGAAATTCAGCTGCTGATAAGAAAGTTAGTTTTGAGTTAACTAAATAGTTGGTTTATTGATTGTAATTAGCCCTTCGTATTGGTTAACGAAGGGCTTTTTTTATAACGCTAAGTTTCGAAGAAAAACAATTTAAGAAGAGATAGAAATAATACTAAAATGGAAATGGAAATGGAAATGAAAATGAAAAAACTTTATTTACTGCTAGTTTTGCTTTTAATAAGTGGTTTTACAACCAACATATGGGCACAAAAAACAGCGTGGTTTGATCCAAGTAAACCAGCGACAACGTATTGTAACCCAATTAATATTGGTTATAATTACACTACCGCAAATCATAATGGTATTCCAGAATCACGCCGTTCGAGTGCAGATCCTGTTATTATCACTTTTAAAGGTGAATATTATTTATTTGCAACAAATCAGGCTGGATTTTTCTGGAGTAAAGACATGTCGGATTGGAAATTTGTTTATGGAAGCTTTCAAAGAAAACCTGGTGATGATGATCAATGTGCACCTGCTGCTTGGGTAGTTAATGATACTTTGTTTTATGTGGGCTCAACTTGGAAAAGAGATCATCCAATTTGGAAAACTGCTGATCCAAAATCAGGTCAATGGTTAAGACATATTGATAAAGCAATGCTGCCAACTTGGGATCCTGCAATTTTTCAAGATGACGATAAAAAAGTATACATGTATTATGGCTCAAGCGGAAAACTGCCGCTCGTTGGTGTTGAAGTAGATTATAATACTTGGCTTCCAAAAGGAAATCAGGCAGATTATGAAAAATTATACACAGCAACTGAAGTTGAAGACATTCAGCGTCCGTACGGTCAAATAAAAGAAGTAGCTATTTTAGATCCGTCAAATCATGGCTGGGAACGTTTTGGACCTAACAATGATATGGAACCCGCACCTTGGGGAAATTTTATTGAAGGTGCTTGGATGACCAAACACAACGGGAAATATTACATGCAATATGGTGCGCCGGCAACTGAATACAAAGGATATGCAAATGGTGTACACGTGGGGGATAATCCGTTAGGGCCATTTGTTTATCAAAAACACAATCCGATGTCATACAAACCTGGAGGTTTTGTGATTGGAGCTGGACACGGAAATACGTTTGCAGATAATTATGGAAATTATTGGAACACTGGAACGTGCAAAATTTCGATAAAAGACCGTTTTGAGCGTCGCATTGATATGTTTCCTGCAGGATTCGATAAAGATGATGTAATGTATTCTATAACTGCTTATGGAGATTTTCCAATTGTTCTTCCAACAGCTCAAAGAAATCAGGAAAAAGGAGCATCTGCAGGCTGGATGTTATTATCTTATAAAAAGCCAGTTACAGTTTCTTCTTCAGAAGAATGCATGGAAGTAGAAACACATAGAGTAGATAATGGCGGAAAAAAAGTATATGAAAAATTTTGCTATGGAGCAGCTAATTTAACCGATGAAAATATCCAGACATATTGGTCTGCAAAAACAGATAATTTTGGCGAATGGCTGCAGCTCGACCTAGGCAGAGAAATGCAAATCAATGCTTTACAAATTAATTATGCCGATCATAAAGCAACGCAGTACAATAAGGCAATGGATATCTATTATCAATATAAAATCTTCATGTCTGATGATGCTCAAAATTGGACATTAGTTGTTGATAAGTCTCAAAACGCAAAAGACGTTCCGCATGATTATGTTGAGCTGACAAAATCAATTAAGGCACGCTACATTAAAATGATTAATATTCATAATGCGTCAGGATTGTTTGCTGTTTCAGATTTCAGAGTTTTCGGAAATGGGCTGGCAGCTAAACCAAAAGCAGTTTCGGATTTTAAAGTAGACAGAAATTCAAAAGATTCCCGCAATGCGATGATCAGCTGGAAAAAACAGCCAGATGCAGTGGGATATAATATTTACTACGGAATCACTCCTGATAAATTATACAATAGTATTATGGTTTATGATCAAAACTCATATGACTTTAGAGGCTTAGATAAAGGCACGAAATATTATTTTACGATAGAAGCTTTTAATGAAAACGGAATTGGAGTTCAAAACAAGTCAATTGAGGTAAAATAATTTTATAAAAGTTGAGAAGAAATCGGCATAAGGTCTAAAGAATTTTGTTCCTTTGTGAAACAACCCAAAAATGAAATATAACCTATGAAAAAAACGATTCTTTTAACTGTTTTAGTTTTAAACGGATTGACATCTTTTGCACAGTCAAACGATGAAAAAAACATTAAATTATTTTATAAAAAAGCTTTAACCGAGGCAAAATGTTACACTTGGCTAGAGTATTTATCTAATGATATCGGAAGCCGTCTGTCAGGTTCTCCAAGTGCTGCAGCAGCAGTTCAATACACAAAATCGCAATTAGAAACTTTAGGCCTTGATAAAGTATATCTTCAAGAAGTTATGGTTCCTCACTGGGTTCGCGGTGAAAAAGAAACCGCTTATATTTTAGATAATAAAATAAAAACTGCAGTGCCAATTTGTGCTCTTGGCGGATCAGTAGCAACTCCGAAAACTGGAATTACAGCTGAAGTTATTGAAGTACAAGGTTTAGATGAATTAAAAGCTTTAGGCGATAAAGTAAAAGGTAAAATTGTGTTTTTTAACAGACCAATGAATCCTGAAAATATCGGAACTTTTGATGCGTATTCAGGTGCTGGAGATCAAAGACGAAGTGGCGCAAAAGAAGCTGCAAAATTAGGAGCGGTAGGAACAATTGTTCGTTCATTAAATTTGCGTTTAGATGATTTTCCACATGCAGGAGCGCAGAGTTATGGCGATTTGCCAAAAGAACAATATATTCCGGCTGCAGCAATCAGCACAAATGGAGCAGAATTATTAAGTAAATTATTGAAAAATAATCCAACACTAAAGTTCTATTTCAAACAATCTTGTGAGACGTTGCCAGATGTATTGTCATATAATGTAATTGGAGAATTGACAGGAACTGTAACTCCAGAAAATATTATGGTTGTTGGAGGCCACTTAGATTCTTGGGATCTTGCAGATGGTTCTCATGATGATGGAGCAGGAGTGGTGCAAAGTATGGAAGTTGTCCGTATTTTGAAAAACCTAAACTACAAGCCTAAAAATACCATTCGTGTGGTATTGTTTATGAATGAAGAAAATGGCGGAAAAGGCGGCGCCAAATATGAAGAAGTTTCAAAACAAAAGAACGAAAATCATATTTTTGCTTTAGAAAGTGATTCAGGCGGATTTACACCAAGAGGATTCTCAATTGAAGCTGATGATGCTAACTTGAAAAAAATTCAAGGTTTCAAAGATCTTTTTGAACCTTATTTTATCCATAGTTTTACAAAAGGGCATAGTGGTTCAGATATTGAGCACTTAACCTCTAAAACGATCGTTAAAGCAGGTTTACAGCCAGATTCTCAACGCTATTTTGATTATCACCACGCTGCAAACGATAAATTTGATGCAATTAACAAAAGAGAATTAGAACTTGGAGCAGCAACAATGACTTCATTGATTTATTTAATTGATCAAACTGGAATTATTCTTCCAACGGCAAATTAAAATTCTAAAAAATAATTTCTAAAAGCTATGAGTTTATACTTGTAGCTTTTTTTTGTTTGGTATAAAACTTGTTACTTCATCACAACTACATAGTACAAAAAAGTAATCGGAATATTAGAAAGCAAAATCAAGATTTTGACAGCGATATCCTTTCTGCATTCTCGAAGATTAATAAACCTGTCAATTAAATGAACCATCATTATTGTATTTAAGATTATCGCTGAAGCTGCAAATGGCCAGGCAATAACCAAAACATTTGGGCTTTCGTTCGAAATAATGTAAAGGACGAACAAAAACGAACTAATTATAAAAGTTCCAATTGCGAGTTCTGCAGATTGTTTTTCTTCAAAAGATTTTTCTGTTATTGTTTTCATGATTTTATATATTAAAGGTTTTTTGAATCGCCTGAATGGGCATATCTAACATTTTCGAAAAGTTCAAATAGTAAAAAGAATGTGCTCGTTTTCCTTTTATATATTGCTGAAAGAAATACTTAATGTGTTTAGGATAAAAAAACGTTCCTGATAGAAGGACTAAAAACAAATACAGACTTGTTTTGCCATTTCCTAAAAGATAATACTGCATTCCAATTTCTTCAGGAACAGAAATCCCAGTATTTGTCAAGACATGAATAATGTCATGATCTTCGAGTTTTTCCTGTATATCAAAATGATTTTTATAAAGAAAAGTTCCTAGGCTAAATCCTAATGTATCTACTGGATAATCTAACAAATCTCCCTTTTTGATTTCCCAAGGCTTATTTCTTTTGAAATATTTTTGATATGGCTTTTTGGTACATTCGTACATTTTTTCGAATAAATGATCTTTCATATTTATATTTTAAAAGTTCTTTGAAATTCAAAGTTAATTAATAAATAAAAAAGCTAATTGATTTGTTGAATTAGCTTTATGTTTTTAATACGTATCAATTACTGTCTTTAACAAATCAGAATCGACCAAATCAGAAGGAGCGACTACTTTTTCTTCCGTGGGAATATCAGTTCCATATCTTTCTTTTACTATTTTCTGAACTCTTTCATCATGTAAATTAAAATCTTTAAGTTCTTTTAGTTTAGATAATTCGATGCCGGCACCATTTTTATAAATTTTCCAGATCAATTCAGAACAATAGATTCTTGTGTCTGTCCACTCAAAATAGGCGTCATATTCTTTGCCTAAAAGCTGTTTTCCATACGCTTTCATTTTTTCAAGAGTTTCGTCAGTGAGAATTTTTTCAGCATTTTTTAATCGCTTTACTACATACTTATGATCTTTTCCGCGCGCGATCCATTCCTGAAGAGGCGTTATTTTTACGGGCTGAACCGCTTCTAAAACAAACTCGCCTCCGTTTACAAAGAATATAATGCCACAATGGGAAAATTTAGAATTCGTTGCAATTCTAACCGCTTCGCATTGTTTTGATTCTGATGTTTGAAAAATAATATCTCCATCTTGAATTTTATTAAAACTGCTATTTTCTGTTTTTTTAGAAAAAGGATTGTTCGGGAAAACAGACATTGCTACATACAAAGCAAGTCCAAAACTTAAGAGGAATGTAATTCCGAGAAACCAATGTTTTTGTTTTTTCATCTTTTTTATTTAAAAATTCAAAGTTACTTTATTTCTTTATATCAACACATTCAAAAAGAACTTTGAATTACAAAGTAAATAATAAAAAAAATAGCTGCCAAATAAATGACAGCTATTTTTAAATATATTTTACCAATGTTTAAATTCTAAAAATACCACCTACAGCAATAATTCTCTGAAAGAATAAAAAATGCTGAGTCGCTTTATCATCATTACTAACAGTAGTTCTAATATCTTTCATATCGATATAACCGCCTTTTAACTCACCTTGCAAGTAAAAATACTTGAAGAAAGTAAAGTTAATTCCCGCTTTTGCAGAAACTCCAAAACCAGAAACATGAAAATCGTCATGACGTTCTTTTCCTAAAAGGGTTGTATTTGTTTTAGGATACAAAACTCCAGCACCTACGCCTTCAGTTAAGTTAATCTGAACTTTATCAGTATTGGGCAAGCCAAACCATTTCGAAATATCGTCATGTCTAGAAACTTCACTATTAATATAGTTTAAACCATCTGTATGTTCGTACATTAAAAAAGCAGGAGGATTTCCCTGAACAACACCTTGATCATAACCGCCTTCCTTAGCGCCATTTTGAGACATATCTACAGGTGTATTATTATAAACTCCGTTGTAAAAAGATCCAGCTTCATCAGCAGGTAAATTAATATAACCGGTAACATTCGCCGTTTGATTCTGTGTCATCACATATTTCATGTGATCCCAGCCGATAGAAACACTGTAATGATCGTTAATGAAATATCCCATTCTAAAATTAGTTTGTGGGATTGTCATATTTGCAGGATTAATGTAGTCAATGTGATAGCCTTTTGGTTTATCATGAGCCTTCATATCCGCAACTGTAAAGTTGTAATCCTTACCTCTGAAATTTACATCAGATTTAGTATAACTGTCTCTGTTTCCTCCCCAGGAAACGAAAAATTTACCTTTATTATGCGCTGTGTATCTTTCTATTGCTATTTCTTCCTGAGCAAATATGTTTAATGAAAAACATACCAAGAAGAAAAATAAAATTTTTGTTTTCAATTAATTAGTATTAAAAATTAGAATGAATTAACTGTTTTTCTAATGGCAACCAATTTGGTCATTAAACCTTCAAAATAGTCTAAATGAAGCATATTAGCACCATCGCTTTTTGCATTAGCAGGATCAAAATGAGTTTCGATAAAAATACCGTCAACACCCACAGCAATACCCGCTTTGGCAACAGTTTCGATCATATCAGGTCTTCCGCCAGTAACACCAGCAGTTTGGTTAGGCTGTTGCAAAGAATGTGTAACATCAAGAACTGTTGTAGCATATTGCTGCATCGTTGGGATACCTCTATAATCTACAATCATGTCTTGGTAGCCAAACATTGTACCACGATCTGTAACCATAACATTTTCGTTATGACAATCTAATACTTTTTGCACAGCATGTTTCATGCTTTCTGGACTCATAAATTGTCCTTTTTTCAAGTTTACCACTTTTCCAGTATTGGCAGCAGCTACAACAAGATCAGTCTGGCGAACTAAGAACGCAGGAATTTGTAAAACATCTACATATTCTGCAGCCATAGCAGCATCTTCATTTGTATGAATGTCTGTTACAGTTGGAATGTGAAAAGTCTCTGAAACTTTTCTTAAAATTTTTAATGCTTTTTCGTCGCCAATTCCAGAAAAACTATCGATTCTAGAACGGTTGGCTTTTTTAAATGATCCTTTAAATACATAAGGAATCTGAAGTTTGTCGGTAATACCAACTAATTTTTCAGCAATTCTGAGAGCCATTTCTTCTCCTTCAATAGCGCAAGGTCCCGCCAATAAAAAGAAATTACCACTTTCAGTATGCTTAATTTGTGGAATATGTTGTATGTTCATAATATGATTTTTTGACAGTGCAAAGGTAGTTATGATTTATGAATAGCAGATGTAGATTTAAGTTTTTTTTAAGAAGCTGTTTCTGCTATCTGCTTCAAACAATGTCTGCTCAACTCCCATTAAAATAAATTATTTGCGAAGTAATCCTTTTTCCCCGAAGCCTAGTAACTATAAGGGCTAGATATTCGCGTTTTCTAAGACAATTACTTAATAAAACTTACTTTTAAATTAAATTCTGTTTCCAAGATAGTATTCAATTGATCATCTTCAAAAGAAATAATTTCTGTAATGCCGTTGTTTACTGATTTTATTGCGTTTTTAAACAAGATTTTTTTGCCAAAGAGATTTGGCAAAACAACAATTAAGTTTTGAGTAAAAAAAGAATCTGGATGGGAGTAATTATAATGATTGGCAGGTTTAAAATCGATCCACCTTTGAGGAGTCAAATCAAAAGAATATAAATTAGACCATTCTTTTCCGATTTGCATTTGCAGCAAATATTCGTTTTCTTCTGTTTTTACTAAAGTAAAAGTATCAAAATCCTGCTGAATTTCAGTTCCAATGTCACTTAGTTTTAAAGGTTCTCTAATGCTGTTGCCTCCAAATCCCAGATCAATTAAATATTCCTCATTTTCGATTTCAGCAATTATTGCCAGATGCGTTTTAGGATTCTGACCTGGATTAACTAACGGACGAACCGCAATATAATAATGAGGAACTCCAATTTCTTGAAGGGCTAACGAAAATATGCCGTTAATTTGATAGCAATATCCGCCACGTTTTTTATCTACAATTTGATTTACAATATCGTCTCCAATTAAGGATATTGTTTTCCCTGCCTGAACATCAATATTTTCAAATGGCACACTAAATAGCTGGCTTTGCATCAATTTTTTTATGCCTTGTACATTCAAATCAATTTCTCCTGAAAAATTAATTCTGTTTAAATACTCCTGTAAATTAAAGTTTGTGGCTTCAATTTTATTATTGTTTTTTGATTGTTCCATTTTATTATTTTTAATTCTTTTCTATCTGAATCTTAGATAGAAACACATAAACAAGATGTTTGCTTTGTAGTAAAGTTACAAAATCGCTACGTTTGAATTCGGCTTTTTAGTCTTTTAAAGGAATTTTATCACTGTAAACGCTGAAATATACTTTACTAAAAAATGTAAAAAATCAAATTGGATAGCTCTTCATTTTCTTAATTTTTTATAATAGATGCCAAACAAAATTAATCCAAGAAAAAATAAAATATTTGCTAAAACCCGAATATAAACTACAGTCTGAATTTCAAACATAAAATTTTTAGGTTCTGCAGAATCAGAATAAAGCAATTGGTAAAGATTAACTTTAGAAAATATAATTCCGGGAACAGTAAGTAAAAAATGGATTATAAATTTTTTAAAATTTATTTCATTTTTAAATTTAGCAAGCTTCCAATAAAAAAGACTAACTAGAATCAGAAGTAAAAATTTAATTAGCGCAGGAAGTAACGGATAAGGATAGATTGCAGTATGCCAGCCTGGAATTAAAGATGAAAAGAAATCATAACTTAAAATCAGAGGCAGATATAAATATGGAAAAGTAAAAGCAGATAAAATGGCGAAAATTATAAAAGCTTTCTTAGTTTTAATTACCATGAATTAACTATTTTCAGCACTATTTTTTCTATATCTATTTATAAAATACTGAATGATTATAGCGAGTATTAGAAGAGTAGTAAGAAATCCAGCAAACCCAATAAGACCTAAAAATCCCATTCCGCATTTGGTTTGATTTGGATGCTGTTCGAAATATTGGTCAAAATTATATATGGCAATCTTGTATGATGCGATTGATAAAACGACTTGTGAAATTATACTGATAAAAGATACATTACTAAAGGTTATTGAAAATTTATCTCGAATAGCTTTATTGCCAAATATCAATTGAAAGAGCAGTGGTAAAATGAGTAGAATCAAAGGAATTATTCCGAACATATATTTAATTTTTAAAATTATTTGTTTAGAATTACCCCTTTTTCAAGCTCAATCCCATCGGAACCATTAAAATACCTTTTTCATAAATATTCAAATAGAGCGTAATAGGTTTCTTTTGGCCTGCCCATCTTAATTCATAAACATTTAAAAAGCCAGCGCCCATATCGCTTCTTTTAGTAGGGAATGGACAGCATGTTTCTAGACGTTTATACGTGATTTTCTCGCCATTTGGCCCAGCTAAAGCATTTAAAAAACGGCTTTCGTTTACAGCTTCGTCTTTAGTATTTCTGTAAAAAATGTTTACGGGATAATCAGGGTCATAACCGTATTTTTTGTCTTTGCTGAATACTGTAATAGCAAAAGTATTGTCTTTCTTCAAAATTAAATCGGGAGCATTGTCATCGACATTTTTCAGAGTCGATTTAGTGCTCACACATGAAGTTGCAGTAATGAGTACAATAATAAACAGAATTATTTTTTTCATGGTTAAATGGTATTGGTCATACAAATGTAAAAGGTTTTTATGCCACAAATTTCCACAATTTAATTTATTTAGAGATTAATAAAAATCAGTTTGAATCTGTTTAGTGCGTGGCTATTCCGTTTTTTTTAAATTCAATTTTAATATACCATTCACAATCAGATATTGTGCCACAAGATACGTCAGCATAATAAAAAAAGAACTTTTCTCGATTGGTGAATAAAATTTGTTAATTGCTAAAATACTGTCGGAAACAACAAATACAATTGCGCCAAGGAAAATATAGAAATTACCAGGTTTTTCCCAGATTAAAAACCCATTAAAAGCAAAAATAAGCATGATTGAAATTACGGTCGCATATACAATTACTGGAATTCGCAATTCGCCTAAACTAGGCAGTAAAAGACAAAGCATTCCGACTAAATACAAAGCAATCAGAATACTTCCTATTCCAAAAACAATTGTATTTCGTTTGAATTTTCCTTTGATTTGTTTGTTGAAAAGCGCACAGTACATAATATGCGAAATAAGGAAAGCTACCAATCCAAGAATAAAATAGATCTCGGCAATATCTGCAAAAAGCAGAATTACGTCGCCTACCCAAGAAAAGAACAAAGCAACTAAAAGTGTCTTTTTTGAGGGGAATTTTGGATAAAAATAAACTCCAAAAGCTAAAAGCGGAATCAAAATTGGTTTTATAAAGAGGTCTAAATTTTCATATCCTACTAGTAAAATAATAAGATAAAATAGGCTTAAAGCACTAAAAATTCTAAAGTACATTGCGTTTCTCATAATGGGGGTTATGAATTTGTTGGTTATTTAGTTAGTTTTGAAATCGATTTTTACAAAATAAATCGCAGTTAGAAAAGATAGGGTTAAATAAGTTAAAATGATATAATTACTCGCTGAAAAAATAAGATTTAATCCAAACCAATCGCTGTAAAACAAAATGATTCCGATTGCAATAGCAAAACGCAGACCTTCCCAAAAAATGGCATATTTGCTTTTATCCATCAATTCAGTATAGCTGTAAATGGTTGCCAAAATAAATAAACCATAAATAAAGATATTTGGAAGACCAATTTTAGCAATATTATCAAACAGATAAGTAACAAACAAAAGTGTTATAAGAACCTGTGCTACTGACCAATAAATCAGTTTTTTCGAGTTTTTTGTCCCGTATTTCTCAAAATCAAAAACATTTTCTATTTTGTTTACGGGATATTTTTCTTCAAAATTTTCAGGACGCCAGCCAGTTGGTTTAAACCAAATCGTTAATTTGTCTTTCCAATTTTCAGCGCGCCATGCATCAGAAATTAACAAACTCAAATGCTGAAAATTAATTTTGATTGGATTCCATGTATTGGCGGGTCTTGTAATACCGAAAACCGGAGGAACATCTTCTAATTCGGCCTGAAAAGTACCGAAAAGCTTATCCCAAAAAATAAAAATCTGAGAATGATTTTTATCTAAATATTCTGGATTTATAGCATGATGCACACGATGATGTGAAGGCGTGACCAAAATATTTTCTATAAATCCCATTTTTTTAATATGTTTGGTATGATACCAAAATTGCAAAAATAAGTGCAGAGGCAAAGTGATTGTAATTACAGATGCAGGAACTCCAAGCAATGCGGCCGGAATCAATAAAAAAGTAAATAAATTGACTAAACTGGCAATTGGCTGACGCAAAGCGCAGGCCAGATTAAACTCTTCACTGCTGTGGTGAATAGCGTGTTTGTTCCAGAGAAAATTAATTTGATGTGCTAATCTGTGACTCCAATATCCATAGAAATCAATCACAAAAAAAGCAATACAGTAGGAGAGAACATTAGGTTCTAAATGATAGATGGCAATTTTAGAAACCAGCCATTCATAAGAAATAAAAGTAAGGCTAAGTCCTAAAACGTCTTTTACAGAATTTGTAATTCCGGAACTTATACTCGATACGCTGTCTATTAAGGGAGCGGTATCGTCCTTCTTATAAATGCCATATATTTTTTCGATTACAATTAATGCTAAAAAAATAGGCGTTGCGATAATCAATATCTTTCCGTATTCTTCCATAAAAAAAACATTCTATTTTATTTCAAATATAAAATAAAATAGAATGTTTTGTAAATTATTTAAAGAATCAAATTAATAAAATACTAGTAATCTAGATTTTGGTAAAAATTAATAAAATAAATTTTTGGTGTTTTTTGATTTTTAATTTCAAATTTGATCACTTCCTTTACTGGTTGAAAAGTATCATACTTTATTTCTAAAAGTTCCTCATTTTTGGCATTTACAACTCCATATTTTTTATTTTTCTGAACAATAAATTCTCCAGTAGAATAAATCTGTTCGATCGAACTAAATTCGCATGGAATAACAATTTTATTTTCATTGCTGATCACGCCAAATTTATTTTCGTTTTTAAATATCTGATACTTGCTTTCAGAAATTCCGTTTGAAAAATATTGTTTTTTTACAAATTCATTAACGGGAATTTCTACTTCAGAATAATTTAGATTATTTATTGTGAGAAGATAATTTTTGGAATTTTTTACTGCGAAAATTTTATTCTGGAAACCATTATAAAACTCATAACCTTCAGGAACAATCAATTCTCCATTTTCGGAAAACAAACTATTTTTATTGTCTAAATTGGTTGTGATATAATAGTTTGAAAAAGCTTGTATGTTTTGATATTGAAATGGAATTACTTCTTTCTCTATAAAAGGATTTATTATAGCTTTTAAATCGCCTTTCTGTGCGAGATATTGATTTTTGAATTGAGAAGTATCTTTGTAATTTACAGTATAAATTGAATTGTAAATTAATCGTTTTAAAGTGGAATCATTTTTAGTTACAAAACCATATTTATCCTTTTCCTTAACGATATAAATGGAGTTTGATGGTAAAATGTCGTCATATTTACATTCAATTTCATACTTCCCGGATGAATTTAGAACACCTTTTTTATTATTAATGGTGTTGCGAATGATATACGAATCTGAACCAATTATTTTTTCAAATTTATGATTTTTAATAGTATTCAATACAACAGCACCTTCATTATTGAGAATTAATGTAGTATTGTTTTGCAGCGTAGCAATAGATTTTTTATTGGTAAAATATTCAATATCTTTTGCCTGAAAGTTTGTTAATTGCTTTCCTTTGGAATCAAAAAGGTCGATCGAATTATTATTTTCAACAAACAAAATGCCGTCTTGACTCATTATGCTTTCAAACTTTATAGGAAGAATTGTTTTGTTTAGGGTATCTAAAACACCTGTTTTGTTATTATTAGAAACTCTAATGAGGCCTTTTTGTAAATAATAAATATCATCATATTCTAGTGGAATTCTAACGCTTCCTTTTAAATCAATATAACCGCGTTTGAATTTTTTATTAATCGTTTTTACAACTTCAAATATATTTTTAAGTTCTTTTTTATTATCGATATAATCATAAGTAGGTTTGATAATGACATTTGCAAGAGTGTCTATTAATCCCATTTTTCCTTTAAAAGTTCTAAAAACTGCATAATTGTTTTCGTAAGCATATACGTATTCATATCCCAGTGTTTTATCTTTTATCAATTGCTCACGAAGATTATCAAATTTTTGCTGGCTTAAAGAGATTAAAGGGAATAAAAATAGAAGAAATTTGAGGTATTTCATGATTTTAATTTTCGTAAATTATAAGTAAAAAATCAAATGAATCGGCTTAAAATAAAAAAGCATTCTATTTTATTCAAATATAGAATAAATAGAATGCTTCTGTGTTAGATTATTTTTTGCAATTAAACAATTTCAGCGCTTAAACCTGCTTCTAAAAGTTGTGTGCATTGAGGTTTTAACTTATCCATCGGGCCAGTTTTTACAGTGCATTTACCGTTATAATGTACAATTAAAGAACATTGTTCTGCTTGCTCCGGTGTATGATTGCAAACACGCATTAAAGTATCAATTACGTGATCAAAAGTGTTTACATCGTCGTTGTAAACAATGATTTCGTTGTTGAAACCCGTCGCTTCCTTTTCTCGGACTCTTTCTCTTACTTTTTCTTTAGTACTCATGTTTTTAAGTTTTTGTACTGTAGTAATTACTAAACTAATTTACGTATTTTAATGAAACCCAGTTGTTTCTTTGAAATTTTTTAACATATGTCAATCCTTTTTCCGTGCATGAAGCATCAATAAAAGGAATATCTTCTTCGTAAAAACCACTGAATAAAATAATTCCTTTTGGGTTTAAAGAATTTACATAAGCCTGCATATCATTCAACAAAATATTTCTGTTGATATTTGCGATGATAAAATCATATTTTTTGCCTGCTAATAACGCAGCATCGCCTTCGTAAACGGTAATGTGTTTGCAGTTATTGCGTTCTGCATTTTCAATCGAATTCAAATAACACCAGTTGTCAATGTCGATGGCGTCAATTGGCTGAGCACCTTTCATTTCAGCTAAAATGGCTAAAATTGCTGTTCCACAACCCATATCTAAAGTTTTTAAGCCTTCAACATCCATTTCAAGCAAATGCTGGATCATCATATGCGTTGTTTCGTGATGACCAGTTCCAAAACTCATTTTTGGCTCTATTACAATATCAAATTCGGCATTAGTTTTTGGGTGAAAAGGAGCGCGAACGTGGCATTTTCCATCAACATCAATAGCTTCAAAATTCTTTTCCCATTCTTCATTCCAGTTAACC
Source organism: Flavobacterium sp. JLP (assembly GCF_015350755.1). NCBI lineage: Bacteria > Pseudomonadati > Bacteroidota > Flavobacteriia > Flavobacteriales > Flavobacteriaceae > Flavobacterium > Flavobacterium sp. JLP. The sequence goes on along the minus strand of NZ_JADKPS010000001.1, from coordinate 605,430 downwards.
TGATCGATTTCTTCGACGGTATATTCGATTTTAAATTCCTCTGACTGCAAAATATAAATGTCATCTAGAATGTTTTCATCCCATAAATCTTTCTTTACATAAGCCGAAATTCCGTTTTCTGTTTCTGTAAAAGTTTCAAAAGCTTTTTCGCCCAACTCAGCAATTAAAATTTCTGATCCTGGTTCTTTCGGTTCAATCGTAAAATGATATCCTAAATATATATTCGACATAAATAATTTTTTTTGCAAAGGTAATTCTTAAATTATAAATTTCAATTTAAAAAAACCAAATTCCAAATCCCAATACGAAAAAACCATTCGCATCGCGAATGGTTTTTGTAAGTATAAAATCTAAAATCTAAAATCTAAAATCTAAAATCTAAAATCTAAAATCTAAAATCTAAAATCTAAAATCTAAAATCTAAAATCTAAAATTAGATAGCAGTAACAATTGCTAAAAAGTCATCTGCTTTTAAAGCAGCACCTCCAATTAAACCACCATCAACATCTGGTTTACCAAAGATTTCTTTTGCATTGTCTGGTTTTACAGATCCGCCGTATAAAATAGAAACTTCATCAGCGATGTCAGCTCCAAAAGCTTTACGGATAGTTTCTCTAATAAATTCGTGCATTTCCTGAGCTTGTTCTGGCGAAGCCGTTTCTCCGGTTCCAATTGCCCAAACTGGCTCATATGCTAAAACAACATTTGCCCAAGATTCTTTTGCAATATGAAAGATTCCATCACGCAATTGGTTTTCAACAATATTAAAATGATTTCCTGATTGACGATCTTTTAGTTCTTCTCCAAAACAGAAAATTACAGTCATTTCATGTTTCAAAGCAGTATCAACTTTGTCTGCGATTAATGCATCTGTTTCGTGAAAAATAGCTCTACGCTCAGAGTGACCAAGAATTACTGTTTTTACACCAATGCTAGTTAGCATGTCTGCAGAAATTTCTCCTGTAAAAGCTCCGCCTTCAGCTTGGTGAACATTTTGTGCAGCAACTCCAATAGTTGTATTTTTTACTTTTGCAACAGCAGCTTGTAAATTTACAAATGTTGGGGCAACAATTACTTGCGCAGTAGTTTGTGCTGGTATTTTAGCAATTAATTCGTTTAATAATTCTTCAGTTTGTCCAGCGTTTTTATGCATTTTCCAGTTTCCTGCAACAATCTTTTTTCTCATTTTGGTAGTTTTTATTATTCTTTTAATTTTTGTTTTTTTTTGAAGTTTAGCTTAATCATTGAAATTTTAATTTAATGATATTTCCGTTGTGAATTCCGATTGCAAATTATTTTAAGCTTGCTAAAGTTACATTGATTTTATCAAAATCAGTTTCGATAGCACGATATAAAACGATTTTTCCTGTTTTGTCAACAATAATATATCTCGGAATCCAATCTAAATCTATTGCTTTGCCAAAAACACCTTTCATTCCGTCGTTCATCATAAAATGATCGCCTTTTAATTCGTGTTTCTCAATTCCTATTTTCCATTTGTCAGCCGTTTTATCAGCAGAAAGAAATAAGTACGAAACGTTAGGATTGTTAGCTTGAAGTTCTTTTACTTTTGGCATTGCTTTTACGCAATCGCCACACCAAGAAGCCCAAACTTCGATTACTAAAGTTTTTCCTTTATATTTTTTTAAAATGTTTTTGAAAGAAGTCTGACCTCCATCAAGAGTTAATAATTTTTCAGACAAAGCTTCTTTAGAAAAACTTGTTTTTTGAGCTTGTGAACATGAAAATGTAATAAATGCAATAAAGACTAGAGCTAATTGTTTCATATTAATATTTTATTTTTTAATGTAATTGGTACGCCATTCTTCCATTGTATTTGGTTTTAGAATCGTGGCCATTTCATAATTTAAAGTTTCCCAACAAAGTTAAACAAACAAATTGAAAGCCAAATGGAGATTAACAAAATTTGAAGACTCGTTTATTTTATAACAAAACATAAAATTTAGGTTAGAAAAAACAGAATGAAATCGTAATAGTTGGACTTAAAAATCAGATTTTTTTTTAAATATATTTTTTGATCCATCAATAAAAGGGTTATTTTTTATTTTCTGCTATTTTGTGAAGATAAAAAAACGTCATAAATCAGCTTTTTTTAAGAAGCAGAAGTATAAAAAAAGAGCATTAAAAAAAGCTCTTTTTATCATTTTAAGTAAATATAAGATTTTCTACAATTTCTATTTTAAGGAATTTTAAACTACTTTAATTATAATTGCCGTTAGCCCATTTTTTGCTTGGTGCAATCCATTCATCTAAAGCTTTGTACAAAAAGCCATGTTTAAGATTGGTATGTAATTCGATTTCTTTAAAATGATTTATTTTAAGCTTTGAAGTTTCTTTTCTTTTAATTGCTGATACACCATAGATATCTGATTTTTCATAAATGGTTAAAATATTACCGCAGAAATTAATATCTGGAATTTCTTCAATATCCGAATCTCTAAAACATCCAATAAATACAAAATTCACATCCGGATTTGCTAAATAAGTTGAAACATATTGAGCAATATAACCTCCTTTTGAAGTTCCGATTACGGTGATTTTATTTGACGAAACGCCTTTTTTTAATAACGCCTTGATTTGCTTGACGATCTTTTTGGCATACTTTGCAGCATTGGTATTTTTGCTTCTTATTTCGCTGTAAACAATAAAATTATCTGCTCTAAATGAAGTTAATATTTCATTGTATTCTGCTTTCCCATATTCAGGATGAGGAACGCTTAAATCATTTTCTTCAATGAATTTATTATGCAAAAAAAATATATATCGTTGATCGTTATTTGATGTTTTTGATTTGCTATAGCCTGAAGCAACTAAAAAAATAGTAAGCACAAAAGTAAATAACAACTTTGGTAATTGTTTCATAGAAAGGTTTGTTTTTTAGAATAATTTCAAAACAAATATAAAAAACAAAATTTCTGATTTACTATTTTTCTTACGTAATGTTAATAACAAAAAAACGCCAATTCAGCTAAATTGATAGCAAAATTGACGCAGTTAAAATCGTATTGATTCGAGATTTTTACAATTTCAAATCATCAACATCATTATAATGTACTTTTTGAATTATAGTTCCGTTATTCAATATTACAATACTTGGATTTGCTCTTTCAATTGTTTTTAAAGCTGTTGCATCGCAGAAGTAGAAATCGACATCTAAACCGTATTGTTTTTTAGCTTTTGCAATTTCATCTGCTCCAGAAGCCGTCATCGCAACAACTTTGTATCCTTTTGCTTTTGCGTCTGCATTAACTTTGGCTAACTTTTGCATTCCCTCTGGATTAGAGAAAGCTAAATCGTATGTAACAAAAATTACTAATTTTGGTTCTTTCAATAATTCTTCTTTATAATCAGAATCGTCTTTTGTCATCGTAAAATCATGAATTGGCGGTACGTAACCTTCAGTAATTACTTTGTCTTTACGATCTACAAATGTTGCGCCTTCAGGAATATTTGCTAAATCTTTTTCTGTAAATTCTTTGTCAACGCCATTTACTTTATAGATAAAAGTCATTTCGACAACTGATTTTGGAGCGCCTTCCGGAATTTCCATTCCTTTCTCAATGTTTGTTCCTACTTTGTAAGGACGAAAATCTTTTAACGGATTATGGTTTAATACCCAAAACGCCATAAATGCTGATAGGGCAACGCTTATCAAAACAACTAGATTTGTTATTGAATTTGAAAATAATGGCTTAACTAATTTCTGATTGAAGAATAAAATCAAGATGAAGAAAAGCAATACAACATCTTTTGTAAATGATTGCCAAGGTGTTAAATGTAAGGCATCTCCAAAACAGCCACAATCTTTTACAACATCAAAATAAGCCGAGTAGAAGGTAAGGAAAGTGAAGAAAACGATTAATACCAATAAAGCCCAAATCGTTAATTTTGATTTATAACCAACCAAAAGCATTACTCCTAAAATTACTTCTAAAATAACTAAGAAAATTGCTAAACCTAAAGCCAATGGCTCTAAAAATGGCATATTAAAAACCGGCTCGCTAAAATATTCGGCCAATTTATAAGAGAAACCAACAGGATCGTTTAGTTTTATTAATCCGGAAATGATAAATAATACACCGACAAATAATCGGGAGAATTGAGTAATAATGTTTTTCATAGGAAGATTTATTTAAATTCCAATTTATTAAAATCTCAAATTCCAATATTAAACTTTGGAATTTGGAATTTATTTTTTGGAATTTTTATTTATTGATGGGGTTTAAAATTAAAGCAAAAACAGAATAATTAATCATATCCTGATAATTAGCGTCAATACCTTCAGAAACTAAAGTTTTACCTTTATTATCTTCTATTTGTTTTACGCGAAGCAGTTTTTGAAGAATCAAATCTGTTAGTGAACTTACACGCATATCGCGCCAAGCTTCTCCATAATCGTGATTTTTGGCTTCCATTAAGTCTTTAGTTAACTTTACTTTAGCGTCATATAATTGGGTTGCTTTTTCGACATCCAAATCAGGCTGGTCAACAACACCTAATTCTAACTGAATCAAAGCCATGATAGAATAATTAATGATTCCGATAAATTCTCCTTTTTCATCCTCATCCACTTTACGGATATCATTTTCTTGCAGACTTCTGATTCTTTGTGCTTTTATGAATATTTGATCGGTCAATGACGGAAGTCTTAATATTCTCCATGCACTGCCGTAATCTTTCATTTTATTGATAAATAAGGTGCGGCAAACCGTAATTACATTATCAAATTCAAGGGAAGTATTCTTCATTTATTGCTGTATATTTGCTAAAATTTCTTCAAAAATAAGGATAATTTTTTAAGAGTTTCAAGTTTCAGGTTCTCTTTGTTTCAAGTTTTTTCTAAACAAAGTGTTAATGCACAACTTGAAATCAAAAATAAAAAGTTTCAGGTTTCAGGTTTTCTTAGTTTCAAGTTGAAGAGCTTTCGCAATCTACATTAACATGAAACATGAAACATGAAACAAAAAATAAAAACATATGTTGATTAACTGCAAAGGCGAGCTTATAGATTTATCGATTCCTAAAGTAATGGGAATCTTGAATGTTACGCCAAATTCTTTCTTTGACGGAGGAAAATATAAAAACGAAGACGAAATAATCTCACAAGTAGATAAAATGCTCTCTGAAGGCGCATCATTTATAGATATTGGCGCCTATTCAAGTAAGCCAAGTGCAGAATTTGTATCAGAACAAGAAGAAATCGACCGAATTGTTCCGGCAATTGAATTGATTTTAAAGCATTTTCCAGCAACTTTATTGTCGATAGATACTTTTAGAGCCGAAGTTGCAAAAGCGAGTATAGAAAGCGGCGCTGCGATGATTAACGATATTGCTTCGGGCGAATTAGACGACAAAATGTTTGAGGTTATTGCAAAATATAACGTTCCATACATTATGATGCACATGCGCGGTAATCCGCAGACAATGCAAAGTTTGACGCAATATGATGATATTATTAAAGAAATGCTTTTTTACTTTTCTGAAAAAGTTAAAAAAGCAAGAGCTTTAGGAATTAATGATTTAATATTAGATCCAGGGTTTGGTTTCGCCAAAACAACCGATCAAAATTATGAAGTGATGCAAAAAATTGAACTTTTTAATCTTTTAGAATTACCTATTTTAGCTGGGATTTCTAGAAAATCGATGATTTATAAAACACTTAATGTTACGCCACAAGAAGCATTAAACGGAACAACGTTTCTCAATACAATAGCTTTAACAAAAGGAGCGAAAATTCTTCGCGTGCATGATGTTAAAGAAGCGATGGAATGTGTTACTTTGTTTAATAAAATGAGTTTTTAATATAAATAATTCGTGCAGTTTGTCATTTGGATCCCGAGCCTTAGGGAGAGAGATTACACACGTAATTCCTCAATGAAAATCGCAAATCTTGTCGAGTTTCGAGTGTGATTTCTCCTTCGTCGAAATGACATACTTTGTGTTATAAAATAAAAAAATAAAAAAATAAAAAAATAAAAAAAATGAAATACTTTACTTTGATTATCGCTTTCCTTCTTTTTTCCTGTGCAAGTAAAGAAGACGTTTTACTTCCAAAATCAAATGTCACAATTGTAAAAGATGTACAAGATCTTTCGCCAATTTACATCTTTTTTAAAATTGAAGGAAAAGATACAATCGCCGATGTGAATCGCAAAAACAGCATAATTTCAACCAATTGGATTTTCAATATTGACAAACGTTTGCCTTTGAGATTGGTTATTCCTGAGATAATAAAACTTCAGGAAAAAAAACGTGGTGAAAGTGCCCACAAAAATGAAAAAGCCGAAAATTATTATTCGTATGCTGATTCTGTTGGAAAAAATTTAGCCTTTTTGCCTTTCACGAAAGTGTATTACGCAATGGAAAAACCTACAACAGGCGATTTAGTAATTTATTTTAAGAAAGGAAGTAATATTGTTTTGGTGAATAACGAAGAAACTAAAAAAGAAGAAACCTTAGAACATATTAGCCGTATCGCTTTTTTTGTAAAACCCAAAGTGTATTTGCTGTTTGATAAAAATATGAGCTATCAGGAATATATTCAAAATAAAATATTATTTAAAAAACTTGATTCTTATAATGACGAAATTCCAAAAGAATTCATTTTTTAGTTCTCAAAACTGAAACAAAATCTTTATTGATGATGATAAGGTTCATTTCGTAAAATGGTAAATCCTCTATACAATTGTTCGATAAAAAATAAACGAACCATTTGATGCGAAAACGTCATCAGCGAAAGCGAAATTTTCCCTTGCGCTTTGCTGTAAACCGTATCAGAGAATCCGTATGGACCGCCAATTACGAAAACCAAGGTTTTGATTCCGGAATTCATTTTCTTTTGTAATTCTTCAGAAAAACCAACGCTTGAGAAATTTTTTCCGTTTTCATCTAATAAAATCAATTGATCTGTTGGCGTTAGTTTCGACAAAATCAATTCGCCTTCTTTTTCTTTTTGCTGACTTTCAGATAGGTTTTTGACGTTTTTAATATCTGGAATAATCTCTAAATCAAATTTAATGTAAAACGACAAACGCTTTGTATAATCGTCAATCAAAGTTTGAAGCGATTTATTATCTGTTTTGCCTATGGCGATGAGTTTGATATTCATATTTATTTTTTTGCCACTAATTACACAAATTTTATTTTTTATAGATATGGACAAACCTAACAGGTTATAAAAACCTGTTAGGCTTAGAGTTTAATTTTTAGAAAATTTCGCTTCAAAAGTTTTAAAACGATTATCAAGATCTTTGATTAATTGTTTTTTAACCGCTTCATCCTGAATAAAACTATAATTGATACTGTTATAAACATATTGCTTAATAATGGCATACGAAACATCAGGATATCTTTTGGCTAATAAAACATATTGTTCTGTCATATTGCTTCTTAAAATTCCGGCGTCGTCTGTGCTAATGACAATTGGAACATTAAATTCTTTATAAAGCGTAAACGGATGTCTGTTTTCTTTTACTTTCAAAATAAATTCGTTGCTTGCTAAATTAATCTCAATCGGAATATTATTTTTTGACATATATTTCAATAAATCATACGAATTTGCTTCGTATGCGATATCAACTCCGTGCCCAATTCTTTTAGCACCTGCAATATAGATCGCGTCATTAATGTGCCAAGTCAAATCTTCTGGCTGTACCAAACCTAAAGTCAGTTCTCCGGCATGAAGCGTATATTTTATATCTGGAAATTTCGAGTGACAATATTTAAACATCACCATATGAAGCCAATAATCTTTCATAGAAGTTTCGCCATGTTCCGGAGAAACAATATTTACGCCAGCAACCAATTTGCTGTCGTTTGCAGAAATAAAAGCAATTGTCAGGTTTTTGAATAAATCAACCGGATCCATAAACCGAAGTACAAAATTTTGATAACGCATAGTGAATTTTTCGTCATCAATCTTTAAGTCTTTATGCAGTTTTGCGATGAAGTTAGTATTGAAATCTAAAGCGTATTTTTTAGCGTCTTTTTGCTGAATAGATTTGTACAGTTCGTCTAAAAGTTTAAGTACTGCTTTTTCATCTTTTTTTGCAGAAGCTTGGCGTAATTTTGTATTAAAATCACTCAAATCTGAAACATTCATATCACACGGAATTGTAGAGAATTGCGTTTCGATATAACTGACGTTTTCTGCAATGGCACGCTTTTTTAATTCGAGCATTCCTTCTGCAAAATGGCCTTTTATAGTAGGCTCGAATTTCTGGAAAGAGTCAAAAAACTGATCATCTGAAGGTACAGAACCGTTATAATCTTTAACTGACCACGTCTGCATTACTTGCTGTTGGTAAAAAGCCAGTTTTCCTTCCTCTTTAAGAGAGGAGAATGTTTGCCAGTTGCCTTTTGCAGGTTTAGTTTTCGAAACTTGCATAGTTTCTAAATTAAGATAAAAATCTTCAGCAATTGCTCTTTCTAAAAGAGGTTCTGCATAAATAGATCCTGAAAAATGGTGATGTAAATCGCCGCCTTTTGGCATTTGTTGAAAAAAAGCTGTTAAGAGAGCTTCATTATTTCTTATTTTTTCTAAATAATTTTCAGCTGTTTGAGAAAAGCCGATTTGTGCTATAAAAAAACAGAAAAGTGTAATTATCCTCGTCATACTCTAAGTTTAAATTACATGCAAATGTAAGAGTTTTGGAGGAGATTTGAAAATTGATTTTGATTATGGTGATTTTTACCGCAAAGAACGCAAGGTTTTATCCCAGACATAGCTTAATATAAACGCAAAAGTTCGCAAAGCTTTGCCTGAAAAACTTTGCGAACTTTGCGTAATTCTTTGTGTGCTTTGCGGTAAAAAAACTTATAATCTTAGCAACTTAGAACCTTAGCGTCTTACGAAAACAATACATCCCTAATATCTTCATTCTTATCAAAAACACTTTTTGCAAAAGGACAAAGCGGGATAATTTTTAAATTGTTACTTCTAGCGTAATCTACTGCTGCGAGAACTAATTTTTTGCCAACACCTTTTCCGCTAAACTCTTCATTTACTTCGGTATGGTCGATGATAAATTTAGAATCTCCTGCCCAAGTATAAGTCATTTTACCTGCTTCTTTTCCCTCTTCTATGGCTTCAAAATAGCCTTTTTTTATATCGTTTATTTGTTTTACTTCCATGTTGATTTATAATAAGGTTGTTTTAATTTCTATTGAATGCACTAATACTTTGTGTATTGGGCAGCTGTTGGCAATGGTCTCTAAACGTTGTCTTTGTTCTTCATTGATATCGCCGATAACTTCTATTTTTCTGCTAAATAAGGCCACATTTCGATCAGCATCTCTTTCAAAATCAATTTTGATGTTAATTTCTGACACCTCCCATTGTTTGCGATTGATGTACATTCGCAAAGTGATTATGGTGCAGGAAGCTAATGATGCTGCCAAAAGTTCTGACGGATTAAGTCCTAAATTTTTCCCTCCAATTTCCTGAGGTTCATCTGCAATTAAAATATTGCCGCTTGCTGATTCTATTTCCGTTCGATACAAACGTGTATCGATTTTTGCTGCTATTGTATCCATATTTATTTGATTCTTGGTTCAGGTAAAGGCACAAATTCAGTTTCGCCGGGAACTTTCGGGAAAGTTTGTTCTGTCCAGTCTTTTTTGGCTTTTTCGATTAGGTTTTTATCCGAGGAGACAAAATTCCAAAAGATAAAATGTTCTTCAGGAAACGGCGTTCCTCCAAAGATATAGACGGTAGAATTTGCAGCTAATTCAAACTCACAAAGTGTGCTGTCATTTGTAATTAAAATCTGTTTCGGATCGTAAACGTGTTCACCGCTTTTAATGCTTCCTTCTAAAATATATAAACCGCTTTCGCCGAATAAGTGGTGTCCGATATTGATTTTCTTGGCTTCAGTACTTTTAATTTCAATAAAATATAGTGGACTGTAAACAGGAACTGGCGATTTTTTACCAAAAGCTTCTCCCGCAATTAATTTATACAAAACGCCGTCTTCTTCCCAAGCCGGAATATCATCTGCTTCTACATGTGTAAAATTCGGATCCATTTGCTCCAAATCTTTAGGAAGGGCCACCCAAATCTGCAATCCGTGTAGCATTTTGTCTGAATGTCTTAAATATTCAGGGGTTCTTTCAGAGTGAACAATTCCTTTTCCGGCTGTCATCCAGTTTACAGCGCCAGGTTTTATTTCTAGTTCAGTTCCTAAACTATCGCGGTGCATGATACTTCCTTCAAACAAAAAAGTAAGAGTCGAAAGTCCGATATGCGGATGTGGAGGAACGTCCATATTTTCATGATCACTTAAATGTGCTGGTCCCATATGATCAATAAATACAAATGGACCCACAGCTCTTTTTTCACGGAAAGGCAATAAACGGCCTACCATAAAGTTGCCGATATTGGCTGCACGCTCTTCGATAATTAAACTGATATTTGACATGGTTATTATAATTTTAGTTGAAAACAAAATTACAGTTGCGATAGTAATCTGTAACTTAATTTAGGTTAAGAAAAGCTGTTATTTGTATTATCTATAAAAGTAAGGAAAATGTCGAATAATTCAAATAGTACTTTATTATATAGTCGTTTTGTGATTCCGATCCCGAGGCTTCGGGATCGGAATGAAAAAAAATGAGAATTCGCTCCATTTAATCAATCAATCAATTCAAACTCTAAAACTTCGCTCTCCTTTCCATTAATAATAATCGAAAGTTGATGATTTCCAATATGAAAAACTCTCGTTGTAATCAATTTAAAAGATTGATTTCTTTCAACCTTAATTAATTGATTTGGCTGATAGCTTTTCTCACTGATTTTAAAAACTTTTTTAGCCAAATGTCCTTTTGCCTTTTTATAATGAACCGCATATTCTAAACGAATGTTTTTTGGTTCTGGGTTTTTATTATTTAAATGAAATTGGAACTGCAGATAATCTCCAATTTTCACGATTGGTGTTTTAATTTCAAAAGATGAAAGCTCAATATTGGTACTCTCTAAACCATAATGACTTAAAATTTCTGGATGACCTTGTTTTAATAAAGTTCGAGAGCCGTGTTTTATAATGGCATCTGTTTCTTTGCTACAGCCTTTCCATTTAGAGGCAATTTCTAACACAATCTGCGGATTATCTTTAGCGATATCATTTAAGTTATTAGCAACGCTTCTGCGCACATATTCTGAAGGATCATTTTTTAGATTTTCTAAAATTGGCAAAATAGAAGCTGGATCTTTTTTCAAAAACGGAATTGCCATTGCCCAAGGTAATCTAGGACGTGAACCTTCGCTGGCTAATCTTCGAACATGATGATTTTCATGCAACGACCATTTAATCATTTCATCGATCATTTTTTCTTTATATTTTAATATGAATGGACGAACCGCAAATTCACAACTTATAAATTGAGTAATTGAAACAAACGCTTTAGCCGAAGTTTTAAAATCATCTATTCCGTATATTTCGATATAATCAGCGAAGAATATGAACGCCAAATTACCTTCTGTAAACTTGTTTTTAAGTTTCTGAATGGTTTTGTCAATTAAAGAAATGGCCTCAGTAAAGTTTTCAGGCATAAATTGATGAAATACAATTGTTGTATGTTTCATTCGTTCTTTCCATTCTTTTTGAGCAAAATCACCTTCATAAACGGCTTCAATAAATTTTTGTTTATTGAAAGAAGGATGCACTTCGGCGACAGCCTGACCCAATTTTTCGTAAAAAGAAACCGAGTAAATATCTTTAATTAATCCCATGATTTTATTTGAATGAACTTCAAAGGTATTTAATGTTTCTAATTAAAATTATAGATTGTATAGGAAATTTTAATAGATGGTATATACATCTGCTATGTGAATTAACGCAAGTGAAACACCTTTTCACAGAACTGAAGGCCTATGTTGCTATACGTTTAAAAAAATAAACCTTTTCCTTATAATTTGGATTCATTTTTTTACTCTTAAGGAATTTTTCACAGAAAGGAAACTTTCAAATCCCCAAAATAAATCCTACTTTAGCATCTTATAAAAATTAAGAAAAATGATTAGCGAAGTACAATTTCAAACCGAATTACAACTATTAATCAGTAATGCAATTCGCGAAGATGTAGGCCCGGGCGATTATAGTTCGCTGGCATGTATTCCGGATACGGCGCACGGACAAGCAAAATTATTAGTAAAAGATCAAGGAATTATAGCAGGTGTAGAGCTTGCAAAAATGATTTTTGAATATGTAGATCCAAAATTAAAGGTAAAAACCTTTATACAAGACGGAACACATGTTGAATATGGCGAAGTTGTTTTTGAGGTTTCAGGAAGTTCGCAATCTATTTTAAAGGCGGAAAGAGTGGTTTTAAATACCATGCAAAGAATGTCGGCTATTGCAACAAAAACCAATCAATATGCACAGCTTTTAGAAGGAACTGGTGCGAAAATTTTAGATACACGTAAAACAACTCCAAATTTTAGAGCGGCTGAAAAATGGGCAGTAAAAATAGGAGGAGGAGAGAACCACCGTTATGCACTTTATGATATGGTGATGCTGAAAGACAATCATATTGATTTTGCTGGAGGAATTACATTAGCGATAAAGAAAACCAAAGAATATTTGAAAGCCAATAATCTTGATTTAAAGATTATTGTTGAAGCTAGAAACTTAGATGAAATTCGTGAAATTTTGTTAAGTGACGGAGTTCACAGAATTTTGATTGATAACTTTAATTATGAAGATACTAAAAAAGCAGTCGCGCTGATTGGTAAAAAATGCCAGACAGAATCTTCAGGAAATATCAATGAAAAAACACTTCGTGAATATGGACTTTGTGGCGTAAATTATGTTTCATCTGGAGCTTTAACGCACTCAATTCATAACATGGATTTGAGCTTAAAAGCGTTTTAAATTGTTAATTGTAAATGATCAATTATTAATTTAAAAGTCGAAGAAGTCTAACCTCTAAGAAGTCTAAAAATCTAAAAATATGTCTCAAGAAATAGAAGATCGGATTGAAAAAATTCCGGCATTACGTTCTGCAGCTCGTTTTTTTAAGCAAATAAAATTGCCTTGGCTAGAGGGTTTTTCGTTGTATGATTTACTCGAAATGTACACACTCGGAATTCTCGAAGGTGCCTTTTCGTATCATGCCAGCGCCGTTTCGTTTAGCTTTTTTATGGCTCTGTTTCCTTTTACATTATTTATTTTAAACTTAATTCCTTTTATTCCAATAGAAGGATTTCAGGCCGATTTTCTTCAGTTTGTACAACAAGGAGTACCGCCAAATACATATGATGCAATCAGTAAAATTATCAGTGATATTTTAAATAACAGTCACTCTGGATTATTATCATCTGGATTTTTGCTTTCGATTTTTTTGATGGCAAATGGTATTAACGGAATTCTGAGCGGTTTTGAATCATCAAAACATGTATTTGATAAACGTGGTTTTTTTAGCCAGTATTTAGTAGCACTTGCAATTTCGCTTCTTATGACCATTATTTTGTTTGTGACAGTGGCGACGATTGTGGTATTTGAGGTCTTTATTCAGAAGACGATTATTCAGGATGTATTAAGTGATCGTATACCGCTGATAATTTTGGGCCGATATTTGTTTGTTATTTTAATGATTCTGATAACATCTTCAATATTATTGCGTTATGGTACAAAACAGTATAATAAAGTACCTTTTATCAGCATCGGATCTGTTTTTACAACGATCTTAATTGTTATATCTTCGTTCTTTTTTGGGATTTGGGTTATAAAATTCTCAAAATATAACGAACTTTATGGTTCTATTGGCACATTATTAATTCTAATGTTTTACATTTGGATTAACTGTATGATTCTGCTTTTAGGGTTCGAATTGAACGCTTCTATCAGAAAATTAAAACAAAAAAAAAATAAATAATATGAAAAATTGGATGTTAACGATTGGTGTTTTTTTCTTTGCTTTGAGTACTCAGGCTCAAAGTGTTGTTGGGAAATGGAAAACAATTGACGATGAAACAGGTGAGGCTAAATCAGTAGTAGAGATTTACGAAAAGTCAGGAAAAATTTATGGAAAAGTGGTAGAGATACTTCGTGAAAGTCATAAAAAAGATTTGTGTTCTAAATGTGATGGAGCAGATAAAAATAAACCAATTTTAGGGATGATTATTATAAACGGACTTAAAAAGGACGGATCCGAATATAATGACGGAAGTATTTTAGATCCTACAAACGGAAAAAAATACAAATGTTATATTTCATTAGAATCTGCTGATAAATTAAAACTTCGCGGTTACGTTGGAATTTCTATTATGGGAAGAACACAATACTGGACAAGAGTGAAAAATTAATTTTTTTGAAATACACATGCGAAAATTAGCATCGATAATTTTATTCTTTGTCCTGCTTTCAACCAGTTTTGGACAATCTAAAAATTCGCCATTACAAATAAGTCATCTTACAGGTGACTTTTATGTTTATAAAACGTTTCATGATTATAATGGAACGCTTATTTCTGCCAATGCCATGTATTTAGTTACAGATAAAGGAGTTGTTCTGTTTGATGCGCCCTGGGATCGAACACAGTTTCAACCTTTATTAGACAGTATTAAAGCAAAACATAATAAAGAAGTTGTTATGTGTTTTGCTACACATTCTCACGATGATCGTGCCGGAGGATTGGATTTTTATCGACAGAAACGAATCAAAACTTATACTATAAAATTAACAGATGAAATTCTTAAAAAGAACAACGAAAAAAGGGCCGAATTTGTAATTCCAAATGACACGACATTTACTGTGGGGCAATATACTTTTCAGGTTTATTATCCAGGAAAAGGTCATGCTCCAGATAATATTATAGTTTGGTTTGACAAAGAAAAAGTACTTTATGGAGCTTGTTTTATAAAAAGCGCTGATGCGAAAGATTTAGGATATTTGGCTGATTCTGATGTAAAAGAATGGGAGAAATCAATTAAAAAAGTGCAGGCTAAATTTAAAAATCCCATATATATTATTCCGGGTCACGAAGATTGGACAAATACAGAATCTCTCCATCATACTTTGAAATTGGTTCAGGAATATTTGGCTAAACCATCAAATAAAAAGTAATTTTCCCAATCCTATAAAATATCTACATGTTTTTTGTCGAAGTTATTTTACCGCTTTCCTTAGTTAAACCCCTTACGTATCGTGTTTCTGAGGCTGAATTTCATTTTATTAAAAAAGGAATGAGGGTGGCGGTGCCTATTAAAAATAAAATCTATACAGGACTTGTTTTAGATATTCATGAAAATGCGCCACAATTATATGAAGCCAAAGAGATTCATCAAATATTAGACGAGAAACCAATTGCTACCGAAATTCAAATTAAACATTGGCTTTGGGTAGCAAACTATTATATGTGTGGTATTGGCGATGTATATCGAGGTGCTTTTCCGACCGGATTATTATTAGAAAGTGAAACCATTATTTCGCGAAAGCCAGAAATTGTTGTAAATGATTCTGAGCTTTCTGATGACGAGTTCTTAATTTTTGAAGCTTTGCATCATCAAAGTTCGCTTAAGGTTCAGGAGATTATTTCGATTTTAAACAAGAAAAATATCCTTCCTATTCTTCAAAAATTAATGGCAAAAGATATCATTGTTTTAGAAGAAGAAATAAAAGAAAGCTATAAACCAAAACTGATTCGCTATGTAAAATTACATTCAAAATACGAATCAGATCAAGGTTTAGGAGAATTGCTGGAAGTACTTAAAAACGCTAATAAACAAAAGGAAATTGTTATGGCTTATTTCCAAATAAGCGCTTCAGAAAAAAAGCCCATAACGGTTAAAAAATTGGTTGAGGTTTCGAATTCTACTTCTACAGTTGTGAAAGCTCTGATCGAAAAAGAAATTTTCGAAGAGTATTATTTACAGCATGATAGGGTTTCATTTAATGGAGAAAAATCAGAAAAAAAACTTACACTTAGTGAGGCTCAGCAAACAGCTTTTGATGAAATTAAAAAAAACTTATCAGAAAAAGAAGTTTGTCTCCTTCATGGTGTTACGTCTAGCGGTAAGACTGAAATTTATATAAAGTTAATTGAAGAATATTTAGCAACAGGAAGACAGGTTTTGTATCTGTTGCCAGAAATCGCGCTTACAACACAATTGGTTTCAAGATTACGACTTCATTTTGGAGATAAGGTTGCTGTATTTCATTCTAAATACAGTAATAATGAAAGAGTAGAAGTGTGGAGACAAACACTTGAAAATTCAGAAAAAGCACGAATTGTAATAGGAGCAAGATCGGCTTTATTTTTGCCTTTTAAAGATTTAGGTTTACTTATTGTCGATGAAGAACACGAGCAGACTTTTAAGCAGACAGATCCGGCGCCAAGATATCACGCGCGAGATGCTGCAATTGTTTTGGCTAATTTTCATAATGCAAAAGTGCTTTTAGGATCTGCGACACCTAGTATTGAAACCTACTTTAATACACAAACTGATAAATATGGTTTGGTAACCGTTACCGAAAGATATAATAATGTTCGAATGCCTGAAGTTGTTTTAGTTGATTTAAAAGACAAACATTTCAGGAAAAGAATGACAGGTCATTTTAGTGATCTTTTAATTGAAGAAATTGCAGAAGCTTTGTCTTTGGGCGAACAGGTTATTTTGTTTCAAAACAGAAGAGGATATTCGCCTATAATAGAATGTTTAACGTGCGGACACGTTCCGCATTGTCAGCAGTGCGATGTGAGCCTGACTTTTCATAAACATAAAAATCAGCTGCGTTGCCATTATTGCGGGTATTCTATTGCAAAACCAACACATTGCCATAGTTGTTCAAGTATAGATTTAACCACGAAAGGTTTTGGAACTGAACAAATAGAACAAGAATTAAGCGCTCTTTTTCCAAAGGCTAAAACAGGAAGAATGGATCAGGATACCACACGTGGCAAATTTGGATTTGAGAAAATTATAGATACATTTAAAAACAGAGAAATTGATATTTTGGTGGGAACGCAAATGCTGGCCAAAGGTCTTGATTTTGATAATGTAAGTCTAGTTGGAATTATGAATGCTGATAATATGCTGCATCATCCAGATTTTAGAGCATTTGAGCGCAGTTTTCAAATGATGACGCAAGTGGCGGGAAGAGCTGGAAGATCAGAAAAACAAGGAAAAGTGGTGATTCAAACTTATAATCCAAATCATAATACCATTCAGCAAGTTACAACGCATAATTATATAGGTATGTATAAGGAGCAATTATACGACCGACAAATCTATAAATATCCGCCTTACTTCAGAATTATAAAACTGACATTAAAGCATCGCGATTTTGATAAATTAAAAGAAGGTTCAATGTGGCTGTATCAGGTACTGAGCCAGAATTTGAATATGCCGGTTTTAGGACCGGAAGAACCAGCGATCAGCAGAATAAGAAATGAATATATAAGAACTATTTTGATTAAGATTCCTCAAAATCTTCATTTAGGAAATACAAAAAAAACTATTCAGAAAATGTTGAATAGTTTTGAAGCTGTTGCTCAATATAGGGCTATAAAGGTAATTGCGAATGTCGATTTTTATTAATAATTTAAGATGAAGTAGACAATGCTTTGACTAAATCTTCTTTTTTGTTGCGGCTAAGCGGAATTTTAGTGATTCCGATTTCGGCAAATTTACTGTTAAAGCGTTCAACTTTGTCTATGTTAATAATATAGGACTTGTGTACGCGAATAAATTTTTCTTTTGATAAATCATTTTCAAAAGATTTCATAGTCGAAAGGACCAAATTACTGTCATCTTCTGTTACTACTCTTACATAATCTCCAAAAGCTTCAATCCATTTGATTTTAGCTGTGAAAATTTTAAGTTTTTTAAGATTGCTTTTAATGAAGATATGTTCGCCTTCTTCTTCTTTTACTTCTTTTTTAAGCAAATGCATATCAATAGCTCTCTTAACAGAAGCGTTAAAACGATCTACAGCAATTGGTTTTTGCAGGTAATCTGTAGCATCATAGTCAAATGCTTTTAAAGCGTATTCAGCTTTAGAAGTAATAAATATAATCTGCGGTTTAGATTTTAGTCCGTCAAGGAAGTCGAAACCGTTAATAACAGGCATTTCAATATCTAAAAATATTAAATCAATATTATTTAAAGATATACAGCTTTTTGCTTCTATTGCATTAGAAAAGTCCCCGATTAAGTGCAAACCTGGGTGATTATTAACTAATTTTGCAATAATTGTCCTTTGTATCGAACTATCATCTACAACAACACAGTTTAGTTTCATAACATTTAATTTAAAATAAATTCAGGATAGCAGTAGTAAATGTATTATTTTTTTGCAAAAAAAACTAAAGTCAGCGTGTATTTTTTACTTTACGACGAATAAAAGCAGAATTATGTTGTATATATAAAATTATTCACTACTTTTGCACCCAATTTTAACAAATAAATATTGTATTTATGAATCATTATGAAACTGTTTTCATTTTAAATCCCGTTTTATCTGAGGTTCAGGTGAAGGAAACAGTAACGAAATTTGAAGAATTTCTTACTAGCAGAGGAGCTGAAATGGTATCGAAAGAGGATTGGGGTCTGAAAAAAATGGCTTACGAAATCCAAAACAAAAAAAGTGGTTTTTATCACTTATTTGAGTACAAAGTAGCAGGAGAAGTCCTAATCGCTTTTGAAACTGAATTTAGACGTGATGAGAGAATTATGCGTTTCTTAACTGTAAGTTTAGACAAACACGCTATCTCTTGGGCTGAAAGAAGAAGAGCAAAATTAAAATCTACTAAAGCTTAATTATTATGTCTACAATAGAGCAATCTGCAAAAGGAAAAAAAGACGGAGATATTAGATATTTAACGCCTTTAAACATTGAAACTAACAAAACTAAAAAGTACTGTCGTTTCAAAAAATCAGGAATCAAATACATCGATTATAAAGATGCTGATTTCTTATTGAAATTTGTTAACGAGCAAGGAAAAATTCTTCCTCGTCGTTTAACTGGAACTTCATTGAAATACCAAAGAAAAGTTTCTGTAGCTGTAAAAAGAGCTCGTCACTTAGCTTTAATGCCATACGTGGCCGATTTATTAAAATAATTAAAAACTCTAGTCGCTGGTTTCTGTTAGAGCAGAACCTAACTTCTAAAATATAAGGACAACAACATGGAACTTATTTTAAAACAAGACGTACAAAACTTAGGATTTAAAGATGATGTAGTATCTGTAAAACCTGGTTACGGTCGTAACTTTTTAATTCCTAAAGGTTTTGCTGCATTAGCAACTCCTTCTGCTAAAAAAGTTTTAGCTGAAAACCTAAAACAAAGAGCACATAAAGAAGCTAAAGTTGTTGCTGATGCTAAAGCATTAGCTGAAACTTTAAAAGCTCTTGAAATTAAACTTACTGCAAAAGCTGGTGGAGAGAAACTTTTTGGTTCTATCACAAACATCGACATTGCTGAAGCTTTAGAAAAATCAGGTAACGCTATTGATAGAAAATTCATCACTAGTGGTATCGTAAAACGTACTGGAAAATATTCTGCTAGCATCCGTTTACACAGAGATGTTATTGTTGATTTACCATACGAAATTATCGCTGAAAAGTAATAGTTTGAAATACTATATAAAAATCCCGATGCGAATCGGGATTTTTTTGTTTAAAGTAATATTAGATAAAATTAAAGTTATTTGCCTGTAGCTTATAGCGTAAGGCATAAAGCCAAATAAAAATGAAATACGCAAGATTAACAAAAGAGCAATTTGATGAATTGCATGCAGAATTTGCAAGCTTTTTAGCTACTCAAGCCATTGATAAAGCAGAATGGGATTCTCTTAAAATAAACAAACCAGAAGTTGCTGAGCAAGAACTTGATATTTTTTCTGATTTGATATGGGAAGGAGTTTTATCTAGGGCAGAATTCTTAGAACATTTCTCTAAGAATCATATTTTCTTATTTCAATGTTTTGAAAGTCATGTACAATCTATAGTATTAAAATCGTTGGTTCCAGAAACAGACTTTTTGACAAAAGAAGGTTTGCAGTGGCTAAGTGATAACATGTTTACTGAAACGATAGAGATGAAAGTAGGAAAGAAAGTGTTTACTGAAGACAGAAATACTTCTATTTTTGAATTGATTCAGCAGGGTGCTTTTTTAAGTGACGGACAATTATTCAAACAAATTAATACAATTATCGAGTCATAATTAGAAAAAATGAACCTAAAAAAAGATAAGTCATTGATGTTAAAATGTTTATCTTTTTTTAGGTTTTTAACTTTTGTTTAAACTTTTTAATTTTTTTTACCCCGTAATTCTACGCATTTATTTCGAATACGCAAAAAATTAGCACTATTGCCTTATTATTAGCATCTTACCTTCCTTTTTTTCTCTGTTTAACTTTTTTCAAGTCAATTATTAGTTGTATTTGTAGGTTAATAGTTACATTATTAGATTTTACTAAAATTTTATTAATTTTTTTTGTGATATTTCTAACAGTCGTTTTAAGGTTAAAATTCTAGCATTTGCTGATGTTGACCAATTATATTTTAACATTTTAATTTTTTTAGAATTGAAAAAATAAGAATTTTATGCTTGTTTTATAATTTCATTTTAATTAATTTTAGAATAAGAAAGGTTAAACAAAATGTTTGATGATTTTCTAAAAAACAAACAATTTCAGAGTTCTATTTCTTCTTTAAATATTTAATAAGATAATCGAATAATGTAAGATGTTTTTTTCAACATTGAAGTTTAATATTTTTTAAATAACTTAATTAGTTTGCTTATGGAATTGACAATTACTCTCGTTATCAACTTTGTATTAGGTGTTAAAAATATTTTAGCTTTATTATTTATATTATTAAATAAAATTAGATTGGTTCTTGAATCTAATTTGCATTCAACTTTTAACGTATTCCAAAAAAAGCAATATTACGTCAGCTTTTCATTTTCAGACCCCGATTGGTGGTTGGTTGATGAAACGTATTGTTGTGTTTAATTTTTCTTGTATTAAATAATATCTTTTAAAATTCATGTTCCAATTTTTAGAATTACTTTCTAAAACGATAAAATCATAGATTGCCTAATCAACTTTCTATAGATATTGAAACATACTCTATATTTTAGAATTCCCCATTTCTAGCTAACTTAAATTTTCTTTTATGAAAATTAGGCCTCTAACAAATCACTCCACTCGGAATGCTGATTCAGATCACTATTCCCCAAAAGTTTTGAGACATTTTTTATTCAAGAAGAATAAATGGTGCTCTTTTGTATACTTCGGTGTACACAATACAACATGATTTTTTTTAATGAAATGTAGTTTAAAGTCTTAGGTTACTAGTTTTTTAAATTTCATTTTAAGTAGCTGATTATTAACGTTTTTTAAAATTGCCTAAGCATACGTGCTTATCGCAACAGGTATTTTATTGTCCATTTTCTAATCTTCCAAATTATGAAAAAAACTTTTACTTTTTGTGATCTCATCTATCAGAAGAGATTATTCGGACTATTGTTTTTATTGCTATTTTGCAATAATACATTTGCACAAAATTTTTGTAGACCTACATCACATACTTCCAGTTCAGGAGGTGTTTGTCTTGGCTCTACAGAAATCAATAATCCTACTTTCGCATATGATGCGAGTACAAGTACGTACGCGACACTTACGAATGCGTTAGGTGTACTTTGTTTTGCTGAGGAAACAGTTACTTTTGGTCAAATGGCAAAAGCCGGTGACCAAATTGTTCTGTATTACGGTTCAAGCGCTTCTTTATTAGATGTAGGTTTATTATCTAATTCAAGTATTCAGCCACGTAACAGTGTTGCAGGAACGACCGGACCTACAGTAGCACTAAACAGTCCGTTATTGAATATTCAATTACTGGCAGGAGATACAATGGCAGTGGTAAAATACACCCTGACTGCTGATGCGAACCAGGTGCGGATTCAGGTGGGAGGGCTTGTTAGTTTACTCGCCAATTTGAGAATATATGATGTACGTTTGCAATTTGCACAACCAACTATTACTGGTGGTCAAACGCAGTCAGTATGTTTAGGTCAAACTGCATCGCTTACTGCAACTGCAGCTACAGGTACAACTGTTGCGTGGTATGATTCACCAACATCAACAACTGCGCTTTCAACTACTGGTACTTTTACAACTCCGGCGCTAAATACCACAACTACTTATTATGTCAGCACTTCAAGAAGTGTTGGTTGCGAAAGTGACGAGCGTTTGCCAGTAACTGTTAATGTTATCAATCCCGTGCAGCCTACAATTAGTAGTAGCGGAACAGCGATTTGTTCGAGTACACCAACTCAGGCAACTACACTATCTGTCGTAAATCCGGTTCCCGGAACAACTTATTCGTGGTTTAATGTTGCAACAGGGGGCACAGCTTTAACTACAGGTACAACATATACGCCTACTGTACCCACTGGTGTTTCTACTTTTTACGTAGATGCAGCAATTAGTACATGTAGATCAGCGCGTACTCAGGTTACAGTTACTTCATCTCCAGTTCCTGGACCGGCAACGATATTAACGCAAAGTGTATCGATATTATCTGGACAAAATGCAACATTAAGTGCTTCAACATCGGAAGCTGGTGTTGTTCTTGACTGGTATGACGTTCCAACAGGAGGAGTCAAATTATTAGGAGATTCTAATACCTTTACAACTCCAATTTTAACAGCAAGTAAAACCTATTATGTAGAATCTCGTAACAGTGTGGGAGGATGTGTTAGTACGACTAGGACTCCTGTGACGGTGACTGTTTTAGCAAATCCATTAGGAACTTGCCTAGAAGCTAACAGTCAAGTGACTACACAAGACGGACTTTGTTTACTTTGTTCTTCAACAACACCAAATAATTCAGTTGACGGAAATAGCGCTACATCTGCAAGACTTACTCTTCCAATTGGTTTATTAAACGGATCAATTCAGCAAACTTTACAATTTAATAATCCTGGAAAAGCGGGAGATATTGTAGATGTTGAATTAGCATTGCCAGGCGGAATTGCTGATGTTTCTTTATTAGGAGGCGTTAGCTTAGCAACATATAATGGATCAACCTATAATGGAGACAGGGTCTTTATTAATAATCCGTTGGTTAGTTTACAATTACTTAGTGGAAATAGATTTAGAGCCAGTATTGTTGCCGGAGCCAATTTTGACCGTGTCGAAATTCGATTTGGAGCCACAGTAACAGTATTAACAAGTTTAGATATTTATCAGGCGACTTACAGATATAAAGCTCCTGTCATTTCCGGTAATACAAATATTTGTGCCGGACCAACCACTTTGCTGGCAAATTTAGCAGTTGGAGAAACTATCAATTGGTATAGCGCCGCAACGGGAGGAACGTTATTAGCAAGTACTGCTGCTTATACAACTCCCTCACTGACTGCTAATACAACATATTATACCGAAATTACTCGTAATGGATGTGTGAACAGCGAAAGAAATCCTGTTGCAATTACGGTATCCAATCCGGTTGCTCCTGTTGGGATTGATGTTGTTCCTCTAAATTTATGTAGTGGAGAATCAACAACATTAACAATTCAAACGCCAGTTGCAGGCACAACTTATAATTGGTACGATGCAGCTACTGGTGGAACCTTATTATCTACTGGAACTTCTTATACAACGCCAAGTTTAACAGCTCCTACGACTTACTATGTTGAAGCAGTAATTGGAACTTGTTTAAGTCCGACTCGTACAGCGGTTCCGGTAACTGTTAATCCAAGACCTTCAGTACCTGTTCCTACAGCTTCAAATGTTATTATTCAGTCAGGTCAAACTGTTACTTTATCAGTTGCAACTACTGCAGGAATTGCTTATGATTGGTATGATGCACCAACAGGAGGAAATCTTCTGCAAGCCAATGCAAGTACTTATACAACAAGTCCTTTAACAGCAAACACAACATTTTATGTACAGGCTAGAGCGACATCTTCAGATTGTACAAGCGCTACAAGAGCTGCTATTAATGTTATAGTAATTAATACTGTGAGTAGTTGTTTGAAGCCAATTACACAGCAAACAGCTTTTGATGCAGTACCGCCATTTGCATTATGCGTAGGATGTACAGTAACTAATCCTTTAAATTCTATTGATGGAGATATAAATACCGCTACAACTCTTTTTACTCCTGTAGCTGCTATTGGAGCATATGTACAACAACAATTATTGTTTCCTACATTGGGACAAAGTGGTGATATTATAGAAGTTGACCTAGAGTTGCCAAACGGACTTGCAGACGTTTCTGCACTAGGAGGCGGAATTAGTTTAGCAACTTATAATGGTGGCACTTTTAATAATGACAGACAATTTCTTACTAGTAATTTATTGAATTTGCAATTATTGTCAGGAAATAAATTTAAAGCTACTTTTAATGCCACAGCTGTATTTGATAGAATTGAAATTCGTATAGGAGGTGCAGGTGCAACATTACTTACTGCTTTAAATATTTATGAAGCATCATACAGATTTCCAAATGCTACAATTACTGGGGCAACAGCGCCAATTTGTGCTGGAGGGACTGCTAATCTAACTACTTCAACTCCAACAGGCGGTGAAGTTTATACTTGGTATGATTCGCCAACTGGGGGAGCATTAGTTCCTAGTGTTAATCCGACCGGTCCATTGAATGTTACAACAACTTATTATTTACAAGCTACTCGTGGAGGTTGTATTAACAGTGTTCGTCAGCCAGTAACAATTACTGTCTTGCCAATTCCAACGGCTGCAGACATTACAATTACGAGCCCTTTAACAGCATCTTGTGCGGGAGAAGTTGTATTGGCTCCTACATCTGCTTTAGCAGGAGCAACATTTAGATATTATTTTGATTCTGATAAAGTACAGCCGATCACAAACGGAACTGTTTCAGGCGTGACTTATTCAATAGATGCTACAACTGGAGCATTAACTGTTAGTGGACTTACTGCTGCTGCGACTTATTATATTTCAGTGCTAAATGGAGGTACTTGTGAAAATACTGCAGGAACTTTAAAAGCAGTTGTTGTAAATTATCCAGCCGCTTCGGTATTAACTGTAAATCCTAATTTGTCTGCCTGTGCAAAAGCAAGCTTACAAGATGCGATTACAAATTTTGATACTTCAGGAAATACAACTTATACTTTCTTTGATTCAGCTAATAATCAAATTACGGATGTGGCTGCTTCAAATATTTTGGCTAACGGTAACTATTTTATTCAGGCTCAAACTACTGGTGTAGCTTGTCCATCGTCTAGACTTCCAGTAGCAGTAACTGTAAATCCTTTGCCAACATTAACAGGAGTTACAAGCTCAATTGCAGTTGCAAAAGGCGATTCGGTTACATTAAGTGCAACTTCAAACGGAACTATTACCTGGTATAATCCACAAGGAAATGTAATGGCATCAAACAGTACAGGACCACTTAATACTGTGGGAGTTTTTACTTACACAGTCGTTGCCAGTAACGGAAACTGTACTACGACTCAAACCGTAACCATTAGTGTTATTGATCCTGCTGCTTGTGATTCTTTATTAGAAAGAGTTTATGCTAACTCTCAATTATCGGGAACAGTAGTTACCGGAACGGTTACTAATGGACCTTTAGGAGCGGATGGCAATCCAAGTACATATTCAACCATAACTACAGGTTTAGGACTTTTGGGTATTGGAACAACGTGGCAAAATTTACAATGGCCAACAACAATTCCTAAAGGAACTGCTGTAACGGTGAAACTTGGTTTAGAAAATAGTTTAATTTCTGTAGGTCAAAGTCTTTCTGTAATTGGAACTAAACGTGACGGGGCTAATAATCCGATTGATATTGGAACTTTACAAACCGTATCGGGTTCATTATTGAACTTATTGCCAGGACAAAATTCATTCGAATATACATTTGTTCCTTCTAATGTTTCGGGTCTTGAGGATTATGACGGAATCAGAGTACAATTAGGATCTGTTTTAAGTGTTGCACAAAATGTGAATGTGTACGATGCTTATTATAAAAGACAAGTTACACAAATTGCTTGTGGACAGGGAGATATTGAAGACGTTTTCTCTGGGGTAAAAGATTTAGGAGTTGGAGCATTGACAACTACTGTTGGAGTTTCTAATCCTTTCAATGTTGCTGATGGAGATGTTGCTACTTATGCTACCATGTTTAATGGAGTAGGTGTACTTGCTAATGCAGAACTAACAGCTACTTTTAGAACACCATCTATGGTTGGAGATAGTTTACGTATTACAGTTTCTAAACCAGGTACAATTTTAAATGTTGGTTTACTTACCGGATTTACTATTCAGCTGTATTCTGGAAATATCCCAGTAGGCACACCTATACAAAGTAATAGTAATTTGTTGACATTAAAACTGCTTTCTGGAGATACTATGGCAGTGACAATTGTTACGCCTCAAACACAGCCATATGATAAAGTTGTTATTACTTTGGGAGGAGCTGCAAATGTTTTAGATCAGCTTAGAGTTCATACGATTGATCGTGTAACCAATACAAAAGTTACTGATGGAGATCCAAAAAATGCAGTTACAGTCTGCCCCGGGGCCGAGATCAAACTTGACGTTCCGGTTAGAGATTGTGCAGATTATGCATGGTACGATTCTCCATCAGGAGGAAACCAAGTTGCAACAGGTCAAACATACACGCTTCCTGCAACATTAGCAGCAGGTACTTATAAATATTACATTCAGCCAATTCGTTATGGTTGTCCAGCTTTGGAAAGAGGTGAAGTTACTGTTACAGTAAGAGCAACCACTCCGGCATCAGCTATCGCAAACGTAACTATAAATGGTGGAAACGGTACAATAATTTGTTCTGAAAACGGTCAGGTAACTTTAAATGCAGTATTGAATGCTACACCAACTCTTACTAACCCGGTATATGCCTGGTATAGTTTTGATGGTACAACAAGTCAGTTAATTCCTGGCGAAACAGCTTCGACATTAAATGTAAACGGATTAGTTCCTGGAACTTACACTTATTATGTTGGAGTTAGTTCAACTGAATATTGCGAAACTGCACCTGCAGATAGAAAACAAGTAACCTTTACTATTTTACCAAGTTCTCTTGAATCTGATATTACAGTAGATAATGCCTCTATTTGTCATGATACAGCTGCAACATTGGCACCAACAAGCATACTGGCAAATCCGGTTTTCTTTTGGTACTTAGATGCTAATAAAACTCAGCCTATTACAACAGGTACAGTGGGTGCTGTAACGTATACAGTAAATAATACTACAGGAGTTTTAACCGTTGCGGGTTTAACAACAGCAATGAGTCCTGTTACTTATTATGTAGCAGTAACAAGCGACTTTACTTGTCAGAATAAAAACGGAGAATTAAAAGCCGTGACTGTAATAGTTAATGATCCGGCAACGCCAACATCAATACTTAACAATCAGGTTTTCTGTCTTTTAAATAATCCGACAGTGGCTAATTTACAGGCAAATGAAGCCAACGTAGTTTGGTATACTGCAGCAACAGGCGGAACAGCTCTAGATCCTACTACTGCATTAGTAAATGGAACTTATTATGGAGCAATAAAAGACGCAACGGGTTGTGAAAGTTCTGTAAGATCAGTTGTAACAGTTACAATTACAGATCCTGCAACGCCAACAACAAATGATACTACACAGGATTTCTGTTTAGTAAATAATCCGACAGTTGCTAATCTTCAAACAAATGAAACCAATGTTGTTTGGTATACTCTATCTGCAGGTGGAACTGCATTAGACCCAACAACTGCATTAGCAAACGGAATTTATTATGCAGCAATAAAAGATATAACAGGTTGTGAAAGTTCCGTAAGATTAGCTGTAACAGTAACTATTACAGACCCTTTAACGCCAACAACAATTGATAATACACAAGAATTCTGTCTGGTAAATAATCCGACAGTGGCTAATCTTCAAACGAATGAAACCAATGTAGTTTGGTATACTTTATCTGCAGGTGGAACTGCGTTAAATCCAACAACATCATTGACAAACGGCCAGTATTTTGCAGCATTAAAAGATGCTTTAACGGGTTGTGAGAGTTCAGTTCGTTTATTAGTTACAGTAACGATTACTGATCCAGGTACGCCAACATTAGTAAATGCTGGAACTCAAAACTTCTGTTTAGTGAATGCACCAACATTTGCGAGTGTTCAATTTAACCAAGCAAATATCGTTTGGTATGATGCTTTAACAGGAGGAAACAGCATTGCATCAACTACAGCCTTGACAAGCGGTGTTTATTTTGCTGCAATAAAAGATCCAGCAACAACTTGTGAAAGTGCTGCAAGATTACAAGTAACAATTAGTGTAACAGATCCAGGTACGCCAACATTGGTAAATGCTGGAACTCAAAACTTCTGTTTAGTGAATGCACCAACATTTGCAAGTGTTCAATTTAACCAGGCAAATATCGTTTGGTATGATGCCTTAACAGGAGGAAACAGCATAGCTTCAACTACAGCCTTGACCAGCGGTGTTTATTTTGCTGCTATAAAAGATCCTAGCACAAATTGTGAAAGCGCGGCAAGATTACAAGTTACGATTAGTGTAACAGATCCAGGTACGCCAACATTGGTAAATGCTGGAACTCAAAACTTCTGTTTAGTGAATGCACCAACATTTGCAAGCGTTCAATTTAACCAAGCAAATATCGTTTGGTATGATGCCTTAACAGGAGGAAACAGCATAGCTTCGACTACAGCCTTGACAAGCGGTGTTTATTTTGCTGCAATAAAAGATCCTATCACAACTTGTGAAAGCGCTTCAAGATTACAGGTTACTGTAAATGTAAATGATCCAGGCACACCAACATTGGTAAATGCAGGAACTCAAAACTTCTGTTTAGTGAATGCACCAACATTTGCAAGTGTTCAATTTAACCAAGCAAATATCGTTTGGTATGATGCTTTAATTGGAGGAAACAGCATAGCTTCGACTACACCGTTGACAAGCGGTGTTTATTTTGCTGCAATAAAAGATCCAGCAACAACTTGTGAAAGCGCTGCAAGATTACAGGTTAATGTAAATGTAAATGATCCAGGCACACCAACATTGGTAACTGTTGGAGCTCAAAACTTCTGTTTAGTGAATGCACCAACATTTGCAAGTATTCGAGTTAACGAAGCAAATGTGGTTTGGTATAGTGCAGCCATAGGAGGAACTGCATTCGCGTCAACAACAGCTTTAACTGCTGGTACCTATTATGGAGCTATAAAAGATCCAATAACAGGATGCGAAAGCACAACAAGATTACAAGTTGCAGTTACAATAACAGATCCTGCTAAGCCAACAACTACAAATACAGCTCAAGTTTTCTGTTCAGGGACTTTACCAACGGTTGCCAGTATTCAAGTAAATGAAGCAAATGTAGTTTGGTATAGTGCTTCTACAGGCGGAACCGCAATTCCATCAACAACAGCTTTAGCAACAGGGATTTATTATGGAGCTATAAAAGATCCAGCTACTGGTTGTGAAAGTAGTGTAAGATTGCAGATAAATGTTACAGTAGGAAATACAATAAACCCTACTACAAACAATAGTGCACAATCGTTTTGTACAACTGCTTCTCCAACGATAGCAAGTATTCAGGTAAACCAAAGCAACGTAACTTGGTTTAGCAGTGCCACAGGCGGAACTGCAATTCCATCTACTACAGCTTTGACTTCTGGTATTTATTATGGAAATATTGTAGATGCAACAACAGGCTGTGAAAGCTCAACTCGTTTACAGGTAACAGTTACTGTTACAAGTCCGGCACCAACACCAACAACTAATAATGCAACTCAAAACTTCTGTTCGATAAATTCGCCAACAGTAGCCAATATTCAGGTAAATGAAGCTAACGTAATTTGGTACACTACTGCAACAGGAGGAACAGCAATTCCAGCAACTACACCTTTAGCTACAGGAACTTATTATGGAGTTGTTTCAAGTGCAATTAGTTGTGAAAATCTTGTTAGATTAGCAGTTGCAGTAAATGTAAATACGCCAAGTGTTATAACAACACCTAGAACAAATCAAACATTCTGTTTATCTGCAGCACCAACAATTGCAAACATTTTGGTAAACGAAGCAAATGTTGTTTGGTATGCTTCTGCTACAGGCGGTACACCGTTAGCAGCAAATACACCGCTAATTGCTACAACGTATTATGCTGGAGCCCTTAGTAATACAACGAATGGTTGTGATAGCGCTACTAGATTAGCAATAACTGTAAGTTTTGAAAACGATGCTTTGGTTCCTATAACTTCTAATGACGATACGCCATGTGTTTTCCAAGGTGTTACTTATTCAATAGCAAATGGAAAATCAAATTATGTATGGTCAATTACCAACGGAACAATTGTTTCTGGCGGAGGAACCGCAGATGGAAATGTAACAGTTTCATGGTCAGATATCGGGCCTGGTAAAGTTACCGTTACTTATATTAATACATGTAACGAAACGACAACAAAAACATTAAATGTTACCGTGGCAACCTGTTCAGATTTAACCATCACAAACACAGTTAGTAATCCAACGCCTAATTTTGGTGAAGAAATAACATTTACGATAACGGTTAATAATGTGGGACAAGGTAATATTATAAATACTATTGTAAGTGATTTATTGCCTAGCGGATATGATTTAGTAAGCACAAGTACAACTTCTGGGACTTATGATCCATTAACCGGACTTTGGACAATTCCAACACTAAATGCTGGACAAAGCGTAGTACTTACAATTGTTGCTGAAGTCTTGCCAGGTGGTGATTATCTAAATGTTGCAACTATTGAAATTTCAACTCCTTTAGATATAGATGCGGCCAACAATACGGCTTCAGCTTCTGTTGAACCAATTTGTCTGACAGTTTACAATGAATTCACTCCAAACAATGATGGAGCTAATGATCTTTTCAGAATTGATTGTATCGAATCATATCCAAACAACGAGCTGAAAGTATACAATAGATATGGCGCATTAGTATACAGCAAAAAAGGTTATGAAAATGATTGGAACGGAACTGCCAATGTATCTGGAGTTATAAATAGAGGAGATATGTTGCCAACAGGTACTTATTTTTATGTGATAGACATTGGAAACGGAACGGTTAAAAAAGGATGGTTATCTATAATGAGATAAGCAGACTGAATTAATCATCTAATTAATTAAACTAAATAAGTATCGTTATGAAACTATATATAAAATCATTAGAAACGTATTTTATCTTAATATGTTCTTTTATCACAGTTTGTGCCAGTGCACAGCAAGATCCGGAGTACACGCAATATATGTACAACACTATGGCGGTAAATCCAGCTTATGCTGGATCTACCGGCACTTTAGAAGCAGCACTTTTGTACCGCTCTCAATGGGTTGGAATTTCTGGAGCACCAGAAACACAATCTTTTTCTATTCACGCACCGCTTCGAAATGAGAAAGTTGGTTTAGGACTAAGTATTGTTAATGACAAAATTGGCCCATCAAACGAACTTTATCTTGACGGAAACTTCTCTTATTCAATCCCTTTAGGATATGAAAAAAGATTAGCATTCGGTCTAAAAGCAGGTATGCGAATGTTAAATGTAGATTGGTCAAAAGGGAGATATTACGATCCAAATGATGTTTTGTTAAATCAAAATATCGACAACCAAATGAAATTGGCAGTTGGAGCCGGGATATATTATTATACTGATAAATGGTATTTAGGTCTTTCAATTCCGAGTTTTATTCAAAGTAATTATTACGATGATGTTCAGGAATCTATAGACTATGACCGTTTGCATTATTATTTAATGGGAGGTTATGTTTTTGATTTGAATCCGAATTTAAAATTCAAACCTGCATTTTTAGTAAAAGCAGTAACTGGAGCTCCAATTACTGCAGATGTCTCTGCGAATTTCATGATTGCTGAAAAATTTGTAATAGGGGGTTCTTATAGAACAGATGATTCTATAAGCATCTTGGCAGGTTTTCAAATATCTAAAAGTTTTTATATCGGATACGCTTTCGATTACACCGTTAGCGATCTGAATAAATACAACGATGGATCGCACGAAGTAATCTTGCGTTATCAGTTTAACAAAGGCGAAAGTAAAATTAAATCTCCTCGATTCTTCTAAATTTAAAACCTATGAGAAAATTATATATCCTAAGTTTAGTATTGAGTTTTACGTTTAGTTTTGCTCAGACTAATTTAAAAAAAGCAGATGCCTTGTTCAAAAATTATGCTTACGTAGATGCCTCAAAGGCTTACGAAGAAATTTTACAGAACATCAAAAGTCCATCAGCACAAACGCTAAAGAATGCTGCCGATTCGTATTATTTTATTTCAGATGCCAGAAATGCGCTAAAATGGTATAAAAAATTATACGAAGTCCAAGGCAATAATCTTACTGATATTTACTATTTGCGTTATATTCAGTCGCTGAAAGCCGTTATGGATTATGATGAAGCAGATAAAATGACGAAAGAATATTTAAATAAAAAAGGCGATCAAAAAGAAGTAAACAGATATGTTGCTCAAAAAACACAAATGGATAGTTTGGCTAAAGCAAAATCGCTGTATACGATCAAAAATCTTGATATCAATACAAGTAAATCTGATTTTGGAGCTACTTTTTTTCAAGACAAAATTGTTTTTACGTCTGCACGAGACACTACAAAATTTAGTGAAAAACTGTATACTTGGAACAATCAGCCTTTTCTAAATTTATATGTTGCTGAAAGAAATCCAGCAGATGGAAGTTTGTTTAATGAATCATTATTTTTGCCAAACGTAATGACAAAATATCATGAAGCAACGGCCACTTTTGATGCAAACGGAAAAATAATTTATTATTCGACCAACATCGTCAAAAAAAATAAACTGGTGATTGACGAATCAAAAACGAATAATTTTCAGATTGTAAAAGGCGATATTGTAAACAATAAATTAGAAAATCCACAAAAAGTTTTCTTTGACAGTGATGATTATTCTGTTGGGCATCCATCTTTAAGTCCTGATGGAGAATGGCTTTTCTTTGCATCAGATATGCCAGGTGGTTATGGTGAAACCGATTTGTATTATGTAAGAATTGCTGCAGACGGAACAATGAGTTCGCCAGTAAATCTTGGACCAAAAATCAATACAATAGGAAATGACCTTTTCCCTTTCTTCCGCAACGGAAAACTTTATTTTTCTTCTGATGGACATTATGGCTGGGGAGATTTAGATGTTTATGAAAGTTCATTTTTATCTGACGGAACCTTCTCAACTCCTAAAAATCTTGGCGCTCCAATCAATAGCAATAAAGACGATTTTGCTTTTGTAATTGACAGTGCAGATACTTACGGTTATGTTTCTTCAAACCGAGCTGGTGGTAAGGGTGATGACGATATTTATTCTTTTATTAAAGGCAAACCGGTTTGTAATCAAAGCATTTCAGGTATGGCAATAGATAGAAAAACAAAATTGCCGCTTCCTGATGTTACGGTCATGGCATACAATTCATTTACTGAAATTTTAGGCGAGACAAAAACAAATTACGAAGGAAAATATGCCATCGTAGTGCCGTGTGGAAAAACAGCTAAAATGATTGCCGCAAAACCGAATTACAGCAGTGATGAAAAAACGGTTCAGACAACAAGTGAAAATGAAGGTGAAATTAGAGATGTTAATTTTGAACTTAGCAATTATGATGATTTAGTAGTTAAAAAGAAAGGTGTCGAAAAAGTAGATGTAAATCCAATTTATTTCGATTACGACAAATTTGATATTACGCCTTTAGCTATTGAAGAATTATCGAAAGTAGTTTTCATTATGCAGAAATTTCCAAACATCAGAATTAAAATTGAATCGCATACAGATTCTCGCGGGAAAGATGCTTATAACCTGAAACTTTCTGATAACAGAGCAAAATCAACACGAGATTATATTATCTCACAAGGAATTGATGCTTCAAGAATCGATAGTGCGATTGGTTATGGAGAAACGCGATTAATTAATAAATGTAAAAATGGTGTAAAATGTACTGAAGAAGAGCATTTGTTAAATAGACGTTCTGACTTTATTATTATCCAAAAATAGTTTTATATTTATTGTCTAATTATTTGATAATCAGTCTAAAAATATGAAACAAAGAAACCATTTGGAAGTTGGTTTTGTTTAATTCTTTTTAAGAATAATGGACAAGAAGAAAATCAGGCTGCAATCTTTTGCCGCCTGATTTTTGATTTTTAAAACTTTTGCTTTTTGATGTTTTTGAAAAAAAATAATCCTAATTTTGATGTTCAGTTATTCTAATTACAATCTGCATTATTTTTAATATTTTATGAGTATTCAAGAAACCATTCAAACTTTAAGAAATGAACTTAACCAGCACAATTACAATTATTATGTGCTCGATAATGCTACAATTTCTGATTATAATTTTGATATTAAGCTAAAAGAACTTCAAGATTTAGAAAATAAACATCCAGAATTTTTTGATGCGCATTCTCCAACACAACGAGTAGGAGGAACGGTTACGAAAAATTTTAAAACGATAGCGCATCAATACAGAATGTATTCTTTAGATAATTCTTATTCTAAAGAAGATTTATTAGATTGGGAAAACCGAATTCAAAGAGTACTTGGAAATGTAAATCTGGAATATACTTGTGAATTAAAATACGATGGTGCCTCAATAAGTATTACTTACGAAAACGGAAAACTCGTTCAGGCTTTGACGCGTGGCGATGGTTTTCAAGGTGATGAGGTTACCAATAACATTAAAACTGTAAGATCGATTCCACTTCAATTAAAAGGAAATTATCCTGAAAGATTTGATATCAGAGGAGAAATTATTCTGCCTTATAAAGGTTTTGAAAAAATGAATCAAGAATTGATTGAAATTGGAGAAACGCCTTATTCAAACCCAAGAAATACGGCTTCAGGAAGTTTAAAACTACAAGACAGTGCTGAGGTAGCTAAACGTCCTTTAGAATGTTTACTGTATTTTGTTGCAGGAAACAATTTGCCATTTTCTACACAGAGTGAAGGATTAGAAGCAGCTAGAAAATGGGGATTTAAGGTTCCGAATGAAGCGAAGTTGGTCCATAATATGCAAGAAGTTTTTGAATTTATTGATTATTGGGATGTTCATCGTCACCAATTACCATACGAAACAGATGGAGTTGTTATAAAAGTAAACAGTATTCAGCATCAGGAAGAACTGGGCTATACTGCAAAATCACCGCGCTGGGCAATGGCTTATAAATTTAAGTCAGAACAGGTTTCGACTAAATTAAATTCTATCACTTATCAAGTTGGCCGTACGGGATCTATTACGCCAGTTGCAAATTTAGCGCCAGTACAATTAGCTGGAACAATTGTAAAAAGAGCTTCTTTGCACAATGCAGATCAAATTAAAAAATTAGATATTAGAATAAATGATACTGTTTTTGTAGAAAAAGGGGGCGAAATTATTCCGAAGATTATTGCTGTAGATCTAGACAAACGACCTGAAAATTCAGAAGAAACACAATACATCACGCATTGTCCGGAATGCCAGACCGAATTGGTTAGAAACGCTGGCGAAGCAAATCATTATTGCCCTAATTTTTACGGATGTCCTCCGCAGATTATTGGTCGAATTCAGCATTATATCTCAAGAAAGGCCATGGATATTGAAGGTCTGGGAGGAGAAACTGTTGCATTGCTTTTTAAAAACGGCTTAGTTCATAATTACGCTGATCTTTATGAATTGAAAGTATCAGATATTTTGCACTTAGAAAGAATGGCGCAAAAATCAGCTGAAAATTTGGTAAATGGCGTTGAGAAATCAAAAGAAATTCCGTTTGAAAGTGTTTTGTTTGCACTCGGAATTCGTTTTGTTGGAGAAACAGTAGCTAAAAAACTAGCTAAGCATTACAAAAACATCGATGCACTAAGTCAGGCTTCCTTAATGGATTTAATTTTAGTAGATGAAATAGGCGAACGAATTGCAAGAAGTGTCATTGAATTTTTTGAAAACCAAGAAAATAAAATAATAATTGAACGCTTGAAAAGTTACGGAGTTCAATTTGAAATTATAGAAAAAATAAACCCGAATGCTACTGAAAAGTTCATCGGAAAAACATTTGTTGTTTCAGGTGTTTTTACTCAATTTTCAAGAGATGAATTAAAGAAAACTATTGAAGATAATGGTGGTAAAGTAGGAAGCTCAATTTCTGCAAAAACTGATTTTGTTGTCGCAGGAGATAATATGGGACCGGCAAAATTAGATAAGGCTACTAAATTAAATATTCCTATCTTGTCAGAGGAAGATTTTATAAATAAATTAAATGAAAGCGAATAAGCCATCGTTGATTTTATTCTTTTTAGCATTGCTTGTAACAATCGTTTTTGATTGTCTGCAATACGATATTTTAGCAATTTATGCTAAAGCTGTTGTCTTGCCTGCAATTTTTTTCTACTTCATTATTACAAGTGAATTTAGGATCGGAAAAACAGAGGGCTTAATTTTTTTCTTCTGCTTTGTAGGGCAAGTGTTTAATCTTATGGATGTTGAGGTTTCTGAGATAGGCGGAGCTGTTAGCTTTTTATTTGTTTATTTACTGATTTTGAAGCTTTTCATAATCGACCATGAAAGAATAAAATTAAGGAGAAAAGATATTCTGCCGGTTTCAATAGTAGTTATTTTTATTGCTTATTTGTTGGTTTCTGTATTAAGCCTTCAATTTGATAATATGAAAAAATTTAATGCACTTTATACTTTCTACGGAATAGTATTGAGTGTTTTAAGTTATTATTCTTTCGTTAGTTATATAACTAAAGGAACGCATTTGGCGCTTTTAATGTCTTTAATGGCAGTTTGTTATATTTTTTCAGACATATTTTACATCTTCAACGAATATTTTTCATATTCTGTTGTGCTGGTTTTAGTCCGCGATATAACTCAAGTTTTAGCGTACTATTTTATGGTCGAATATTTTCTTGAAAAAGTAAAAGTGCAGAAAAAGGTCTTATACAATAATTGACTTTCCTTGATTGGTGTGTGCTTTGTTTTTATCAAAGTAAAAATCAATTCTGCCTAAATTTATTCCATAACACCCCACTTGATTTACTAAAACATTTTCACCAGCCTTATTTTTTACAATGGTTGGCTTGTCTAAAAAAGTATGTGTGTGGCCTCCAATAATTAAGTCAATATCTTGAGTTAATTCGGCTAATTTTAAATCACATATTTTTGCTTCTTCCTCTTTGTATTTATATCCTAAATGCGAAAGACAGATTACTAAATCGCATTTTTCTTCCTTTTTTAATAATTGAGTCATATCCTGAGCAATTTCAACAGGATCGTTATAAACAGTTTCCTTGTACATTTGTTTGTCGACTAAACCGTTAAGTTCAATTCCTAATCCAAAAACACCCACTTTTATTCCGTTTTTATTAAAAATCTTATAAGGTTTAACTAGTCCGTTCATGACTGTATTTTTAAAGTCATAATTAGAATTGATAAATTCAAAAGTAGCGTGTGGCATTTGTGCATATAAGCCATCCAGACCATTATCAAAATCATGATTCCCTATTGTCGATGCATCATATTTCATCATGCTCATCAATTTAAACTCAAGTTCACCTCCATAATAATTAAAATAAGGAGTTCCCTGAAAAATATCTCCAGCATCTAATAAAAGCACGTTCGGATTTTCTTGACGAATGGTTTCAATAAGAGCAGCACGACGAGACACACCGCCTTTATTCGCGTTACGCGGATCATCAGCCGGAAAGGGATCTATGTGGCTGTGTACATCATTAGTATGCAGAATAGTTAAGTGTTTAATATCGTCAGTTTTAAAACTGCTCAATGACAAACCTAAACTCAATAAAGCAGTACTTGCAGCTGTTTTTTCGATAAATTCTCTTCTTTTCATGATATATGTTTTTTGCGTAACGCTTAAGTTTTATTCTAATTTTCTTTAATCTATTATTCTTCTGTAATTCGAATATCTTTTAAGACCGGAATGGTATCTACTTCTTTAAAATAGTCGATCAATACGTTTCGAAGCTTATAATTCAAATCGTATTTCTGACTGCTTTTTAAGAAAAAGTTCATGTTGTCTCCGCCATTTGCCAAATAGTCATTGGTCGCCACATAATAGATTTTGTTGTCGTCGATCGGTTTTCCTTGAATTAAAATATTTTTAGCAGTATGGTCTTTTGCAATTGTAAAAGTCATTCCGGCAAGTGGCTGTGCTTTTTGTACCTTAATAATATAAGAAGCTATTTCTCGAACTTGATCTGCTTTTAAAGCCATTACAACTAAGCTATTTTCAAAGGGCATAATTTCAAAAGCAGTTCTTGTAGTAACGTTTCCTTTTGGCAGGATCGCTCTAATGCCGCCGTGATTTAAAAGACAAAAATCAATATCTTTTTTTTCTCTAGCTTTAAATACAAGATTTCCTCGTTGCAGGCATGCATCTGCCATTAGATTTCCAATT
This sequence comes from Flavobacterium sp. JLP, assembly GCF_015350755.1. NCBI lineage: Bacteria > Pseudomonadati > Bacteroidota > Flavobacteriia > Flavobacteriales > Flavobacteriaceae > Flavobacterium > Flavobacterium sp. JLP. Next base: position 566,991 of record NZ_JADKPS010000001.1, on the reverse strand, counting down.
GTAGTTTGCCATTTACCCGTACTTTTATCAAGAGTTTCAGGGCAGTAAGCTAGAACGCTGTCCAGGTCCTTATTGATATGATCGCGATATGGCGTTATGAATTTTTCAATTTCTGGAGTTTCTGCGCCCTTTTCAGTTATTGGAAGCTGTTTTCCTTCTATCTTCGTCAAATTATAATTCTTCTGACTACAGGAAAATATAAAAAAAAGTGTTAAGAATATAACAAAAAGTTTTAAAAATCCGTTATACTTTTTTAGTTTTACCATCTTAAATGCGACTTAAATAATTAATTTTGTAATCTAGTAAAAGTACTATGTTTTTAAATTATATAAAGGAATTTTTTGTAAAAAAATCATTAAAAAATAACCTGCATAATGTCAAAAACGAAGTCTTTACAAGCAACGTGCAAACAATTGGTTTATTGGTAGATGAAAGTAAATTTCGCCATTCAACGGAATTAATTAATGAATTAGTTCAACATGGAATTGCTCCGGAAAACATAAAAATTGTTGCGTACAGAGAAAAATTTGAGAAGAAAAAGGAGTATTCAAGACCTACTTTTGGTAAAAAACATATCGATTGGAAAGGTGATATAGCCGAAAATTTCTTAAATGAATTCACAGAAACAGAATTTGATCTTTTGATAAGTTACTATGAAATCGAAAAATCGATTTTAATGCTGGTAACAAGCAAATCAAAAGCTAAATTTAAGTTAGGATTTTCGTCGGTTGATCAAAGAATAAATCGCTGGATGATCAATACTGATATGGAAAATTATAATCTTTTCGTATCCGAATTGTTTAAGTATTTAAAAAGTATAAAATAAATTATAAATCAGAATATGCAATCATTAATAGGAACTGGTGTTGCGCTTGTTACGCCATTTAAAAAAGACTTTTCAGTTGATATCGAAGCTTTGCAGCGTATCGTTAATTTTTCGATTGACGGAGGAGTTGAATATCTTGTAGTTATGGGTACAACGGCAGAAAATGCTACCTTGACTCAAGCCGAAAAAGAGTTGGTTATAAAAACAGTAATTGACATAAATAAAGGAAGATTGCCTTTGGTTCTTGGAGTTGGGGGTAATAATACAATGCAAGTTGTCGAGGAATTAAAAACAAGAGACTTTTCAGCTTTTGAGGCTATACTTTCAGTTTCACCTTATTATAATAAACCAACACAAGAAGGAATTTATCAGCATTTTAAAGCTATTGCTGAGGCATCTCCAATTCCGGTAATTTTATATAATGTTCCAGGAAGAACTGCTAGTAATATGTTGCCATCAACAGTAATTCGTCTGGCGAATGATTTCAGTAACGTTGTTGCTATAAAAGAAGCAGCTGGAGATATGGCTCAAGCCTTACAATTGATTAAAAATGCACCAAAAGATTTTCTCGTTATTTCAGGAGATGATATGATTGCTTTACCAATCGTTTTAGCGGGTGGAGCAGGAGTGATTTCTGTAATTGGGCAAGGTTTTCCAAAGGAATTTTCAGAAATGATTCGTTTAGGATTAAACAGAAAAGTAAATGAGGCTTTTAAAACACAATACTTTTTATCAGATTGTATTGATATGATTTTTGAGCAGGGAAATCCTGCAGGAATCAAACAAATCTTTCAAGCCCTTGGAATTGCTGACAACACAGTGCGCTTGCCACTGGTAACTGTTGATGATTCTTTAGCTTCGAGATTGAATGATTTTGTAAAAAGCAGTATTAAAGTAGAGTAAGATTAGCGGTATTTTATTATACCAAAAAAATATTTTGTAGTAGCTAAATTAATAACTAAATTTGCCACCGGAACTTCGGTGTGATTTTGCTTTGGCATAATTGTCTAAGAAATCATAATAAAAGTAAGAAAATGAAAAAAATAGTATCTCTATTAATTGTTGTTGTCCTTTTTTGTTCTTGTAGTGATTACCAAAAGGTATTGAAAAATGAAGATGTTGCAGCGAAATTTGAAATGGCAACAAAAATGTATGAGGCAGGAAAATATTCGAAAGCAATTCGTCTTTTCGAGCAATTAGCTCCTTCTTATAGAGGTAAACCTCAAGCTGAAAAGCTTTTTTATATGTTTTCACAATCTTATTATAAAACAAAACAGTATTATTTAGCAGGTTACCAATTCGAAAGTTTTGTTTCAGGTTATCCACGAAGTGAAAAAGTACAGGAAGCAGCTTTTCTAGGTGCTTACAGTTATTCAAAATTAGCTCCAGTTTACAGTTTAGATCAAGCTGATACTGTAAAAGCATTAGAGAAATTACAAGCATTTATAGACAGTTATCCAAATTCTGAATATGTTGCTCAAGCCAATGAAACTGTAAAAGTTTTGAATGGCAAATTAGAGAAAAAAGCATACGAAAACGCGAAAGGTTACAATACAATTTCAGATTATAAATCAGCATTAGTTGCTTTTGATAATTTTATAGCTGATTTTCCTGGAACGCCTTTTAAGGAAGATGCGTTGTTTTACAAATACGATTCGGCATATAAATTGGCAATAAACAGTATTCCATCAAAAATGGAAGAGCGTTTAAATGTTGCAAAAGTGGCTTATAATAACTTAATCAAGTTTAAAAGCGACACGAAATATAAAAAAGAAGCAGACGAAATGAATGCTAGAGTTGAAACTGATTTACAAAAATTTACTAAATAAAATAAAGTCATGGATTTAAAAAAGACGAATGCTCCTGTAAATACAATAACTTACAATAAAACAGTTATTGAAGAGCCAACAGGAAATGTGTATGAAGCAATTACCATTATGGCTAAAAGAGCAAATCAAATTAATTCTGAAATTAAAAAAGAATTAACTGAGAAACTAGAAGAGTTTGCTACTTACAATGACAGTCTTGAAGAAGTTTTTGAAAATAAAGAACAAATTGAAGTGTCTAAATTTTACGAAAAATTACCAAAGCCACACGCTTTAGCCGTTCAAGAATGGTTAGATGGTAAAACTTACCACAGAGGTTCAAACAAATAATATAGTACAATGTCAGTTTTAAACGGGAAGAAAATTTTACTGGGAGTTTCTGGTGGAATTGCAGCCTATAAAACAGCCTCATTAGTACGACTTTTTATAAAAGCAGGTGCACATGTCCAAGTGATAATGACACCTGCTTCTAAGGATTTTGTAACTCCACTTACGTTATCTACGTTATCAAAAAATCCCGTACATTCCAGTTTCTTTAATGAAGATGATCAAGATGCTGTTTGGAACAATCATGTCGATTTAGCACTTTGGGCTGATTTCATGTTAATTGCTCCAGCAACTGCAAATACGTTGTCTAAAATGACTACAGGAAACTGTGATAATCTTTTAATAGCTACTTATTTATCAGCTAAATGTCCTGTTTATTTTGCTCCGGCAATGGATTTAGACATGTACAAACACCCATCAACCTTAGCTAGTTTTTCAGCTTTAAAACAATTCGGAAATGTAATGATTCCGGCTGAAAGTGGTGAACTTGCCAGTGGTTTGTCTGGCGAAGGAAGAATGGCTGAGCCAGAAAACATTATTGCTTTTCTTGAAGCTGATTTAGAAAGCAAATTGCCTCTCAAAGGAAAGAAAATATTAGTTACTGCCGGACCAACATACGAAGCAATAGATCCTGTTCGATTTATAGGAAATCATTCTTCTGGTAAAATGGGTTTTGATATCGCAAATGAAGCTGCAAAATTAGGCGCTAAGGTAATTTTAGTTGCTGGACCAACGCATCTTAAAGTTAAAAACAATTTAATTGAGGTTGTAAATATAATTTCAGCACAAGAGATGTACGATGCCTGTCATTTGTATTATGATGAAGCTGATGTTATGATTGCCGCCGCCGCCGTTGCAGATTACAGACCAAAAGTTGTTGCTTTGCAAAAGATTAAAAAAACAACTGATGAATTCTCAATTGAACTTGAAAAAACAAAAGATATTTTAGCATCATTAGGAGCGATCAAAAAAAATCAATTTTTAATTGGATTTGCTTTAGAAACTCAAAATGAAATTGAAAATGCTAAGCTGAAAATTCAGAAAAAAAACTTAGATTTGATTGTTTTAAATTCCTTGCAGGATGAAGGTGCAGGTTTTAAAAAAGAAACCAATAAAATTACTTTTATTGATAAAAATTTTAAGATTGAACCAATGGAATTAAAATCAAAAGAATCAGTTGCTGTTGATATTTTAAATAAAGTGCTTTCTCATTTTAAGAAATTATAATAATTTTTAAAAATATCAGTTAAGCATCTAAAGCGATAATCACGCTAACACAAATAGTATCTTCGTATGAATAAAATAGTTGCTCTTTTAGTTTTTTTTATTTTTGGTTTTGCACAGGCACAACAGCTAAATTGTACCGTAACTATCAATACTGAAAGACTTCCAAATCCGAATCAGCAAGTTTTTAAAACTTTGCAGACTTCATTGTCTGAGTTTGTAAACAAAACAGATTGGACAGGATCAGTCTTAAAACAAAATGAGCGAATTAACTGCTCGATGTATATCACTTTATCATCTAACAGTTCAGATCAGTTTACAGGAACAATTCAAGTTCAGTCGTCGCGATTGATTTTTAATTCTACTTATTCTTCTCCAGTATTAAATTATAACGATAAAGATTTTAGTTTCAGGTATACAGAATATGAGCCTTTGTTGTTTAATCCAACTACTTTCGAATCGAATTTAGTTTCTGTAGTGTCTTTTTACAGTTATTTAATTTTAGGAATGGATGCGGACACGTTTCAAATGGGTGCTGGAAATCAATATCTTGAAACAGCTCAAAATATTGCAAATGTTGCACAGCAAGGTGGCTTTAAAGGCTGGAGCCAAGCCGACGGAATTCAGAATCGATACTTTTTGATAAATGATATGATTTCGCCAACATACAGCGATTTACGTCAAGTCTCATATTTGTATCATACAGGTTTAGATACAATGAGTACGGATCTAAAAGGAGCCAAAGAAAAAATTAAAACCGCAGTAATGATTACTGGGAAATTAAATTCGGTTAAGCCGAATGCTTTTTTAACCCGAGTATTTTTTGATGCAAAATCAGATGAGATTGTTTCTATTTTTTCAGGCGGTCCAAGTGTTACAGTCTCAGATTTAACAGATGTTTTAAATAAAGTTTCGCCCTTAAATACCACAAAATGGGCACAAATTAAATTTTAGTTGATTTTTAGTTTCACTTTCTTCATTAATTTTATATTCACATATTTATCTTATGATTACTTCACTGTCGATTAAAAACTATGCCCTGATTGAAAAACTCAAGATTGATTTTTCAAAAGGTTTTTCTATAATTACAGGTGAAACAGGTGCGGGTAAATCTATTATATTAGGAGCGTTAGGATTGGTTTTAGGAAAAAGAGCTGATCTTACTTCTTTAAAAAACAAAGAAGAAAAATGCGTTATCGAAGCACAGTTTGAGATTTCTAAATATAATTTAAAAGAATTTTTTGAAGCAAATGATCTTGACTACGAAGAGGAGACTATCATAAGGCGTGAAATTTTGCCTTCAGGAAAATCACGTGCTTTTATAAATGACAGCCCTGTAAATCTTCAGGAATTGCAAGATTTAAGTCTATTTCTAATCGATATTCATTCACAGCAGCAAACACAGGAATTGTCAGACGAAGGTGTTCAGTTTAAAATAATTGATGCTATTGCAAGTAATGCTGAAACAATTTTATCGTATCAGAAATTATTGAAAGTATATAAATCAGATAAATCGAAACTGAATGCTCTCTTAAAAAAACAAAGTGATTCTGGTAAAGAACAAGAATACAATACATTTCTTTTGAATGAATTGGTTGTTGCTAAATTAAAATCTGGAGAACAAGAAGAACTTGAATCTGATTTTGAGAAGTTAAATAACGTTGAAATTATTAAAGAATCAATAGATAAATCTTTAGTAATTGCAAATGAAGAGCAATTTGGTGTTTTTCATAATTTGAATGAAATAAAAGCTTCACTTCAAAAAATAGCAACATTTTCACCAGAATATCAAAATTTATTTGAAAGAATTACCAGTGTTGCAATTGAATTTGATGATGTTTCTAAAGAACTGCAGAATGCTTCAGAAAAGCTATTAAATGATCCTGCGCAACTAGAATTGATCAGCCAAAAACTGCAATTGATATATAATCTTCAGAAAAAACATCAGGTAACTTCTGTAGATGAATTAATTCAAATTCAAGCAGAACTTTCTAATAAAGTGCTGGAGTTAGATAATATCGAAGAAGAAATAGCTTCCTTATCAAAATTAATAGAGCAAAAAGTACTTGAATTAGATGCTCTTTCAGCAGTGATTCATCAAAATAGAGTAAACGCTATTCCTGTTTTATCGAATAAATTAATTTCGATTTTAGAAACATTAGGAATGCCAAACGTGCGTTTTAATATGGAACTTTTGCCATCTGAAACTTATTTTAATAATGGTAAAGATGAATTGCAATTTCTGTTTTCTGCCAATAAAGGAACTGACTTTGGTTTATTGAAAAAAGTAGCTTCAGGAGGAGAAATGTCTCGTATTATGCTCGCTGTTAAAGCAATTTTGGCACAATATTCAAAACTTCCTACTTTAATCTTTGATGAAATCGATACTGGTGTTTCGGGAGAAATTGCCATTAGAATGGGAGAAATTATGAAAGAAATGAGTAAGACCATGCAGATCTTTGCCATTACACATTTACCTCAAATTGCGGCAAAAGGCGATTCGCACTTTAAAGTTTTCAAATCGACAGTTGATGATGATACACAATCAGAATTAAAGCTTCTGTCTCAGGACGAAAGAGTTATCGAAATTGCTCAAATGTTATCTGGAGCAGTCGTTTCTGATTCGGCTTTAAATCATGCTAAAGCCTTGTTGAACTAAAGAAATACTTTATATTTGTCATCTTAAAACTAATTAAACAAACGTAAATAAGTTGATCATTTGTCTTAATATACAATTATCAGATTAACGAAAAAACAGAATTATATGATTATAGAACCTAGAATGAGAGGATTTATTTGCTTGACATCACACCCAAAAGGAGCTGAGCAAAATGTAAAAAATCAAATAGAATATATCAAATCAAAAGGATCAATTGCGGGTGCTAAAAAAGTATTAGTTATTGGTGCTTCAACAGGTTTTGGATTGGCTTCAAGAATTACAAGCGCTTTTGGATCTGATGCTGCAACTATTGGAGTGTTTTTTGAAAAACCACCGGTTGAAGGTAAAACTGCTTCTCCAGGCTGGTATAATTCTGCTGCTTTTGAAACTGAAGCTCATAAAGCAGGTCTATATGCAAAAAGTATAAATGGAGATGCTTTTTCAAACGAAATAAAAAGACAGACTCTAGATTTAATTAAAGCTGATTTAGGCCAAGTTGATTTAGTTATCTATAGTCTAGCTTCTCCGGTGCGTTTACATCCTCTTACGGGAGTGTTGCATCGTTCTGTTCTAAAACCAATTGGCCAGACATTTACAAACAAAACTGTAGATTTTCATACAGGAAATGTAACTGAGGTTTCTATTGCTCCGGCAAATGAAGAAGATATTGCAAATACAGTAGCTGTAATGGGTGGTGAAGACTGGGCAATGTGGATTGATGCTTTAAAAGCAGAAGATTTGCTAGCTGAGGGAGCTACAACTGTTGCTTATTCATATATTGGGCCATCTTTGACTGAAGCAGTGTACCGTAAAGGTACAATCGGACGAGCAAAAGATGATTTAGAAGCCACGGCGTTTACTATTACAGATAGTTTAAAATCTATTGGAGGTAAGGCATATGTTTCTGTAAACAAAGCATTAGTTACACAAGCAAGTTCTGCAATTCCAGTTATTCCTTTGTATATTTCTCTTTTATATAAAATTATGAAAGAAGAAGGTATTCATGAAGGTTGTATTGAGCAAATTCAGCGTTTGTTTCAAGACAGATTATACAACGGATCTGAAGTTCCTGTAGACGAAAAAGGAAGAATAAGAATCGATGATTGGGAAATGCGTGAGGATGTTCAGGAAAAAGTGGCTAAACTTTGGTTAGAAGCTACAACTGAAACGCTGCCGGCTATTGGAGACTTAGCAGGATACAGAAATGATTTCTTAAACTTGTTTGGATTTGAATTTGCAGGAGTTGATTATAAAGCTGAAGCAAATGAAGTTGTTGAGATTGAAAGTATCAACTAAAAACATAAAGCAATAAATAAAAACCATCAACCAAAAGTTGGTGGTTTTTTTATGAATATGACCTATCTTTGTTAAAATTTTGAATTTAGAAATTGCCACTTTAATACCGCACATTCCGTTATGATTTTTTCTTTAATTATACCCGTGTATAATCGTCCAGATGAAGTAGATGAGCTTTTAGAAAGTCTCTCAAAATCTGATTATAATGAACCTTTTGAAATTGTTCTTGTAGAAGATGGATCCTCAATTCCGTGTAAAGATGTAGTTATGACCTATCAAGGAAAACTTAATATTTCATACTATTTTAAAGAAAATTCAGGCCCGGGAGATTCAAGAAATTTTGGAATGCAAAAGGCTAGAGGTGATTATTTTATCATTTTTGACTCAGATTGTATTATTCCAGCGAATTATTTGACAGAAGTTAGAAAGGAATTAAATAAAGAATATGTAGACTGTTTTGGTGGGCCAGATAGAGCGCTGAACAGTTTTTCGAATATTCAGAAAGCAATAAATTTTGCAATGACTTCTTTTTTGACTACAGGAGGAATTCGAGGCGGTTCTGAAAAGATTAATAAATTCCAGCCCAGAAGTTTCAATATGGGAATTTCTAAGAAAGCATTTATTGCTTCAAACGGATTTGGAAATATTCATCCAGGAGAAGATCCAGATTTGTCTATTCGCTTATGGAATTTGGGATTTCAAACTCGTCTATTTTCAGAAGCTTACGTTTATCATAAGCGTAGAATCGACTGGGAAAAATTTTCTGTTCAAGTGCATAAATTTGGAATTGCAAGACCTATCTTAAATAGCTGGTATCCAGAACATAACAAACTGACTTTTTTCTTTCCTACGGTTTTCATATTAGGATTATTATTAGCTTTTTTACTATTAATTTTTAATATTGATATTTTATTACAATTATATTTTGTATATTTCGTTATAATTTTTCTTACAGCAAGTATTCAAAATAAAAGCATCAAAATTGGCTACTATTCTGTAATTGCAGTTTGGAAACAATTTTATGGTTACGGAACGGGGTTTTTTGAATCATTTGTAAAAATAATTCTTTTAAAGAAAAAACCGCAGGAAGCTTTTCCTCGTATGTTTTTTAAAGTATAAGATGACAAAAATTATAGGTTTAACAGGAGGAATAGGAAGCGGAAAAACAACTATTGCAAACTATTTCGAAGAAATGGGTGTTCCTGTTTATATCGCTGATGATGGAGCCAGAAAAGTAATGCAGTCTGAAGAAGTCATCGAAAAAATAAAAAAAGAATTTGGTGAATCACTTTTTGAAAATAATATTTTAAACAGAGCAAAGCTTGCAGAAATTGTATTTAATAATACTGATAAGCTTGCACAGCTTAATGGAATAGTTCATCCGGCTGTAAAAAAAGATTTTGATTTATGGTTAAAGCAGCATGATAATTGCGAATACGTAATTTATGAAGCTGCAATTTTATTTGAAAGCGGTCGATACAAAGACTGCGATACTATTATAACTGTTACTGCCCCCGAAGAAGTTAGAATAGACAGAGTCTTAAAACGAGATAATACCACTCGAGCCCAAGTTTTAAGCAGAATGAAAATGCAATGGAAAGACGAAGATCGTATTTCTAGAAGTAATTTTATTATTAATAACGTAAATCTTAAAATTGCTAAGGAAGAAGTTGTTAAAATCCTTAAAATTTTGAATATTAAACAAAATCAGTCTTAAATGTTAATATTTGGTTAATGTATTATTTAGTATATTGTTAAAATATTAATTTTGTTTCGATGAATAAATTATTTTTTAGAATACTTGTTTTGCTTATGAGTTTGTCCCTAATTGGGATTATTCTGGTTCAAGTGTTTTGGTTCAACTCTTCGTTCAAAAATAATGACGAACAATTTAAATACCACGTAACCCAAGTAATTGGCAATGTTGCTGATAAGCTTGAACAGCAGGAAGAATATAGCTTTTACGACAAATATAATCGTTTAAGAGACAGTACTGGTAAAATTCCAAAAAAAGAAGATTTATTAGAGGTTCTTTACGTTCAAAGAAATACTAAGACAAATAAAACGATTGTATATTCTAATACACTTACATCTGAAGATTATGATATAAGCGGTTCGCTTTTTAATAAAAAATTCAGCAGTGATAGATTTAAAAATTTCAGCTCAAAACGCGTAACTGAAGTTTATAACAACAATAACGGTATTGACAATAATGCTTTAGGGCAAAATATTATTCCTGATTTGAAAATCGAAAAATCTGGAAGTTTGGATGTTTTAAATAAAGTTCAAATGGAAATTTCGATTAAAGACGCTGCAGATGCATTGCCTTTAGAAGAAAGAATCTCTAAAGATAAATTACAAAGTCTTCTAAAAAAAGAATTACAGGAATATGGGGTTAAGACCAAATTTGAGTTTGGAGTTCTTAACAGCGGTTTGCCAACTAAAGTAAAATCTGATGGATTTCATTATGATAAAGATTTAAGTTATCATATCCCAATTTATACAGATAATGAAGGAAGCAGCAGATATGAGCTATACATTACCTTTCCTAATAAAAAGAAATTTTTATTATCAGAGTTATTAAGCATCACAATATTATCTATTGTTTTTACGCTTATTATAATAGTTGCTTACACAAGTGCTTTGAATCAATTGCTGCGCCAAAAGCATATATCTGAGATTAAAACAGATTTTATAAACAATATGACGCATGAGTTTAAAACTCCAATTGCGACCATAAATTTAGCGCTCGACGCTATTAAGAATCCTAAAATTATTGAAGATAAAGAAAAAGTTTTTCGTTATCTCCAAATGATTAGGGATGAAAATAAAAGAATGCATGCACAAGTTGAAAATGTTCTTCGTATTTCTAAATTAGAAAAAAGAGAACTTGATATTTCTAAAGAACCAACTGCTATTCATGATATAATTGATGATGCAATTGAGCACGTAAATTTGATTTTAGAAGACAGACACGGAACAGTTGTAAAACACTTAAATGCGTCTAGAACTACATGTTTGATTAATGAAGTACATTTTACAAATGTCTTGGTTAATATTTTAGAGAATGCAATTAAGTATTCGCCAGATGTTCCTGAAATTGAAATTTTTACAGAAAATGTAAAAGACATGATTCTGATAAAAGTTAAAGATAATGGTCTGGGTATGAGTAAAGTTGCTCAAAAAAGGGTTTTTGAGAAATTTTATAGAGAACACACTGGGGATTTACATAATGTAAAAGGACATGGTTTAGGACTTGCTTATGTAAAAAGAATAGTGGAAGACCACAATGGTCAAGTATATGTTGAAAGCGAAAAAGGAAAAGGTAGCACCTTTATAATAAAAATACCATTAATAAATTAAAATATGGAAAATAATAACAAAAGAATACTTTTAGTAGAAGATGACCTTAATTTTGGGGCAGTTCTTAAAGATTATCTAATGTTAAATGACTTTGAAGTTACTTTAGCTAAAAACGGTATGGAAGGTTTCGAGAAATTCAAGAAAGATGTATATGATTTATGTATTCTTGATGTAATGATGCCTTATAAGGATGGTTATACTTTAGCAAAAGAAATTAGAGAGAAAAACAGTGAAGTGCCAATTATCTTCTTAACTGCGAAATCTATGAAAGAGGATGTTCTTAAAGGATATAAAGCAGGAGCGGATGATTATTTGAATAAGCCTTTTGATTCTGAAGTTTTATTGATGAAAATCAAAGCAATCATTCAAAGAAAATCTGCTGATACAAAAGCAGAGCAAGTACAGTTCGAATTTAATATTGGTAAATTTCATTTAAATTCTAAACTTAGATTTTTAACATTCGAAAATGAAGAGCCAATAAAATTATCTCCAAAAGAGAATGAGTTGCTTAAAATGTTGATTCTTCATGAAAATGACTTAATGCCAAGAGAATTAGCATTGACTAAAATCTGGAGAGATGATAATTACTTTACTTCAAGAAGTATGGACGTTTACATTGCTAAGCTTAGAAAATATCTAAAATCTGACGAAGATGTTGAAATTTTGAACATACACGGAGAAGGTTTCAGATTAGTTGTAAAAAGCAAAGTAACTGAATAATAATTCACCAAAAAAAATATAAGCTCTGAGAAATCAGAGCTTTTTTTATGAATAATAATTTTATTTAAAATATATGTTGAATCTTTTTGATTTAATTTATAGCATAATTTCTGTTTAGAGGATTTAAAATAGAATGAAATTTTGCATAGTTTCTATATTTGTCAAGAATTGAACTATTAACACTATGAATATAAAAAATTTGTCCTAATCAGTTTAATACATTAAATCTGTGGTTTATTTATTTCCAATGCAACTCCAAAGCAAAACATGTTTTTTCGCCTTTTGTAATACTGAATGTTGCTGTTGTATGATCGTCATCCTCACTTTCGTGAATGACAACATTATCTTGTAATGAAAGTTCTTTCATGAAGTTCATTTCGAAGCTTTTTACTTCTTGTTTCATTATTCTTTTTGGATCAACATGATCTAAACACCATTCTAGATATTTTACGTTATTGACGTGATTGACAATATCTAAATCAGATAAATAAACTGTTTTTTCAAAAATGGCTCCTTTTTCGTGATTGATGTTTATTTTAGAAAAACCTTCTTCTGTTGCTCTGTTTGCAGGGAATAGTTCAAAATGCTCGTAAGGTAATGCCAAAGCTTCCGGACGTCTTGCCTGCGTATTGAAAACTGCCCAATAGGTTTCGCATCCTACAATTTTTTTTCCGTTTACATACATTTCGAGAGCGCGAACGGAGCGTGAATTCTCTAAACTATTAATCCAAGTTTTTACCGTTACAATATCCTGCCATTTTGGTAAAGCGTGAACTTCTACGCGCATTCGGCTTAAAACCCATGCTTGATGAAATTCCTGCATATCATAAAAACTGATGCCTCCAACTTCTGAATGTGCCGCAGCAGTTAATTGTAAAATATTACACAAATCAGTGTATTTTAAAAATCCTGCTGGTGTACATTGTGTGAAATTGATTTCCCAGTCTTTACTTAAAACTGATGTAAAATTTGGTGATATTGGCATTTTGTAATTTTGGATTTATTTTAGAGAATAGAATAAAGAAGCTAGAGGAAAGACTCTGTTTTTTTATTTTTTTTTGAAATATGAACTTATTATTTTATAACTAATGAAAATTATACTCGATAATATTATTCCGAAAAATATAAATTCTGTTGTATTTAAATTTTTGAAATGTGGCCTTTCAATTTTTTCTTTTAATGCTATAGAGAATGCGATAACTAAAACGCTTGTAAAAAAAAGAAATAAAAGATTTCCTAATAACTTTAAAAATTTCATTCTAATATATTTTCAATGTAATCTATAATTTCTTTTCTATCTGTCGCGTAATCAAACCATTTTGTGTTTTCATTTCGTTTGAACCACGTTAATTGTCTTTTGGAGAATCTTCTTGTATTTTTTTTGATTTCTTCTATCGCGAATGGCAATGTAAATTCTCCGTCAAAATAACTAAATAATTCTCGATAACCGACCGTTTGAAGTGCATTTAACGCTTTATTAGGATACAAAGATTTTGCTTCTTCAAGTAAGCCTTCGTTCATCATAATGTCAACACGCTGGTTGATTCGGTTGTAAATGATTTCTCTCTCAGCATCTAAACCAATTAAAATAGGAGTGAAGTCTCTATTGTTTTTCTTCTGATTTAAGAAGGAAGAATACGGTTTTCCTGTTCCAATACAAACTTCTACAAAACGCATCATTCGCTGAGGGTTTTGTAATGTTTGAGGATTTTCGACAGTTATTTTTTGGTAATAATCTGGATCTAAGTTTTTTAGTTGTTCCTGAAGATATTCAATCCCCAGTTTTTCGTAATTTGAATTTACTTCAGATCGAACTTCAGGATTGATTTCTGGGAATTCGTCAAAACCTTTTAAAATTGCATCTACATATAGTCCAGAACCGCCAATAAGAATTACAAAATCGTTGGTTTGAAAGAGCTTTTCAATTTTAGCTAAAGCTTCTTTTTCGTAATCGCCAACAGTGTAATTTTCAAAAATAGATTTATTTTGAATGAAATGATGTTTTACAGAATTTAATTCTTCTTGATTGGGGACGGCTGTACCAATAGTCATTTCTTTAAAAAACTGACGGCTGTCGCAAGAAACGATCTCGCATTCAAAATGTTGTGCCAAAGTAATACTTAAGGCTGTTTTGCCTATTGCTGTTGGTCCGACTATGGTGATTAGGTATTTCATATTTTTTAGCCAGATGGAAATGGAAACCCCGAACTTATATTTGTTCGGTTTTTTTTTGGTGTAAAAGAGCGACCTCAGAAGCTCTTTTTATGCCTTAAAAAAAACAACAAAGATAAGGAGGAGTTACAATGTAAAGCTGGAATTGCTGCTTAAATTAATTATTTGGTAATTCGTTTCCGCATTCATAACAATACTTTGCATTGTCAAAATGAACTTGGGAATTACAATTTGTACATATTTTTTTTGTACTTACTGCGCTATTTCTTAAACTGCTTTTTGCAAATTCTGCTGTTACGATTCCCGTTGGTACGGCTATGATCCCATAACCTAATATCATGACTAAAGCAGCAATAAATTGCCCTAATGGTGTTTGTGGTGATATATCGCCATATCCAACCGTTGTTAAAGTTACAATTGTCCAATAAATACTCATGGGGATACTTGTGAATCCAGACTCTCTGCCTTCGACCAAGTACATTATCGAACCAATTATTATAGTACTGATCAAAACAAAATAGATAAAAACTAATATCTTTTCTTTGCTGGCTTCAATCGCTTCGCGCAATTGTACAGACTGATGTGAGATTTGAGGAATATGCAATATCTTAAACAATCTAAAGAAACGCAGTGCTCTTACAATAGATAAAATACTGGCGCCTGGAAAAAATATCGACAAATACATTGGCAAAACTGCAAGCAAGTCGATAATTCCGTAAAAACTAAAGATGTATTTTATTGGTTTTTGAATCGAAATAATACGCAAAAAATATTCTATGGTAAAAAATGCAGTTATAATCCATTCACAGATAATAAGTTGTGAATGATATTTTTGATTGATTCCTTGAACGGTTTCCATCATGATTAAGAGAACACTTAGCAAAATCAATCCCAGTAAAACTAAATCGAACATTCTTCCTAAGATGGTGTTTGTACCATATAGAATTACTTTGATTTTTTCTCTGAATATTTCGTATTTTGGTTTCGATTTTTTCATATCGGCGAAGATAATGAAAGTTTTGTTTTGTTAAAAATGAAGAATTTTTAGCGATTTGCTTTTACGGATGTGATTGTTAATGATGTTTTTTACATCGCGATTATGCTGCATTGGAATTAAAATATTTTTTAAGATTTCAATATTAGTAATCTGGTAATTTAGATCGTAATATGCATATCCTTTATATATTCCATTTTCTATTAAAATTGCGCTTCTTTCGTTTACGTTTCGGCCTCTATCGAGCAAGATCATGCTTTTGTTGTCAAAACTGTTTTCAGTTATAAATTGCTGAACGCGAATATTGTATTCTTCTGTACTTATTTTGCCAATGCAGGCACCGTCACATTCTTTTATTTTATATTGAAAGCACTCTTTTTTGCTTTGATATAATCCAGTCAGCTTTTGACAAAGATGATACTTTGCTGTGAATTTGAAAAGTAAATTTTTACCTTCTTGTATAGAAGTAAAAGACGTAATTTCCTTTTTTCGACCGTCTGCTTTTTCAATTTTTAAATTCTGATAGCCATTTGCATCCTTTTCTAAATACAAAGCATAAGGGAAAAACGTTTTTTTCTGAGAACGATTATATTTTGGTCGGTTGATTTTTACTTCTTCGCTTTCTTTTAAAAGGGCAATCAATTCACTGCCCGTTTCGTCATAAGTAATAGTAAAAACTTCGGCTTGAATTTTTTTGCTTTTTGTTGTAATTCCGGTAAAGTGCTGATTTATTCTTTTTTTTATATTTTGGCTTTTGCCAATGTAAATCAAATTGCCACTTTCGTTATAAATATAATAGATACCTGTTTTAGCTGGCATTTGGCTTAAAAGGTCTAAAAATTTTGGAGCAATACCTTTTTCAACTTCTAGTTTTATAAAATCTTTTACAATTGTTTTTTCTAAGTCTTTTTCTAAAAGCATTTTAAACAACTTTGTCGTTGCCATTGCATCTCCGCTGGCACGATGCCTGTCTGCCATAGGAATACCTAAAGCACGAACTAATTTTCCTAAACTGTAAGAAGGCTGTTCTGGAATTAATTTTTTTGCCAATTCAACTGTACAAAGGGTTCTGGCTTCAAAATCATAACCTAAACGTCTGAATTCGGTTCGTAAAATTCGGTAGTCGAAAGAGGCATTGTGAGCTACAATAATACAATCTGAAGTGATTTCTATAATTCGTTTTGCAACTTCAAAAAACTTTGGGGCAGAATGCAGCATAGCATTATTTATTCCGGTTAGCTTTACTACGAAAGGCTGAATCGGAATTTCGGGATTAACAAGGCTAATGAATTGGTCAATTACTTCGTGACCATCAAATTTATAAATGGCGATTTCAGTAATTCCTTCCTCATTAAACTGGCCTCCAGTAGTTTCTATGTCTAGTATTGCGTACAAATTTAGTATTCAGTCTCAGTTTGCAGAGTCGCAGAAAACTGCTTCTTTACATTGTTAATAATATTATCTTCCTCCAAAAATGCTGCTTCCTATTCGGACCATTGTGCTTCCGGATTCAATTGCTAATTGATAATCTCCAGACATTCCCATGGAAATAGTATTTGGTTTGCAGTTTTCAGTTTGCAGTGTTTGAATTGAATCAAAAATCGATTTTAAATGGGTAAATTCTTTTTTAATTTGGTTTTGATCTTCTGTGAAAGTTGCCATCCCCATTAACCCTAAGATACGAATGTTTTTCATTTCTTTGAGCTCTTTTGAAGAT
Organism: Flavobacterium sp. JLP; assembly: GCF_015350755.1. Classification (NCBI taxonomy): domain Bacteria; kingdom Pseudomonadati; phylum Bacteroidota; class Flavobacteriia; order Flavobacteriales; family Flavobacteriaceae; genus Flavobacterium; species Flavobacterium sp. JLP. Next base: position 549,867 of record NZ_JADKPS010000001.1, on the reverse strand, counting down.
AATAATTCATTTAATTCATTTTCATCTAAACCAAATTTAGATTCTTCTTCTGCAATATATATTTGAAGTAGACAATCTATTATTCTATTATTTTTTAAAGCTTGTTTGTTGATTTCCTGTAATAATTTCAAACTGTCAACACCATGAATTAAGCTCACAAATGGTGCCATAAATTTAACTTTATTGGTTTGAACATGACCAATCATATGCCATTGAATGTCTTTTGGCATTTCTTCCCATTTCTCCGTCATTTCCTGGATTTTGTTTTCTCCAAAAATGCGCTGTCCCGCTTCATAGGCTTGCATTAAGTCTGAAACAGGTTTTGTTTTAGAAACGGCAACAAGAGTTACGTGTTCAGGTAAACTAGCTTTGATTGTATTTAAGTTTGATGCTATTGACATTTTTATTTTATTTTTTTGAAAGCAGAATATGTAATCTTTCCTTTCTTTCCGATGGAATGTAAAAATCGATCTTTTTGTTTTCCATTTTTAATTGAGTATCGAATCCAGGACCTTTTGCATCATCTTCTAAAGGTGTATAAAACGATCCCATATCACTTTGAAAAAGACTCCCGAATACTTTATCATAGCAATCAAAGGAACCACAAGTATAACCTACTACTTTTTCATCAAGATTTACAACTATTATTTCAAAGTTTGATTTTATATCTAAATCTCTTAAATATAAAATTAAAAAATTGTGTTTTCGTTTTTTATCAAAACTCTCGGTGCTTTTAAAGACACAGTTATCGTGCTTTTTGTTATTGATATCTAATTGATAACCGTTTTCTTGTTTTAAAATTCGGGCTATTCCAAAGAAATAATTAATAATCACTGGTTTGTAATAATAAAGAGCAACTAAACTAAAAATTATTAAAATGACTAATAAAAATATTTTTTTCATTGAATAAGCGAGATTTTATAAAAATTGCTTAGAGATTTTCTCTGCTTTTTTACTTTCACTATAATCATAAAAACCTGCGCCAGATTTTACGCCTAGTTTTCCTGCTCTTACCATATTAACTAAAAGAGGGCAAGGTGCATATTTTGGATTTTTGAAACCTTCGTACATTACATTTAAAATAGCAAGACAAACATCTAGACCAATAAAATCAGCTAGTTGAAGCGGTCCCATTGGATGCCCCATTCCTAATTTCATTACAGTATCAATTTCATAAACACCAGCTACTTTATTGTATAACGTTTCGATTGCTTCGTTTAGCATTGGCATTAAAATTCTGTTGGCTACGAAACCAGGATAATCGTTTACTTCAACAGGAGTTTTTCCTAGTTTTTCAGATAAATCCATGATGATTTTTGTGACTTCATCGCTTGTGTTATAACCACGGATGATTTCAACTAATTTCATAATTGGCACCGGATTCATAAAATGCATTCCGATAACGCGCTCAGGATGTGTAACAACAGAACCAATTTGTGTTATTGAAATAGAAGAAGTATTGGTTGCTAAAATCGTATTGTGAGAACAAGCTTCGTTTAATTGCTTGAAAATATTAAGTTTTAGTTCGACATTTTCAGTAGCCGCTTCTACAACTAAATCAACACCAACAACGCCATCTTTAATATCAGTATAAGTGATAATATTAGTAATTGTTTTCGCAACATCCTCCTGAGTAATTGTGCCTTTAGACAGCATTCGATCTAAATTGGCGGCAATAGTTGCCATTCCTTTATCTAATGATTTTTCAGAAACGTCGATTAATTTTACAGTAAATCCGCTTTGTGCAAAGGTATGAGCGATTCCGTTACCCATTGTTCCCGCACCAATTACAGCTATAGTTTTCATTTTATATATTGGTATTATATTTATGATTTAGCCACGAATTCACCAATTATTTCGTGAACTCGTGGCTAATTTTATTTAAAAATTACTTATTTTATTTGTCGAAACAATCAATAATTTGATACGCTACACGCAACGCATCTGTAGCTTGTTCAAGAGTTACAACTGGAGTTGTATCTGTATTGATTGCATTTGCAAAAGATTCTAATTCATCAAGAATAGCATTGTTTTGCTCTACATCAGGATTTGTAAAATAGATTTGTTTTTTTACACCTTCAGCATTTTGCAGAATCATATCAAAATCTCCTGGAACTTCCGGTGCATCTTTCATACGAACCACTTCACATTTTTTCTCTAAAAAGTCAACTGAAATGTAAGCATCTCTTTGAAAAAAACGTGTTTTACGCATGTTTTTCATCGAAATTCTGCTGGCGGTTAAATTGGCAACACAACCATTTTCGAATTCAATTCTGGCATTGGCAATATCTGGAGTATCACTAATTACAGAAACTCCACTTGCATGAATATCTTTTACTTTAGAATGTACAACACTCAAAATGGCATCAATATCATGAATCATTAAATCCAGAACTACAGGAACATCTGTACCACGCGGATTGAATTCAGCTAAACGATGTGTCTCAATAAACATGGGATTTTCGATCATATTTTTTGTCGCAATAAAAGCTGGATTAAAGCGCTCTACGTGACCAACTTGACCTTTTACATTGTATTCTTTTGCTAAAGCTATAATTTCTTCTGCTTCCTCTACAGTATTAGCAATAGGTTTTTCTATAAAAATATGTTTTCCAGATTTGATAGCTACTTTTGCACATTTGTAGTGTGAAAGTGTTGGAGTTACAATATCAATAACATCCACGGCATGTATTAATTTTGCAATTGTGCTGAAGTTTTTATAGCCAAACTCTTTTGAAATTCTTTCGGCATTTTCCTGATTTTCGTCGTAAAATCCAACTAATTCGTATTGGTCAGATTGTTGTAATAAGCGTAAATGTATTTTACCAAGATGACCAGCACCTAAAACTCCTACTTTTAACATGAGAATGTATTTTAAACAAAAATAGAATTTATTTGTTGAATGTAAAAATGAATTTAACTAATTGTGAGTTGTGAATTATGAATTATAAATTATCAGCTAGGGCTTTTGACTTTCGGCTTTTCACTTTTGACATTATTAATTTAATAATTAAAAATCAATATTTGATTTACTGTTTTGTTTCTTATTTTTGCCAAAATAAAACCTACCCATTTTGAAAGACACTGCCAAACATCAAGGACTTCGTAATCAATTAGTAAGCACTTTAGAACAAAAAGGAATTACTGACAGAGCAGTCTTAGATGCGATAAAAAAAATCCCAAGACACCTTTTTTTGAATTCAAGTTTTGAAGATTATGCTTATCAGGATAAAGCATTTCCTATAGGAGCAGGGCAAACAATTTCACAGCCTTATACAGTTGCTTTTCAATCGCAATTGTTAGAGGTTAAAAAAGAACATAAAATTCTTGAAATAGGAACAGGTTCTGGTTATCAAACTGCTGTTTTGTGTATGTTAGGCGCCAAAGTTTATAGTATTGAAAGACAAAACGAATTGTTTAAAACTACTTCAAATTTATTTCCTAAATTAAATATTCGTCCTAAACATCTATCTTTTGGGGACGGTTATAAAGGATTACCTAGTTACGCTCCGTTTGACAGCATAATTGTTACGGCGGGAGCTCCTATTATTCCACAGCCATTAATGGCGCAATTAAAAATAGGAGGAAGGCTGGTTATTCCGCTTGGTGAAGATGTTCAGATTATGACTTTATTAATAAGAAAAAATGAAACGCAATTTGAAAAACATGAGTTTGGAGAGTTTCGATTTGTTCCTTTGCTAGAAGATAAAAATTAAGAATAAAGCCCATTACGTGGGCTTTTATTTTTCAGATAACTGCACAGCTCGTTTTAGATTTTGTTTTTCAATTCTAAGGATATAATGAATAAAAATCGATTTATCATTCTTGATTTTGCTTTCTTCCAAAACAGAAAAATATTCAGTTATACTATTTTGATTTCCTTCTATTGAAGTATATGTGTAGTTGTTTTGAAGTAAAATCCAGTTTAATGTCAAATGTGCCATTTGAAGATTTCCGGTTTCAAAAGGATTAATTTCAAGTATTTTTAAATGTGCTTCAGCTGCAAGAATTATGGGGTGAATATTATTTTTATGCGATTCATACCAATTGAAAAATAAATTCATTTCACGCGTAATCAATAAATCGTTTTTATATTTTCCTGAATTTTCAGATTCAATTCCTCTAAAAATTAAATTATGTATGAAGAGAAATTCTTTTTCATTAAGAGCTGTTTTTTTTTGACTTAAATCCTTGATATATAATATTGTCTCTTGAAAATTAATCGCTTCAAGATGATTATGCATGCTTTTGCCGTTAATTGTCAATCCATCATTTATGACTAATTTAGTTTCTTCCATTGTTAAAGGATTTCCGTTTAAAAAAATACTTTTAAAGATGAATTCTAATTCTAAAGTCTTTGAAATTTGACGTAATTCAAAATGATTAAAAGATTGAATTTTATTTTTTAATATTTCAATTTCATCTAAAATAGTTTGAAAAGAAGATATTATTATTGAGTTTGTCTCTTTTTTGTTTTTTTGAATTTCCTGCTCAGCTAAAATCAATGCTTTCAAAGCAAATTCTTCATCGCCAATTTCATATAGAATTTTTTCTTTTAGCCATGCAATCATTAAAGTTTCAAGATCAATTTCTAAGAGCTTAGCCAATTTTGAAATTTGATCTTTGGTTGGTTTTCTTGTTCCTGATTCAAATTTACTGATGAGCGCCTGGTCAATACCTAAAAGCTGTGCAACTTCGCGAGTTTTTAGACCTTTTCTTTCGCGAGCATTTTTAAGAAGTAATTTCATTATATGATTATTCTGGTCTTGACAAATTTAGTCAATTTTTGTTTTATAAAAAAAGCAACAGATTATAAGTTGCTTTTTTTAGTTTTATTTTGGAGGCAGAGAGCCGTCTTTTCTCATTTCTTTTACAACTGCCTGCATAATTGCATCAACTGTTTGGCCTAAATCAGTTACATATTCAGATTTTGTAGTTCCGGTCCAGATTAATTTGTTTTCTTTCAATGAAAAAATATTCGTTTCAACCATATAAGAAGTGGTTTCTTGGTAATATCCTGGATCGTAGAAGTTTGGCGAATACATTCCATACCAATTTCCAAAACCATATCCGTACATTCCTGTATAAACCCCATCAAATCCTCCGTAATACATTCCGGTATAAGTTCCAGGAACATAATTCGTTTCTTTTTCTTTGCTTACCAAACGCATTGTAACAACTCCGTCGAAGTTTTCGTCATGTAATATTTTTAACTTTTGCTCTTGTGTAAGTTGCGAAGTGGTTTCGTTTAAATACTGATAAGATGTTTTAAAAATAGGATTACTTGCTGCAACTCGATTTTCCGCAGTTCTTCTTGAGGCTTCATCTTTGACTAAAGCGACAACCAAAACTTTTTTGAAATTTTCTTGAGCGACTGTTATTTTTGGATCTCTCCAGCTATTTACTATAGAAGTATTACTGCCACAACTAAAAAGTGAGATTACAGCAATCAACAGAATTAAGTACTTTTTCATATTTTATAGTTAAATTGTTTATATAAAGTTAGCTATAAAATATTAATAAATATCTGCTTATCAGAAAATTAAAGGTTTTTTAGTTGAAAGCTTTTTTAATACGGTCCAAATCTCGTTTTGTGTCTTGTTCTTTTAGAGACTCGCGTTTGTCGTAGTTTTTCTTTCCTTTACAAAGACCAATTTGCAGTTTTGCCAAACCTTTTTCGTTAGTAAATAATTTTAGAGGGACAATAGTAAGTCCTTTTGCCTGAACATTTTTGTGAAGTGTTTTTAATTCTTTTTTATTCAAAAGCAATTTTCTTTCACTTCTTGATTTGTGATTGAACTGATTTCCAAATGAATATTCTTCGATATAAGTATTGATTGCAAAAAGCTCAAGGTTGCTAAATTCACAAAAACTTTCGGTAATATTAGCTTTGCCTAAACGTATAGATTTAATTTCGGTTCCAGATAAAACGATTCCGGCCGTGTAAGTATCGATTATCTCATAATCGAATCGGGCTCTTTTATTTAATATATTGACTGATTTTAACATAGTAGCAAATGTAAAACAAAATTGAAAAACTTTAATGTAATCTAAGATAATTAAAGATATTTTTTAATCTATGACTTGAATGGATAATTTAAATCTCAATTTACTAATTTTGTAAAAAAAGAAAGACCATACCTTTTTAACGTATGGTCTTTTATTATATATTTTAATAATAATAAAATGCAAAATCAATCTAAAGATCCGCTGCACGGAATCACACTTCAAAATATACTTGAAAAATTAGTAGCACATTATGGTTTTGATACTTTAGGCGAACTCATTCCTGTAAAATGCTTTCTATCAAATCCGAGTATAAAATCGAGTCTTACTTTTTTAAGAAAAACTGATTGGGCGCGCAAAAAAGTCGAAGATTTATACGTAAAATCCCTTCCTAAATTTACCGAATAATTATAATTTATACGAAATCATAACACCTCCACGATACGGAAGCCATTCACCACTTTTATTCCAGTTTTTTGCTCTTTCATATCTTCCAGGCGTTCCATCATTGTAATACCCGTGATAAAAACCTTGATGCCATCCGGCTCCAGCAAAAAAGTCTAATAAAAACTTATCGCTTAGCTTAAGATTATAACCGGCTGTAACTCCTAATCGGTAACCAAAACCATGTTCATATTTATTACTATCCCAATAATTCCATTTTTGCAATTCGTATACATCTGGTCCTGCATGTGCACCTAAGTAAAATCCATTATATTTTTCTTTAAAATGATAACGAACTTCAGGAGTTAAGGTGTAAAATTTCATAGGGTTGTGTCCATTGAAAGATTCCCAAAAAGAAGCCATCACATCAACACTAAAAGTTGTTTTTTCTCCAATGCTTGTTTCAATTCCAATATTGGGTATTGCAAACAAAGCCGTTGCTCCATTAAATTTTATAAAAGTCTGGCTTTGAGACTGAATTGAGAAGAAAAGAACAATTAGAACTAAATATTTTTTCATAAAAAATAGGTTTTCGTGGTATTAAAAATAAGAGATGATTACTTATTTTGCCTGCAAATATAACGTAAACCTTTATTTAGTTTTATTTAAAAACCTTAATTTAACATGAATATTTTGGTATAATAAATCATTAAATCACTTAGTGTTTAATAATGAGTATATTACCTTATCTAAAAAACGGCCTTCGTAAAATTCTGATTCTTTAAAATGAGCTTCTTTAATAAAGCCGCACTTTTGAAGTACTTTTTCAGATGCTAAGTTTTCGGGAGCGATTACAGCTTCGATTGAGTGTAATTTTAAATCATCAAAACCATACGTTATAAGGCGATTTACGGCTTCTGGGACAATTCCTTTTCCGTGAAATTCGGGCAATAACATATAGCCAATTTCTGCTCTGTAATTTTCAGGCTGCATTCTGTAATAACCAATAATACCAAGAAGTTTTGGATTGTCTTTTAAAGTAATTCCCCAATTGATTCCAACGTTTGTTACAATTTTATCTTCAATAACGGTTATATGTTCTAAGGCGTCTTCAGTATTTTTTGCTAAAGGCCTTGGGATATATTTCATGGTTTCTGGATTCGAACGCAATTCAAAAATTTCATTTACGTCATCATTTGTAATTCGTCTTAGAAGCAATCGCTCTGTTTCTATTACCGGAAATGGGTGAAAGTTAAATTCTAGCATTTTTTTAATTATAAGATTGTGATACTGAATTTTGAATGAAAAGTTTGATGCACATCCAAAATTATAATTCCTTCTTTTTTAAATAAATCTCCTGAATTATCTGCAGTGTCCGAATATCCAAACCAAGGTTCAATGCATACAAAAGGTGCTTGATCTTTAGTCCAAATGCCTAAACTAGGAAAATCTTCAAATTCAACTTTTACGTACGGTTTTGAATTTTCAAGAATGGTAAGAGAATTTGATTGTAAAGTTTTAAAAACTAAAGCATCGTTTTCGAAAAGTTTATAGTTTAAAGGTATTAGATTTTCTTTTGCTGCTAAGATTTCTGTTTTATTCGAAATTAGATCATTTTCTAAAAGATTGTATCTTAAAATTTCTTCTTTTTCAAATTCAAAAGCATAATTTTCAAAGTTTTCAGGCAGTGCAATAGCAGGATGAGCCCCAATCGAAAAAGGTATTTGGGTTTCACCTTTATTAATAACTTTATATGCAATTTCTAAAGAAGTTTCTTCAAGTGTATAAATCAACTGCAATTCAAAATTAAAAGGATATTTTTTTAGCGTTTCTTCATTAGATTTTAATGAAAATGCCGCGCTATTATCCGTTTTTGCAATCAATTCAAATTCCATATCACGAGCAAAACCATGACGTGATAATTGATATTCTTTTTCATTAATGGTATAAGTATTATTTTTTAAAGTACCCACAATCGGAAAAAGAACAGGAGAATGCTTTCCCCAAAAATCAGGATTTCCCTCCCAGATAATTTCTTTGTCTTGGTTGTTCTTTAATGAAAACAATTCAGCTCCAGAATGTTTTATAGAGGCTTTAAGTTTTGAATTTGAGATGGTTGTGTTCAAAATATTGATATTGATATAAATTAATTTAATGTTGACGTAAATATATTTTATAAATTTTAGTTTTTGAAAGAAATGACTTAAATTATTTTTTCTATTAAAATTTTGATAAAAATAAATTTAAAGCTCATGTTTTCTCTGTAAATAGCTTTTTTTTTCATTAATTTGCTATATAAACAGCTAAAAAATATGAAAATTCAATCCTCAAAAGCCTTACTAACCATGGCTTTGTTTGTTGGGATTTCTTCTGTTTCGGCACAACAAACGCCAGCGACAACAGCAGTAAATCCAGTTAATAATTACAGTTATCATGATGCTTTTGCACCACATTTTTACACTAAAAACGGAACGTCAACTCGTTCTGCGAGCGGTCAGCCAGGCGTAGAATATTGGCAAAATAGAGCGGATTATCAATTAACGGCAAAGTTAAACGGAACCACAAATGAAATTATTGGTACTGATGAAATTACATACACCAATAACAGCCCAGATAAATTGTCATTTGTTTGGCTTAATTTAGATCAAAATTTATTCAAAGAAGATTCGAGAGGAAATGCCGTAGTGCCATTATCTGGCAGTCGCAATGGAGCGCAAGGTCAAGTTTTTGATGGCGGAAATAAAATAAAATCAGTAAAAGTAATTTCTATTGGAAAGAAAAAAGTTGAAGTTGAAGCAAAATATATCGTTACAGATACCAGAATGCAGATTTTTCTTCCTGAAGAGCTGGCTTCAAAAGGCGGTGCTGTAAAAATTAAAATCGAATTCTCATTTATTGCTCCGTTTGAGGGATCTGATAGGATGGGAGTTTTAGAAACTAAAAACGGTAAAATATTTACAATCGCACAATGGTATCCGCGTATGTGTGTCTATGATGATATACGTGGTTGGAACACAGCTCCTTACTTAGGTGCGTCTGAGTTTTATTTAGAATATGGCGATTTTGATGTCAACATTACTGTTCCAGCAAATCATTATGTTGTGGGTTCTGGAGAATTATTAAATGGAGCAGAAGTTTTGCCTGCTGAGCAATTTAAACGTTATAAAGAAGCTTCTCAAAGCGATAAAACAGTTATGATTCGTTCTGCTGATGAAGTTGCTGCAACTGCAAATTCAAATGTAACATCTGAGAACACTTGGCATTATCAAATAAAAAATGCCCGTGATTTTTCTTGGGCTTCGTCTCCGGCTTTTATTTTAGATGGAGCAAAAATAAACTTGCCAAGTGGCAAAAAAGCTTTGGCTTTATCTGCTTACCCAGTTGAAAGTGCTGGAAATGATGCTTACGGACGTTCTACAGAATACGTAAAATCATCAATCGAAAATTATTCTAAAAGATGGTTTGAATATCCTTATCCTGTTGCAACAAACGTAGCAGGAAATGAAGGTGGAATGGAATATCCAGGAATTGTTTTTTGCGGATGGAAATCTAAAGGAGATGATTTATGGGGAGTTACAGATCACGAATTCGGGCACATTTGGTTTCCAATGATTGTAGGTTCAAATGAGCGTTTATTTGCTTGGATGGATGAAGGTTTTAATACTTTTATCAACTCAGTAAGTTCATATGATTTTAATAAAGGAGAATACAAACAAGATCCAGAAGATTTGCATGAATTAGCAGATCGTTATACAAATCCAAAAACTGAGACAATAATGAGTTCTCCTGATAATATGAAGGAAGCTAATATTGGCCTTTTATGCTACTCTAAACCAAGTTCAGGATTAGTTATTTTAAGAGAACAAATTTTAGGAGAAGAGCGTTTTGATAAAGCTTTGCGTACTTATGTAGAGCGTTGGGCATATAAACACCCAACTCCAGATGATTTTTTCAGAACAATAGAAAATGTTGCTGGAGAAGATTTAAGCTGGTTCTGGAGAAGCTGGTTTGTAAATAATTGGAGATTTGATCAAGGAATAAATTCTATTAAATATGTAAAAAACGATCCAGCAAAAGGAGTTGTAATTGCAGTTGAGAATTTTGAAAAAATGCCAATGCCAGTTATTTTAGATGTAAAAACAAAAAGTGGAAAAGTGTCTAGAGTTAAATTGCCTGTAGAAATTTGGCAGCGTAATAATGACTGGTCTTTTAAATATAATTCGACTGAAGAAATTGAAAGTATAACTCTTGATCCTGATCATGTTTTTCCGGATTATAATTTAACTAACAATGTTTGGACTGCTGCAAAAGGCAAGCTTGAAAAAGATATTATTTTAGACAGCTATATAGGAAATTATACTACTGCAAAAGCACCAATTACAATTGAGCTTACTGAGAAAAATAGTGTATTATATGCTGAATTGCCAAACTATCCAAAATTTGCTATTGAGCCGGTTGAAGGTGAAAAAGATACTTTTCAATCAAAAAGAGCAGGAGTTAAATTTAAATTTAATGAAGCTAAAACAGGCGTTGATTTGATCTTTTTAGGTAACGGACAAACGATTCCCTTTACAAAGAAATAAAAATATCAATTTATAAAATATTTAAAACCCGATAGTTGTAAAAAACTATCGGGTTTTTATTTTAATTTGTTTTGAGTTTTCCAAGTTTAATATTTAAAGTTGACACTTGATCTTTTAAGGCTTTAAACTCTAAATAAAACTCAGAAACTAAAAACCTTAGCATCTTAATACCGCACAACCTTTGTGCTTTAAGAAATTAACAATACATTAAAAAAATGTTAGAATTTTAATTTTTTGTTTTGTGAATTAAAAAATAGTGTAATTTTGCAACCGATGAATAAAATAAGTTTACATATAACTTCTTTGTCACGGACAAACTCACCTGCTACTTCTCCCGAAGTACGGATGCTATCTCTATAGTATTCACAGAGTTTTTCGCCGCGTATTTATTTATATTCATTTTTCATTTTGAAATCACACCATTTGTCCATTGGACAAACATATCCTAAAAGTATATATTATTTTGTAAATTTTCTTAATCAAGTTTTTGATTTTGAGAATGTTACTTCTATTTTGTCTATTTTTATTGGATTGATTTCTAGATTTCAAACTAAACAATACGCTTTAATTTTTAACTCTAACTTCAACTATTGAAATGAAAATCTCTATTGTTGTTACTCAGGAAGAACACTTCAAATTCGCACAGGAAATTTGCGATACAATAGAATCATCTGCCTTGTTAAGAGGTACGGGGATTGCTAAAAGAACTCCTGAATACATTCAGAAAAAAATGTCGAACGGTGATGCGATGATTGCTCTGGCAGATGGAAAATTTGCAGGTTTTTGTTATATCGAAAGTTGGCAGCACGGTAAATTCGTAGCGCACTCAGGCTTAATCGTACATCCGGATTATAGAAGTTTAGGTCTCGCAAAAAAGATAAAATCAAAAGTTTTTGATTATTCTTTAAAGAGATATCCTGATGCTAAGATATTTGGAATAACAACAGGTTTGGCAGTAATGAAAATCAACTCTGATTTAGGATATAAACCAGTGCCTTTCTCTGAACTTACTACAGATCCAAGTTTTTGGTCAGGCTGTAAAACTTGTACAAACTATGAAATTCTAAAAAGCAAAGAAAACAAAATGTGTCTTTGCACCGGAATGCTATACGATCCTAAAGAAAAACAAAAAGATCCTCCAAGACATCCTTTTAATGAAGCTGTTTTGAAAAGATTAAAAAAAATTAAACAAGCTTTATTCTTAAATAAAATATTGTCTTTTGGTTTTTTATCTTAAGAATATAAAAAAAATGAAATCTCAAACTTGCTAAATACGAAAGTATTAGCCTAAATTATAAAAAATGAAAAAAGTTGTATTAGCTTATAGTGGAGGATTAGATACCTCGTATTGTTTGAAATATTTAAAAAATGAAAAAGGATACGAAGTTCATACCGTACTTGTAGATACAGGAGGATTTGATGCTGAAGAATTAGAAGCAATTGAAAAAAGAGCTTACGAGTTAGGAAGTGCACAGCACGCAAACCTTACAATCGTAGATAAATATTATGATAAAGCTATAAAATATTTGATTTTCGGAAACGTATTAAAAAACAATACTTATCCCTTATCAGTAAGCGCAGAACGTGTTTTTCAAGCAATTGAAGCTATAAAATACGCTAAAAAAGTTGGTGCAAGCGCTATAGCACACGGAAGTACAGGTGCAGGAAATGATCAAATTCGTTTTGATTTAATTTTCCAAACCATCGCTCCAGAAATCGAAATTATTACGCCAATTAGAGATTTAAAACTTTCAAGACAAGAAGAAGTTGATTATTTATCTAAAAATGGAGTTCACTATTCTTGGGAAAAAGCCCAATATTCTATTAATAAAGGACTTTGGGGAACAAGTGTTGGAGGTAAAGAAACATTAACTTCAAGCCAGCCATTGCCAAGTGACGCTTATCCTTCACAATTACAAAAAGAAGGCGAAGAAAAAGTAAGATTGCATTTTGAAAAAGGAGAATTAGTTGGTTTAAACGGTCAGTTTGATAAACCTTCAAATAATATTGTGGCACTTGAAAAACTAGCAAATGCTTTTGCAATTGGAAGAGATATTCACGTAGGTGACACGATTATCGGAATTAAAGGAAGAGTTGGTTTTGAAGCTGCTGCGCCTTTAATCATTATCAAAGCGCACCATTTATTAGAAAAACATACTCTTGGTAAATGGCAGCAATACTGGAAAGAACAATTAGGAAACTGGTACGGAATGTTATTTCACGAAGGTCAGTTTTTAGATCCTGTTATGAGAAACATCGAAACGTTCCTACAAGACACGCAAAATACTGTAAATGGTATAGTTACCGTTTCTTTAAAACCATATCATTTTTCGCTTGACGGAATTGAATCCGATAATGATTTAATGAATACAGGTTTTGGTCAATATGGAGAAATGAACAATGCCTGGACATCTGACGATGCAAAAGGATTTATTAAGATTTTAGGAAATGCTCAAAATATATTTTCATCTGTAAATCATTTAGATCATGATTAATGTCGGAATAATTGGTGGTTCTGGTTACACAGCCGGAGAACTCATCAGAATATTAATGTATCATCCTAATGTAAACATCGATTTTGTTTACAGTACGACAAATGCAGGTAAACCACTTTCTGTGGCGCACCACGATTTGATGGGTGATATAGAAATGAATTTTACTGATGTAATAAATCCTGACATAAATGTGGTTTTTTTATGTTTGGGACACGGAAAATCAATTTCGTTCTTACAGGAAAATAAATTCGCAAGCCATACAAAAATCATTGATTTAGGAAATGATTTCAGATTGAATAAAGATGCTCATTTCGAAGGAAAAGATTTTATTTATGGTTTGCCAGAATTAAACAAAGCTGAAATTAAAAAAGCAAATTATATTGCAAATCCAGGTTGTTTTGCTACAGCGATTCAGTTGGCTTTATTGCCTTTGGCTAAGAATAACGGATTGAATAATGATGTTCATATTAACGCAACAACTGGAAGTACGGGTGCAGGCGTAAGTCTTTCTGAAACTTCGCACTTTAGCTGGAGAAACAATAATATGTCGCATTACAAAGCTTTTGAACACCAGCATTTAGGAGAAATTTCAGAAAGTTTGGTGCAGCTGCAAGAAGATTTCGAAAGCGAATTACTTTTTATTCCGAACAGAGGAGATTTTCCAAGAGGGATTTTTGCAACACTATACACACTTTCAGATGATAGTTTGGAACAATTGGTTGCGAAATACGAAGATTTCTATAAAAATGAACCTTTCGTAACCGTAACCACAACAAACATCAACATGAAACAGGTGGTGCAAACGAATAAATGTATCATTAGTTTATTGAAAAAAGGAAACCGGGTTCTCATAACATCAATTATAGATAATTTAACCAAAGGTGCTTCAGGACAAGCGATTCAAAACATGAATTTAATGTTCGGACTTGAAGAAACCACAGGTTTACATTTGAAACCAAGCGGATTTTAGAAAAAATTTGTTTCAGGTTTTAAGTTTCAAGTTTCACGTTCTGTGCGCAACTTGAAACATGAAACATGAAACTTTAAACAAAAAAACTCATGAACTTATTCAACGTTTACCCATTATACGACATAACTCCAGTAAAAGCAGTAGATTGTACAATTACAGACGACAAAGGAGTAGAATACTTAGATTTATACAGTGGACATGGTGTGATTTCTATCGGACACACACAGCCTGATTATGTAGCTAAACTTAAAAATCAATTAGACCATTTAGGATTTTATTCAAATGCAATTCAAAATCCTTTACAGGTTGAATTGGCTCAGAAACTAGGAAAACTTTCTGGTTTAGAAGATTACGAATTGTTTTTATGTAGTTCTGGAGCTGAAGCAAACGAAAATGCTTTGAAATTAGCTTCTTTTCATAACGGAAAATCAAGAGTTGTGGCTTTTGATAATTCATTTCATGGAAGAACTTCTGCAGCTGTTGCGGTTACAGACAATAAAAAGATTGTTGCCCCATTAAATGCGCAGCAAGAAGTTACATTTTTACCTTTAAACCAAATCGAATTAGTTGAAGCTGAACTGGCTAAAGGAGATGTAACTGCTGTAATTATCGAAGGAATTCAAGGAGTTGGAGGTTTAGACCAAGGAACAACGGAATTTTTTCAAGCTTTAGAAAAAGCATGTAAAAAACATGATGTCGTTTTGATTTTAGACGAAGTACAATCAGGATACGGAAGAAGCGGGAAATTCTTCGCTTTCCAACATCACGGAATCAACGCTGATATTATTTCAGTTGCAAAAGGAATGGGTAACGGTTTTCCGGTTGGAGCTATTTTAATTTCTCCAAAATTTGAAGCAAGTTTCGGATTGTTAGGAACTACTTTCGGCGGAAGCCATTTATCTTGTGCAGCAGGAATTGCCGTTTTGGATGTAATTGAAAAACTGGATTTACAAAAAAATGTAAACGAAGTTTATGAATATTTCTTAGAAAAAATCAAAGAAGTTGACGGCATCAAACAAGTAAAAGGAAAAGGCCTAATGCTTGGAGTGGAGTTCGATTTTGATGTTGCAGCTTTGAGAAAAAAGCTAATCATGGAAAAACACATTTTTACAGGAAGCGCCAACAATAAAAATCTATTGAGAATTTTACCCCCGTTGACTGTGAAAAAAGCTGATATTGATACGTTTGTAAAAGCTTTAAAAGAAAGTTTAGAAGAATTAAAAAACTAATTCTCGTTTTTTAAAACCTGTCAGGTTTCGAAAGACAAAGTATAGTATCCTAACAGGTTTTTAAAACCTGTTAGGTATCAATAAAGTTTCGATAAAAAGAAACAGCCAAAAAACAACCAACCACTAGAAATTATGAATCCATTATCAATTGAAAAACGCAATCTGGTTTTACGCTCTATGGCAAAGCTGGTCGAGCAGGAGCGGAATGAGATTATCCTAACCAATCAGGAAGATCTTGCCGATTACGACGGCTCAGATTTAGCGATGGAAGAACGCTTAAAAGTAGATGATAAAAAAGTCGATGAGATGATTTTATCCTTAAACCAATTAGCTTCTCAAGAAGACCCCGTTGGCGTTGAGCGTTTTCATTTTACGCATGATAATGGAATAAAAGTTATTAATAAAACGGCCGCTTTTGGAACGATTTTAATTATTTACGAATCTCGTCCAGACGTTACAATCGAAGCGGGAGGAATTGCTTTCAAATCCGGAAATAAAATTTTATTAAAAGGAGGAAAAGAAGCTTTAAAATCCAATTTGAAAATTGTAAGTCTTTGGCATAAAGCTTTAGAAGAAAATGGAGTTTCGAAAGACTGGGTTGAATATTTAAATTATAATCGTGCAGAAACTCAGGCTTTCTTAGAAAAACCAACTCAAAAAGTCGATTTAATTGTGCCAAGAGGGGGAGAAAAATTAATTGAGTTTGTAAAAGCACACGCGACTTGTCCGGTAATCGTAAGCGGACGAGGTAATAATTTTGTTTACGTTCATAAAGATGCAGATACTGATTTGGCTTTAAAAGTAATTTTGAATGCTAAAACCTCTAAAATCTCAGCTTGCAATGCAGTAGACAAAGTTTTAATTGATGCTAAATTGCCCAATTTTGAAGGTTTTACAGCTATTTTAATAGAAACATTAAAAGAATCAAATGTTAAAGTTATCGTTGACAAATCTCTGGAAAATTTTGAAGATACAGAAACACTTCAAAAAGAAGATATTTGGTACGAAGAGTTTTTAGATTATAAAATTGTAATCGGAACAATTGATTCTGAGGAACATGCAATCGAAAAGATCAATAAATATTGCGGGGGACATTCGGCAGTAATAATTACCAGAGACGACAAAGCTGCAAAAAAATTTATGGACGCAGTCGATGCTGCTGCTGTTTACCAAAATGCTTCAAGCCGTTTTACAGACGGAGGACAATTTGGTTTAGGTGGAGAATTAGCCATAAGCACTGATAAATTACATCAACGCGGTCCAATTGGTTTACAGCATCTTGTAACAAACAAATGGTACGTTTACGGAGAAGGACAAATTAGATAATTATTAGACTTTCTTAGATTGTTAGACTTCTTAGAATTTTAGATTTTAGAATGATGACTAACGATTTTAGAATATTGGAATTTGGAATTTATTTGGACAAAGCTTTGCGAACTTAGCGTTTGTAAACACAAACAATATAAAAAAACCTTGCGGACTTTGCGGTAAAAAAAATCGCGGGCAAAACTATAACAATGGGAAAAAAGCGGATTTTATTAAAAATAGGAAGTAATACTTTAACCAAAGAAACCAATCATATTTCGCGGGGAAAGATTGAAGACCTCGGAATTCAGATTGCGGCTCTAAACGACGAATACGAATTTATTATAGTCAGTTCTGGAGCTATCGCTGCGGCAAAGCAATTTGTAAAGCTGGATAATCAAGATAAAGATGTTTTCGTGAAGCAGGCTTTGGCCTCTATCGGACAACCTCATTTAATGCGGATTTACAATGAAAATTTTAAGGATTTAGGACTAAATACTTCGCAGTGTTTACTTTCTTATTCTGATTTCGAAAAAGAGCAGACCAAAAAGAACATTGTAAATACAATTAATGTATTAGTTAAAAACAATTACATTCCGATTATCAATGAAAACGATACTGTTGCCACAGATGAAATTCGGTTTGGGGATAACGATAAATTAGCAGCTTTAACGGCGGTGCTGCTAAATGTTGATATTCTGATCATTGCCACGAATACAAACGGAATTTACACTAAAGATTCAATTCACGATGAAAATCCAGAAACAATAAAATTGGTAAATGATTTAAAAACGTTGGAAAAAGAAATCGGCGAATCAAAATCATCACACGGAACAGGAGGAATGCAATCTAAAATAGAAGCAGCTGGAATCGCAAAAGCGGCCAACATCGAAACCTGGATCGTAAACGGATTAAATGATAATTTTATATTGAAAGCATTAAAGGAAGAAATTTCTTTCACAAAAATTGTGTAGATTTATACGCGGATGACACGGATTCACTTCGTGAAAACGCGGATTTTACGGATTTTTTAAATGTTGAAATATGAATTTATTGCATCAGGAGTTAAGCGAAATCATTATTAAAACTTTTTAAGAAGTGTATAATGAATTAGGATATGGTTTTTTAGAAAGAGTTTATCAAAATTCATTATACTTAGAACTAAAAAGTAAAGGATTAAAGGTCGAAGCTCAAAAGAAAATAGAAGTTTATTATAAAGGAATTGAAGTTAGACAATATTATGCCGACTTAATAGTAGAAGATTTAATTATTTTAGAATTAAAAGCAGCAGATTGCATAGTGAAAGAATTTGAAAATCAAATTTTGAATTATCTAAGAGGAACAAATTGCCAAGTAGGTTTGCTTTTAAATTTTGGTGCAAAACCAGAATTTAGGCGGAAAATTTTCGAAAACAATCGCAAAGTAAGAATAGAAAAATCCGTATAAATCAGTGTATTCCCGATAGCGAATCAGTATAATCAGCGTCTAATTTAGACAACTAACAAAAATAAAAAAACAAATGAACTATATCTCAATAAAAGACATCAACTCATTATCAAAATGGGTAAAACAAGCGATTAAAATCAAAAAGAATCCGCTTAAAAATCAAAGTTTAGGAAAGAATAAAACCTTAGGAATGTTATTTTTCAATCCGAGTTTAAGAACGCGTTTGAGTACACAAAAAGCGGCTTTAAACTTAGGAATGAACGTAATGGTAATGAATTTTACCAACGAAGGCTGGACTTTAGAATTTGAAGATGGAGCAATAATGAATTCTGGTGCTTCAGAACACATTAAAGAAGCGGCAGAAGTAGTTTCTCAATATTGTGATATTATTGCAATTCGTGCCTTTGCAGGTTTGGTTGACAAAGAAAAAGATTATCAGGAAACTGTAATTTCAGGATTCTTGAAATATGCGACAGTGCCAATCGTAAACATGGAAAGTGCTGTTCGTCACCCATTACAATCTTTGGCAGATGCCATTACGATGGAAGAATTCAAAACAAAACACAAACCAAAAGTAGTTTTATCTTGGGCGCCGCATCCAAAAGCGTTACCTCAAGCCGTTGCTAATTCATTCGTAGAAATGATGCAGATGCAAAAAGATATGGATTTTGTAATCACACATCCAGAAGGTTACGAATTGAGCCCAGAAATTACAAAAGACTGCTCAATCGAATACGATCAAAACAAAGCTTTCGAAAATGCCGATTTTGTTTACGTAAAAAACTGGAGTAATTTTAACGATTACGGAAAAGTAACTAACAGCGATCCAAACTGGACCGTTACAGCCGAAAAAATGGCTTTAACCAACAACGGAAAATTCATGCACTGTCTTCCTGTTCGTCGTAACGTAATTGTTAGCGATGAAGTTTTAGACGGCGAAAATTCAATTGTAATTGAACAAGCGAATAACAGAACGTATTCAGCACAATTAGTTTTACAGAAGATTCTTAAAAAAATATAATTTTTTTAAAGTTGCTAAGATTCTAAGCTACTAAGATGCTAAGAAACTTTGCGCACAGAAAAACTTAGTATCTTAGAATCTCAGAACCTTAGAATCTTATGAAAGTTACAGTAATAAAAATAGGTGGAAACATCATCGACAATCCAGCAGAATTAGAACAATTCTTAACCGATTTTTCTAAAATTGAAGGCTATAAAGTTCTAGTTCACGGTGGTGGAAAATCGGCTACAAAAATGGCGCAGAGTATTGGTTTAGTTCCGCAAATGATTGACGGACGAAGAATTACAGATGCTCCAATGCTGGATGTTGTAGTAATGATTTACGCGGGACAAATCAACAAACACATTGTGGCACAATTGCAGGCCAAAGACAATAATGCAATTGGTTTTTCAGGAGCTGATGGGAATTTAATTCAGTCGGTAAAAAGAAACCATCCAACAATCGATTACGGATTTGTAGGCGATGTAAAACAAGTCAACACCAAATTATTGGCAACTTTGTTAGAAGCTGGAGTTGTTCCTGTTTTCTGTGCCATTACACACGATAAAAACGGACAATTGCTAAACACAAATGCGGATACTATTGCAAGCGAATTATCAATTGCATTATCTGAAGTTTTTGATGTTACGCTGACATATTGTTTTGAAAAACAAGGCGTTTTGCAAGATTCAGAAGACGATTCATCTGTAATAACAGAAATCAACGAAACATTATACAATAAGCTAAAAGAAGAAAAAGTAATCCATTCTGGAATGATTCCAAAACTGGATAACTGTTTCAATAGTTTATCAAGAGGTGTACAGAAAATCAAAATTGGGCATCACAAAATGCTTCAAAACCCAGATGTTCTGCATACAACGATTACGTTATAAAATAGATATCACAGATTAAAGGATTAGCAGGATTAAAAAATCTGTGAAATTCTTTTAATCTGTGGCAAAAAAATAGAATTGTGCGGAGCATTTTAAATATTAATTTTAGAAATTTGCGCCAATCAAAAATGTCACAGATTTAAATTAAAACTTTGTGACTTCTCGCCTTCGTGGCAAAGAAACCAAAACTATGAAAAATATTGCAACGCTTACCCAGGAAGCAATTAGTTTATTAAAAAGTCTTATTGAAACCCCTTCATTTTCAAGTGAAGAAGACCAAACGGCACTTTTAATCGAAAATTGGTTCAATCAGAATGAAATTCCTTTTAAAAGAGAAAACAACAATGTTTGGGCTTTCAACAAATATTTTAACGAAAATAAACCAACACTTTTACTTAATTCACATCACGATACCGTAAGGCCCAATCAGGCTTATACAAACGATCCGTTTAAAGCGATCGAAAAAGACGGAAAACTATTTGGATTAGGAAGTAATGATGCCGGTGGATGTCTAGTTTCATTATTGGCAACTTTTGTGCATTTTTACGAAAATCAAAACCTATCGCATAATATTGTTATTGTGGCTTCCGCCGAAGAAGAAAGCAGCGGAAAAAATGGATTAAATAGCGTTTTAAAACATTTGCCAGAATTAGATTGTGCGATTGTTGGAGAACCAACTTTAATGCAATTAGCCGTTGCCGAAAAAGGTTTATTAGTTTTGGATGTAAAAGTAAAAGGAACCGCAAGCCACGCCGCACATCAAAACGATGATAATGCTTTATACAAATCAATTCCGGTAATGGAGTGGTTTAAAAACTATAAATTCGATAAAATCTCAGACGTTTTAGGTCCAGTAAAAATGACCGTAACGCAGATTAATGCTGGTAAACAGCATAATGTTGTACCTTCTGAATGTGACTTGGTTGTAGACATTCGTGTAACCGATCGTTATACAAATACAGAAATTTTAGAAGTAGTAAAAGCAAACGTAAATGCAGAAGTTACGCCAAGATCAATGCATTTGAATGCTTCGTCTATTCCAGTTACGCACGGTTTAGTGCAGGCTGGAATTGCTTTAGGAAGAACAACTTATGGATCTCCAACACTTTCAGATCAATCGGTTTTGAGCTGTCAGTCTTTAAAATTAGGGCCAGGAGAAACGTTACGTTCGCATTCAGCAGACGAATTTATTTTTGTAAATGAAATTGAAGAAGGAGTCGATTTGTATATCAAAATACTAACTGATTTCTTTAAATTATAATATTTTTTAGGAGTTAATCCCGCTATCCGTTCCAATCTTTTATTTTTTTAAAGAAAAAAAATAAAAGGATTTCCATTGCTATCGGGGCTAGGAGCCATTCATAATAAAAAAAATACAAAGATTATGAAGATCTAAAAATCTAAGTAGTCTAAAAATCTAAAAATCTACCTATGAAACTTTGGGAAAAAGGAATACCAACAGATAAACAAATCGAACAATTCACCGTTGGGAACGACCGTGAACTGGATTTGGTTCTGGCAAAATACGATGCTTTAGGTTCAATTGCTCACGCTAAAATGCTCGGACAAATTGGTTTATTAACTGAACAAGAAACAACTTCTTTGGTTGATGCGTTAAACGAAATTATCGCTGATATTGTAGTGGGTAATTTCGAAATCGAAGACAGTTTCGAGGATGTGCATTCTAAAATAGAATATTTATTAACGGCAAAACTGGGAGATGCCGGAAAAAAAATCCACACCGCGCGTTCTCGTAATGATCAGGTTTTAGTAGATGTTCATTTGTATCTAAAAGACGAATTAAAAGCCATAAAAGAACAAGTTAAAACATTGTTTGACTTGTTAATGGAATCAGCAGAAAAACATCAAAATGTTTTATTGCCAGGTTATACACATTTGCAAATCGCCATGCCATCGTCATTCGGAATGTGGTTTTCTGCTTATGCAGAGAGTTTAATTGATGATATTACGATGTTGAACGCAGCTTCAAAAATCGTAGATCAGAATCCGTTAGGATCTGCGGCAGGTTATGGAAGTTCATTTCCAATCAATAGAACATTTACAACAAAAGAATTAGGATTTGAAACCTTAAAATACAATGCCGTTGCAGCACAAATGAGCCGTGGAAAAGCGGAGAAAACAGTTGCTTTTGCGATGACAAGTGTGGCTGGGACGTTATCAAAATTTGCGATGGACGTTTGTTTGTATATGAGCCAAAACTTTGATTTTATTGGTTTACCGGCACATCTTACAACTGGTTCAAGCATTATGCCCCACAAAAAGAATCCTGATGTTTTCGAATTAATCAGAGGAAAATGCAATAAGATTCAGGCGCTTCCATACGAAATCACTTTAATCACCAATAATCTGCCAAGCGGTTATCATAGAGATTTACAGCTTTTAAAAGAAGGTTTATTTCCAGCGATTCAGACTTTAAAATCTTGTTTGGATATTGCAATATTTTCTATAAAAGATATTACAGTTAAAGATCATATTTTAGAAGATAAAAAATACGATTATTTGTTTACTGTAGATACTTTAAACGAAATGGTTGTAGCAGGAATGCCGTTTAGAGATGCTTACAAAGCTGTTGCTGAGCAATTAGAAGCGGGAACATACAAGTCTCCAAAAGAAACAAAACATACTCATGAAGGAAGTATCAATAATTTATGTTTAGATGCGATTAAAGATAAAATGAGGGCAGCTTTTTGATATTGTGAAATGTAAAAAGTTGGATGTAAAAAGTAAAAAGGTCATTGATTTGTTTCAATGACCTTTTTTTATAGGAGAGATTTAATTTTTTACAACTTTAAAAGTTTTAATTCTATTCTCGATTTGAATTTTGCAGATGTAAGTTCCTTTGGCAAGATTTCCCACATTCAATTCTAATTTTTCATCAGAGGATATATTTTTTGAGTTTGTGTAAACTTTAGATCCATTTGCAGAAAAAATACTTATAATGGCAGTTCCATTTTCATGATTTGAAAATTGAATGTTTAATAGGCTGTCAATAACTGTTGGATAATATTTTAAATCTAAATCAAGACTCGATTTATCAGTTAGGCCTAAATTAGTACAGCTTGAAGAAATTTTTCCATCCGCAGCAGCTTGAAGTGTTGCACCCGCACCGCAAGACGTATTCGTTATATAACCCGCAACATCAGCAACAGGAATTGTGGTGTAAGCATAAGAAGGTTTTGCAACTGCATCACCATAATCTGCCGGAGCTTTAAGGCTGTTCACAAATGTAGCGCCTGCAACACCTCCGTCAGTGCTAATGTAGTTTTTAAATGCAGTGCCAATTTTGGCAAAATCTGTACCTTCAATGTAGCAGGTAGAATTTTTATCGCCTCCACCTAAACCAATTGCCAGTGATCCTGATACCGAAGTATTATAGTAGCAATTAAGAATATGAAGTTCTGCGTTTCTAGCTCGAGGCATACGTTCTTTACATCCCTCTGCCCAATAGCAATTTTTAAAAGTAATGCTGTAATGACCATCTGCAGGATAATCCGTTTTGCTTGAACCAACAAGATCCGTAAATCTGTGATCGTCTGCACCGCCAGAACCTCCAGCTTTTGGAGCTTTTAAATAGGTAAATTTACACCATGAAATTGTGACATTGTCTGCAGTTCCTTTATTATCAAAATTTCCATCCATTCCGTCTTGAAATTCACAATGATCCACCCATAAATTTGTAGCTTCAGAGGTAAGATTATCATGACCGTCAACATCATAAGCTCCTGGACCTTCAAAAATTAAGTTTCGAATAATAATATTATTTGATCCCGCTTTTAAATTCAGAATTCCAGATCCTGTAGCAGTTTGATCGTTGTTTACCAATTTTGCTCCGGGCAATCCTATAATAGTTTTATCACTGACTAATAAACTCGTATACGTAAAATTAATCGTTCCAGAAACTAAAATGACCTGTGGAGTTGTCAGTTTAAGTTTTGCAGTTAAATCTGCCAAAGTAGAAACAGTTACTGGAGTTGCTGTTCCACCGCCAGTTGTATTCGAGCCAAAACCTTCTGGTGCTGCTAAATAATAATTTTGCGCGGAAAGTGAGGATAAACTCATTAGGAAAATGAGTAAAAAAAGATTTTTTTTCATTTAAGTGTATTTATTTGGTTTAATAAGTGGTTTATTATTAATGTAATCGATTACACGAATGTAAATAATAAATTTTGAACTGCTTTATTTTTGATAAAAATATTTGAGTTTTTGGATTTTTAAAAGATTAAATCTTACAATTTGTATAAAAAAATAAATAGAAATAATTTGATAAAACATTTTTGCAAACATAATTATTGTCTTTTTTTAATACAATTTTAAACCAGAAAACTCATGCTAAATACATATATTTGAAAATAGTTATTTAAACAAATAGTATGGTAAAATTTGAAACTGAAGCTACTAAATCGCTTCTAGACAAAAATCTAATTACAGAAAATCAATTTAATGAGATTGTTGCTTATCGTGATCTGAATATTTTTTCCTTAAACGCAGAATTAAAATTCTTTCTATACTTATCTGTTTTGCTTTTCACGTCTGGTATTGGAGTATTAATATATCAGAATATAGATACCATTGGCCATATTGCCATTCTTTCAATATTACTTATCATTATTGTAGTGTGTTTTTATTATTGTTTCAAACATTCAAAAGGATTTCAAAAAACAGAAACTGCTTTTGAAAACCCAGTTATAGAATATTTGGTTTTAGCGGCTAATATTTTGACATGTATTTTTATAGGTTATCTTCAATTTCAATATAAACCTTTTGGTACACATTACGGATTAGCTACTTTAGTTCCAACAATAGTCAGTTTTATTTGTGCCTATTACTTCGACAATAAAAGTGTTTTAACGATTGCAATTACGGGTTTGGCAGCATATATCGGACTTTCTGTAACGCCTCAGGATTTATTAAATAATGATTTTTATGGCCATCAAAACTTAAGTTATTCTGCTGTCTTGCTGGGTGGTTTGCTTATTTTATGGACTATTTACAACTTGCGAATAAATTTAAAAATTCATTTTAATCTCATCTATCTAACTTTTGCCCTGCATTTAATAAGCATAGCATCGATCAGTAATTTAGTTGACTATAATGAAGACGGTATTTGGTTTCTTTTTGCAATTGTATTAGCGGGTTCATCTTATTATTTTTATAAAATCAGTCATGAAATCAGAGCAATTTCCCTGTATGTTTTTATGATAATTTACGCCTATATAGGCGTAAATATCTTTTTATTTAGAATTTTTGAATTTATTGATTTTTCAGATGTTTGGGCCTTGTTTGTTTTAATATTACCAGCTTATTTCATTGGCTCAATTATATTATTTATTAAACTGATTAAAAACTTCAATAAAGAAATCGCATAATGATAGTACACGATAAAAATTTATTAGATAATGAAGCTTTACTAGAAGAAGCAAACTCTTTGCAAAGCGGTGGATTTATAAGTAAGGAACAAAATAATTTAATCAAAAAAGAGTTACCCGCTTTTAGAAGTCAAGGTAATATTTTGGTACGATTTGGATTCTTTTTATTAGGATCATTTTTATATTCCTCTATTTGTGGTGCATTTTCATTAATTGGAATGGCCGGAGAAGATTTTTATTTTAAAATATGCTGTTATATTTTTGCCGCTGTTGGTTTTGGAGGTGCAGAGTTATTGGCAAATCAAAATTATAGAAACCATGGGCTAGATGATGCTTTTATCCTGGGGGCTATTCTAAATTTAGGATTTGCTGTTGCTTTTACAACAGATGGTTACGAATTAGTAATTGCTGTTTTTGTTGCAGTTGCCTCTTTTTTTATGTACAGAAGATACTTGCATATAATGGCCTTGGCGGTTTTTTGCTTAGCGTCTTCAGCAATTTTATTTTATGGTCTTTTTGAATTTGGCGCAATCGGAAAAACCATTTTACCTTTTGTTACGATGCTATTTTCGGCTGTGTTTTATTTCTTTACTAAAAAAACAATCCATAATTTGACTGAAATCTACTATTATAACGGTCTTTTGTTAGTGAACAGTTTTTGCTTAATTCTGTTTTATCTTTCTTGTAATTACTTAGTAGTCAGAGAGCTTTCTGTATTATTATTAGGAAACGAAATACTTCCAGGAACTGATATTCCTTTTGCTGTTTTCTTTTATGCCTTTACACTTATTGTGCCGATTGTTTATTTGGTTCAGGCTTTAAAAACAAAAGACAGAATCATGCTTTGGATAAGTTTTCTTGCCATAGGTTTTTCAATTTACACGATCCGTTTTTATTATTCAGTTTTGCCAATTGAAGTTGCGTTGACGCTTGGAGGAGCAATATTATTTGCAATAGCGTATTTTTCAATCAAAAAATTGAAAGAGAAAGATAGCGGTTTAACCTTTAGACCAGATAGAATCAATAATTCTAGCGCCTTTTTAAATGCCGAAGCTCTAATTGTAGCATCGACGTTTGGATTAAAACCAGAAGTAAAACCTCAAAGTTCTCCAATGGATTTTGGAGGTGGAGGATTTAGCGGAGGCGGTTCTGGAGGAAGTTTTTAGAAATGTGAAATGTGAAATGTAAGATGTGAAGTGTGAAATGTGAAATGTGAAATGTGAGAAGTAATAACTAGGTATTGCTTCACAGTCTCACATCTTACATTTCACATTTCACAACAAAAAAAATTATACTTTACTTTTTAATGCTTCAGCATCAATATCGCTGTGTGAAACGTTGTAAACAGCTTTTCCATTTTTAATTAAGATAAGTTGCGGTGATTCATGATAAACATTGAATCTATCAGCAATTTCATTTGAGATATCTCTATATGCTATTAAATCTAGAAAATAAGCATCAACTACATTGTTCAAATCAAATTCTCTTTCAAATTGTTTTAGTGCCATACGGCTGATACTGCATCTTGTGCTGTGTTTAAATATAACAACTGGCTTTTCATTTGATATGGTTTCGATTTCCATTAATTGATGAATATCAGTTAATTCGGTCCAATTAACTTTGTTTTGTGGAGAATCTGTATTCTCTGAATTTCCGAAGATTGAATTTAAAAAACTCATATTTGACTTGTTTTATGACTTTTTGACATTAAAATATGATATAAATCATTTTTTAAGCGTCATTTTGTCTTTATTTTTACTATGGAATATAATTTGTCTATCCGAGTACAAAGTTAGCTTATTTGAAGCAAAAATTTTATCTCAATAAATTGTAACTTTAATCTTATTGAATAGCAAACAAATAAAAATCAATCAAATCAAATAAATATGAACATAAATAAATTTACTATTAAGTCGCAAGAAGCCATTCAGCTTTCACAGCAATTGGCGCAACGCAACGGACAGCAACAAATAGAAAACGAACACATTTTTAAAGCTATTTTTGAAGTAGATGAAAATGTAGCGCCTTTTATTTTGAAGAAACTCAATGTAAATGTGCCGTTGTTTTTACAAATATTAGACAGTACAATTCAGAGTTTTCCAAAAGTTTCTGGAGGCGATATTTTACTTTCCAGAGATGCAAATAAAGCACTGAATGAAGCTGAAATTATTGCTCAAAAAATGAATGACGAATACGTTTCGATCGAACATTTGATTCTGGCAATTTTCGATTCTAAAAGCAAAGTTTCTCAAATTCTGAAAGATCAAGGTGTAACCGGAAAGGGTCTTAAAGCAGCAATCGAAGAGCTTCGAAAAGGAGAAAGAGTAACATCTGCTTCTGCAGAAGAAACATATAACGCATTAAACAAATACGCTAAAAATTTAAACGAATTAGCGCGTACAGGAAAATTAGATCCAGTTATTGGACGTGATGAAGAAATTCGCCGTGTACTGCAGATTCTGACTAGAAGAACCAAAAATAACCCAATGTTGGTTGGGGAACCTGGAGTGGGTAAAACTGCAATTGCTGAAGGTTTAGCACACAGAATTGTTGATGGAGACGTTCCGGAAAATTTAAAAGATAAAATCGTTTTCTCATTAGATATGGGAGCTCTGATTGCTGGAGCAAAATTCAAAGGAGAATTTGAAGAACGCTTAAAATCAGTTGTTAAAGAAGTTACGGCAGCAGAAGGGGATATTGTTTTATTCATTGATGAGATTCACACGCTTGTAGGTGCGGGTGGAGGCGAAGGTGCAATGGACGCAGCTAATATTTTAAAGCCAGCTTTGGCTCGCGGTGAATTAAGAGCAATTGGAGCAACGACTTTAGATGAATATCAAAAATACTTTGAAAAGGATAAAGCTTTAGAAAGACGTTTTCAAAAGGTTTTGATTGATGAGCCAGATACGGAAAGTGCGATTTCAATATTGCGTGGAATTAAAGAAAAATACGAAACGCATCATAAAGTTCAAATTAAAGATGAAGCAATTATTGCCGCAGTCGAACTTTCGCAACGTTATATTACAAATCGTTTCTTACCAGATAAAGCGATCGATTTGATGGATGAAGCAGCTTCTAAACTTCGTATGGAAATCAATTCAAAACCAGAAGAGTTAGATGTTTTGGATCGTAAAATAATGCAGCTTGAAATTGAAATTGAAGCCATAAAACGCGAAAAAGAAGAAAGCAAGCTTAAAATCTTACGCATGGATTTGGCGAATTTAAAAGAAGAGCGAAACGAAATCTATGCAAAATGGAAATCTGAAAAAGATGTTGTTGACGGAATTCAGGCTGTAAAATTAGAAATTGAAGATTTTAAATACGAAGCAGAACGTGCAGAACGTGATGGCGATTACGGAAAAGTAGCTGAAATTCGTTACGGAAAAATTAAAGAAGCGCAAGAACGTCTTGATGTTTTACAGAAACAATTACAAGAATATCAATCAGGTAATTCATTAATTAAAGAAGAAGTTACTCGTGAAGATATTGCCGAAGTTGTTGCAAAATGGACTGGAATTCCGGTTATGAAAATGCTTCAGACTGAGAGAGAAAAACTGCTGCATCTTGAAGATGAATTGCACAAACGTGTGGTAGGTCAGGAAGAAGCAATTGAAGCAGTTAGCGATGCTGTTCGAAGAAGTCGTGCAGGTTTGCAGGATATGAAAAAACCAGTTGGAACATTCTTATTCTTAGGAACAACCGGGGTTGGTAAAACAGAGCTGGCAAAAGCTTTAGCAGAATATCTTTTTGATGACGAAAATGCGATGACAAGAATTGATATGAGTGAGTACCAGGAACGCCACAGTGTGAGCCGTTTGGTTGGTGCACCTCCGGGATATGTTGGTTATGATGAAGGTGGTCAATTGACAGAAGCTGTTCGTAGAAAACCGTATTCTGTGATTTTGCTGGACGAGATCGAAAAAGCGCATCCAGACACTTTTAATATTTTATTGCAGGTATTAGACGAAGGCCGATTGACAGATAATAAAGGTCGTTTGGCTGATTTTAAAAATACAATTATAATTATGACTTCTAATATGGGAAGTCAGATTATACAAGAAAAGTTTGAAAATCTTAAAGGTGGAGTAGAAGCAGCAACAGAAGCCGCAAAAACTGAAGTTTTGGGATTATTAAAACAAACTGTCCGTCCGGAATTTATAAACCGTATCGACGAAATCGTAATGTTTACGCCATTAACAGTCGAAAATATTTCGAGAATTGTTGGCTTGCAACTAAAAAGTGTTACAAAAATGCTGGCACTGCAAGGTATTGCTATGGATGCAACACCAGAAGCTATTCAGTATTTGTCTGACAAAGGATATGATCCGCAGTTTGGTGCAAGGCCAGTAAAACGTGTGGTTCAAAGAGAAGTATTAAATCAATTGTCTAAAGAAATTTTGGCAGGAAACATTACTACAGACAGTATTATTTTATTAGATGCTTTCGACGGAAAATTGGTTTTTAGAAATCAAACACAGCCTGTCGTATAATTCTTAGGTTATTTTTTTGAGGTAAAAGCACTAGTCGAAAGGCTGGTGTTTTTTTTTAAAATATACAAAATCCGTGAATCATGAAACTTTTTATAAAATTAATATAAAAAGATTTTCTTGCTAAATTCTGACCTTTACTTAAACAATTAAAAAATAATAACATAAAAAAAAAATACTATGAACAACTTATTTAGAGGATTATTAGCAGGTTACGGTGCAAAAAAATTAGGAGGCGGATGCTTTGGAACTGTATTGGTTTTTATAATCATTTGGGTACTTTTAGGGCAATGCAGCCGTTAATTCTAAAGGATGAATTAAATAAAAAGTATTAAATTCGCACAAATAAAAAATATAATGGCATCAGGGTTTTTCGTACTATTAGATGATATTGCTGCAATCATGGATGATGTTGCAGTAATGAGCAAAGTTGCAGCAAAAAAAACAGCAGGTATTTTGGGTGATGATTTGGCAGTAAATGCCGAAAAAGCTTCAGGATTTGCTTCATCTAGAGAACTTCCGGTGCTTTGGGCAATTAGCAAAGGCTCGCTTCTTAATAAAATAATTATTTTGCCAATCGCTTTTCTTTTAAGTGCCTTTTTACCAATTGCAATAATAGTAATTCTGGTTTTAGGAGGCTTGTTTTTAGCTTATGAAGGTGCCGAAAAAATTTACGAATTTTTCTTCCCGCACAGTTACGAAGAATCAGAAGGAATAACAGAAGAAACTTTTACAGAAGAAGAAATTCTGGCAGCCGAGAAAGGAAAAATAAAATCAGCTATTTTAACCGATTTTATTTTATCTGTCGAAATTGTAATTATTGCTTTGGGAACCGTCATTGGCAAACCTATTTTACAGCAGATCGTGGTTGTATCAATTATTGCGGTAATTGCAACAGTTGGTGTTTATGGCATTGTTGCGCTTATTGTGCGAATGGATGAAGCAGGTTTTAAACTGATCCAGATTAGTAAAAAGGAAAATGGAGTACTGAAATTTATCGGAAATATTTTAGTTCAGGCACTTCCTAAGGTTATTAAGGCTTTAACTGTAATTGGTACGATCGCTTTAATTTTAGTAGCAGGAGGTTTATTCATCCATAATATTGAATTTTTCCACCATCTATTGCCGAATTTCCCATCCATAATAAGAGAATTTATAATCGGACTAGCATTAGGATTTATCGTTTTAGCGATTGTAAATCTTATTAAAAAAATCTTCAAAAAGAAAGAACCAGTACTATAATTCGATTTAGAAAACATAATTAAAAACACCAGTCATAAAGCTGGTGTTTTTTTTTTTGAAGCAGAAATAAACGTTTCAATGCACGTTTTGTCCCGCCATACACTATATCTTTTTCTGTCTGGAGCAGCCAGAAAAAGGATACCGTTTCTGTCGGGGCTAGAATTGAAAGTTTAATTTTCATAAGAAATAACGGTAGTTGCGCAATTTTTTTTATTAAATAAATATTTGATCTTTAGCCGTTTAATGTTTTTGTAAAACTATTTAACATTTTGTCAAAGCAACCATTGCAATTATCTAACGTCTTCATAGTAATTAACAATTAATTATTATTTTATATGAAAAGTTTTAGATTAAAATCAGTTTTAGTAGTATTATTTTTAGCAACTGCATTTGTTTCGTGCAGCAATGATGATGATGTAAAAACAACAAATCCAACAACAAAAGTTGCACTGGTTACAGAAGTTAAGGGGCCAGCAACAGGAAAAGTAAATGAAGAATTAAGTTATGATGTAACGTTTATTGTTGATAATGCTTGCGGAGAGTTTGATAAAATTTCTGAAGTTACAATTGGTGGAGTAAAAGGATTGCAAGTTGAAGCAAAATATCCATCAGAAGTTTGTACACAACAAGTTCCAGATCCAAAGAAAACAGTTTACAAATTCAAATCGACTACAAAAGGAACATTTGAAATTAAATTTAAAAAATCAGAGACTGAATTTGTAACTGCAAAAGTGGTTATTGAATAAGCAATTTTAGTTCTTAATTTTAGGTTTTCTTTTTAATTAGTAAAGTGAAATACAATCTTTGTGAATTTCGCATAAATCTTTGTATCCTTTGCGTTTAAGCAGACTTTGCCATTCCTCTAAAATTTACTATTTTTGCACTCTAAATTTTATGTCATGCCGAAAAGAAAATATAAAATAGCCGTTATTCAGTTAAACCTGAATGACGTTGCCGAAAATAATCTAAAAAAATGTATCAGCTGGGTAAGAGATGCTGCAGGAAAAGGCGCAGAAGTTATCTTGCTTCCAGAATTATATAGCAGTCACTATTTTTGCCAAAGCGAAGATGTAGATAATTTTGCATTAGCAGAACCATTATACAGCACTTCTTTTATTGCTTTCAGCGAATTGGCAAAAGAATTAGGAGTTGTAATTATTGTTCCTTTCTTCGAAAAAAGAATGGCCGGAATTTACCACAACAGCGCTTACATTATTGATACAGATGGTACAGAAGCTGGTTTGTATAGAAAAATGCATATTCCGGATGATCCTCATTTTTATGAAAAATTCTATTTCACTCCTGGCGATTTAGGTTTTCAGGCGATTGAAACAAAAAAAGGAACTGTTGGTACTTTAATCTGCTGGGATCAATGGTATCCAGAAGCAGCTCGTATAACTGCTTTAAAAGGTGCTGAAGTATTATTTTATCCAACTGCAATTGGATGGCATCCAAAAGAAAAAGAGCAATACGGAGAAAATCAATACGGCGCTTGGATGAATGTAATGAAAGGCCACGCTGTAGCAAATGGAGTTTTCGTAGCTGCTGCAAACCGAATTGGTTTAGAAAAATATATTGAAGGAACAGAAGGAATTCAATTTTGGGGAGCTTCATTTATTGCTGGACCTCAAGGTGAAATTTTAGCTCAGGCTTCTCACGATCAAGAAGAAAT
Organism: Flavobacterium sp. JLP; assembly: GCF_015350755.1. Classification (NCBI taxonomy): domain Bacteria; kingdom Pseudomonadati; phylum Bacteroidota; class Flavobacteriia; order Flavobacteriales; family Flavobacteriaceae; genus Flavobacterium; species Flavobacterium sp. JLP. The sequence continues at coordinate 516,768 of NZ_JADKPS010000001.1, read as the reverse complement.
TTTAATTGCTGAAGTTGATTTAGACTTACAGGAAAATGTTCGTCAAAACTGGCCATTTTTCAGAGACAGAAGAATTGATGCTTTTGGAGATATTACAAAAAGAGCAATTGATAAATAATTAATTATCATTTAAACAATAAAAAAAAGGACAAAGCTTACTAAACTTTGTCCTTTTTCTTTGCAAATAAAAAGGCGGTTTCAATTATTGAAACCGCCTTTTATATATTTAAATTCTTTTAGAATTATTTTACTTGGAAAGTAACTCTTCTCACGATTTGACGTGCTTCTTTAGAATTTTTGTTTACAGAAGTATCTTCTCCGTTAGCAATTACATTCAATCTAGAAGCATCGATTCCAGCGTTTGTAGCTACGCTTTTCACAGCTTCAGCTCTTTTTCTAGACAATTCAGTGTTATAGTTAGAACTTCCAATTTCGTCAGAATATCCAATGATATCGGCAGTTTTACCTGGATTGTTTTTCAAGTATTTCACTAAGAAATCAACACCAGATAATGAAGCATTTGTTGGTTTAGATGAATTAAAATCAAAATAAACATTTACATATCCGCCATTAATCAATTCTTCGATAGTACCGTTAGTTGCAACTGCTTTACCGTTTTGTCCGTAAGTTTTTTCTAAATAGCTTTCTAACTCATCAGGAACACCATTTTGATTCGTATCAATAGATTGTCCTTTTGTATTTACTGCTACTCCAGAAACTGTATTTGGTTCTAAATCATATAAGTCAGCAACACCATCTTTATCAGTGTCGATAAGTCCAGTTTCGATTGTTGTAACTCTTTCTTCCAATTCTTTGTAACGATCTTCTTCACCAACCCAGTCAGCATGTTTTGCATTTTTACCTAGATAGAAAGTCAAACCAACAGAAGCGTTTAACAATACTCCGTCAAAAGAACCGCTTGTAGTATTACCCATTCCGTCAAAGTTCCAGTTTTGTCTTCCATTAACAATTCCTGTAAGGTCACCTGTCAATGCAACTCTGTTGCTTAATTTAATTTGTCCAGTCAAACCAGCAATTCCGTGAGCCATGTAATCTTGTCCGCCTGGCCCAGTTTCAGTACTAATTTGAGAAACTCCAAAACCACCATGAGCCAAAATACCAATTGTATTTGTCCAAGTTTCAAAATTTAAAGCTCTTCCTACGTTAACAACACCTTGTAAACTTGCTCTAACATATCTGCTTTCGAAGTCAGGAGTATTTTCACGTTCTTTAAATTGATCGTAACCAACATCTAATTTCAAACCAAACTTAGGATTGAACATGTATCTAGCACCTAAATCTGCGTGAAAGAAATTTAAAGATTCTGTTGAATAACCTGGAGTCATCGTTCTGGTTGGTTTGTTAACACCACCATTTAATTCGATAGACCATTTGTTGTACTCTTGGTCAGTAGATGGCTTTGCAGAAGTTGTAGCCATATTTTGAGCGCCCGCAGCGACTGTTAATAGTAATAAAGATAATGATGCTAATTTCTTTTTCATGATATCAAAAATTTAATTTGTTTTTTATTTTAATTCCTGACAAAAGTATCGCTCATGTTTATGATATGTGTTGTATCGGGTCTTACATAATTCCCACTAATTAACTTAGAATTCTGAAAATGTGTTAATTAAAGTTAAATATTTTATAAAAAAAAAGGATAAAATTTAATTTTTATCCTTTTTTTGATTTTTACTATATCGATTACTTTAAATCTGGCTGATAAATTTTAATTGTGCCATCTCCTTCGCTGCTGACAACTAATAAACTTCTTTTTGTTGGACTCTTAGAAGCCGGAATAAAAAGTACACCTTCTGGTGCATCGCCTGTTTTTACGGTTTGCAAATATTGAGGAGAAGCTGGATTTGTAACATCGTAAGTCATAAATGCATCAGATCTTTCTATACCAACAAATAATATGTTTTGAGTTCCCATTTTAGCTACCACAACAGCTTCTGGTTCAGAACCTTTGTCATCGCTTCTTTTATCATCGTAAGTTCCCAATTCCTGAGTTTTTTTGTCAACCTCATTTTTGCTGTCAAAGACAATTTTTCCAGTATTTCCATTCCATATAGAGAAAGAACGTGCGCCAAAACTTACCATTTCATCTAAGTCACCATCGCCGTCAGTATCACCCATATCAGCAATCAAATTCAATCTTCCTAAATTAGATTCTAATTTTAAAGTAGCAGCATCAGGAAAAACTGTTGCGTCTAACTTCATGTCTTTCATTCGCTTAATATCAGTATTGGCATTATATTCTCTGGCATCTCCTTCATTAGCTGTTACAAAATACGGAACATTATTAGCAGAAAAATGACTAATAGCGTCTGGCATGAACATACCTTTTACTTTCCATGGATTAAAAGCTACTTTATCATCTTTATCGCTTACATCAATCGCGTTATCAGCAGTATTAAAATCTTTAAATCCTAAAGGATAAATAGTTGTAATAGTTTTAGATGTTAAATCTACTTTTGCAACGCCATTATTTTCCTGTAAAGTTACCCAAGCTGTTTTAGAATCGTCAGAAATAGTAATGTATTCAGGCTCAATATCTTGAGCAAAACTTTTAGCAAATTTTGAAATTCTAAATCCGTCCTTAGCTAATGTCGCTGCCTGACCGCTGAAAGAAGCAAAATCTAATGTTGTAACAGTATATGTGCTTGTTTCAATAATAGAAATAGTTCCGTTTGGATCTTGAGAATAATCAGTATTTGGTTCGCCTTCATTAGCGGTCATAATATATTTTCCGTCAGCTGAAAAAGTAATCATATCTGGCAATGCACCAACGGTAACTTGTTTTATTAAGCTATAATCTGTGGTGTTAAAAACAACGACTTTTCCGTTTCCTTGTTTGTTAACTGTTGATTCTAAAGCAACAGCAAGCTTTCCGTCGTAAATAGAAACACTATTTGAAGCACCTTCATATGGTGTTAAATCAATTTTGCCAACTTTAACAGGTTTTGTTGGGTCAGAAATATCAATTACATCAATTTGATTTGTACTACTGTTATTTACTGTAAAAAGTCTTTTTGTTTTTTCATCATAAGCAGAAATTTCAGCAGCAGCTTCACCGCCAATGGTGATAGACCCAATTTCCTTAAAAGAAGCTGGATTTTCATTTACTGCAACTTCAGGTTCTCCTTTTGAATTTTCATCGTTATTACAGCTTGCCATTATAAAAAGTGCTGCTAATAATGAGATAGTTAGTTTTTTCATTTTAAATAGTTTTTAGTTTGTCAAAAGTAATTAGGAGAACTTGGGTGTATATTAAGGCTTCATTATTTAATCTTTAACTTAAATTTTACCACATATTTTGGCATAATTTTGATTTGAATTTTACTGTATTTTTTATAATCCTTTTGAATGTTTATCTTTGTGCTCTTTTAAAATTAGAACCTCTTTATGTCAACAAATAATAGAAGATTTCCAGCAGAATGGGAAAAGCAACAAGGAATTGTATTGTGTTTTCCGCATAATGGCAACGATTGGCCGGGAAAATACGAAACCGTTCAATGGGCTTTTGTAGAATTTATTAAAAAAGTCGCAACTTTTGAAACTGTTTTTTTGGTCGTAGCCGATGAAAAATTAAAAGCAAAAGTTACCGAAATGTTAGAAAGTGCGCGCGTAAATCTTGCGAATGTTTCTTTCATTATACATAAAACAAATAGAAGCTGGATGCGTGATTCTGGACCAATTATTGTGAAAAATGGTTCTAAAAGAGAAGCTTTAAATTTCAACTTTAATGGCTGGGCAAAATATAAAAATTATCAATTAGATAAATTTGTTCCAGGCAAAATTGCTGATTTTATTGATGTGCCATTAACTCAGGTTACTTATAAAGGAAAACCAGTAATTGTTGAAGGTGGCGCAATTGATGTAAATGGAAGAGGAACTTTGTTAACCTCTGAAGAATGTTTGATGCATCCTACAACTCAGGTTCGAAATAAAAATTTCACTAAAGAAGATTACGAAGCTGTTTTTAAAGAATACTTAGGAATTACCAACGTAATCTGGCTTGGAAACGGAATTGAAGGAGATGATACACATGGTCATATCGACGATTTATGCCGATTTGTAAATGAAGATACCATTGTAACAATTGTTGAAACAGATAAAAACGATTCAAATTATAAACCTTTACAGGATAATTTAAAGCGTTTACAAAATGCAAAATTAGAAGACGGAAAATCGCCGACAATTGTAGCGCTTCCAATGCCAAAACGTGTTGATTTTGAAGATTTAAGATTACCGGCAAGTTATGCTAATTTCTTGATTTTGAATAATTGCGTTTTAGTTCCAACTTTTAATGACAGCAACGATCGCGTAGCTTTAAATATATTATCAGAATGTTTTCCTGATCGTGAAGTAATCGGAATTAGCTGTATTGATTTTATCTGGGGATTCGGAACCTTACATTGTTTAAGCCAACAGATTCCGGCTTAATTTTCGCCTCTAATTATACAATATTATTGAGCTGTCACTTTTAGTGACAGCTTTTTTATTTACATATACTTAACATACGGAACTACCGTGCGTCCCGGCAACATTCTTAAATTTGTCCAGTCAACAAATGCAGCAATGCAGATTCAATTTTTATAATGAAAAAAATATTTTTGGTCCTTTCTATGCTTTCTCAGGGAGCTCTTTTTTCACAAACTAATCCACAAAAACCAGTTGAACTTACATTTGCTACCTATAATGTAAGTATGGAATCTGAAAACTATTTTCCGAGAGGTACGAAGGGAAATTCGGAGCAGATATTGATCAATCAGCTTGATTCAGGAAATAACGTTCAAATTAAAAACATCGCCCAAATTATTCAGACGGTAAGGCCGGATGTTATTTTGCTAAACGAGTTTGATTACATTAAAAATCCTAAACTTGGGGTAAAGGCGTTTATTAAAAATTATTTAAAAGTGGCTCAAGGCGGAGCAACGGCTATTGATTATCCTTATTTCTATTACTCAACGGTGAATACTGGTCAGCCAAGCCCTTACGATTTGAACAATGACGGAAAGTCAGAAAATTTTGGAAGTGATGCTTGGGGATTTGGTATGTATCCTGGTCAATATGCTATGATGATTTTGTCAAAATACCCTATTGATGTTAAGGCAGTCCGTACTTTTCAACATTTTAAATGGAAAGATATGCCGGGAGCATTGCTTACCAAAAACGCGGATGGTTCGGATTGGTATAGCAAGGAAGCATGGGAGCAATTTCCATTATCTTCCAAATCTCACTGGGACGTTCCTGTTCAAATTGGCAAGAAAACGGTTCATATTTTAGCCAGTCATCCTACTCCTCCTTCTTTTGATGGTGCAGAAGATCGTAATGGAAAAAGAAATCATGATGAAATCCGTTTCTGGAAGGACTATATTTCAGACAATACAGCTTCGTATATTTATGATGACAAAGGGATAAAAGGAGGTTTACCTTCGAATTCTCAATTTGTTATAGTGGGTGATCAAAATGCTTCACCGGTAGAAGGAAATGCTATTATGGAAGGTATAAAGTCATTACTTGACCATCCTAAAGTTAACAGCGACCTTACACCTGCAAGTAAAGGAGGTGCGGAACATAGTCCTCAAAACCCTTTCGGAATTAATCATACTGCCTTTTGGAGAATGCGTGCTGATTATGTATTGCCTTCAAAACTTGGTTTTAAGGTTATCAACAGCGGTGTATTCTGGCCTGCAAAAGGTGAACCAATGTCAGAATTGGTTGAAAAACGTGAATCAAGTTCAGATCATCGTTTAGTTTGGGTGAAGGTAGTTTTGGAGTAAATAACTTCTTCTCTATATTTTTTTGTTTTTTAAACGCAAAAAAATCTTTGCAACTTCGCTCCCGAAGCCTCAGAATGCGAGACTCAAAACAAAAAGAGCTTGTTAGTTTAATTCTAACAAGCTCTTTATTATATGAACTAAAATTAATATTTTAGGACTCCTTATGGTCTGATAAAGGGAGGCAATAATTGACTGCAAACTTCTCCAAAACCAATTCGTACTTCAGCATTTTCGCAGAAACCTCTTATGATTACGGTATCGTTATCTTCTATAAATTTACGTTCGCTTCCATCTTTTAATTTAATCGGATTTTTTCCTCCCCAAGTCAGTTCTAACATAGAACCGAAGCTGTCTGGAGTTGGTCCAGAAATAGTTCCAGAGCCCATCATATCACCAGAATTCACACGGCATCCGTTTGAAGTATGATGCGCTAATTGCTGACTCATTGACCAATATAAATATTTAAAATTTGATTTTGAAACTATAGTTTCTTCTGCTTCTTCAGGTTTAAGTGAAACTTCTAAATGAATATCAAAAGCTTTTTTGCCTTTTGTTTGTAAATAAGGAAGCGGCGACGGATCTTGTTTTGGACCTTTTGTTCTAAAAGGCTCTAAAGCATCCATAGTCACAATCCAAGGAGAAATAGAGGTCGCAAAGTTTTTTGCTAAGAATGGTCCAAGTGGCACATATTCCCATTTCTGAATATCGCGTGCACTCCAGTCATTCAATAAAACCATTCCGAAAATATAATCTTCAGCTTCGTAAGTGGGGATATTTTCTCCCATTACATTAACGTCGGTTGTAATAAAAGCAGTTTCTAATTCAAAATCCACTAAACGAGACGGACCAAAAACAGGATATTTTTCTCCAGCAGGCAAAGTTTGTCCCATTGGTCTGTGAACCGGAATGCCAGACGGAACAATAGTAGAACTTCTTCCGTGATAACCTACAGGTATATGAAGCCAGTTTGGCAATAAAGCATTTTCAGGATCACGGAACATTTTTCCTACGTTAGTAGCGTGTTCTTTACTTGAATAAAAGTCAGTATAATCGCCAATTAAAACCGGCAATTGCATTTCGACATCATCAATTTTAAAAATAACAATATCTTTATCTTTTGTTGAATCTCTAAGTTGAGGGTTCGTTTCATCGAAAATTTCAGCGATACGATTTCGAACTAAACGCCATGTTTTTTTTCCATCAGAAATAAAATCATTAAGCGTGTCTTGCATGAACATATCATCAGTTAAATCTATTCCTTCAAAATAGTTCAATTGTTGTAAAGCTCCTAAATCTATAGCGTAATCGCCAATTCTTGTTCCTACTGTAACGACATTTTCTTTAGTAAGAAATACACCGAAAGGAATATTTTGAATAGGGAAGTCGCTATTTTCTGGCACTTCTAACCATGATTTTCTTTTGGTATCGTTGGCGGTTATTGGCATGTGAATGTTAATTATTTGTTGAAAAATTGTATGTCAAATATATCATAATCTAACAGTTTGACAAACGTTTTTTTGTATTTTTGCAGGAAATTAACGAAAAACGAAAAAATGCAACGCGACGAACAAATTTTTGACCTTATACTAGAGGAACAAGACAGACAAATTCACGGACTAGAACTTATTGCTTCTGAGAATTTTGTAAGTGACGAAGTAATGGAAGCAGCTGGTTCTGTTTTAACTAATAAATATGCCGAAGGTTATCCTGGCAAAAGATACTACGGCGGTTGCGAAGTAGTTGACGTTATCGAGCAAATTGCAATAGACAGAGCAAAAGAATTATTTGGTGCTGAATACGCAAACGTACAACCTCACTCAGGTTCTCAAGCTAATACAGCAGTTTACCACGCTTGTTTAAATCCTGGTGATACTATCTTAGGTTTTGATTTATCTCATGGTGGTCACTTAACTCACGGTTCTCCAGTAAACTTTTCAGGTCGTTTATACAAGCCAGTTTTTTACGGTGTAGATGCTGAAACTGGTCGTTTAGATTATGACAAAATTCAAGAAATTGCGACTAAAGAACAGCCAAAATTAATCATCGCCGGAGCATCTGCTTATTCTCGCGATATGGATTTTGCACGTTTCAGAGAAATCGCTGACAGCGTAGGAGCGATCTTATTTGCTGATATTTCTCACCCTGCAGGTTTAATTGCAAAAGGATTAATGAATGACCCGATTCCTCATTGTCATATCGTTTCTACGACAACACACAAAACTTTGCGTGGGCCACGTGGAGGTTTGATTTTGATGGGAAAAGATTTCGAAAATCCACAAGGTTTGAAAACTCCAAAAGGAGAAATCAGAATGATGTCATCATTATTAGATCTTGCTGTTTTCCCAGGAAATCAAGGTGGACCATTAATGCACATTATTGCTGCTAAAGCTGTTGCTTTTGGTGAAGCATTAAAAGATGAGTTCTTTACGTATGCTATGCAATTGCAAAAAAATGCAAACGCTATGGCAGATGCATTTGTAAAAAGAGGATACCAAATTATTTCTGGCGGAACCGATAACCACATGATGCTTATTGACTTAAGAAATAAAAACATTTCTGGTAAAGAAGCTGAAAATGCATTAGTAAAAGCAGAAATTACAGTAAATAAAAATATGGTTCCATTTGACGATAAATCTCCATTTATCACATCTGGAATTCGCGTAGGAACAGCTGCAATCACAACTCGTGGTTTAATTGAAGAAGATATGGAAACTATCGTAGCGCTTATCGATAAAGTTTTGTCTGATCATACAAACGAAACAGTTATCGAAGAAGTAGCTAACGAAGTAAATGAAATGATGAGCGAAAGACCTATTTTCGTATATTAATATAGTTTCAAGTTTAAAGTTTCAAGTTTAAAGTTTTGTGACGCGTAAAAAAACGTAGAACAAAACTTTAAACTTTTTTAGTTTCGGATCGAATCTGAAACTTGAAACAAAGAAAACCTGAAACAAAAAAACAAAAAGACATGGGCGTACTAAGATTACAACTGCCAACAGACCCAAGATGGGTAAATATTGTAGAGAAAAACATTGAAGAAATCTTGACAGATCATGCTTGGTGCGAGCAAAAAGCAGCAACAAATGCGATTACAATTATAACGAATAACTCTGAACATCAAGATTTGGTGAAAGATTTATTGGCTTTAGCCAAAGAAGAAATCGATCATTTTGAACAGGTTCATAATATTATTATCAAAAGAGGCTTAAAATTAGGTCGCGAACGCAAAGACGATTATGTAAATGAATTGTATTTATATATGAAAAAAAGCGGCGACGGAAGCCGTGTTTCTGGATTAGTCGAAAGATTGCTTTTTTCAGCGATGATCGAAGCAAGAAGCTGCGAACGTTTTAAGGTTTTATCTGAAAACATTCAGGACGAAGAATTAGCTGTTTTTTACAGAGAATTAATGGAAAGTGAAGCTGGACATTATACTACATTCATTACTTACGCTCGTAAATACGGAGTTGGAATTGATGTAGAAAAACGTTGGAGAGAATGGCTTGCCTATGAAGAATCAATCATTAAAAATTACGGAAAAGGAGAGACGATTCACGGGTAAAAAGTTTTGTTTCAGGCTTTTTTTATTTCAGGTTTCAGGTTTTCTTTGTTTCAAGTTTGTCACGTTGAGTGAAATCTAAACGCGTTCTGATTGAAAATTTCAGGTTTACAATAAATAAAATCAGTATAAATCCGCGTCTTCGCGAAGCGAATCTGTGTCATCTGCGTCAAAAGGTACGTTCCAATTAAAAAATTTCTTGAATCTCCGTGCCATCTTTGTGAATCTCTGTAAAACTCTAAAATAAAAAATCCCCGTCTTCGCAAAGCGAATCGGTCACATCCGCGTTCCAAATAAACGCAAAATTTTAATAATCTAAATTCTATCCCGAAGCTTCGGGACTACAATCTAAAATTGTATCTTTGAAAGTAACCAAAATTCAAAGCCATGAGAATAGAAACTGATCTGAAATTAGGATTTAAGGACGTAATGATTCGACCAAAAAGATCAACGCTGAAAAGCAGATCTGAAGTATCTTTAGAAAGAAATTTCAAGTTTTTACACAGTACAGCTATTTGGACAGGAATTCCTATTATGGCGGCAAATATGGATACAGTTGGTACTTTCGAAATGGCTAAAGTTTTAGCTAAAGAAAAGCTTTTTACAGCCATTCATAAGCATTATTCTCCTCAGGAATGGCATGATTTTCTGAAAGATGCAAACCCAGATTTCTATGATTTTATAGCAATTAGTACCGGAACAGGAAAAGAAGATTTTGCAAAAATTGGTGAAATAATAACAGCAAATCCGCTATTAAAATTTATTTGTATTGACGTTGCGAACGGTTATTCAGAACATTTTGTACAGTTTTTAAAACAAACGCGAAAACAATATCCGGATAAAGTTATTATTGCAGGAAATGTAGTTACGGGTGAAATGGTCGAAGAACTATTATTGGCCGGAGCTGATATTGTAAAAGTCGGGATTGGGCCGGGATCTGTTTGTACAACTCGCGTAAAAACAGGCGTGGGTTATCCGCAGCTTTCAGCGATTATAGAATGTGCAGATGCAGCGCACGGATTAGGCGGACATATTATAAGCGACGGCGGATGCAGCACTCCCGGAGATGTTGCCAAAGCATTTGGAGCAGGTTCAGACTTTGTAATGCTCGGCGGAATGCTGGCAGGACATACTGAAAGTGGTGGAGAATTGATCGAAGTTGAAGGCAAGAAATTCAAACAATTTTACGGAATGAGTTCTACAACTGCGATGGACAAACATGTTGGCGGCGTTGCTGAATATCGCGCAAGCGAAGGAAAAACAGTTCAGGTGCCGTTTAAAGGAAATGTAATAAATACAGTATTAGATATTTTAGGAGGTTTAAGAAGTACTTGTACCTATGTGGGCGCTTCGAGATTAAAAGAATTGACCAAGCGAACTACTTTTATAAGAGTAAGCGAACAAGAAAATCAAGTTTTTACAAATTAGAATATTTTCAAAATAATGATTTCACTTTCAGAAGCAACAATAGCAGATCTTAAAACAATTCAAGAAATAGCACATTTAACTTGGCCACTGACCTATGGAGAAATTTTATCTAAAGAACAGTTAGATTATATGTTGGATCTAATTTATTCAGATGAAGCTTTAAAAACTCAATTTGAAAAGAAAGAACAGTTGTTTTATTTAATTTTAGATGATGAAACAACAGTTGGTTTTATCGGAATTGAACATAATTACAAAAATGGATTCGTAACTAGAATTCATAAAATATATCTTTTGCCAGAAACTCAGGGAAAAGGAGTAGGAAAAAAGGTTATAGCTGAAATCGAAAAATTAGCATTTGAAAAAAAATCAATCGCATTATCACTGAATGTAAATAGATTTAATAACGCACTCCGTTTCTATCAAAAACTAGGATTTGAAGTTACCGATGAAGTCAATATTGACATTGGAAATGGATTTTTGATGGAAGATTATGTGATGGAAAAGCGGTTGTAAGGGTTAAAATAAATCATAAAAAGGCATTGACTGTAATTGTACTTAGCTAAATATTAAAAAAGCTAACTTTGTAAAAAAAATAATATGGAAGATATAAGATGGGAACAAAGATTTTCTAATTTTAATAAAGCGCTATTAAAGTTAGACGAATCAGTAAATTATATAAAACAAAATTATTTAGATGACAAAGATGAATTAGATGCTGATAATTTAGGATATGTTGTAGAGGAACTAATAAAAGAAGGCCTAATTCAAAGATTTGAATATACTCATGAATTAGCTTGGAATGTAATGAAAGATTATGCTTTTTTTCAGGGAAATTCGACAGTTGGGGGTTCTAGAGATGCAACAAGGGAAGCTTTTAGATTACATATAATTGAAAATGCTGAAATGTGGATGGATATGATTCAGAGCCGTAATAAAACTTCTCATACTTATAATGAGGAAATTGCAAATGAAATATTTAATAAAATAATTAATGACTATTTCCAATTGTTTTTAGATTTTCAAAAAAAAATGAAAGAAAAAAAAAGTGGTGAACAAATTAATCTAATTTAATTTTATGAGTTCGTTTGGTCTTTCTTCAAATTATATAACTAAAATTAATTCAGTATTTCATCAGTATTTTAATATTGATGAAGTCATAATATTTGGCTCAAGAGCGAAAGGAAACTATAGAGATAATTCTGATATTGACTTAGCAATAAAAGGAAAATTGATTGATTTGTCAACTTTGCAACAAATCGAAAACAAATTAGAAGAGTTATATATACCCAATTTTATTGATTTAATAATCTTTGATAAAATTGAAAACCCTCATTTGGTAAATCATATAAATAGAGTAGGTAAACAGTTTTATAAAAAAGGCAAATCTTATTAATTTGTGTATTAACTCACAATAATATCATGTTTAAATAATAATCCTTTTACTTCTTTTAAAGCAAAAACAGCTTTTTTGAGCTTAGTTTTTGATGGATCAATTGTATAATTGTAACTGGTCTTAAAATCGGCTTTGTTGGCAGTTGCCTTGTCAAATTCTGAGCGATATAAATCGCAATTATCAAAAAGTACGCTTGTAAGATCTGTTGCCATAAAATCTACCGCAATTAAACTGCAGTTGGTAAAAGTAGTTCCTTTGATTTTTAGCGTGTAAAACTTAGAAAAATCAAGGATGCAATCGTAAAAATGAACTTCAAAAATTAGTTTGTCACACATGGCGAAATTCACTTCCTTAATTTCGCATCGATTAAAAGATGCAGTTCTAAAAGCGACGTAATTAATCTTTGCTTCACTAAAAGTACAATCATTAAAAATGCAGTCAATAAAAGTAACAGCTAAAAAGGTGCAGGCGGAAAAATTGCAATTATTAAATATACAGCATTCGAAATCCTTAAAATTAAGATCGTCTCGATTATAAATAATAGTATCGTATTCTTTATCAAGGAAATATTCGCTCTCTTTTTTCAAGGTGACTTTTAATTTTTTAGGTTGAAAAGATACTAATTTAAGTAAAATATTATGCAAAATTTACAGTCAAAATTTATAATTTGATGTAGCTTTACGTTGATTTTTTTTAAAGTAAAAATGATAATTACAAAATATGGAATCAACAAGAAAAGAACATGATTTTTTAGGAGAATTAGATATTCCTAATCAACTATATTATGGTATTCAGACCTTTAGAGCTGTAGAGAATTTTAATATTACGGGAATTCCAATTTCAAAAGAACCTTTATTTATCAAAGCTTTAGGGTATGTAAAAAAAGCCGCTGCTATGGCAAATAAAGACTGTGGCGCTTTAGATCCTAAAATTGCCGAAGCAATTTGCTACGGAAGTGATCAGGTTATTGCAGGTAAATTCGATAAAGAATTTGTAAGCGACTTGATTCAGGGCGGGGCGGGAACTTCAGTAAATATGAATGCAAATGAAGTAATTGCCAATATTGGTTTAGAATATCTCGGACATAAAAAAGGGGAATACAATTTCCTTCACCCAAATAATCATGTTAACTGTTCTCAATCTACAAATGATGCGTACCCGTCTGCTTTTAGAATTGCACTTTACTTGAAAATGGAAAGTTTTATTAAAACATTAGAAGGCTTGGAAATCGCTTTTGCTGCAAAAGGAGAGGAGTTTAAAAATGTTTTAAAAATGGGAAGAACGCAATTGCAAGATGCCGTTCCGATGACTTTAGGACAAGAATTTAAATCTTACGCAACTACAATTGGTGAAGATGTACGAAGGTTAAAAGATGCTCAGAGCCTGGTTTTAGAAATCAATATGGGAGCTACTGCAATTGGTACAAGAGTAAATGCACCAGAAGGATATCCTGAAATTTGTGTAAACTACTTAGCAAAAGAAGTTGGAATTCCGCTAACACTTTCACCAGATTTAATTGAAGCGACAGTCGATACTGGAGCGTATGTTCAAATCATGGGAACATTAAAAAGAACGGCTGTAAAAATCTCTAAAATCTGCAACGATTTAAGATTATTGAGTTCTGGACCAAGAACAGGTATAAACGAAATTAATTTGCCCGCACGTCAGCCGGGGTCTTCTATTATGCCCGGAAAAGTAAATCCGGTAATTCCAGAAGTAGTCAACCAGACTTGTTTTTACGTAATCGGACAGGATTTAACGGTTACTATGGCAGCTGAAGCAGGACAATTACAATTAAATGTAATGGAACCAGTAATTGCTTTTGCTATGTTTACATCGTTAGACTATCTTTCAAATGCAATTCAAACTCTAATTGATAAATGTATCATCGGAATTACTGCAAATGTTGATCACTGTTATAATATGGTAATGAACAGTATTGGAATTGTAACACAATTGAACCCTATTTTAGGTTATGAAGAAAGTGCAAGTATTGCCGGGGAAGCTTTAAAAACAAATAAAAGCGTTCATGAAATTGCTGTTATCGAGAGAAAAGTAATCACTCAGGAAAAATGGGATGAGATTTATTCTTTAGAGAATTTAATTCATCCAAAATTTATCACGAAATAAAAGATTATTTATGATCTAAAAAAGCCGTCAGTTTTTATATGACGGCTTTTTTATGCTTTTAAAAATATGTTTTAAAGCATTTTATTAATAGAATATTTTATAAAAAATACCAGCTAAAATAAGATATATAAAAAGACATATTACATTAACAAACAATACTTTGAGGTATTTATTTAATGAAGGAATATTTTCTCTAAAAAAGGTATAATTCATTACTGTTGCTGCACCGCCAATGAATCCTCCAATTGCGCCTCCGCCGATTATTATTAAAAAAGGCAAACCGCCAATTAAATATTCATACCATTTTAATTTTTTTGCCATGGGATGTTTCGTTCCATTTATATTCAAAACTTGTGCTGATATATCTGGAAAATTTGCTTTAGGGAAAGCTTTAACGGTTTCATTATTGGCTGTTTTTAATAAAAATGGCTTCCCTTTTTCTTTAGTTTGCTCAACAAGAATCCCATTTTGTTTTAATGTTGATTTGCCTGAGAAAATATTATTTTCAAATTCAAAAGTATCGTTTGGAAAGTCTTCTAGAGTAAATTCAAAATTATTTTTCATTGTTTATTTTTTTGGGAATGTTTCAAATGAAATCCTTACTGTTGGTGTATTAAATATTTTGCAAAAATAATTGAAACTGGTAATTTGCGTAATTGCTAAAAGCTTAAAAAGAAACAGAATAAGATTTTATTTCAATAGTAATTTGAAGAATAATTTATTCTAAATATAGAACTTGTTTTTTAGAGGTAGTAAGTCTATATATAATTTTAGTTTTATAAAGTGTTGAAAATAAGCGTTATATTTACATAGCAATTGATGTTATTTCAGAAAATTAAAATTCTTAGATGATAAAAATTTTAAAAAATAATTGTTTTCAGAATAAATACAGCCTTTTAGGATTGTTCTTCTTTATTCAATTCAGTTTGATTGCTCAAATTGAATCAGGCGGTTCCGAAATTTGTCCACCAAAAACATTCTTCGAACTTTTTACAAAAAAAGATTCTGTTCATGTAATTAAACCTGTAAAAAACAGCTTTTTTTTAGTTATTCCAGTGATCGGTTCTCAGCCGGCGACCGGATTTGTTTTTGGTGGTGTAGCACAATATACTTTTAAAGGAAAACAAAAAGCAGCTAAATATTCAATTGCCAATGTGGGCATAACTTATACAACAAAAAAACAGTGGCTGGTCAATATTAAAAACAGTATTCTTCTAAAAAACAATAAGATATTTCTAAACGGAGATTATAGAATCTATATATTTTCACAGCCCAATTACGGTTTAGGAACTAATATTATTCCGCCTCGACGCGATCAGGAACCAAATTTTAGTATTGATTCGCTTGCTCAGCCAATGGATTATAATTATTTTAAGTTTCACCAAACGGCTTCTTTTGAGGTAAAACCTAATTTTTATGTCGGAGGTGGTGTAAATATCGACTGGTATACTTCTATAAAAGATAAAGAATTAGATATTGCAAATGGAATATCTACGTATCATTATGATTACAGTCAAAAATATGGATTCAATAATTTAGAATATTTTTTAACGGGCGTAAGTCTTAATTTGGTATACGATTCACGAGACAATCAAATTAATGCTACACACGGCTGGTTTGCCAATATTAATTATAGATTTAATCCCGTATTGTTTAAAAATCAGGAATACAGTAATGTTTTATATACAGAATATCGAAATTTTATTCCGCTTTCGGCAAAAAAGAAAGGCTATATTTTGGCACTTTGGACCTATGGACAATTTGTAACCAGAGGAAAAGTTCCGTATTTAAACCTGCCCGCAAATGGCTGGGACCAGCGAAGCCGAAGCGCCGAAGGGTATACACAGGGATTGTTTAGAGGAACGAATTTAGTTTATCTTTCAACTGAATTTCGCTTTCCAATTACCTGTAATCAAATGTTTAGCGGTACGGTTTTTACCAATTTTGTAACCGCAAATAATCCAGATACAAATATCCATCTTTTTCAATATATTCAGCCTTCATTTGGTGCAGGATTACGAATTTTAATCGATAAAGCAACCCGAACGAATCTAATTGTAGACTACGCTTGGGGCAATAATTCAAAAGGTTTTTATTTGAATGCCGGCGAAACTTTCTAATAAAAAATATTCTAAAAGCATTTCGAAATACTAAAAGCTCATTTTTTTTATTGGTTTATATGTTCAACTGTTCATAATTAAATCATAATTTACAACTATTGCCATTTAGATTTTTAAACTCAATTCTTATTTTTGTTACTAATAGAAATATTTAGATGAAATTATTAATAGTCGAAGACGAACCAAATCTTTTATCCATTCTGCGTAAAGGATTTGCCGAAAACAATAACGAAGTCAGCGTGGCTCTCGATGGCAAAACAGCTCTCGAAATGATTCACAATTACAATTTTGATGTTGTAGTCTTAGATGTTATGCTGCCCGATATCAACGGAATCGAAATTTGCAGAAGATTGCGTGCCAGCAAAAATTTTGTCCCAATTTTACTTTTGACCGCTTTAGGAACTTCAGAAAATATTGTAACCGGATTAAACGCTGGTGCTGATGATTATTTAGTGAAGCCTTTTAAATTTGGAGAACTCGATGCAAGAGTAAATGCCTTGAACAGAAGAGCAAATCAGGAAACTGAAAAAGTAGATACTATCGTAATTGCAGATTTAGAGATTAATGGAAAAGCTAAAACCGTAAAAAGAAACGGAGAATCAATTGTCTTGACTGCGAAAGAATTTAAATTATTGTATTATTTGGCCAAAAATACAGGCAGAATAGTATCGCGCGATCAAATTTTAGATAATGTCTGGGACATTAATTTTGATATGAATACTAACGTTGTTGATGTGTATATCAATTACTTGAGAAAAAAAATAGATAAGCCTTTTAATTCCAAACTTATTCATACCATGAAGGGTTTAGGTTATGTTATACAGCCATAAAATGGATATAAGAAAAAAAATTACTTTTACTTATGTAGCGTTGTCTACCTTTAGTACATTATTATTGTGTATTATTGTTTTCGTTTTATTTAGAGAAAATAACCGTTATCATTTCTTAAAAAGATTAGAAGACAGAGCTAAAATTGTAGCTTCGATTCATTTTCAAAAAGATCCTGAAAAAATAAAATACTATAAAAATCTTAAAAAGAACGGGCTCGAAGAACTTATAGAAGAGGAAGAATTTGTTCTTAAAATAAACAGTGCCAATAGTTTTGATTATAATACTGCTCTTAATTTGCCAAATCAGTTTTATACTAATATTTTAACTACAGGCAAAGATTATTTTGAGGTTAACAGCAAATATTATTTAGGACAGGTTTTTACAGAAAACAATCAGAAATATATTGTAATTGTTGCCGCACGTGACCGAAGAGGAAAAACCACAACGATTTATATTGTAAAAATATTATTTTTTGGCGGTATCGGATTTATTCTTCTCGCTTTCTTTTTAGGACGTTTTTTAGCGAAACGTGTTATAAATCCTGTTGCTAGAATTACCAAAGAAGTAAACCGAATCAGTGCTTCAAATCTCCACAACAGATTGCCGGAAGTTAAAAACTCAGATGAAATTTCAGATCTTACGGAAACGTTTAATGATATGCTCGACCGATTAGAAACTTCATTTGAAATTCAGGC
The DNA here is from genome assembly GCF_015350755.1 of Flavobacterium sp. JLP. Classification (NCBI taxonomy): domain Bacteria; kingdom Pseudomonadati; phylum Bacteroidota; class Flavobacteriia; order Flavobacteriales; family Flavobacteriaceae; genus Flavobacterium; species Flavobacterium sp. JLP. The sequence continues at coordinate 498,823 of NZ_JADKPS010000001.1, read as the reverse complement.
GAATTTTATTAATAATGCTTCTCACGAATTAAAAACGCCAATTACAACTATTATTGCCGAGTCTGAAATTATGTTGCTTAAAGAGCGAGAAGTTTCAGAATATATTGAGTCATTGCAAAATATTTACAGTCAGGCTTCTAGATTAGGAAACTTAACAGAAAGTCTATTAAAACTGACTCAAACAGGTTACGACGGCAAAAAGCAAGTTTTAGATATAGCACGTATAGATGAGCTTTTGATGGATGTAAAATCAGATCTTGATAAAATTTATCCAGACAATCGCGTGAGCATGAAGTTTAATTTTGTTCCAAAAGATTCTAATTTGCTTTTAATTCCGTGCAACAAGCCTCTTTTAGAGTTAGCAATTAACAATATTGTGACAAACGGAGTAAAATATTCGGATAATAACGAAGTTTTTGTAACACTTTCAGCAAATCAGGAAGTGATTAAAATTTCTATTAATGATATCGGAATTGGAATTCCGCCAGAAGATATTCCGCATCTGTATGAACCTTTCTTTAGAGGAAAAATTGCCACTAAATATATTGGTTACGGTTTAGGTTTGCCGTTGGCATCCAAAATTATCCGCATGCACGACGGTGAGATACAAGTACAGTCAGAGCAAAATAAAGGGACTATTGTAACTATTATTTTCAAGAAGTCAAAAATCAAAAATCCCAACATTAAAAATTCTAATGTTGAATCTTAGAAAATTCTAATTTTAGATTAAGACCCTTCTAATTTACAGGGAGTTATTTTGTATGTATAAACTAAACGATTATACTTATGAAAAGTTTCCTTATACCAACCACATTAAAAGACGATACAATTTCTGCCGTAAAATCGGCTGTTAACCAAGCGAAAGATTCAGATTGCGAAATCATTTTAATGATAAGCGCTGAAACTCCAGATTCGTATTCGTCATCTTATTTTTTGCGCGAAATGAAAACGGGACTTACTGCAAGTCAAGAAGAAATTTTAGAAACGTGCAGATATATTGTTGATCGTATTCCGAATTGCAAATTAAAAGTTCATAATCAATACGGACTTTCATCGCCAATTTTTAAACGTATTATCGAGCATTTCTCTGTAAAATTAGTTATTCTGACTAATTCTTATAAACAAGAAACAAAACGAATTCATCAATATTTAATTCAGTTAGCCGGAAATCAAAAATGCCCGATTTTGCATTTAGGATCAGAAGAATCGAAAGATGGATTTAATAAAGCACTTTATATTGAAAACGCCAATGCAAATATGCATGTTAAAGTTGTGCAGCAGTTTGTAACTGAAAATTTCTCTTTTGAAATTGTAAGCCAAACATCAAATTTTGATGATAATTACGAAAATTTTGCGCCTTATTTATCTGAAGCAATTTCGAAATACGACATCGATTTGTTAGTTGAAACTCGTAAAGGAGAAAAAATAAAATTCAATAAAACTAAAAAAGAAAATACAAACGAAAGACTCGGACTTCCGGTTCTTTCACTTTATGAAGAATTGGCTTAATCCAAATTTCTTCAAAAAACGCAAGTTTAATTTAAAACCGAAAATATGTTATTAAAGAAAAGAATTCCAATGAAGTACGTTCTCGGGAAAATTAAAGTAGAATTAGGTCTGGTAATGACTTATACAATTTTGTTTGAAATTTTTCATCACTATTTTATTAATATTTCAGTTGATATTCCGATAGCAATTCCAACAATGGTTGGTACCATTATTTCGCTGTTATTGGCTTTTAAATCGAATCAGGCTTATGATAGATGGTGGGAAGCCAGAATTATTTGGGGATCAATCGTAAATGAGTCCAGAACTTTGGTAAGACAAATGCTGACTTTTTATAAAGACCCTGAATTTTCTGTAGAAGCAAATGAATTCAAAGAGAATTTTACAAAACGACAAATTGCATGGTGTTACAGTTTAGGGCAGGCTTTACGAAATAAAGATGCCATAAAACCAATCAAAGAATTTATAAGTGAAGAAGAATTAAACTTTGTAAAAAATCATCAGAATGTACCGAATGCGATCTTATTGCTTCATTCTAGAGATTTGAGAATTGCCAGAAAAGACAAACGTTTAAATACCTATCAGCAAGTAGAAATAGATAAAACCATAACACGATTATGTGACGCAATGGGGAAATGTGAGCGTATTAAAAATACCATTTTTCCAACAACTTACAGCATGTATATCAGAATGACATTGTGTTTGTTTATTCTTTTATTGCCTTTCGGATTAATCAGTTTGTTGAGCTGGTTTGCAATTCCGTTGATTACAATTATTGGAGGAACATTTTTCTTAATTGAAAAAATGGCAATCCATTTACAAGATCCTTTCGAGAACAGACCAACAGACACGCCTGTTACTGCGATTTCGAATACAATCGAAAAGAACTTAATGCAAATGCTTAATGAATATCAAAGTGAATTTGATATTATTAAGGAATTTGACCTTAAACCTGAAACCAAAAAAGCGCCAGCAGATGCCTACTTTGTTTTATAATTAAATGTTGGAATTAGATTAGTTGGAAACCAGACAGCAATTATGTTGTCTGGTTTTTTAGTTTTACGAATCGAGCAGTTTTCCGAGAGTTTGTATCGATTGACGCAATTCATTTGTCCAAGGCAAACCAAAACTCAATCGCATGCAATTCGAAAATTGATTTTGCAGAGAGAAAATTCTTCCCGGCGCAATGCTGATTTTTTGTTTCATGGCCAAATGATAAAAAGCTCCGGTATCTACATTTTTATCTAATTCGACCCAAAGAAAAAAACCGCCTTGAGGCTGACTCACCTTAGTTCCCGCCGGAAAAGATTCTAAAACGGTATTAATGTAATTGTTGCAGTTGTGATTTAAAATCTGGCGAATTTTGCGAAGATGATTTTCATATCTTCCGTTTTTAAGAAAATCGCCCACAACTTCATGCGTAATAGTAGGCGAGGAGAGCGTGTGATAAATTTTATTTCGCAGAATATCTTTTTTGAATTTCCCCGGAGAAACCCAGCCCACGCGATAACCTGGTGCCAATGTTTTAGAAACAGAACTGCAGCAAAGTACAATACCGCTTTCATCAAAAGTTTTACAATTAGATGGTCGGCTAGAGCCAAAATACAAATCGCCGTGAATATCATCTTCGATTAGCGGAATATTGTAAAATTCCATCAATCGAACTACTTCTTTTTTATGTTCTGTTGGCATCATGCTTCCAGACGGATTGCTGAAGTTGCTCATCAATAAACAGAGCTTAACTTTTTTAGAAGAAAGCGCTTTTTTTAACGCATCTAATTCAATTCCAGTTGTCATATTTGTCGGCAATTCCATAATATATAAACCCAAAGATTTAGCCAATTGCAAAATGCCAAAATAAGCAGGACTCTCTGTAATAATAGTATCTCCAGGTTTGGTCAACGTCATTAAGCAATGTGATATAGCGCTTGTACAGCCTGGCATTGTAATAATGTCTTCCTCGGTCAGTGAGCCTCCCCACGTAAAAGACCATCTTGCAATTTCTCTTCTTAAATTCTGATTTCCTTGTACTTGCTCGTAACTCGTACCGCTGTTTGTAAGCTGACGCATGGCCTGAAGCATTCCTTTGTTTAATTTAGCAATTGGCAGCAATTCATTTGATGGAAAACCTAAAGAAAGCATCGTAATATTTTTATCTGTCATATTGCCGTAAACCTGATCAATTAAGTCTTGTCTGTCGATGTTTTGAACGCTTAAAATAGGTTTGCTTGCCGAAGGTTCCGTAATAATTCTAGCCGAAGTATTGCTCACATAATAGCCAGATTGTGGTCTTGATTCTATCAATGATCGGCTTTCAATTTCATAATAGGCTTTGCTTACTGTACTCATACTATAGCCCGTTTCAGCGCAGACTTCACGTATAGAAGGCAGTTTGTCGCCAACATTTAGTACACCTGATTTTATTTGTTTTTCGATGCGATCTGCAAATTGCAAATACAAGTAATTTGAATTTTTCATAAAAAAAAACTGTTATGGTGCAATTTACAAAAACTGTATCTGTATTGCTGTTTTATTTTTGTGAAATTTGCTTTATCAGAAATAATAAAAATAACTCCTGTGAAAACAACAAAATACTACATAGCAGCAATTACCGCATACACCATTTGGGGATTTTTCAGTTTGGTTTTAAGACCTATTCACGACTATGCATCGCTGGATATTTTGTTCTTCCGAGTATTTAGCTGCAGTATTTTAATGCTTTTGATTTGTTTTTTATTTAAAAGAAAAACGCTTCAGGATACTATTTCCATCTTCAAATCTTTATCAGCTTCTGAAAAGAAAAAGGCAATTTTGCTAAACATAGGCGGAAGCGTTTTTTTAATGTCTAATTGGTTCACTTTTATATATGTTATGAATCATGTCAGCGTAAAAGCGACTTCTTTGGCGTATTTGGTCTGCCCAATTTTAACCACTTTGCTGGCTTATTTTATTTTGCATGAAAAATTAAGCAAAACACAATGGATTTCTGTCGGATTGAGTATTTCGGGCTGTTTATTGCTGTCATATGCTGATATTATGGATATGTTTTTCAGCATCATTATCGGATTTACTTACGCTTGTTATTTGGTTAGTCAGCGTGTGAACAAAGGTTTTGATAAATTCATTGTGCTTACATTTCATATTACTTTAGCGGCTTTGGTATTACTGCCATTCTATCCAGCATACAGCGGACCGGTTCCGACTGAATTCAAGTTCTATTTTTGTATCGAAACAATAGCGATTTTGTTTACAATATTTCCTTTATTCCTAAATTTATATGCGCTTTCTGGAATTAATTCATCAACTGTAGGAATGCTGCTAAACATCAACCCAATGATCGCTTTTGGATTAGCAAATTTTGTTTACCACGAAAAAATATCAGCTTTGCAGATAAGTGCTTACGGTATCATTTTTATAGCTGTTTTGGTTTTTAACTCGCATCATCTTTTTGCTTTAAAACAAAAATATATCCTGTCGTCTAAAGATTCGGTTTAAAATGTAATTTGCATACTTTTTATTGGTTTAAAAATAAAATTACAAGAATCTTAACAGGGTTTTAAAACAGGAATGAGTATTTTTCATTTCTGTTTTTTTTATGCAGTAAAGTGTGGTAAAAATAATGTAACAGATTACTAATTTTAAAGTTTTTTTTGGTTTAATTACCTCAAAAATTTTTTTAATATATGAAATCAGTCGCAACAAAAACCTATTACAAAACCGATTCGAAAATTTTATGAAAAATACAAAACTCCAAGCCTTTCTTCCTTTATTCTATTTAGTATGGTCTGACGATCTTTTAACTCAAAAAGAATTTGCTACAATTCAAGAATTTATAAATGCTTTAACTTGGCTTTCGCCAGAAGAAAAACAACAGCTTCTTTCTAAAGTTGACATTTCAAATCCGCCTTCGCGAAATGAACTCGCACAATGGAAACTCGATATTGAGTCGCACATCGAAGACAAATCTTCTATAAAATCTATTTTTGATATTGCAGTTGCATTGTCAGATAAAGATTTAGATATAAATGCTTTAAAATCTGATTTTACAAAACTAGAGAACGATTTGGGATTTTTAGGAGAAGAAGCAATTCAGAACTTTAAGACTAAAGCAGCTTCTTTCACTGCAAGTTCCCAAACCAACAGCAATTTTGATATTCAAAAAATAACATCACTTTTGGATGGTGAGCAAGCTTCAATAATTAAAAAAGTAAAATCAGTTATTTCGAGACCTGAATTTGCTTACGAAACTTCGACAGATGTAAATGTTTACCGCCAAACCGTTTACGATTGGTGTAAAATATTGGCAGAAGAAAATCTTGGAAATATGGCATATCCAAAGCGATATGGCGGAGGAGAAAACATAGCCGATTATTTTGCTATTATGGAAACCTTGAGTTATCACGATTTAAGTTTAGTGATAAAATTTGGCGTTCAGTTTGGATTATGGGGAATGAGTGTTCAATCGCTTGGAACCGAAAAACATTATGCAAAATATTTAAAAGATATTGGATCTCTAAAAATTCCAGGCTGTTTTGCTATGACTGAAACGCATCATGGCTCAAACGTAAAAGGTCTTGAAACAACAGCTACTTACAATCATAAGGATCAAACATTTACGATTCATACGCCACACAAAAAAGCACAAAAAGAATATATTGGCAACGCTGCAGTTCACGGACAAATGGCTACTGTTTTTGCTAAACTTATAATTGATAATCACGATTACGGCGTAAATGCTTTTGTGGTTCCTTTGCGCGATACAAGTGGAAATACTTTGAAGGGAGTTACAATTGGTGATTGCGGTCATAAAATGGGACTAAATGGCGTTGATAACGGAACAATTAGTTTTGATCAGGTTGTAATTCCGAAAGAAAATATGCTGGACAGATTTGCTTCTGTAAATGATAAAGGAGAATTTGAAAGTCCAATCCCGAGTGATAACCGTCGCTTTTTTACGATGCTGGGAACTTTGGTTGGAGGAAGAATTGGTATTCCGCGTTCGGCTTTGGCAGCAGCTAAATCTGGTTTAACAATCGCAATTCGTTATAGCGATCAAAGACGACAATTTGGGCCAGAAGGCGGATCAGAAGTTCCGATTTTAAATTACAGAATGCACCAGCGCCGTCTATTGCCACATTTAGCGAAAACATATGCAGTACATTTTGCTTTGCAATACCTTACAAAACGATTCTTGAATAAAACCGAAGCAGAAATGCAGGAAATCGAAGCGTTAGCAGCCGGAATGAAATCATATTCGACTTGGAGTACACGAGATATTTTGCAAGAATGCCGTGAAGCATGCGGTGGTAAAGGGTATTTATCTGAAAATAGAATCGACGCGCTAAAAAATGATACCGAAATTTATACCACTTTTGAAGGTGACAACACAGTTTTGATGCAATTAGTAGCTAAAAATCGCCTATCAGAATTCAGAAAATCTTTTGGCGAAATGGGATCGCTTGGAATCATAAATTATGTTTATGAAAATGCAAAAACAGCCATAGCAGAGAAAAATCCGATTGCTACCAGAAGAACAGATGATGAACATTTGCTTGATAGCGAATTTCATTTGCAGGCTTTTATACATAGAGAAAAAACAATATTGGCATCAGCAGCCAGACGTATCAAAAAATTAGTTGATGGAGGCTTAGAACCTTATGATGCTTTTAATGTTGTACAGCATCAAATGATTGATGTGGCGCAGGCATATTTGGAAAGAATTGTTTTAGAGCAATTTCAAGAAGTCATGAAAACCGTTGAAGATGAAAAATCAAAAGAAATCTTGATCAAATTATATCAATTATATGCACTTTCGCAGATAGAAAAAAATAAAGCCTGGTATCTTGAAGACGGTTATATGGAGGCTGTAAAAACAAAAGCAGTTCGTAAAATAGTTAACCAATTGTGTTGGGACATTCGTCCAGATGCAGTTGCATTAGTAAATGCTTTTGATATTCCGGAAAGTTGTTTAGCAGCGCCAATTGCGGTAAATATTTAAACTTTAAAAATTTAGAAATCTACTAATTCCAAGTTATTCTTCAAATTGAAGAACAAACTTGGAATTATTTTTTTTATCCCTCTGTATTTTTGAAATAAATAATTTTATGTCACTGCTACAAGTAGACATGTTTTGAAATGGAGTTTAAACTGTTTTAGATGAAAATATCATCTTATAAATAATTCCTTTTTATGTAATCACTTTACTATATTTGTAAGTCTCATTTATTACCCATCAGCTTGAAAAAATATTTTCTGTTTCTAACAATTATTTTGTTTTGCTTTCCTGTTTATGCATTGGATAGTACAGATACTATTTTATCAAAATTGAATGATGCCTTGAGAAATAAGGAGAGGTATGTGCAGCTAAAAGAAGAGCGCATTTTAAACTTCAAGAAAATCAAATCTGATGATTTGACGAAAGAGCAGGAGTACAATTATAATAAAACGTTATATACAGAATATCAAAAGTTTAATTCTGATTCGGCTATTTTTTACGTAAAAAAGAATTTGAAACTTTCGGGTGAACTTCAAAATAAAGATTTAAAAGACCAAGCCGAACTTCAATTGGCAACACTTTATTCTTCTTCAGGAAAATACAGAGAATCTGAAGCTCTTTTAAAAGGAATTAATAAAAAAGAATTGTCAAAAACATTGCTTCCTCAATACTACGAAGCTTACAGAGAATTTTATGAGCATTATGTGGCAAATAGTTATGATGAAATTTACATTCAGCAAATCAGGAAATACAGAGATTCCTTATTAGAAATATTAGATCCGAAAACGCTCAAGTATAAAATTAATCTGATTCAAAGACATATTTCGTATAAAAGGTTTGGCATTGCTCAAAAAAAATTGATGCAGTTGTTACAAACAGCAGATCAGGATAACACGCAATATGCCATGATTGGCTATTTGTTAGGAAGTATTTATGAAACAAAGCATCAATCAGCATTAAGAAAAAAATACTACGCACTTTCGGCTATTTCAGATATTAAACATGCCATCAAAGACAATGCTTCTTTGCAGGAATTGGCTTTGGCATATTTTGAAACGGGCGATGTAGATATGGCCTACAAATTGACACAATCTGCAATTGCTGATGCTCTTTTTTGTAATGTTCAGTTTCGTACACTTCAAATGTCTGAAGTTTATTCGATTATAAACACTGCTTATTTAGAAAGAGAAGCAAAACGAAAAATGCAGCTGCAATTGTATTTGCTTTTCATCAGTATTCTTTCCGTATTCTTGATTGTAGCCGTGATTTATGTGTACAAGCAAATGAAAAAAGTCTCAAAAATTCGTGGAGAACTTTTTATTACAAGTCAAAAATTAGCTGAATTAAACCAAGATATTACTGAAACAAATAATCAGTTGCAGGAACGTAATGCCCAGCTTTCAGAATCGAATCATATTAAGGAAGAATATATTGCGCACTTTTTCAATTTATGTTCTACCTACATTAATAAGCTGGAGAATTACCGCATTATTTTAAATAAAAAAGCAACAGCCAAACAATTTGACGAAATTTATAAAATTTTAAAATCTACAACCTTAGTTGATAACGAATTAGAAGAATTGTACAAGAACTTCGATATTATTTTCTTGAATCTGTATCCAACATTTGTAAAAGATTTTAACGCGCTGCTTATAAATGAAGAACAAATTGTTTTGAAACAAGGAGAACTGCTCAATACCGAGCTTCGCATCTTCGCTTTAATCCGACTCGGAATTACAGACAGTGTAAAAATTGCAGCCTTTCTTCGCTACTCTTTAAGCACGATTTATAATTATCGTACCAGAGCAAGAAATAAAGCAGCTGTTTCGAGAAATGATTTTGAAGAAATGGTCATGAGAATAGGCTTAATTTCCTTGAAAGTCTAATTATTTATTTTAAAACTACTACTTTTTTTGCTGTTTATTTTTTATTAATTAATTGATATTCAGTAAATTGATTTTTTATTTTACTACTTTTTTTGGTTTAAAATTCCAATACGAACTATAACGTTTTAGCTTTACAATATTATTATAAGGTACTTTTGACTTCAAGTCCCTTCATTATAAATAAATGCTTTAATAAATTAATAGTTATGTTTAAAAACGTTAAAACAATTGTTGTTTTACTTTTGTTGAGCTCGTTCGGTGTAAATGCACAGAATAAAGTTCCGGTTTATCTTGATGATAAAAAGCCAATTAATGAACGTGTAGAAGATGCACTTTCTAAAATGACCACTGCTGAGAAAATTGCCATTATTCATGCGCAGTCTAAATTTAGTTCGCCAGGTGTACAGCGTTTAGGAATTCCAGAAAACTGGATGACCGATGGACCACACGGAATTCGTACTGAGGTTAAATGGGACGAATGGGATCAGGCTGGCTGGACAAACGATTCTTGTATTGCATTTCCGGCTCTTACAGCACTTGCTGCAACTTGGAACAAAGACTTAGCTTCCTTATATGGAAAATCAATTGGAGAAGAAGCACGTTACCGTAACAAAAATGTATTATTAGGGCCAGGAGTAAATATTTACAGAACGCCATTAAACGGTCGTAACTTCGAATATATGGGAGAAGATCCGTTCTTGACTTCAAAAATGGTGGTTCCTTATATTAAAGGAGTACAATCAAATGGAGTTGCTGCATGCGTAAAACATTTTGCATTAAACAATCAAGAAACAAACCGTAATACGGTAAACGTAATTGTCGACGATCGTGCATTATACGAAATCTATCTTCCAGCTTTTAAAGCAGCTGTTCAAGAAGGAGACGCCTGGGCAATCATGGGATCTTATAATAAATTTAAAGGACAGCAATGTTGCCACAATGAGTTTTTGCTGAATGATATTCTTCGCGGAGAATGGGGTTTTAAAGGAGTTGTAATCTCAGATTGGGGTGGAGTTCATGATACAAAACAAGCTATTCATAATGGTTTAGATATGGAATTTGGTTCCTGGACTAACGGACTTTCTTGGGGAACAAGTAATGCATATGACAACTATTATCTGGCAAAACCATATTCTGAAATGATCAGAAAAGGAGAAATAGGAACTAAAGAATTAGATGAAAAAGTACGTCGAATTCTGCGTTTGTCTTTTCTAACAACGATGAATAAAAATCGTCCTTTCGGATCTTTCGGAACTAAAGAACATGCTGATGCTGGTTTAAAAATTGCTGAAGAAGGAATTGTATTGCTTCAAAACAGCAATAATATTTTACCAATTAATCTTTCTAAAACTAAGAAAATTGCGGTTATTGGAGAGAATGCCATTAAAATGATGACTGTTGGTGGAGGAAGTTCTTCATTGAAAGCAAGATATGAAATTACACCGCTTGAAGGTCTGAAAAAGAGAATCGGAAATCAGGCTGAAATCGTTTATGCTCGAGGTTATGTTGGAGATCCGACAAGCAATTATAATGGTGTTATTGCAAAAGTAAGTTTAGAAGAAAAACGTACACAAGCTGAATTAACAGCAGAAGCTTTGAAAGCAGCTAAAGATGCTGATATTGTTTTGTTTATTGGAGGTTTAAACAAAAGTGAAAACCAAGATGATGAAGGACATGATCGTAAAGAATTAGGACTTCCGTACAATCAAGATAAATTAATTACAGATTTAGTTAAGGTAAATAAAAATGTTGTTTTTGTAAATATTTCAGGAAATGCTGTGGCAATGCCGTGGGTGAAAGAAGTTCCAGGAATTGTTCAAGGCTGGTTTTTAGGTACTGAAGCTGGAAATGCTTTGGCCGCTGTTTTGGTTGGAGATGTAAATCCGTCTGGAAAATTAACGTTTACTTTTCCTGTAAAATTGTCTGATAACGGAGCGCATGCTTTAGGAGAGTTTCCTGGTGGAGAAGAAGTTACATATAAAGAAAGTATTTTTGTAGGATACCGTTGGGCAGACAAACAAAAAGCAAAACCATTATTTTCTTTCGGACACGGTTTAAGCTACACTACTTTCGAATACGGAAAAGTTACGGCAGATAAAAAACAAATGGCTGCTGGAGATCAAATTACATTTTCTGTAAAAGTAAAAAACACAGGAAACCGTGAAGGTTCAGAAGTTGTACAGCTTTATATCAGTGATTTAAAATCTTCTTTGGTTCGTCCGATTAAAGAATTAAAAGGATTTGATAAAATTTCGCTTCAAGCGGGAGAAGAAAAAACAGTGACATTTACAATTGATAAAACGGCATTGAGTTTCTTCGATGATAAAAAACACGACTGGGTTGCTGAACCGGGAGTTTTTGAAGCTATTATTGGAGCATCATCAACAGATATAAAATCTAAAGTGAATTTTTCACTTCAATAATTTCATTATTTTCTAAATTGGTTGGTTGTAAAGCCGCAATTGTAAAAAGTTGCGGCTTTGCTTTTGTCTTAAAAAGTTAGATGTAAAAATGATAAATGTGAAACGTTAGAAGTTTTGCTTTTTTTTAAAATAAATAATCAAATTATAAATGAAACAAATATTATTATTAACGATTGGTTTTGTATTGTTTCAGAACCTTTCAGCGCAGACTTTAAATAAAATGCAATGGTTTAATGAACCTGAAAAATGGGAAATTAAAAACAATGCATTAATAATGAACGTAACAGCAAATAGCGATTACTGGAGAATTTCGCATTACGGATTTACTGTTGACGATGCACCTTTTTACTATGCTAATTATGGAGGTGAATTTGAAGCCAAAGTAAAACTAACTGGAAATTACATTGCCCGTTTTGACCAAATGGGATTAATGATCCGAGTTGATGAAAAAAACTACATCAAAACTGGAGTTGAATTTGTTGATGGTAAATTCAATATCAGTACCGTTGTTACGCACGATAAAAGCGATTGGAGCGTAACAACTCTAGAAAAAGCACCTCCATTTGTATGGATAAAAGTTGTCAGAAGATTAGATGCTGTTGAAGTTTTCTTTTCATACGATGATAAAAATTACATCTTGACGAGAAATGCGCCATTGCAAGATAATACGCCAGTAATGGTTGGTCTAATGGCAGCTTCGCCAGACGGAAAAGGATTTGAGGCTAAGTTCGAAAATTTTACAGTAAAACATTTGCCAGATCAGAGGAGATTGGAATGGCTGAAGAATCACCAGTAATAATTGTTAATTGTAAATTATCAATTATTAATTGCAAACGTACCATTAACAATTAATAATTAACCATTTTATGAATTCTATTTCTACAGATATAAAACCTAAAAAACATTACGAAATCCTAGACGGATTGCGTGGAGTTGCCGCTATTTTAGTTGTTGCTTTTCATATTTTTGAAGCTTTTGCAGGCGGAAACCGTTTTGTACAAATCATTAATCACGGTTATCTGGCTGTTGATTTCTTTTTTCTTTTATCTGGATTTGTTGTCGCCTACGCTTATGATGATCGCTGGGGTAGAATGACGCAATTGGAATTCTACAAGCGACGTTTAATTCGATTACAGCCTATGGTCATTATGGGAATGATAATTGGCGCCATATTCTACTATTTTCAGGCCTCAGATATTTTATTTCCGCAGATTGCCGGAATGCCCATTTGGAAACTGATTCTAACCATGATTGTTGGTTTTACTTTGCTTCCTATTCCTCCCTCGATTGAAATTAGAGGCTGGGGCGAAATGCATCCGCTTGACGGACCGGCTTGGTCACTTTTCTTCGAATATATTGCCAATATTTTATATGCTTTGTTCTTTCGTAAATTCTCAAATAAAGTGTTGGGAATTTTTATATTGTTATTTGCTGGGTTACTCATTAATTATACTGTTTTTGGACCCAAAGGTGATGTAATTGGTGGCTGGTCTTTAAATTTTGAGCAGATGAATGTTGGCTTTACTCGATTACTGTATCCGTTTTTTGCGGGAATTTTGCTTTCTCGTTTAGGAAAATTAATTCACATAAAAGGTGCTTTCTGGATTTGCAGTTTGCTTATTGCTGCAGTGCTTATTATACCAAGAATTGGAGACGAAAACAGTTTATGGATGAACGGCTTATACGAATCAATTTGTATTATTTTAGTTTTCCCTTTAATTGTTTCTATAGGAGCAGGAGGAGCAATTAATAATCCGTTTTCGATTAAAATCTGCAAAGTGTTGGGCGATATTTCGTACCCAATTTACATTACACATTATCCCTTAATTTACTGGTTTACTGCTTGGGTCGTTGACAATAAAATTACCTTAAATGAAGGTTGTCTTGTGGGAGTCGGAGTTTTAATTTCAAGCATTGTAATCGCTTATTTATGTTTAAAATTATACGATGAACCAGTTAGAAACTGGCTTCAAAGTAAATTTCAAAAAAGTAATAGAGGTTCATAGATTCAAAGGAGCAAAGCAAAATCTTCGATTTCATCCCGAAGCCTCGTCGGATTGTAAAGCTAAACCTTTATGAAAATGAATTTCTATTTTGTTAGTTATAGAAATTCAAAAAGGGATGAAACCTTAAAATTTTCATCCCTTTTATATTTTAGGAGAAGCCAAAATAAAAAAAGTTCAAAGTGAAAACTTTGCACCTTTGCTTCCTTTGTTACTTTGCACCTTAAAAAAACTTATTCTAAAACCAATTCTCCTAAAGCTTCTTTACTGAAACCTTTCAGTTGATCTGTTTTTCCAGCTTTGATTTTTGCAACCCAATTTGGATCAGATAATAATGGTCTTCCAACAGCAACTAAATCAAAATCACCTCTGTCGAAACGTCTGTTTAATTCTTCTAAAGAAGTTGGCTGTGAACTTTCTCCTGCAAAAGCACCAAAGAAATCACCAGAAAGTCCAACAGAACCAACAGTAATTGTTGGTGCTCCAGTAACTTTTTTAGCCCATCCTGCAAAGTTCAAGTCAGATTCTTCGAATTCTGGTTCCCAGAAACGACGTTGTGAACAGTGTAAAATATCAACACCAGCATCAACAAGCGGTGTAAGCCAAGCTTCTAATTCTTGTGGGTTTTTAGCCAATTTATAATTGTAATCAGAAGGTTTAAATTGAGAAAAACGCATGATAACAGCAAAATCATTCCCAACTTGTTTTCTAATTTCTTTTACTACTTCAATAGCAAAACGGTTACGTTCCGGCAATGTTTTTCCACCGTAAATATCTTCACGTAGATTCGTTTCGGCTCTAAAAAACTGATCGATTAAATAACCGTGTGCACCGTGAATTTCGATAGTATCAAAACCTAATCTTTTGGCATCGGCAGCAGCTTTTCCAAAAGCAAGGATAGTATCTTCAATATCTTTTTCAGTCATAGAAACTCCATTTCTGAAATCAGGTCTATTTAATCCAGACGGACCTTCAAATGGAACAGGAGGAACCCATCCAGAATGATGATTATCCATAATTCCCATATGCCAAATCTGTGGTCCCATTGAACCTCCGGCTGCATGAACTTCATCAATTACTTTTTTCCAGCCGTTTAAAGCCGCTTCGCCATAAAAATGTGGTACATTGGCATCGTTAGAGGAAGATGGCCTGTCAATTACAGTTCCTTCAGATAATATTAATCCAACTTCACCTTCAGCTCTTTTTTGGTAGTAAGAAGCTACTGCATCAGTTGGAACTCCGTTTGGAGAAAATGAGCGCGTCATTGGCGCCATTACGATTCGGTTTTTAAGATTTAACGTTTTTAAGTTAAATGGAGAAAACAGGTTGTTTGTACTCATAGTAATTTACAAATTAGTTTGAATTAATTTACTGAGTGCTTCAAAGGCACCTTCGTTGCGTTTATAGTAGGTCCATTGTCCAACGCGCTTTGCTTCGATAAATCCGGCACGCTGTAAAATCGACAAATATTCTGAAACTGTCGATTGTGTCAGGCCAGCTTTTGCTTGAATTTGCCCAACACAAACGCCATGTTCAAATCCAGCATGCTGCAATTGATCAGGGAAGTTTATTTCGGGTTCTTTCAGCCATTCCAGCATTTGTAATCTGGATTTGTTAGACAGTGCCTTAAAAATTTCTATATGTTCCATGCTGCAAATATATCGACTTTTCCCGATATATCAATTAAGTAAAAAATATTTAGGATAATTTTAAGATGGAGGAGCTGAATTTTGAAAGATTTAATAAAGAAAATTTATATTTGCTTACAGATTAAAAAGTCCCAAACAAATAAACTTAATCAATTATGAAAAAAACTTTACTCATTTTAGCATTTGTATGCTTTGTTATAACTTCTTCAAAAGCCCAAGTTGTAGGACTTGAAGTAGGAGATATTGCTCCAGAAATTGATCTTCCGGATATAAAAGGAAATAACGTTGCACTTACTTCTTTACGAGGTGATTTAGTACTTATTGATTTTTGGGCATCTTGGTGCGGACCCTGTATTAAAGAACAGCCAGAATTATTAAAATTGTATAATGCTTATCCTGGAAAATTATCTATATACAGCGTTTCAATGGATACTAAAAAGCCATTATGGCTTGGTGCTTTAGCAAAAACAAAATCTCCTTGGATTCAAGTAAGCGATTTAAAATATTGGAAATCTCCTGCAGCGACAGATTATATGCTTCAATCAGTTCCGCTAAATTTTTTAATTGATAAAAACGGAATTATTTTAGCCAAAAATATTCACGGAAATGCTTTGAATGAAATGGTTAAGAGTGTGCTGGCGGCGCAATAGAAATATAATTGAAACAGTATATAATATCTGTACTAATCATTCTAGTCTTTCTGGTGCCATTTTTATTTGCTTACTATAACGATTATAAAGAAATCCTGTGTCATTTTTGAAGGTTTAACAGGATTTCTGAAATTAGGATTGCTTGTATTTCGCTGTTATTTTATCAATAAAAATAAATTCACTTATTTCAATATTTTTTGAATAAGGAATAGAGATTTTAAATTTGAATTTAAATGGAATCAAAACTTAGTTTGTCGGAATTTCGAACAAGATTAAAAGATAATACAGAAATTGGTTCTCTAAGGGTAAAATTAAATCTGTTCAGAATATTTCCAAGATTTGGAGGAACAAAACCTTTTTATGGACTTTTTGATGATAAGAGTTTTAGATTAACCATAAATTCACCAACATCACCAACTTATTTTATTTTAAGAGGGAATTACAAGAATGTAAACGATATACTTAAAGTAAATTACATTGTTGAACCAAACAGTAAATTTCAATTGATTTGGACAAGATTCTCTCCTGTCGTTTTTTTAATTGCCATTAATATATTTTTCCTCTTTTTTGGCAAGGGACTTAGGCGCGCATCTACCATTGTCAGTTTGTTTTTGCTTATTGTGATTTTCTATTCAAGATGGAAAGAGGAAAGAAAAGGAAAAAAATTAGAGCAAAAGTTCGTTAAGATTTTTGAAATTAAGAAATAAGTTAAAAATGAAATTCTAAATTTGAAAATTGCAAATCCCAATTGAAAAGATTAACGATTCTGATATAAAAATCCAACAACCAGAATCTTGGAATTAAAATTTAAAAATTTAAATAGTAATTCCTGTTTAAAGTCTTGAAATTATGATATTTAGGGAGGCTAATTTTGATTTTAAAAAGCGATTCCGAATTGAAAACCAACTGTAAATGTAGCTGGATGATCATTGCCAAATCGAACCGGAAGTGGCACTGCAACAAAATAACTGCAATTATCGCTTTTTATTACAGTTTTGTTTAATACAGGAGTTACTCCGTATCTTCCACTGCTTTCAAAAGCGGCTCTTCCTGCAAAAGTGTAACCGTTTCCTAAAGCAACCAATACGCCCGGATGAAACAATAAATTTGTTACTTTATCACTTCCGCCTTGTGCTTTTATATTGGGAACTACTTCGAATGAAAAGCCAATTTTTTGATTTTTCCAGATGTTAATTCCAGTAGGGAAACCTACAGCGTAGTAATCTCTGAAATTTACATTCGTTTGTTCATTACTAATCGTTACAAGAGGATGCATGATCCCGAAATGGCCTGTTATTTTAGGATAAACCGTTTGAGAAAAAGCACCAGTGCAAAAAGAAAATAATGCAATTAAGAAAATGTGTTTTAATGAATTCATAATAGTTTTTGTTAGTAAAACAAAACTATCAGGAATATAAAACTATAAATAGAACACTATTTACTTTTTGTATCTGAATTACTTTTCAGTGCATTTTTTCTATATGAAGAAGGATTGTTGCCAGTATGGAGTTTAAAAATCCTGGTAAAATGACTTTGGTCTGAAAACCCAGTCATGTAAGCTATTTCAGTAAGTGTATAAGTAGAATTCTGAATAAGATTTATGGCTTTTTCGATTCGTAATTTTCGAACATATTCTCCAAAATTTAAATCTTCAAAATATTTTGAAAATTCTCTTGATAAATAAGATGGATTTAATTCTAAATCATTTGAGATTTTCTTGAGATCAAAAGCAAACTGTGTATCAATTTGGTCTTGAATTATTTCTTTTAAATCTTTTACCCACGAAGGTGTTTTTTGAGCTGATTTCTTTTCGATTAAAAACTTTTTATAAACTTCATGAAGGAGGCTTTCAAAAGGACTGTTTTGTAAATGATTTTGTTTGTACAAATGCGTTGCCCACGTATAGAGTGCATCATAAAGTATCATTCCATTTTGTAATAATTCCGAATCATTTGTGATATTGTGCGAAAGCCCAGCAGAAATCGCCCAAAGCCCAGCAGATTCCTTTGCAATTTCATGTTGGTCTGTGTCGGCACCACGAACAATTTTTGCTATAATTAAAACGGCAGGATCTTTAATTTGATACTTTTTAACAATGTAATCAAAAGTACATTCTTCATTATAATGTGTGAATTCGACATTCGGAATATCAAACGGAATAGCGTTTAATTCTTTTGCCTTATTCAGAACTTCACTAAATGGAACATAAATAAATTCAGCATCAGCATCAACGAATTTTTTGATCAGCCACGGGCATGCAATTCTATCAATTTTTGGCCTTTCGCGGGTAATCCATTTCATTTTTAGAAGACTTAAAAATTAATTCATACCTTCAATTATATTGCGAACACCGCCAAAACTAGTTTTCAGCATTTCTCTGATCTGAAATTGTGTTTTGTTTCGGGTAACAGCTTTCCATACATTAAAATCAAAAATATGTATTTCCTGCGCATTTGGGTTCGTAACAAAAGAAAGTCTTGCGATTGAATATTTAAAATACTTTAATTCATGCGAAATATGGCGATTTGGTACCACAACAAGAATCGTTTCCCAGCTAAGGAAATCTTTTGGTACATCTTCTCTTTCAGTTAATCCAAGAGATTCAAAAAAAGCGATTATTTTTTGATCGTTAAGTTTATCAATTTTCTCATCAATTCGCTTAATGGCGTCTAACAGCGAATTCTCATCTTTAATAACAGTCATCGTAATACTAAGTTTGGTTCAATTTCTTGTTAAAATTACATCAAATGCGAATCATTTAATAATGTATAGGCCATAGAATGATTCTAAATTTTGAAACGCATTTTTATCTCATTTATTTTATGTCAAATCAGCCCTATTTTGATAAAATACTATTAATTAAAACCGTTTTTAAAGCTTAATTTTATCGCTCTTTGTATTTTTAAATTTTAGCTAACCGTGTTTTTATGAAAATTATTTCGCCAAAAAGACTAATTCTGTGTATTGTTTTTTTAATGACCTGTTTCGCATTTGCACAAAACAAATCAGAAAGGGATTTGATTTTAATCGACAAAGATTGGCGTTTTTCGTTCGGACATTTGTATGATACCGAGAAAGATTATGGACACGCAACAGGCTATTTTTCTTACTTGACAAAAACAGGATTTGGTGATGGTCCCGCGGCCAAAGACTTTGATGACCGCGCTTGGAGAAAATTAGATTTACCGCACGATTGGGCCGTAGAACAGCCTTTTAGTGAAAAGGCAAGTTATAGCCACGGATTTAAAATGGCTGGAAAAAATTATCCAGAAAAAAGCATTGGCTGGTATCGAAAAAAAATAACCATCCCGGAAAGTGATAACGGCCGAATTATTTCGATAAAATTTGATGGCATTTTCAGAAATTCGAAAGTGTTTTTCAACGGATATTTCCTCGGAACAGAAGAAAGCGGTTATAACGGATTTGAATATGACGTTACAGCATATGTAAATTACGGAGGAGAAAATACACTCGTGGTGCGCGCCGATGCCTCAATGGAAGAAGGATGGTTTTATGAAGGAGCAGGTATTTATAGGCATGTTTACCTGCAGAAAACAAATCCAATTCATGTTATTTCAAATGGAACTTACGTAACCTCAGAAATCAAAAATACTACTGCAGCAATTACTGCCGAAGTTAACATTGAGAATAAAGGAAATTATAAAGGCAGTATTGAAATTGTTCAGACTGTTTTTGATTCTTCGGGTAAATCAGTTGCTGCAGTTTCTGAAAATGTGGTGGTGCCAGATTTTTATAAAATAGCAAATTACATTTCAAAATTAACTGTAAATAATGCGTTATTATGGGATATTGAATCGCCAATTTTATACAGATTAAGTACTCAAATTAAGCAAAACGGAAAAATAGTAGACAGTTATGAAACGCCTTTCGGAATCAGAGCGATTCGTTTTGATGCTGAAAAAGGTTTTTTCTTGAACGGAAAACCTTTAAAATTAAAAGGAACAAACAATCATCAGGATCATGCCGGAATTGGAACTGCACTGCCGGATGAATTGCAGTATTTTAGAATCAAAAAACTCAAAGAGATGGGTTCCAATGCCTATCGCTGTTCACATCATCCGCCAACGCCAGAATTGCTGAAAGCTTGTGATGAATTAGGAATGCTGGTGATTGATGAAACGCGGTTGATGGGAATTAATGATTATCATTTGAATGACTTAAAACGAATGATAGAACGTGACCGAAACCATCCAAGTGTTTTTTGCTGGTCGGTTGGAAATGAAGAATGGAATATTGAAGGCAATATTGTGGGCGTACACATTACCGAAGTGATGCAGGGATTTACGAAAGGCATTGATTCGACGCGGCCTGTAACGGTTGGAATAAGCAGCGGATTTAAAAGCGGTATTTCATCTGTAGTAGAAATTATGGGCTATAATTATCTCGGAAACGGCGATATCGACGCGCACAGAAATCAGTTTAAAAACCAGCCCGGAATGGGAACAGAGGAAGGATCTACGTTCGCTACTCGAGGTGTATATTTTACAGATGATGCAAAACATTATCAAAGTGCTTATGATAAAAAACCACGCCCGACTTTTTACAGTATTGAGGAAGGATGGAAGTTTTATGCCGAGCGACCTTATTTGGCTGGCGTATTTTTTTGGACAGGTTTTGATTACCGCGGTGAACCAACGCCTTATGGATGGCCATCGGTAACGTCGTATTTTGGAATGATGGATGTCTGCGGTTTTCCGAAAGACAATGTTTTTTATCTAAAATCTTGGTGGGGAAATTCGCCCGTTGTTCATGTTATGCCACATTGGAATTGGAGTGGGATGGAAGGCAAAGAAATCGATGTTTGGGTACATTCTAACTGCGATGAAGTTGAATTATTTCTGAATAAGAAAAGCTGTGGAAAGAAGAAAATGGAGCAAAACGGACATTTGGAATGGAAGGTAAAGTACGCGCCGGGAACTTTAGAAGCAATTGGTTATAAAAACGGCAAAAAAATACTTTCAGACATTCAGAAAACTACTGGCAATGCAGAAAATCTAAAGCTTACTTTAGATAAAGAAAATGTTCCAAATTCAAAAGTTATGGTTGTAACGGTTGAAGTGACAGATAAAAAGGGTCTACATGTACCAACTTCAAACAATGAAATTAATTTTTCTATTGAAGGCGGGAAAATTTTAGGCGTTGGGAATGGCGATCCGACTTCTTTAGAAAAGGATCAGTTTATAGATGAACTTTTGCTTGTTCCGATAACGAACTTGGAAGAACAAAAACTGGCTTCCGCCGATTTGCCACAACAACTGCCATCGTATTCAGAAAACGAATGGAAGATAGCTTTTAAAGACAGAGATTATAAAAATCAAGCTCCAGCGTATGTGTATCTTGGAGAATTTGATTTAAAAAATAATGCAGCTACAAATGTTGTGAGTTTCTTTTATAAAAAAATAGGAGTAAACGCAACGGTTTTTGTAAACGGAAAAAAAGTGGAACCAAGTGCAGAAGATTCTCAAAAATATATGCTTAATTCGAATGTTTTAAAAGAAGGAAAAAACAGTATTTACATTGCCGCAACGCCTTTGCAAAAAATTAAAGATTGGGATGTTATGAATACTGATCCCGGAATTATTCAAATAATAACGCCAGCAGAACTTTGGAAAAGAAAACTTTTTAATGGTTATGCACAGATCATTATTCAAAAAGATGAAACTGCGAATGAAGCTGTTTTGTCTGCTACAGCGAAAGGATTACGCTCAGCAAGTTTAAGAAACTAGTTTAAAAAACGGTTTCAGGTTTCAGTTTTCAAGTTAGTTTTTACATAAAATAACCTGAAACCTGAAACCTGAAACCTGAAACTTGAAACTTGAAACAAAAAACTTTAATCTATCTTTTGAATAGTATAACTTGACTGCGTTTTATCTCCAGCCAATAATTTCCCTAATTTAGAATGGATTACATAAATATTTCCATCTGAAGCTAATGCAGCAGTGGTTGGAAATTCATCTTTTCCAATAGCGGTTTCACTTATTTTTGAAGCACTTGCCCAATTGTCTTTACTAGAAAAAGTATAAGTTTTGCCCAAACCTAAACCATTTTCTACAACAACTAGATTATTGTTCTTATCTAATTCAATACCATCAGGAGCACTAAACGCTATTCCTTTAACTTCTGTAATAACAGCAGGATTTGAAAGCAATATTTTGAATAATTTTGCATCATCTGTTTTTACAGCAAGCAAATAACCATCTGGATGAAAAACAATTCCATTTAAGCCAAATTGATTGGCTGCGGGCTGAAACAAGTTGTTTGTAGCAAATAAAGATGCCGTATAATTACCGTCAATTTTATAAATATTTGGAGAAAACGAGTCGGTAATATAAATATTTCCTGTATTATCGACAGCAATGTCATTTGGGCAAGATCCGGCACTTGGGGTGAAATTTTTTAGCTCAATTTCTTTGATTAAGGCACCAGAACTAAGATTAAAAATACTCACCGTTGCAATTGTTCCGGCGCTGTTGGGAGTACTTTTTTGAGAAATCCCTAAATCAGCATTCGCTACGATTAATCGGTTTCTGGCTTCGTCGGTATAAACTCCTGTTGGTAAAACTAATTTAGGGCTTGTTGCAAAAACAGCAGTTACGCCTTTTGTACTCATTACATAAACAGCTCCTTTATACATTGAACTAAATACAAATTTTTCATTTTTAGAATCGTAATCAATTCCCTCGGGATAAAGTCCAATATCAGTTATAGTATAATTGCTTTGAAGTGAAGCGGGCGTTGTTCCGGATTTTTTTTCGGTGTCGCAAGCCATGAAGAGGATTGAAAACGCAGTAATTAAAATAGTATTTTTCATTTTTATAATTTTAAATTATTTGTCCTTATTGACAATGCAAATCTGGGACAGAATACTAAAAATAAAAATGAACTGGTTTAGGAAATTAGGTTGAACTAGTTTAACTTTTTGAGGATTTTCGATTCCGAATTTTACTTAGGTATTCAGTACTGAAACCTAAATACGAAGCCAACGCATATTGCGGAACACGTTTTGCAATTGCAGTATATTTGCTCATAAATTCATCATACCGTTCTTCGGCTGTTTTAGTGAGATTGGATAAAAGTCTTTTTTGATGAAAAGCCAGTGAACGCTGTGTAATAATACGTTCAAATTTTTCTAGTTTCGGAATTTCCTGAAGAAATCGCTGCTCATCTTCATAAGCAATTTGAATTAGAATTGAATCTTCTAAAGCTTCAACAAATAAAGTTGCGGGTTCCTGATAAATTAAACTGCTGTAATCAGAAATCCACCAATCCTCAATAGCAAATGACAAAGTATGTTCCTTTCCTTCATTATCTACTAAATAACCTCTGAAAGCACCTTTTACAACATAACTTTTGTGTTGGCAAACAAAACCCGGCTGTACAATAAATTGTCTTTTTTTGACCTTCGTTATTTTCAAATAAGAAGCCAGATGATTTTTTTCTTCATCTGTCAAATCAACGTATCTTGAGATATAGTTTATAACGGGCATTAGATCGTTCATGTAACAAAGATAATTTTTTTGTTTCAGGTTTTAAGTTTTGTTTGTTTCAGGTTGAAATGAGATTATAAAACTTTGCTAACGCTGCGGTTAACTGCTCCAACATAACTTGAAACCTGAAACAAATAAAAAACCTGAAACAAACAAAAACTGGAAACAAAACATTTTTTTTATTTGAATTTCATAACTTTGTGAAATGAAAGAGCAAACAGATTGTCAGGTTTCTGAACTTGGTATAAACGATTTAAAGCTAAAAGGTTTTAAAGTTTACGAGATAAATGGCGACGTTAGTAAAATACCAGCTTACAATCGCCGTGATTATTACAAAATTTGTATTAATACCAGCAAAAGTCTTATACATTACGCGGATCGCGGTATAGAAACGGAAGGAACAATTTTGTTTTTTGGAAATCCGATTATTCCGTATTCTTGGGAAATTATCTCACCTGAATATCAGGGATATGCCTGTGTTTTTACAGAAGAATTTTTGAAAGTAAACGATCGTTCAGAAACCCTTCATGAATCGCCTTTATTTAAAATAGGAGGAACGCCAATTTTTACGTTAACTGCTGAGCAAAAAGTGTTTATAGATTCGTTGTTTCAAAAAATGATTGAAGAACAAGAAACAGATTATGTTTTTAAAGATGATTTAATGCGCAATTACATCAATTTAATTCTTCATGAATCGATGAAAATGCAGCCTTCGGAAAACTTCTTTAGACATAAAAATGCTTCTTCTAGAATTACTTCTTTGTTTTTAGAACTTTTAGAAAGACAATTTCCTATTGAAACAAAAGACCAGCCTCTTTCCTTGAAAACGCCTCAGGATTACGCGCAAACGCTTGCAGTTCATGTAAATCACTTAAATCGTTCTGTGAAAGAAATTACCGGAAAACCAACAACTGCTCATATTACCGAAAGAATTATAAGTGAAGCAAAAGCCTTGTTGCATCATACAGATTGGAGTATTTCAGACATTGGTTATTCGCTCGGATTCGAATATCCTAGTTATTTTAATAATTACTTTAAAAGACTAACTGGAACTATTCCGAAATCGCTTAGAATGTAAATTGTTTCAATTTCTTAATTTTTTGTTTGAATATTGTTATTTCTAAAAAGCATCATTTGACTAAATTTGCGTTGAAATTATAGTATTAATCCTTTATCAGTTTTTAACAGGCTAAATAAATACTTCATAAAGCGCATTCTAGCTTTCCTTGATTTAGTTTTCTGATTCTGATAATTCCAAAAACAAGAAATTTATGAAAACATCAGATAATCAAATTAATGAAACCATTTTTCCTAAAGGAGATTTAGCACCTGCAGCTTATTTTACAGGAAATGCGTATGTAAAAATGCTTGTTCCAAATGATCCAATTTTAAATACTGCAGTTGGAAATGTTGTTTTTGAAGCCGGCGCAAGAAACAACTGGCACACGCATGCAGGCGGACAAATCTTAATCGTGACGCACGGAACAGGATATTATCAGGAAGTAGGAAAACCAATTCAGCTTTTGCAAGTGGGTGATGTAGTAAATATTCAGCCCGAAGTAAAACATTGGCACGGTGCATCTCCAGAAAGTGAATTTACGCATATTGCCATTAGCACAAATACACACAGCGGTATTGTAGACTGGCTTGAACCTGTAACCGATGAAGAATACAACAGTTTTAAATAAATCAAACTCAAAAAATAAATAAACACTTATGTCAACAAATTATACAGCAGTTATTGAAGAAGGAAAAGTCCCGAATACGTATATGACGGGCGAAGTATCTTATAAAAAACAAACAAGCGATATTCATCCGGAAAATACGATGATTAAAGAAGTTACTTTTGAGCCTTGTGCAAGAAGTAACTGGCACAGCAATGCAAGTCTGCAATTGCTTATCGCAACAAACGGAAATGGGTATTATCAAGAAAAAGGAAGTGCAATCAGATTGCTCCATAAAGATGAAGTTGTTACGATTTTGCCAGGAATTGAACATTGGTATGGTGCAACGCCTTTTAGCAAATTCTCTTATATAGCCATTATCACAGAAATAGATAAAGGTCACGGAATGTGGCTCGAAAGCGTAAGTGATGAGGAATATTTCGAAGATATAAATTCCAATATTTAAATTCCAAAGTCTAAAACTTGCGACATAGGCAAGAACCTTAAAAAAGAAAAACCCCTCAAGCAATTCAACTCTTGAGGGGTTTTTTAAAATAAATAATAACCAATTAAATTTATTTTATTTTTTGTCTAAATTTTGTTTTAGCATTTTAGCATGTTCCAAATGTGCGGTCAATCCGGCAATATTATTGGATGCCCAAATTCTAACTTGTTCGTCTTTTGCATCCTCAGATGCTTTTTTTAATTTATCGATGGCTTTTTCATGACCATCAATCATTAAATCGGCGAATTTTTTATCAAAATCAAGACCTGATTTTTCATTTAATTTGTTGTATTCATCTTGACCGTCTTCTGTTAAAGAAGTTGGTAAAGTAAAGTTTTTAGCTTTCGCTAAAGCGCTTACTTCAGACGCTGCTTTGGTGTGCTCGTCAACAAGCATTTTACCAAAATTTTTCACTTCTGTATTTGTACTTTTTATTTGAGCTAATTTTCCGATTTCGATTTCAGCCAAATTAATTTCGGCTTGATCCACTAGAAATTTAGAATCGTCTTTTGTATCGTCTATAGAGTCAAATTTTGCTTCGTTTGCATCTTCCGCTACTTCTTTTGGGTCTTCTTGTTTTGGTTCATTTTTGCAAGAATTCAAGAAAATAATGATAAGTCCTGCTCCTAAAATTAATTTTCCGGCTAATAGTATCTTTTTCATGATTTATAGTTTAAATGTTATGATGTAAAATTATTCACATTGAAAGAGAATATTTTACAGCATTTTTAGATAATGTTATAGGATTTTGATACAGGTAAGGTTTACAAAAACATTCATTTACTTTAATGTTTTCGCTTTATAAAAAATAAAATGAAATAAGAATTGAGTCTTCATTAAAATAATATCAAGATTTTTAGATTAAGCAAAACTCAGTCTGAATTTAAAATAATCAAGATTTATTCGGTGTAAAACATTAAATGAATTAATGAGATCAATATTTTAGTGATGTATCGGGTAGGAGATATTATATATAAGTATTGACAGAATAAATTTTATAAACTTAAATTATTTGTGCTAGAGTTAATTATGAAAATTATTAGAAAAATTGTATAACGGTAAAATCTTAGTTTATATTGAATTTTGATATACCAAACATCAATTATTAATCTAAATTTTCAAATCATGCCAGATTCAAAAAACAAAAATGCATTGCATTCAGGAGAAGAAGGAGGAAGAGTTAGACCATATGAAGAGTGGACAAAGGATGAATTGTACCAACAAGCTATCAAAGCTGGTATTTCGGGCCGTTCTTATATGAATAAAAAGAGTCTAATCCGCTCGTTACGTACCCATTAAAATTAAAATAATAGTGCCGCAGATTTCGCAGATTTGAAGAATAAGAAAAGAATAATGAAAGAGAGAATCTCTGAAAATCTGTGAAATCTGCGACAAAAATAGCCGCTTGACGGAAAAAATTAAAAGTTACTATCATGAATGCAGCAGCAAAAACCGAAAAACTAATGAATCAATTAATCAAAACACCACATTTGGTGATTGATAAATTAGATTTAGTTTACGTAAACAACCAAACATTACCTATTGAAAGATGCAAATGCGAAGATGGTTTTATTTATAAAAAAAACGGACGCTGTATTAAGCAAAAAAGTGAGCTAAAACGAATCAGCAGTTTGGTTTTGCCTCCCGCTTGGGTAAATGTGCAAATATCAGATTTGCCAAACGGACATTTACAGGCCGTTGGTTTAGATGATAAAAACAGAAAGCAATATAGATATCATCCAAAATGGAATTTGATCCGCAATCAGACTAAATTCTATAAAATAGCCGAATTTGGCTCTAAACTTCCTGCTATCAGACAACAAGTCGATACTGATTTAGAGCAAAAAGACTGGGGTAAAGAAAAAGTCATTGCGCTTGTAATTCGATTGATGGAAGAAACGCATATCCGAATCGGAAATGAAAAATACGCTAAAGACAATAAATCATACGGACTTTCGACTTTGCGAAAACGCCACATTAACATCAATAAAAATTCGCTTAGGTTTGAATTTATTGGAAAAAAAGGAAAACAGCATACAATTACAACCAGAAATAAACAACTGGTAAAATTAGTAAGCCGATGTGAGGAAATTCCAGGTAGAGAAGTTTTTAAATATTACGATAAAAACGGCGAAAGAAAAGTTTTGGACAGCCATATGGTCAATGAATATCTGCACACCATTTCTGGCGAATATTTTAGCGCAAAAGATTTTAGAACTTGGGCCGCCTCAATTATATTTTTTGAAAGTTTGATGGAAATGGGAGTCACTTCTGATGAAAAGGAAATTAAAAAGAACATTCTTTCTGCTTACGACAGTACTGCAGAAGCATTAGGTAATACAAGGAATGTCTGTAAAAATTATTATGTACATCCTTTGTTGGTTTCGACTTACGAAGATGGATCGATTCAAGAATATTTTGATAGGGCAAAAAAATGCAGAAGCACTAAAAAGTACTTTTCGCATACAGAAATTGCGTTTTCGGAGTTAATTCAAAATTATCAAATTAACTTATCATAATGCGCTTTTTAATGCGCTAATAAAATAACGTTTTGAGTTAATGCATCTCTTTAAAAAGCATG
The DNA here is from genome assembly GCF_015350755.1 of Flavobacterium sp. JLP. Classification (NCBI taxonomy): domain Bacteria; kingdom Pseudomonadati; phylum Bacteroidota; class Flavobacteriia; order Flavobacteriales; family Flavobacteriaceae; genus Flavobacterium; species Flavobacterium sp. JLP. The sequence continues at coordinate 470,453 of NZ_JADKPS010000001.1, read as the reverse complement.
AAATTTGAGTAACAAACAAAATCATTTTAACTAAAAATCAAAGCTTATGTTACGTTGGACAGTCATTTTTATTATTCTAGCCATAGTGGCCGGAATATTTGGTTTCGGTGGTATTGCCGCTGGAGCAGCAAGTATCGCTAAAGTATTATTCTTTATATTCTTAATATTATTTATTCTTTCCATTATTAGAGGAAGAAGAAGTATCTAAAAATAATACAGCAAAATAAAGTAAGAACAAAAACGACACATCTATTTCGATAAATGTGTCGTTTGTATTTTCAAATAAAAAATAGAAATTATGGGAACAAAGAGCGGTGCTTATCAAGACGTTTATATCAAAAGAGATGATGAAATGGTAAGTTTAAAGAACGATGTGACAGATTTTTGTGAAAAATATATAAAACCTGTACATCCTGAAAATTGGGATTGGTCGATACGTGATTTTGAAAATCCAGATAATGACCCTACAGTCGCAGAAGCCAGAGCAATTGCGAATGTAGTGTATAAAGACCTGCAGGATAAACAAACGGATGTTGATCTTTCTACTATGAACAATGTTGAGGCAATAAAGGCATATTTGAGTCCAGAAAGCAAATATGAAGATTTTAATATGGAGGAATTTGCTTTTGCATTAAAAGTAGAACTCGAACACGGAAAAATTAAGGACGTAAATGTTACCAATAATCACCCGTTTTTAACAGCAATGATCGCACTCGCGCACATGACCGAAAGTTTAACGTATTACAAAAGACTAAAAGTGATGGAAGCTGAAGGTGAGATTTACGAGATTCTTCGTAAAATAGAAGGTTCTACATTTGGAAAGGAAAAATGGTACAAAGAACTCGGTAAAGCCGAACAAGAATTGATTGAAGCCAAAGCCGGTCTTGCAGAACGCCTGGAAAAAATGGATGATATTCCGGTTTTGGAAATTATTGGAGATTAGATTTTTCACTTAGATTCAAAGTTCATAGGCTCTAAGTGACAAAGGACCTGAAAGCATTAAAAACAGTTGAACTCGAAATATTTTAAAAAAATACAGAGGTACATCTGTACAAAGCAAAAACCTTTGAACCTATGTACCTCTGTATCTTAGAGCCTTAAAAACTAAAATTTTCTCGGATCATTTTGTTGATATTCTTCATCTTCTTCCTGAACATCATCTTCCATATATTCGTCGTCTTCTTCTTCTTCCTCTTCATCGTCGTCTTGATCGATATCTTCGAGATCATCTTCGGTTTCATTAAAATCGTCTGACGGATTATCAAATTCGTCATTTACTTCATTCAATTCATTTCCGTTTGCGTCTAATTCGTCATCTTCAAGTTCAACTTCGTAAATGTAATCTTCGTTGTCTTCAAGATCTCTTTGGGTATGAAAATCATCGTCTAGATCGTCTAAATCATCGTCTGATATTTGATCAGGATTTGGTATATCAGGATTGGTTCCGTTTCGCACAGTGTAGCCGCGTTCAGCGATTTCACTATTATCATTATCGCTTTTTTTGACATCATCGATATTATACATTTCTTCGTTCATAAGTGTATTTTTATCGTTTGCATTTTGACTTTGATTTCTAGGATCTCTATTTCCTTTAATCGTACTGTTGTTATTATCTATAGTATTCATGACGGTTTATTTAATAGTTATAATACAAATCTACAAGAGATTAAATCGTTTCTCTTATAGAATTATGAACTGTAATTGTATAATTAACAGTTGGTTATGATTTTGTTTGATCAAATAAAAAAACCACAGATTTCTGTGGTTTTTTAATACTAATTCAAATTTTACAAATTAAAAGTAATGCTCAAGTTACTTTTAATTGTCGTTTCTTTCTAAATCATCATCATCAAAATGATCTTCATCCTCTATATGTTCTTCTTCATCAAAATCATCTTTCTCAATAAATTCTTCTTCATCTTCTTGAGTATTTGTGATGTAGTCGTCTTCGTTTACTACTTGTTCATCATTTGGGATATTTTCATTTCTGAAGATATTGTCATCTTTAAGAAGCTTATCAATTTCTTTATCTACTAAAATAGCATTATTAATATCTAAAAATCCGCTTAAGTATAATGCTGCTTCCTCGTATGTATAATTTGTATATGTTTTCATGGCTGTTTTATTTAGTCTAATAATACAAATTTAACTAGGATTCAAAAGAATGAGCTTACAGAATTTTAAAATCCTGTTGCATAATATACGGGTGTTTAGAATAGAACTTTAATTTATAATAATATAATCTAACTGATAATCAAGGTGGTAATTTTATTTTCTATTAACTATTAAAAATATTATCATGAAAGTTACAGATAAAAAACAAGCAGCTTCTTCAAAACAAGAATCGAAAAAAGGAGCAGTAAAGCCAAAATCAGATGCAGCATCTGGATTGACAGAACTTTTTGAAGACGGCCTAAAAGACATTTATTGGGCAGAAAAAGCTTTGACTAAAGCATTGCCTAAGATGGCTAAAAATGCTACATCTCCAGAGCTTATAGATGCTATAAACAACCACTTAATTGAGACTGAAGAACAAATTATTCGTCTAGAGCAAGTTTTCGAATTAATTGGTAAAAAAGCAACAGCAAAAAAATGCGATGCAATGGCGGGTTTAATCGAAGAAGGAGACGGAATTCTGGAAGAAACTGAAATTGGCGTTGTACGTGATGCGGGAATTATAGCTGCAAGTCAAAAAATCGAACATTATGAAATTGCAACTTACGGAACTTTAAGACAATTTGCTGAAACATTAGGTTTGACAGAAGCGGCTGCCTTATTAGAACAAACGCTTGATGAGGAAAAAGGTGCGGATAAAAAATTGACTGAAGTTGCTGTAAATGCCGTAAATCTTGAAGCTGCTGAAGCAGACTAATAGACACAGATAAGATAGCCTTTAAGTGCAGCCTGAAAAACTGCACTTTTATTTTTTATTAACTTAAACGCCATATTATGCCGGAAGGTCCATCTATATTGATATTAAAAGAGGAAGTACAGCAATTCGCAGGGAAGAAAATAATTTCTGCTTCTGGAAATAGTTCAATTGATATGCAACGCCTCACAGACCAAACAATACTTGCCTTTAAAACTTGGGGAAAACATTTTTTAATTTGCTTTGACGGATTTACCGTTAAAATTCATTTGCTGATGTTTGGAACCTATCGAATAAACGAACGAAAAGAAACCACACCGCGACTCAGCCTTATTTTTGATGATGGAGAACTCAATTTTTATACCTGTTCTGTTAAAATTTTAGAAGGAGATGTCAACAGTCATTACGATTGGAGTGAAGATGTAATGAATGAAAACTGGGATCCGCAAAAGGCCAAACGAAGCCTAGATAAAATTCCAGACCAAATGATTTGCGATGCACTTTTAGATCAGAATATTTTTTCTGGAGTAGGGAATATAATTAAAAATGAAGTTTTGTACCGATGCCATATTCAGCCAGAATCATTGGTAAGCAAAATTCCATCTGAAAAAATCGATGAACTTATTACAGAATCGTCCATATATAGTTTTGAATTTCTGTATTGGAAGAAAAAATTTGAATTGAAACAGCATTGGCTCGCACATGCCAAATCTACCTGTTTAAGATGCAATCTTCCTATGGAAAAAAAATACACTGGATCTAAAAATAGAAGAAGTTTTTTCTGTACCAATTGCCAACAATTACACGTATGAAAAATGAAGTTTTAATAGGGTGTTCGAGTTTTTATAATCGATTCTGGAAAGGAATTTTCTATCCAGAAAATTTGCCATCTTCAAAATGGTTTGATTATTACTGCCAGCATTTTAATACCTATGAATTCAACGGAAGTTTTTATAAGTTTCCTACTTTAAGAATATTTGAAAATTGGTATAATAAAACGCCTGAAAATTTTATTTTTTCAGTAAAAGCTCCAAAAGATATTACGCATTTTAAGAAATTTAATGACTGTGAAAATTTAATCACAGCGTTTTATAATGTCTGTAATTTGGGATTAAAAGAAAAACTGGGCTGTATATTATTTCAGTTTCCGCCAAGTTATCAATTTACTTCAGAACGCTTGCACCAAATAATTGATAATCTTGATTTAAACTTTAAAAATGTCGTCGAATTTCGTCACGAAAGCTGGTGGAATAAAGAGGTTTGGAATGCTTTTTTAGAAAACAATATTACGTTTTGCAGTGTAAGTCACCCACAATTGCCACAAACTATTTTTAAAGATTTCCCACTGATTTTCATTAGGCTTCATGGAGTTCCTAAAATGTTTTATTCCAGTTATTCAACTCAAGAATTAGTTGATATAAAAGCTGAAATTGCTTCAAAACCAGCATTTGTATATTTTAATAATACTGCGAGCGAAGCTGGAATTTTGAATGCGTTAGAATTACAGCAGCTTTTTTAAAATGCAAAGTCTGCTAAGATTTACGAGAGTACATAAAGAAATCAATCTTAGTGTTCGTAAATCTTAGCAGACTTTGCAGTTTAAATTTAAGCTATTGAATTATAAACTTAAATTTCCTTCAATTCCGTCATCCATTGTTGTACCGCTTACAAAAGCTGCAGTCATTTTTGCAATGGCAACCATTTTTCCGTGTTTGTTATTCCAGTAATAACCATCTTCAGGAACAACTTTTATAACACTTAAATTTGGATCATCTTCTCCGCCTGGCATCCAGACTTTTACAATAGGATCCCATAATTCTTTTATTGTTTCTCGATCGTAAGAAATAGAAGCAGATCCGTGCAAGGTTAAAAATTTATCGTGCGGCTCAGCAAAAAATAATTCAACTTGAGGATTCAGCGTAATTTCTGCGTTTTGACTGCTGTTTCTATCAGATAAAAACCAAAGCTGTCCTTTGTCATCAATTTTTTGAACTGACATTGGTCGCGATTGAAGTCTATATTCGTCGTATGTACAAAACATACAAGTTTTTATGTTTTCTGCCAGATCTTTAATTTTATCTACAGCAAATTCGTTCGTAAGGTCTTTATGATCTCCCATGACTTTAATTTTTTAGTTTATTATTATAAATTTATTTCATTAAATATCTCATTAGATGAGGTATAGAGCGATAGTTTTATCTAAAACTTGATTATAGTAAAGTTGAACTTTTTATACTTTTTAAGGTTATAGAATTTGATTTAAAAATTATGAGATTTCAATTACTAAAAATTAAATTATGAAATTTAAAATCCATTAATTTTATGTACATTTGAATGCAGAAAAACAAACCAAATTAACATAATACCACATGGGTGATTTTACTATTTTTTATACTGATGATGATGAAGATGATTTGAGCATTTTTTCAGATGCAGTCGATTCATTACCAAAGAAAGTAAAGCTTCAGACCTATACTGGGGGTGAAAAGTTATTAAATGCAATTTACAACCCGCCGCCAACACCACATGTTGTTTTTTTGGATTTGAATATGCCAGGCAAAAATGGTTTTGATGTTTTGACTGAGCTTAGAAACTCTGAAGAAAAAAATGATATTCCCGTCGTTATTTTTTCTACTTCAAACGAGCCAAGTATTATAGAAAGATGTCGTAAATTAGGTGCTAATTATTTTATAACAAAGCCTATTTTAATGAAAGACATTATAAAATCTATAGAGCATGCTCTTGAGATCGATTGGAGAAATTTTACTCCAACCGATAAAAACTTTGTTTATAAAACATAATTAAATTATTGTAATTCAGGAATATAGATATCAAAAGTAGCCCCTTTGTCTTTTTCTCCTATTGCGGTTATAATTCCTTTGTGGTTTTCTACAATCTTTTTTACGATTGCCAAGCCAATTCCAGTTCCCACAAATTCGCTTTCGGTATTTAAACGCTGAAAAACCTCGAAGATTCTTTCTTTGTAAGCAGCATCGAAACCAATTCCGTTATCAGTAACTTTAAGATGGTAATAATTTTTTTCAGGAAAATCAACCACATGCTTAATAGTGCTTCCTTTAATTCTTTCTGCTTTAATATAAATAATTGGTGTTACGTCTTTTCTAGAAAATTTTATGGCATTTCCGATCAAATTATGCAGTAATTGCCTAAACTGAAAAGGGATAACAGTAACTTCTCCTAAAGGTTCAAAATTTACTTGAGCATTTTTCTCTTCAATCCGTTCTGAAAAATCACTTATTATTTCCTCGGCAATATCATCTAGATTTGTACTGACAAAAACTCTTTCTGCTGAATTTGTTCTTGAATACGTCAACAAATCCTGAATCAAAGTCTGCATTCTTTTCGCTGCAAACTCAATCCGGCTTAAGTATGTTTTGGCATTCGCCGAAATATTCTGTTCATCTAAATCAGATAATCGACTTGCAAAAGTTTGAATTTTTCGCAAAGGTTCCTGCAAATCATGACTCGAGATATACGCAAAAGATTGAAGTTCAATATTCATATTAATCAAGTCTTTGTTTTTTAGCTCCAATTCTTCGGTTCGTTCATGAACAACTTTTTCAAGCTGATCGGTAAAATCTTTTTGATCTTGAATATCTGTACTTGTACCAACCCACATCTGAATGTTTCCTTCAGCATCTTTTTGAGCAATGGCGCGGCTTAACTGCCACCTGTATTGTCCGTCTCCACGACGAAATCGATGCTCGAACAAATAGTCATTACCTGTTTTAATTGATTCCATCCATATTCTTACATTTTCTTCACGATCATCAGGGTGTACGATTTGCAACCAGCCATATTTGCCGATTTCACTTCTATCAACACCAGAAAAAGTATAAACAGCTTCATTAAAGTAATTTATGTTTCCCAACGCATCACTTGTCCAGATAAACTGTGGCATAGAATCAGCGAGAAGCCTAAATTTCTGCTCGCTTTTCATTAAAATTTCCTGATTGTTTTTTTCGTCTGTAATATTCATTATAGTACCAATCATTTTGATCGGTTCTTTATCTTCATCAAAAAATATTTTGCCGTGCGCTTTTATCCAAGCAATAGTATTGTCAGGCTTGATAATGCGGCTTTCGTATTTGTAAATACTTGTTTTAAGAGCAATTTCAAATGCTTTTTCTAAAATCCACTTATCGTCAGGATGTATTTGTTGCTGCATTTGCAGACGAGTTAACTTTATATTTTTTTCATGTCCAAAAACAATAGGTAAATTTTCAGAATAAATTATTTTCTGTGTTGGAATATCTAAATCCCAAGTGGCGATTTCAGCAATTTCAGCAGCTAAACGTGCTCTTTGCTCGGCATTTTCGACTTTTTTTCGAGCTCGCACCTTATCGCTGACATCATTTACATTAACCATGACTCCTGATATTTCACCTTCTTTTTCAAACAATGGCGTGTATTGGTAATCAAGATAAAACTTTTTGAGTTTTCCTTTAATATCTATATAAGCGACAGATTCATTTTCATGGATAACTTTTCCGCTCGAAACAACTTCATTTAATAATTCGGGATATTTTTGTCCTTCTAATTCTGGAAAAACTTCTAACAAAGGTTTACCAATTGTTTCATTAAGACCTTTATGCCAGAGCGTATTCATCATAGTATTATTAGCTAATTCGATAATATGGTCCTTACCTCTAAAAATAGCCATTGCAATAGGAGAGTCCATGATTAATTTTCTAAAAGCATTTTCACTTTCTGTCAAAAGATATCTTGCTTTTACAGCTTCTGTCACTTCATAACTTACAATTATTACGCCTGTAACAACGTCATTTTCTTCTCTTAAGGGATGAAAAACCAAATTAAAATAGCAAATCTCCTCTTTGCCATAACGATTTAAAGTAACTTCTAATTCATCTGTAGAATATTGAATACCGTCTTTATAAACTTTAGAAAGTAAAGGGTATACCTTATCTCTGGCTTCTGGAACGGCAGTAAAAACGGGTTTGTTGAGAATCTCTTTTTCGCTTTTATCTAAAATTTGAAGATAAGTAGTATTGGCCATTTCTACAATTAAATCATCACCTTTAAGGATGGCAATACCTAACGGAAGCTGTTTTACCATATTTCTAAATCGCCTGTCGCTTTCTTCGACGGCGGCTCGAGATGTGACTTGTCTTGTAACATCATTGGCAATAGCTACAATACCAGAAATTGTTCCGTCAGGTTCTTTCAAGGCTTCATAAACTACATTGATAAAAGTATTCTCAATTTTGCCATTGCGTATTAATTTTACAGGAAGTTCATAAGCGATGAATTTTTCTCCCGTTGTATAAACTTCTTTTAATATATCTTCTAAACCTTGGCCTGTAGCTTCTGGCAAAGCTTCAAAAACAGGTTTATTAATAACATCTTCGATTTTTCGTTCCCAAATTTCGAGCATGAGTTCGTTTGCAATTTCAATAACATGATTTTCACCCCTAAAAATGCACATTGCATTTGGAGTCTGGAGAATGTTATCTAGATAGCGCTGATTGCTGTTTTCGAGTTTTTTAAGTATGTTTACCTTATCGGTAGTTTCGTTGCAAATAACGAGCACACCTTCAGCTTTTCCGTCATCATTATTTACCGGACTATAACTAAATGTCCAGTAAACGTCTTCCATTTTTCCGTTTCTGTAAATAGGCAATAATTGATCTTCGTGCCAAGTTGCTTCGCCTTCTTTAAGAACCTGATTTATTAAGGGTTGAATAAAATCCCAAATTTCTGGCCAAAATTCTGCTCCTTTCTGACCTAATATTGCAGGATGTTTTCCATCATTTCCAAGACTTGGACGATAAGCATCATTATAAAAACAAATATGTTCTGGTCCCCAAAACAAAAACATTGGGAACTTTGAGTTTAAAAGAATTCCTAATGTAGTACGTAAACTTTGAGGCCATGTTTCTGGAGATCCAACAGAGGTTTTGCTCCAGTCTTTAGCTCGAGTTAATGTACCCATTTCGCCTCCATTAGCCAGGAAATCATGATTTATAGTACTCATCAAAATGTATTTTGTGTGTTTTTATTGCGCGAAAACGCTTTGATTATTTAGATAGTTGTTAAAATTAGTAAAATAATTTTTGATTTGATTTTTATTTTTTTGAATGAGGCAATTTTTAAATCTATTGAGTTAATTTTATTTGATATCATTGATGAAATTTGGGTAAACAATAGATTTGAATAAAAAATCTTAAAATTCAATCAGTCATGAAAAAGGAACAAAAACACGAAACCGACTATATCGACAAATATCAAAATGAAGGCTATACAACAAATTATTTATTTGATAAAGGCTGTTTAATTGATGCAGAAACAAAGTATGCTTATCAGCCTGACGAAATTTATATTGTAGCCCATCACCGTTACGAAGGAATGAGTGATCCTGATGACATGTCGATTTTATATGTGATCGAAACAAAAGACCAACGAAAAGGAACTCATTTATTGGGATATGGGCCAACGGCTGATTTAGAAGAAGCCGAATTTTTTAAGGATATTCCTGAAGGAAATTATTCTACAAACGCCGATATCAACGAACTTACCTAAAATAAAAATAGGGAAGTATTTTTTATTTTGCTGGGAAGCAGTTGTTTCAGATTCGTCTGAAGCAGCTGCTTTTTTTTTGCACTTGCGTTTGGTGCAAAGGTGCAAAAGGTACAAAGGTACAAAGGTACAAAGGTACAAAGGTACAAAGGTACAAAGGTGCAAAGCTGCAAAGCTGCATAGGTTCAGAGTATTATTATTGTGCAAAGCATCAAATACTTAATCTGAAAATGATATAATATAATGTGATATAGAAGCGTAAAATCTATCCTATGATCCTTTTTTTAAAGGAGGCCACATACAAAAAGGCCTGTCAGAAAACTTTGAACCTTTGGGACTGTGCGTCTTTGAAACTCAAACTAAAAATTATGAAATATCTTACTGAAATTGTATAAGGATTTGATTTGCAATATGTATGAAATTTGTATTATACAAAATGAGTTAGAAACCAAAGTAAAGTTTTGTACGTAAATAAGTACGAAACATATATTTAAAAAACCGAACAAATGAAAAAACTATACTTAAATACTGGAGGATTCGATGCTGTTTTTAATGACCTTAAAGATAGTTTCAATGGCGAGTTAATCGCTGAAAACAATGAATACAATCTAGAGATTAAATCTAAATGGACAAAAGGGTCAATAAAAGGAACTCGCTTCGATGATAAAGTATTATTCATGCATTTTGATCTTGTATTTAATCAAGATGTAAGCTTAAGTATAGAATCGTTTCAGTCTGCACCGGTATTTTTTGTGTATTGTGAAAACGGAAATATTACACATAGTTTTGGTGTAAATGGAGAGAAGAGAAATCTTAAAAAGAGCCAATCAGCAGTTTTAAACAATTCTTCAGTAATCAATAGTGTTTTGTTTTTTGAAAGCCACAAACGCATACAATTCACAATTCTTGGAATGCCGACGTTTGCTGTAGAAAATAAGAATAGTGAATTAAGTTCTCAAGTTAAAAAACATTTCACAAACGACTCTTCTGGAAATTTCATTTATATAGGAAAAGAAAATTTGAAAATTTCTGAAAAATTGCAAGAATACAAAGCTGTTCCCCAAAAAGGAATTGTGGGTACTTTGCTTAGAAAAAGTATTTTAAAAGACATTTTTGAATTAGAGATAGCGCAGCATAGTTATAATTATTTGAAAACTTTTGATCCAATCGTAAACTTAGCTTCGAGGCAATTAAACGAAATAAAAAGAATTTCAAACATAAATTTTTCAGAAGTTATTACTGCTGCAGGTGCAGCCAGCCGAAATTATCTGCCTCGCATTTTGAAAGAGAAATACCATTTCTCATTTAAGTCATACAACCAAAAACTAGCTAGCTAATAAGCATCACATATACCACTTCTACAATCACGAAACAGCTTTTAACGGGCTGTTTTTTTTTTGATTTATTAATTTCACTGGATATAATTGTCGAAAGATGATTTTTGTCTTTCGAGGAACGAGTAATATCCGTAGGACGCCCACTCAAAGTGAGCAAATATTTACATGAAAATTTATAAGCTCAGTATCTTAGAATCTAAACAACTTAAAAATCATTCTTTCTCATAATAAATAATAAAATAAACCATGATTAGATTGAGGGTTAGTGAAACACTGTTTGTAATTATAATAGGCAAGTCGTTTTTCAAAATTCCATAGATAATCCATACCAGCAGCCCAAAAGTTAGGATGCTGAATGTTTTAAGCGAGATAGCTTTTACTTTTTTCGTTTTCCAAACTTTCAAGATCTGCGGTATGACAGATAGAGTAACACAAGTTCCTGCGAAGAGCCCTATAATATCAGTGAAGTTCATAGCTTTTTATTTGTAAATTGTGAAATGTGAAATGTGAATGCCATTAAGTTATCAGTTTGCTTTCCATCTTCTCAAAGTAATATTTGCGAATCCTAGAAAACCTTTGAGCCTTTGTCCCTCTGAACCTATGTCCCTCAAAAATTAACTTCCAACCAATTCACCACCGTTAATATGAATGAATTGTCCGGTAATATAACTGCTGTCATTGCATGCCAGGAAAACATAGGCAGGCGCAACTTCTGATGGCTGTCCGGCTCGTCCCATCGGGTTGTCTTTGCCAAAATCTGAAAGTTTATCAAAACTTGCTACAATTAATGGCGTCCAGATTGGGCCTGGCGCAACTCCGTTTACTCTTATTTTTTTCTTCGCAAGCATAGTCGATAATGATCTTGTAAAACTCACAATCGCACCTTTTGTACTGGCATAATCAGCAAGATGTTCACTGCCTCGATATGCTGTAACAGAACTTGTGTTGATAATTGCATCATCTTCTTTTAAAAAGGCCAACGCTGCTTTTGTAATATAGAAATACGGATAAATATTCGTTTCAAATGTTTTTCGAAGCTGTGACGAAGTTATTTTTTCTAATTCGTTTTGCGGAAATTGTACTGCAGCATTATTAACTAAAATATTTAATTTTTTAAAAGTATCAATACATTTTTTGACGGCACTTTTGCAGAATTTTTCATCTTTCAAATCACCGCTTATTATTAAACACTGCTGGCCTTCTTTTTCTATTAATTCTTTAGTTGCCAAGGCATCTTTATCCTCTTTTAAATAAACAATTGCAATATTAGCGCCTTCTCTGGCAAAATGTACAGCGACGCTTCGGCCAATACCGCTATCGCCGCCAGTTATAAAAGCTACTTTTCCGAGAAGTTTGCCGCTTCCTGCATAATTTTCACGAATAATTTCTGGTTCGGGATTCATTTGATATTCATTTCCCGGAAGTTCCTGTTTTTGTTCAGGAAATGTTTTTCTCTTTTTCATAACATAAAATTTAGAGCAGTTAATCTAACTCTAATTTAAATAGCTACAGTTTAAATATTTAACTGAAATAAAATTAAAATTGTCTCAATAAATCTTTATATAATTTCATATTTAAACATGGGAATTATGTAACAAATCGAATTTTAGATAAAAGAGCTATCTTCTTTTTTTTAATAAATTTGACGGTTTGACCAGTGTTGTTTAAAATAGAATCAGATACTTTAAACAGCATTTTTTTAATTAATATTAAATTAACAATCATAATAAAACTTTACTCCCCCAAAACAGTATGGTATTAATCGTAGACGATATAAAGGCAAATATAATTGCCTTAAAAAAAACATTGGAGCTGCATAATATCGATGTAGATACTGCGGAATCTGGAGAAGAAGCCCTGAAAAAAATCTTAAAGACTAACTATTGTCTTATTATAATGGATGTTCAGATGCCAGGACTTGATGGATTTGAAGTAGTAAAAATTCTTTCTGGCAACAAACGCACTAAAGATATTCCGGTTATTTTTCTATCGGCACTTAATATCGAAAAAAAATACATTTTTAAGGGATATGAAACCGGAGCTGTAGAATATATAACAAAACCCGTTGACAGCGATTTGCTGATTTTAAAAGTAAAGACATTCATTAAAATTTACGAACAGCAAAACGAATTAAAAGGCATAAAAGATCTTCTTTCTAAAGAAATCAAAATCAGGAAAGAAGCGCAAGATAATCTCGAAATTAAGATCGCAGAAAGAACTAAAGAACTGGTTTTGAAAAACGAAGAATTAGAGATGAAAAATCATGAACTCCAGCAATTTTCCTGGGTAGTCTCGCATGATTTGAATGAACCCATAAGAAAGATCCAAATCTTTATAAAAATCATCAAAGAGCTTTATTTAACGGCTGATGAAAAAGCGGTAGATTATGTCGATAGAACTATTAAATCGGCAGAACGAATGCAGACTTTAATTACAGATCTCCTCGCATATTCTCGACTATCTTCGCAGGTAAAACCTGAGGTAACAGACCTAAATGTAGTTTTGCAAGAAGTTTTATCTGATTTTGATTATCTTATAGAACGCAAAAATGCAACAGTAAAAAGCACTGAACTTCCTACTATAGACAGTATTCCGAGTCAGCTGAGACAAGTTTTTCAAAATTTAATTGGAAACGCCTTAAAGTTCTCAGGAAATTCAGAACGTCCGCTAATTGAAATTACATCTGAATTAATTTCGGAAAAATCATTTGAGAGTCCGACTTCCCCGCAAGGGAAATTTTGCCGAATTATTGTAAAAGACAACGGAATTGGTTTTGATGAAATTTATCTGGACAGAATCTTCATTATTTTTCAGAGTTTAAACGATCGACAATCGTACGAAGGAACCGGAATTGGACTGGCAATTGCCAAAAAAATCATCGAAAAACATAACGGATTAATCACAGCAAAAAGTAAAATAGGAGAGGGTGCAAGCTTCATTATCGTCCTTCCTTTAAAATACGAATAATTATAATTTACAAGTATGAAGAATAATAATTTTAAAAGAAATTTATTAATTAGTTCATTAGTTTCTTTACTAGTATTAATGATCAGTTCTACAGCCTCTTTTTTGAGTATAAAAAATTTACTGAATAGTAATTTTTGGGTAAATCATACACAAGAGGTAATTTATAATTTAAATGAAGGTTCTGCAATAATTACAGAAGCGCAAACCAGTATGCGTGGTTATCTTATTACTGGAGATGAGCAGTTTGTAGATCGGTATAATGAATCTCAGGCAAAATCTAACAGTTATTTTGATAAGCTGGAAGAACTTACTATAGATAATCCAATACAGCAAAAACAGTTAAAAGAACTTAAGGTTCTGCGAATTAATTTTTTTAAATACCTTAACAATCAAATCGTCAAAAAGCGATTAGGGAAAAGTACAATTACTTTTGATCTTAATGAAGGACGCTTAATGATTAATGAATTAAGGGATCATATTAAGAAAGTTGAAGGTACAGAACAAGTACTTTTAAAAGAAAGAAATGAAACATCAGAGCGATATGGTACCTATAGCTTAGTTTTAATAATTGTGGCTTTTGTAATTGCTTTTGTTATTTCGATTGTTTTTTTATTCAGGATTTTAAAAGATTACAGCGAACGATTATTGCTACAGCATGAATTAGAAAAGAAAGATAAAGAGACTGCAGATAGAATTGTGGCTATCAGCTCAATTGCAAGCAATATTTCGAACGGAAATTATGATATTCGTGTAGACGATACAGAGTCTGATGCTCTTGGAAGCGTTGGAGAATCACTGAACAACATGGGAGTTTCTTTAAAAAATTCTTTCGAGTTATTGTCTCAAAAAGAATGGCTTCAAACTGGTATTGCTAATCTTAATAATGTGATGCTGGGTGATAAAACACTTCAAAAATTATCAAAAGATGTTATTGAATTTTTGTGTAATTACACTAACAGCAGTGCTGGAGTCTTATATGTTTTAGAAGATAATGAACTATATGTTGCTGGAGGATATAGCTACATACCGAGCAAAAATCGCGAACGTCTTCAAAAAGGCGAAGGTTTGATTGGTCAGTCTATTGTTTCTGGCAAAATGTTAGAACTAAAAACATTATCTCCAGATGATATTCAGATTAACTATGCTTTGGGCCAAATAAAACCAACACATATTGTCGCATTTCCTTTAATGGATACCAGAACAGAAGGTGCTGTTGAATTGGCAAGCGTTTACGGTTTTTCTGATTTGCATTTAGAGTTTTTAAAAATCATTTCAAATAATATTGGAATTGCTATTAAATCGACTCAAAACAGAAAACGAGTAATGGAATTGCTTGAAGAAACCAAATCACAATCAGAAGAACTTCAAGTACAGCACAGTGAATTAGAAGCCATTAATGCCGAATTAGAAGCACAGACTGAAAAACTTCAGGCTTCTGAAGAAGAATTGCGTGTACAGCAGGAAGAATTGGAACAAACCAATGAAGAATTGTCTGAAAGAAGTGTTTTATTGGAAGAAAAAAACAACGAAATCCAAAAGAAATCTGAAGCTTTAGAACTTACAACGCGATATAAATCTGAGTTTTTGGCGAATATGTCGCACGAATTAAGAACACCTCTGAATTCAATTTTGCTTTTAAGCAGATTATTGTCTGAAAATAATAATAAAAGCATGGTTCCAGAAGAAATTGAATTTGCAAAAGTAATTCAGAGTTCTGGAAACAGTTTGTTAGGATTAATCGATGAGATTTTAGATTTATCTAAAATTGAAGCTGGAAAAATGGAACTTGAATTTTTAGATGTTTCGACTAAAGAAATTACAGATAATTTATGGAATCTGTTTAATTTGATTGCCAAAGAAAAAGGAATTACGTTTGAAATTATTTCTAAAGATGCGCCAGTTGTCATTAAAACAGATAAAATGCGTTTAGAACAGATTCTGAAAAACTTAATATCGAATGCAATTAAATTTACAGAAAAAGGAAAAGTAACGTTAGAAATTAAAATCAATACAGACGATGATAAAATCATTTGCTTTATTGTAAAAGATACTGGAATTGGAATTCCGTTAGAAAAACAGCCTCTTATCTTTGAAGCTTTCCAACAAGCGGATGGTTCTACAAAACGTAAATATGGCGGAACTGGTTTAGGACTTTCAATCAGCAGGGAATTGGCAAAACTGCTTCGAGGAGAAATTATCTTGAACAGCAAAGTGAAAGAAGGAAGTACATTTACATTATGTCTGCCCGTTTTTGGATCTCTAGCTGGAAAAGTTAATGTTGAAAAAATACCGCCAACAGAATTTACAGAAATTGAAGAAGAAGAAGAAAAAGCTCCTGAAAAAAACAAATATTTAAGTGTTGTCATTCCAGATGAAATCGAAGATGACAGAGATACAATTAAACCTGGAGACAAAGTAATTTTGATTGTAGAAGATGATATCAATTTTGCAAAATCACTTTTGGCTTTTAGCAGAAAAAAAGGATATAAGGGTGTTGTATCCGTACGAGGCGATTATGCTTTAAACTTTGCCTTAATTTATAACCCAATTGGTGTTTTATTAGATATCGAACTTCCAATAAAAAGCGGTTGGGAAGTTTTAGAAGAATTAAAAAATCACTCAGCAACCAAACATATTCCGGTTCACATTATGTCATCGCATAAATTGAAACAGGAAAGTTTACTGAAAGGCGCTGTAGATTTCTTAGATAAACCAGTGGCTTTTGATAAAATTCCCGATGTATTTTTAAGAATCGAACATATCATTAATAAAGAAGCACAGAAGGTTTTAATTATAGAAGACAATCCAAAACATGCAAAAGCATTGGCTTTCTTTTTAGAAACTTACAACATCAATTCAGAAATTAAAAGTGATGTTTCTGAAGGTTTAGAAGTTTTAACAAAATCAGAAGTAGATTGTGTAATTCTAGATATGGGAATTCCGGACAAACAGGCGTATCAAATTTTAGATGGCGTTAAGAAAAGTCCAGGTTTAGAAAATCTTCCGGTAATTGTATTTACAGGGAAAAGCTTATCAATTAAAGAAGAAGTTAAAATTAAAAAATACGCCGATTCTATTATTGTAAAAACAGCGCATTCTTACCAAAGAATGCTTGATGAAGTTTCGCTTTTCTTGCATTTAGTTGAAGATAAAAAAGAAGGAAAAGGCAAAAAAGAAAGCCATAAAAAGCTAAATTTACTAAATAATATTCTGCACGAAAAAAAGGTGTTGATTGTAGATGATGATGTTCGTAATATTTATTCATTGACAAAAGCTCTAGAGGTATTTAAAATGAATGTAATTACAGCTTTTGATGGTAAAGAAGCCATCAAAATCTTAGAAGAACATACCGATACTGACATTGTTTTGCTGGATATGATGATGCCAAATATGGACGGTTACGAAACAGCTGAAAAAATACGTTCGATTCCTAAATTCTTGAATTTACCTTTGATTGCCGTAACAGCAAAAGCCATGACCGGCGATCGAGAAAAATGCATCAAAGCAGGAGCTTCTGATTATATTACAAAACCAGTAGATATTGATCAATTGCTTTCGCTTTTGCGAGTTTGGCTGTATGATAAAATATAAATAAAAATACTGCTGCGAATTTTACGAATTTTAGATTTCAATCAAATAATTGATTCGTGAATTCCTAAAATTTGTGGCAAAAAAATATATAAAAGTGGGCAATATGAATAAAAAAAGACTCTTAATTATTGATGATGATTCTAGAAATATTTTTGCTTTAGAAAATACTTTGCGTGCAAAATCATTTGATTGTGTGTCTTGTTTAAGTGCAGAAGAGGCTTTGAAATTATTAGAATCAGATAATCAGCATATTGATGCCATTTTAATTGATATGATGATGCCTGAAATGGATGGTTATGAAGCAATTCCGTTAATAAAAAAGATTCCGTCAAGAGAGTCTACTTTTGTCGTTGCGGTAACGGCACAGGCCATGACAGGCGATAAAGAAAAATGTTTGGAAGCGGGTGCAGATGATTATGTCTCTAAACCAGTTGATGTAGATAAATTACTGCTTGTTTTAAGCAAAATTTGATGGATTATGATTGAGGATATCGAATTAGAAACGCTTATAAATGATGTTTATGAATATTATGGTTTTGACTTTGGGAGCTATTCCAGAGCTTCATTAAAAAGGCGTGTCAACAGAGTTTTTCATTTAGATGGATTTACCCATTTTCATGAATTTCTCTCAAAAGTTCGATACGATCCAGAATATTACAAAAGAATGATTGATGAAATTACGGTAAACGTTACCGAGATGTTTCGCGATCCTGGTTTTTATCGAGTAGTTAGAAATGAAATTTTGCCTTTGTTAGGCACAAAACCTTTTATAAGATTATGGCATGCAGGCTGTTCTACAGGCGAAGAAGTCTATTCTATGGCTATAATGCTGAAAGAAGCTGGTTTGCTGCATAAATCACTGCTCTACGCGACAGATATTAATGCAACTGTTTTGGAAACAGCCAAAAAAGGAATTTTTCCTTTGCGAATGATGAAAGAATATTCAGAAAACTATCGTGATGCAGGCGGTCAGGAAGACTTTTCTAGTTACTATATAGCCAATTACGGAATAGCAAAGTTTAATGAAGAGTTAGCTGAGAAGATGGTTTTTTCGCAGCATAATTTAGTTTCAGATACATCATTCAATGAATTTGATATGATTTTATGTCGTAATGTTTTAATTTATTTTGATACTAATCTGCAAAAAAGAGTTATCAATCTATTTGATGAAAGCTTAGCTGTATTAGGTTTTTTGGCTTTAGGAACTAAAGAAACCATAAAATATTCTGTTGCTCCAAACAAATACAAACAGTTGGAAAAAGAGAAAATATGGAGGAAGATAAAATAATATCAGGCTGTAAAGTAGTAATTATAGGAGGATCTGCAGGAAGCTTAAATGCTTTGATGCAGATATTGCCTGAATTATACAAATTAAATGATTATGCAATGGTGATTGTACTGCATAGAAAAAGCACAGATGATCAAACCTTAGAGGAGCTAATTACATTAAAATCAAGTATAAAAGTAAAAGCGGTAGAAGATAAAGTGCCTCTTTCAACTGGATTTATCTATATAGCGCCATCTAATTATCATTTGCTTTTCGAAAAAAATGATTTTCTTGCATTAGACACTTCTGAAAAAATAAATTACAGCCGTCCAAGCATAGACGTATCATTTGAATCTGCGGCCGAAGTGTATGGAGACAGTTTGATCGGGATTTTATTATCTGGTTCTAATACTGATGGAACACAGGGCTTAAAAGCAATTAAGGAAGCTGGCGGTACTATTGCAGTTCAAAATCCGCTTTCTGCAGAGATGCCTTTTATGCCTAATAACGCTATTTTATATACAAATCCTGACTTCATCTTAACAAATGAGGAAATCCTTCAGTTTCTAACTTCAATTAATAGTTAAACTTAATTTTCAGGTTTTGGTTTTTCATCTTCTGGCAAAATTATTTTGTTTAATTCAGCTTCTTTTTCAGCTCTTTTTTTCGCGGCTTTTCCTTTTCCAATGGGTATTCCAGCGGTTACATATAAAGATCTGTTGTATTGATCCGGACCGTCACCTTTCATTACAGGTACTAGACCGTAGTAATATTGGACAGTAATATTTAAGCCATTTCCAACATTCATATGATAACCTGCGCCTAAAGCTAGACCTGCATCTATCACATGAATTTGATCTCTGATATTTTTTTTATAAACAACATCGTCTTTGTTGATTTCATTTTTAAATTCATCAAAAGCTGTTGCCAGCAAACCTAATTGAGGTCCCGTCTTTAAATAAATATTATTTTTGAATTGGTATTTAATTAAAATAGGAACATTAAAATAACGAATTTCGCGATTTACGCTTCCGCCAGTAAACGTATTGTCTAAATTTACATCGTCTAAAGAGTATACTGGAATTCCATGTGCTCCCATAGGTGATTTTACAATAACACCAGTATTAATCATCCAGGCTGGATTTTTTTTAGAGCGAAAATCAAAATAAAAACCAAGATTAAATCCCACATTCGTTCCAGAAGATTCTAAGTTAGAAATAGTCGAGAAATTGGCACCGCCTTCTAAACCAAATTCTAAAAAGGGAGAATTCAGCTTGTCTCCAAAAATCAATGAAATTAAAACTTGAGAATGCACAGGAGCAATGCAAAAGAATACAATAGAAAGTAATAAACCTTTTTTCATAAAATTGGCTTTAAAGTCCAAAACGATACTGAAGTCCGCCTAGAAATTGTGTACGGGTTCCTAAAAATCCTGCTTCAAATCGAAACATAATGTGCTTATTATATTGATATTGGGTACCAGTAATAAAATTCCACATGTCTTTAGGTGCTTTCTGAAGAGAATATTGTATAGTTGAAGTTTCAGCTGTACTTAAAGCGCCGTCTAAATGCGTTAAGAATGTTCCTGCGCTTTCTAAAGCTCTATTTGCGGTATCATGTTTGGTAATATTTATAGGATTATTTTGTTGTGCAGGGGTTAAGCCATTCCACCAATTATCTACTTTTGTCTGGTTATCAGATATCTTTGTTAATCCTTCATCGACTTTTCCTTGTGCAGTATCCAAATCAAAAATATCAGACAAGGCTATATTTCCATTAGTATCTCCTGAAATATGAACTCTAAAGGCACCAACCCAAAATGCTATATTTTCATCTTTTTTATTAAACTTAAAAGTCTTGCCTAATCTCGGACCAAAAATATAAGAAAAAGCGGGCTTATCCAGTGCACTGACATCACTCCATGACATATTCATATCAAGCGCCAGCCATCCGCCTCCAATTCCGATTGTTGGCGTCATTCCTATCCCAACTGTTGTAGCATTAAAATTGGCTTTAGTACTAAAACTGGCAACTTGCGACCAATTATTATCTGCATCCGGAACCCAAATTCCGGCATTGATTTTTGTTGTGGTATTTGCTTTTCCCAAAATGCCATAAATATTTAAAAAAGGAAGCAGCCAGATATCAGGTCTTATGGTTACTGCACCAGCTTCAACAGAAGATTTATCAAAACGTACAATTTCATCTAAATTATACATTGGACCATTGTTAAATCCAACTTCAAGGTCATTAATGTTTATTTCAGAGTCTTGCCAAAAATAATTAACAGAAAGTCCGGCAGAATAAGGCAATTTATACCCTTTTTGTGCTACCTTCTCACCCCATATTGGTAAGGCATATGGATATTTTTCGACTTTAAGACTGTCTTTTAATTCTTGGTTTTTTTCTCCAACGATCTTGTCAGTATAAACTTGACCGAAAATTTGCATGCTAAAGAATAATAATGAGGCAGATATTATTGTATTACATTTCATCGAATTAAGGTTTTAGGATTAATTAAATAGAAACTGCGTAAATAAATAAGTATTATGGTATTCTTGAGGGGATTTTATGCGTATTCTTTTGGTTTATAATAAAATAGATCAAAAAGGCTTTGAAATAAAAAACTAATTATATATGATAATTATTGTTAAAGTTAACTAAATTTTCTTACCATTTCTAATATTTTTTTATAAACTAGAATTTTTAATTGATTTTTTTTCTTGCATTTGCTGTAAATAATGATCTTTTATAAACATCATTTTCAATAATTTAGATTTTTTATAACAGAATAAATATTATTTTTACAATGTGAAATGGATAGCAATAATATTATCAATTTATTTGATGGCTCTTTCAAATATGCCTTGTGCAGATATGGAAGTGGACAGTGCTGTTCATAAAACTGCACAGTTTTCATCAGAAGCGAATCATTCGCATGATAAAAACAGCGATTTGTGTTCGCCATTTTGTGCCTGCAATTGCTGTGGTGCACAGGTTTTAAGTTATCAATCCTTGGTAAGTATTGATTTTCCTGTTGCATATTCTATTATTTCGATTCAATTACCAAATTACAATTCCGTTTTTGCTTCTAATTTCTACGGAAGTATTTGGCAGCCTCCTCAAATAGCATAATGATGCCCAATTCAATTGGGTGAGATTGTAGTGGATTTTCCACAGAATAACTAGACAGAGCTTTGTCTAATTTCTCACATCATTATATATTCAAATGTTAGATAAAATTATACAGTTCAGTATAAAGAATAAATTCTTTATACTGCTATTTACCCTTGTATTAATAGCTTTGGGAAGCTATTCGCTCAAACAACTGCCACTTGACGCCTTGCCGGACGTTACAAACAATCAGGTGCAGATTATCACGACAGCGCCTACGCTTGCAAGTCAGGAAGTCGAACAATTAATTACTTATCCTTTAGAACAGGCCGTAAAAACGGTTCCAGATATTATTGAACTTCGCAGTATTTCGCGTTTCGGATTGTCTGTTGTTACCGTCGTTTTTGAAGATGATGTTGATATTTATTGGGCCAGAGAACAAATTTTTCAAAGATTAAAACAAGCCGAAGAAAATATTCCGTCTTATGCTGGCTCTCCAGAACTAGCTCCAATTTCGACAGGTTTGGGAGAAATTTATCAGTATGATGTTTATGCCAAAAAAGGCTATGAAAAAAAATACGATGCAGTTCAATTAAGAACCATTCAGGATTGGATTATTATTCCGCAGCTGCAGGGAATTAAAGGCGTTGCGGAAGTTAGTGCTTGGGGAGGAAAACTGAAACAATATGAAATTGCTGTCAACCCAAATACACTAAACAGTCTTGGAGTTACAATTACTGAAATTTTTGATGCTTTAGAAAAAAACAATCAAAATACCGGTGGTGCTTATATTGAAAAAGATCAATATGCCTATTTTATTCGCGGTGTCGGAATGGCAAAAGGAGTTGCAGATTTAGGAAATGTGGTGGTAAAAAACCGCAACGGTTCGCCAGTTCTGGTTCGCGATGTTGCCCAAGTCCGTGAAGGCGTTGCACTGCGTTACGGAGCTTCTACAAAAGACGGAAAAGGGGAAATCGTTTCAGGTTTAGTTTTAATGCTAAAAGGAGAAAACTCAAGTGCTGTTGTTAATCGAATTCATGAAAAAATGATTCAGATTAATAAAAGTCTGCCTGAAGGAGTTGTGGCTGAAGCTTTTATCGATAGAGGAAAATTAGTTGACAATGCCATAGGAACCGTTACAAAGAACTTATTAGAAGGCGCATTAATCGTCATTTTTGTATTGATTTTATTTCTTGGAAATCTTCGCGCCGGATTGATCGTCGCTTCTGTAATTCCTCTTGCAATGCTTTTTGCTGTTATTTTGATGAATGCCTTTGGCGTAAGCGGCAACTTAATGAGCTTGGGCGCAATTGATTTCGGTATTATTGTAGACGGCGCCGTGATTATTGTAGAAGCCACAATGCATCATCTGCAGCAACTAAAAAATAAAAAAGAGTTAACTCAGGAAGAAATGGATGTTGAAGTCTACAATTCAGCTTCGAAAATCAGAAATAGCGCTGCTTTTGGTGAAATCATAATTCTAATTGTTTACCTGCCTATTTTAGCCTTAATAGGAACTGAAGGAAAAATGTTTAAGCCAATGGCACTGACGGTTGGTTTTGCTGTAATTGGAGCTTTTGTTTTGTCGCTGACATATGTGCCGATGATGAGCGCCTTGTTTCTTTCGAAGAAAACAGAACACAAACCCAATTTCAGTGATAGAATGATGGTTTGGCTGGAATCTTTCTACAAGCCATTTTTAGAAAAAGCTTTACAGTTTAAAAAGCTTGTTTTAGGAATTTCTCTCGGTTTATTTGCTCTGGCATTCATTATTTTCAATACAATGGGAGGAGAATTTATTCCGACTATTGAAGAAGGAGATTTGGCTATAAATGCCACAATTATGACGGGAAGTTCGCTTACGCAGATGGTAGAGACGACTACGAAATATGAGAAATTGCTAAAGGATAAATTTCCAGAAATTAAAACGATTGTGACCAAAATTGGAAGTGGTGAAATTCCGACCGATCCTATGCCAATTGAAAGCGGTGATTTAATTATCGTTTTGAAAGATAAAAAGGAATGGACCGGAAAATATCATAATTGGGAAGATCTGGCCAATGCAATGAAAGAAGAAATGGAAGTGATTCCTGGTGCTAATATCGAAATTTCACAGCCCATACAAATGCGCTTTAATGAACTGATGACCGGGAGCCGAAGCGATGTTGCTATTAAAATTTTTGGAGATGATTTAGAAATTCTGGATTCAAAAGCAACCGAATTAATTTCAAAAATTAAAAATATTGACGGAATTGGCGATTTAAAAGCGGATAAAGTTACAGGGTTGCCTCAAATTACAATTAAATACGATTACAATAAGATTGCATTATATGGATTGAATATTTCAGATATTAATCAAATAATCCGTTCCTCATTTGCGGGAGAAAGTGCTGGTAAAATTTACGAGGAAAGCAAAAGATTTGATGTTGTAGTAAGGATGAATCAAGACAATCGCGCCGACATTACAGATGTGAGCAATTTGTTTATTCCGTTGCCAAATGGTCAGCAGGTACCGCTCTCTCAGGTTGCCGCTGTCGATTATGAGCAAGGGCCGGTTCAGGTAAGCCGCGAAGATGGAAAACGACGTATTACAATTGGCTTGAATGTTCGCGGACGCGATATAAAAAGTGTTGTAGAAGAAATTCAGCAGAAACTAGATAAAGATTTAAAACTTCCTTCAGGTTATTATGTTACTTATGGCGGACAATTTGAGAATCTAATCGAAGCTACGAAACGATTATCAGTCGCCCTTCCAATTGCTTTAGGATTAATACTGATTTTACTGTATTTAACTTTCAACAGTTTCAAACAGGCGGCCTTGATTTTTACTGCAATTCCGCTTTCAGCAATTGGAGGTGTTTTTGCGCTTTCGCTGAGAGGAATGCCATTTAGTATTTCGGCAGGAATTGGTTTTATTGCTTTGTTTGGAATTGCTGTTCTAAACGGAATTGTTTTGATTTCGTACTTCAATCAATTAAAATCAGAAGGAATATCAGATCCGCTCCAAAGAGTTTTAATCGGAACCAAAACCAGATTACGCCCAGTATTAATGACTGCCGCCGTAGCTTCTTTAGGATTTATGCCAATGGCATTATCAACAAGCGGTGGAGCAGAAGTTCAGAAACCTTTAGCGACGGTTGTAATTGGCGGGTTATTCTCAGCAACCTTACTAACCTTAATTGTTTTACCGATTTTGTATTTGATGTTAGAGAAGTTTGACCGTAAAAAAGAGATAATTAGATAATTAGATAATTAGATAATTTATGCTTGTCTACAAAAATACGCAGATTTAAGCAGATTTGATTTTTGATTCTGATAAAAATAATCTGCGTAATCTGCTTAAATCTTTTTTGAATCTGCGTGAAATAAAAATAAATAAAATGAAAAAACTACTATACAATCTAAGAAAAATAACCTTTGCGAACTTCGCGCATCCCTTGCGATCTTTGCGGTTAATTGCATTTATGTTGGCAAGCACGCTGATATCAGCGCAAACCAAAATATCTTTAGAAAAAGCAATAGAACTCGCTAAATCAAACAACATCGATTTAAAAATTGCCGACAAAGAAATCGAAAAACAAACGATTCTAAAAAAGACTGCTTTTCAGGCAGATCCGCTTCAGGTTCAATATCAGGGCGGGCAATTCAATAGTGCTGATTTTGATCATAATGTTTCGGTACAGCAATTCTTCCCGATAGGAAACATTACAAAAGCCAATCGACAATTACAGGAAGAATTGGTAAAACTGGCAGAAAAACGAAAAGCATTATCATCTTATGAAATAGAAAAAGCTGTTACATTAGCGTATTATCAATATTTATATGGAGTTTCCATTCAGAGATTAAACTCAGAATTAAATGAGATTTATACCAAATTTCTAAAGAATGCAGAGCTGCGTTTCCAGACTGGAGAAAGTGGTAATATTGAAGTAATCAGTGCCAAAGCCAAAGTAAAAGAAATTGAAACGCAAAAAGCGCAGTTAGAATATGACTTGGCCATGTATCAAAAACAATTGCAGTTTTTCGTTCAAACCGATGAAAATATTGTTCCAGATGAAAATACGGCTTTGCAATATTCTATTGGAAAACGAGAAGATAACAATAAAGCTTTGGGCTTAGTAACCGCTTATTATCAACAGCAAATTTCGGTTTATCAGAAAGAAACGAATACTTTTAAGGCTTTGCGAACTCCTAAAGTTGGCTTGGGTTATTTTGCACAGACCATTAATACTGAATCGTTATTTCAAGGCTTTACAGCCGGTTTGCAGATTCCGTTATTTGGCGGTGTTAATTCGGCGAAAGCCAAAGCTTCAGAAATTAGTATGTCGCAGTCGCAATTGGCTTTAGATAAAAGCAAATTAACTTTGAACTTGCAAATTCAAGAATTGCAAAACAACTTCGAAAAACAACAAAAAGCATTGAATTATTTCCAAAATGAAGGTTTGCAATATGCAGATCAAATCA
This sequence comes from Flavobacterium sp. JLP, assembly GCF_015350755.1. Taxonomy (NCBI): domain Bacteria; kingdom Pseudomonadati; phylum Bacteroidota; class Flavobacteriia; order Flavobacteriales; family Flavobacteriaceae; genus Flavobacterium; species Flavobacterium sp. JLP. The sequence continues at coordinate 444,286 of NZ_JADKPS010000001.1, read as the reverse complement.
TAAATACAGCGCAAAAAAGTTATGCAAATGGCGATATGAGTTATTGGTCATACATCAGTTTTTTAAATCAGGCAATTGATATTAAAAAGCAATATACCGAAGCAACGCACAGCTTTAATCAAAGTGCAATAGAATTGCAATATCCATCCATCAAAAACAATTAAAAATGAAAATAGATTTAACAACATATTTAACCGCAAAGGACACTAGGTTTTCGCAAAGATTACAAAGTTTAATTTCTTTGCGCGCCTCGCGCTTTTTCCTTGCGTTCTTTGCGGTTACTTTCTTAAGCTGTAATGAAAAAAAAGCAGAAGAAACGCATGAAGAAGAAAAATCGCAAACAGAAGTTTCTTTAACAAGTGCTCAATATAAAACAGTTGGAATTGAAACTGGATTTATCGAAGAAAGAAACCTCAACAAGGTCATAAAAGCCAATGGATATACTACAGTTCCGCCACAAAATTCTGCTGAAGTTTCAACTTTGATTGGCGGAACCGTTAAAGATATTTTTGTTTTGGAAGGTACTTTTGTCAATAAAGGAAAAGTTTTGGCTACAATTCAAAACTTAGAAGTTATTGAAATGCAGGAAGATTATCATTCTGCAGCAGCCAATATTGAATATTTACAATTGGAATATAACCGCCAGAAAACCTTAAGCGAAGAAAATGTAAATCCGAGGAAAACGTTTCAGGAAGTTAAATCAAAATTAGCAGCGGAAAGAGCTCGAGCGCAGGCAGCGAAAAATAAATTAGAAGCGTTGCATGTAAGTACGAAAGGAAGTACGTCGCTTGTGCCAATTGTTGCACCAATAAGCGGATATGTGGGTAAAATTAGCATTGCAAAAGGTGCTTATGCCCAAACAGGAGTTTCGTTGTTTGAAGTGGTTGATAACAGTCAAATGCATTTGGATTTGAATGTTTATGAAAAAGATTTGGGTTCGATTTCTGTTGGGCAGGTAATTGATTTTGTTTTAACGAACCAATCGAACAAATCCATCAAAGGAAAGATTTTCGGAATCAATAAATCATTTTCTAACGAAAGCAAAACCGTTGCTGTTCACGCCAAAATCGAATCTGCTGATGCAAAAGGTTTGATTCCGGGAATGTATGTTTCGGCAAACATTAATATCACAAATGCAACTGTTCCTGCGTTGCCAAAAGAAGCTGTAGTTCGAAATGCTGATAAGTATTTTGTTTTTGTAGAAGAAGAAGCAAACCAAAAAGAAATTCATTTTAAAGCCGTTGAAGTTATTCCCGGAACAACAGATTTAGGTTTTACGGAAGTTAAATCTGTCGATAGAATTGCTACTGATGCTAAAATTGTAACGAAAGGTGCTTTTTATTTGCTTTCTGCGATGAAAGGCGGAGGAGAGCATGAACATTAAAAAGGTTTCAAGTTTCAGGTTTCAAGTTAAAAACAAAGCTCGTAAGTTCAGAACCTGAAAACTGAAACAATCAAAATTAAAAAGAACCTTACAATAGAAACAATTGCAAGAAAAGCAGTAAATTTAGAACTAATTAGACAAGGTTTAACTTGAAACTTGACACAAATAAAACTTGAAATTATAATATGATACACCAAGATATAGAAGAAAAAATAATCAAAAAAAAAACCAATCAATCGGGATGCTGTGCAGTACATGAAGATCATAACCATTCTGATGAAGACGGGCACGACCACGATCATGAACATAATGCTGAAGGCAGTTTGTTTAAAATGTTTTTACCAGCTATAATCTCATTTGTCTTATTGCTTATTGGGATTGTGTTTGAAAACTATTTTCCGCAAAACTGGTTTTCAGGATATGTTAGAATGGCGTGGTATATCGTAGCCTATTTGCCTGTTGGACTTCCGGTTTTGAAAGAAGCTTACGAAAGCATTATAAAAGGCGATATATTTTCAGAATTTTTCTTAATGTGCATTGCTACAATCGGAGCGTTTGCAATTGGCGAATATCCTGAAGGTGTTGCTGTAATGCTTTTTTATACTATTGGAGAAAATTTTCAGGGTTTGGCTGTTAGCAGAGCAAAATCGAATATCAAAAGCTTATTAGACCAAAGACCAGATGAAGTTACTGTTTTAGAAGATAATGTTGCCACAAAAGTCAAAGCAGCCGACGTAAAAATAGGATCTATTATTCAGCTTAAAGCGGGAGAAAAATTAGGTTTAGACGGAGAGTTGCTTTCTGATACGGCATCTTTTAATACAGCAGCACTTACAGGCGAAAGCAAGCCAGATACAAAAGTAAAAGGCGAAAACGTTTTGGCCGGAATGATAAACGAAAATACTATTGCATTAATAAAAGTAACCACAGCTTATAGTGACAGCAAGCTTTCTAAAATTTTAGAAATGGTTCAAAATGCCACGACTAAAAAAGCGCCGGCAGAATTATTTATTAGAAAATTTGCTAAAATTTATACCCCAATTGTGGTGTATCTTGCAATTGCAATTTGCTTATTGCCAATGCTGTTTGTTGATAATTATGTTTTTAATGATTGGGTATATCGCGCTTTAGTGTTTCTGGTAATTTCTTGTCCATGTGCATTGGTTATTAGTATTCCGCTTGGTTATTTTGGGGGAATTGGCGCAGCAAGCAAAAACGGAATACTTTTTAAAGGAAGCAACTTTCTTGACAGCATTTCTACGATTCAGAATGTCGTGATGGACAAAACAGGAACCATGACTGAAGGTGTTTTTAAAGTGCAGGAAGTTATTATTTTAGATGAATTTGATAAAGATGAAATCCTGAAATTAGTTAATGTTCTAGAAAGTCAAAGTACACATCCAGTTGCAACGGCAATTCACAATCATGTTGGTCAGGTTGATGCTTCGATTGAATTGAAAAATGTAGAGGAAATTTCCGGACACGGATTAAAAGCTGTAATAAACGGAAAAGAACTGCATGTAGGGAATTTCAAATTGATGGATAAATTTAATATTAAATATGATTTAGATCCAAATTCAGTTGTTTACACTACAATTGCCATTGCATACGACGGAAAATTTGCTGGTTACATTACTATTGCAGATGAAATTAAAGAAGATGCGAAAGAAGCAGTCGATAAACTAAAAGCATTAGGTGTTAAAGTAACGATGCTCAGCGGTGATAAAACCAATGTGGTACAATTTGTTGCAGATAAACTTGGAATTGCACAGGCTTTTGGAGATTTACTGCCAGAAGATAAGGTCAGTAAATTAAATGAAATTAAAGCTAAAAACGAAACAGTAGCATTTGTTGGCGACGGCGTAAACGATGCACCCGTAATTGCTTTAAGTACGGTTGGAATCGCAATGGGAGGCTTAGGAAGCGATGCCACTATCGAAACTGCAGATATAGTGATTCAGGACGATAAACCCAGCAAGATTCCGATGGCGATAAACATTGGCAAGCAAACCAAAAAAATTGTGTGGCAAAATATCACTTTGGCTTTTGTCGTTAAAGCTTTTGTGTTGATTCTTGGCGCAGGCGGACTGGCTACTATGTGGGAAGCCGTTTTTGCCGATGTTGGCGTAGCATTATTAGCGATTTTGAACGCAGTCAGAATTCAGAAAATGAAGTTTTAAACTTAAATATTCAAAAGCCCAATTCATTTTATTGAATTGGGCTTTTGCTATAAATATGGTTCACTTATTAAATAGTATTCAAAATTTCAATCCATCTTTCTTCAATGTAAAAATTTTTAAAATCAGGATTCCATAGTAGTTTTGAAAAGCAAGGTTAAAAAATCTAGTATGTCCGCAAAGCTTTGACTTTACACTTTGCGAACCGCGCGTAATCTTTTCGTACTTTTCGATTAAATTAGTTCAAACTAATTAAGAATCAAATCGATATCCTCAGATAATCTTTCAGCTAATTCAGGTTTGTCGCTGTTGTTTAATATCCACGGAACCAATTTTCCCCTTTTTAAAATTTCTTCTTTAGAATAAACCAAACTAAAATATTCTGTTGCGTTTGCATCTAATTTTACGTCTTCATAATAAAAACGAGACTTTTTTAGAGAAGGATATTTATCTAACAAATAATCATTTAAAGTAAAAGAAGCACCTTCCTTGTATAAATCTTCAGGAAGAATAGGAGTAATAGTAATGTGCTTAATAGTATCTTTTAAATCCTTAAACGCATCTTTTGTAGTCGAAAAATCAGACTGTTGCAATTTATCTTTATCAGATAACTGACGAATAACAGAAAGCCTGACATAATCTCCGTTTATTTCAATTACTTTAAAAATAAAATAATAATTCTGCATGCTTTGACTGCCGTTTGCCCCTCGCTGTTTACAAAAAACAAAACTGCCCAGCTGCAATTTATGCTCTGGATTATTTATGGCTTTTCTCCATGTATAAGGTTTGTAAACCAATTGTTTAAAAACGTATAAAACAATAATAACGGCAACGATTATTAAAATTATTTTTTTCATTGATGCACTTTTTATTAAAAATACTAAAATTAGATTGTATTTAACCGCAAAGCACGCAAAGGCTTTTATTTATTAAAGTTTAATGCAAACAAAAAGTTCGCAAAGCTTTGTGTAAAACCTTGCGAACTTTGCTAATCTTAGCGCTCTTTGCGGTTAAATTTTTTAACACTTATATCACTTTGCAATTCCCATTAAGTAAACGCAACAATGTTACAAATACAAATATCTAATTTAGAAAGTCACTTTTCAATTTAAAGAAAACGTAACTATAATGCTAACTTTCTGACTTTAAAGATTGCTGTATAATAATTGCAACGTATGAAAATCTGAAGAGCCATCGAAATATTTATGCAGCACTTCCTGAAAAACAGGTTGTGTATTTTGGATGCTGGCAAAAAGAGTCATGCAAGATTTTAATTTCTCATCATCGGGCATTCCAAATATTTCTTCAGCTGTTTTTTCTTCCTTTCTGATCAATTCTTCGGTAATTTCGACAAGGTGTTTTCCTAAAATTGGATGTTCTAGAAAAGCGATTGCCTCATCTGCACTTTTAATTGCGTAAAATTTTGAATTGTCGCTTGAACCCATTCCTTTTATCTGAGGAAAAATAAACCACATCCACGGAGATTCTTTCTTTCCTTTTTTAATTTCATCAAGAGCAACTAAATATAACTTATTTTGTGCATCTAAAAACCGAAGCAATTCATTTGTATTGTAGGCCATTCTTTACTGATATTTATTTGGGAGATCAGGTCATAAAACTACTGAAAATATGTTTAGTTGTATGCGCTGAAATCTTTTTTTTCCTGCTATTTTTTTTATAAATAAGAGAAATGATTCAGATAAGAAGAACTTGCAGATTTACTTTACAAAAAAAGAAAATAATAGTATTAAACACCTAAAAAATAATCTCGCAAAGCCGTGAATAGGCAAAATTTATTTTTTGCGTACTGTTTCTTTGCGAGATTTTTATAAAGTCTTATTGTTTGCTTATTGAGATCGCTTTACTGGTTTCATTTGTTTTTACAAAATATATTCCAGTTGGCTGTTCTGCAATCGAAATTATATTTCCAGAACCTTCTTTGATTTTGATTCCCAAAGGAGAGAATAGCGTCCATTTTAGCTCTTTAGACAAATGAAATATTCCAGTTGATGGATTTGGATAGATTCTAATTTTATTAGAGTCTTCAGTTGGAATTTCAACACCAAGATTACAGTTATGAACCATGTACATAACATCTTTGGTATTGCTTCCAGTTGCGTTTGTTACTGTGAGTGAAACTTCTTTATTTCCTTCTGTAGAAAAAATAACCGAATGCGGTCCAATTCCAGTTGCGGTTGCAGGCTGAGCGCCAGCGCCAAAATTCCAAGTATAACTATCTACGGTTCCTACTGAAACTGAAGTGAAAGTCACAGCAGTATTAATACAGCCCATTTGTGGCGTAAACTCAAAATCGGCAATAGGAGCAGCGACACTACCAGTCAGTACAAATTCCATTTTATTGACGTTGATGTCATTTTCATCAAAATATAAAGTAATGACATGCGTACCTTGAGTCAAAGCTATATTTGGAATGGCAAACGTTTGCCAAGCCTGAAAACCTCCAGTGTTCGGAATATTAACAACTCCAGTGCTATTAACGCCATCGACTTCAAGATGTAATTTTCGGTTTGCGTACGGAGATGCAATTCTTAAATTTATAGTATAAGTTCCAGCAGTATTTACTTTTGCTGTATATTTCAGCCATTCATCCTTCGCTACATATGAAATATTGAAACCGCCTTCATTGCAGGCTTCTGTTCCTACACCGTCTCCCGCTCGATATGCAGTATCTCCTCCGCCATTTTTATCTAAAAAAGCACTTGGTCCAACATCATAATTTTCGGCTTCAATAATTCCTGGAATTTGAGCAACTGTTCCTAGATAAGGCGCATTGGCAAGCGTCGTTGCTGTATAAAATGCAGTATAAGTAATCGTTCCTGTGGCTGGAGCTTTAAAAGTTTGATTTGCTGCTCCGCCTTGGCTCCAATGATCAAAATCGTAACGAATATTGCCAACGTATTGTGGAGTAGGAGCGTTTAAAGTTTGTAAAGCAGCATTCGCCACAACTTGTTTTGTAGAAGGCGCAGTAACTGCTTTTTGATTGAATTCTAAATTAAGTAGTGCTGGGGAAGAAGTAGCTGTAACATCAACTAAATTCGGTTTAATATCCACAAAAGAAGACGCAGTTAAACCGTTGCTGTCCGTTACTTTTACAGTAAAACGATACCATACATTTGGTGTCTTTTCACCTTGATTGGATGCCGTAAAGTCGCCAGATTTTACCCCTTGCGGACTTGCGCCAGGATGCGAGTGGCCAGCTCCTGGAACATCTTCATGAAATAAATCCATACTCCATGAAAAAGCACTTGCTGGCAAAGTCCCGTCTTCCGTATCTGTAGCTGTGGCTTCAAAATGAACTACATCATCGGCATTCCATTTTAAAGTTGGCAATGGTGAAACTAAAGTAACAGTTGGCGGATTTGTAAATGGCGTTACGGTAAGTGTTGCAGGATTACTGGTTACGTTTCCTGCGGTATTGGTAACAATTACTTTGTAAGGGCCTGCATTTGCAGTTGTAACGTTTGGAATCGTGTAACTTGCACCAGTCGCGCCGTTGATATTTATATTATTAAATTGCCATTGATATGTTAAACCAGTTCCGCTCGCCGAAACGGTAAAAGTTACTGGCGAAGTTGCCATTACAGTTTGAGAAACCGGATGATTTACTATTGTTGGAGCTGCAGTTTCAATATAGTCCAATTTGATTAGAGAACCATTATTTCCGTAAGCACAATAATAGATGTATCCATCATTTCCTAACATCATTCCAAGTGCGTATTGCTGTGGTGCTTCAAAAAATGTAGTCGAAACAGGATCAGCAATATTAGGATCAAAAGATCTTATTTGTGTTCTGACATAGTCTTTAATGATGAATTGTCCCTGAAGATTAGGATAACGAGAAATAGCAGGATTATACAATACACCATTCGTTAAAGCATTTCCGATACTGCCGGTCGCGTATGTAAATATGGGATTAGTAAATAAATTAGTTTCAGTTTGTTTTCCGTCGCCTCCTTGCGGGTGCCCCCATGCATAATTACGAATGGCTGGATTGCTGATTTCGTTTATTTCTTCCCAAGAAGTTCCAACATCCAAAACAAATAATTTATTGGCAGCAACATTTGGCACCAATCGCCACGGATTTCTAAACCCGTAAACCCAGATGCTTTGTCTTTGTACCGAACCGCTTCCATAAAATGGATTTCCTGGAGCTGGCTGTCCGTCTTCTGTAAGTCGGAGGATTTTTCCTTTATAGGTATCCAAATCCTGAGAATTGGTATTCAGCTGACTGTCTCCAACTGTAACGTAAAGAAATCCGTTAAAGAATTTTAAATCTCCTCCGTTATGAAAACCGCCTCCAATAGGTTCTAAAAGCAAAATTTCCTGTCTGCTAACCACTTGATTGGCAGTATTAATTTTAATTCTTTCAATTCGATGTCTGATTACAGTTCCGTCGTTAATCGAATAAAATACATAAATGTAGCCGTTAGTCGCGAAATCAGGGTGAAGTGTTAATCCGAGTAATCCTTGTTCATTATCTGTTACGGTTGTAACGGTAAAAACACTAGAGACAACATTGTTTTGAAACACCTTTACTATTCCGCCTCTTTCTGCAATAAAAATTCGGCCATCAGAAGATTGTTCTAAAGAAAGCCCTTCTTTAATGACGGCTGTCGGAGCAAGATTTTGTGTAATGTATTGAGAATAAGATTGTGATGCGATCATCAAAAGGAAAGCATGCAGTAAAGTGAGTAATTGTCGCCTTGAAGACGTGAAAAGTAGGTTTTTTTTCATAATTATTCAAAATGATTAATAATTTGGGCAACCAAATTTAATCTTTTTCTTCCTAATTATTTAATTTCCAATAATTTCTTTTGAAGATTGAGATGATTGCCACGAAGGCGCAAAGTGGCTAAGTTTTTATTATAGCCACAGATTAAAATGATTTAGAAGATTAAAAAAAAAATGTTTTAAATCTATAAAATCAGCGTGCGAAAATAACTTGTAGCTTTATTTAATACGATGTGTTTTTTTACTTTCCTATAATTTCTTTTCTGTGTAAAGTTCCCCAATCTTTTAGCGCCATTATCACATCTTTTAAAGATTTGCTGTGTTCTGTTGAGGCGTATTCAACAGTTGGCGGGAAAGTATCGTAAACCGTTCTGGTAACCAATTTGTTTATTTCTAGATCTTTAAGTTCTTTCGAAAGCATTTTATCTGTAATGCCATTTATATCTTTAGAAATTTCTTTAAATCGTTTCGGTCGATTTGATAAAGTGATCAATATGGGGATTTTCCATCTGCCGCTTAAAACCTCTAATGCATCTCTTACCGGAAGCAGTGAAGACAAGCATTCTTCTGGCTGACAGGCAATTTTCTCCGTTTTCTTACTTGCTATTTTCATATTTATACTGTTACTATCCTCAAAGATAGCGCTATCCTTGAGGATAGTACTATAAAAGAGATAGCAAATGTACATAAGTTTGTATTATAAACAAAACAAGTATAAAATGAGTAAAAAGATTCTGAACATAATAACAAGCACCAAAGGAGATGCTTCATTTAGCAATAAATTATCTAATGCTGTTCTACAAAAACTGAAAAGAACATACGGAGAAACTCAGGTTAAAACGCTTGACCTTTCGAAAGCGCCTTCGCCTTATTTAAGCGGATTGGATATTAGTGCTCTTTATACTCCGGCAGAACAGCGAAGCGACGCTCAAAACGAAACTTTAAAATACTCAGATGAGGCGACAACAGATCTTATAGAAGCTGATATTGTTGTGATTGGTGTTCCTCTTTATAATTTTGGAATTCCAGCAGTATTAAAAGGCTGGATTGACCAGGTTGCAAGAGCTGGCAAGACGTTTAGTTATGATGAAAATGGACCAAAAGGATTATTGACAGATAAGAAAGTGATTTTATCTATTGCTTCCGGTGCCGTTTTTTCTGAGGGACCATACCAAAGCTATGATTTCTCTGAACCTTATCTGCGAACGGTTTTTGGATTTTTAGGAATTACAGATGTTACTGTTTTTCGTGTCGAAGGTTCTGCAATCCCACAATTAGCTGAGAATGCTTTGCCAAAAGCTTTAATATCAGTTGAAGAGTTTGCTTTTTAATTGAGTCATATACAAATTTAAACGATCATCATTGTCATTTTACTTTAACAGTGATGACCGTTTTATTTTTAATATCAAATAATTATTATTTCTCAATAATCATTGTAATTCCTTGTCCGCCGGCAGCGCAAATCGAAATAAATCCTCTTCCTGAACCTTTTTCGTTTAATAACTTAGCCATAACACCAATTATCCTGCCTCCAGTTGCAGCAAAAGGATGCGCGGCTGCAAGACTGCTGCCTTTTACATTCAGTTTTTCTCTGTCGATTGCGCCTAGTGTTTTCTTTAAACCTAATTCGGCACTCAATTCGGGGCTTTCCCAGATTTTTAAGGTTGCCAAAACCTGAGCAGCAAAAGCTTCATGAATTTCATAAAAATCAAAATCCTGTAAAGTCAGTCCCGCTTTTTCGAGCATTCTGCTGGCAGCGAATAAAGGTGCTAGTAAAAGATTCTGCTGATTTTTGACATATTCAATCGCAGCAACTTCTGCAAAAGTAATGTAAGCTAGAACAGGCAGTCCGCGTTCTTTTGCCCATTCTTCACTGGCTAGAAGTATACACGATGCGCCGTCTGTAAGAGGTGTTGAGTTTCCAGCCGTTAATGTTCCGTTTGTTTTGTCAAATGCCGGATTTAATTTGGCTAACTTTTCGATTGAACTGTCTTTTCTCAGATTATTATCTTTTTCTAATCCGTTAAAAGGTGTGATCATATCATCAAAAAAACCTTCATCATAGGCTTTTGCCATATTCAAATGGCTTTTAAGTGCTAAATTGTCTTGGTCTTCTCTTGAAATCTTATAATATTTTGCAGTAATTTCAGTGTGACCGCCCATTGAAAGTCCGGTCTGAGATTCTTCGTTTCTCGGAACCAAAGGCGTTAAATCTGCGGGACGAAGTTTTAAGAAAGTCTTGATTTTTTCTCCCAATGATTTTGCTTTTCGAGCATTCAGCAAAATTTTTCTCAATTTTTCGCTTACTGCAATCGGCATGTCACTAATAGAATCTACACCTCCTGCAATTCCAGAATCAATTTGTCCTAAAGCAATTTTATTGGCGATATAAATGGCACTTTCTATTCCGGTATCGCACGCTTGTTGGAGATCGCAGGCTGGCGTTGCAGGATCGAGACTGGTTTTCATAACGCATTCTCTGATCAAATTACTGTCAGATGTATGCTTGATTACGGCACCACCAACAACTTCACCTAATAATTTACCTTTTAAATGGTATTTATCGATAAGTCCGTTTAAGGCGGCTGTCATCATTTCTTGATTTCCAACTTCTGCGTAAGCGGTATTGGCACGTGCAAACGGAATTCTATTATAGCCAACAATGGCGACTTTTCTAATGGTATTGTTGTGATTCATTTTTATGTTTTTAGGGAAGGACTAATTTTATTTTCTAAGAATAAAGATAGGAAGAGTTATTTGTAATATGATATTAAGTACTTAAGATAATTTTATCTAGAGCATTTATAATAAAATTAAAGCTGTACTTTTTTATATTTATTTAGAATGAATAAATATAATTTGGAAAACCAGATATTAGGAGTTACTTTTGCCAACGAAATTTAACACCTTACTAAAATGAATATAAATAGTATCAAAAAAATTTTCTTCTTAACAGTTCTTTTGGGTTCATTAAACATGATGAGTCAAGAGTTGGGAAAAGTGAGCGGAAAAGTTACTTTAAGTGGTAATGTCCCTGCAGAAAATGTTTCAGTTGCTCTTAAAGGAACAAAATATAGTGCAGTAACCAATTCTACCGGACAATACGAAATTAAAAATGTAAAACCAGCGTCTTATACCATTACGATCAGTTCTGTAGGAATTCATAGAATTGAAGATCAAATTGTGGTTACAGCAAAACAAACTACAAATAAAAACTTTTCACTTTCTGAAAGCCAGGAAGATCTTGATGAAGTAATTATTACAAAAAATAAATACAAACAAGACAAACCTTCATTGTCACTGCGTCTTCAGACTCCGATACTTGAAATTCCGCAAAACATTCAAATTGTTAGTGCCCAGACTTTAAAAGACCAGCAAATTATCAGTATGAGTGATGGCGTTATCCGTAATGTGAGTGGAGCGGTGCGTTTAGAGCACTGGGGAGATATGTACACAAATATCACGATGCGTGGATCTCAAATTCAAGCTTTCCGTAACGGATTTAATGTGGTTTCTTCTTTTTGGGGCCCCTTAACAGAAGATATGAGTTTTGTAGATCATATTGAATTTGTAAAAGGACCGGCAGGATTCATGCTTTCTAGCGGAGATCCAAGCGGACTTTATAATGTAGTTACTAAAAAACCAACCGGAATTACAAAAAACGAAGCGACTGTTATGGCAGGAAGCTATGATTTTTACAGAGCAAGTATAGATCTTGACGGTAAATTTGATGAAAAAGGTAAATTTTTATACAGATTTAATGGTGCATTTCAGAAAAAAGGATCTCATCGTCCTTTTGAGCACAATGACCGTTACGTAATTGCTCCGGTTCTTTCTTATCAAATTGATGATAAAACCAAAGTTACTTTAGAATACAATTATCAAATGGCCAATATGACAGAAGTAGGTTCGTACTATGTTTTTGGTGCTGATTCTGGAGGTTACGCAACAATGCCTGTAGACTTTACTATGACACAGCCAGGTTTGCCGGATACAAAAATTAACGACCACAGCGGATACTTGGTTTTTGAACATAAATTTGATGACAACTGGAAACTTACTGCTCAGACAACTTACTTTAAATATCTTCAAAAAGGATACAGCTCATGGCCAAGTGCTGTAGGTCCAGGTCCAGTAGATTCAAATTTTGACGGTATTCCAGAGGGAACTCTTGCCAATGGTGAAATTATTAGAAATGTTGGTATTTGGGATTCTGAAAGCAATATGTACCTAGGTCAAATATTTTTGAACGGAAAATTCAACACAGGTTCAGTAAGCCATAAAATATTGGGTGGAATAGACTTAGGAAGCAAAGATTATATTGCAGATTGGGGTCAGTCGCATGATCTTGACACTGTTGATAATCCATTTAATGTAAATGCTCCAAATTATGGCCCGCCTTCAAACGGAATGCCGAATTTTGACAGAGCAACTTCTTTAAAAGACAGAGCTTTGGCTGCGGGTGGTATTATGAATTCAGAATATGCTGCTGGTTATGCTCAAGATGAATTGGGTTTCTTTGAAAATAAATTAAGATTGACTCTGGCTGCAAGATACACTTGGATCAGCCAAGCAAGCTGGGGCGGTGCGCCAATCTCAGATTCTCATATTACACCACGTGTAGGAGTAAGTTATTCTGTAACAGAAAGTCTTGCCATTTACGGATTATATGATCAAGCTTTTACACCTCAATCAGGTATTATTAAAAGCGGTGATAAAGTAAAACCTCTTACGGGCAATAATATGGAAATCGGTATCAAAAAAGACTGGTTTGACGGTTCATGGAGTACAACTTTAGCAGCTTACAGCATTTTAAAGAAAAACGAACTTACATCTGATCCTGCTAATAGTCCTGGAGAACAATATTCTGTTGTTTTGGGAGAAAAAAGAGCGCAGGGTGTTGAGCTTGATTTGAGAGGAAAAATCTTTGATGGCCTTAATCTTATTGCAAACTACGCCTTTACAGAATCTATTGTAAATGAAGTTGACCCAGCGGTTTCTGCTGCAACCGGAATTAAAGTTGGCGACATTGTACCTGGATATTCTAAACATGTTGCAAATGCATGGCTAAATTATACGGTTCAAAGCGGTAAAATCAAAGGATTTGGAGCTTCTATTGGAGGAACCTTCCTTGACGGACGCCAAACGGATACTTGGAGTGTTGGACTTCAAAAACTGCCAAGTTATTTCAAGCTTGATGGAGGTTTGTCTTATGAGATTGGAAAAATTAAAGTTACAGCAAATGTTTTTAATATCTTGGATAAATACCTTTACAGCGGGTCTTACTATTCTTACCTTAATGCTTACTACTGGCAGACAGAACAGCCAAGAAACTTTAGAGTTGGGTTAACTTATAAATTCTAAGAATTTTTCATCTCGAATTTTTCATAAAAAAAGCATCCGTAAAGGGATGCTTTTTTTTTAAGTTACAAAGGTTCAGAGTTACAGAGGGTCAAAGGTTATAAAAATCCATTTAATCTGTGACATCTGTGGCCAAAAAACTACCCTTTTTTTATCAAAGGAATTACTTTTGTTCCAATGAGTTCTATCGCATTCATTAATTGGTTGTGAGTAAGCCCTGCATTATCCATTTGGAAAGTAAATCTTGAAATCCCGCCAAGTGATTCGCTGTGTCGCAAAATTTTCTCAGCAACACGCTCCGGACCACCTACTATCAAAACGCCTTCGTCATCAATAAGTCCATCGAATTTGGCTTTTGTTACTGGTGGCCAACCGCGCTCGAGTCCTAGTTTTGTCCAAAGTTCAGCGTAGCCCGGATAGTATTCTTCAATTGCTTTATCTGTTGTAGTTCCAACATAACCTGGCGAATGTATTCCTACTTTAAGTTCTTCTGGCTTATAACCTGCAGCTGCTCCAGCTTGACGGTACAAATCAATCAGTGGACGAAAACGGTGTGTCTGACCTCCAATTATGGCTACCATTAAAGGCAAACCAAGGCTTCCAGCTCTAATAAACGATTCTGGAGTTCCTCCAACGCCTAACCAAACGGGCAGTTTTTCCTGCAATGCCCTCGGATAAACCGGAAGATTATTTATTGCTGGACGAAATTTTCCTGACCAAGTCACAAATTCATTGTCTCTAACTTGTAAAAAAAGTTCCAGTTTTTCTTTAAAAAGAGCATCATAATCATTCAGATTAAATCCGAAAAGGGGATACGCTTCAATAGATGATCCTCGTCCTACAACAATTTCAGCTCTTCCTTTAGAAATTAAATCTAATGTTGCAAAACTTTGATACACTCTCACAGGATCTGCAGCGCTTAAAACCGAAACAGCACTTGCTAATCTAATGTTTTTTGTCCTTGAAGCCGCGGCACTTAAAATTACAACTGTAGCCGAATCTAAAAACTCTTTTTTATGATGCTCTCCAATTCCAAATACATCAAGACCAACTTGATCTGCCAATTCAATTCTTTGAAGGAGCTGTTCCATAGCATCAACACTGCTTAAACTGTTGTTGCTTCCGTACATTGCCGAAGCAAAACTATCTATTCCTATTTCCATTTTTTTAATTTTTTAGCTTTAGTCTTTAAGCAATTAATGTGAAAATCCCAGCGAGACACTTGTAATAATGATTAAAATAACGATTGAAGTAATCACTACATAAAGGTAGTCTTTCTCTAAAAGGAAAGAAAACAACGAAAGTAAAACTCGAAATACCGGCGTTAAAAACAGCAGTATAATTCCAAAAAAGATAAGCGATTCGCCATTTCCTTGAATAACGCCTTTGTAAACAGAAGATATTACTTCAAAAATATTTTGGTCATTTTCTTTAAAAACGGAGTAATCTTCAATAGCTGTAGAATGTCGCATTAAATATACAATTCCGCCAACAAAAGCCACTGATAATGAAGTCCAAACGCCATAGCGCAATAGATTCCCTATAATGGATTGAAAGTCTTTTTCTCCAAATTTTTCGTTTTGCATAACTTTAGATTTTTCCATTAATTCCGTTATAAATCATATTTACTGCAAGTACAAAAATCAGACAGGCAAAAAATATTCTCAGTTTTTTAGGGTTTGTTTTCACTAATACTTTGGCTCCCGCCATTGCTCCAAACAAAACGCCAATAACAACAGGCATACAAATTCCGGGTTCGATATATCCTTTTTGAATGTAAATAACAGAACTTGCCATTGCCGTAACGCCCATCATAAAATTGCTGGTTGTAGTCGAAACTTTAAACGGAATTTTCATAATATTATCCATAGCGATTACCTTGAAAGCACCAGAACCAATTCCAAGCAAGCCCGACATCATTCCGGCAATTCCCATCATTCCAAAACCTCCAACTACATTTTTGGTTCCGTAACTGATTACTTCTCCGTCATGCGAAGGATAAGTTCCCTGAAGTTTTAGCTTTTTTGCTAATAAACTAGATTCTAATACAATATGTTCTTCTTTTTTTCGAAGTGAGTTTATAGCCGAGAAAATTAAAGTAAGTCCGAATAAAACGGCGATGAATGAAGTAGGAGCAATTGTGGAAAGCAATGCACCGCAAACAGCACCGATTGTAGTGGCAATTTCGAGGAAAATTCCCAGACGCATATTGGTAATTCCTTCCCGAACATAAGCAGCTGCAGAACCCGAAGAAGTTGCAATTACTGAAACCAATGCCGCGCCAATAGCATAATGAATATCGACTCCTAAAATGACGGTTAAAAGCGGAATAATAATAATACCGCCTCCTAAACCTGATAATGAACCAATAAAACCCGCTAAAAAAGCGCCAAGAATCATAATCAGGGTAAATGTAAGTACTGTCATTCGGATAAATTTTGTTTCCGCTAATTTACGAATAGAAATTTGCTGAGGGAGTTTTTAAGAGCTTAAAAAATACTTAAAAAGACGAAAACGTTTTTTTATTTTACGAAACGACGTTGAAATTAAACATTTTTTTGTACCGATGAAATGTTCCTAGGAACATGATGCTTTTTAGCTTAAAAACTTAGGAGACCTTTTAATTACTTAGAGATCTTCACGTTTAATTTCAATGCATTAAACTTTTATTAACAAAAACTAAAACTTCATTAGTTTATATTTGTAAGAAGAAATTAATTCAAAAGGCTGTCTTTATGAAAATCAAGTTGTTTGTTTACCTATTTCTATTGGTCATTTTTTCAGGATCGTCATATAGCCAAAATGTAAAATTGATTAATGTTGATCAGCTACACGAAAGAATAAAAAATGGAAAAGACAGTACTTACGTAGTCAATTTTTGGGCAACTTGGTGCGCACCTTGTATTAAAGAATTACCACATTTTGAAAAGTTGAAATCCGAATTTAAAACAGAAAAATTAGCTGTATTATTAGTTAGTGTCGATTTTAAATCAAAATTAAGCACCTCAGTTATTCCTTTTGTGAAAAGAAAAAACCTGAAAAATGAAGTCTTTTTATTAAATGAAAGCAGTCCGCAGGAATATATTGACCGTATTGATCCTTCTTGGTCAGGCAGTATTCCGGCAACCATTTTCATCAAAGGCGATAAACGAAAATTTGTCGAAACGGAATTTACGTACGAACAATTATTAAATGAATATAAAAAACTGTAAACCTCTTAAACCATGAAAAAAATAATTCTTTTATTAGTACTGGCATTTTCTGCTTTTATTTCTCAGGCTCAAAATGCAACGCTGAAAGCTGGAGATCCTGCACCAGATTTTAAATTGAAAAATGTAGACGGTAAAGAAATTTCTTTTGCAAGTTATCCAAAAGCAAAAGGTTTTATCGTAGTTTTTACCTGTAATACTTGTCCGTATGCTGTAGCGTATGAGCAAAGAATTATTGAGTTGGATAAAAAATTCAGATCTCAAGGATATCCTGTAATTGCTATTAACCCAAATGATCCTGAAGCCTCAAAAGCTGATTCGTTTGATAAAATGCAGGATTTAGCGAAAGAGAAAAAATACCCATTTCCATATTTGTATGATGCAGGACAAAAAGTTACAGATCAATATGGTGCAAAACATACACCGCATCTTTTTATCGTTTCTAAAACGGCAAAAGGAAATGTTATAGAATATGTTGGGGCAATTGACAATGATCCAGAAGGAACAAAAGCAGAAAAAACGAAATATGCCGAAGAGGCTATTGCTGCATTGCAAAGCAATAAAAAACCAGCAGTGACACAAACAAAAGAGATTGGATGTACTGTAAAAAGAAAAGCAAAAGCTTAATTTTTAGATTTTCTTCTAATAATAAAACGCCTCATTATTGAGGCGTTTTATTTTCTATAGACTTTTTAGTTTTTTCATAAAGACAGGAAATACTTCATTCAACTCGTCAAAAAGAGGATTTTTTCGGTGTTTTAATTTTATTTCTCCAAATAATTTCAAGCCAAGTGCAAACTGAGTTGCTTCTTCAGGCGTATCAAAAATGTTTTTGTTTTTCATTCTTTCGATAATACTGAAAATTTCATCGTGATTATCGAAATCTAATTCAAGTTCTTGGGCAGGCTCTGTGTCGCCGTTTGCATATTGCGACAATTTTAATGTCAAATGATATTTGTTAGATTTTTTTTCCATCTGATAATTCTATAATTATTTTATCCATTTATCTACAATTACCTTAAAGGTTTCTTTGTATTGCTCTCCCACAGTTATTTCAATTTTATCTACAAAAATGGAGTTTTTGCTGATGGCACTTATTTTTTCTAGTGCAACAATAAAAGAACGATTCATTCGCATAAATTTTGAAGAAGGCAGTTTTTCTTCAAGCGCTTTTAAAGAAATGAGCGACATTAAGGCTTTATCTGAATTTTCAAGATGCACTTTTACATAATCTTTCAAACTTTCGATATATAAAATGTCTTTTAAATTCACTTTTACCCAATGATATTCGACCTTTAAAAATATAAATTCATCATCAGGATTAAAAGAGTGGTTTTCTTGTGAAGATTCTTCGACTAATTGGCGCACTTTGTTTGCAGCGCGCAAAAATTCTTCATAACTAAAAGGTTTTAAAAGATAATCAATGGCATTAACTTTATAACCTTCAATAGCATAATGATTGTAAGCAGTTGTAAAAACAATCTTTGGCGATATTCCAGGCTGTTCTTGTAAAAGTCTTGCTAATTCCATTCCCGTTAAATTCGGCATATTAATATCCAAAAAAACAAGATCGGGCTGTTTTTCGCGAATTAAACCCATGGCTTCAACGGCATTGTCACAGCTGGAGATTAATTCCAGAAATGGTGTTTGCTCAATAAAAGTTTCTACGAGTTTTAATGCGAGCGGTTCATCGTCTACTGCTATACATCTTAATGTTGTCATTAGTCTAAAGTTATTTGCAGTTTTACATTATACATGCCATTTTTGCCAATTCCAGCTTTTAATGAATGCTTGTTCGGATAAATTAAATGCAGTCTGCGTTTTGTATTTGTTAATCCAATACCGCCTTCGTCAGTTGTTGAAGATTTTTCGAAATAGGTATTTTCTACTTCAAATTCAAGAATGTTTCCCTTCTGTATTAGCGAAATATGTATTAGACTTTTATCAGTGGCATGAATACCGTGTTTAAAAGCATTTTCTACTAAAGGTAGCAATAACATCGGAACAATTGGGTAATCGTGTATTTTTTCTGGAATATCTGTTGTAATCGTCAATTTGCTGTTAGCTCGAAGTTTCATGAGCGCAATAAAATCTCTCATAAATTCAGCTTCTTTCAGCAATGTGGTTCTTTCTTCAGTGCTGTAAAGAAGATATCGCATCATTCTGCTTAGAGTATGGAGCGCATTTCTAGAATCTTCAATATCGGTATAAGTAAGAGAATAAATGCTGTTAAGCGAATTAAAGAAAAAGTGCGGATTAATCTGTGCTTTCAGCATTGCTAATTCTGCGGCTGTTTTATCTTGTTCCAGTTTTTGTTTATGTTGGGCTGCTTTTTGCCAATATTGCAGCATTGACCAGCTTGTACTTATACCCAAAACCAGCAAAGTGAGCATTAAAACATAATTGTCAAAATAAGGATTTCTGTATTTTGTAAAACCTAAAACCAAACTTACTTTAGTGTGAACATCGGTTTGAGAAGAATAAAAATACGCGATAATCTGCATGGCAAAAATTATAAGAAAAGACCAGACTAAATAAGGAGTGGTATTGTTTCTTATTATTGTTTTTGGAACTATGATTTTGGCATTAGAGTAAAAAATAATAATTAAGAGAATCAATATGATAATCTGCCAAAGCCAAAAAACGGACGGCAAAACTACATTCCATGTTATAGGAATATAAAATAGCATGATAAATCCCAATAATAACCAGGCAAGGATATGTAATCCCGCAAACATATAGGGTCTAGAAAGGTTTGGTGCCATTATAAGTTATGATTTTTATTGACAATATTACATTTTATTTGCATATGATCTTTTAACCAATCGTCCAAAATGGTGCTATAATCTCTAAAAACCGCTTTACAGACGACGAGCCTCAATTGAAGAGGCAGTAGATGCATCTGTATAATTTTAATCGTGTGGCAATCCATTTATGTCGATTCTATTGGCCTCTACGTCTATTGAAAAATTGCCGCTTACACTATTTTAGTTCCTTTGTTTATTAATAAATAGATAATCTCATATTTGATAAAAATGAATAAGCAATCTTTTTTAGGCATTCTTGCTGCAACAGTTATCATCACTTCATGTGGAAATAAAAACGACCAAGCGGCACAAGCCGGAGCGGCTCAAGTTAAAGAGTATAAAACACTGGTATTGCAACCAGAGTCAGCAACATTAAATACTGATTTTCCTGCGAGTATTCAAGGGCAGCAAAATATAGAAATCCGTCCAAGAGTGGAAGGTTATATTGATAAGATTTTTGTTGATGAAGGTGCTGTTGTAAAAGCAGGCCAGCCTTTGTTTAAAATCAGTGCTCCAGAATATGAGCAGCAGGTTCGTACTGCGGCGGCAAGCATTAAAAGTGCTCAAGCAGAAGTAAGTGCAGCAAAACTGGCTGTTAACAAAGTAAGACCTCTTGTCGAAAAAGGAATTATAAGTAAATATGATTTAGAGTCGGCTCAATATACTTATGAATCGGCGGCTGCTAATTTGGCTCAGGCAAATGCAGCTTTAGTAAATGCTAAAACTAATTTAGGTTATACTACTGTAACAAGTCCGGTTAATGGAGTTGTAGGTTCAATTCCGTTTCGTTTAGGAAGTTTGGTAAGTTCAAATACAGCTGAAGCTTTAACGACTGTTTCCAGTATTGGAAATGTGTATGCCTATTTTGCTATGAATGAAAAAGCTTTACTGAATTTTACACAAAGTGGTTCTGGAACTACAATAGCGCAGAAAATCAAACAATTCCCACCTGTCTCATTATTACTTTCAGACGGTTCAGAGTACACTGAAAAAGGTCGTATTGAAACTGTAAATGGACTTATTAATACTGAAACTGGTTCTGTAAACATCAGAGCAAGATTTGCTAATCCAAAAGGAATTATCAGAAGCGGAAGCAGCACGACAGTTCGAATTCCAAATGAAGTAAAAGATGCTATGATCGTTCCTCAGAGCGCTACATTTGAACTTCAGGACAAAATTTTTGTTGTAACAGTAGGAAAAGACGGAAAAACGAAAAACGTCAATATTACCAAACTTGAAAACACAGCTGGAAATTATTATGTAGTAACAAGCGGCTTAAAAGCTGGAGATCAAATTGTATTAGAAGGAGTTGCCTCTTTAAAAGAAGGAAGCGAAATAAAAACTCAAAATCAGCAACCAGAAACGGTTTACGCAGACTTAAAATAAAAGCCAATGTTTAAAATATTTATACAGCGACCAGTACTTTCTACAGTAATATCGGTCATCATCGTAATTTTAGGTGTTTTAGGACTTGTTGAGTTGCCTATTTCTCAATATCCGGATATTGCACCGCCTACAGTAAACGTTTCAGCCAGTTATACCGGAGCCAATGCAGACGTAGTGCTTAAAAGTATTGTAATCCCGCTAGAAGAGCAGATTAACGGTGTGGAGAACATGACTTACATGACATCCTCAGCAACCAATGACGGAAATGCGTCTATCAAAATTTTCTTCAAAGTAGGAACAAACCCAGATTTAGCAGCGGTAAACGTGCAGAACAGAGTTTCTCGCGCAACAAGTTTATTGCCAGTTGAGGTAACTCAAGCAGGTGTAACTGTAACGAAAAGTCAGAGCAGTAACTTATTGATTTTTTCTTTATACAGTGATGACAAAGCTTACGATCAGACTTTTCTTCAAAATTATGCGAAGATCAATCTTGTACCGCAAATTCAGCGTGTTGTTGGAGTAGGAGATGTAACGGTTTTTGGGGCAAAAGATTATTCTATGAGAATCTGGCTAAAACCAGACATCATGCAGCAATACAAGCTGATTCCGAGTGATATTTCGGCTGCTTTGGCAGAACAGAATATAGAAGCTGCGCCAGGGAAATTTGGTGAAAATGGAGATCAGGCTTTTCAATACGTTATTAAATATAAAGGGCGTTTAACAAGTGCTCAGGAATTTGGAGATATTGTGATAAAATCTGTTGGAAACGGACAAATATTACGATTAAAAGATGTTGCTAAAGTAGAATTAGGATCTCTAAGTTATTCTTCTACAATTAAAACAAACGGAGTAGAATCTGCGGCAATGGCAATTAGCCAGACTCCAGGATCTAATGCACGTGACGTAATCAACAACTCGAAAAAATTGATTGAGGAAGCTGCAAAAAGCTTCTCGAAAGGAGTAAAATACACACTTTTAGTTGACGTTAACGAAAACCTTGATGCTTCTATTGAAAAGGTAATTCACACTTTGATTGAAGCTTTTATATTGGTTTTTATCGTAGTATTTATTTTCCTTCAAGATTTTAGATCTACTTTAATTCCCGCGATTGCAGTTCCGGTTGCTATTGTAGGAACGTTTTTCTTCCTGAATTTATTCGGTTTCACCATTAACTTATTAACGCTTTTTGCAATGGTTTTGGCGATTGGTATTGTGGTAGATGATGCTATTGTCGTCGTCGAAGCAGTGCACGCGAAACTGGATCATGGGTATAAATCGTCTAAAAAAGCGACAATCGATGCAATGAGTGAAATTTCGGGAGCGATTATTTCGATTACACTTGTAATGGCTGCCGTATTTATTCCAGTAACTTTTATTACAGGATCTACCGGAGTTTTTTACAAACAATTTGGTATCACATTAGCAGTTGCCATTATCCTTTCGGCTGTAAACGCATTGACTTTAAGTCCAGCATTATGTGCGTTACTTTTAAAACCTCATGCTGACGATCACAAACATAAAAGTTTTATTCAGAGATTTTATACCTCGTTCAACGTTGCATTTGATAATGTAACCAACAGATACAAACGCTCGGTTAGTTTTCTTTCCGTTAAAAAATGGATTGTACTTGCAGCGATTCTTATTGCCAGTGCAGGATTATTTTATATGATGAAAACGACACCTTCTGCTTTCGTTCCTGCGGAAGATCAAGGAACTGTTTTTGCTAATATTAGCTTACCGCCATCAGCTTCTATGGAACGTTCTGATGTAATAGCTAAAAGAGTAGACAGTATTGCGCACACCATTCCAGGTGTTAAAAATACCCTTCGTATTGTAGGGCAGAACTTTACAGCAGGTGCGGGTAGTGCTTACAGTATGGTAATTGTAAAATTGTTGCCTTGGGATGAACGTGAATTAAGCGTTAATGACGTAATTGGACAGCTTTTTGCCAAAACAAGCGGTATTCGTGAAGCTAATATTTTCTTTATTTCGCCTCCAACTATTCAAGGTTTTGGACAAAGTGGTGGATTCGAATTTCAATTGCAAGACAAAGGAGGCCATACAACTGCAGAATTCTTTAAAGTAAATACTGAATTTTTAGAAAAATTATCGAAACGCCCTGAAATTCAATATGCAACAACGCCATTTAATCCAGGTTTTCCTCAATATATGATGGATATTAATCTGGCTAAAGCCAAAGATGCTGGTGTTTCAATCAATTCTATCTTGTCAACGATGCAGGGTTATTATGGTGGATTGTATGCTTCGAATTTCAATAAATTCGGAAAACAATATCGTGTTATGATTCAGGCTTCGCCAGAATTCAGAACCAATACAGAAGGATTGAACAAAATATTTGTACGCAACAGCGCTGGAAATATGGCGCCAATTACAGAATTTGTAAAAATGACCAGAGTTTTTGGACCTGAATCTATTTCGAGATTTAACCTTTTCTCTTCTATTGCCATTACCGGAGCTCCAAATCCTGGATTTAGTTCTGGAGATGCTATTAAGGCAATTCAAGAAGTTGCAGCAGAAAATCTTCCAGCAGGTTACGGATATGAATTCTCAGGATTAACTCGTGAGGAATTAGCTTCAGGAAGTGAAACTATTTTCATCTTTATTCTGTGTTTGGTTTTTGTTTATTTCTTGTTAAGTGCGCAGTATGAGAGTTATATCCTCCCATTTGCTGTATTATTCTCGATTCCGTTTGGATTAGCCGGAGCTTATTTGTTCTCGATTATTTTCAAACTAAACAGTAACATTTATCTTCAGATTTCCTTGATCATGCTTATCGGACTCCTTGCGAAGAACGGTATTTTGATTGTCGAATTTGCCCTTGAAAGAAGACGTAAAGGATTGCCGATTGTTCAAGCAGCAGTTGAAGGAGCCGTAGCGCGTTTAAGACCAATTTTGATGACATCTTTTGCTTTTATCTTAGGACTTGTACCGTTGATGTTTGCATCAGGAGCGGGAGCTGTCGGAAATAAATCAATTGGAACTGGAGCTGTTGGAGGTATGTTAATCGGAACCATTTTAGGAGTTTTTGTTATTCCGGTTTTGTTTATCGTTTTCCAGACTTTACAAGAAAGAATTAGTGGTCCGGCAAAGGAAAATTACGATGACGAAGGCGATGATGACGAGGAAATACAACTTATAGAAGCTCATAAAGAGTAATAATTTAATTCAGAAGAAATGACTCATAGTTCAAATAAATATATTCTAATGGTAATTGCAGCCGCGCTTTTAAGTGCATGCTCAATTACTAAAAAGTACGAACGACCAACAACACTGTCGACAGATAAGCTTTATCGTGATCAGGCTTCCGCCGATTCGACTACGATTGCTAATATGCCTTGGCAGAGCGTTTTTAAGGATGAAAAACTAAATGCGTTGATTCAAAAAGGATTAGATAATAACCTTAATTTGAAAAATGCTATTGAAAATATTATACAGGCTCAAGCTTCGCTTCGTCAAAGTAAATTGGCATATTATCCAACATTACAGCTCGATGCCAATGCAACACGTACCAAACAGTCTGAAGCAGGACTAAACTTTCCTGCAGGAATTAATATCAATACCCTGACTACAACTTATAAATTAGGTTTAAGCACATCTTGGGAAGCTGATATCTGGGGGAAACTAAGCAGTTCTAAAAGAGCAGCTTTAGCTTCGTATTTAGCTACAGATGCAGCGAAACAAGCGGTTCAGACACAACTAATTTCAGACATTGCAAATAATTATTTCTTGCTATTAGCATATGACAAGCAATTGAAAATCACGCAGGAAACATTAGAAAGCCGTGTAAAAAATGTAGAAACCATTAAAGCTTTAAAAGAAGGTGCAATTGTAACTGGTGCGGCGGTTGTACAAAGTGAAGCCAACCAGCATGCAGCCGAAGTTTTGATTCCGGATTTGAAACAAAGCATTCGTGAAACCGAAAATGCTATTAATATTTTATTAGCACAAGCACCAGGACCAATCGACAGAGGAGAATTAGGAACGCAGGTTATTCCTGAAAATATTGCAATTGGTGTGCCTTCTCAATTATTACAGAATCGTCCAGATGTTCGTCAGGCAGAATATAACTTCAGAGTTGCTTTTGAATCGACAAACCTTGCTAGAACCTATTTCTACCCAAGTTTAACGCTCACAGCTAGCGGTGGATTTTCGAATTTGGAATTAAAAGACTTTTTCAGTAATTCTATTTTCTATTCGATAATTGGCGGATTAACGCAGCCGATTTTTAATCAGGGTTTAAATAAAACAAGATTAACAACAGCACAGTCACAACAACTGCAAGCGTATAATAATTTCCAGCAAAGCCTATTGACGGCTGGGCAGGAAGTTTCTAATGCTTTGTATTCCTACCAAATGGCTGTTGAAAAACAAGATTCAAGAGAAAAACAAATTGAAGCCTTAACTAAAGCAGTTGATTATACACAACAGCTTTTAGAATATAGTTCGGCTACGAATTATACAGATGTATTAACATCAGAACAAAACCTTTTGGCAGCGCAATTAAGTGGTATAAATGATAATTTGCAGAAACTGCAGGCTGTTGTTAATTTGTACAGAGCTTTAGGCGGCGGTTGGAAATAATCGAAATTACTCTTATTTAAATATTTAAAAAACGCCTCAAATCTGAGGCGTTTTTTTATTTGAAGTTTTATGTCGGTTATAAAGTCCTGTTCGTCGATTGGTTTAGTGGTTCTGTATAATGAATGCGATAATCAATTTTATTGGCATTACTTTAGCTTTGTTTAAATCAAATTAACATTTAAACAATAGAAAACATGAAAAAATTAGTATTCGCCTTAGTGCTCTTTATGAGTATATTTTTTGCTCACGCACAAGTTTCAATTAATGTAAACATTGGAACTCCTCCTAGCTGGGGACCAGAAGGAAACGATGACAGCAGATATTATTATTTACCTGATATTGATACTTATTATGATGTTGCTCAAAGTCAGTACATCTATGCTAATAATGGTAAATGGGTTCGTGACAGCAGGCTTCCCTCAAAATACAGACAATATGATTTGTATGGAGGTTACAAAGTAGTTTTAAATGATTATAAAGGAAATACTCCTTACACATATCACACTAAACACAGAGCAAGCTATCCTAAAGGATATCATGGAGCACCTCAAAAAAACAGAGGAAATAAACCTGAGAAAAACAAATCTTATAACAACCAAAAACCAAAAAAAGATAATCCGAAAAATACCAAAGGAGATCCAAGAGGAAATTCTAAAGGAGATTATAACAATGATCATAAGCAAAAACACGATGATCGCCACTAATTCAAAAACATGACAAATGAAAAACGCCTCAAATTATTGAGGCGTCTTTTTTTAGTACAACTATATAGTTTTAGATTAATTCTTTACCTTAAAAAAACACTTATATTTGTTGTTCACTTTAAGCGGAATGGCTTTCAAAATCAATAAAAATGTTTGATGTTCTTTTTTCTCATATTCTTAAAAAAGTACCCTTGACAGAGGAAGAAAAAAGCACTATCAAAAGTTTTTTTATTTCTAAAAACCTTCGAAAGAAAGAATTTTTGCTTCAAGAAGGAGAAATTTGCAGTTGCCTTTCATTTGTATCAAAAGGTCTGCTGCGTTCCTATTATATTGATGACAAAGGCGATGAACATATGAATTTGTTTGCTTGGGAAGGCTGGTGGTCGTCTGATATTTATAGTTTTAGCTTTGGCGAAAATGCTCAATTTAATATTGATGCACTAGAGGATTCTGAATTGCTTATGATTACAAGAGAAAATTTAGAGAAAATGACTTTACAGGTTCCTAAAATGGATCGTTATTTCCGTATTCTTTTCCAAAATAGTCTCGCAACAAAAGAACGAAGATTAGTCAGTTCGAATTCTTTTACTGCAAAAGAAAAATACATTCAATTAGCTGAAACCAATCCAGAAATGATTCAGCGCGTTCCTCAAAATCTAATTGCTTCTTATCTGGGTTTAGCACCAGAAACATTGAGCCGTATTAAAAAAAATATTGCTTTGGGCACATAATTTAACTGCGTAAAATTAATACAATACTTGATCCAGATCAATTGGCAATAATTTACATCGCCTTAATTTTGTTTTTTTAATATAAAAATTTAAATACAAAAATAAAGATGTCACAAAAAGCACTCCCTAAAATATTGATCACTGGCGCTACAGGTCAGGTCGGAAATAAAACAATCAATTTTCTTTTATCAAATTCTGACGTAGAAATTATTGCAGCAGTACGAACGTCAGAAAAGGCAAAACCTTTTACGGCATTAGGCATCAAAACAGTAATACTTGATTTTGATGATAAAAATACACATTTACCTGCATTAGAAGGCATTGATCGCATTTTGATAGTGACAGGTTATACTGTTGATATGCTTCGCCAAAGCAAAGTTTTATTAGACAATGCCAAAAAAGCAGGAGTAAAGCACGTAGTACATTTGGGCGCTTGCGGGCCAGATAACACTACTGTCGGACATTGGGCATGGCATCAGTTGGTAGAACGTTATATAGAGTGGTGTGGTTTTACATTTACGCATTTGCGTCCTGAAACTTTTATGCAGAATTTGCTCAGTTATGGAGGTAAAAAAGCGATTACAAACGGCGTAATAAATGCATATATTGAAGGCGCACGATTGAGCTGGGTTGATGTAGAAGATGTGGCTCAGGTTGCTGCGATCGCATTGCAAAATCCTGAATTGCATTCTGGAAAAACATATCGATTAGGATATGATGCCTGTTCGTTTGATGATTTGGCTGTAAAAATGACTTCAATAATTGGTAAACCTTTTCGTTACGAAGCGCTTTCTCCCGAAATATTTCTTCAAAATATGATTGAAGCTGGTGCAGAGATGGCTTATATGGGCTGTGTTTATGAACATTGGAAGAGATATGCAGCTGGAACAATTCCAGGTGCAGATGAAACTTTTGATAATTTTGAAGGAATTACAGGAAAAGAGCCCACAAAATGGAATGACTTTATCGAAAAACATAAAGCAGAATTGAATTATTAGAAATATTTGCAAATAAAAAAAGCCTTCAAAAATTACATTTGAAGGCTTTTTTTATAATTAATAACTCAACTTTTAAGTTGAAAAAGTCAATCCTTTAGCTTTAAAACTGCTAAATAAAACTTGACGAGCACTGCTGACAGACTCTTCGGTACGGTAAATACTGCACCAGAATTTTATTAGTAATTTATATTTTCCATCAGAAATTGCAGTGTAAAAAATTTGCGGTGTTTTAGTTGTATTTACTAATGCTAAACTTTCAAGAGCCTGCATTACAGTTGCATTTATATCGTCTGGAGTTGTTTCACCACTTATTTCTATTGAAATTTCTACAAGTTTAAAATTGTCTGTATACGTCCAGTTGGTGATGTTTTGTGATAATAAATTTCCGTTCGGAATAATAATTTCAGCACCGTTTGGAGCATTAATTTTAGTTGTACGCAATCCCATTGATTTTACTCGGCCAGATTCTGAACTGATTTCAATTACATCTCCAATCTGGATGGGTTTGTCAAAAATTAATATGACTCCAGAAACAAAGTTATTTACCACATTCTGAAGTCCAAGCCCAACACCCACACCTAAAGCACCCAAAAGTATACTCAATTTATCTAACGGCATTCCCGAAGCGGCAACAGCTAAAAGATAACCTCCAATTAAAACAATAAGTCTTGTAATCAATAGCTTAGAGTGTTGTCTTTTATTAACGTTTTCTTCGTTTTCATCATCAATTTCACCAAAAAAGTAAGCCACATATTTTTGAAGCAAATGAGCAATCCAAATAATTATAAAGAAAAGTACAATATTTCCTAAGGTAAAAGTAATGCTTCCGATAGTATTAGGATGACTTAACAGCGAACCTAAAGAAGAACGAAGTGATTCCCAAACATTTAAATTAGAAGCAATTACAACAAGCCACATATAACTGATTACAATTATAAAAGGCTTTTTGAGTGTTTCAGATAAATTTTCGTGATCAAAAAGCTTTTCGAAACCACGTTTGATTCGCGTTGTATAGATCTGTAAAATAATAATTTCTAAAATTATTTTAAGAAGTACACTCAAAGCAATTATTTGCGTAAGCGAAATAAAAGCAGTCAAGCTCAACATATTCGAAAGAGATACTCTACCAAAAAGATTGTGAAGTATCGATAATCCGTTCAATGCAATAAAAATAATGCTGGCCCATTTAAAGAATCCTTTTATATACAACTGATCTTTAATGCTTTTGATTTGAACCAAACCATAGCGAATTCCAAAAACATTAATGATAATAAAAGCACAGCGCTGTATAAGCCCAACTTCTATAAATAAATCAAGGAAGCAGAGGGTAAAAAACAATCCTAAAAGAATGATCCAATTTCGCATTGATTTTTTTGACCATTTATCTTTGAAAAGAAGGGTCAGAATTCCAAGTAAAATAAGATGAAGCAATTCCAAGAACATTGCAGGAGAATATAAATTACTGACTACTGCAATATTAAGTCCGATTACTAAAACGGGAAGCAATACACCTCTGTTTAAATATTTAAAGTTAAACTGAGCTAAGTTTTCAGAATATCCGTTGGTTCTCAGGTATTTTAAATTACGCGAAATATACCACGCCAAAAGTCCCATAAAGAAGATTAAGGCAATCAAGCCACCAGTGCGATAACTCAAATAGTAGGCAGCGACATTTTCTTCGATAACAATTTTAGCTCCAATATTTTGTGCTGTAGTTTTTTTCGGAATAGAATCATTAATACTCCATAAAAAAGGATATTCTTTATGCAGCATGCTTATTCCTGATTTTTCAAGGTGGTTTTCCACTGTAATTATAGCATTCGAAACTGCAATTTTTCGTTGTACAGTAATCCTTTTTTTGGTGTTCAGAATTCCTTGATTTTTAGTCATCAAGCTATCTGTACTCAGGTATTTCTTTTTAAGATTTGCAAATTCTCTTTTAAATTGCTTGCGTCGAATCGTATCTTTTATAAGAGCCATCAACGTTTTGTCTTTGCGCAATTCGATAAATCGGCCTTTAATTTTTTCGAGATTTTCGTTTCGTAAATTAATCGCAGCATTTTGCTCGTCTAATTGCAACTGAATCTCTTTTAGAACCGTGTGATACATTTGCTGATTGCGCACATTTGGGTTGGCGCCTTTCAAACTTGCTAAAATGAGGTCGAGTTTGCTTTGAGTTCTTTTGATTTCGCTAAACAAATGATGCGAAGCACTGTCAAAATCAGCATCGTTGTAAGCAGATTCCATTACTTCGCCAGCTTTTTCTATAGCCATTAAATAATCGCTGTCTGTAGTAGTTTCTTCAAATAATTTTGAGCGGCTTTCTTTTTTTTGCGGCTGCGTCTGCGAGTAGGAAAGAGGCGCGAAAAATAATGCAGTCAGTAAGGCGAATAAATAGAGATAACTTCTTTTTTGAATCATAATTTAAAGAATAAATTTAGGGTCTTCAAATTTAATTTTTTTTAATCGACTTCCGTGTTATAGTGAAGAAATAATGTAAAATAGTTATAAAGATATTTTGAACTTTAAATAGATTATAAATCAGGGCGACTTTGAATCTTTCAGAAAAAAAATCTATTAAAATTTAGCCTTAAATTTTTTGATTTTGAAGTTTTTTGATTTGATAACTTTCCCATTATCTGTAATCATAATACAGCTGTATTCAGGATATTTTTGAAGTAAAAGCAATCCTTCTTTTTGACCCAAAACCATAAGGGAAGTACTGAGCCCGTTTGCTGTTTCGGCATTTGGACCAAAAACAGAAACACTGCACAAGCCAGTTGCAGGATAACCCGTTGAAGGATTTATAATGTGTGAATAGCGCTTGCCATTAAAAACAACAAACTTTTCATAACTGCCAGAAGTAGTGACAGCTTGCTCTTCTAAGGGAACAATTGCCAAAAGTTTTTCAGGATCAAACGGATTTGTAATACCAATTTTCCAAGGATTTCCGTTAGGCTGTTTTCCCCACGTGCTCATATCGCCAGAACCGTTTATAATTCCAGCTTTAATGCCTTTTGCAATCATCATGGCTCTACATTTATCGGTTGCGTAGCCTTCGCCTAAAGCACCGAAACCAATCTTCATTCCTTTTAATTTTAAGAAAATGGTCGATTGAGCACTGTCTAAAATAATGTTTTTAAAACCAACTTTCTCTACCGATTTTTTTATGGCTTCCGCCGAAGGCATCTCGGTCATTGATCCGTCAAATTTCCAGATTCTGTCCATTGCCGCAAAGCTTACATCGAAACCGCCGTTTGTTATTTCAGATAATTTTATAGCTCTTTGTGTGAGTTCAAAAACTTCTCGATCAACTTTCACGGGTTTGATTCCTGCGTTTTGATTCACTTCAGAAATTTGCGAAGTTGGTTTCCAATCTGAAATTAAATTTTCAATTCGGGTAATTTCGGCAATGACAGCCTCTATGTTTTTTTCCGCTTCAAGCGTATCATTTGCAACGATTGTAATATCAAAACGTCCTCCCAT
This sequence comes from Flavobacterium sp. JLP, assembly GCF_015350755.1. NCBI lineage: Bacteria > Pseudomonadati > Bacteroidota > Flavobacteriia > Flavobacteriales > Flavobacteriaceae > Flavobacterium > Flavobacterium sp. JLP. The sequence continues at coordinate 412,689 of NZ_JADKPS010000001.1, read as the reverse complement.
AAGCAGTGTGGTTTTTTTTCGTAAAACCTGCGCGTTGCTTAATGAGCTGCTCAGTATTATAAAGAGAATAAAAAACTTATAAAGCGTTTTGTAATTCATGGCTATAAAAATTTTAATAACAATCGGTAAGTATTTGATTGTTTTGCTTATAACTTGAAAAATCTTTATTTCCGTTTAAAAGACATAAGTTATTCAAAATCGATTCTACATCTTTTTGCATCGCAAGCGAACCGCAAATCATAATTACGCCGCCGTGATCTAATAAATCTGTAAAAAATAATGCATCGCGTTTTATTAAATCCATTACATAAAAATGTTCTGCTTCGCGCGATAAAGCCAAATGAAAACTCTGAAGCTTTTGTTTCGCTATCATTTCTGATGTAAACTTTTTGTAACCTACAACAGTTTCAGTTTCCATTCTAAAACCCGAATATAAATGAGTTTCAACTTTTTTCTTATTTTGTTCGATCATTCCAAGAAAAGGAGCAATTCCAGTTCCATTTGAAATGAGCGCCACTTTTGATGCTTTTTTAGGAAAATGAAAAGCATGATTATTGATAATTCTCGCTTTGATACTATTTCCTGGTTTAAGTTCATTTAAAAAACCAGAACCCAATCCGTGAGGATGTAATTTTACAACCAATTGGATATTACCAGAATGATATCCAATAGAATAAAGGCGTTCTCGTGTATCGTTTGCCGGATATATAGCCAATAAATCTCCTGATGTAAATTTAGCCCGCATATTGGCGCGTAATGTAACTAAGAAAGTCTGCTCTGTTTCTGAAACTACAGTTTTATCTAGAACCATCAATTTTTGCAAGCCTTTTGGAACGTGATTGTAAACAGACGGCGTCGTTGATAATGAAATACCTGCTTTGGTACTCCATAATTTTATCCAATTTACAAATTCTTGTGCGGATTTATCGTTTACTGTTTGAACATCTAGAAAACGTTCAGCCCAATTTTGAGCCGCTAAAAGCGTATCAATTTCAAAAGCAAAAGCACAAAAATCAGGATAAGCTTTTGAACCAAAACCCACTACAGAAAAGTTGATATTTTGCTGCTGATTGTGTTTCTGTAAAAGCGATAAAAATTTACTTCCGTTAGATGGAGCATCTCCCAAACCATGTGTAGATGATAAAACGATAATATGCTCTGCTTTTGGGAACACAGTATAACTGTTTAATTCTGCAATAAAAGCCTTTTGTCCGTGATCGATTAATTGTTTGAGAATTGCATTGGCAAAACGCAATGTACTTCCGTTCTCAGAACCAACTAATAAAATGAATTTACTTTCATTAGCCTTGAATTTATTTTTGATTCTGCTTGATCTTCTTTTTAATGTAATCGCAAAACCTGAGTAAATAAAAAAGAGAATATTTAAACAGGCAACCGCTAGAATTAAAGCCCACACAGCGTTTATTCTTCCGGTATGAAGGTCAAGACTAAAGTCTGCAAATTGAACAGTTATCGGCGACCGTTTCTCTGTAACCACAGCGCCTGTAATCTGATTGACTTCGATTTCGCGGTCCTTTAATTCAATTATATAATATTCCTCTGGATCATCTGTAAAAGGAAATTCGATTTTTTTTACATCTGATAAAAGTGTAGTTTTAAAGATAGAAGTTTTTTTGGCTTCCGCCGAAAGTTCTGTTTTTACGGGTTTCGTTTTTTCCTCACCCATGAAAAAATGAAATCTTTCCAGCGATAAATACGTTCCTGTAAGTGCTATAATCAAAATGGGAATTAAAGCCAATCTTCCTAAAACAACATGGTAATATTGAGCAAAATACTCTTTGATTACTTTCGAAAAGAAATTACGGATTCCTCTTTGCCTATTCAAAACTAGAGCAAAACCAGAAATTGAAATCAGCAGCAATAAAAACGAAATTACACCAACAAAAAAGCGTCCAGCTTCATGAAGAAATAAAGATCGATGAAAACTCGTCACCCATTGAATAAACTCACTTTTTTTTACTGGAGTTCCTAATGCTTTTCCTGTTTTTGGATCAATGTATGCGTTAATATCATTTCCATCCTCATCGATAGCCTTAAGCGTTACAAATTGATTGTAATCTACACTGAGCTCCGTAATTTCAGGATATACCTTTTTTAACACAGGCAATGTTTCTCCCAAAGTTATTTGATTGAAATTTTCTGCCTTATATGGAAGTGTTTTTTCCTGAACAGCATCGACTGCGAGAATGATACCCGTTACAGATGCCAAAAGCAGAAACAAAGAAGAAAACAAGGCTAGAACCAAGTGTGTGTAACGCCAAAAAGAAAGAGTCATGTAATGTAAGCTATTGAGATATGATCAAAGATTTAAGCTTTGTCAAAGTTTAAATCTTTGACAAAGCTTTATTTAGCAGAAAATAAAAATTAAATTTTACTTAATCTGACATAGCGAATATAGCCTTTTCCTTCTGTTTTATCAGCAAGACCTTCAGTAGTAAGCGGAATTTCTAAATCGCTAACATAATATTTTTGGTCTTCCACTGCCGATTCAAATCGCAATTTGTATCCCTTGTTAATTTTAGAATCTTCAATTTCAATTGTAGTAACACTGCGGTCTCCGCCAGTGACAGATGCTCCTGTTTTTGCACTGATATCAGCAGGTTTCGCAGTCTGAAATTTATTCCATTCTTTCAATGATTTGTACCATTTTTTATCGTCGCCCATTACGTAAAGTGTTTTTTCGTATTCACCATTTGGTTTAATAAGCGAGACTACAATATAAGCACCTTCTCCCATATAATTTGCCATCTGAAGCATGCATTTGTATTTGCTTTGCGCCGAAGCTTGAAAAGAAATAAGGCAGATTAATGAAGCTGTAAGCGCTATTTTAAATATTGATTTCATTTTTTTTAATTGTGAGTTGTGAATTGTGAAATGTGAGTTGTGAAATGTAAAATGTAGTTTTTAGATTCGAAATGATTAGTTTAACATAGCATTTCACATTTTACATTTTATTTTTTACTAAAAAACTATTTTAAAAATTCGATTGAAACATTTTGTTTTGTCAGAGATTCGTTTTCTTTTGCTAAAGCATACGCGCTTTCATCAAATTCTGTTGTAATTTCTTTTTTGGCACCAATTGAAAGCAGGTATTTTAAAACAGCATCATCTTTAGCAACCAATGCTGCTTTATGCAAAGCAGTTAAACCATCTTTGTTTTTAGCATTTACGTCGATATTCAAATCGGCTAATTTTTTCAGTAAAGATAAATCGTTTTTAGCTGCTGCAAAATGATATAAAGTGCTTCCGTCTTTTTGTTGAGCAGCCAAGTTTAATCCTTTTTCTTGAAGCAATTTTTCTTTAGCAGCAAAAGGGTCCTGTTTCGGATCTGGTCTGTAAGATTGTACCAAATACACGCCTAAATTATTGCCATCTTTGTCAGCAACATTTACATCAGCACCTTTTGATAAAAGCAAGGCAACTGCTTCAGGCGTTCCTGATTTTACAGCAAATATCAAAGCTGATTCTCCTTTTGTATTTTTTAAATTAATGTTTTTTGCTATTGGCAATAATTGCTCTAAAGCACCATTTTCTCTAGCTCCTGCAGCGATCATAAATGGAGTATTTCCTTCTTTATTAACTTTATTTGCATCGACACCTTTCGCCAAAAAATAGCTGATAATTTCTTTTTGATTTGGTTTTGCTGCCAAAAGATGCAATACATTCTCGCCAGATCTGTTTTCTGCAGTTGGTTTAATTTTTATTTCCTCAACTAAAAATTTATACGCTTCAAGCGAAGTTGTTTCTCTTCGATTTCCTTGTGTCGCGATCAAAAGAGCATTGTCCGTATGTTTTACTTTTCTTTCTAATAATTTTTTCAAAAGCGCAATATTTCCTGTTCTGGCAGCATAATCAAAAGCTGTATTTCCGTTATTGTCAACATCTTTAAGAGAAAGTCCTTTTGTTATAAGATAGTCGGTAAGTGTCAAATCTTTATCAGACGGAATGCCTAAAAGCAATAAATTTTCTCCGTCTTTGTATTTTTTCTTCGGATCTATTCCAGCTTTAAAAAAAGCTTCGTAAAGTGCTGGATTGTTTTGTCCATTACTGGCAGCAAAAGCAACTGGAGTAGTACCGTGACTGTCTTCTAAATTAACATCAGAGCCTTTTGCAATTAAGTATTCTACCAATTCTGTATTTCCTCTGTAAGCTGCCCAATGCAAATAAATACGATTATCATGTGTCATTTTATTTACTGGATTTCCAGGCTGATCTAACAAGAACTTTATAGTTGCTGCTGGAGCATCGTTATTAATTGCAAGAACAACAACATCAAAAGCATTTGCATTGGCTTCAGCTGGATTATTTCCTTTTGCTATTTCAGCTTTTACAGCCTCTGTATTGGGAGCTGTTTTCCAAAAAGAAGCTTCTAATAAAGTATTTTTTTGTTGTGCACTAACAAATAAAGTAGCGGCTAATGCTAAAGAAACAAGGATATTCTTTTTCATATTTTGGTTTTTACTGTTTTAAATTAGTTCTATCTTTTTTCATTTAATCAAAATTGACTTTCTTAATCAATTCTATTTAGAATAAATAAAAATAGCGCAAATGTAAAAATTATTATTAGTAAATCAACCTTATTTATACGAGAAAATTCAAATTTAAGCTGATTTTAATCAAGTTTTTTATTTGGCTTCATTTTTATCCTTAGAAGCAAAAATCTTATAAAGGTTTAATCCAAATCAAAATTATTTTCGAGCATACAAATTAAACTGTAGGCATTTTTTAAAATTGATTTGTTGAAAGGTATATAATTCGCATAAAATATTAAATTAGTACCTCAATAAATTGAAGTTAGATAACCAAAAACAATCTGGAAATGGAGAATATTACAGTAATTATAATGTTGCTATTTGGAGTTGCTTTCCTGAGCCTTATTAGTAAGCGATATAATTTTCCGGTACCAATTGTGTTGGTGCTTTGCGGTGTAATAATCAGTATTATTCCAGGACTTCCAATTATTACTTTAAATCCCGATGTTGTTTTTATTATTTTTCTTCCACCTCTTTTGTATCACGCAGCATGGTACACCAGCTGGTTTGAGTTTAAACAAACTATTCGACCGATAACACTTGCTGCTGTCGGATTGGTTCTATTTACTACAATTGCAGTAGCGATTGCGGCACATATGCTGATCGAAGATATTTCTTGGCCGTTAGCATTTTTGCTGGGCGCAATTGTTTCGCCTCCAGATGCAGTTTCTGCAACTTCTATTACAAAAGGATTAGGTTTAAATCCGAGACTTATTGCCATTCTTGAAGGCGAAAGTCTGCTTAATGATGCAAGCGGACTTGTCGCTTATAAGTATGCACTAACAGCCATCGTTGCTGGCAATTTTGTGCTTTGGCAGGCTGGATTGAACTTTTTTATCATGTCGACATTAGGAATTGCTATTGGTTTAGTCGTGGGATATGTAATGAGTATTATTCATAAAAAATTCGTTTGTGATGATATAATTGAAGCCACATTAACACTTTTAACACCTTTTGCATCTTACTTAATTGCAGAACATTTTGAATGTTCAGGTGTTTTAGCCGTTGTAACAACAGGACTGTATCTCTCAGCAAGATCTGGAAGTATTTTTACGCACGAGAGCCGCATTATGACCAACACAATTTGGAGTATTTTGACGAGTATTTTAAATGGTTTGATTTTTATATTGATAGGATTGCAGCTGCGTCACATCATTTCTGGAATTAGTAATTATTCTGGAAGTTCATTATTTATTTGGGGAGCGACTGTAAGTTTAGTGGTAATTTTGGTGCGGTTTTTATGGGTTATTCCGGCGACTTTGCTTCCGAGATTCCTCAGCAAAAGAATACGGGAGAAAGAAGAATTCGATTATCGAAACATGATTATTTTTGGCTGGTCTGGAATGCGCGGCGTAGTTTCGATGGCCGCCGCTTTGGCATTGCCTTTAATGTTAAATGAAAAAGAAGAATTTCCCTTTCGCAATCTGATTATTTATTTGGTTTTCTGTGTCATACTTTCCACTTTAGTTATTCAGGGATTAACGCTTCCGTGGCTTATTAAGAAATTAAAATTACAGCCGTATTCTATTTTGGCAGAAGAATACGAGATTCGGAATATAATTGTTTCACAAACCATTACGCATATAGAAGACAATTTCTCGCTATTGAATGATGATTTACTTCACAACATCAAAAGCAAATATGAAGTAAAGTTTAACCGTTTGCAGAAGACAGAACTTCCGGCCAATTTTTTTGGAAAAGGAAATGTAATGGGAGGGGAAATCTTCAATGATTTCACCAAATTGCAAATTGATTTGCTGAATGTAGAGCGCGCAAAATTAGAGCTTATGCACAAACAGGGTTCAGTTAATGAAGAAATTTTCAGAAAGATAGAAAAAGAGTTAGATCTCGAAGAAACCCGTCTTTATATGGAAATGTATGAAGATTAATTGATGTAAAAATTAGATGATTTGATAATTTTGTGAAGGTGGAAGTTGCATTTTAGAAAGATATAGTGTCGTAAAATACCTTATATTTACATTTCTTATTTACTTATTTCATGGAAGAGAATAAACACGTAACGATCTACGATATTGCTGAGAAACTTAATTTGGCGACCTCTACAATTTCAAGAGCTTTAAAAGATCACCATTCTATAAGTGACAAAACCATAAAAAAAGTCAAAAAGACGGCAAAAGAAATGGGTTTTGTTCCTAACACTTTGGCTGCAGGTTTGCGTGGAAATAAAACCAAAACAATTGGAGTTTTGATTCCCACTGTAACACAGCCTTTTTTGTCTTCATTAATTAGCGGAATCGAAATTACAGCACAAAAATCAGACTATTCAGTTATTATTATGCAGTCGCACGATTCGTATTCTGAAGAAGTAAATATGGCTAAATCTTTATACAGCAACCGTGTAAGCGGCGTTATTTGTTCTTTAGCAATGGAAACAAGAGATACATCGCATTTTGAGCAATTTTCAAATAATAATATTCCATTAGTTTTTGTCGACAGGGTGCCAAAAGATTACAATACTTTTAGAGTAGTTATTGATAATTATTCTGCAGGATATAAAGCTACCAAACATCTTATAGATCAAGGCTGTAAACGCATTGCGCATTTGGGTGCGGGCGCTGAATTCGGTAATTTATATAATGAAAGAAAAAGAGGTTATGTTGAAGCTTTAAAAGATGCTAATTTGCCTGTTTTAGACGAACTTATAGTTGATTTAAAAGCAGTAACTTATGAAGAAGGCGTAAAAGCCAGTACTAAGTTATTTAATCTAAAGCCAATTCCGGATGGCCTTTTTGCTTCTGGAGATATTATCGCGGTGAGTGCATTGCAGACAGCAAAAAAAAGAGGCATAAAAGTGCCAGAAGATATTGCGATCATTGGATTTAATAACGACCCAATTTCTGAAATAATAGATCCTAATTTATCTACAATTACGCATCCCGCTGAAAAAATGGGAAAAGCCGCCGCAGAAATTATAATAAAAAATCTAAAGTCAGTTAGAGAAAATGATGTTCAGGAAATAACTTTTCTGAATACAGAAGTACTTGTTCGTGAATCTTCAAATAGAAAATAAATTTAAATTCAATCCCATCAAAGACGATATTTTAGAATTGCAGTTGATGAATAGAATTCAAAATTAAAATTATATTTAGAAATAAAATAAAGCCCCGAAAAACAAATTTCGGGGCTTTTTATATTGATTTTATATTGAATTATATCTTATTGTCAACTGCAAAACAAGTTCTGTCTATAGTCGAAAGCAATAATGCCGCAGCGGCGCTGGTTAAAACTGAATAATCAAAAGGTGCTTTTATAGAAACTGAAATTGCCATAGAAACAGCAAAAATCAACATAAGACAAGCTGTGCCAAAAGCAGTAATTCGAGTTCTGAATCCGGCGAATAACAACAAGCTGAATAAGATTTCAAAAAAAGTAGCAATTCCGCCTAGAATTTCGGCTACAGGCTTGCTTGCAAAAGGATTAAGGGTATGCGTATAAATTACAAAATTCTCCCAATTTCCCCAGGCTACTCCGGCAGATCCGGGCGCTCCCCAAAGTCCAAATCGGTCAGCTACTGCTGATAACATGGTGATTCCTAAAACAATTCTTAAAATTAAACCGGCTTTTGCTGTGGTTATGCTTTTCATTTATAATCAATTTTAATTAATATTTGATTTGGGATTAAAATTGAATACTTACAAAATTACATTTTAAACCCATCATCTTTGTCTTTGAAAGCCCAAGTTGCCATAGCTTCGATAACAGGCAGTAAACCAGTTCCTGAAGCGCTTAAACTGTAAGTTACAAAAGGAGGAACTACAGGCTTTGCTTCTCTAATAACGATATTATCAGCTTCTAATTGTTTAAGATGCTGAATTAACATTTTTTCAGTTATGGCTGGAATAGCTCTTTTTAATTCGCTATATCGCAAACTTCCGTTAGAAAGCTGGTAGATGATAATGGGTTTCCAATAGCCTCCAATTTTATCCATTACATAAGTTACAGGGCATTTTTCTAAAGCATATTGCTTATTTTCCTGAATAGTCGATGATTCTTTAATTGCTGTCATGATACATACTTTAGGGTAAGTACTTGTATAAAAGTAAGTACAAATATACCTTTGTTTCAGAAATAAAAAAATAAATAGATATGAAAATTACAATTTCAGGTTCACTAGGAAACATAGGAAAACCATTAGTTAAAAATTTAACTGCTTCAGGACATCAAGTAACAGTAATAAGCAACAGTGCTGATCGAATTGAAGAAATAGAAAAATTGGGTGCAAAATCAGCAATTGGATCAGTAAGCGATGCCAATTTTTTGAAAAATGCATTCAAAGACGCAGATGCAATTTTTGCGATGACACCTCCAAATTTGGGAGGTTCTAATGTTATAGCCAATACAATAGAGGCGGGTCATGCTTTTGCAAAAGCAATTGAGGAAGCCGGAGTAAAAAGAGTTGTTATGTTGAGCAGTATTGGTGCTGATTTGCCAGAAGGAACTGGACCAATTGCAGGACTTTATAACATTGAAAACATTTATAAAAAGTTAGAAAACACCTCTGTAACTTTTCTTCGTGCAGGATTCTTTTTTACCAATTTATTTAATGATGTACCGATGATAAAAGGAGCTGGTATTATTGGAGCGAATTATCCGGTAGATGTTGAAATTCCTTACATACATCCTGAAGATATTGCAAATGCAGTGGCAGAAGAATTAGTAAAAACACAATTAGGGACAAACATCCGTTATATTGTAAGTGACGTTCGTACGCCAAAAGATGTAGCGGTTACTCTAGGTACAGCAATTGGAAAACCAGAACTGCCATGGATTGAATTTACCGATGAGCAATCTCTAAACGGAATGATACAAGCTGGATTGCCAGAAGAAATGGCCAATTTGTATACCGAAATGGGATCAGGTTTACGAAGCGGTAAAATTGCTGCAGATTTTATAGAAAATTATAAAGCTATTGATGGAAAGATTAAGCTTGAAGATTTTGCTAAGGAATTTGCTTCAAAGTTTTAATCTTTAAAAAAATGCTGTAAATATAAATAGGGGAATAGAAACTAATCTATTCCCTTTTTTATATTAATTAATCTTGTTTTATTTGGCAGTTAAATTTAGAGAGACTGTTTGCATATCTACGCTGCCAGCATAACGTTCTGCCCAAATTTCAATATAATCTCCAGTTTTCAGTTGCACAGTTCCTATAATTGGCAAAGCCATAATACCAGCAGAAGAGAAAAGTCCACTGCTAGGTTTGCCATATACTTTTGTTTCAGTAAGTACTGTACCGTTTTTTGCTATATAAAGAATTATTGTTGCATCAGCACTTGTTTGATATGAAACTGAAGCAGCTACCTGAAAATATCTTGCTTTGTTTCCTCTATACGTAATTCTGTTATTTCCGTCTTTTGTAAAACGAAATAAACTATTAGATGTAGTAGTACCCAGAACTTTAGTTCTGCTTCCTGTTCCTGTGCCACTAAATGTAGTTGTTACACCACTACCAACTGCTGCATCTAAATTAATATCACCGGTAGAATCGCCATCACCTTCACGAGAGATACCTGGTGAATCTACTGTCCATGCAAGGCTAAAAAGATAACCAGGATAAGTCGATGCTGCAGCATAACCTTTAACATAACCAGAAGGAGCTGTCGTAGTTCCTGAAAAAACGGTACCCAGCAAGATGCCTGTTCCTACGGTAAGACCAGCAGTACTGACATCTAATGCAACATCGGCTGCATCAACAGTGCTAAAACCGCTATTTTTTTGTATTAGTCCAAATGTGCCAGTAAATGTTTCAAAAGTACCATTATTAGAACTAAACCAGGCTTGATTGCTTAACAGTAAACTGCCAATATTAGAATACGTCATTCCAGTGGTGTTGTTTATAAACTGAACGATATTCCCGAAGTATAATCCTAAACCCGAAATATTTCCAACACTTGTTGTCATCCCATCTATAACCGTATTTTGAACCAAAAGAGAGGTAGCTGTTGCGACTCCTGGACCCGTAATATCAAAGGCTTTTGTTCCTTTTAACGTAACATTCCTGATACTGCCGCCTGTAGCTCCTTGAAAAACAACACCTGTAGATGAAATAATGTCTTCATTCGTATCTTGCCCAGCAACATACGCATTGTTTAAATTTATTGGGTTGCTTATGCTGATTGTTCCATTTATTTCATACAAGGTATTCGACGTTAATAAATAGACAGATCCTCCTCCTGCGGTAAGTTCAGGTGCTAGATCTGCAGAAGATTTTACACGTTTAAAATTAGTTCTTCCGTTTGTTCCATTTAAAATAGGCATCCAAGCCGCACCAGTAGAAGAGTAGTAATAAAACAATTTTAAATCTGTATCATACACAAGCAATCCATCTGCTGGAGTTGTTATGGCAGTTCTTTGAGTAGTTGTCATTCTCGGCGCCAGCATTCCTTTAGTAGTAGAAGTAATGTCCAGTACTGAACTGGCATTTGGTGTTACGGTACCAATTCCTATTTGTGCATTTCCGATAAAATTTAAAAAAAGAAAAAACAGCAGTAAAAATGGCTTATAATTTTGAAGAGCAGGTTTAGTGATCATAATTTCTAATATTAGTTAATGATTTTTTTATGATGTATCTTTATTTTCCAGAATTTGAAATGATAATTTTTTCAGTGAATCTTTGATTATCAATAGTTAAGAATTCGGTTAAGTAAACACCGCTGCTTAAGCCACTGGTTGAAAATGTGTAATTTTCTTCGGTTTCCAAATCTTTCTTAGACAATACTGTTTTGCCTAAAACATCATAAAGCCTAAATGATTTTAATGCTAGATTGCTAGGATTTGAAACCTTTAAAGTGCTATTGGAATTATCTTGATTTACGTAAAATTGTTTTATAACATTGTCACCTACACCCAGTGTTCCGCTATTTTTAAAAGCAATCTTAAATCGGTCAGCATAAATTCCTGGAGGAACAGTCACTTCATATGTTGCATTTTTGATATCGTGATAGGAATTGTCTAAGGCATCATACAAATAAACCATCTGCGAAGCATTGAAATTTATGAATTCAGGTATATAAAATTTAAACGTTGCAGTTGAAGCCGCTTTTACATTAAGTGCAATTTTTTTTGTTTCATCAAAACTAACGCCCTGAATGACATAACTGCCATTTTCTATCCAAAAGGTCACATCATTTGGGAGCGCATCATCCATATTTAATGCATCAATACCATAATCTATTCCGTCAGTTGCTTGTGGTACAAAAGCCAACGCCAATTGTCTGGTAAATTGATTGTCAATTATGGTATTAAGTTTAAAATGAGAAACTTCTTCAACGATGTCTTCATTGTTTTTTTCCGCTGAATCTTCTTTCTTGCTGGTTTTTTCTTCTGGTTTCTTTTTTTCAAATTGAGACGAGCCGAAACTTTCTTTTATAAAAACTCGATGACTATTTTTAAATGTTGCTGTACCGCTTGCAGTTGCACTAATAACAAAGCCTTGACCAATAGGACAATATCGTCTATTTATTACAAGTCCAGATGTTGATCCTACATTGTTTACTGATCCATCGGGTTTATAAGAATTGAAGAATGCAGCAACATAAACACCTGAAGAAGTTAAGTCTACTGGAGAATAGGATCCATAACCGCCTCTGTAATTAATTAAGGTATGAGAGTTAACCGTTTTATCTTGTTCCCAAAAGTACGCAATGCCTCCAGTGGCTGTATTAGAAGGATCTAAGAGAAAAGCATTTAAGTGCAAAGCCGATGGATATGGGTTTCCTGTTAACGTAGCATTATTGATCCCCAGTGTAATCGTAATATTGCCATCGTTTGGTTTTCCTCTAAAATCATATCTTTGAGCACTTCCTGGATTGTTAGTAATGCCAGTTGCTTCAGGATCTAATGCATCAGTTCCGCTTGTGCCTTTCATAGAAAAACCTTCACCTGGAGCCAATGATGTTGCACTGCCAACAAAAACCCATTGCGAGTAATTATTAGCATTAACGAGCTTATAAATCCATTTTGAAGCTATTGCAAGCGGATTTGAAGTTCCGTCAGAAATGGTTGGAGCTAGAATAGCCGCTGTTGTAGAAGCAATCGAAGTTGTCGGACGGCTTAACATCGTAATTCCAAAATATTCGTTTCCTGAAGAAGCCGAAGCATTTCCAACAGGAGAACACCAATAATTATAATCATAATTATCTGATGTGCCTTCCTGATATACAGATAGCAAACCGGCTCCAGTATTGGTAGATGTTCCTGTGGCACCTTGCACTAATTGCGAATTGTTTCGTAAATATAAATTTGAATTTAAAGCTAAATTCACATCTTGTTTTACATAAAGTATTTCATTTTTTACATACATGCTCGCGTTAGGACTAAAATAAATTTGTGAGAGGCATTTTGTAGTAGCGAGTATTAAAATAAGTAATGTTGCTTTCTTCATAACTTTTACTTTTAAGTATAGTAATAGATTCCAATTTGTTTCCTTTTTATTAAGCATCTCCAGATAATTTAGACTTTGGTTTCTTCAGGAGATAAAACATTCCAAGCAAAACAGCACCTGCAAACAGTATCAAAATTTGACTGTCAATAGGAACCGGATCACCGACCGGCGGAGGAATTGATTGCGGTTGAGGAGGAAAAGGAACAGCATAACTTTTAAAGGCTAAGCAAAGAAATAAGGCTGATAGGAAATTAAATTTTCTGACTTTCATATGCTAATTTTAGATTTGGGTATATAAAATTCATAAAATGTAAGTGGGGCAGAAATGACAGGTAAGAATAATTTTATAAAATAGGATTAGGATTTTATTTCGAAACCTGTATTTTGCTGTAAATGAGGTTCATGAGTTTTTTTTGATTTTAAATTAATAATAGAACATTCTGTTAATTCATAAATAATCTTATAAAAATTACTTTGTAAGTACTGCAAAAATGAGTTTTTAGCATTCTTTTAACAATTACATATTGTAGTTTAAATATGATATTTAATTAAATATACTGAAAAAATTCTTATATTTTTTAATACTATATATAATATTTTAAGTAATTTCCTATGTATGCATAGTAATTTTACTAAAACTATTTAGAATAAAGGTGAGTTGGGAAGTAAAGAATATTCTTAATGATTTAAATTCTAAACAAAAAAAAGAGCTGATTTTTAAATCAGCTCTTTTTGTTTTTATAGTAACAAGCCTTATTTCAAAATTTTTAGATTAAGAATAAAGTTTTACAAGTTTAGATATTTATACTTGCATATTATATTCAATTATTTTAAGGATGTTTTTTGGAATTTCTTCAAAAGCTTCAATAGAATAAGGCTTAATGAGATAACCTTTTACCCCCAGCAGATCACATCTTTCCTTATAAACCGGATTTATGCTTGTAGAATAGACAAAACATGGAATATTTTTGAGTCCGTCTGTATTAAGGATTTCCTGCAGTGCTTCAATGCCGTCTATAATGGGCATATTAATATCTGTGAGAATAACGTCTGGAATTTCGTTTGAAGTATTTTTTAGATAATTTAAAAGTTCTTCGCCATTTGCTACAAGGCTGACCTTTCTAAAATCAGGATTTTTGCTGAAGGTCTCGGTGATTACATCGGCGTCATCGTGATCGTCTTCGGCAATAATTATATGTAAGTTGTTTTTTTTTAACATTTTAGTAGATAGGGAAATAAAGATTAAAAGTGGTACCCTCATTCACTTGACTTTCAACAGTAATATGTCCTGAATGGTTCTCCATTATTTTTTTGCAAATCGAAAGACCAATACCATTTCCAGAATATTCATTTTTAGCATGAAGTCGCTGAAAGATAGTAAAAATTTTAAGGAGATGAGTTTTTTCCATTCCTATACCATTGTCTTTTATCTGAATCTTCAAAAAAGCATCTTTATTTTTTGAGTTTTCTGATTCAAAATTATTGGTTTCAAAAATTTGTATGACAGGAGGAATATTTGCTTTGCTGTATTTAATAGCATTTGATATAAGATTAGAAAAAAGCTGGCGCATTTGCACTTTAGATGCTTTTAATGTTGGAAGTTTTCCAATTTCAATAATCGCTTTTTTATCAGAGATTATAATTTCTAAATCATCTTTTACTTCAGAAATGATATCAACTAAATTTACTTCTGTACGTTCTTCCTGAGCCGTATGCGAAGAATACTTTACTAAATCATCAACAAGTGAGTTTAATCGCAATGCCGATGATTTCATGACATGCATGGCTTTTGCATCAAGATCTAAAAGGTTAGAAGCATTTATTCTGCCGCTGTACATAACAATTTTTCGAAGAGGTTCTTTAAGATCGTGTGAAATTACATGAATAAATTCTTCAAGATTTGCATTTATACGATTTAATTCGTTGATCTTTTCTTCGAGTTCTCTTTGATGGCGTATTAGGGCATCTTCATGTTTTTTCTTTTCAGTAAGATCTGTAATCACAATTCCAATTCCTAAGACAGCCGGCTCTAAGTCTGTAACTGCTATATAAGCAGGAAAAGTTTTTTTGTAGTTTTCAGTTTTAAATATAATTTCATGCGTATTAATACCATATTTCAAAGCTTCCATTATAGCAGAAAAATGATCCTGATTTTGGAAATAGTCATAAATGTAATTTCCAATAATTTTTTCAGAAGGTATGCCTACAAGTTTTGAGAAAAAATCATTACAATATAGTATAAGCCCGTTTCTAGAAACACTCAGTGCACCTTGTCCAAATTTCTCAATAAGAAGTCTAAATGTATAGTCGGCCGTTTCGAGTGAATAAATCTCTGGAGTCCCATTTGTATTTACTACCAGCGCATCAACATCTCCCTGCTTTATGGCATCAACAATACTGTTAGATTCATAAAGCTGCTCTTTTAATGAGGCTATTTCAGCTAATAAAGATTCAATATTTGTATTATTATCCTTCAAATTATTCACGTATGTTTAGAATTCTTAATACTTTCTCTTTGTCTGACAAATCGCCCAGAATTATTCTTCTTGGTGCAGGATTTATTTTGATTAAAGTAGGTATTGCTACTATTTGATGTATCATAGCCTGCTCGGTATCACGACTAATATCAATAATTTCTAATTCGTAATTATTTTCAAGATATTTATCGCAGATTTTGCGCAGGTTTTCTATGGCATGACCTGATTTTACAGACATACCAGAAACAAAAAGCATAAATTTATGTTTAGTTGAACTTGAGCCATCAGATGATTCGTCCATTTTTTAAGAGTTTAAGGGTTGGATATTAAGCCCCACAAGTACTCTTTCCTCATTCGAAAGATCACCAATAATCTTACGGATAGGTTCTGGAAATTTTCTCACTAATGTAGGTACAGCAAAAATCTGATCACCTTCTGCCAATTGAGGATTTTTAAGCAAATCAACAATTTCAATGCTGTAAATTCCTTTCAAATGTTCTTCGGCGTATTTTTTTATATTTTCAAGTGCCGTAATTGATTTTGGTGTCTGGCCAGCTATATATAATCGTAACTGCCATTCGGCTACAATTTCTTTTTTCATATTATTTCTTTTTAGAAGCGAGTTTTTCCTGCAGCTCTTCAGTTGCTTTAAGTATACTTAACTCTTCTTCAGCAGATTCAAACTCAGTCTTGAGCGCTTCTATGTTTGCTTCTAAGACTTTTCGCTTACGTTCAATTTCGCGGTCTTTTCGACTGATTTCATTCTGAAGCTTAATATCTGACATTGTTTTCTTGAATTGATGTGATTTTCTTGCAGCACCAGTAAGAATTCCTTGTGGTCCTAATTCGACATCTAATAATTCAATTCCTTTATTTGTAATTACAAACTCTCTAACTTGATTCGAATGTCCCATTCCTCTAGATTTTACAATGAAGATTCCACGGTTTCTTTCGCCAATTCCTTCCATATCGCGAACCGTAATCCACGTATCTACAAGTGATGATACAGATTCTTCTGCAAGATCTGGCCTAACACTGTCTGTCTGTTTGTTTAATGATGTAAAAAGCGCTGTAATATTATTTGCTTTCAGCATATCAATAAGCCTCACCAGCATCGAACGAACTTCATGTTCGCTTCCTACTGTAATAAGATTACTGATGGGATCAATAATAATTGTTGTAGGCTTAAATTCTTTAATTAGTTTTCTAAGCGTAAGCAAATGCAATTCAAGCCCGTTCAGCGAAGGTCTTGAAGAATGAATCTGCAAAATACCTTTGTCAATATGTTTCTGAAGATCAACATTGATTGATTTCATGTTTCGTACCAATTGCTGTGGCGATTCTTCAAAAGCAAAATAAATTGTTCGCTCTTTATTTTCGCATTGCTGATTGGCAAAATAACAGCCAATCGTGGTTTTAGCCGTTCCAGCGGTTCCAGAAACCAAGATATTGCTCCCGCGATAGAAACCACCGCCTTCAAACATTTCATTTAAGCCTGTTAACCCAGTCGGCACAATGTCAGAAGAAACTTCGTTATCTAATTTCAATGAGGTTATCGGAAGTACAGAAATTCCTTCTTCATCAATAAGAAAAGGATATTCGTTTGTACCATGAGTAGAACCTCTATATTTTACAATTCGAAGTCTTCTGGTTGACACCTGTTCGATTACACGATGATCTAAAACAATAACACAATCTGATACGTATTCTTCTAAACCTTGGCGCGTAAGCGTAGCTTCACCGCGTTCTCCAGTAATAATTGCTGTTACGCCTTTTGTTTTAAGCCAATGAAATAATCGTCTTAATTCTGCTCGTAATATCGCTTGATTGTCAAGGCCTGAAAATAGAGACTCAACAGTGTCTAAAACTACTCTTGTCGCTTTTATAGAATCGATTGCATGTCCTAATCTGATGAATAGACCTTCTAGATCATATTCACCAGCTTCTTCAATTTCAGATCTTTCAACCCGAACATGATCGACTACCAGTTTTTTATCAGCTTTAAGCTGCTCAAGGTCAAAGCCAAGAGATTTTACATTTAATGTAAGGTCATCCGAGGGTTCTTCAAAAGACATGAAAACTCCGGGTTCGTTATACTCTGTAATACCTTTAATAAGGAATTGCATTGATAACAAAGTTTTTCCGCAGCCGGCACCACCGCAGATTAATGTAGGACGCCCTTTTGGAAAGCCTCCATCAGTAATCTCATCTAGGCCATCTACTCCTGTAGGAGTTTTAGGAAAAATAAAACTATGTGATTTTGATTGTACTTGCACGTTTATAAATATTCTGTTTACTCAAATATACGTTTTCCTAATTTATTAACAATTAAAAATTATTAAAGATTTAACAGCTGTTTAAAGAAATTTCGAACATTTTGAATGAACATCATATAAAATAAGGTTGTAAATTATTAAATGAATTAAAAGACGTTAATGGCTTGTTACAGAAAGATCAATTAAATATTAATTTTAATGAATATGTTAAATTTTAATTTGAAGATGTTCCAAAGTTTTCCCTACTAGAGTCTTCTTGCCAACCAACGCAAACCCTAACTTTACATATAATTTTTTAGCATTCGGATTATCTTCATCTACCAGCAAACCTAAAGTCTGTTTTTTTTGATTAACATATTTTTCGATTAAAAACTGCAATATTTTAGATCCAATTCCTTTTCCTTGATGTTGTGGGTCTATGCCCAAAGCATCAATGTAAAATTCACCGCTTTGCGTTTCATCTTCCGGATTAAAGTCTGGGTTAAAATTAGCTCGAACATATTCTATAACTGGAATTCTTAATTTCTCTAATGTAGCACCATCATATATATTGACAGCACCTATAATTTTATTTTCTTCTTCGGCTACAAAACAATTTTGATAAGAATATTGATTGTTTTCCTTTTCGACAAAATGCAATAAAAAATCTTTTGCACTGTCAAAATCTTTTTTCCCAATGAATTTATACACAATATCTTCCATTGCGAGCAGCAGCATAGGAGCGATTTGCGGTGAATCTTCAGAGAGTGCTTTTCTAATAATCATTTTTGATGTTTTTAAATATATTCAAAAGATGAATATGTACAAATATACAATGAACTTATACCATTATTAAAATTTTATCTGCCCTTATCTTTGTAGTATATTTTAAACTAAAAATTTAAAAAAATGAAAGCAATAGGATTTAAAACATCGTTACCCATACAAGAAAGAGAGAGCTTTATAGAATTGGAAGCTCCAAAACCAATTCCAGGTCCAAATGATTTATTAGTAAAAATCAGTGCCGTATCTGTAAATCCAGTCGATTTTAAAATTCGTCAGAACAGCGCAAAAGATACTGTTCTGGAGACGCCTAAAATCATTGGGTGGGATGCTGTTGGAATTGTAGAAAATGTGGGAGAAAATGTTCGCTTGTTTGAAATTGGCGATCCAGTTTACTATGCAGGTGATATCACCAAACAAGGCAGCAACGCCGAATATCAGATTATTGATGAGCGAATTGTGGGTAAAAAACCAAAAACATTAAGTATCGAAGCAGCAGCTGTGATTCCGCTAACGGCTTTAACTGCATGGGAAATATTGTTTGACCGTATCAGAATCAATCCAGAAAAAGACAAAGGCAAAACGATTTTGATTATTGGCGGCGCTGGCGGCGTTGGTTCGATCGCGATTCAGTTGGCGAAGAAAATTGCCGGATTAACCGTTATCGCAACCGCATCTCGACCAGAAACAATAGAGTGGTGCAAAAAGCAAGGAGCTGACTTTGTAGTAGATCATAAAAATTTAATTGCTTCTGTGCGTGAAGCCGGATTTCAAAATGTTGATTTTATTTTAGATTTTGTTGATACCAATTTTTATTGGGATACTATGGTTGAACTTATTAAACCGCAAGGACATATCGCATCGATTACTGGAAGCAGTGATCCAATTGTTTTAAATAAACTAAAAAACAAAAGTGCTTCTTTTTCTTGGGAATTAATGTACACACGTTCGATGTTCGAAACAGAAGATATGATAGAACAACACCATATTTTAAATAAAATAGCCGATTTATTAGATGAAGGCATTTTGAAAACAACGCTGAACGAAACCCTAAACGGACTTACAGCAGAGAATTTCAAAAAAGCGCACGAACTTTTAGAGTCAGGAAAAATGATCGGAAAAATAGCGGTGAAATTTTAGAGCATTAATTTACAAAAAATAAAAAAATCCCAATCATTGGGATTTTTTTATGCGTTTTACTTTTTTATTTTCTTTATTAAAACTTGTACTCCGGGAGAGTCAATACTTTCAAAATTCATATACAATTCTGAATCCTCAAAATGAATGTAAAAATTGTAATGTACATTAAAATGTTAATGATCAGCCGTCGCAGCATCAAATATTCGTAAAAAGTTACCGCCGCCAATTTTTATAATTTCATTTTCTGTAAACCCTGTTTTAAGCATAGCGTCAACTACAGTGTAATAAAAACCTTCTGTTTGGTCTTTCCATGTAAAATTGGTTCGCTCGCCAGGGCGTTCCTGTTTTTGATTGTTTTGCGGTTTTGGGCCATTTTCGCCCGATTTATTTGGAGATCTATACGATGGAGTCAGCTTAGTATCGGTTCCAATGCAAACATGATCAATGCCAGCAACATCAACCATCGCTCTTATATTTTGGGCATACTCTAAAGGCGTGTCTGCTAAGTGCGTCCAGACTCCAATAACACCGCCTGCATCTGCAACAATTTTTGCCTGCTCTTTGCTGATTAGTCTCGGTTTCATCATTTTAGCAAAATTTTCATTTTGACCTAATTGTGTATCGAGACCGGTATGAGAAATTAAAACAGGTTTAGTTGCGATTTTCAGCGCTGCATTTACAGTCGTATTATCTGCGTGAGAAAGATCGACAAGAATTCCGAGTTTGTTGCATTCTTTTATAACATCTGCTCCAAACGAAGTCAGTCCGTTAAACTGAACCGGATTGGTAAAAACATCTCCTAAAGGTACAGACGCATCATGATCGTGAAGCAAGCCTAAATGGCGTAAACCTCTGCCATAAGCGACATTTAAGCGGTCTAATTGTCCTTCAAGAAAATGGCCGCCTTCAACAGATTGAATAACCGTTGGCTTTTGTTTTTTATGGGCTGTTTTGATATCAGATAAATTAAGAGAGCGTTTCATGTTGTTCCTTTCCAAGATTTTATCCATAGCATCAAGGCCATTTATGAATCGGGTATAAGCGTCTCCGGGATTTTTCAATTGCTGATAATCTACGGCAAATGTCATACATATGGCGGCTAAGCCAGATTTCTTCATTTCGCCAGAAAGATCAATTTGCGGTCCTGGCAATTCTGCCGTGTTTAGCGGCACATCAATATGATTGTGCGTGTCAATTCCAATTCCGATTATTTTAGATACAATTGCTGCAGTCGCAGGATCTAATTTACTGATTGCCCAAGATAATTGAGGCGTTAGCATAAGGGCGGTTCCGGCTCCCGTTACGGTGGTGATAAACTGCCTGCGGGACCATTTTTGTTCCGTTTCTTTCATAAATTTCAAATAGATAATTTGATGTTGAACAAAAGTAAGTATAAAATAATGGTATAGAAATGACAATCGACAGAGAAGGAAGAAGAGCCGATGAATTTATTGTTTAGTACTATGAATTATTAAAATTAAAATGGCGCAGCTTCAAAAGAAGATGCGCCACAAGAATGCTAAATATTTTGGGACTGGGGGAATCTCAAAAACTTAACGTTATGATTGCTCATCAATTATATCTCGCACACTGCTGATAAAATTGTCAGTATTTTTAATTTCTTGTTTAATGTATAAGTTGTATTCGAATAATTTGAACTGTTCGATCATATCCTTCTTAAGAAATTTAATCATCGATTCGATACTTCGCGTATCCTTTTCAGTTTCTCTTCTTAGTTCGCGCTGTTTGCTTTCTAAGTATTCTAAAGTCTTTTTTAACCTCTCAATGTGTACTTTTTCCAACCTGTGATCTGCTTAAAATTTTAATAAAAAACGATATTCTAGGAATGTGATAGCGTTCAATATGCTCCAAAAACTACTCCATTTGAATCTACCGCATTCCCGAGTACCGTCTGCTTTTATTTACGTTGAAATACAAGATTTGGATTTAGAATATGTTGTTAAAATTTTAAAAAACTTTCATATGAAAAAGGTAAGTGGTTGAAAACGTTTTGTTTGGTAAAGTGTTCGTTGTTATGATTTTAATTTTTTTTTTATAAAATAATTGCGTAACTCAAAAGTTACTTATATATTTGTGTAACTTAAAAGTTACTTATTATGGAAAGAAGCATCAAACATCAGTATTTCTTTGCACATTCCCCTGAAAAGGTTTGGCAATATTTGACCAACTCCGATTTGATGGAGCTATGGCTTATGAAAAACAATTTTAAACCAATTGTTGGAACAGATTTTCAGTTCAGGACAGGTCCAATTCCGAGCTTGGATTTCGATGGAATTTTCTATTGTACTGTTTTAGAAGTCGAACCATTTAAAAAACTTTCCTATTCTTGGGCAAGTGGGCCTGGTAATGAAAAGATTACACTTAATTCTGTTGTAGTATGGAAACTTGAACCAACAGCAGACGGAACTCAAGTTTTTTTGGAACATAACGGTTTTGCCAAAGATGAAAATCTTGATTTCTTCAACGGTTTAAATCATGGCTGGACAGAAAAGTTAGAAAAAATAGCAAACCTAATAAATGCATAAAATGGCAACACCGGCTCTTGATGTATTTCAGGTTATTGGAGATCCAAGCAGGAGAAAAATGCTGTCCCTGCTTTGTGATGACCGCTTAACAATTAATTCGATTGCAGATCATTTTGATATGAGTCGTCCTGCTGTTTCTAAACATGTCAAAATCTTGCATCATGCAGGTTTTATTTCGATAGAAGATAGTGGGAGAGAACGTTATTGCACTTTAAAAAAAGACGGTTTTGATGCACTTAAAAGCTGGCTTTCGTACTTTGATGAATTTTGGAATTCAAAACTCAAAAAATTAGAATCTTTAATAGATGATAAATTGCCGAATTAAAAGGGTAAAGCAACTTTAAAATGTATCGCAAAGTCCGCAAGGATTTTTTACTTATAAGATTTATAAAAAACAAAGTTCGCAACGCTAATGAAAATAACTTTTCGAAATTTATGTAAATCTTTGTGAACTTTAAAATTAGGTCTTTTGCCGTTAAATTTTAGTTTATAGTTTTATTAATCAAAATTGATATTTTTATATCTTTATAAAATAAAATTATAATCATGACCATTCAGCAATTAAAATATATTGTAGCCTTAGACGAAGAACGCCATTTTGCAAGAGCTGCCGAAGTTTGTATGGTAACACAGCCCGGACTTACGATTCAGCTTAAAAATTTGGAAGAGGAAATTGGGATCAAGATTTTCGATCGAAATAAAGTGCCTTTAACGCCAACTTTGCTTGGAACAGAAATTATAAACAAAGCAAAAAAAATTCTCCGCGAAGCAGATGAAATCAGGGATTTTGTGGTGAATGAAAAAAATCTGCTGGAAGGGGAGCTGAAGCTCGGCATTATATCCACTTTGTCGCCTTATCTTATTCCGCTTTTTATTAAGGCGATGCGAGAAGCAGCTCCAAAAGTGCATTTTATAATTAGAGAAGCCAATACCGGACAATTGATGAAAGATTTAGAAACGGGAGCTCTTGATGTTGTCATTATGGCAACACCAACGGGAAATCCGAATTTAATCGAACATCCTATTTTTAAAGAACCTTTTGTGGCATATTTAAATCAGATGCATCCGCTGGCAAATGAGGAATTTTACGAATTACAGCCCGGAGATAAAACCGAATTGCTGTTGCTTCATCATGAATTTTGCTATAATGCACAGCTCTTAGATATTTGTGGCTTAAAATCTTCTGATAAAATAAAAGAACAGTTTACATATGATATCAGTTCGATCGAAACCTTAAAAAACTTAGTTCGTGCGCAGTTGGGTTTTGCGATTATTCCGCAACTTTCTATTCTAAACGATAGAGAATCTGGACTTTTTAAACCTTTTAAAGAACCAATTCCCGTAAGAGAAATCAGTTTGGTGGTTTCAGATTCGTTTTCGAAGAAATTACTGCTGGAAAAAATGAACGAAGCGATTTGGAATTGCCTTCCAGAATCTCTCAAAAAAGACTTTGCTTACAAAAAAATCCGCTGGAACGATTCGCCCTATTTTGTTAAGTCTGTGAGTAAGTTTATGTAGAAAATATTTAACACATAGAAAATAGTTTTTCTTTGTCGATAAAGGCGTTTCACTTGTTCTAATACACATAGCTATGTGGACTTATACAAGTAAAACGCCTTTTTTTAAAGTGTAAAAACTATGTTTCTATGTGTTAAATATTGAAGGCAAAGTAAATGAATTACTCTTTATTAGATGCCGCAATAATTACAGCAGCAACTTTCGCTGGCTGCGAAATAAACACAACGTGGCTTCCTTTTATTTCTGTAATTTTTGTGTTAGAACGTTTGTACATTGCACGCTCGATATCAGGATTGATGCTTTTATCTTCTGTGGCTACAATTCCGTATGATGGTTTATCTCTCCAAGACGCTTTTGTTATAGGAGTTAAAAATCCTTTTGCGTGAAATGCACCTTGAGAAGCATACATAAAATCGGCTTGTTCTTTGCTTAGATCACCAGCAAAACCGGCGTGAAATTTCGCTTTATCGTAATAAGCAATTCCTTTTTCATCTGGAGGCAATACACCGTTTTCAGGAGCTGGAGGCGCAGTTTGAAGCCATTGAACAGAATTTTCTCCGTTATCAGGCTGTAGCGCCGCTACATAAACCAAAGCAGCAACTTTTGGATGATTTCCCGCTTCTGTAATTACAGTACCTCCCCAAGAATGTCCTACCAAGATTGTTGGTCCATCTTGTTTGTCTAAAGCTAAGTTTGTTGCTGCAACATCATCTTCTAGAGAGCTTAACGGATTTTGAACAATGGTTACATTATATCCTTTTTTAGTCAAAATTTGATATAAACCTTGCCATCCTGAACCATCTGCAAAGGCACCGTGTACCAATACTACATTTTTAATTTTTGGCGCTGCAGTTTTTTGTGCGTTAGCATTTGCTGCGAGTAAGAAACTAAAGATTAATGCGGCGAACATGAAATAACGTTTCAATTGTTCTTTTATAAATAGTGTTTTCATTTTTATTTTAATTTTAAGTGTGAAGTGAATTCCAATTTTTTATATTCCAAATTCCAACACGAGCGAAGCTTTTTTATCGGAATTTGGAATTTTATTGTTGGAGTTTATTAATTTAATGTTACAGTTAAAGTAATTTCAGTGTTCAATAATTTTGAAATCGGACAGATTTCTTTTGCTTTTTGTGCTGCTTTCTGAAAATCTTCTTCAGAGATTCCAGGTACTTTTCCAGTTAATTCTAATTGAATCAAAGTAATAGTTCCGTCTTCGAAAGTAACTTTTGCAACTGTGTCTAAATCTTCTGGTATGAATCCTGCTTCAGAAAGTAAAAAGCTCAATTGCATGGTAAAACAGCCTGAATGTGCTGCTGCGATCAATTCTTCTGGATTCGTTCCTACACCTTGCTCAAAACGAGTTTTGAATGATAATTGTGCTTCGTTCAATGTTGTGCTTTGCGTACTGATAGTTCCTTTTCCTTCCATTCCTGTACCTTTCCAATTTGCGTTTGCTCTTCTTGTAAATTTCATGATTTCTATTTTTTAAGTTGTTTTTAAATTATTTCAAATCAATTGTTTGATTTTGATGAGACAAATTTATGGCGATAGTTGTTATTAATCAAATTAATAAATTTTTAGTGTTATTAAAATAATTTATAATGATTGCGTTTAAAGGAGAAAAGAGAAGAAATAAAAGTTTTAATTTTTATAGAAAATAAAAAAAAACGCAAAGTCAAAAGACATTTGCGTTTGGGGCAGGCAATATATAAGAGATTGGGGGCAATCTTTTATTTAGAAATGGATATTGTTTTAGAATTGTTTCTTAATGATGTTTTGTACACGATTAATAAAAGTTTTAGTACTCTTAACTTCTTTGATCGATTCATCATAAGCCACTAGCCTAAACTGTTCAATCATGTCTTTTTTAAGATAGTTTATCATGGATTCGATACTTCGCGTATCATTTTCAAAATTTCTTTCTAATTCGCGCTGTTTGCTTTTTAGATAATCTAA
Organism: Flavobacterium sp. JLP; assembly: GCF_015350755.1. NCBI lineage: Bacteria > Pseudomonadati > Bacteroidota > Flavobacteriia > Flavobacteriales > Flavobacteriaceae > Flavobacterium > Flavobacterium sp. JLP. Next base: position 387,054 of record NZ_JADKPS010000001.1, on the reverse strand, counting down.
AGTCTTGTTTAGTCGCTGCATGCTTATCTTTTCCAAAGTATTTTATTTTAAATTATTAAAAAAGAGCAAATGAAATCGACAAATAATTAAATAAGAGTGTAATTATTTGGTTTGGTGTAAATTTTAAAACAAGTGAAATATTAGATCAATATTTAGTTATTTTTTACATAATTTCATTTAAATGTTATATAATTCCCATGTTTTTAAATTTGTTTTTATAATTGAAATTGAATCAATTAAGAAAGCAATTCGTTTTTTGAGTATTTTTATAAAAGAAATTGAAATCATTAAATTGGGACATTTATGACGGCATCAGAATCAGAAATAGTGCATTAGAATCGAAATACGCATAAGATTTGTGACAGCCGATCCAGAAGTATCGGGATCTTCCAAAACAAAAAAACGAGACCATCTCTTCTTAAAAGAAACAATCTCGTTTGCAATCAACTTAAAAAAATCAGAAATAAATTATCCGTGTGCTGCTACAGAAACGTCAGCCCATTCTTCCCAAGTGGCTAGTTTTTGTTCGTAGGTTTGTTTGGCAAATGGTAAAGCTACTTTTCCTAAGAATAGGCGCAGAGGAGGGTTTTCGGCTTCGACCAGTTTTAAGATAGCCGGAACTGTAGCGCTGGTTTTTCCGAAAGTATCAGGATCATGTCCTTCTGCAATGGCTTTTTTGATTCCGTCATACGCATCGATGCTTTCGCTGTTGAATCCGTTGCCCCAAATATCTGTAACATAACCGTTTGGCTCGACCAAAGTCACTTTGATACCAAATTGTTTTACTTCTTGAGCCAAAGTTTCCGTAAGGCCTTCAACCGCAAATTTAGAAGCATTATATAAACCAATTATAGGCAAAGTGGCGATTCCTAAAATAGAAGAAACCTGAATGATATGACCGCTTTTTTGATTTCTCATAATAGGCAATACCGCTTGTGTCAACCATAAAGTTCCGAAGAAATTTGTTTCGAACTGCGCTCTGGCTTCTTGTTCGCTGGCTTCTTCTACCGCACCGTTTAAGGCATAACCGGCATTGTTGATCAAAATATCGATGGCACCAAAATGTTCGTGTACTTTTTGCACTACAGCAAACGATTCTTCGCGTTTGTTTACGTCTAGTTTAAGAGGCAAAATCGCGTCTCCGTATTGCGCTTTTAAGTCGGCTAGGGTATCAATATTTCTGGCTGTTGCAGCTACCTTGTATCCTTTTGCTAAAAATGCTTCTGTCCAGGCTCTTCCGAATCCTTTTGATGCTCCTGTAATTAAAATTGTTTTCATAATTGTGAATTGTTAAAATGTTAGATGTTAGATGTTAGATGTTAGATGTTAAATGTTAGATGTTAAATGTTTTTGTTTTTGTTTTATGTGAGTTGATATATGTTATATGCGCTTTATGATTTTACATTTACAACTAATATTTCATATTTATGACCGAAAGGTCATTTTTTAGATAAAAAAAATTAGATTGTGTTTTCCTCTATTAAATTTTTTAAGGTTTTGGTGATGACTTGCATTTTTTCGTTGTTTCCTGACATTCTTGAAATTAGGTGACCGCCTTCCATCATGGCGAACATTACGGTAGCGAAATCTTCGGCGTTCCATTCAGTTTTAAATTCTCCTTTTTCGATGCCTTTTTTAATGATACTTCCTAGCAATTGCTGGTTGTATTTGATACCGCTGTTTACTTTTTCTTTTACGATCGGGTTGGTATCGTCAGCTTCTGTACCGAAATTCAATAACGGACAACCGCCTATTACTGGGGGATGCACCGGATTACTGAAAAAATCGATATAAGTAAATAATTCGGCTTTTGCTGTTTTGCTTTTTGCTAATTCAGAATGCAGTTTGTTGCCTAATACTTTCATATTATGATCGACAGCAGCGCAGGCAAGAACTTCTTTGTTTTCAAAATGAACGTACATGCTTCCTTTAGACAATTTCGTAGCCTCCATAATATCGCTCATAGAAGTTGCTGCAATCCCTTTTGTATTAAAAATGGGTGCGGCTTTTTCTATAATGAATTGTCTGGTTTCTTCTCCTTTTGCCATGATCGTTTTATTTGACCTTTTGTAGATTGAAATAAATTACGGTACAAATATATGACCGATTGGTCATATATGCAAATTTATTTTAGATTTTATGAAAAGTTTTACATTTAAAGAACGGGAAAATTTTAAAAATATATTTAGTTTTTGAAATTTTTCTCTCGCAGATTTGGCAGATATTAAATTATTTATCTTATGTTTTAAATGAATTAAACTTTGTGTCTTTGCGCCTTCGTGGCATATTATGTTTAGTTCATGAAGTTTTTTCTCTCGCAGATTTGGCAGATTAAGCAGTTTAAATTATTTTATCCTATCTTTTAAATTTACACTTTGTGTCCTTGTGTCTTCTTGGCATATTAATCAGATATTAAATTATTTATCTTATGTGTTAAATGAATTAAACTTTGTGTCTTTGCGCCTTCGTAGCAAATTTTTAATAAAAATAATTGCATTTATGTATTTAACTACGTAGTTTTGTGATGTAAATATTTAAGCTATGAAACCAGTTATTATTCCGATCGAAAATAAATATGCAGATGCTATTATAGATTTAGTTTTAAACATTCAGCAAAAAGAATTTAATGTTGCCATTACATTAGAAGACCAGCCTGATCTGCTAAATATTACCAACTTTTATTACGCCAGCGGCGGCGGATTCTGGGGCGCTTTTGTAAATGATGAATTGGTTGGTACGATCGCTTTAGTGAAATTTAGCGATCACGAAGCCGCAATAAGAAAGATGTTTGTAAAGAAAGAATTTCGAGGCAAAGAATTTTCGATTGCACAACAGCTATTGCAGACTTTAATTGATTATTGCAAAGAAAATCAAATTGATGATTTATATTTGGGAACCGTATCCATATTAGAAGCTGCTTTGCGTTTTTATGAAAGAAATGAATTTGAGCGTATTGAAAAAGAAGCGCTTCCAAAATCATTTCCAGTAATGAGTGCCGATAATGTTTTTTGCCATTTACAACTAAAAAAATAAGAATGAATATTATAGACGAATCAGGAATATTAGCTATTTCGACACGATTGCAGCGTTTGAGCGAGCAATTGCGTAAAGACGGCGCGCTGTTGTATAAATCATACGATATTGATTTTGAGCCAAAATGGTTTCCAGTTATTTATACCTTGCATCACAAAGGGGTTTTGAGTGTTGTTGAAATTGCAAATGAAATTGGTTATACGCATCCTTCGACTATTAGTTTATTGAAAGAACTCGAAAAACAAAAACTGATTCGGTCAAAAAAAGACAAAGTAGACGAGCGCAAACGGCTTTTATTGCTTACGCCAAAAGGCGAGGAGCTTATTTTAAAAATGAAACCGGTTTGGGATGTTATGTCTACGGTTCTTTCTACAATTGCAGATAACCAAAATAATTTGCTTCAAGCAATTAACGAAGCCGAGAATAAAATAAGCCAGCAGAGTTTTTTGCAAAGAGCGCTGCAGTTGAAGGGTGAAAGTGGAGAATAAAGAATAAAAATAAATAGTAAAGAGTAAAGAGTAAATAATTAAGAGTAAAGAGTAAAGAGTAAAGAGTAAAGAGTAAAGAGTAAAGAGTAAAGAGTAAAGAGTAAAGAATTAAATAGAGTTATTGATCAAAGCTTCAGGGTTTTATGCTATATCTGCATAGTCTTGAAGCTTTGCTAATAACTTTTTTTCTTTTTAGAGCAACAGTTTTGTTTGTTTAAATGATTGAAACGCATTTTATACATTATAAAAAACTATGTTTCTATGTGTTAAAACAACTATTTTAATGATCGGAAATAATAATATTAGTTTTGGGTTTTTTTGATTTGTTCATTACCAGCAATAAAAGAGGCAGTGTAAAAACAAAAAAGAGTCCGACTAGAAAAAAAGCATCTCTATAACTTAGTAATGAAGATTGTTTGGTTACAATGTTTTCCATTAATTTGAGGGCTTTCAAGCGCGATTCATTATACGTAAAACCTCTGTGCTGAAAATAATTGATGTACGCATTGATTCTGTCCATCGCTCTACTATTGTCTGGAGTAATGTTTGAAACCAATTCGTTTCGATGCGCCGCATATCGATGTACAATATAGGTATTGATGATCGAAACGCCGAAAGAACCTCCTAATTGACGCATCATATTGTTGAGCGCCGCACCTTGTCCCACATCTTTATCATCAAGAGATGAAACAGCCAGCATCGTCAGCGGAACAGTTAATAAAGCCAATCCCAAAGCTCGGAAAATAAGCGCTGTTGCTACTTCAAAAGCGCTGGTGTCTAGTGATATTCCGGACATTCTCCAATTAAAATAAATAAACAAAAGAAATCCAGCAGCAATAATAAGAACAGGAGAAACGCCTTTCTGCAATAATGTGCCGCAAAGTTTTAGTGCCAAAAGTGCAAACAAAGCACCAGGAAGCAAAAGCAAGCCCGTTTGATAAGGCGAAAAACTCAAAAGTCTCTGCGCTACAACCGGACTGATGTAAATCGAAATAAACATTCCGAATCCGGTAACGAAAGTCAGAATGGCAGCGATGCTTAACGATTTGCTTTTAAGTACGCGCAGATTCACAACAGGTTTATCGACTTTCAATTCCCAATAAATAAAAGCAAGCAAAGTCGTGGCAGCAATTACACTCAATATAATAATATATCGGGTTTCAAACCAATCTTCGACTTCGCCGCGTTCTAAAACCGTTTGCAGCGAACCAACGCCAATTGCTAATAGAGCAATTCCTGTCCAGTCGACTTTTGTTATTTCGGGTTTTACAGGAGGTTCTTTCAACAAAAAATAACATGAAATTGCGACTAGAATTCCAAGCGGAATATTAATCAAGAAAATCCACGGCCAATCATAGTTTTCGGTAATATAACCCCCGAGCGTTGGCCCAATGGTGGGTCCGATAAAAATTCCGGCTCCAAAAATGGCTCCCGCAGTCGATTGTTTGTCTTTTGGAAAAAGTTCAAAAACAATAACCTGCGAAATTGATAATAAAGCGCCTCCGCCAATGCCTTGCAGAAATCTAAAAAAGACCAGCATCCAAATATTCGACGCATGGCCACACATAAAAGAACAGAATGTAAACAAAACTACAGATCCGATATAATAATTGCGTCGCCCAAGATTAGCGCTCAAAAAACTCGTAATGGGAATAATGATCACATTCGCAATCGCATAAGCAGTAATAACCCAGGAAGTATCTTCTAGTGTTGCGCCAAGATTACCGCTCATGTGAGAAAGCGCTACATTGACAATAGAAATATCAATAAGTTCCATAATCGCAGCCAAGATAACTGTGATGATTAAAAGTTTTCGGTGTAGTGGTGTCATAGTATTTAATTATACCAATTGGTATATTTTTGATTAAAAAAAGGTAGCGATTGAAATTTGGAATTTAAGATTTTGCATTTCCATTTAAAGCTCTTGCTTGATAACATTTGTTTTAAAAAGATTAGAATATGCCGTTGCAATTAGTCTTGTTTGGGCTTCATTCCAAATTTCGCATTGTGCATTTACAAATTGTCTTCCTTTTTTGATGATAGAAGTTCGTGCCAAAATAATATCGCCAACACGGGCAGGAGCAAAGTAATCGACATTGAGATTTATGGTCGTATAAAAATTTTCTTCATCTGAAGAAAATAGTGTAGCGCCAATACAATCGTCAGCAATTGCAGCTATTACACCTCCGTGAAGTGATTTAATCGGATTGGACATTTCTTCTCTGACTAGGTATTTAAAAGTTACACTGCCATTTTCAGCAGCAAGAACAAAGGGTTTCATCCAAAGCATAAAAGGTGAAGGCGAAACCGTAAATTCTCTGTCAATATGATCTTGAAGTACTTGTAGTCTAGTTTTCATTTGAGTTTTAAGTTATGAGTTATGTTATATTAAATATGATAATTCAAAATTCACAATTATTTTATACCGTTTGGTATATTTTAATTGCTAAAAAAAGCAACCTATCTTTATTGCTTTATTCTAAGTTTTCTATGATTTGAGTTACTGAGAGCATTAAACTTGATAAATCTTTCAAATTACCGGTTACTTTCGTAATCATCACTGCGCCTTCGATCATGGCAATAATGGTTAATGCGGTTCTTTCAATATCAATAGATTTTGCTTTGAATTCGCCAGCAATAATCCCTTGTTCTATAAAATGCATTAGTCGTTCTTTCCAGAACAAGATTACTCTTTCCACACTTTTTCTAAGTACCGGATGCGTGTCATCTGCCTCAGAAGCTGTATTCAGAATCGGACAGCCTCCTTGAGTAACTCTTAAGTCATAATAATGAGAATAGAGGCGGGGATACACTAATAGTTTGTCTTTAAAAGTGTTTTGTTTTTCAAGTTCGGTTGCAAACACATCTTGAAGTTTCTTTATATTAAATTTGAAGGCAGCAAGAGCAACTTCATCCTTGTTTTCAAAATTGCCGTAAATACTTCCTTTTGTGAGTCCGGTTGCCTCGGTAATATCACTCATCGAAGTACCGCTGTAGCCTTTCATATTAAAAAGTGGAGCGGTTTTTTCTATAATAAATTGCTTGGTTCTTTCAGCCTTGCTCATGATAAAGAATGATTTTAGACTGCAAATATATACCAATCGGTATAATTAATTATTGTTTTTGTAGATTATTTTTATCTAAATAGTGTACAAACTGAAAAAAGGAGGTTTCTAAACAATAGAAACCTCCTTTTTCTGGTACTTCACTTTTATTAATGTAACGATTGAATAACGGAAGCAAAATTATTTTCACCCCAATGTTCTTTTAGTTTTCCATCAAAAACTGTAAAAATATCGATAACTTTTATAGTTATTTTTTTACCTGTTGCAGGCTTTCCAAAAAGCGGACCTGTATGAATTCCGGTTATTTCTTTTCGGGTTGCAACCTTATTATCTTCCGCAACCATATCCAAAACTTTTACTGTAACGTCTGTTAAAGCAGTATGAATAATAGCAGAGAAAAAATAAATAACACCGTCAATTTTGTTTGACATTCCTTCCGGCGCAGAGTGATTGATAAAATCAGTCGCAGCAATTTGCTGAAAAAATGCCATGTCTCCTTTTTCGATTACCTCTTTATTGTATTTTAGAAGTAAATCCTTGTTTTGTGCTGTGCTCATAATAGATAATTTTATAGCACAAAGTTATTCTGAGAAAGCGGGAAATTGATAGCGCAAAAAGATCATATTCCTGTAGCTAAAAGTTCATTTTAACTGTAATTTTTTGGTAATTTTCCAAAATGAGATTTAAAAGCCTTAGAAAAGCTGGAATGGTTTTCATATCCTGCCTTTAAATATATTTCGCTTGGTTTCGATCCGTTTTTTAATAAGGCTGCTGCAGTGATGAGTCTTTGTTCCTGCATCCATTTAGCCGGCTTTTCATTATATATTTTTTGGAATTTACGTTTGAATGTAGACACACTCATGTGGCAAAAAAAAGCAAGTTCGCTGACCGAAAAATTATTAAAAATATTTTGCTGTGCTACATTCTGAATCCTTTCTTCAGGTGTTTTTGCTATGGAGACGTTTTGAAAATTATTAAGCTCCTCCGGAAATCGCAGGCAAAGATAAACCAGCAGTTCATTTAACTTGGCAACCTGCATTGATTCAGTAAAAATGGGATCATATATCAGAGATTGGACAGTGCTGATAAAATTATTAAGATAATCATCTTTTGGTACTAAAATATTCGGTGTTTTTTTAGAAGCATTCTTAGGAAATTTAATGTTATTGCGTACTGCGTCTTGCAAGAACTCATCATCAAAAAAAACAAGTATGCTTCTTATTCCTGGGTTGCCATTGGGTCGTTCTGTAAAAATGTAATTTCCTGCAGAAAGCAATAATATGTTAGCCGGATTAATTTGAATGGGTTTGCCGTCGCTGTAAATATGCTTTTCACCCTGCATGATCAAACTGATCATGTGTTGCGTTAACCGGCTTTTGCCTTTTACAAGTGGCGCATCTGAAACATAGGGAACAAAACTTAATTTAGGTTTTGTGTTTTCTTTTTCTGCAATCTTATCTGGCATTAATACATAGTCCATATTGTGTTTTTAAAAGTACTTCCTGTAAAAATAGCCAATTTAATGCCTTTTATATTTTCTCGTGTTGTTTTTTAATATGGTTTCTGTGTGAGATTCCCCATTTGATCATCTCAGAAATTATAGGTCCAAAAGATTGGCAATAGGGTGTAGATTGATACAGTATCGGTACTTTGGCATCTCGGTCTTCGGTTCTTTTAACCAAATTATTCATTTCCATATCCTTTAATTCTTTCGAAAGCATTCGTGAAGTAATACCCGGAATACTTTGCTGAATTTCTTTAAAGCGACTATTTCCATTACAAATGGAGTTGATGATAGGCAATTTCCATTTACCGCCCAAAACGTATATCGTATCCTGAAGTGCTCGAACTTCTTCTTGTTGATTTCTTTCCATCGAAATTTATTTTATACTAAGATATAAAAACATTTTTTTCACCATATAAGTAATATAAGTTCATTTAAAGTCAATGTTGAGTTTTAGCTTATATGGTTTAAAATCAATTGCAAGAATAATACATATGTTGAAAATATTGATATACTCCATGATACCGTCGCAAAAGCAATATGTTTTCGAATCTAACTTTGTCTCGTTAATTTAAACACATTAAAAATGGAAAATTTAAAAAATAAAGTTGCTGTAATAACAGGCGGAAACAGCGGTATTGGTTACGCAACAGCAAAACAATTAAAAGAAGAAGGCGCAACTGTTATCATTACTGGAAGAAGAAAGGACGCAATCGAAAAAGCTGCTTTAGAGTTAGGCGCACATGCAATTGTTGCAGATCAATCGCGTATTTTGGATATCGAAAACTTGGCTTCAAAAGTAAAACAAGATTTTGGTCAAGTTGATATTCTTTTCATAAATGCTGGAATTACGGGGCAAACAGCAATTGAAGACGCAACAGAAGTTTTATTTGACAGTATTTTCAATATTAATTTTAAAGGAGCCTATTTTACCTTAAGCAAATTCATTCCAATTTTAAAAGAAGGTGCATCAGTTGTGTTTCTTTCTTCTAACACGGCAAGTATGAGTTATGCAAGCACGTCAATTTATTCATCTAGCAAAACGGCTCTCAATGCAGTTATGAAAATTGCAGCTTTAGAGCTGGCTCCAAGAAAGATAAGAGTGAATTCGGTAAGCCCGGGTCCAACAGAAACAGAAATAATGAAAAAAGTAGGTTTAAATGAAGAAGAAGTTACAGCTTTGATGAGTGCAATTGTTGATAAAATTCCGCTAAAGCAAATGGGAACTGCAGAGGACGTTGCTAAAATGGTTTCGTATTTAAGCAGTGATAAAGCAACATTTATTACCGGAGCAGATTTTATTATGGATGGAGGAATGGTTTTAGCTTGATTTTAATTGATTCAAGTTTCAGGTTTCATGTTTCAAGTTTCAAGTTTCAAGTTTCACGTTTCATGTTTCAAGTTTCATGTTTCAAGTTTCAAGTTGAAATGGAGATAGAAATCTAACTTCAAAGTTCACGAAGAATTACGCAAAGATCGCAAAGTATATTTAGATATGTTTTGCGGTCTTTGTTTATAAAGTACCTCATATAAAATCTTTGCACGTTTGCAATAAAATTACAAAGTAATCTTAATTCCCATTTCACTATGTCCAGTTCAGCTCTCACTTTGCCTGTTTGGACTATTTTCTCATTTCAGAAGATCTATTACTGAAATACTTTTGACCAATAAAATTAATATAAAAAATTATGAAAACAGATAAAATTTTCAGTTTACAGGGAATTGCTATTCTTATTTTTATCGCATTAGTAATGCCTATTACCGTTACAGCACAAATTAAAGGCATTAAACGCACGGATTTGCAAAAACACGACATAAGTGTCACTGGAAAAGAAACAGTGCAAGCACGCATCGATTTTGAACCCCATGTTGCTTTGGTAAACATTCGCATCCCGGCGAAGAAATCATTTATGTTCTAGAAGGTACTTTAGAATATCAAATTGAAGATCAAAAGCCTATAGTACTTACCGCAGGAGAAGTGCTTTTCATTCCGGCAGGTCAGATTCACTCAGCTCAAAACCATAGTAATACAAAAGCTTCAGAGTTGGCAACTTACATTGTCGAAAAAGGAAAGCCAATTCTTGTAATGAAACAATAAATCAGAATTTTCAGGTTTTGGTCAGCCTGTTTCAATCTTCACTTTGTCCGGTTGAGTTATTTTCTGATTGTATTGAGAGTATTACCAGAATACTTTTGACGAATAAATTAACTACTAATCAACTTATTAATAACTAAAATTATGAAAACAATCGTGAATACAATTGCTCTTAAAGCAATTTTAATAATAGTGATGTTCTTGACAGCAGCATTAATACAGGCGCAGAAACAGAATATAGAAGTAAACCCTTCACTCGGAACATTAAAACAAATAAATGCCGGTTTATTGAATGTAGGTTATACAGAAGCTGGACCTTTAACCGGAACACCAGTAATCTTACTTCATGGCTGGCCGTACGATATTCACAGTTATGAAGAAGTGGTTCCGATTTTAGTTTCAAAAGGATATCGTGTAATTACGCCTTATTTAAGAGGATCTGGTACCACAACTTTTTTATCAAAAGATACTTTTAGAAACGGACAGCAAGCCGCTCTGGCAAGTGATATTATTGCTTTTATGGATGCGCTTAAAATTGACAAAGCTATTATTGGCGGTTTCGACTGGGGTGCGAGAACAGCTGTAGTTATGGCGGCACTTTGGCCAGAGCGCTTAAAAGGATTGGTTTCTGTCAGTGGTTATCTGGTTGTAAATCTCGAAGCTAACTTAAAACCATTGTCTCCGAAGGCCGAATTAGGATGGTGGTATCAATATTACTTCGCGACTGAAAGAGGAAAATTAGGCTACACACAAAATACTTATGAGTTTAATAAACAAATTTGGCAAATAGCTTCTCCCTTATGGAAATTCAACAAGGCAACTTACGATCAAACTGCTCAATCATTTGACAATCCAGATCACGTGGCGATTGTAATTCACAATTACAGATGGAGACAGTCGCTTGAACCTGGAGAATCTAAGTACGATAGTTTAGAGAAACGTTTAGCTTCGAGACCAGCAATTAGAGTTCCGACAATAACGATAGCGAGTGATTTTGATGGCGCTTACGCGGATGGAAAAGCCTATGTAGACAAATTTACAGCAAAATACGAGCATCGAATTTTAAAAGGAATTGGACATAACGTACCGCAAGAAGATCCTAAAGCATTCGCACAAGCGATTATAGATGTGGATGGGCTTAAGAATTAAAAATTTAAATTAAAAAGTGTCAATATCAATCAATTAAAATAATCTAAAATTAAAAAAATTATGGAAACAAAAGTTTTATATACAGGAAAAACACACACTACAGGCGGACGGGAAGGAGCATCTAAAAGCTCTGATGATCAATTAAATATTAAATTGAGTTCTCCGGGATCATCACGTCCTGGAACCAATCCAGAACAGCTTTTTGCTGCGGGCTGGTCTGCTTGTTTTATTGGAGCATTGGGAATAGCTGCAGTAAAACAAAATATTAAACTTCCTGCAGATACTGCTGTTGATACCGAAGTAGATTTATGTGTTGCAGAAGGTGAATATTCTTTGCAAGCGCGTCTGAATGTCAGTCTTCCGGGTCTCGATAAGCAAACTGCGAAAAAACTAGCCGATGAAGCGCATCAAACTTGTCCCTATTCTAAAGCAACAAAAGGTAATATTAAGGTTCAAATAAATATCTTGTAATATATTTTAATTAAAAAACCTCTTCGATTGTTGAGGTTTTTTTTTATTAATTTTTCACAAAATGAAGCGATAAAACTTCAATGCAACAGCAAAATTCAACTTTAATAAATGCACAAAACAATAAAAATTATTGCAAAATAAATTCCACCAAACCTAATTAAAGATCCTTGCGAACTTAGCAATTAAATTTGCTTAAAAAGCGTGTTTTTATGCCTCTGACGAAATGTCAGTATGTAATTATTTGTTTTATTAATATATTGATAACCAAATATTTTTAATATTTAATATAAAGCTTTTGTTTATCTTTAATACTATCTCTGTTATTCTTGTTGAAAAAAATATAACCTAAGAAATCAAGATAAAAACCCTTTCAAAAAAATCATATCTTTGACAAAGCAAGATAAAAATCAACTATCAAATATGGAAAAAACAAAACGCTTTCAGGTTTCCAAAAAGGTTATTTGGGGAAGTTCTATTGCACTTGCCATTCTTGCCTCGATACCAAAATTATTTGATGCCGATTCAAAGTTTGGAGACATTGTCATCAATTCTTCAATTACGTTGCTTTTTTCTATTTTTATATGGTATTATAATATTTACAGCCTTCCTAAATTTTCATCAAAGCGCACGAATACCAATTTGTTTAACTGGAAACTTCTATTTAGTGTTGTAATGGGAATTGTAGTTATGGTTTTACTGGTAATTGGGCATCAAGAGCTTTTTGAGATTTCTAAAATGGATGCGCCAATCATGTTCGAACTTCGTGGTGTTTTAATAAATTTGATTGTGTATATGTTTTTGCATTTGCTTTTTCAAAATTATCAGACGCAGCAAATGGGACTTGAACTCGAGCGTACGCATGCCTTAAATCTTGGCGCGCAGTATGAATTATTAAAACAGCAGGTAAATCCGCATTTCTTATTTAATAGTTTAAATACTTTAAAATCAATGGTGGATATTCAAGATCCGCACAGTTCTGATTTTATTTTGAAATTATCTGATTTTTACCGCTTTACACTAGATAGCCGAAAGTTAGACTTGATATCGCTTCAAGAAGAAATCCAAATTTTAGATTCGTATGTTTATTTACTGAAAGCCCGTTTTGAAGATGGTTTTGTTTTGATAAATAATGCTGATCAAAGACAATATGATGCCGTTATTCCGCCCTTTACTTTGCAGTTGTTAATAGAAAATTGTATCAAACATAATGTCGTTTCTTTAGAAAAACCTTTAGAAATTAAATTATATACTGAGAATGATTTTTTAGTGATTGAGAATCCGATTCAGCTTAAAAGAGGCGTTTTGTCAACTGGAGTTGGTTTAGATAATATCAATCAGCGTTTTATGCATTTGGTTCATAAGGAAATCGAAATTGAAAAAAATGAAACTATTTTTAAAGTAAAAATACCACTGATTTATGACTATCATAATAATTGAAGATGAGGTAAAAACGGCCAAAGCACTCGGCCAGCTTATTTTGAGTATCAGGCCTGATGCTCAAATTTTGTCGTATATACAAAGCATAGACGGAGCAGTAAGTTATCTGTCAGAAAATGATCAGCCAGATTTGATTTTTATGGATATTCAGCTCGCAGATGGCTTGTGTTTTGAAATTTTTAAAAATGTTGAGGTCTTGTCGCCTGTAATATTCTGCACTGCTTTTGATGATTATGCGATTGAAGCTTTCAAGTCGAACGGAATTGATTATGTATTGAAGCCTTTTTCCAGAGAAAGCATCGCACAGGCAATTAAAAAAACTGGCGAACTGAAGAATTTCTTTCAAAGAAATAAAAAAATGATACCAGATTTCGAATATTTATTGACTAGAACTGGCGAGAATAAAGGAAAAAGCAGTTTTTTGGTTTTTAAAAACAATAAATATCAAACCATTATGACAGAGAATATTGCGTTCTTTTATATCAAAAATGAAACGCCAACGATTATGACATTTGATAAAACAGAATATCAAATTAATCAATCACTCGATGAGGTTCATAAATTGTTATCGCCAATACAATTCTTTAGAATGAACAGGCAATATTTAGTTAATTTTTCGGCAATTAGAGAAGCTGAGCATTATTTTTCGCGTAAATTAATTATCAAACTAACAATTCCGACCGAAGAAAAATTATTGGTAGGAAAAGAAAAAGCCACAGCATTCCTAAGCTGGCTAGAAAACAGATAAAAATCAAAATCCACTGATCATAAAACAATAATCAGTGGAAATCTCTTAAAAAGTTAATCCACGGCTTAGTTTTATTTCAAGTTAATCTTAGAAATTGCCAAAATTTTCCCGGTAGCATTATTTTGAATAAATCCAATGATCTCGAAATTGTTTAAATCAGAAGGTTTTAACATTGTTATTCTTCCTTCAGTTTTAGTTAGAGGGAAACTTTTGAGCTGTCTCACAATCTGAACATGATGCAAAGTACTTCCCTTATTTTCTCCGCGTTTTACTTTTGAGGTTGCATCTTTTTGAATTACAGCAACAAACAAACTTGAGTTCATAATTTCATTCGCTTTAAAATCAATTTGCATAGAATCTTTAACCGTATTTGAATTAAGTATTAGATTCCCCGTTTCGTTTGTTTTTAATGCTTCAGAAACCTTTGCGTACAAAGCTTTTTCATCATAACCGGCAAATTCAGAAGTTCCATTTATGATAAACTGAGGTGTATACATAACTTGTAAATTTAACCAATCTTGATATTTTTCTTGGCGTTTCGTAAATTCATTAGAACTGAATTGATCTTTCCAGCCCAGACGATCCCAGTAATCAACATGATAAGCAATCAAATAAATATTTTTGTCTTTGGTTTCGGTTTGAAGTTTAGCCATTAAATTATCAGCGGGAGGACAGCTGGAGCATCCTTCTGAGGTAAAAAGTTCTACAACAGCAAAATTATTGCTTTCTGTAATTTGTAATTTTGTTTTCTTGGTCTTGAATTTTCCTGAAATTTCACTTTCTGGAAACATAAAACAATCTAAACAAAAGAGTGCTGAAAGCGCACTTGCGAATAAGATTAAGATACTGTTTTTCATGATTTTTTTGATTTTAAACTTTAATACTATTTAATTTCATCAAAGGTATAATCACCGTAGTTTAACAGGAATTCAAAAAGCGCCAAACGTCCAAAATAGAAGTTGAATCGTTCCTTTATCACGATAAAAAAACCGGAATATGTATTTAAAATTATTCAAGCTTTTGTATAAATCCTCTGCCTTAACTTAAAGTAAAACTATTCGTTATGCTTATTTCTTCTAAGAAAAAAGCATCGTGAGAAACTACTATTAAAGTACCTTGATATTCATTTAAGGCGGCCGTCAATATTTCGATATTTTGAATATCAAGATTGTTAGTTGGTTCATCTAGAATGATGAGATCCGGCGCCTGATTGGTAATCGTTAAACCGCATAGCATTAATCGCATTCTTTCACCTCCGCTTAAATAACTGCAGGACTTATCCCAATCTGATTTGGTAAACAAAAATCGGTTTAATCTCATTTTAATATCATGTTCTTCTAAACCTTCAGTATTGCTTTGCTGTGCTTGTTCATAAACCGTAAGTTTGTTGTTTATGAGCGAATAATCCTGATCGATATAAATTCTTTCGCAGTCTATTACTTTCAAACTGCCTGATTTTGGCATTATTTCCTCTAAAATAAGTTTAATCAGCGTGGTTTTTCCAGCTCCGTTATTTCCTTTTAATGCAATTCGCTGTCCGCTTAAAATCTGGAAATTCAAGTTTTCTCTCCAAATCCATTTTTCATTATATTTATGATTAAGGGATTCGGCTGTCACAATAACCTTTCCTTTATGGAGCCTCGAATGATCTAGTCCAAATTTCATCCTATCGATACTCGGAACTTCTTCACGCAATTCACGCAACTCCTTTGATATTCCGCCAATTTTCTCAGCATGAACACTTTTAGTTTTTGAGGTGCTATTTTCAGCATTATTGCGCAAAGTATTCATCATAATGCGTGCAACTCCGGCTTTTTCTTGTTTCTTTTTTCCTTTGGCATCAGATTTTTGCTGTCTTTCTAAAGTTTCGCGCTGTTTTTCTTTTGCTTTCTGAAGTGCTTTTTCTTTAGCGTGAATATCTTGTGTCAGTGCATTTTTATCGATATTTTTTTGTTCCAAATAAAAATCATAATTACCGCCGTACATTCTGATTCCATTAGGCTTTAACTCAAAAGTAGTATAAAGCAAATTCAATAATTTTCTGTCGTGGCTTACAATAAGTATTGTGTTTTTTGACGCGTCTATAAATTCATATAAAAGTTCCCGGCCGTGAAAATCTAAATGATTACTAGGTTCGTCAAGCAGAATCAATTTTGGCTGATGAATCATGATTCCAGCAAGAAATACCTTTGTTTTTTCGCCTCCACTTAAAAATTCTAATTTTTGATTTAATTCAAAGTTGGCTAATTGCCAATAATTTAGGGCTTCTGTACATCGATCTTCAATCGTCCAATCGTCATCAAGCAGACTCAAATTTGTTTCGGTTACATTTCCCTTGAGGATTTCCTGAAAAGCGCTAAGCTTTTGATCGATCTGCAAAGCTTCAGCAATTGTTAAATGATTGTATTGCCCAAAAATTTGCGGTATGTAATATGGTACTGAATCAGTTGCTAGAATGCCGCTTGTCGGAAATAGTTCTTTGGCTATAATTTTTAATAATGTTGATTTTCCAGAACCGTTATTGCCTACTAATGCAACTTTGTTGCCGGCTGTGACTGTCAGGTTTATGTTGCTGAACAGCAATTCTTTATTAGAATGTGTATAGGATATATTTTGTAGAATAAGCATAATATCTTTCTTAAGTATTAATAAATCAGCAAACCGAAAACGGCTCACTGTTTCTATATCTGAAAGAAATTATTTATTCACATTTGTGGAGTTTTTAATCTGAATGGCAAAGATAATAAGTTTTTTATAACATCAAAAATGCCCGAGAGTCATTCGCAGGCATTTTTAAGTTATTTGAATTAATAAAATTAGTAAACTGCTATATTTTCTGTATAATTTGCAGTATATAATTTTCTGAACATAACATACGTTACGCTCACCATTATAAAGGCAATAATGGCATCTATTGTCGCTGAGAACCCAATTACAGCCAATTTAGAAAAGAAGGCAAAAATTATATCGAAGAATACACCTGCAAATACCCATTCTTTCAATCGTAATGCTTTATTCGGAATCAATAATGTAATTACACCCGATACCTTGAATACGCCAAGCAAGTAAATAAAATGTGCCGGATAGCCTAATTGTTGTGTTATTTCCCAGACAACCGGATTTTTGGTTAATTCAAAAAAACCGCTGGCACCAAACCATAATGAAGTTAATACGATGCCGGTCCAATAGATAATTCTTGTAATCTTTGTGTTCATGATTTTATATTTTAAGTTGTTAAACAGGGCAAATTTGCTTCATAATAAAAACAGTTACTAGGAGGAATTAGCCGAAGTGGACAATTTGAACTTCAAAATAGACAATGAATAAGTTCATTTGATTTTATAACTTTACGTTTTGAAAGAAGCGGTATTTATTTAAATTAAAAATGGAAGCAAAAGAATTACTGAAAGAGCATATAGCCAAAACTGCTTCATTGACAGAAGAGGAATTTAATTATTTCTTTTCTCATTTTAAGTTTCAGTCTTATAAAAAAGGCCAGACCATTATTAGTGCCGGAGATAAAGTAGATTGCGAATATTTTGTAGTTTCAGGTTGTTTGAAAGCTTTTTTTATTAATGATGAAATCAAAATGTACATCCTGCAGTTTGCAATGCCAACTTGGTGGACCTCTGATTATGATGCACTTTACAATCAAAAAGAATCTACAATAAATATTGACTGTATTACAGATGCAGAAGTTCTCTGTCTTTCTAATGCTGACCGTGAAAAACTATGTGCTGCATTTCATGAGGTCGAACACTTCTTTCGCTGGCGTACCAATAAAGGATATATTGCTTCTCAAAAAAGGCTTTTGTCTTTCATGAATAATAATGTCAAAATTCGTTATGAAGAGCTTTTGGCTTTATATCCACAATTGTACAATTTAGTTCCGAAGCATTTGATTGCTTCCTATTTAGGTGTTTCAAGAGAAACCCTTAGCCGACTTTATAATTCTTAAATTTTAGTGGCAGATTCATAGATAAATGTTTTTTTTTTACGCAGATTCTACAGATTATCATTTTTGATTCCTGTTTTTTGTTTTAGTTTGTCATTCTTCCGTATGAAAAATGATAATAAAACTTTGTACCGCTGTACCTTTGTTTATTTCAACCTTTAAACTCAAAAAAAGAATGTGATCTAGGTCACGTAACCAATTTTCATAGTCGTCGTTCCTTTGTATTGTACTTTTAAATACAATAAAAATGGAAACAACAAATTTTAAAATCGTAAGCTCAAACAGCAGCGTAGATTGGACTGGCAGAAAAGTAACCGGTGCACATAATGGTACAATTGGTATCAAAGAAGGTAATTTCGTCTTAAATGATGGAAAGGTAAAAAGTGGAAATATTATCATTAATACTTCTTCAATTAAAATTTTGGATGTGACAGATCCGGCAACAAATGCACAATTCGCAGGTCATCTTGCCTCTGATGATTTTTTCTCTATTGAAAAATTTCCCACTGCATCTTTTGATATTCTTTCTGTAAAAGAACTTTCAAACAGCACTTATTATCTTGAAGGCAATCTTACTATAAAAAATATTACGCACATTGTAGGGTTTGAAGCTTTAGTAGAAAACAACCAAAATACAATTACCCTTAAAGGCAAATTAGTAATTGACCGTACTAAATATGATATCAAATTTCGATCTGGAAATTTCTTCAAAGATTTAGGAGATACATTGATCTACAACGACTTTGATTTAGATTTTACTATCGCTGCCGAAGCTGTTTTTTCAGAACAATCTAAAAACTAAAGCCATGCCTTACGTAAAAATTGAATTGACACGCGAAGGAGTAACACGCGAGCAAAAACAGGAATTAATCAGCGGTATTACCAACCTGATTACAGAAGTATTAAACAAAGATCCGCATTTAACTCATATCGTGATTCAGGAAATAGATTTAGACGATTGGGGTTATGCAGGAGAACAAGTTTCAGTATTGAGAGAAAAAGGCATTACAGCCGATAAAAAACAAATATCATGAAAAAACAAACTATAATCGTTACCGGAGCGGCCTCTGGTATCGGGAAAGGAATCGCTAAATACTTTTTAGATAGAGGCGATAATGTGGTAATCAATTCGGTAACACCAAGTGCCTTAGAAAGCACTTATAAAGAATTTGGCGCAGGCAATAATTTAGCAATGTTTGCTGGCGATGTAAGCAAAAAACAAACTGGAGAACAATTGGTAAAAATCGCTTTAGAGAAATTTGGTACTGTAGATGTTTTGGTAAACAATGCCGGAATTTTTGACAGCAAACCATTCTTAGAAGTTGATGAAGCTTATTTGGATAAATTTTTGACTACAAACTTTAAAGGAACGTATTTTACCACACAAGCTGTTATACCTCAAATGCTGGAACAAAAAGACGGTGTTGTAATCAATATCGGAACACCTTTGGTAAATCACGGTCTGGGCGGTTGGCCGGCTTCTGCGCCAGTTTCAAGCAAAGGAGCCATTCATGCTTTGACGATTCAGTTAGCAGCAGAATTCGGAAAAAAAAATATACGAATCAATACAGTTGCTCCTGGTGTGATTCGTACACCTATGCATGGTGATAAAGCAGATTTGAGTGCTGGTCTTCATTTAGTTAACCGAGTAGGAGAGATCGATGATGTTGCAGAAATGGTTTACACCGTTGCGAAAAGCAATTTTATTACAGGTTCAATTATCAATGTAGATGGCGGTAAAGGTGCTGGACACAATTTAAATTAAAATGAAAACTCTTTTATTAACTGCTTTTATGCTCTGGTTTTCTCAGGGCATAAAAGCACAAAATAACATCAAAATGGAAAATCAAGCAGAAATAACAGACATTAAAGATACAATTGAAAACTTCTATTTTAAAGGTCTTTACGAAGGTGATGAAATGGTATTAGGAAGTATTTTTCAGCCCGGAACTTTACTTTATGGAGATGTAAAAGGACAGCCTTATTTTAAAACAGTTGATTTGTATCTTCAAGGTGTTAAAAACAGACAAAGTCCCAAGGATTCTGGAAAACCTTTTAAAGGAGAAATTCTAGAAATAAATGTCGCGAATTCTATTGCAATGGCTGTTATTAATGTCAAAATGTATGACTTTAATTACCGAGATTTTTTATCTTTCCATAAGATTAACGGCAAATGGCTGATCGTCAATAAAATGTTGACGGATATAAGCGAATAAATTTAAACGTAAAGTGATGTGGTACAATACAAAAGCAACCGATTTATTGGGTATTCAGTATCCAATTATGCAAGGACCATTTGGAGGAAATTTATCAACAGTAGAATTGACAGCTGCTGTTTCTAATGCCGGCGGATTGGGCGGTTACGGAGCTTATACAATGAGTCCTCAGGAAATTTTTGAAGCTGATAGGCAAATAAAAGCGGCGACAAATAAACCTTATAACCTAAACCTTTGGGTTTCTGACCATGATATTGCAGAATCTGGTTTGACAGATGAACAATTTGATAAAACAAAAGAACTGTTTAAACCTTATTTTGATGAAGCTGGAATTCCGTTACCCGAAAAGCCTGCACCATTCCAATCCAGATTCGAAAACCAGCTTGAAGTTATTTTAGATGTTCGTCCAAAAGTATTCAGTTTTATGTTTGGTTCACTTTCGCCAGATATTTTAGAGCAATGCCGCAGATTAGGAATTGTAACTGTTGGAGCAGCAACTACTTTAGACGAAGCTATTTTTTTAGAAAATTCAGGAGTAGATATGATTATTGCTTCTGGTTTTGAAGCCGGCGGACATCGCCCTTCGTTTTTGGCTTCGGCTGAATCATCTATAACAGGAACTTTTGTGTTGTTGCAATTGATTCGTGAAAAAGTAAAAGTTCCAGTTATTGCAGCTGGAGGTATTGCTAACGGAAAAGGTGTAGCTGCAGCTTTAGCACTGGGAGCAAGTGCGGCTCAAATCGGCACTGCATTTTTAGCGGTTGATGAATCAAATGCTTTGCCGATTCACAGAGAAATGTTGTTTTCTGATATGGCAAAATATACGACATTATCGCGAGCCTACACAGGAAGACTCGGCCGCGGAATAACAAGCAGGATTGCGAAAGAAGTTTTAGGAAATGAAGCAGCAGTTTTGCCTTTTCCGTTGCAGACTACTTTTATTTCTCCTTTGAGAAAAGCGGCGCTTGAACAGCAAAAATGGGATATGATATTGTTTTGGGGAGGACAGATTGCGCCAATCTTAAAACATAAAAAAGCAAAAGATCTGATGAATTCATTAATTAAGGAAACTACCGCTTATTTTGATGAATTGAAAGCGTAAGCTAAAGAGATATAGATATTTAGATACACGAGCTCATTTTTAAATAAAGTGAGCTTTTTTTTGAGATATTGACATAGTAAATAATTACAATTTTGTTAATTAATCTATTAAATTGATAGGGTATTAAAAGTTTTAAGCAATTATGCTGTAAATTAAAATTATCTGTTTAAATTTGCAGCAACAATGAGAAAAAATAGCCAGAATATGAATAATTATTATAGCTTCAGCATGATGTGCTGTATTGCTTTATAATTGATTTGGCTTCTGTATAAAATAATATTACTTATTTAATAAGCCTTTCAAATATAATTATGAAAGGCTTTTTTGTTTTTAAACTGAATTAATAAAATGATTGAATTAAAAAATGTAACTAAAAATTTTCATCAGAAAAATCGAATTGTTTCGGCTTTATCTGATGTTTCTCTTAAAGTTCCGCCGGGAAAAATCTTCGGAGTAATTGGAACTTCGGGAGCGGGGAAAAGTACCTTGATTCGATGCGTAAATCTTTTAGAAAGACCTACTTCAGGAGAAATTATCGTTGACGGAAAATCTTTGATCCAATTGTCAAATGCACAGCTTGCTGTTGAGCGAAGACAAATCGGAATGATTTTTCAGCATTTTAATCTGCTTTCATCGCGTACAGTTTTCGACAATGTGGCTTTTCCTTTAGAATTGGCTGGAGCCTCAAAATCAGCTGTAAAAGAACGTGTTTTAGAATTATTGAAGTTAGTTGGTTTGGCAGAAAAGGCAAATGATTATCCTGCAAGCCTTTCTGGTGGTCAAAAACAGCGTGTTGCTATTGCAAGAACACTGGCCAATAGTCCAAAAGTATTATTGTGTGACGAAGCTACAAGCGCGCTTGATCCAGCAACGACACGATCTATTTTAAATTTATTGAAAGACATTAACCGTCGTCTTAATATTACTATTTTATTGATTACACATCAAATGGAAGTCGTAAAATCGATTTGTGATGAAGTTGCGGTTATCAGTCATGGAAAATTAATAGAGCAGGGAAGTGTAGGTGAAATCTTCGCAGATCCCAAGCACGAATTGACAAAAGAGTTTATTGCATCATCATTGCATTTAGATATTCCTGCGGTTTATCAGGAAAAACTTCAGAAGGAAGATGACGGAAATCTAAACCCGCTATTGCGATTGGAAATGACCGGAAAATCAGTTAATGAACCTGTTATTTCAGAGGTTTCTCGATTATTTGATACCAATTTTAAGATTATCAGTGCACAGATGGATCAGGCCGGTGAAGTGAATTTTGGTGTAATGCTTATAGAATTATCAGGAAAGAGGGAAAATTATCAAGCAGCAATTGAGTATTTTATTTCAAAACATATTAAAACAGAAATTATAGGTTATGTCTGATTCCATTATAGAATTATTATTAAAAGGTACTTGGGAAACTATCGTTATGACATTTGTGTCTGGCTTTTTTGGTTTCGCACTTGGACTTCCGACAGGAATTTTACTTTTCCTGACTAGAAAAAATCAAATATTAGAACAGCCAATTCTAAATAGAATAGTATCGGTTGTGGTCAATATTTTTCGTTCTATTCCATTCATTATTTTAATCGTTTGGATGATTCCGTTTACACGTGCACTTGTTGGTACTTCAATTGGAGTAAGTGCAGCATTAGTGCCTTTGAGTATTGGCGCCGCGCCGTTTATTGCAAGATTGGTAGAAAATAGTCTTTTAGGTTTGCCTTCAGGATTAATAGAAGCAGCTAGAGCATTAGGAGCAACACCTTTTCAAATTGTTTATAAAGTCTTGCTTCCAGAAGCTCTGCCATCTTTAATAAACGCAGCTTCGATTACTTTAATCACGCTTGTAGGATATTCTGCAATGGGTGGTGCCGTTGGAGCAGGAGGTTTGGGTCAGGTTGGCTATCAATACGGATATATTGGATATGATGCCGTAACAATGAACTCAGTATTAGCCTTGCTGGTTATTTTGGTATTCCTGATTCAGTTTGCTGGTGATGCTTTATCGAAACATTTTGATCATAGATAATTATTAAAAAAATATAACAATGAATAGTAAACTAAATTTTTTAAAAACAGCCGGAATTATAGCTTTATCACTTGTTGTGGCTAATTGTGGAAAAAGTAAAAATAATGATCCTCATTTTATAAAAGTGGGAGTTGCAACCGGACCAGAATATAAAGTTGCTGAAGCAGCTAAAAAAGTCGCAAAAGAAAAATACGGACTAGAAGTTGAATTGGTTTCGTTTAATGATTACGTGATCCCAAATGAAGCTTTGAGCCAAGGAGATATCGATGCGAATGCTTTTCAGCATAAACCCTATTTAGATGAGCAGTCTAAACAACGCGGTTATAAATTGGCGATTATCGGAAAGACGTTTATTTACCCAATTGCTGCTTATTCTAAAAAGATCAAAAATCTTTCTGAATTAAAGAACGAAAGTACAATCATTATTCCAAATGATCCAACAAATGGAGGGCGTTCCTTATTGCTTTTGCAGAAAAATGGTTTATTAAAACTGCGTGATGGTGTAGGTTTGCTGCCTAAAGTAACGGATATTATCAGTAATCCTAAAAACTTAAAAATATTAGAGTTAGAAGCGCCGCAATTGCCTCGTGCTTTAGACGATGAAAATGTTTCGATTGCAATTATCAATAACACTTTTGCTTCACAGGCTGGATTAGTTCCTGCTCGTGATGCTTTATTTGTTGAAGATAAAGATTCACCTTACGTAAACCTTGTGGTTAGCCGTGAAGACAATAAAAATGAAGAAAAAGTAAAACAGTTTCTTCAGGCTTTTCAATCTGCAGAAGTAGAGCAGGCAGCAGTTCGTGAATTCAAAGGCGGTGCTGTAAAAGGCTGGTAATCTTAGATTATATTTCAATTTTAAAAAGCGCTAAATCATAAGATTTAGTGCTTTTTTTGTGATAGACTATTTATAAATCAGAGATTTTAGCGAAAACAATTCATCCACAGCTTATTACTGGAAATGAAAATTAAATTCAAAATTATTTGAATTTCTTAAGTAAATGTTTCTTTTCTATTATTTTGAGAAACGAACCAGCCTTAAATTTACATCTTAAAATAATTTAAATTCTAAAATATGAATTCAGATAAAACAAAAGCATTTGGTACAACAGCTGCAGACGCTTCATTAGAGGAAATGACAATTGCCCGCAGAGAAGTTTTGGAAAAAGATATAGAGATAGAAATTTTATACTGTGGTGTATGTCATTCTGATTTGCATACTGCAAGAAACGATTGGGGAGGAAGCCAATATCCTGCAGTTCCAGGACATGAAATTGTAGGCCGAGTAACCAAGGTAGGAATCGGTGTAACGAAACTAAAAGTAGGAGATTTAGCTGGAGTAGGATGTATGGTTGATTCGTGCCATACTTGCGACAGCTGTAAACAAGATTTGGAGCAATATTGCTTAAATGGTTTTACAGGAACTTATAATGGCAAAGACAAACATTTAGGCGGACATACTTTTGGAGGTTATTCTCAAAAAGTGGTAGTCGATGAACATTTTGTATTGAAAGTGCCATCAAATTTAAATTTAGCTGCTGTAGCACCTTTATTATGCGCCGGAATCACTACTTGGTCGCCATTAAAACATTGGAATGTTGGGAAAGATTCTAAAGTTGCTGTAGTTGGCTTAGGCGGACTAGGACATATGGCTATTAAATTAGCAAAAGGTCTAGGTGCTCATGTTACACTTTTTTCAAGAACCCCAGAAAAAGAAAAAGAAGCAATAGAATTAGGAGCTGATGCAGTAATTATTTCAACTGACAGCAGTCAAATGAAATCAGTGAGCGGAAAATTCGACTTAATTATAGATACAGTTCCTTATGTACACGATGTTAACCCTTATGTAGCAACTTTAAATATAAATGGAACTCTAGTTATAGTGGGTTATTTAGGAGGTTTAGAGCCATTTCTAAATACTGTACCCATGATTATGGGAAGAAAATCTGTAGCAGGTTCTGTAATTGGAGGGATTGCTGAAACTCAGGAAATGCTTGATTTTTGTGGAGAACACAATATTGTATCAGAAATTGAAGTGATCAAAATGCAGGAAATAAACGAAGCATACGAAAGAATGCTGAAAAGTGATGTTCGTTATCGTTTTGTAATTGATATGGCTTCTTTGAAATAATATTATCCATATTAATTTCAAAAATAGTAAAAGCCCAATTCTAATGAATTGGGCTTTTTTAATTTTAGTTTTTAAACAATGGCTTCAAGGGATTTCTTTAAAATAATAACGGCATTCTCCATTTCTGTTGGGTTCAAATGTCCGAATCCTAAACGCGTTGCGGTAATATTTTTGGTTTGATATAAAATAGTTTTCGGTAAAAACAATCCGTTTACAGCACATTTTTTTTGAAGATTTATCAAATTAAAAGGATCAAGCCACTCTACCCAAATTGCTAAACCGCGAAGAGGTACTTGAAATTTTATTTTGTCTTTCAAATTTTGATTTAATAAAGAAACAAAGTAATCTCGGCGTTCTTTATATATTTTTTTATTTTTTTTAGAAAGACGATGTACTTCGCCTTCCTGAATCCAATCTGCTAAAACCTGTTCTTTAATCACATCTTTTCCGGGTTCTAGAATGTTCTGGTGTTTTTCTAATTCACTTATAAATGCTGATGTTGCAGCAATAAATCCGTATCCAAAACCAGAAGGCAAAGATCTTCCAAAAGACCCAATATAAACCACTCTTTCATTCGAATCTAAAGAAGCCAATGGCAATATTGGGTTGTTATCGTAATGGAAATCAAAATCATAGTCATCTTCCAAAATAACAAATCCGTATTGATTGGCCAATTCTAAAATCTCCATTCTCCTTTTTGCACTCAATGCCGTGTTAGTGGGATAATGATAATTAGACGTCAGATATAAAATCCTGATTTCGTGCTCTTCGCAGATCTGTTTCAGATTTTCTGTGATAATTCCGTCCTTATCAACTGGTATCGAAATAATTTGCGCTCCGCTGTCAGAGAGCGTCATATTAGAAATATAATAACCTGGAGAAGCTACAACTACTTTATCGCCAGGTGTTATCAGTAATTTTGTAACCAGATACAAACTAATTTCATGACTGCTCGTTGTGAGTAAATTTGACGTCGAAATACGTATGCCTCGAGTTACATTTAAAAAATTTGAAAATTGTTTTTTGAAATTTAAATGCGATTGTGTCTGAATTTCTTCCCAAGTTTTTGGTGTTTTTTGGCTTTTTAATTTAGAAACATAAAGTCTCGCCAAAACATCGGTTTGAACTAATCTTAAATCGGGGAGACCATCATTAAATTGAAAAGGCAAAGCGCTCAATTCTGACGGATTTTCAAGAATTGCAGATTGTTTAAAAGTAAAACCAGCGTTATGATTTGATAAATTTTGCGAAACAGCTGTTTCAGTTTTATTTTTTTGTTTCTTTTCAGATAAAATAAAAGTGCCTTTGTTGGGCAGAATTTCGATCCAGCCCTGCAGTTCTAAATCATGAAAAGCTTTGATAAGTGTATTCCGATTAACAGACAACAGTTTGCACAATACGCGGGTTCCCGGAAGTTTTGTGCCTTCAGGAAGCAAACCAATTTGTATAGCTTTGATAAACTCAAAAACGATTTGCAGATACAGCGAAGTACTATCTTCAGGTTTGAGCTGAATGAAACTTTTAAAAGGAATTTGAACCGGACTATTCATTTTTGTAAAACTGGTACACATTAGTAGTACGGCAAGGTAGTACTTTTGCAAAAAAATTAAAAAAAATGATGAAAATTTATTTTGCTATTCTGATTCTTTTTAGCGTTGGTTCATACGCTCAAACAGAAAAAGATACTATAAACATTGATGAAGTTATAATTCATGAAAACCGTTTCAGTATTCCAATTTCTAAGAAAAACAGAAATGTATATGTAATTGACAAGGCAGCAATTGCAAAATTGCCAGGCAGAACGCTTCAAGAAGTATTGCAATATGCAAATGGGGTTGATTTAAGACAGAGAGGACCTTTTGGAACCCAAGCAGATATTAGTATTGATGGAGGAAGTTTTGAGCAGACTGTTGTTTTGATCAATGGTACAAAAATCATCGATTCTCAAACGGCTCACAATATGCTAAATTTGCCTATTCCGGTTGATGTAATCGAGAGAATCGAAATAATTCGCGGACCAGCTGCTTTGATATACGGAATCAACAGTTTGACAGGAGCTGTTAATATTATTACCAAAAAACCAACAAAATCTGGATTTTTAGTAAATACTTATGCAGGCTCGAACTTTGAAAAAGACACACAAGATACTGGAGACACTTATTTTGGAACCGGAATTCAAGTTGGTGGTGTTTTAAGTAAAGAAAAACAACAGCATTCGCTTTTTGCGTCACACGATAAAAGCAACGGATACCGTTACAATACTGATTTCGAAAACAATAAAATCTTTTATCAGGGGAATTACCAGCTTAATGATGCAAATGAAATTTTGACTTCATTTGGCTACATAAATAACGGATTTGGAGCAAACGGATTTTATGCCGCTCCCGGAGATAGAAATTCAAGCGAGGCAGTTCAGACAACATTTGCTTCGATTCAGTCGAAACACCAAGTATCTGAGAAATGGACATTGATGCCTAGAATCAGTTACAGATACAATTATGACGATTATCGTTATTACGGAATGGCAAATTTAAATGCCGGACGAAGCCAGCATTACACAAATTCTATAGCAGCAGAGTTTAATACAACTTATGAAACCAGTAATGGAGAATGGGGTTTTGGAGCAGAAGCTAGAAACGAAAATATAAATTCATCTAATATTGGCGAGCATGATCGCGAAAACTTTGGGATTTACGCGCAATACAGAACTACATTTATCGAAAAACTTGATGTAAATTTAGGGACGTATGTAAACTATAATTCAGATTACAGCTGGCAAATTTATCCAGGTCTTGATGCCAGTTATGCGATAACAAATGCTTTTAAAATTGTTGGAAATATCGGAACAAGCCAGCGTATACCTTCCTTTACAGATTTATATTTAAATCAGCGTCCGGGAAATATTGGAAACCCAGATCTTGATTCTGAAAACGCCTTTCAGAGCGAAATTGGTTTTAAATATAATAAGCCAAAATTCAGTTTCAATGCTAATTATTTTTACAGAAAGATCAGCAATTTCATCGATTGGACCAGAAATGTTACTACAGAGCCTTGGCAGAGCAACAACTATGGAAATCTAAATACGAATGGTTTTAATTTGCGTTCGACTTACAGAGCTGATTTTTCTAAAGATTCTCGATTAAATATAATGCTTGGTTATAGTTACTTAGATTTTGAATTTAAAGATGTTATACCAGCAACGTATACTAAATACTCGATTTCATCTTTAAAACATCAATTGACGAATACAATTGATTATCAGTATAAAAGTTTTACAGTTTTGTTTGCGACTCGTTTTAATCAAAGAATTACCAGACCATCTTATTGGATAAATGATTTCAGATTAAGCCAATCGTTCAAAAAAGTTACGGTTTATGCAGATGCGCAAAATATTTTCAATACAACTTATTATGAGGCGGGAGCGATTCCTCTTCCATCACGATGGTTTAGTTTGGGAGTAAAAGTGGTTACTTTTTAATTCAATTTATTAAATACAAAAAGCTCAGTTCTTAAGAATTGAGCTTTTTTTTTATAATAATACTTTAGGATTTGATATTATCTAATTTTTACGTTTCTCAATTTAACTTTTTTAATGAGATGCAGTGAATCTTTGATTAAAGTTTTTATCTCTAAATACGGAGCCTGATGCAGTTCGGTTATATTCTGTTTTAAGCTTTCTATATAGGTTTTAGCACTTAAAAAATCGGTTTCAAATGCTTTCAGTAAGTTATTTTCTATATTTTTATTTTTTTTGTAATAATAAATGGCATTGTGCAGATCTTCAATTTGGCCTGTAAAATCTAATATTGCTTTTTTTGAAACCGCACGGCTGTAATAATTTGAAAACTCTAAAGGATCAATTTCTATTGCTTTATCAAAATCTTCAATAGCTCTGTAATGATAATCTAATTTTTGCAGACAATTGCCTCTCAATTCATAAGCACCATTATCAAATCCAGAATTTATAGCATTATCCAAATAAAATAAAGCATCCTGAATTTGGTTGGAGAAATAATATTGTTTTCCCTTTTCTAAATTTTCCAAGCCTTCATTTGAGTTTGAAGCCGAAAATTTATCTTTAAATTTCATTGTTAAATTAGTAAACCACTTCATAATTTCTGATTTAGTTTGATTAGTGTAATTAAGTCATAAAATGATTTAAAATGTTGGGGAAGTTAAAAATAGTTAATTTTTTGATATATAGTTGTTTATAAGTTTTTTTTTAAGGTCCAAAGATTCAGAGGCGCCAATTTCCAGAGGTAATCATAGGCTTAGTAACAAATGCAAAACCTTGTACCTCAACCTTTGAAACTAAAAAAATAAACTTTGTATCTTTGAACCAATCAGCCTCTGAACCTAGAGAAAAAAAATGAAACATTTAAAGAAAGGCGAGTTTTATGGTCAAACGAACAAAACGATTTGTTTTGATGGAATTACTTTGACCGATACCGTCTACACACATCCAAAAGTAGATTGGCATTATCATGAACATGCTTATTTTACTTTTATTCTTCAGGGAAATGTAATAGAAGGAAATAAAAAGGAAATTTACAATTGCAGTCCCGGAAGTTTATTGTTTCATAATTGGCAAGAAGCGCATTATAATATCAAACCGGAAGGTTTTACGAGAGGTTTTCATCTCGAAATAGAGAAACAATGGTTTGATGATTTTGCCTTAAGTATTGAAGGTCTGCAAGGGAGTACAAAAATTCTAGATCCTTCGATTAAATTATTGATGTATAAAATTTTTAGGGCTTCTAAACTAGAGAATAATCAATCTGATCTTTCTACACAGACTATTTTACTTGAACTGCTTTATAAACTGCAAAACAATACTGATGATGTTTTGTTTAAAAATCCTAAATGGGTTGTAATAATTGATGAAATTCTCCATGAACAATTTGCCGAAAATCTTACGCTTGATTATTTATCTAAAATAGCAGATATTCATCCTGTTCATCTTTCTAGAGATTTTTCAAAATATTTTGATTGTAATTTAGGCGAATATATCCGGAAATTAAAAGTAGAAAAAGCACTTTCGCTGATGGCGCTTCAAAAGCAATCTTTTACAGAGATTGCCTATCAATGCGGGTTTTCAGATCAAAGCCATTTTAATCGATGTTTTAAGGAAATGAATGGTATAAATCCGTCTGAGCATGCTAAAATCCTTTTCCAGAAATAAATTCGATGTTAATTTGGTACAATTTTATAAAATAGCAATAGTGTAGTTTTGACTTTTAATCTCCATGAAAATCAAATTATGAAACAAATCTTATTGTTGTTGACGGGACTTTTTATGAGCGGTATTTTGAGCGCTCAAAATAATGATCTGTATAAAACAGATACTATTACAAGCAATCTCCAAAATGCAAACAAAGGCAAAATAACTTTTATGGATAGAAATATCCCGCTACAGCAATATAAGGAGTCAGATTTTCTAAAATCGTATGAGCTTAAATATAAGTCAGATCTTAATATTAGGGTTTTTATGGAGAATTCTGTTATTAATTATTTACATCATTTGGCTCCAGATTTACCAGCAGAAAAGCTTTTAGAATCAGGAAATCTTCAGTTTTCTTTTTATATAGACAATCAGTTTATTTATAAAGAAAATATCCATCATGGATGTAATTTTGGATCTGGTGGCAATAAAAATACTTCTATTACTTTTCGGGTTCCGCTGACCAGTTCAAAAGGCGAGGACTGGTGGGCAATGTACATGTGGGACCGATTTCTAAATAATGGCGGAGAAAAGGCTTTGACAGAAGGCAAACATCTGCTAAAAATTGAAATCCGGCCTTATGTTAAATTAGACGAAAAAAGTACAGTAAAAACGGGAAATATAATTGCTGAAGGTCAGGTGGAACTGATTATAAAAACGCCTAAAGTAACAGCAAAGCAAATTGAAATTCAATCGATAAAACCTAGCAGTGGCTGGCAAATTTCAACTTTGTCATTTGATAAAAACAAAATCGAACAGCTTAATACTGCCATTGCCAATTACACTTTAAAAGAAATTACGAGTGTAGTGGTAATTCGAGAAGGTAAATTAATGCTTGAAGAATATTTTAATGATGCGGATAGAAATACTTTGCACGATACCAGATCTGCCGGAAAATCATTTACCTCAACGCTCATGGGAATTGCAATTCAAGACGGATATATTAAAAGCGAAAACGAAAAATTAAGCAATTTTTATGATCTAAAACAATTTGCTAATTATGAAGTTAAAAAAGATAATATCAAAATAAAAGACCTATTAACGATGAGTTCAGCCTTTGACGGATCTGACAGCAATGGTGATTCGCCAGGAAATGAAGAAAACATGTATCCAACTGATAATTGGGTAAAATTTGCTTTAGATCTGCCAATGGATAAAAACAAAACCAATGGTGGCAAATGGGATTATTTTACAGCAGGAGTCGTCATTTTAGGAGATATTTTAAATAAGTCAGTTCCTGAAGGATTAGAAAAGTATGCAGCAGAAAAGCTTTTTAAGTCATTAAACATTACACAATATCAATGGCAATATACACCGCAAAAAGTAGTTAACACGGCTGGGAGTTTGCAAATGACGTCTTTAGAATATGCTAAATATGCGCAATTATATAAAAACAACGGAATATGGAATAACAAGCAAGTTATTCCCTCTGATTGGGTTAGCAAGACTTTGTCGCATCAAATTCAGATTCCAGAAAGAGAGAATCAATTTTATGGTTATTTGTTTTGGAATAAAACAGTTGAATATAAAGGAAAAAGTTACGAAACGTATTATTGTGCAGGAAATGGAGGAAATGAATTTATAATTTTCAAAGAATTGCCAATTGTAATCATTATCACATCAAAAGCTTATAATAAACGATACGCACATACTCAAGCTGATACAATTGTAAAGGATTATATTTTGCCATCAATATTAAATTAATCGAGTTTTGAATACTAAAAAAAATCCCATTTCAAATTGAAATGGGATTTTTACGTTAGTTTAATTTTCTTTGTAGAGCACTATTGTAGCTTTATAACCTGTTCCAACATTCCATTGGCTGGACTCAATTACAGTTCCTTTATCATCAAAAACCTGAAATTCTGCGGTATTAGGCGATGCAGAACCTTCGTTTAAAGCTTCAAAATCAATTTTATTGATTCCTTTCACTAAATTTATTTTGAATCCTTTATACTCTCCATCTAAAAGCACTTCTGGTTCAATAACCTTATCATTCAAATAAACTTTGATTTTGTCTCCATCTACAAAAGCTGCATCACGATAGCGAACGGTAGAGACAATTGTATTGGTTACAAAACTTCCTAAAAATTCATTTCTTCTATAAAAAATGCCTTCAACGTTAGCTTCTTTTTTATATAGAATGTTATTTTTATAAAGTTCATCCGGATTAATTTTAAAAACAATTGGCTCTTTTGGAAGCGGTGGAGGATCATTTGGCGAAACTTCCGCTGGTGGCGGCACTTCTTTGTTTTCTGAATTTTTTTGTTGAATGGATTGCTGTTTTCTTTTCAGCTCATCTTGTGAATAGGCGTGTAAAGAAGCACCAATTATAATAAAAAACAATATTTTTTTCATATTCTTAAATCTTGATAAATAAAAATTAACCGTTAAAAATAAATACAATAACGCTTATTTATAAAACATTTAATTATTGGATTTATTGCCTTTTTAAAAATAAAATCCCTCAACATAGAGGGATTTTATTTTCTGTTAAAGAAGTTCTTAACTGTATTTCGGTTTATTTCGTTACTTTTTTAAATCGCATCATTGGAATGTTATTCATCAATAAATTAAGCTTGCCATCTTTATCAATAGCATAACTGTCGATTTTCTTGATCATTTGCAAAAAAGTCTGCTCGCCGCCGCCTTCACAAAACATCATAGTAGCTGGGCCTTGTTCTCCAAACGTTAATGAATTTCCTTTTAGAGTAAATGGAGCACTATATCCGTTGCATCCGGCATTGCCGAATACTTGGCTTTTACTTTTATCAAATTTTATAAAAGGTTTTTTGTCTGGATATAAACCTTCAAAAGCTATACGTGGTCCGGAGATATATTCTAACTCCCATGATGTATTGTATAAATCATCAGATTTAGTAGTGTCCTTCATTGTTGTGCAAGAATCAAAAAATACTGCTAAAACAGAAATGAATAGTATTACATAATTTTTCATAGAAAATGATTTTAGGATTAAAAAATTCTTGATCAAGTGAGTCAAGAATAGTGTTCTTGTTATTAAAAAATTATTTGCTTTTCTTCAAAGCATCCAGTAATTCTACCATATCAACAATGGCATAAGTTGATGAATAATCAGATACGGCATAAGGTAAAATTAGGCTGTTGTTGTGAATAATTGCACCGCAAGAGTACACTACATTCGGAACATAACCTTCACGTTCGTCCTCAAGAGGCGAAAGCAGGGGTTCACTAAGCCTTCCAATTTCTTTAGACGGATCATCAAGATCAAATAAAGAAGCTCCTATACAATAACGTCTCATTGTTCCCACACCGTGAGTAATAACGAGCCAGCCTTCTGTTGTCCAAAGAGGTGATCCGCAGTTTCCTATTTGCGTAAACTCCCAAGTATATCGAGGCTCTTGAAGCAGAACAGGGTTATTCCATTGTGTAACTCGGTCAGAATACATAATGTAATTGTTTACACCATCGATTCTGGCAAGCATGGCATATTTACCTTTTATTTTTCTTGGAAATAAAGCCAAATTTTTATTTTGAGCACCAATTCCGTGTAAAGGCATTACTCTAAAGGTGTAAAAATCTTCAGTAGAAATAAGTTTTGGCAAAATTGTGTGGCCATTGTAAGCAGTGTAAGTTGCCATAACACGAACAGAATTATCGTCATCAACAAAACGAACAAAACGTGCATCTTCAATACCTCGGCTTTCAGAATCAGAAATAGGGAATATAACACGCTCCGTAATGTCAGAATCGTGTTTAAATTCTAAATCATAAAAAGACTTTGCCAGCCATATAATTTCTTCTAGAGCAACTCTTCTTTCTTCGCGAATAGACGGGTCTGTTAAAGCTGTATTAACCATGCTTTTTAAAACGGCATACTCAAATTCATCTGGCAGATCCTGCATAATTTGCGTAATGTATTTGTCCTGCGTATGCATTTCAGATAATTTCAGTAAAAAGCGTTCTTTATTAAAAAAGGATTTATGCATAATCTCGGCTTTATCGATATTATGCCCAATTTTCATTACCTGAAGATTATTATTTCTATCGAGAATACCTCTTCTAAAAACAATAGATGAAATATGGCCTTCGCCTGTTGCGCGGAAAGAAATGATAACGCGTTTTTCGCCCTCTTCTAAACCTGATTGATCAAAATCTTCTACTATTGAAGGGTTAAATATAGCGGCAGATTCTATTGCATATTCCATTGTGCAATAAGAGCCAATAAGCATTTTTCTATCAAGAGAAATGGCCTCATAATCAATTTGCATAGATTCAATAACAGGTCTGATTTTTTCGCAATGTCTAAAAAATATAGCTGAAATATTTCGATGGCGCCTTGCAAACTCACGAAGTGTCTGTTCTAAGGTTTCTAATACTTGTTTTTCATTCAGCATCATTATACGCACGACCATTTGTTTGGTCCGTTCATCACCATTCATAAAATATCGGGCAACAACTCTTTTAGAATCGGGGGTAAATAGTATGTTTTTTCGGATGACTGATACTCGCATAATAAGTTCTGTTTTTTTTTGTGTTATAAAATTACTTCAGTTCAATTTCATTCATAATTCGATTCGAAAAATGAAAAAAGAACCTGTTTTTAATAGGCATTACTATTAAGTAGTAACGCTAATTCTATACAAGTTAGTAATTTTGTTAACAAAAAGAAACTTTATTTTTAAAACTTTTGCAGTTGTTTTGTTTCTAAATGACGCTGGATGTTATCTGAAGCAATTGATTTCCTTTAATAAATCATTTTAAATTGTTTCTGCATTTTGTTTTAAAGGCAGAATTACTGTAAATTCAGCTCCATTGTCTTTTTCGCCAGCAGCAGTAATAGATCCTTTATGCCTTTTGGCTATTTTTCTGCATAAGGAAAGACCCAGCCCATTTCCTTCATATTCACTTTTAGAATGAAGTCTTTCAAAAGCGGTAAAAATTCTTTCCACAAAAGCAGCATCTAAGCCAATACCATTGTCCTTTACTATAATTTTCACACATTTCATATCGTCTATATGTATAGTAGAACTGCTTATAACCACTCGTGGAGGCAGATCTGCTTTTGCGAATTTTAAAGCATTCTGAAGCAAGTTGTAAAAAAGCTGGTGTATAAGAATTGGTGCGCCTTCTATTTCAGGAAGTTCACTATTAACTAGTATAGCTCCTTTTTCTTTTATAATAAGCTCGAGATCTGTTTTTATATTTTCAATAATTTCATTGAGATCTATAATTTCAACAGGCTGTTGTGTTTTGTCTACAGTAGAATAGGTTAGAATACCTTCAATAATATCATTCATTCTTTGAGCAGACAGGTCTATTTTAGTGAGATATTTTTTAGAGTTTTCATCAAAATTTCCCTTTTCTTCATTGGTTAAAAGAGTATTGAAGATTTTTATTTTCCGGAGCGGTTCTCTAAGATCATGACTCACTACGTTAGCGAAATGCAATAGATCTTCATTTGATCTCCGCAATTCTATAGTGCTTTCAGAAACTTGTTTTTTCAACTCTTCTTCAAATTCTCTCTGATCGTTTATATCCTGAATAATTCCGATAATAGTTAATGGTGTGCCATCTTCATCTTTAATTAATTTTCCATTAATACGAACCCATTTAATCGAATTATCCTCATTTATAATTCGAGCTTCGTAACACATTTTTCCAGTAGTCTCTGCTTCATGATGTGCTTTTTCACGAATTAGCTGATCATCAGGGTGAAGTTTAAATACTAGGTTGTCATGAGTAATTTTGTCAATAGACCAAATTGTATTGAAGTTTCCAGAAGTTTTTATTTTTTTGGTAGCCAAATCTATTTCATAAGTTCCCATACCAGAGGATTCAATAGCTACATTCAGTCTTTCATTTGCGTTTTGAATTTGTTGTTTTGCTAGATGTAAATTCGTTACATCAGCGCCAGTATTCATGACGCCATAGATAGTTCCTTCTGCATCTTTAAGGGGTATAAGGCTGTAGTTGAAGTAATGTGTTGTCAACTTGCCATTGATAAGTAAATCTACTTTTGCATCTTTTGCATGAAAAGGAATTCCTGTTTTTAAAACAGTAATTGCCTGCTGAAAAAAAACTTCTTTTTTGATTTCAGGAAGCACATCAAGATAATTTTTTCCAATTATCTGATCGCCTTTTCCCCAAGTTTCAATCATGGCCGTATTGGCAAGTTCTATTTTGAGATTATCCCCAGTATAAACTGCAATAGGTGAAGGAGTATTGTTCACTATATCTTTAAAGAAGCTAATATTTTGGCACATAGCGAATTGAATTAATTATAGTTGCGAAGCTATCTATTTTTAATATGAGATCGTTATACTACTTTAAGTTAGTGTTTCACAATTACGATGTGAAATCCAACTGCAAATGACTTGATAAGCATAGCTAAATTAATTATATAAATTTTATTCTGTTTATTATTTTGAAAATTTAGTTAAACAATTACTGTTTTTTAACATCTTAATATAATTTATAAAAAAAGGATACTGTAGTGTATTAAATTTAATAAAGGTTATCTCATATTTGCTTTTGACTTTTTAAGCTGACGAAATAATAATTCTATTTTATAATCGGTTTCTATTTTTGTTTTTTTCTTTAAACTATTATTTCACACGTATGTTTTATAAAATATTACGGTAATTATATAAGAAAAAAGTTTACTTATGATTCTAAATTTGCAAAAAATTAAAGAGAAAAAGACATAATATGAAAACACTAACAATAATTGCATTTGTCCTTATATTAAGTGGACTTTTATTTTTGTAAAAATGATAATAAATACTGCCTGAAGGGAAAAATTTGGAACACAAAGAGCAGATAAATTTGGATAAAAACAAAGAGAATAAGTAATTTTCAGTTTTATAACTGATCAGTAAAATTCAAAGCCTATATTGCTTTTATGGGCTTTTTGAATTTATATTTTATTGGGTTTGCTTACATATTTATTTCCTTTAATAAAAAATCGCCAAGGCAAAAGAGCATCTTCTTGCGCATAAGCTACACCCACACGAGGTACTGCTGTAATTTCATTATCAGCGTATCTTAAACCGTGATCTTCAACCCAGATTTCATCACCATTTAAATCTTTTCTATTAAAACTACGATCGATTCCTAAAGCTTTAGCTGCAGAACCTGGGCCAGATGAAATAGCGGCTTTATCGGCAGACATATTTCTTCTAAGTTCCATTATGTTTTTACCAATCAGAGGTTCAATTGCTCGTATTAAAACTGCATGTGGCTCGCCTTCGACGGAACTCACTATATTAAAAAGATGATGAATGCCATAACATAAATACACATACGAAATGCCTCCTTGGCTGTACAATGTTTCAGTTCTATCAGTTCGTCGTCCTCCGTAGGCATGAGAAGCTTTATCTTGAACTCCAAAATAGGCTTCGGTTTCAACAATAACGCCTGCAGTTATTTTTCCGTCAATTTGAGTAAAAAGTACTTTTCCTAAAAGGTCTTTGGCTAGAAAAATTACATCATTATTAAGAAAATAGGAGAGTTGTAATTTGCGTGGCTCTTTATTAGAGGGTTTCATTGTTGAGTTTTCAATTTTAGTTTCTAAAATTAATTAAATTTAAGATAAGAATTCAACAAAACAAAAAATCCCATTTCGTTTAGAAATGGGATTTTTTTAGTACTATTTAATTGTCACAAAAAGAGCCAATTTGTTGTAAATGCCTTTCTGTCTGATATTTATTAAAGTTATCCCATTTTGGAGGAGAACTTGTTTTTTGTCCGTACATCGCATCAAGGCAAACATTATTGTCTTTGTATTTGTCATGGAGCACAGCAAGAATTTTAAAGAAAAATTCATCCAGCATTACAATAGCGTCAAATTCAGATTTTAAAGTATTATAGTTTGCATCTGATGGATTCAATAATTGAAATAAATCTAAAACCTCTTTCTTTTCTTCTTTATTTATTTCAGTTGAATAACCCATTTTTAAGGTTTTAAAAACCAAATTATTCCAAGCTTTACTATCGTGTCCCCACTGAACATCAGGCAAATTTAAAGAATGTTCGCAAATTAGAATGATAGAAAAAAGAACATCATTTAAGTATTCTGCAGGAAACTCGTCAAAACTTCTGAATTCAAATCCGCTCTGGTACATTTTTTCCTGATTAAAATCAAGACCAACTTCTGAAAGCATTTCATATTCCATATCAGCTTCGATTTGATCTCTCCACCAAATGTTTTCTTCTTTTTCAAATTGCAGCAATTTTCTAAAATCATCTACATTATACGTTAAGATTTTACCTTTTGGCATTGCTTTGTTATAGGTTCCTACGCCAATATAACGAGACATTGCATTTCGCATAGAACCTAGCGTAAATTTTTTATCCAAACTGTATTTGTCGCTAATCACACCCATAATGTCTGGACTTCCGAGCGTTGCAATGAAAAAAGGCTCAAACCATTGCAGTAAATAAATAGCATTGGCATGAGTTTTTTCAAATTCATTGTAATCAACAATTCTGCTGTCTTCTGTTAATGATGGCAAAGTAATATGAAAATGATATGTTCCGTTATTGAACAACACCAGATTTTCCTGATTGGTCATAAACATATTAAGCCCGTTATTGTAATCCGGAAAATTTAATTTTCCATCCAAAACAGACGATTCATTGATTTTATCCAGAAATAATTTTTTGGTCGCTTTTAATTCTTTGCAAGAATCAGCAATGGTTCGATTCTCAAAATATTTGGTTACAAATTCAATAGAGTCTCCGTCAAAATGTACAGAACCCATTGTTTTGTTTCTTTGGGTAATCATACTTTGAATGTTGTACGGCTGATCCTCAAGAAAAAGCTCCATAATTGATTTTCCAAGATACTCAGGATTTTCAACTGGCTGCGCACTTACTTCACCATTTTCTGTATCAATTAATGGCTTTACTGGAGATAACGTTTTATGCTGATAATTGATGTCCAGTTTTTCAAGCGAATGACTGTTCATCATTCGGCTTACTTTGTAATTTTCGTTTAAGTCAAAAGCTTTTTTCAAAATAGGGGCCAAGCTTTCTGGTTTGTAGCATTTTCTATAGTCAATACTATATTTCTCAAAACCAATTTTTTCTTGTATAAACTCACCAGAAACTATTAGGGATTCTTCAAATTGCATGTAGGTTTCGTTTTCTAATCCAATTCCCCAATAATATTTTTTTGTCTGATTGTCTTTCATTTATACTTACTTTCTTTTTTTAGGTTGATTATAATTTTAAAGTCATTATTTTTATTCGGAAACGCGAATCTAATCTGTTTAGAATCAGAGACGAAAACTTAATGGATTAAACAGAATTGTTTTCCATTAATAGTTTATTTTACTTTTAAAATGTAGGTTATAATTTGGTCTTAGGAATTTTGCACTTTATATCGACTGAATAATTGATAAAAAAAGTAAGATTTTACAATTGGGTTATAAAATATTATTTTATTAAAGCCTTTTATATCAATAATTTAAGCAGATGAACAGCCAAAATGTAACTTTTGCGGTCCTTGTTTTTTCCAAGTTGCAAAAGTAGTTTTTTATTATGTTATTTACAAGTAGTTAACTTGTTGAAAATCAATATTTTTTTTAAGAGTTTAAACAATTAGGTGAATTGTTTGATTTATTCATGGTAATAAAACACATAAGAGGAGTATAATTCGTCTTTCCACCAGTCTTTTCGAACTTCTGCAAAGTAATTATAATTCAGTTTTCCTGCCTGTGACTGCAGTGGATAAATTACAACGCCATTTTCTCGATACGCTTTATGCAAATCTGTTTCAGGAACAACTGGAACGATATGTCCAGAAAGCCCTTTTATTTTTCTTTTGGCACAAATTATTCCGATTCCACCTTCAGCATTTACTTTATTTTGAATTTCGTCAGCAGTAAACATTCTTTTCCAGCCAAAACTGGCTCCCCATTCTAAAAACCAATCGTGTATGGCACTTGAGTAAATACGATCTACACTTTGCTCAAACACCGGTTCAATTTCCTGGCCTTTTACTATTTTTTGAAGAGATTCATCTGTCCACCAAACCGTTGGAAGATAGACCTTAGCAAAATAACAAAAATCATACGAGTAGACATTGCAATAGGTATCTTCTACAGTTCTTTGGTATCTTAGATTTGTCTCAACATCGAGTTTATTAATAAGTCTGTGAATGCTTTCTTTTTTACTCTCAGCATTTGTTAAATCTCTAAATGGAATAGTGGAGTCCAAAATTGGTTTTTCCTTCATTTCCATAGAATCTAGTCGAGATTCTGCATCCGGCAATAAATCGGCTTTCTTTATTTGAGTATTCGGTATCGGATTATCAACCAGAGGCAATGAAGCTTGTGATACTGTATAATTTTCCATTTTGACTGCTTAAAATTTATTGGCTTATACTGCAGGATATAAATCTTTACACAATATAATTTGTAAGCCAAAAAAGTAAATATAGGGCTTTTAAACTTCCCAAGAGTTTTACAAAAAGACAAATTAAAGAAACATTCCGTTTAATTCATTGTTTTTTTGTGACACTTTTCACTTAAAGATTAAAATTCAGGAGAGAATAGTGCATAAAAAATCCCATTCTTAAAAAATGGGATTTATAATTTAGTTAATTTTATTCTTAATCTATTTTATATCCGTCGTCAGCAAAAGTTTCTGGTTCAGGATTAGATTCTTTTTTATTTTCTTCTTCAAGATTTTCATCTGTATTTGTAATTTCTTCTTGATCCGATTTGTTTTCTACATTCAAATCGCTTTCAGGATTTTTAAACTGTTCAATAAATTCTTCTTTAGCCTCATAGGGATCTTCGTCTCTGGCGTAATTATCATGATCAACGAGCGTATTTTGTTCTAAATAATCAGGATCGCTTTCTCCAAATTCAGATTTATTTTCAGTATGAAGCTGTTTTTGAAATTGATCATTGTTTTCGATATGATGACCATCTATAAGAGTATTTTGATCTATAAAATCAGGATCTGTTTGACCATAATCGTGGTTGATTTGATTTTCCATGATAGTGTTTTTTTAAATTAATTTTTAGCAAAAATCCATTTTAAGGATCATGTTTTACAAATTTAGCCCAGACATCAATTGAAATTATTACAGAAAAACCAATTTTACTTGTATAATTTATAGGTTGTTAGCGTTTGGTATCTCAGTAATTTCAAGTACTTACTAATTAATTAGTTTAAAAACTAACAAATTAGTTTATCTACTAATTAATTAGTAGTATCTTGCACTAAAATATTTAACTATGATAAAACTAGCAAAAAGAGAAGAACAGATCATGCAGGTGTTTTGGGATTTAAACAAAGCATTTATAAGAGATATAATTCCTCAGTTACCAGATCCGAAACCACATTATAATAGTGTGGCGACAATAGTAAAAATATTAGAAGAAAAAGGATTTCTAAATCATGAAACTGCCGGGAATATGCATTGTTTTTTTCCCGTTATCAGTAGAGAAGAGTACCAGCAATTTGCACTGAAGGATATTGTAAGCCAATATTTTGATAACTCTTATCCTCGAATGCTTGCCTTTTTTGCAAAAGAACAAAAACTTTCAGAAAAAGAATTAGATGAAATAGTAAACATCATTAAAAAAGATAAAATATGATACCTTATATTTTGTATGCGGCACTTATTCTTTCGGCATGTCTTATGTTTTATAAACTGCTTTTACAGAAAGAGACTTTTTTTCATTTAAACAGATATGTATTGCTGTCTTGTATGTTATTGGCGTTTGTTTTGCCACTGATTCCAGTTCCGCAGCAATTATCATTTAGAAAAATTCCTGTAAAAAATCATATTACAATTTCTAAAGCTCCATCAAATAAAACTGAAACAGCCGTTATAAAAGAATTGCCAGTTCAGCCAACGCTTGTTGAAGAGACTAAACAACTAATCAATGCTGATGTCTTACTAAAGTGTCTGGTTTATTTATACTGGTTTGGAGTAGTAGTTTTTGCTCTTAATTTTTTGATGCAAGCCGTTATATTATTGTTTAGAGCCTATTCTACAACAGTAATTCAAGATGGCAAGTTTCGTATTGTTGAGATAACCGGCGACAAAGCTCCTTGTTCTTTTGGAAATAATATTTTCATCAATCCTGAAAAATACGAATGGGAAACCTATAATCAGATTTTGCTTCATGAAAAAATTCATATTGAGCAAAAACACACTATTGATCTTCTGCTTGCAGAGATGGTTCTTGTTTTTCAATGGTTTAATCCTTTTGCTTGGCAATGGCGAAAAGCCTTAGAAATTAATCTTGAATTTTTGACTGATGATCAAATGCTGCAGCAAGATACTGTAGAAAAAGAAAGTTATCAGTTTAGCCTGCTTAAGGTAGCGGCACCACAATTTCCTTTGAGTCTTACAACCAATTATAATCAATCATTATTAAAAAAACGAATCATCATGATGAACTCAAAAAAATCAAATGTTCACACTACTTGGAAATATTTTTTCCTTGTACCGCTAATGGTACTTTTTGCCTGCCTTTTTAATCAACCGGCTGCGCAAAGTCAAACTCTTAATTCTAAAGAAGAATCGAAAGAGGATGCAGGCATTCAAAATGGAATGAAAACAGACGGAAACTGGTTTGCTGTAATAAAAGGCAATACCATAGAGATTACCTTTAAAAGCGACGAGAATGATAATTCTTCCAGTAATTTTCAATTGAGCGAGATTAGCAGTCTTCCTAGAGATAAGCAAGGAGAATTTACTTTAACACGCGAGGCAGGAACAATGCTTTTTAAAGGAAAATTTGAAGGTGATAAAGGAATGGGAACTTATAAATTTACCCCAAATGCATCATACAGCACTGCAATGGCTAAAGAAGGTATTGATCTTAAAAACGATGAAGATCTTATGGTTTTCTTTATGATCAACATTAAAGTTTCTTATGTACAGATGCTTAAAAAAAATGGCTATGACAAAATTGATAAAGATCAAGTTATTCCGCTTGCTGCTTTAGATGTAAACGAAGCTTATATTGCTTCAATTAAAAAAGCAATTCCAGATATTGATTTGGATGATTTAGTTCCTTTCAGGTCATTAGGGATTGATAAAGCTTTTATTGAAGAAATACGTAATTCTGGATACAAAGATGTTAGTCCGGGTAATATAATAGCATTGAAATCACAAGGAATTGATGCAAAATATATTACTGATTTCCGCAGTTCTTCTAAAAATAATAGCGATGAAAACAACGTTAGCAATAATAGTGGTGACAACGATGACGATGATGATGATATCATTGCCTTTAAATCATTAAACATTGACAAAGCTTTTATTGATTCTTTTAAAGCCGTTGGATATAATAATCTTTCAAATAGTGATCTTATTGCTA
Source organism: Flavobacterium sp. JLP (assembly GCF_015350755.1). Lineage (NCBI taxonomy): Bacteria > Pseudomonadati > Bacteroidota > Flavobacteriia > Flavobacteriales > Flavobacteriaceae > Flavobacterium > Flavobacterium sp. JLP. Next base: position 343,082 of record NZ_JADKPS010000001.1, on the reverse strand, counting down.
TGAAATCGCTAGATGTTACGGCAGAATATATAAAGAGTTTTCAAAATGCAGGTTTTAAAAACATTCAGGCAGAAAATCTAATTGCTTTGAAATCACAAAATGTAACACCTGAGTTAATAAAAGAATATAAAAAACTTGGATTTGATAATTTAGACTTAGAAGAAGTTGTTGGTGCAAAAGCAACAGGTGCTACGCCATCTTTTATTAAGTCAATGCGAGCAAAAGGACATGATTTTAAAAGCTTAGATAGGTATATTGCACTGAAAGCACTTGCAGATAATTAAAAAAAACAACTAATTTTATTTGAATTAGTCTTAAAAATAAATGGAATTGTAATGACTAGAAAGCCCAAACCAATAGGAGTGGGCTTTTTTATTAGTATTGGTTTTTTGTAGTTCTGTTCGATGCGTAATATAATTCTGTAAGAAAATAATAGCTATAAATCGATGTAGTTTTTCTAACTGAATCATCTTTTAGTTTTTAACATAAAAAATGTTTAATATTGCTTTTTTGACCCACAATTCCTTATTAAATAATGCCTGTTTATAGCAAATATGCTGATCATATTCTATTTAATCTTCTTAAAGAAGATGATCAGTTAGCGTATACAGAAATTTTTGAAAGGTATTGTAAACTTCTCGTTAACCACGCTTATAAAATACTTGGCGATCAAGATGAAGCAAACGATGTTGTTCAGGAAGTATTTTTGTCTATCTGGAACAAACGTTATGAATTGATTATTACTGGATCACTTTCTTCTTATTTATACAAAGCTGTAAAAAACAGAATATTGAATCACATCGCCCATGAAAAAGTGGTTTCGCGATATGCTGAATCTATTTCAAACTTTATCGAAGATGATTACGTTTTGGCAGATTTTAAACTTAGGGAAGAAGAATTAGAAGCTATTATTGCAAAAGAAATAGATCTTCTTCCGGCTAAAATGCGTGAAGTTTTTTTACTCCGAAAAGTAGAAGACTTGTCGTATGAAGAAATCGCGATTCAGCTCAATATTACTGATAAAACAGCTAAGCAGCAAGTATACAATTCCCTTAAAATACTAAGAGAAAAACTCAAGGATTTCATGGGTGTTTTTGTTTGGTAAATAAATCGTTGCGTTTTTGTTAATTCTTGTATCAAAATCTACGCATATCGTCTTAATCGATAAAGAAGAAATAATACTCTTCTTACTTTGTTAATGATATAATAATATTTTTTTAATTTTTTTTGTTTTTGTCTATGACAAAACTTATTCCTAACTGTCTTATTTAAAACGGGACCAAATTTCGTGTTGTATTTATGAATGAAAAAGAAATTTTAGCGCTGCTTAAAAAATACCAGGAAGATACTTTATCTAATGCAGATAAGGAAAAACTAGATGCATGGTATTTGCACAAAGCAGCTAACAGCAAATTACAGCTTAACGAGTACGAACTTGAAGATAGTTACGAATATCTAAAAGCAAAATTACCTTTAAAGCAGGAAACAAAAGTAATTCGTATTTGGCCGCGTGTTGCTGTTGCTGCTTCAATCGCTTTATTATTAGGAACAGGAATTTTTTATTTTACAAACCCAGAGGATAAACCTATTCAAGTTGCTGAAAAACCTCAAGATGTTGCACCTGGAGGTAATCGCGGTATTTTGACACTTTCTAACGGAAAACAGATTGTACTTTCTGATATTTCTGCAAAAGATACAATTGCCAAAGAAGGAGAAGAAGTTACAATTAAAATGAATGCAAATGGGGTTGTTACTTATATCATAAATCCAGATGCAGCTTCAAAAGAAAATAAAAATTCGTTTAATACACTTTCAACCCCAACTGGCGGGCAATATAATATTGTTTTGGCAGATGGAACAAAAGTGTATCTAAATGCAGTTTCTTCTATAAAGTATCCAACCCAGTTTAACGGAGACAAAAGAATTGTAGAGCTAGAAGGTGAAGCTTATTTTGAAGTTGCCAAAAATAAGAGCAAACCTTTTATAGTAAAATCTGGTGAACAGTCTATCGAAGTACTTGGAACTCATTTTAATGTACATGCTTATACGGATGAATCTGTTGTAAAAACTACTTTATTAGAAGGAAGTGTAGCAGTTTCTTATAAAAATCAAAAATCAATTTTAAAACCCGGACAGCAATCTAATGTATCTGATAAATATAATAATATTAAAATTAGAGAAGTGGATACCGAAGCCACAATTGCCTGGAAAAACGGCCGATTTAAATTTGACAATGCAGATCTAAAAACAGTAATGCGACAATTGGAACGCTGGTATGGAGTAAAAGTAGAGTACCAGGGTGATGTCTCTGATGTCAGGTTTAATGGAGGTACATTTATGAATAAAAATTTGTCTGAAGTATTGAAAGTACTTGAGCTTAGCAATATAAAATTTAAGGTTGAAGGAAAAACGATTATTGTATATCCCTGATTTTAAATTTGCCCGATTATACTGAGTATATAAACTAAAAAACCAGAAGCAGTTGCGATGCTTCTGGTTGTTATAAAAGTTTATAGCCAGTATAAGTTGTCCACCTATTGTTTAACTATAACCAAATGTAAATGTATGAAATTTAATTTACAACAAAAAAAACCTTACAAAAAAACTGAAAAAAAGATTCCCGGAGTTTGTTTTTCTGCTCCTTCATGGATGATAAGTGCTCTTTTTTTACTGCTTTGCAGTTTTTCCGGGCAAGCACAAAACATTACCATAAACTTTAAAGATGCACCTCTTGAAACCGTTTTGAAAGAAGTGGCGAAACAGGCAAATTATGAAGTTTTTTACACCCAGAAATTACTCAAAGATTCGAAACCAGTATCTGTTAACGTTAAGAATTCGACATTAAAAGAAACGCTTAATCAAATTTTTAATGCTCAAAATCTAAAGTACGCACTTACAAATCAAACAATTGTGGTAACTGCTGTAAAAGAAAAAGAGGAGAATTTGGGAAACGGTCTAATCGATATCCGCGGAAAAGTATTAAATAATAAAAATGAGCCTTTTCCCGGAGTAACTGTGATTCTTTCTGGAACAAACAGAACCAGCATAACCGATTTTGACGGAAGTTTTACTTTTGATGATGTTCCAGAAAACGGCATTCTCGAATGTACAGGATTGACTATTGAAAAAAAATCTTTTGCCATTAACGGAAGAAACATAGTAACACTTATCGTTGAAGACAAAATTTCTGCAATGAAAGAAGTGGTAATAACGGGGTATCAAACTATTGCCAGAAGTAATTTTACTGGCGCAATTGCTAAAGTAGACGAGAAAACCTTAAATGAAAACATCAATTCTAATTTATCAAGTGCACTTGAAGGGCGTGTTTCAGGTTTGATGTTTCAAAAAAATGTGGCTGGAATTGGGTCAGATAAACCTATATTAAGAGGTATCGGTACTTTTTCTTCTGATCAAGTTGGTTACAGTCCGCTTTTGGTTATAGATGGTTTGCCAACCGAGTTGACTTTAGATGATATTAATCCTTATGATATTGAAAGTGTTGATGTTCTTAAAGATGCAGCAGCAGCTTCTATTTACGGTTCAAGAGCCGCAAACGGAATTATTGTTTTAACTACCAAAAAAGGAAATGGTAAATTAAAAGTAACTATAAATTCTGATTTATTTATTGCAGACAAGCCTAATTTAAGAGATATGAATTATGCGTCTACAAGCGATTTAATTGATCTTGAGCAGTCAGTATACAATAGAGAAAGAGCGAGATTTACCAATACAGCTTCTATGTTTAACAGTTATGGAGATATAGGAAGCAGCAGTATGAAATACTATAGCCCTCTTTATCAGCTTAACAGAAATCTTGAAGAAGGAAAAATTACCAATTCTGATTATGACAGCACAATTGCGCAATGGAGAAAGAATGATTATATAAAGGATTATCGTGATAATGTGTGGCAAAACGAAATGAGACAACGTTATAATATTGCCTTTTCTGGCAGTACAAGCAAGCAAAATACGTATGTGTCGTTAAATTATGATGAATCAAAAGATCGGGTTAAATACAATACAAGCCGTGCTTTTAATCTTTATGCAAAAAGCAGTTTTCAGGTTAACAACTGGCTGAATGCTACATTTGGAATAAACGGAACCTATAGCAATGAAGATGTTACTGATCCTAGTTTCAGTAATTACGATATTCAAAAAAGATACGAGCGAATTACTGATGACAAAGGAAATCTTGTAATATCACCATTTGTAGGTATTAGCGATGGTTTTACTTCAAGCAGTGTTATTAACCCAGCCGTAGCTGAAAAATTAGCAGCTTTAAGCGGTTTTAAATCTATGAGTTTTAATGTTTTAAATTCGCTTCAAGAAGGTATAGAACATCAAAATTCATTAAGCTTAAGAGCTTTTGCAAACGTTAAAGCTAAACTATGGAGAGGATTAAGCTATAATACGCAATTTCAATATGAATTAAAAAGAAACGATAATGAGCAGTATTATGCTGTCGACTCATACAAAATGCGTTATGCTATTAATGCATTAACCGGATATAATGCGACTACAAATGCTTATACTTATCCAGAGGGATTATCTGCAGGTGGGCGTTACGCACAATCAAGCAATCAAGCCAGTAATTATTCTTTTAGAAATCAATTAGATTTTACTCAGGATTTTGGTGATGGAAAACATTCTGTAAATGCTTTAGCTGGTATTGAAATGCGTGAAACTTATTTGCCAAGGACTATTGAACAGGTGCGATATGGTTATGATCCTGTAACACTAACTTCTACAGTAATGAATAGCCTTGCTATGAGCCAGACGGGAGTTGCCAGCTATATTTATGGAAATAACCGAACGCTTAGTGCTTTATCTAGAACACAAACAGAAATTTTACACCGTTATTTTTCAGTTTTTAGTACTGCTAGTTATACTTATTTATCAAAATATAATGTAACAGGAAGTTATCGTGTTGACAGGGCAGATTTGTTTGGTGTAGATCCTAAGTATAAAAATCGCCCATTATGGTCTGCAGGTTTAGGATGGAATATCAGCAATGAAGATTTTATGAAAGAAATAAAATGGATCAGCATGATGAAATTGAGAACAACCTACGGTATTAACGGAAATATAGATCAGAGTACAACTCCTTATATAACGGCTACTAGAAAAAACGATAACTTATATCAGTCTTTGCAATATATAAATATTACAGCGCAGCCTAATCCTATGTTAAGATGGGAAAAAACTCAAAGTGCTAATTTTGGTATAGATTACAGTCTTTTTAGAGCTAAGTTAAATGGTAGTATTGATATTTATCGCAAATACAGCAGCGACTTATTAGCAAATACAGATTTAGATCCTACAGTTGGTGCATTGACACGAAGAATTAATGCTGGAGCTTTGCTTAATAAAGGAGTTGAATTTAGTGTTGGTTCTGAATGGTATAATAATGGAGATTTCCGTATTGCTTCTAATGCAATTCTGGCTTTCAACAGAACAACTGTTAAAAAAGTTACACGAGCTCAATCAATAGCTTCAGTATATGTAAGTTCTCCAATAGATTATTTTTCAGAAAATGAGTTATATAATAGTTTATATGCCTATAAATATGGAGGAACCACTAATGGCTACCCGTATATTTTAGATGAAAATGGAAATCCGTCGATCACTTTTGATGCAAATGGAAATCCAATATCTACCAGTATTAAAACAGTTACAAATCCTGATGCTTTAGTTAATATGGGAAGCTTAATGCCAACATATACGGGGTCGTTATCACAACGATTTTCTTATAAGCAATTTGACTTAAATTTCATGTTTATTTTTTCTGGCGGAAATGTAATGCGTAAAGAAACTATAGCTATGGATTCTGATGCTGTAACACTTTCAGGTATTGCTGATCGTTATACAGATACGAACCAAAATGGCAATACACGTTTATATGTAGATTTTGATGAAAGTATCAGAAATTATGCAGGAACGATCAGCAGTCAATGGCGAAATTCTAGTGCAAATGTGGTAGACGGCGATTATATCAAGCTGAGAAACATTTCATTGGGTTATAATTTGCCAACATCATTTGCAAATAGAATTAAAATAGCATCGGCTAAATTTACTTTTCAAGTGAATAATCTTTGGTACTGGAGTGCTGCTGGAAATCATATTGATCCAGAAGTTTATTCGGCTAACTCTGGCACACGTAATTTACCATTGCCTAAGACTTTCTTATTCGGCTTTAATCTTACTCTTTAATAAAATGAAACACCTATATGCTATAACGCTGTCGCTGTTACTGTTAACAGTGACATCTTGCGAAGATTACACTGACATTACTCCTAAAGGAGCATTAGTTATAGAAACTGCCGCGCAATTTCATGAAATGGTATCTCTGCCAAACAGAGGTTATCCTATTAATAACTTTCAGTATTTATCAGACGATCAATGGATGAAAGAAGCAAACGTAATTGGGAAAACTCCAAATATTGACATCATTAATTTTACTTTTGATGAAAGTACAGACAGAGTTTCCTTGTTAACAGGTTCAAGTTTTTATAATCAGGCTTATACTTATATCAACAGATGGAATACTATTATTTCATTAGTTGATGAAAGCAAAGGAGAAGAAAGCACAAAACAATTAGCAAAGGCAGAAGCTAAAATTTATAGAGCTTACGATCACTTTTTATTAGTGAATACGTACGCAAAGGCTTATGATCCGCAAACTGCTGCCACTGATGGTGGTATTTGTATTATGGATAAATTTGATTTAGAAGCGAAGCCTTCAAAATCTACCGTAGCACAGGTGTATGATTTTATTCAGAAGGATATAGAAGATGCACTTCCTTATCTTCAGGAAAAACCTCTTGATATTTACCATCCGTCACTTGCATTTGCTTACGCTTTTAAAGCAAAAGTGCACTTATTTAAGCGCGAAATTGCAAGCGCTAAAGAAGCTGCAGAAAAGTCGCTAACTTATAATAGCCAAATATTTGATATGGTAGCCTACAATAAACAAGGCGGACCAAACGTAGTCGCCGTACCAGCAGCAAATAATATAGAGGTACTGAGCTATCAGTACATGACAGGCTATAATGAAATGAACTTTGCCTATCAATATATCATAAGCCCGGAGCTGCGAACTTTATTTGGTACAAATGATGCACGTTTTAATTTGTTTTTCAATACTACAAGCACAACAAATCTAGATCAGGGTTCAAATACAGCGTATTGGGCAACTGTATATACAAAGTTTTTTTATTCTACAGTTGGAATGAAAACAACTGAAGTATATTTAATGTTGGCTGAATGCTATGCCAGAGAAGACAAATATAGCGATGCAGTCGATGTTTTAAATAAATTAAGAGCAAAACGTATTTTGTCAGGTACTGTCAATTTAACCGTTCCAACAACCAGAAAAGAAACGATGGAACTTGTTATAAACGAACGCAGAAAAGAGTTGCTTTTAGGTTTTAATCGTTTTTTTGACCTTAAGAGATTAAATAACGAAGCTGACTATGCAAAAACGGTTACAAGAGTGTTTCCAATAGTGAATAAGACTGTGCCTCAAAAAACCTATACTTTACTGCCTAATTCAAGATTATATATTATACCATTTCCTTTATCTGCTCTGCAAAAGAATCCTAAACTTACTTTGAACACAGACGAAAAAGTTCCATTTTAATTCTAATGAAAAAAATATTTATTTTAATAATCATGCTGCTTACGCTACAGCAGCATGGTTTTGCGCAAACGCAGCCAGAAAAAAAAGCGGATAGTACAAGTACCCAGACTAAAGCCTTACAGCCTTATAATAAAATTATTAAAGACGGCTCTAAAAGCAAATTAGGTCTTTTTACAGTTAATCTTGTCGATAATAAATTTTATTTCCAAATTCCGGACAGTTTGTTTAACAGGTATATGTTGGTGGTAACTCGATATCTTTCTACTCCAGAAGGCATAGGGCTTTTTGGTGGTGAGAAAGCTAATGAGCAGACTGTTTATTTTGAAAAAGGAGCAAACAATACCGTTTTTTTAAGATCATTACAATACAGGCAAGATGTGCGTAATCCAGATTCGATGCTGGCAAAAGCATTAGCAGGTAGTAATGAAAATCCAATAGTTGCTGCTTTTCCAGTAAAAACAACAAATCCTGATACTGGAAATGTTGTCATCGATGTAACGGATGTTTTCAAGAAAGATAATCCAATGTTCTCTATAGAAAATAAAGAGAAAACAGAAAAAAAGCTGACCTCTCTTGCCGATGACAAATCATTTATCGAAACAATAGATACTTATCCTATTAACATTGAAATAAAAACAACGAAAACCTATACGAGTTCTACAGCAAGCAGCGGAAGCATAACTTTGAGATTAAACACCTCAATTGTATTGTTGCCAAAAACACCAATGCGCAAACGTTTTGCAGATGAAAGAGTGGGATATTTTGCTAATAAATATGTTTTGTTTGATGATGATGAACAGCGGGCACAAACGAAGTTCATTATTCAGCGTTATCGTCTGGAGCCAAAGGATAAAGACATTAAGAAATACCTAAATGGGGAATTGGTTGAACCAAAAAAACAAATTGTTTATTACATTGATCCGGCAACGCCAAAAAAATGGAGACCTTACTTAATTGCCGGAATTAACGATTGGCAGAAGGCTTTTGAAGCTGCTGGTTTTAAAAATGCTATTGTTGGCAAGGAATGGCCGGAAGATGATAAAACAATGAGTCTGGAAGATGCAAGATATTCTGTAGTACGCTATTATGCATCAGAAACGCCTAATGCTTATGGACCACGCGTAAGCGATCCTAGAAGTGGAGAAATCATCGAGAGCCATGTAGGGTGGTATCATAATGTGATGAAATTAGTGCAAAGATGGTATATGATCCAGGTAGGTCCTCTAGACCCAAGAGCGAGAAAAATGCACTTAGATGATGAGGTTATGGGCCAATTAATTCGCTTTGTTTCTTCTCATGAAATTGGGCACACTATTGGGTTACGCCACAACATGGGAGCCAGCAGTGCCACTCCTGTAGAAAAACTGAGAGATAAAAAATGGGTTGAAGCAAATGGTCATACCGTTTCTATAATGGATTATGCCCGACTTAATTATGTTGCACAGCCAGAAGATAATATTAGTCCAGAAGGTATTTATCCGCGTATTGGTATGTACGATAAATGGGCTGTAAAGTGGGGGTATAGCTATTTTCCAAAATCTAAAGATGAGTTTGAGGAAGAAAAAAAACTCAGCAAACTAGCTACTGATAGTTTGACTGCTAATCCTAAATTATGGTTTGGTGGAGAAGGAAAAGAAGAAGATCCTCGAAGCCAAACAGAAGATCTTGGCGATGATGCTGTTCTTGCCAGTGATTATGGAATTAAAAATTTAAAGCGTGTTGTACCAAACCTTATTCAATGGACTTACGAGCCTAACGATGCATATGATAATTTATCAGATATGCATAAAGCGGTTGTAAAGCAATACGGTTTGTATTTGTATCATGTGCTAAAATATATTGGGAATAATTATGTAACCAAAAGAACTGTTGATGAAAAAGGTTTGGTTTATCAGCCTGTTCCTAAAGCAAAAGTTAAAGCAGCTGTAGATTATGTAGGAAGACAATTATTTGTAGCTCCTCTCTGGATGTATCCTCAAGATATTGGTCAAATGATTTCGTTAAAAACAGAAGATCAAATATCAGATCAGCAAAATCAGGTATTAAATATGCTGCTTAGCTCTGGAATGCTTTATAACATCAGTCTTAAAGCCATGCAGTTTGAAGGAGCTTACACTGTTCCTGAATTTTTAAATGATTTGCAGCAAACTGTTTGGGTAAAATTTAGTGGTGACGAAAAATTAGATTTTTACAGACGAAGCCTGCAACGCAGTTATATTGACAAACTAAACATGCTGTTATTGCCTAAAGAAGTAGAGCCGGGCAAAGCTTTAAATGCAGCACAGAGAAGTGATATTAGATTGTATGCTAAACAGCATCTTTTAAAATTAAGAACTGATGTTACAAAATTAATGAGTGTTACAACCGGACTTAATAAAGAACATTACGAAGGTATTTTGATAGAAATAGACAAAATCATTTCAAAATTAAATAAAACGGATATATGAGAAAATTATTAATGATAGTATTTGTTTGCATCACCACTTTGGCGCAAGCCCAATTAACGTCAAAAGAAGAAGTTGCACCAGAATTAGCAGCAAAACGTGAAGCGCAAAAAGAGGAAATCACAAGCAATTACCTTGCTTTAAAAAATAACCTTATAGCTTCAGATAGTTTGGCAGTTATTACAAATGCCACTGCCTTGCAAAATTCATTAAAAAACTTCAGATTTAAAAAGTTAAGTCTGGAACAAATGAACGAGGCTGCGAAAACAAGAAAGGAAATAATAGCACTTGCTGCAGAGGTTACAACAACTAAAAACATCAATAAGCAACGTAGAATTTTTCAATCACTTTCTGTAAAATTTTGGGAACTGGCACCTAAATTCAAAGCCACTGATACAGAGCTTCATTTACAAATGTGTCCGATGACGAGTGCAGAGTGGGTAAGTGACAGTAAAGAAATTAAAAATCCGTACTACCCAAAAAATATGCTGACTTGCGGTGTGGTAAAAGCAAGTCTGTAAAAATTTAAGTTGAATTAGTTTGATAAATACGGTATTCTGAAAAGGAGCCGTATTTGTCTTTTATTATAATTTTTGTAATAAATGTGCAATCATAAACTGTTAGTAAAAAAAAAGTTGTTCATTTCATTCTGTCATATCTAAAAGATTTATATTTGGAGTATCTTTTATAATTTTTTAAAAAAGTTAAGAGGTAAAAAACGACTATGAATTGATTTTTTATAGATTTGTAAAATCTGTATATTTCTAAAATCAGTTGGGAAACAATTATAAAATCTAAAGACAATGAAATCTGTTACTTCAATATTTTTATTTTTCATGTTTATTTGTTCCACTTCTTATGCGCAATTAAGCTCAGATCAAATATTCGAAAGTTTTAAACAAGGAGAACGTACAAACTGTTCCTCAATTGCTTTTATCAAAGCTTCTTTAAACGTGTATGGATTAGATAATCTTTTTTTAACGGAACAGGTAAATGACAGTTTATACAAAATAACATTAAAAAATAATGCCTCTTTTAATCTAAAAAAAGCCGAAATAGATAGAGCTAAATTTTCTGCTGGTTTTGTATATATCAAAGATAATCTGGAAAGTGAAAAAATTACAGAATATGCAGTATTGACATATGCAGTAATGGCAAAATATAAGCAAATTATAGATAACGAGTCTACTTTTGATAAAGCATTAGAGGATTTAGAAGACGGTGCAGTTTATACTCCAACAATTTATAAATATTTAGGATTCAGAAAAGGCAAACAAATACAAAAGCTAAAACGACAGTCCGGAAGTGAATTTTGTGGCGTTGTTGCGTGGTCAACAGCACATGCCGTTTTTGTTTGCGAAGAATTTATGGACTATTATGGAAATAAAAAAAGCATATGGATAAAATATCCTGGACGCTTTAGAATAATAAAATCGCAGGAAGAAGTAAATATCAAACCACAGCAAGAAGTCGATATTAAGTCACAGCAAGAGGCAAGTACTACTCCTAAAATTAAGAATACCGCTACTAGTTTTGTAAGCAGTGACAGCAGTATTTAACCTGCCTGACATTAAAAATAAAATACTGCTATTATTACATTAAAAAAAAATGATAATAAAGTTGCAATTTAAGTTAATTTATATATTTTTGTTTCAATCAATAACCAATAACAATAATAAAATGAAGAGCAATATTATTTTACTAAGTTTCCTTTTCTTCTTGACAACTGGCGCTATTTCAGCACAGGCAAAAAATGCTCCAAGAAGTATTATCAGTACAACAGCTCTAATTCGTAAATACCACGATCAAAAAGAATTAAGTGGTATGCAAAAAGGAGAACTTTTGGAATTGTACATTGAGCGTATTAAAGTTTTGGTAAAAACTCTCCCTTATATTGCTTTGGTTACTAAACCAGGTGTTACAATGGCAGACTTAGGTATTCCAGACGATAGTGAGCACAAAAAAGTACTAGATGCTCAGGCAGTAGGTACAACAGCATTTTTAGATACAACAGTAGACTTTCAGCGAAAAATGATGCCTTATTCAGATAAAGGAAATCTAATAGCTGCAATCTTATTCTACGAAAGCACATTAAAATCTTTACACGAGTTCAACGACTTGAACGAAATGTAATAAATAATATACTTTCTAAAGCATTACACTGATTCATTTTGAACGGTAGTAATTAATAGAAAATATCATTTAGGTTTCGAATTCGAAACCACCTGTAAAAACAAAACCTCCAAAGTCATTTGATTTTGGAGGTTTTTCGTTTAAAATTAACTTGATGTTAGCTAATTACGATGTTTAATGCAGAATATTTATTTATTAAAATATTGTTAGAAGGAACCATTAAACCTTTTATTTTTTTATTTATCTAAACTTCAATTATACCTTCTAAATTAACAGCAAATGAAAAAAATACTTTCTCTTATAACCGTTTTGATATTTACTTTACAGATGACTGGTCAACAGAAGGATGTAGATGCTATTATTTTTAGGGAAATGCAGGAACGTAAAATACCCGGTTTGCAAGTTGCCGTTGTTCAAAATGGAAAAATTGTCCTAAATAAAAGTTATGGTATTGCAAATGTGCAAGATAGTATTGCAGTAACAAATCAAACTGTATTTGCTCTCAATTCTATTACAAAAGTTTTTACTGCTGTATCGGTAATGCAATTGGCCGAAAAAGGAAAATTAGATCTTTCATTGCCCGTATCTCATTATTTAGATATATTTCCAAAAAAATGGGATGCATCTGTTACAATAAAACATTTGCTTACAAATACTTCTGGACTTCCAGATTTACTAAAAATTCTTGATCCAAATACAGGTGGTGTAGGGGCTCTGAAAACAGAAGAAGCAGTTTGGGAAAAACTAAAAACAATGCCGATGGATTTTATTCCAGGAGAAAAATTTGCCTATAATCAAACCAATGCTTACTTACTAGGGAAACTCGTAGATAAATTATCAGAAAAACCTTTTACTGAAAATTTTACGGATCTGCAATTTAAGCCCGCACAAATGAAATATACTGTTTTTGGTGACTCCCGCGATATAATAACGCATTTTGCACCGACTTATTTCTGGAGAAAAAGTACTGACGGACGCGCATTAGAAAGTCCCCAGCTGATTAATAACTATTATGAATTTCCGTATTTTCGAAGAACCGCAGCAGGATTAAACAGTACCTCAGAAGATATGGCAAATTGGGTGATTGCTTTACAAACTGGCAAACTGCTGAAATCTAAATCGTTACTTGAGAAAATGTGGACACCTTCAGTTTTTAACAATGGCAAGAATACACCTTGGAGTTTAGGCTGGGGAATGAATAAATTTCGGAATAAACATCGTGCTGTTGGAATGTCCGGAGGAGGAAGATCTGCATTTTTGATATATCCAGATGATAATTTGGCTGTAATAATCCTGACAAATCTTGGAGGAAGTTATCCAGAAGATTTTTTAGAAGAAATTGCAGGCGTATATATTCCAAGTATACCCAAAGCTGACCCAATAACAAATCTTCGTACGACTTTGAGGGAGATTGGTTTTGAGAATGCAATTCCATTTTCAGAGAAGGAAATAAAAAATAATCCATTGTTTATCCCTAATGAATTTGAAATTAATGAATGGGCCTATCGTATGATGGCCAAAGGGCAAAATAATGAAGCTTTAGAAATTTTAAAGTTAAATGCCCATTTGTTTCCAGAAAGCTCGAATGCTTTTGACAGTTATGGTGAAATATTATTGAAAATAGGAGATAAGAAGAAAGCAATTGAGATGTATAAAAAATCAATAGAGTTGAATCCTAACAATGAAAGCGGGAGAAAAATACTAGAGCGTTTATATTCGAATTAGAATAAAGAAATTTCTATTAGCCAAAAATCTGTTTCGTTAAAGCTATTTTTTATTAAATTGGTCTAACACATTTTTAAGCGAAGTTTATTTAAAACGTTTTATTTCGGTTTTTTGTAAGAGGTTATTATGAAAAAATAGAGTAGGAATGTATTTAGTTTCCTTTCAATAAATTAATACTAACTGTAGCTATATCTGCATCTGGAAATCGTTTAAAAATTGATTTATCTGGAAATAATCCTGCTTCTGCAGCTATATTATTAAACACATCTATTTCAACAATATATTGATCAGAAAAGCCATGCGTGGCATCATAAGCGGTTGCAGGTGTTTTTCCTAAATTACCAGCTGCAAGTTTTGGATTTATAGTATGTAATTCAATTAGAAGCAGACCAAATTTACAAACATAAGGCGACCATTTTTGCAAATGTTCCAAGAGATTGTCTTCTACCAGATTGTTGCTTATTCTTTTTCCTCTATAGGCAAATGCACCAGTAGATTTACTGATTCGATGTTGATTAATGTGTTTCGGATTTGTCCAAATTCGATTGTGGTCTAAAAAAGTCCTCACGTTAAGCAAATCTTTTAGGTCAATATTGTAATTTTCTCTCAAATCATTCGAAAGTAAATCTGGTCGTCCAATATCTCCCCAAATTACTTTTGCCCAAATGTCTGCTTTTATAAGATTAGCTCTGGTTACTTTCAGAGCAGCTTGATTATAATCTGCTCCAACCAAAAATAGTGGATATTCATCGAGCATTTTTCCGCGCAATGTCTGTCTGTCGATTACTTCAAAAATGTGTTGTAGGAAAGCACCATTGCCACAACCCATATCTAAGATTCCTTTAGGCTGTTCTTCAATTGGCAAGTTAAAAAGGCTAATGATAATCTCATCGACAACCTTAAAATAAGTATCATGAGCGCCACCGCTTCCCCATACATTCATTTCCCGATCAACATGAATTTCGTTTTCACCATCGGCTATCATTCTTAAAACAGCTGGATCACCAAAAATTAATTCTTCAATTTTTGCAAATGTTGGCAAATATGAAACCGTAACGCCATATGCACTGGCTCTTTTGGCGAAAAACAAACCCACTTCTGTAAATTGGTAATTGCCATTTTTTTCTAAGAACCATCCAAGATGAACAAAAAAGTCTAATATTTTTTTAAAATTTTCAGGAGATTTATGAAACTCTTCGGGTCTGAAAGAAGTCTCCATAAAATACTTGTGAAACATTCCATTCATTGCCAAACGTACTATTGTCGGTCCAATCAAATAACCTTCTATATGTTTTAAAATCTGGTTTTGAATACTATTAATCAAGATATTATCGGTAGGTATAATTCCGTAACTCATTTTATATTTTTCAAAAATAATATTGAGCTTTTCGAAGGGTGCATCTTCAAATAATCGTGAATGAAACTGTACAGAAAACTGAAGCAAATCAACAACATCTTCATAAAGATGAAACATAGAAAAAGCTATTTCTGTCTTTTCATTTTCTGAAATTATAATTTCTTGTGTACTGTTATTGACTTTATAATCTAAAAAACCTTGAGAAGCTAAAATTCTCAAACCTACATTAAGATAACCTTCGTTTGCTCTGAAAACAGTAGCAAGCTCTGCTAATTGTGTTTGCTTTTTTTGCAGGATAAAATTTAAAACTCCTTGATTTTTGAGTGCTATTGCTACTGGTGCTACAGCCAAACCGTCAAGATGTCTGAAAATTGAGCTTCTTAGTTCTGATATATTTGTCATAGTAATGAATGAAAGTATAATAAAAATAGTGATTTTTTTAACTAAGATCCTTTCTGTTTAGAAAAATTCTTACACCTTAGTAAACGGGATGATAGTATTAAAGATCTTGTTTTTAGTAATTTAAAATTTTACTAAAATTTTAATTAACATTTTTTTTACAAAAAAAGAGATTTAACTTTTGAGGTTAATAATTTTAATATACTTTTGTTCTATCAAATTAGTAGAATATAAAATTAACTCCAGATTTAAAGGCTGTCAGGCATTTAATTTCTGATTAAGGAGAAACTATTTGACACTGTATGTCTTATAATTTCCCAGTTAAAATTCTTCAATCTCTAAATCATAAAAATTTTAATAGAATTGATCCTAATTTCAGGATTGAATTTTAAAGACAAATTCAAATAATAGTAATCAAAAAAAATAAAAATGAAAAAACGAATGTGCTGCGGCTAAAAAAAAAACCATTTCTGTTGCAGCAGAAATGGCGAAGCTTAAAGAAATTGTAGATCTCTGTAAGGAAAGCGATAATGGAGTAAATCCGTTTTCGGCTAGCCTTATTTTTTAAACTAAAACAAAGTAATGAAAAAAAAATTAAATAGATATATTTGGTTATGTATTTTATTGATTTCAATTGGGATTAAAGCTCAAGAAACCAAACCCTTAATACAATCCAAACTCGAAGGAACAGTAATTGATGCTATTACAAAAGAACCAGTAATTGGTGCTTCAGTAAATATAAAAGGCACTACACACGGTGTTTCAACAGATTTAGATGGAAAGTTTTATTTCCAAACGGGACAAAAATTCCCTTATACACTGGTAATAAGTTATTTGGGTTATAAAAAAACAGAAGTTGTTGTTACTGCAAATGCAGTTGTTATTAGTCTTATTGAAGAACAAAATGTGTTGTCAGAAGTAGTAGTTACAGCGCTTGGTATTACAAAAGAAAAAAAATCTTTAGGTTATACTACTCAATCACTTAAGAATAAGGACATAGCAGATACAAAAGAAACTAATTTTCTGAATAGTCTTACTGGTAAATTAGCCGGAGTACGTATTACTAATTCACAGGGTGATATGGGATCTTCACGTATTATTATTCGTGGTGAGACATCTATAGCAGGAAATAATCAGCCGTTATTTGTGGTCGATGGAGTTCCTGTAGATAACTCACAGCTTAACGCTGGAGGAGCTACGCGCGATTTTAAAAATGCAATTGCCGATTTAAATCCGCAAGATATTGAAACATTAACTGTGCTGAAAGGACCTAATGCCGCTGCACTTTATGGGTCACGTGCCGCGCATGGTGTTGTTTTAATAACTACAAAATCAGGAAAAAGTCAAAAAGGACTGGGCATAAGCGTTAGTTCAGGTATAACGATCTCTCAAGTTGCTACATTACCAAGCTATCAAAATTCATTTGGACAAGGTTCAAACGGAAAATTCAGCTATGTAGATGGCAAAGGAGGCGGTATTAATGACGGAGTTGATGAAAGCTGGGGTCCTAAATTAGACGGACGTCTTATTCCTCAATTTTACTCAAATGGTGAGGCAGTTCCTTTTGTAGCTCATCCAGATAATGTGAAAGATTTCTTTAATACAGGGCTTACTTTTGATAATAGTGTTTCTGTGGTCAGATCAGATGATAAATCAGATTTTCGTATTGGAGTAAACAATCAAAAGCAAACAGGAGTAGTGCCTAACAGTGAAGTGAACAAAACAAACTTTACTATTAATACTAATTATCAAATATCCAAAAATATAAAAGTAGGGGTAACAGGTAACTATATTGTTACTAATGCTCCAGCACTGCCGGGTGGTCCATCAGGCGGACGTGCAGCCGGTGTGATGCTGCAGTTTCTTTGGTTCGGACGTCAGGTTGATATTAATCAGCTTAGTAATGATTGGACTAGAAACTGGAATAATAGCTATTACAGCAATCCGTATTGGAATGCATATTATAATACAACAAGTCAGCAACGCAACCGTTTAATTGGTGATTTTCATTTGGATGCCAAGATTTTCGATGGACTTAATTTTAAATTCCGCACTGGAGTTGACTATTATAACGATCGCAGAAAATACGAGATTAAATATGGTACAAATGGAACTCCTTTTGGATCTTATGCTGAAGATGCGTACACTGTAAACGAGCAAAATACGGAAGGTATTTTTACTTATACTAAGAAACTGAATGATGATTTTAGTTTAGATGCTTTAGCTGGATTTAATATTCGCAACCACAGTGATGCTAACAATTATCAAAAAGCACCACGTTTGGCAGTACCTGATTTATATACATTGATCAACTCGCGAGATCCGTTAACGTCATCAAATACATTATCAAGATTGAGAGTATATAGTGCCTATGCCTCAGCACAACTGGGATATAAAAACTATGCCTATTTAAATCTTACAGCTCGTAACGACTGGTCATCGACATTGCCAAGCAGTAACCGTTCTTATTTCTATCCTTCTATTAACGGAAGTTTGGTATTATCTGAAGCTTTGAATTTGAAAAGCAACACGCTTGATTTCTTAAAATTACGTGGCGGATGGTCTGAAGTTGGTAATGATGCAGATCCATATCAATTGTCTACAGTTTATAATTTTCTAACTGCATTCGACGGAAATCCTATACAAACTTCTTCTCAAAGAAAACTAAATGAGAACCTAAAACCGGAAACAACACGATCTACCGAAATTGGTCTAGAAGCCTCTTTTTGGAAAAACAGACTGCATTTTGATGCAGCATATTACAATACCAATAGTTTTGATCAGATTCTGGAGATAAAAACAACAGCTTCTAGTGGCTATAATTCGCAATTAATCAATGCTGGAAAAATAAACAACCGCGGTATAGAAATTCAATTAGATGGAAGCCCTATTCAAACTGAAGCTTTCAAATGGAATGTAGGTGTAAATTATTCAAAGAATATAAGCAAAGTTGAGATTCTTGACTATGAAAAACAGATTCAAAACTACACTATTGGTTCTTCAGGAGGTGTTGACGTATTGGCATCTGTAGGACAGGCTTACGGAGCACTTTATGGAACAGCTTACGAACGTGATGCAAGTGGAAATATAGTTGTAGGCGCTAACGGATTGCCAAAAGCTGATCCGACTAAGAAAGTTCTAGGACATTATACTCCAGACTATTTAGCAGGTGTTACAAACACGCTGACCTATAAAAATATTGAATTGTCATTTCTTGTTGATGCAAGTGTAGGAGGAGAGCTTTTTTCAGGAACGAACAGAACAGGTAATTATACGGGTGTGCTAGCGCAAACGCTTCCAGGCCGTGATGCAGCAAATGGCGGATTAAATTACTATTATTCTGGTACTAACAAAATCTTGCTTCCGAGCGGAACGCCTCCAGCTGGAGCAGCGATTTATGATGATGGAATGATTTTTAAAGGAGTATATGCCGACGGAACTCCTAACAATCAAGTAATTAGTGCGCAGGAATATTACAAAGCTTCATACAATATTAGTGAAGCTTATATCTACAGTTCAACTTTTGTAAAACTTAGAGAAGTAAAATTGGCTTACAATTTTAATAAGTCATTTGCTAAGAAACTGGGATTTGAGGCTGCAAGTATTACTGCTGTAGGCCGTAACCTGATGTTTATCTATAAAGATGCACCAAATATTGATCCTGAAACAGCTTTCAACACTGGAAACGCTCAAGGACTGGAAAGTTTAGCTTTGCCAACTACCAGAAATTTTAGCCTTAATGTAAATCTTAAATTCTAAAAACACGAATCATGCTAAAAAAAATAGCCTATATAACTCTATTTGCATTATCACTGACTTCATGCAGTGATACTTTGGATGATATTAATAAAAATCCAAATGCAACTGAAACACCACTGGCGCCTTACCTGTTAACAGGAACATTAAAGCAGGGAGCCGACTTATATTGGGGATCAGATAATAATTTTAACTCGTCTTTGTTATTTGTACAGCATTGGGCTAAAATCCAATATACTGAACCGGACAGATACGATGTGTCTAATACATCTTTCACATCATTGTGGAATACTGGATATGCCACTTTGATTACAGATCTAAACACGATTCTGAATTTTCCAGAAGAGCAGGCTAATTCAAATTATAAAGGAATTGCACTGACCCTTCGCTCATGGACTTTTTTATTATTGACAGATGCTTACGGAAGTATTCCTTATAAAGAAGCAGGTCTAAAAGTAACTCCGGCATATAATACACAAAAAGAGGTATACACTGGATTGTTAGAAGATTTAAAACAAGCTCAATCTTTGCTAAATACGGCAAATGGTGCTGTAACAGGTGATTTAGTTTATAAAGGAGATATTGCAAAATGGAAAAAATTTGTGAATTCGCTTCGTTTGCGTATAGCATTGAGAATTTCAGACAAAGAACCTGCTTTGGCTAAGCAAGCTGCGATTGATGCAACCACTGATGCTGGAGGATTAATCAGCAGTAATAACGATACTTTTAAGTTTACTTACATTAGTTCACCTCAGCAAAATCCGGCTTCTGCCTGGTTTGAAACCCGTGATGATTTTCGTATTTCAAAAACAATGGTGGATCAGTTAAATGCATTGTCAGATCCGCGTTTGCCTGTTTATGCGCAATTGCCATCAGATGCAACCGTAGGAAAATACGTTGGAGGTGCTAATGGATTATCAAATAGTGATGCCAATAGTCAAGGATTTGCTAAGACATCAAAACCGGGTACATACTTTTTAACCTCAACATCGCCAGCAGTAATTGCTTCTTATTCTGAAACGCTATTTAATCTTTCTGAAGCTGTGGCACGTGGTTATATTTCAGGAGATGCAGAACAGCTTTATAAAAATGCAATAACAGCATCGTTAAATCAATTTGGTATTACTGATGCAACAGCAATTTCAAATTATGTTAATCAAGCAACTGTGAAGTACGATGCAACAAATTATGCGAAATCTATAGGGACTCAAAAATGGATTGCTTTTTACGGACAAGGTCTTGATGCTTTTGTAGAGTGGAGAAGACTCGATTATCCGGTGTTAAAAGCCGGTCCAGCTACAGTTTTAGACGGACAACTGCCTTTGCGTTTCTTTTATCCAGGAACTGAGCAATCATTGAACGGAGTGAGCTACCAAGCTGCAGTAGCCGCTCAAGGAAAAGATTTGCTTACTACAAAACTATGGTTTGATGCAAAGTAAGATCGATTTCAAAACATATCTAAACTGCTATTAGAGATAAAAAACAAAAAGCTA
This sequence comes from Flavobacterium sp. JLP, assembly GCF_015350755.1. Taxonomy (NCBI): domain Bacteria; kingdom Pseudomonadati; phylum Bacteroidota; class Flavobacteriia; order Flavobacteriales; family Flavobacteriaceae; genus Flavobacterium; species Flavobacterium sp. JLP. Next base: position 322,136 of record NZ_JADKPS010000001.1, on the reverse strand, counting down.
AATCTTTCGATTTAGCTTTTTTTATGATTTTCACCTGAATTTTTCCTCTATTCAACTAAAGTAGTTAATCCTTAAAAAATAAAACTTGAAATAAAAGCATATGTATACTTATATTAAACTAGCATTGGCAGAATAGTTCTCCTAATTTTTACAGCTTTAGGAGTTAATTTTTCCTGTATAGGAATAAAAATTTCAAAAGTAGTTCCTTTGTTTAAGATGCCATTTGCAGTGATAATTCCATTGTGGTTGTCCACAATTTTCTTTACAATGGCAAGCCCAATTCCAGTACCGGCATATTCATGACGATGATGAAGCCTTTGAAACATTACAAATATCAGTTCATTAAATTCAGTTTCAAAACCAATTCCGTTGTCTTGAAAACTTAGATTCCAATAATCACAGTTTAATACTTTAGAATTTAGTTCGTTCAGTTTAGAATGTGTAGATTCTAAAATACTGGTTTCTATGCTAATACGCGGAGGTAAATCAGGATGAGAGAATTTAAGCGCGTTACTTATTAAGTTATAAATAAGTTGTCTAAACTGAAATGTAACTACATTAACCGGCACGAGTGCGATTATATCTATAGTGGCATTTTTTTGTTTAATTGTGTCCTTCAAATCTGATTGAACATCTTCAATTATGCCTTTTAAATCATTCATTTCGTAACTGCGGCCCGTACTGCTTACACGTGAAAAAGCCAATAAATCATCTATTAGCTGTCTCATTCTGGTTGCAGCTATTTGTATGCGTTCCATATTGTTCTTACCAGCTTCACTCATGTTTTTTGCCTCATTCGACATAATTACTGAAATAAAAGTTTGGATTTTACGCAACGGTTCCTGAAGATCATGGCTTGAGATAAAATTAAATGCCAGTAGTTCTTTGTTCGCATTTAGTAATTCTATAGCTCGTTTTTCTTTTTCATTATTTTGAAATCGAAGTTCTTCATTTGCAATAACTAGTGCAGCAGTCTGTATTTTTAATTTTTCTAAAATTTCTTTTTTTTCAAGACTTTCTTCAGCTTCTTTGAGTCCCCTAATTACTTTTTGCGGTAAGGACCTTAGGTTGTTTTTAGAAGCAAAATCAGTTACTCCATCTTTTAAAAGCTCTACAGCATTTTCTTCGCCAATAGTTCCTGAAATTATAATAAATGGGATATTAAGTTTTCTGTTTTTAAGCAGACCAAAAGCTGATACAGCATCAAATGTTGGTAAAGAATAGTCAGACAAAATAATGTCCGGAGAGAAATTTTCCAATGCCTCTTCAAACATTTTTCGTGTTTCGACAGTTTTCGATAAAAAGTTCATTCCTGATTTGTGGAGCTGTCGCAGAATCAAATCTGCATCTGAGCTGTTATCCTCAAGAATCAATATCTTAATTTGTTTCTTCATTTTATTAGACAGTATAAGGTGAGAAGCAGCCACTGTAATTTTAGAGTGAAGGCTGGCTCAGGATCATCCAGTACATGCCCATTTCTTTTATAGCATTGAAAAAGTTATTACTGTCAACCGGTTTTACAATGTAGCTGTTAGCACCCAGATCATAACATTTAGCAATGTCCGGATCTTCTTGTGAAGAAGTTAATATTACTGCCGGAATTGATTTAAACTCAGGATCACTTTTAATTTTTTCGAGCACCTGCATACCTGAAACCTTTGGCATCTTAAGATCTAAAAGAAATAATTTTGGATATGCTTTAGGATTTCTATCTGCATATATGCCACGGCAGTAAATAAAGTCAAGTGCTTCTGCGCCGTCTTTTACATGAAGCAGTTTGTTTGTAAAACCGCTTTTTGATAATGCTCGTATTGTCAGCATAGCATCGTCCAGACTATCTTCGGCAAATAATATTTCAACGTCGTCGTAATTCATTTTTTATATTTAAAGATTAATATTTGGAAGGCTAAAATAAAATGTCGATCCATGATCTAATTCTGATTCTGCCCATACTGTCCCGTGATGACGGTTTATTATTTTTTGTACTATAGCAAGGCCAATTCCTGTGCCGTCAAATTCTTCCTGTGAATGCAGACGCTGAAAAACACCAAACAGTTTATCGTAATATTCCATGTCGAATCCGGCACCAAAGTCTTGTACGCAGTAGACAATCTTGTCTTCTTTGGCAAATGAGCTAATTTTAATGCGGATTTCAGGTTTATATTTAGAGTATTTAATAGCATTAGAAATAAGATTAATCCATACTTGTTTGATTAAAGCAGGATCTCCGGTAGCAGGTTCAATCGATTCTATTTCAAATATTGGAATTTTATCACCATTGTCAAACACAATATCACTAATGATTCCATTTAATAAAGATCTCATATTTATAGACTCGGTACTTACTTGTTTACGGCCTAACTTGCTAAAAGCAAGAAGGTCATCAATTAAAAGTCCCATCTTTCTGGAGTTGTGTATAATGGCTTTCAGTACCATTTGACCATCTTCATCAATAGCTGCGGCGTGATCTTCTACTAAAATTTGCGTATAACCATTAATAGCACGAATAGGTGCTCTTAAATCATGAGAGACAGAGTAGGAGAAGCCTTCTAACTCTTCCTGAGCTTTTTTGAGTTCGCTGTTAGCCAAAAAGAGTTCTTTTCCTCTTTTTTCTTGATAAGCCAATTCTCGGTTTGTTACAATAAGCTCTGCGGCACTTTTTTCTTTCTCTGCTTTTCTTTTCTCTTTTTGAATAGTCTCTAGGGCTAATTTTTTATTTGCTATAATAAGTTCAGCGGCACGCTTTTCTTTTTCTATGCTTTCTATTGCTAGCTCTTTATGAGCGATAATAAGTTCTGCGGCGCGTTTTTCTTTTTCTATATTCTGAAAAGCCAGTTCTTTGTTAGCTATGATGAGTTCAGCAGCACGCTTTTCTTTTTCTCCTGCTTGCGATGCTAACTGAAGGAACTGTATTTTTGCTAACGTTACATCAGTAGCAAGTTTTAATATCTTGTACGGTTTTCCAGAAATATCCAAAATCGGATTGTAACTACCAAGAAGCCAAATCATTTGTCCTTGTTTTCCAATTCGTTTGAATTCATCTTTTTGGTAAATCCCTTTCTTTAAATTATTCCAAAATTGTTTATAAGCTGAAGATTTAGCATAAACTTTATCTATAAAAAGGCTATGGTGTTTTCCTTCCAGATCATCGAAAGTGTATCCCATAATCTCAAGAAAGTTTTGATTAGCGTTTAAGATATTGCCCTCAAGATCAAACTCGATAGAAGCATTTGAGACCGCTATTGCATTAATATGATTGTTTAATTGCTGTTCTTTGGCTCTCAGCTGTTCGTTTATAAGATGCAATTCATCAGCACGTTTTTGTTTTTCCTCATTTTGAAAAGCAAGCTCTTTATTAGCGATAATTAATTCTAATGCGCGATTTTCTTTCTCAGTGTTTTGGTACAAGAGTTCTTCATTAGCAATAATCAGTTCATCAGCTCGCTTTTGCTTTTCTTTATTTTGAAAAGCAAGCTCTTTATTGGCAATAATTAATTCTGATGCGCGATTTTCCTTTTCAGTATTCTGATAAATAAGTTCTTTGTTGGCGATGATAAGTTCGTCGGCTCGATTTTCCTTTTCAGCATTTTGATAAATAAGCTCTTTATTTGCTATAAGAAGTTCATCTGCTCTTTTTTCTTTTTCATCTTTTTGATAAACGAGTTCTATATTGGCAATGATTAATTCCGCTGCTCTTTTCTGTTTTTCACCATCTTGAAAAAGAAGTTCTTTTTTAGCTATGTTTAGCTCCTCGACGTATTGGTATTCTTTTTCGGAATTAAACGGTTTTGCTTTGGTTGTAGTATACAGCTCTTTTCCGTCTTTTTTTTCTTCTTTGCTCATATAAAGCGAAATGGTATTTAGAAAATAACGGCGGTAATTTGCTGGAAAAGCACCTATATTTTATTAGTTATGTAACATTGAAATTCAATAATGATGTAATGTTTACCTTAACATATAATATACTTAGCTTGTATGTGTGGTAGTGCGCGAATGTAATGAATAATACTGAATAAATTACTTGTTTCCATATTAAAAGAGCGGTTATCAGTATAATTTAAAAAAAAATATTGGTTATTCAGCAGTGAATTGAAATGAATTAAAATATTCAATAAGACAAATAAATTTTTAATTTAATGAAAAAATTGAATGAAAAAGGAGCAGGGCTTTCAGTCTTTAAATTTTCTTAAGAGTTGTATTTAATCTTTTTTCTAAAGGTTTAATATCATCTAATGAACTGGTTCCGTTACCTTTTGATTTTCTTACTACTGTAATTTGTCCATTTAATTCCATTACAACAGCTTTTACGTCGTCAATTTGGTCTATTCCGGAGTTTCTGATTGTTGAAAATATTTCGCCTTTAGTTATAGCTTCTCTTGACATAGTTTTTTCTATAAATTCTCCATCATAAAATATAAGACTCGGAACAGCATTTATAAGTCTTTCCATTTTTCTTGAAAGACGCGCTGTCCATGCAAAAATATATTGCAATAGAATAATGAGAAATAAAACAATAGCACCTTCAATTATGGGAACAATGGCCAGCATCATATACGATAATGTTGATCCTAATGCCACAGTTACCACAAAGTCGAATGCATTAAGTTTCGCCAGAGTGCGTTTACCTGAAATCCTTACGAAAAAAAATAATGTTATAAATGCTATAAAGGTTGCAAGGATAACGTGCTCTATACTTTTCCAATCTTTAAAAAAAAGCTCTTCCATATTATTTTATTAAACGGTTTGTCAATCAATTTGTAAGATTTATAAAAAAATGAAAAACATAATATTGTCTTGTAAAAATCTTCAGTCCTTGTATCTAGGACTTATCATTAATTATTCTTTGTAATTATAATCTATATCATCTGAGTCTGAATAGCCATTAGAAAGATCTTCTTCTCCTAAATCATCGGGATCAATATAAGGTTCATTTTGCTTTGCATCGTTATTGAGTATTTCACTTCCATGAACCCAGTTTAAGGCTTCTTGAAATTTTTCTTTTTTATAACCGCGAAATTCTCCGGGAACGATATAACTGAATCCATTAGTGAAAGTAATCGCTTTTTCAGAATCGGTTACAATTGCGGCGCGATTCCATTTCCCAAGATTTCTAAGCCCAATTAAAGCATCTTCAAGCCAAGCTGAAGCTTTGAAATTTTCGAGTTCAGTATCAATCAGAAACAAAAAATTGATTTCGTTAATTTGCTCTGCTAATGCAGTTACTGCAGGTGCAATAACCATTTTATAATCCTCTGCTGTTACTTCTCCAATAGCTCTAAAAGCTACTGTATTTTCTGGTGCACTTATTTGTTGTATCATCTTGTAATTATTATATCGATATTATTTGAAGGCTTTTAAATTCATAGAGATTTTATTTGATATGAATTTTTGGCAAATCGTCTTGAGATGGTCCGTTTATTACTGTGCCTTCTGTATCAAATCGTGAACCGTGACATGGGCAGTCAAATGACTTTTCATCACTGTTCCACTGAACGATGCAGCCTAAATGCGGGCATACTGCTGAAAATGCTTTCAAAGTATTGTTATAATCACGATAAACAGCAATTTTCTTTAATCCCGAAGAAATTATACCACCTTCTCCTGCCGGCAAGTCTGCTGTATTTTTTAAGTCAGATCCTTTTATCCAGTCGAGATATTGCGATGCCATGTTTCCGGCTTCCTTAATAAAATCTCCAGTCGTTTTTAAAGTAATTCTCGAAGGACTGTATAAATCTTCCCATTTATTTTTACTGCCATTTATGCTGTCGCTGATGATCATGGCTCCAATAGTAGCATGTGTCATACCGTTTCCTGAATCTCCTGTAATAATATAAATGTTGTCATCTCCGGGATTTTTGCCCATAAAACCAAGAGAATCTACAGGTTCCATTACTTGTCCTGACCATCTGTAGGTAAGATCATCTTCTAACATTGGGAAATAATTACGCGTCCATGCTTCGAGCCTGTCATAGCGTTCCATTTGAGAAATATTTTCCTCATCTTCCTGACCGGTTTTATGATCTTCTCCTCCAGAAATCAATATATCATAATGTTCATCGTATTCTTCGAGGCGCACATAATGATACGGCTGCGAAACCCATTTTGATTCCTGATTGCCTGTATCCCACCATAATGAGTAGGGCAGTTGTCCTTTTGGAATTTTGCCTCCAATTACATACGTTCTATAAGCATGTTGTTTGGTATGCATTGTTAGAGTATCATTAATCGGACTGTTAGTAGCAACCACAATTTGGTCTGCAGAAAAAGTAAAACCATTTACTTCTGCTCCTTTTTTGGTAATTTCTCTTGCATTAGCTTCTGTGTAAATAATGCCACCAAGAGCAATTACAGCTTCTGCAAGCCCTTTTAAATAATGAAGAATATGAAACTGAGCCTGATCATTAAATACCAAACATCTTTGATTTTCGCCATTGGCAACAGCTGGAGTTCCCTGTAATATTGAAGTAGCAATTCCTGCTTTTTGTGTAGCCTGAAATTCTTTATCTAGATTTTCTTCTTTATCTGTTGGATCAAGGAATAAGTAGCCGTTAACCCTTTTAAAAGAGCAGTCTATATTTAGTGTAGTAATGATTTGTTCAATCTCGTCTATTGCGGCCTTGTGGCTTTCAGCAGCAAGTTTTGTGGCATCTGCCCCAAAGGTCTCTTCAAGAAAGTAATACCGGTCATCAAGTGCACAAGTTAGATGTGCTGTAGTACGGCCGGTTTCACCGCTTCCAATAAAACCATCTTCTACGAGAACTACTTTTTTTCCCGCCTGCAATAATTTATAAGCAGTTGTTAAGCCTGCAATACCGCCACCTATGATAAGTACTTCGGTGTTGACGTCCTGATCTGGTTTATTATATGAAATTATAGAAGTAGTGTCAATCCAAAACGATACTGTATCGCCGGAAGTAATACTGGAACTTTTAATTTTATCTCTAGATGAATCCATATTAGTTTGATAATTAATTTAATAATCATCAAAGCTATAAAATGTAAAGTGCTGTTTATTATAGTTTTAACATCAGAATTTATAGGATTGCCAGTTGCTTTGTCTCCAATTGAATGAAAAGTACACGAAGTGAATCGTTCATTTAATTTCGAGCTTATCCTTTTTTATTCTCAAGCTGTACTTTGAATTTACCATAAAACGGATTATCAGCCATTTGAGAATGTCCAATTACTAAAATATAATTTCCTTTTTGTTTAAGGGGTATTGTCAGATCCATTCCAAAGGGTCCGTCTGACGTTTGGTCTGGAAAAATAATTTGATTGAAACGGATGTTTCCTTTTCCGGTAGTTGGAATAATCAGTCCCTTTAATTCTCCCAAATCTTCATCTTTAAATTTGATGTATACTCTCGGATGAATAGAATCTAAAGAGCCTTCAGCTACTAACAAACCTTCTTCATTCTTAAAATTCATGACTATAGTATCGCCTATTTGTTTGTTTTCCTTTTTACTTTCATATTTAATTTCTTGCTTATTTTTATTTGTAACAATTGAATCTGAGATTTCAACAGAAGGATTCTTACTTTCTTTTTGCTGGCATGAAAAAAAGAAAATGGATAGTAAAAGCATTGAAAGGTTTTTCATAATAGTATTTTTAGGAAGCATTTGAGTTTTGAGATGGTTTGTTGGCGCATGTTAAAAATCCTCAATTATTAAGGATTGAGGATTTTATTTAGAAAAATTAAAATTTCAATTTTTCATCAAAAAAGTTCCAGGCTCTTCCTCATTTTTATCATATTCTCCTGCAGAGTCATCTGAATCTTCTTCTTCCCAGTCATTTTCGTCATATTCAGAATCAAAATCATCTTCAAGATTATCTTCTAACTCTCCAAGTTCTAAGTTGTAGTGGTTGCTGGCTTTTAGTGCAGCGGCAAAACTGCCTTCAAGATAATCATCATAATTTAGCAGCAGCTGTTCTTCATAAGATGTCATATCATTTGCAGTTTCTTCAGACGAATAAAAGTAATTTTCGAATTCCATATAAATGAGTTTTAAATTAATAACATAGTAATTGCCTAATCTTCAATTAGACTATTTTAAAGGTACATTTTAAGAGACAAGTGATTTTATATAATTTTCGCGAAGCATTGTCAAATTTTCATTTTTAATGTTCGATTAGTAAATTTATATTAATAATGCTCAGAAATATTTCCAGGCAATACTGATTTTTTTATTTCACTGCTAAATTTTTCGTTCGTGCGTGACGACGCCGGTTTAATTGCCGGTTTTTTGTCGGAAGTTCGCGAACTCGCTCCAGTATTTTTATGATTTAGATTTGTCATATTTTCTTTATTTATAATACATAAGAAAGTCCTATCTCCACATATTTCTCTTTTGGAGAATGCATAATTCCAGATCCGCACATGATATCCAATTGCATATTTTTCTTAAGAACATATAAGAGAGCAATATCAGCACTGTTTTGAGCATGATGATGTGATTCAGTGAAACCATAAGCTTCTGCTACTAATTTGATTTTTTTAGTAAGCGCATGATCGGCAGATAGTGTATAAATATATTCTGGGTGAGCAGTTTCTGCTAACCATTTTATTCCCATATTATAACCTACATGTGAGGATTTTGAAAGCTCATGTTGTGCCAGCATCCGAATTTCTGGACTGTATTTCGGTTCTTGAAAAGCATTATCAGCCATCCACGGAATACTAACGCGCGACAGTAAGGCAAGATCTGGCATAAGACCTTTATGATCAATAAGATGATATTTCGCACCGATTACTACAGGATCAATTCCTTCGTGCTTATCCTGTTGTTCTTCATTTATTTTAAAAGCAGTTTCAATTCTTATTTCAGCATTTTTAAAAAGTCCGTAACGAAACACTGCCTGTGGAATTTCAAAAGTTTTTTCATCATCTTGCTTTTCATAAGAAAAACCGCTTTCTATTTGTAAATGATGAACTTTTATGGCTGTTGGACTCTCTGTTTCATTAGGCCTGTCTGTTTGTATTTGTTGTGCTTTAGCCGTAAAGGCAAAACAAAACAAAATGAAGGTCAGTAATTTTGTAATTTTTTTCATTCTCACTAATTTTAAATCCTTGTTGTCTATTCTATTATAAGTCGGAAACAGCTTTATTATTTTAATAACTGTTTACTCCTGAATTTTTAGCAGAATAAAATTACAAGTGACATACTGCTAATAAATTATATGTTACAGTTATTACGTTATATAATTCAATTGCATTTTAAAAGAAAATTCTATAAAATTTTCGGATTTAAATAAAAGACCAAAACTATCAGTATTCCTATATTTGAATTATTAAAACTTTGATAACGGCAACATAGCCGGGTTAAATTAAAATTCGGCTACTAATTACAATATGACAAATAAAACAGAGCAAAAAGAGAAGAATGCTGTGCATCTTCTGCCATGGGTTACTGCTGTGGCAATGTTTATTCAGTCCCTTGATGGTACTATTTTAAATACATCATTGCCTTCGATAGCACGCGATATGGCATATTCTCCCACACAGATGCATTCTGTTATTGTTACCTATACGCTAACGCTGGCTATGTTTATCCCTTTATCAGGATGGCTGGCTGATAAATTTGGAACCAGAACCATGTTTATGATTGCTGTAGGGTTATTTGTAACCGGTTCGTTGCTTTGTGCACTTTCTGTTGATCTAACAACTTTTAATCTTGCACGAGTTGTACAGGCTATCGGCGCATCAATGATGGTTCCTGTAGCAAGACTTGCTATTTTATATCAGTATCCCAAAAAGGAACTCCTAAAAACCATGAATTTTATAACCGTATTTGGTCTTCTGGGTATGGTGATAGGGCCAAGTCTTGGCGGATTTCTTTCTGATAATTTTTCTTGGCATTGGATTTTTTTAGTAAATGTTCCAATTGGACTAATTGGAATTTCAATGGCTTACCGAATCATGCCAAACTTTAAGCATGCTGTTGGCAGATTTGATTTCAGGGGACTTGTTTATTTTAGTCTTGCCTTGATCGTAATTACTATGGTTTTAGAACTTGTAGGGAGAGGACGAATGCACATTATGCTTATTATGGGATTGTTGTTTCTTGCTGGACTGCTGTCAGTGTTTTATTTTATTCATTATAAAAGAACAGAAAAACCAATTATTGATCTGCGTCTTCTAAATATAAGAACACTAAAAATAGGATTAACCGGAAGTTTGATTACCAGACTTGGCATTGGGGGACTGCCGTTGCTGTTGCCTCTTATGCTTCAAACGAGTTTTGGTTACTCAGCATCGGTATCAGGTCTTTTGCTTTTGCCGTCTGCTTTGTCTAATGTTGCAATTAAACCCTTTATGGTTCGTATTATTAAATTTATGGGTTATAGAAATGTATTGATAAGCAATACTATAATGCTGGGTATCATATTGATAATACTTGGATTTGTACAAAAAGATACACCGCTTGTTTACTATATTATATTGATGGTTTTCTACGGAATTTTTACCTCTATACAAATGTCTGCAATGAACACCATAACGCTCGCCGATCTTGATCAGGACACTGCCAGCGGAGGCAATACCATGCTGGTTATTATGCAGCAGTTGTCTGTAAGTTTTGGGGTATCGGTAGCAAGTTTGGTACTTTCTTTGTTTCAAACCGGTATTTTTGAAATGAATACCGCGCGTGCTTTTCAGTATACTTTTATAACGCTTGCCGTTTTTACTATTTTATCCAGTATTACATTCTCTAGACTCAGCAAAACGGATGGCGAAGAGTATACCGAGTAATTATTAATAATGAATTAACATTTTCTGATCAGTATTGATTAAAAAACATCATATTTGTTCTCTGATCAAGGCTATTTTTAAAGTAAAATAAAAAGACAGTTTTTGATTACATATTGATTGATTTCTTAGATTTGTATAATCCACTAAAGAATTTCGTATTATGCCAGTAATTGAACAATCAGAATATAATTTTCCTTCTTTTATTCATCGCAACAGGCATGTCTCTACTATTTATGCGGCTTTGTTTAAAAGGTTTGATGCTCCAGGATATACAAGAGAGAAACATGAGCTAAATGATGGAGATTTTATCAATATCGATTTTATTTTAAATGATCCTAAAAAAGCAGTTATACTTTGTCATGGTTTAGAAGGAGATTCCCGAAGAACCTACAATAATAGCTGTGCGGTTTATTTTCAGGAAAAAGATTTTTCGGTTTTCGCATGGAACAATCGTACTTGTGGAGGAGAAATGAACCGCCTGCCAAGACTTTATCATCACGGAGCAGTTGATGATCTTGATGAAGTAGTCAAGTTTGTTTTACAAAAAGGATTTGAAGAGGTTTATTTGATTGGATATTCAATGGGCGGTGTTCAGCTGCTGAATTATTTTGGCTGGACAAAAATTGATGAGCGCATAAAAGCCGGCGTATGTATTTCTGTACCAACTCATATTGCAACAAGTGCAGCGGTACTTAAACAAGGTTTCAACAGAGTGTATTTAAAGAATTTTACAATTGATATTAAAAAGAAGCTGAATCATAAAGCAGCGCAGTTTCCTGATTTTATAAACCGCGATCAAATTGATAAAATCACTTCTTTTGATGAAGTTGATCAATATTTTACCGCACCACTGCATGGCTTTGCAAGCAAAGACGATTATTATCAGCGTGTTTCTCCAGAATTTTCCCTTAAAAATATTACGACTCCAGTTTTAATTATTAACTCTTTAGATGATCCTTTTTTGGGCGAAAGATGCTATCCTAAAGCAATAGCTCAAGACAGCGCATATGTGTATCTCGAAACCCCAAAGTATGGAGGACATTGCGCTTTTCCACTTCGTGATTCAACGCATTCTTATGCAGAGAAAAGAGCTTATGAGTTTTTTAAATCCTGCAAGCCTGCAGCTATTCTTAATTCTTAATAATGTAAAACTAATTCTGAAAGCGAAATTGATTTACTTTCAAGAACTTTTCTGCCTACATTCCTATGCCTTTTATTTTTTTTAAATTGTCACAACCTTTTTATTGAAAAAAATCCTCTACACAAGTAAGTAGGATTTAGTATGTTATTTGATTTGCATTGAAAAAGATTTGTGGATAATTATGATTACGCCTTTCTTGAAGAATAATTTCTGCAGAAATAAAGCATAAAAAATTCCCATTTCTTAAGAAATAGGAATTTAGTTTAGCCCAATTTAAATAAGGCAGAGCTTTAAGTTAAATATAAGATTTTTGAATAATTTCTATATATCTCTTTTCAAAAATAGTCTCATCTACCGGTATTACAACCGATTGAAATAGTTTCATCAAATCATCAGAATGATTTGCCGCTTTTTTTGTTTGAACATTATAGTGAATAAACTTTATCCATAAAATTGCTTTTAGTTCGGTTTCATTTTCATTCCACATTTTCATTTCGACCAGCAGCATATTGTTGGTAAATTGTATCAATTGAGATTCAATTAATACAGTTTCGACCGTAAAAGCAGGTTTCACATAACTAATTTGATTTGACGCAACTACCCAGCTTAATCCTGTTGTTTTTAAATATTTGAATATATCAAGGCCATAATGTTCTTCAATTTGATCCTCGCGAACATTAATAAAGTATTCTAAATACTTTGAGTTGTTTAAGTGGTTGAAAGGATCACAATCCTGAAATCTGATTTTTCTTTTTGTTTTTAAAACTTTTTCCATTTTTCTATAGTATTACATCAAATACCGATCGGTATTTGAAGAGTTAAAATTTTTTATTTTTTGATGCTTTCGATAATAGAAGTATTTATAAAGTCCATTGCTGTGCTGATATATGTTTGATCATTATGGGTAAAGGCGAGAAGTGAACTTCCTTCAATTAGGGATAAAATTATTTTTGCATACTGAGCCGAATCTGTATTTTCATTAATTTCATTATTGACAATACCATCGTTAATAATATTAGTTAAACCAGTAGTGAATTTTTGAGATAATTTTTGAGCACTTTTAAACAACATCGGATTGATAAATTTTGTATCAACTCCTGCACGTAACATGGGACATCCGCCTCTGTCTTTAACTAAGTCATAGTAACTACGCTGATAAGTTGTTATAGCATGCAATTTATTTAAGCTTCCTTTCGTAGCAGCAACTAGTTCGAATAATGGAGTTATGGCTGCATTTATGTTGTATTGAAATGACTTTAAAGCCAAATCTTCTTTATTAGAAAAATTACAGTAAATAGCACCTTTTGTAAGGCCAGTGACATTTGATATATCAGTTAAACTAGTACCTACATAACCTTGTTTGTTAAAAATAGGAGCTACTCTTTCTAGTATAAATTCGGTAGTATTCATTGGTATTAATATAAATTCAGGAACAAATATACTATAAATACCGATCGGTATTTGATAAAAATAATATTTTTTAATTGCAGCTTATAATAGTTTCAAATGAGAAATGATCATATCTCTTTCAGAATTTTTGCATTTTTTGAAATTGCTTCCTATTTGCACGTCAGAATAATATAATAAAGCCGTGCAATTTTGTAAACATGCTTATGCCTTATATATTAATTTTAGTAATAGTAACGAGAGCAACACTTTCGCATAAACATAATAAAAGATAAAATGGAAACTACTACAAAGCCTGTTAAGGCATTTTACACTTATCAGGAGAGAGATATTAAAAACATATTGGACCAGATGGAAAATGCCTCGAACCTGAAACTCTTATATCAGTTGCCTACAGGAGGAGGGAAGACAGTTGTGTTTTCAGAAATCGCAAGACAATTTATGGCGCGCTTCGGCAAAAAAGTAATAATCCTTACCCATCGTATAGAATTATGCACACAGACTTCCAGAACGCTAAAAAATATCGGTGTCAAAAACCGTGTTATAAATAGTACCAGCGGCAATATAAAAGAAGATTGCGACTGTTATGTTGCTATGGTGGAGACGCTCCGAAACAGAATTAAATCAAAAAAAATAAAAACTGCAGACATAGGTCTTGTCATTGTCGACGAAGCACATCATAATTCGTTCAGAAAATTGATGAGCAGCTTTAAAAAAGCTTTTATCATTGGCGTTACAGCTACACCTTTCAGCTCTGATATAACCAAACCGATGAATCGACATTACAAATCTTTAATTACTGGAGAAAATATTGCAGGCCTTATCGAGAAAGGTTTTCTGGCCAAACCAACATCTTATGTTTATGAAGTAGAACTGAACTCGTTGAAAACGGGTCTGCATGGAGATTACACGGTCAGCTCTTCTAATGATCTTTATAGTTCGCAAGTCATGCAGGATTTGCTCTTAAATGCTTACAGAGAGCATGCGGCGGGAACAAAGACTCTTATATTTAATAATGGAATTACTGCTTCGCAAAAAGTGTATGAAACTTTTACCGCAGCCGGTATTTCGATTAAGCATTTGGACAATAAGACTTCAGATCAGGATAGAAAAGAAATCTTAAAGTGGTTCAAAAAGACAAAAGATGCTGTTCTCACATCTGTCTCCATTTTGACTACTGGATTTGATGAGCCGACGGTTGAGAATATTATTCTTAATCGCCCCACAACATCCATAACGCTTTACCATCAGATGGTAGGAAGAGGAGCACGCAGGCTTCCGTCCAAAAAAAGCTTTCGAATTATAGATCTTGGCAACAATATCCAGCGTTTTGGAAATTGGGAAGAACCTGTTGACTGGCAGCATGTGTTTGAACATCCTGATGTATTTGCCAAACAGCTTCACTATCAGGCAGGCGGAACATCAGCTGTACAATCTCATGGATTTTCAGCAGAACTCCGTGCGAAGTTTCCCAACACTCTTGAAATGACTTTTGATATTGAAGAGCAGTATCAAGAAGCACATCATACAGATAAAAAACCTAAAACAGTTATTCAACAGTCTATAAGACAGCAAGCAAAGATGTGTCTGGATAATGCGGGAACACTGTCAGAAGCTTTATCACTAGCTGAAGCTTTGAAACCAGAAATTGAGTGGAGAGTGAAGCAGTACGTGAAATGCCTGGAAAACGCCAGCACCAATTACAAACAATGGCTGATTGAGGATTATCACCAGCGCCTTAAAGTACTTATTACAAAATTATTCCCAAAAATGAATGCTGCATAATTATTGTCGTTTAATACTAAAAAGAAACAGGCTCACTTAAGCCTGTTTCTTTTTTAATGTCTTAAAATAATACCAATCATCTTATTAGCCTTATCAGCTGTCTAGCTGTTTGTAGCTGCGCTTCCGCTGCTTCCAGAGCCTCCAGAGTTGTCATTGCCGCCTTGTTCGTTACGATCAGGATCTGTACCTGCCTCATCTTCTCGCTCTTCATTCCAGTCTCCTGTATTGGCATCCTCTCGAGATTTACCATTGTTTGCAGCTGTGTTCATCTGGCTGTGGTATGGGCATTTTTGAAGTTCTTCGCTCGTATAATTGTGTAAATTTTCCATTATGCTAATTTTTAATTGTTTATAGAAATAAAATTAACTTTATAACATGAATTTATTTTATAAGAAAAAGAAATTCCTTTATCAAATTTACACTCGAGGACTTTCAAATATCATGGTAATAATGCAAAGAGCTAATCAGGCTGAAGCAATGAAAACTTAACTTTTTCTAGGGGATAATATCATATGATTTTGGTAAACTCACAAATGCATTTAACATTAAGATGAGGAATGTTAATTAAGTTTTTTATATCTTTAATAAATTCTTGTTTGCATTTGTTAAGTGAATAATTAATAATTGCAATTTTATATATCTATTAAAACTATCTATGAAGAAAATAGGATTTTTATCGTTTGGACATTGGGCTGATCATCCTTCCTATGTCGCTCGTACAGCAAGCGATACTCTGTTGCAGTCCATCGATTTGGCTGTGGCTGCAGAGGAAATTGGTTTAGATGGTGCTTATTTTAGAGTCCATCATTTTGCACGACAGCTGGCATCACCCTTTCCGCTACTTTCGGCTATTGGTGCTAAAACGAGCAAAATAGAGATTGGTACAGGTGTAATCGATATGCGATATGAAAATCCACTATATATGGTGGAAGATGCCAGCGCCGCAGATTTAATTTCAGGCGGACGTTTGCAATTAGGAATCAGCAGAGGATCACCGGAACAGGTCATTGACGGCTGGCGTTCTTTCGGTTATAAACCTAAGGAAGGTGAAACAGATGCAGATATGGGACGCCAAAAAGCTTTAGAATTTTTAGAGAGGCTTAAGGGTGAAGGTTTTGCAGAGCCAAATCCGTACCCCATGTTCCCAAATCCGCCGGGTTTATTAAGACTTGAGCCTCATTCCGAAGGATTGCGAGAGCGAATCTGGTGGGGAGCAGCGTCTAATGCGACCGCTATTTGGGCTGCCGAAAACGGCATGTACCTGCAAAGTTCTACCTTGAAGTATGATGAAAATGGTGAACCTTTTCATATTCAGCAAGCAGAACAGATTCGATTGTATAAAGAAGCTTGGAGAAAAGCAGGACATGAGCGCGAACCACGTGTTTCAGTAAGCCGTTCCATTTTTGCATTGGTCAATGATCAGGACAGATATTATTTTGGAAATCAAGGTAAAGGTTCTGATAGTTTTGGTAATATAGAAACTGATAAACGGGCAATTTTTGGGAAGAGTTATGCAGCTGAACCAGATAAACTCATTGAAGAGTTGGCTCAGGATGAAGCTATTCAAGAAGCAGATACAGTACTGCTTACAATACCCAACACATTAGGTGTTGACTACAATGTACATATACTGTCGTCTATATTAGAACATATTGCACCAGCACTGGGTTGGCGATAATTTTTTAAAATAAATAAAATGAAGCCTCCTTTTAATAAGGAGGCTTTTTTCCTTCAATTTAAATTCTATAGAATTAATGTTATCGTTCTATTCTAAAGCTTAATCAAGTGAATTGATAGATTTTATCTATCAATTAAAAATTATTTATTATCAATACTAATCACTTTCTCTTTAATTACTTTGTAAATTAGTATCAAAATTAAATTTGGAATTATGGATAATCAATCAAATGACATCAGCAAGTGCCCTTTTCATAACGGCAGTATGAACAATGAAGCCGCAACAGGTACAAAAAATCGTGACTGGTGGCCAAAACAGCTAAAGGTAAATATCTTACGACAGAATTCAGCACTATCAAATCCCTTAAAAGAGAATTTTAATTATGCAGAAGCTTTTAAAAGTCTTGATCTTGACGCAGTAAAAAAAGATCTGCACGAACTAATGACTGATTCGCAAGAGTGGTGGCCTGCAGATTTTGGTCATTATGGAGGTCTGTTTATTCGAATGGCTTGGCATAGTGCGGGAACATATAGAGTGTATGATGGTCGTGGTGGTGCAGGTGCAGGGCAGCAACGTTTTGCTCCTTTAAACAGCTGGCCTGATAATGTGAGTCTTGATAAAGCCAGAAGATTACTGTGGCCAATAAAACAAAAATACGGTCAAAAAATTTCTTGGGCTGATTTGATGATATTGACAGGGAATGTAGCTCTCGAATCTATGGGTTTCAAAACATTTGGTTTTGCAGGAGGAAGGGCTGATGTTTGGGAACCGGATGAATCAGTTTATTGGGGTTCAGAAACGGAATGGCTTGGTGGAGATGTACGTTATGATGATGGATCTGAAGGTGTTCCTAAAAATCATGGAGTAGTATCATCAGATGATGATGCTGACGGAAATATTCATAGCAGAAATTTAGAAAAACCTCTAGCAGCTGTACAAATGGGACTTATATATGTGAATCCTGAAGGGCCTGATGGAAATCCTGATCCTATTGCAGCAGCTAAAGATATAAGAGATACGTTTAGCCGCATGGCAATGAACGATGAAGAAACAGTAGCATTAATTGCTGGTGGTCACACATTTGGAAAAACTCACGGTGCAGCTTCTTCTGATCACGTAGATAAAGAACCTGAAGCAGCTGGTTTAGAACTGCAGGGATTTGGCTGGAAAAATAGTTTTGGTTCAGGAAAGGGAACTGATGCTATTACAAGCGGACTTGAAGTTACATGGACAAAAACTCCAACGCAATGGAGCAATAATTTTTTCGAAAACTTATTTGGATTTGAATGGGAACTTTCTAAAAGTCCAGCTGGTGCACATCAATGGGTAGCTAAAAATGCCGAAGCAATTATTCCAGATGCTTTTGATAGTTCAAAAAAACACCTGCCAACAATGCTTACCACGGATTTGTCATTAAGATTAGATCCTGTTTACGAAAAAATATCGCGTCGTTTCCTTGAAAATCCTGATGAATTTGCGGATGCTTTTGCACGTGCATGGTTTAAACTAACACACCGTGATATGGGACCTCGTGAACGTTATCTAGGACCAGATGTTCCGCAGGAAGAGTTGTTATGGCAAGATCCAATTCCAGAAGTAAATCATGAGTTAATAGATGAAAACGATACGAACCAATTAAAAGAAAAAATACAAAATTCTGGATTAAAAATATCACAATTAGTTGCAACAGCATGGGCATCTGCTTCTACTTTTAGAGGATCGGATAAGCGTGGTGGCGCTAATGGTGCACGTATAAGATTGGCACCACAAAAAGACTGGGAGGTAAATAATCCTTCAGATCTTAAACAAGTTTTAGACAAATTTGAAAGCATTCAATCAGAGTTTAATGCATCACAGTCACAAAACAAAAAAGTTTCATTGGCAGATTTAATTGTTTTAGGAGGAGTTGTTGGAGTAGAAAATGCAATTAAGGAAACAGGATTTTCAGTAAAAGTACCATTTTCTCCAGGCCGTATGGATGCATCAGCTGAGCAGACTGATGTTGAGTCATTTGGTTATTTAGAACCTAAAGCAGATGGTTTCCGTAATTACAGAAAAACAAAATCAACAGTTTCTACAGAAGAACTTCTTATTGATAAAGCAAATTTACTAACTCTTACTGCACCAGAATTAACTGTTCTTTTAGGTGGATTGCGCGTATTAGATATTAATGCTGATCATACAAAAAATGGTGTATTTACGCATCGACCAGGCCAGTTGACCAATGATTTCTTTATAAATCTTCTTGACATGAATACGCAGTGGCAGGCTGTCTCTAATGATAAAGAATTATATACAGGAAACGATCGTAACACTGGACAGCCTAAATGGATAGGAACGCGTGCCGATCTTGTTTTTGGTTCTAATTCAGAACTAAGAGCGATCGCAGAAGTTTATGCAAGTGCTGATGCAAGAGAGAAATTTATAAATGATTTCGTTGCTGTATGGAATAAAGTAATGAATTTGGATAGATTTGATTTAGTTTAATAATTTCTATATAGTTAATAAAACATTTCAAATAATTGAAAACAACCTCCAGAAAAAATAGTTTTGGAGGTTGTTCTTTTTAATAGGTATTTTGGAGATCAATTTTTAAAATATCTTCAAAATAATGGTTTGATATTTTTTCCTATACTATTTTAATTTTGATCCCATAGCTCGAAAAACAAACAAAATGCAATTATAAAAAAATGCTAATATATTTAATTTAGTTAATGCATTTTCTTACATTTATAGATATACTTTGAAAAAATGAGCAGTCTAGACAATCCAATACCAGCCAACGAAACAAAACGACTCGCAGCGCTAAAGCGCTACAATATATTAGATACGCTTCCTGAGGATGCTTTTGATGACGCAACAAGGCTAGTTTCGTACATATGTAGTGTACCTATCGCTCATATATCATTTATAGATGAAAGCAGACAGTGGTTTAAATCTGAAATTGGAGTGGGTGTATCTGAAGTGCCGAGAGAAATTTCTTTTTGCCGTTATACTATAATGGAATCGGAAATGCTTGAAATTGAAGATACTCACGTACATGAAACGTTAAAAGATGATCCCAATGTTAAAGGTGGTTTTAAAGTAAGATTCTATGCTGGTGTACCTCTTACAACACCTGATGGTTATAACATAGGAACTATATGTGCCGCAGATCATGTAAGTAAAAAACTAGATAAAAATCAGAGAAATGCACTTTCGATTGTTGCAAAGCACGTTATAAATCAATTGGAATTAAGAACAAAAAATATAGAACTTAATACTCAGAAAAAAATTGCTGATCGTGCAGTTTTGGCAAAAGATAGTTTTTTAGCCAATATGAGTCACGAGATCAGGACGCCGTTAAATGCTATAATTGGGTTTACAGATCTTCTTGCACAGACAAAACTTGATAGAATTCAGCGTGATTATATGGACAGTGTACAAGTAGCGGGAGAAAATTTACTCTTGATCGTGAATGATATTCTAGATCTCTCAAAAATAGAATCTGGTAATTTGACTATTGAAGATCAGCCATTCAATTTAAAAAAAACACTTAAACATATTTATGATCTTTTAAAAGTTAAGGCTCTTGAAAATGTAGAATTTAATCTTTTTCTGGATGCCGATATGCCTGAAATTGTTATTGGTGATCAAGGAAGATTAAATCAAATATTGGTTAACCTAACCGGCAATGCGCTTAAATTTACTGAAGAAGGTGAAGTGACAATTTCAGTCAAAAAAGTTGGCGAGACAGAAGATCAATATTCACTAAGATTTTCAGTTAAGGATACAGGTATAGGAATACCATCAAATAAGCTTAAAACTATTTTTGAGCGATTTACACAAGCCGAAGAAAGTACTACACGAAGATTTGGCGGTACAGGACTTGGCCTTAGCATTGTAAAACAGCTTGTAGAATTGCACGGTGCCGAAATTCATGTAAAAAGCCAAAAGGAAAGGGGTTCAGAATTTTTCTTTGTATTTAATTACAGAAAAGTAAATTATGCTGAAACCCTAGCAGAGAAAACACCGGTAGAAAATTTAGGTAAACTTAAAATACTTCTTTGTGAAGACAACATATTAAATCAGAAGCTTATTAAAAGTGTTATGGACAGCTTCGGATTTGAATTAGACGTTGCTGAAAATGGTGAAATAGGGATAAACTATTTATCAAAAAATGCATACGACTTAATATTAATGGATCTTCAGATGCCTGTAATGGACGGTTATCAAACTGCTGAGTATATTAGAAACGAAATGAAACTAAGTATTCCTATTATTGCCATGACAGCACACTCTCTTGTAGGAGAACAAGAACATTGTTTTTCTGTAGGGATGGACGGTTATGTTCCAAAACCTTTTAAACAGCCGGCACTTTTAAAAGCTATAAAAACCGCAATAACTAAAAATAATAAACAGCTACACGAACGAAGTATAGATTTATCATATTTAGACGAAATTTCGTGTGGTAATCTAAACTTTAAGAAAGAGATGATTGATCTTTTTATAGCAAAAATTCCAAGTGAAGTAACAAAGCTAGAAGAAGCATTTAATGATAATGACTTAGAGAAGTTAGAGAAATTAGCGCATAACATGAAATCAAGTTTAGATATGTTTCTATTAGAAGATCTTTCTAATTTTTTATCTATTATTGAAGATGAAGCAAAAAGAGGAATACTTACTTCTAGAACTCAAAGTGAAATCAAAACACTCGATTATCAAATTGCTGAAATAGTTAAAATTTTGAATGAACTATGATAAAAGATAAATATGCGCTAGCTTTACTTATGTACTTAATTTTATAAAATTGAGTTATTTTCAATTAAATATCTAACCTATGAGAATAATTTTGTCAGAAGATAATGATATCCTGCGTAAATCATTATCTTTTTTTTTAGAGTCTAAAGGATTTACCGTTGATCAGTTTTCGGATGGTAAAGAGGCATTAGATGCTATTGAAAAAAACAATTATGATCTAATCCTGACAGATATCAATATGCCCGGAATAAGCGGGATGGAAATTACACAATATGTAAGACAAACAATGGGTTCTGATATTCCGATAATTATTTTTACCTCTTCAGGAATAGAACAGACTGAATTGGATTCATTTGATATTGGAGCAAATGAATTCATAGCTAAACCAGTCAGTCCCGCTGTTCTTTTAATAAGAATTAACAAACTGCTAAATATACGCCCTTCATGAAGTTTATATACTACTTACTTTTACTGTTATTTATTTCCCAGACTTGTTTGGGACAGGAAATTAATTTAGATACTAGAATTTCCGAGGCCAGACATGAAGCTGAGATAGGCAACTACGACAAAGCGTTATCACTTATTCAGCCTCTGCTTATTGGATTTCCTGAAAATGAAGAGATAAAAATTTTTGCAGGCCGGGTATACAGCTGGAAAAAAGAATACAAGAAATCAATAGATATACTGACCCCTTTAACAGATAGAACAAATCCAAACCCTGATGCTTTATTGGCAATTATTAACACCTATTTTTGGTCAGAGCAGTTTGATAAATGTATTTTATATTGTGACCAGTATTTAGTAATTGAACCCAATTCAACAGATGTTATAATAACGAAGGCAAAATGTCTTGAAAAGCTGGGTCGCGATAAAGAAGCATTGGCAATTGTAGACAAAGTATCTGTTACTGAAAATAGCACTCAGGCGATTACAGGTCTTCGAACACTTATTGGTCGAAAGGCAAAAAATGCAATGGCCTTTTCGTATTTAAATGTTTCTACTTCAAATCCCGGACAATCGCCGCTTCATTATGGCTATGTTGAGTATTCTCATAAATTTACCAAATCGGCACTTGTAGGAAGAGCAAATCTAGGTTATGCCAATAATGATACGCAAATGCTTTTTGAAGCAGATTATTATCAGACCTTTTCAAAAAGAAATTACTTGTATGTAAATGGAGGCGTTTCAACCGGTCAAACCATATTTCCTGTCGCAAAAGCTGGTGCAGAATATTTTTTTGCTCCTCGCAAAAGATTTGATTATTCTCTGGGATTTAAATATATGCATTTCGAAACAGACGATGTAACATTGCTTACAGGACAGCTTGGATATCGTGCAGGTAGTTATACATTAGCTTATAGACCTTTTTATGATACATCAAACGAATTATTTTCTCATGTTTTAAGTGTACAGACTAGTAATGAAGAAAAAGAGAGTTTAATAAGGCTGGAATTTCAATATGGTAATGTGCCATACCTTTATCTCTACAATAATTTTGTTACTCCTTTAAAGGCATACAGAGTAGGAATACAGTATCAGCATCGTTTTGGCGGTTCATTTTTTGTACGTCCTGTTTTTCTTTATGAGTATGAAGAATATTTGCCTGATGAATACAGAAACAGGTTTAGTGCACAGCTTATTATTACTAAACGTTTTTGATATGAAAGAGGTCTGGGAGTTTTATAAAAGTGGTGTATGGGTGAAATCTTTCCTAATTGTGTCGATAGGAGTTTTTATAGCAGTGTGTTTTATACTTTACCTGTTGATTATTACCAGCCGAAGCAGGAATATAAAAAAAGAAAGACGAACCATTGAATATGAGATCATTACTGAAAAAATAATATTCGCTCTTATTTTTCAGGAAACTACAATAGCAGAAACGAAAGAAGATATAGATTTTAAAAGACTCATTAATAATACTTTATTTAGACAGGTAATGACCAAGTCGATTATCAATCTGCACAAAAACTACGAAGGCATTTATGCAAAGAGACTTGAACAATTCTATAAAAAATCAGGACTAATAAAAGATTCTTTCAAAAAACTCAGAAGCTCTAAATGGGAAATAAAATGCAAAGGAATTACTGAGCTTGCAGAAATGAATATTACTAAAGTTTTTGACAGCATTATTACAATTTCTAAAGCACAAAACAAAACTTTAAAAATAACGGCTTTAAACGCGTGTATTAAACTTGCCGGAGTAAAAGGTATTGTTCATCTCACAGAGCATTCTTACCCTATTGATGACTGGACTCAGGTTAATATTATAAATGCTTTTAAAAAACATGACATAGGAGATACTGAAGGCGTTGAGTTTTTACTCGAATCACAAAATACAACAGTAGTTACTCTGGGGCTAAAACTTATTAGAGAACTGAAGCTGACACAAAAAATGCCATTTGTAGCTCATTTGGCTGATACAACGCCAAATGCAGTTTTAAAATATGAAGCCCAACATGTATTGCAAACTTTAAGAGCTTAAGCAAATGACTTTTTTAAATAATGAACTAACAATATTCTCTCATATTTTTATGATCCTCATTCTTGGGTATGCCATCCTGATTATGTCTTCTTACCTACTATTGGCTCATCTCTCTGTTAGAGAACTAAGAGAATATCTTAAAAAAAATAGTTTTGTAGATTATGATGTATTGCTTACAAGTGAATTTGCACCCGGACTTTCTTTAATTGCGCCTGCTTATAATGAAAGTTTTACTATTGAAGAGAATATAAAATCCCTACTTTCACTAAATTATAATAACTACCAGGTAATTGTTGTAAATGACGGCAGTAAAGACGATTCCATGGAAATACTTATTAAAACCTACGACCTGTTGCTTACTGACCTTAACTTTCATCATCAAATTGAAACAAAAAAAATTAAGGGTATTTATACTTCTAGAAATGCTGCATATAAAAAATTAATTGTAGTTGACAAGGAAAATGGAGGTAAGGCAGATGCTCTTAATGTAGGATTAAATATTGCGCACAATCCTTACGTTGTATGCATCGATGTTGATTGTATTCTTGATAAGGACGCACTTCTTAAACTCGCAAAACCTTTTCTTGAATCTCATGGAAAACGCATTATTGCTACTGGCGGTGTTGTAAGGATTGCAAACCAATGCGTTATTAAAAATGGTCGTTTGGTTGAGGTAAACATTCCCGATCTTATGTTGCCAAGAATACAGGTTTTAGAATATTTAAGGGCATTTCTACTCGGCAGGATGGCATGGGGAAGGCTAGATGGTCTATTGCTGATCAGCGGAGCATTTGGAGCATTCGATAAAGAAATAGCATTGCTTTCAGGAGGGTATAATACAAAAACTGTAGGTGAAGACATGGAACTGGTAGTAAGAATGCGTCGGTATATGTTAGAGAATAAAATCCCTTATTCTGTTTCCTACATACCTGACCCATTGTGTTGGACAGAAGCACCTGAAGATTTTAAAATATTTAAAAAACAGCGAAGCCGATGGATGAGAGGAACAATTGAAACATTGATTTTTCACAAAAAAATGTTCTTAAATCCAAAGTATAAAATGTTGGGAATGCTTAGTATACCGTATTGGGCATTATTTGAATTTCTGGCGCCTGCCATAGAATTTACAGGCCTTTTACTAACTTTCCTATTTATTATATTTGGATTGCTTAATTGGCATTTTTTTTTGTTACTTGTACTTTTTGTTTACTTTTTTGCTGTAATGTTTTCGGTAATTGCTTTATATAGTGAAGAACGAACGTACCACAAATACCCAAAACAAACGGATTTCTTTAAATTGCTTTTAGCGGCTTTTATAGAGCCATTTTATTTTCATCCTATTTCAGTTTATGCTGCTTTAATTGGTTATAAAGAAAAAATTAAGGGCACTAATAGCTGGGGTGAGATGACACGCAAAGGTTTTAGCAAATAATATTAATAGATATTATATTGCTTTTTTAAAGGTTAATTTCCAATTGTTAAAGAAATCAATCCGGCTTTTAAAAGTATATTTTAAAATTAAAATGCCATAATTGTTACTACTTTTTCAAACCTTCCGTGATGACTTACAGAAACATCCCCAATTGTATTTTGTAACGAAGTATCTAAATATGGAATATTGTCGTTGTCTTTTAAAATAGATTTTTTTTCAATTTCGATTACCTTTTTTAAATCCTCTAAGTTGCTGACCGCTACCGTATGAATTTCATCTTTTGAGAGCGTTGTTTTTGTATAGTATATGTTTTCGTTGCAACTAACTTTCCCAATTATAAAATTTTTGTTGTGCAGTTCAATAAAACAAATCAGTTTTTTAGGAATATATTCTCTAACTTTTGTCTGACGATTATAAATTTTATAAGCAGCTTCTTTCATGCTCCAAAGAATCCAAACCATAAATTCAGGATTAGATGCGTTAGAAATAAGCAATTGTTCTTCACGAGTATATATTTTTTCTATAAAACCTTCTCGCTGCCAATTACTTTCTTCGCGTGACTGCTTAATATCTATCACGTCATTACCAATCATTTTTGTGCCAATTTGGTTTCGATGATTTCTACAGCGGTCTTAACGTCAAGCATTCGTTCCATATCTGTATTGTCAACTACAACATCAAAAGCTTCTTCGATATCAAGTACAATATCTACCAGATTAGCCGAGTTGATACTCAAATCATTAATAAAATCAGTATCTTCAGTAAGGTTGTCATATGCTTCTGTATTTGTAGTATATGGCTTGATGATTAATTTTAATTTAGCGATAAGTTCTTCTTTGTTCATAATAGGATTATTTTTCAAATTTTTTAAAGATTATACAAGCATTTACGTCACCAAAGCCAAAACTGGCTTTAGCAATTATAGCAGGATTACTGTTTATTGTTTTTAAAGATACTTTTGAAGAATCGATAAGCGCCGTAATATCAGGATGAAGATCGTCACAATTTGTGTTTCCAAATATAAAACCTTCATAAAGCTGTAAAACAGTTGCGATGCTTTCAATACTTCCTGCCGCGCTCAAACAGTGACCTGTCATGCTTTTTAAAGAATTAATATATGGAAATTCAGTTCCTTTTCGGCCTAAAGCTTTTGTCCAATTTTCAATTTCAAGACTGTCCTTTGTGGTTGCAGTAAGATGTCCGTTTATGGCATCAACAGCATCTGGCGAAATACCTGAATTATGAATTGCATTTGTAATACAGCGTTGAACAGCAGTGCTGTTAGGAGCAGTCATGCTTCCATTGCCGCGCTGACCTCCCGAGTTTACATCACCTCCTAATATTTCTGCATAAATGGTTGCGCCTCGTTCTAAGGCACTTTCTAAATCTTCTATAACTAATGCTCCGGCGCCGCTTCCTGGTACAAAACCAGCAGCTGTTGCACTCATAGGCCGTGAACCTGCTTCGGGATTATCATTATATTTTGAACTGCAGACACGAAGCGCATCAAATCCTGCCCAAATGTAAGGACCGCTATCGCTGGTACTTCCTGCTAAAATTCTTTTTGCCTTTCCGGCCTGTATGCGATCGTAGGCCATTAGTATTGCTTCTGTTCCTGTGGCGCAGGCAGACGAATTTGTAGTAACCTGATTTCCAAGTCCCAATTTTCCGCCAAGATAAGCACTGATACCGCTATTCATAGTTTGTGCTACAACAGTACTGCCTAATCTTCTTACTTGTAATTCGTCAATTTTATAAATGCTTTCTCGGAATTTATCTATTCCAGAAGTACCAGCTCCAAAAATAGCGCCGTTGTCCCAATCGGGTTCGTCATTAATTTCTATTGATAATCCAGCATTGTTCCAGGCTTCCATTCCTGCAATAACACCGTACAAAATACCTGTGCTATTGAATCCGCGCAGTTCAAGTTCTGTAAAATATTGTGCTTTAATTTCTTCAGATATTTGAGGCTGACCTGTTATCTGACAAGAAAACTGCAATTCCTGCAGCTGTGCATCATGCCGAATTCCTGATATTCCGTTTTTTATAGAATGACTAAACGCTTCAATTCCAACTCCGTTTGGAGCAGCAACGCCTAAACCTGTTATAACAACTCGCTTGCTCATAATTTATTCGTAATCATGCCAGCCAAAATGCCTTTACAAACTTCTTGTCCGGCTTCGTTTTTCATAATAACATCACACTTTAATTTTCCAAACCTGAAAAATGATTTTTGAGAAGTTACCGTTACTTTTTCATTAGGATAAACGGGTTTTAAAAACTGCATATCCGCTGAAGTAAAAGCAATTACAGTATCTTTATTAAAGGCATCACCTAATAAATAAATACCAAGACAGACCATTCCAATTTGTGCCATTGTTTCTGTTAAAATAACGCCTGGAGTTACCGGATTATCTTTAAAATGACCTTTATAAAAATCAAGATCTTCATTAAAAGTATAAGTACCGCTCACACTATTTTCATCAACGTGAAGCAGCGCATCTACAAATAAAAAAGGTTTGCTGTACGGTAACTGTGCTGTAATATCGGTCAGTTTCATCATTTATCTTCTAAAAATTACCATTGCAATAAAACTCTTTGTGCTGAAAATCCAGGTCCGAAACTGAGCATCAATCCTTTTTCACCTTCTTTTGGATTTGCATCCATAATTCGCTCTAAAACGTATAGTACTGTTGCACTCGACATATTTCCGTATTGTTTTAAGACTTCTTTTGTATCTTCAATATTCTTTCCTAAACCAGAAAAAAGTGCTTCAACAGTAGTAACAATCTTTTTTCCGCCTGGATGAAATATCATGTGATCTATATCTTTGATTTGTAAATTGTTTTTTTGAAGAAAAGGGCGAATAATGTCTCCAAAATGAGAGGCAATAGTATCTGGAACTTCGATGTCTAAGACCATTTGAAGTCCTGTATTTGTAAGTTTAAAACCCATCATATGCTCGGCTTCGTAAAAATGATACATTTCTTCATTTACTATTTCCGGACCTTTATCCTCTTCGTAAGAAGATAACAAACAACAGGCAGATCCATCTCCAAAAATAGCCGCACTTACAATATTTGGCATCGAAAAATCATCAAGCTGAAATGTCGCCGTTGGAGATTCGACTGCAATTACTGCAGCTCGTTTCCCAGGATTTGCCTTCAGAAAGTTTTTCGCATAAATAATACCCGAAATTCCAGCAGCACAACCCATTTCCGTTACCGGAAGCCGAACAATATCTTGTCTCAGGTTCATTTTATTGATAAGATAAGCATCTAAAGAAGGAATCATAATTCCGGTACAGCTAACTGTGATAATGTAATCCAGCGTCTGCGGCTCCCAATTTGCTTTTTCGAGTGCTTTTTTTAGCACCTGTTCACCCAGAATAATAACTTCGCGAGAATAAATATCATTTTTTTCTTCAAATGATGTGGCAGTAAAAACTTCTGCGGGATCCATTATAGAATACCGTTTGTCTACAGCCGCGCCTTCAAATATCTTTTTGACTTTTTTTATAAAACGATCATCTTGCCCTTCCAGCCATACTTCCAGCATTGGAAGTATATCGGCTGTTTCGCGGGAATATTGTGGTAGCTGCTTGGCAACTGTTACTATTTTTACACTCATTTGTTTGTAATTATCCACTGGTAGCGAAAAGCCCATTTCCAGCTTATGGTATAGTTTTTTAAATTTAGTTTTTTAGAGAATTCTTCGAGTTCGTTTTTCTTAAATCCTCTCAAGATAGATACTAGTCCATCTTCACGCGACATTCTATTCAGATTAAAAATAATACAGATCAATTCAAAAAGCCGATAGGCCAGTTTGCTTCGATGCAGATCATTTATTATGATGCCAGTTTCTGCATTATTCCTAAAGATAGTAATTATATTTAATATTTGCTCATTCGTAAAATGGTGCAGGGTCAGCGTACATAAAATAATATCAAATTTCATAGTTTTAAAATCTTCACTAAAAATATCTACGCACTGATATTCGATATTGGGATATGCTGTTGATAATTTCGTCGCATAATTTATCGTAAAATCATTAGCATCTATACCAATAAGTTTAAAATTGAGATTGTTTTTTTGGCCGAATTCAGACAGCATTCGTAACATATCTCCGTTGCCGCATCCTATGTCTGCTATTGTAATTGTCTTAGCTTTATGAGATTTTTTTAATAATTTTTTTATTCCATGCAGCGTAATTTTATTGCCTCCGAGCAACTGATTGATGCGTGCAATCTGATCGAGCGCATCTCTTAGTTCTTCTCCCTGAAGAGAGAAATCATCCATTATTTCACTTTCCTCTGTTCTATATTGAGTATTTATTGCCATTTAATTGATTGCTATAGGTTTACCATGCGTTAGTTTAATTATTCGAGACAGTATTCCTGGAATAGATGCTGTTGTCGCAACGAATATATTGGTAATGGTTTTATTGGTTAAGATCCGTGCTAGAATCCTTCCCATAAAGATTCTTTTTCCAAAATGTTTTTTCCATTCTTTGGAGTACTTTTTTTCTAATGTTTCTCTAGACATTTTTTCATCTGAATAATATTCTAAAATTAATTCTGATGCTATTTTTGCGCTGTGAATTGCCATCGCCATTCCGTTGCCGCAAAGCGGATGGATAAGACCCGCAGTATCGCCAATCATGATAATATGGTTTTCTACCGCTTGTTTTTTATCAAAAGAGATCTGGCTAATTGTTAGCGGTTTATCAAAAAGAAGCGTGCTGTTTTCAAAAACAGATTTAAGATGTTTGTTTTTGTAAAGTACATTTTGCTGATATTCCTCAATATTTTTATATCGCTTAAAAGTCGCATAATCTGCCAGATAGCAAATGTTTATGATGTTGTTCTCTACGTTAGAAACGCCACAGTAACCGCCTTTAAAGTTGTGAAGCGCCACTAGATTATTATCTAAATTACCAGAATAATGTGCTTTTACCGCTAGCCAAGGAGATTTTTTATTGAAGAAATTTCGCTTTATGACCTGATCGACATTCGAACGTTTTCCATAGGCACCCAAAACTATTTTAGCGGTTAAAATTTGATCTGATGTTGTAACTGTGAATAAATTATCGGCAAAAGAAACATCAATAACATTTTCTTTAATTACGGTGCAGTTGTTAGCCAATGCCTTTTGATATAAAAAATCATCAAGCGCATATCTGCTGATGCCAAATCCTCCCAGCGGTAATTTTGCTTTTGCAGTTTTTCCACTGTTTGTAGTAAATTCAAATTTAGAGATATTGGTAGGATTTAGTGCTGCAACATCGGCGCCAAGCCATTTGAGATAGGGTAGAATTTCATTCGAAATATATTCACCACAAACTTTATGTCGAGGGTAAGTGGATTTTTCGATCAATGTTACTTTTAGATTTTTTTGAGACAGATGAATTGCAGCTGTTAATCCAGCAAGCCCGCCACCAATAATCAGTACATCTATCTTTGTTTCCATATTACCAATTTAAGTATTAAATCTTACATATAGATTATAATAAGCAAACTAAATTTATCGGGTATTAAAATAATATTGAAAGATTTATTATTCAGATTAGAAACAGGGTTACTAAAAAAGTCTCAAGGTTTACCTTTTAAGATTTTCTTTTTTTGTTCAAAAAAATGTTTTGTAGATTATTTAATTTTTAAAGTTGCTGTACTAATGTCTTTAATTATTCAAAATCAATTATTGTTGGAGTATAGTGTTGTGTTTTCAAGTAAAAAAAATAACAGCTTTAAAAGTTTATGGCTATAAAAATGCTGCAGCTGGATGGTATTACATAATTTTGTACTATGAAGTTACTAGCTTCTAATTTTATACTATGAACAACACATTTTCTGAAAACAGCCAAATTGGAATAGTATCTACTTTCTCTGAGCTTTTACATACCGATTTTAAAGGAGAAATGAATGCACTATGCTGGTACAGAAATTTAGATGGCGATTTTAGTGAGATTGTTGCCCAATTACATTTAAAAGAAAACATAACAGAAGTTTATCCTGAAGATCTAACCGCACTCCAACTATCAGAAGAGGGGAATATAGCAAGAGAAATAATTTTAAATGATTTGCAATTACTAACTGATTTTGGAGCTTCGCCTTCTCTTAATTTACTGAAGTGTTATGAACGTGACGAAGAATTTGATGTTATATCGACTGATGTATATTCTTTTCATGTTGATCGTTCGCCCATTGCAACAGATACTTTTTTATGTACCTATCACGGAGCGGCAAGTGATATTATTTCTAATTCGCAGGCAGAGCAAAAAATTCGGATTCCAGAAATTCGAACAAAGCTAAAAGAACTGCATGACGGACCAGAGGAAGAATTCGAAAACTTTTTAAAGGAAAATTATTTTGATTTGCACTATAAGGCACATCAAGATGCGGTACCTGTTAATTTAGGATTAGGACATCTTTGGCGACTGGCAGTAGATCATCCAAAACAAGAAGTGCAGCCCTGTATTCATAGAGCACCAAGAGAAAATGACGGAGAATATCGGTTGTTGCTTATTTGTTGAGGAAAATTTGCTTTGTAAATGAAGTTAATTTTAATTGCAAATGGCCCTATTGTTTACTAAAATCAAACCTTTTATACTTATTGTACTTTCATCAGAATTTGAATTTAAAAAGATATATCCTTCATTATTCAAAAGCATTAAAGCATCTAATACTCTTGCTTGTTTTTTCTTTTCATTAGATATACTGTCTTTTACCGGTGTATACATATTAAAAACAGGAGTTAAAAGACTTGTCAGTTCTTCTAAAGTACAACTCATGCCGTATCTGTCGGCAAGCATTTGCAGGATTTTTATAAGAAAGGTTGGGAATGTTTCCATGACAACAGCTTTTGCTTATATATACGAAAACAGACTTCAATTAGATTTTGTGGAAGCTTTTAATTATTATAAGAATTTGATTTCTTTAATATTGCTAATTGATTTCCTGCTACTGCAGAGTTCTTTTGGAAAGCTCTTAATTTCTTCTGACTTCGCAACAACAGTCTTGACAACAACTGCTCGGATATGCGTAACTAGATTTTCTCTTTTTTTAAACCATTAAGATGAACTTTGCGGGCACGGATTATAAATCTGCGCGATCAGGTTTTTCAGCGTTTCCAGCTGTGGCTTAGCTTTTTATAGCGAAAAGGTATCGGCTTCACAGCTTTTTTTGTTAAATTTGAGACATCTCAAATTAGGTTTCTCATAGACTAACATTGCGAGATTTTAAATAACCTTTAATTAGCTTAATTATGAACAAGATTTTCACAATTCCTTCAATGACTTTATTTTTTATATTAACGCTACAAAGTGTTGTTGCTCAAGTTGACACAGCAAATGACAAAGATGCTATAAAACAACTTGTAACAAATTATGAAAACGCTTGGAATAGACATGATCCTAAAGGACTTGCAGATAATTACGATAATAATGCAACTTGGGTCAATTGGTTTGGCGCATATTATATTGGCAAAGAGGATATTCAGAATCATTATGAAATTGTTCATACAAGCTATTTCAAATCGTCACATTATTATACTCGTGCTGTAGAAGACATAATTTTTGTAAAACCTGATGTAGCCATTTCCCACATTCGTACTGGTCTTTCAGGCGATACACGTTTTCCTGGAAAAACGTTTGAATTTCGCAGAACAATCATTCTGACAAAAAAAGATGGCAAATGGCTTATTTTAGCCGGACAAAATGCAAAGCTTAATGACGGAATTGATTAATAGATAGAGCAAGATAAATTGTCAATACTGTTTTTACAGGTAGTAAAGTGAAACTTTTTCGTTCTGGGCATCGATAACTTTATCATTTGCCCCTGTTTTTCTATGATCACTGAATTTTTTTTGTGATAGCTATTTTTCGGCTTTTGAGGAGTAGATCGTATTTCTGCTTAATACAATGGGAGATTGAATAATAATTGATTAATCTCATTTTGAGCATATGAATTTAATAAACAGAAAAACGAATGATAATAATGATTATTTTTTTATTCTGTATATTCTGTTTCCGGTCTGGGAAGCGAAATCGCTACTCCTCTCTAATAGGCTTCTCGGAACCAGTTATATCATCAATATTCCAAGAATGTCAAGAACTAATGTTGAAGATGTTTTTGTAGCTGGAGATGCTGCAGATCACCTATACCGCCAGGCAATTACTGCTGCTGGAACATGCTGTATGGTCGCGCTTGATGCAGAATGTTATTTGGCTTCTAAAGATTAGTAAGATGAAAATCAATATTTATCGTTTTTCATCTAATGGTAAAAAAGACTATAAGTTATGTATATTTGTTTTTCAAATATTATTAATCCAAATGAAAAAATCAATATTAGTATTGCTGGTGCTATTTTATGCAGGTAAAACAGCTGCGCAAAACCAACCGGAACCAACAGCAGGCAAATCAACGTATCAGAATCCAATCTTTGGAGGCGACTATCCTGACCCGAGTTTACTGCGGGAAGGCAAGGATTATTACATTGTACATTCTTCTTTTGATTATTATCCCGGACTTACCATATGGCATTCGCAGGATTTAATTAATTGGGAGCCTCTCGCTAATGCACTACAGAAATATGTAGGTGATGTCTGGGCGCCAGATTTAATAAAATACAATAATAAATACTATATCTATTTTCCAGCCAACAAAACAAATTTTGTTGTCAGCGCAGACAATATAGCCGGCCCTTGGAGTGATCCTGTAGACCTGAAAATTGGCAATATTGACCCAGGCCACGTTACAGATGACAACGGAAACAGATACTTATATTTCAGTAATGGTGATTATATTGGTTTATCCAAGGACGGACTAAAGACTATCCGAGAAGTAAAACATACTTATGACGGCTGGGCAATACCGAGAGAATGGTCTATTGAGTGTTTCTGTATGGAAGGCCCAAAACTATTTAAGAGAGGAGAATACTATTATTTAACTGTTGCAGAAGGCGGTACTGCAGGTCCTGCTACCAGTCATATGGTAATTTCAGCACGTTCTAAAACCCCTTTTGGACCTTGGGAAAATTCTCCATACAATCCGGTAGTTAGAACTCAAAGCAGTGATGAGCGCTGGTGGTCAAAAGGGCACAGCACCATTTTTGAAGATCATAACGGCAAGTGGTGGATGATTATGCATGCCTACGAAAAAGGCTTTTACAATTTAGGACGCCAAACACTGCTGCAGCCGGTTGAATGGACTAAAGACGGATGGTACAAAATCCCTGATACAATTGAGACAGATAAACCTATTGCTAAACCAAATGGAACAGCCGTTGCACGATTCTCGCAAAGTGATGATTTTTTAGGAACGGCACTGAAACCGCAGTGGAAATTTTTTCAAGGGGTTGATAATTCCCGTTTTAAAGTTATAAATAAAAGTCTGGTCATTAAAGGCAAAGGAACCGGAGTAGGAAACAGTTCTCCTTTGGTCACCGTGCCATCGGGTCATTCTTATACTGCCGATGTTGAAATGGAAATTGAAGGTGATGCCACAGGAGGTTTAGTTCTTTTTTACAACAATAGTTATTTTTCAGGCATATTGGCTGATAAAGAAAATATATTGGCAAACCTGCGAGGATGGCAGTTTGTAACCGAGAAAAATGCACATAAAAGACATGTATACCTGCGATTAAAAAATATAAATAATAATGTAGATATGTTTTACAGCCTTGATGGCAAGAAATGGCTTAAAATTGAGAATTCAGCTGAGGTTTCTTCCTATAACCATAACGCACTGAGCGGCTTTTTAGGTTTAAGGATAGCGCTTTGTTCAATTGGAGAAGGAAGTGTAACTTTTAAAAATTTTAATTATACGCCGTTATAATTGGTAACGTCATAAAACACAAAAGGCAGTTCCTAATCGGGAACTGCCTTTTTTAATTAAAAAACTGTAATTATATAAATTCTTTATTTACTTAATTCATAATTCGATATTCATTAGGAGTGCTTCCAACATGCTGTTTGAAAAAACGAGTAAAGTGCTGCGGGTATTTAAATCCTAATTCATAAGCGACTTCATTAATGGTTTTTGTCGAATCGAATATCTTATTTTTAGCAGTATCTATTATTTTATTCTGAATGTATTCCTGGGCAGATTTCCCTGTTTCTTTTTTAATAAGGTCGCCAAAATAATTAGGAGATAAGTTTAGTTCGCCAGCATAATACGCTACAGAAGGCAGTCCTATAATATTAGGTTTATCTGATGAAAAATAACTGTTTAAGAGTTCTTCAAATTTTTCAACTATACCTTTATTTTCATTATCTCTTGTAATGAACTGACGGTCATAGAATCTTTCGCAGTAATTCAAAAAAAGCTCAATATTTGAGGCAATAAGCTTTTTGCTGTGCTTGTCAACAGACTGCTTTAATTCCGTTTCTATTTTAGCAAAACAGTCAAAAACAAGCTGTTTTTCTTTTTCTGATAAGTGCAAGGCTTCACTTGTATTGTAGCTGAAAAAGTTATAGTCACTAATACTTTTAGCAAGTGATGTACCGCGAATTAAATCCGGATGGAAAACCAATCCATGTCCTGCGGGCTGGTAATAATCTACCTTGTTTTCTACATCAATGGTCTGGCCGGGCGATACGAAAACTAAAGTTCCTTCCTGATAGTCATAATAATTACGGCCGTATTTCAAATCCCCGCATTTTACATCCTTCAAAAATATGCAGTACAATTCAAAGTTCATCCTTGAACCTGTTCTTGGTTTTGCTTTATTAAAATCAATTATACTAACTAAAGGATGTAATGTTTCATGATTATTAAAATCATTGTACTCATTAATAGTCTCGAAGTTAAATACCTGTCCCATGTTTTCATCGTTGTTTGTTACACAAATTTAACTATTTAAGTACAGTTTTAACAGCAGCACACTCTGAATCAGTAATCTTGGTAGGAGATTCCGTAATCCGTATACCAAAACCCATGTTTTTAGTTCGGAAATTTGTAATAATAGAATTATAAAATCGCGTTACAATGCAAACTATAAAATTAAACAACGGAGTTGAAATGCCCATATTAGGGTTTGGTGTTTTTCAAATGCAGGATCAGGCAGAATGTGAACAGGCTGTGGTTGATGCTATCGAAACAGGTTACAGACTAATTGATACTGCAGCGTCTTATATGAATGAACAAGCTGTTGGAAACGGAATTAAACGAAGCGGCATTGCAAGGGAAGAACTTTTTATTACAACAAAACTCTGGGTAAGTGATGCAGGTTATGAAAATACCTTAAAAGCTTTTCAGAAATCATTAGACCTTTTGCAATTGGATTATCTGGATCTATATCTTATCCATCAGCCATATGGCGATATCTACGGATCGTGGCGCGCCATGCAGGAATTATACCAAGCAGGAAAGGTAAAAGCTATTGGTGTTTCCAATTTTCATCCGGACAGAGTTATGGACTTAGTATCGAATACCGGCTTTACACCGGCAGTAAACCAGATTGAAACACATCCTTTTCATCAGCAGAATGAAGCGCAGCAATTTCTTCAGGACAATAATATTCAGATCGAATCCTGGGGGCCGTTTGCAGAAGGGAAGAATGACATCTTCACAAACGAACTTCTCACAGCAATTGCATCCAAGTATAATAAATCTACGGCGCAGGTTATCCTGAAATGGCTGACTCAAAGAGGAGTAGTGGCAATTCCGAAATCAGTTCGTAAAGAAAGAATGGCAGAAAACTTCAACATTTTTGATTTTGAATTAACAGCTGAGGATATGGCTTCGATCAAAACTTTAGATACCAACGCAAGCCTGTTTTTTGATCACAGAGATCCTAACATGGTAAAATGGCTGAGTGAGCGAACATTAAAAAGATAACTAACTAAAGAAAAATTTTAAAATGGATAGAAGATCAATATTAAAAACGGCGGGTTTGGCATTGGCAGGGAGTGCACTGCTTCCTTTTGCTTCTTTTGCGAATTCTGGAAGAGAGGATATCATTTTAGAAGAAGATAATCAGGTTCCACTAACAGCTCCTGGAAAGCGAAAACTGGGGAAACTCGAAGTTTCCAGCGTTGGTATAGGCGTACAGAATATGAGCCGTAATTACCAGACCACAATTCCTTCCAGACCTGAAATGCACCGCATTATCCGATCAGCTTATGATAACGGCGTCACTTTTTTTGATGCTGCCGAAGCTTACGGACCTTTGGAAGTGGAGAGAATTTTAGGCGAAGGGGTTCAGTCTTTTCGTGATAAGATTACAATTGCTACAAAATTCGGCTGGAACATTGATCAGGAGACAGGAAAACGTTTACCGGGTTTAAACAGCCAGCCTGAACATATTAAAATAGTGGTGGAAGGAATGCTGAAACGCCTGCGAACAGACAGAATTGATTTATTGTATCAGCATCGTGTTGACCCTCAGGTTCCAATCGAGGATGTGGTCGGGGTAATACAAGATCTGATCAAGGAAGGTAAAGTACTGCATTATGGACTTTGCGAGCCGGGTCATCAAACTGTAAGACGCGCACATGCAATTCATCCGGTTACTGCTATTCAAAATGAATATTCACTGTTATGGAGAGGTCCTGAAAAAGTAATTCTGCCATTATGCGAAGAACTGGGAATCGGATTTGTGCCTTGGAGTCCTCTTGGCGTTGGTTTTCTCACAGGAGCCATTGACAGTAACACACGATTCGCACCTGGTGATATCCGCGGTATTGAATCTAGGTTTTCGCCTGAAAACCTGCCTGCGAATATGGCTTTGGTTGAATTAATTCAAAAATGGAGCGTCGAGAAAAAAGCCGCACCGGCTCAAATTTCACTGGCATGGCTGCTGGCACAAAAGCCTTGGATAGTACCAATTCCGGGAACAACCCAGATGTCACATATGCTGGAGAACACAGGAGCATCTCAAATAAAATTTACTGCAAACGAATGGCAGGAATTTAATAAGGCTTTAAATGCCATTAAAATTGCAGGCGAACGATTACCTGCCGGGGTGCTAGCTTTCTCTGATGTGGAAGCTCCCCAAAAAAAGAAATAATCTAATTTTAAGATAAAGATAATGGAAAAGAGAATATTAGGAAACAACGGACTTGAAGTATCTGCCCTTGGACTAGGCTGTATGGGACTGAGTTTTGGTTACGGAAAAGCAACAGAAAAAAATGAAGCCATAGCTTTAATCAGGGCTGCTTTTGAAAATGGTGTTACTTTTTTTGATACAGCAGAATGCTACGGTCCTTTTATAAACGAAGAAATTGTGGGAGAAGCTTTAGAACCATTTCGTAAAAAAGTGGTCATTGCAACCAAATTTGGTTTTCAGGATGGCGACTCAACAAAAGGTCTGGACAGCAGTCCCGCAAGAATAAAAGCAGTTGTCGAAGCTTCACTTAAAAGGTTGAAGACAGATTATATTGATTTATTTTACCAGCACAGGGTTGATCCAAATGTGCCTATTGAAGAGGTTGCCGAGACTGTAAAGCAATTGATTAAAGAAGGAAAGGTAAAACACTTTGGACTTTCAGAAGCAGGGGAAGAAACCATTCGAAGAGCCCACATTGTACAGCCGGTTGCAGCGCTGCAGAGCGAATATTCCTTATTTTATCGTGAACCTGAAAAAGAAATTATTCCGGTTTTAGAAGAATTAGGAATTGGTTTTGTGCCTTTCAGTCCGCTTGGAAAAGGCTTTTTGACAGGAGCGATAAATGAAGATACAAAATTTGAATCGTCTGATTTTAGAAACATTGTTCCAAGATTTTCAGAAGAAAACAGAAAAGCCAATCAAACCTTAGTAGAGCTTGTTAAATCAATTGCTGCACAAAAAAAAGCAGCGCCTTCGCAGATTGCTTTGGCTTGGTTATTATCTCAAAAACCTTGGATTGTGCCAATTCCGGGAACTACAAAACTGCATCGATTGGAAGAAAATATTGGAGGAGCAGCAATTCATTTAAGCAAAGAAGAATTAAACAATATAAATCTTGCACTTAAAAACATAGAAATTGTTGGTGCACGTTATCCACAGCAATTGCAGGATAGAGTTGGGAAATAATTTTTAAATATTCTTGCTTTCAAATACATTTAGAAATGAAAAAAATAGCAATCGGGGTTTTCTTTTTAATAAGTGTCACAGTCTTACAGGCGCAGCAGCAGACAAGAAAAAATAGTTTAGATGTCACTACGGCTTCAGGAACTGTTCGTGGTATGGCAGAGGGAGATGTTTTGGTTTTCAAAGGTATTCCTTATGCGGCACCGCCAGTTGGTGCTAATCGCTGGCGCCCTCCACAGCCCGTAAAGCCATGGGAAGGCATCAGAGATGCCGCTAAAGACTGTGCAGACTGCCCGCAGGCCGGCTGGCCCAGAGGTTCGGGCATGTCAAAAACCTCAAGTGAAGACTGTTTGTTTTTAAATGTGTGGAAACCTTCTGATGGTGCATCTACATCGAAATTACAAACTTAAAATAAATTACTTAGATATTTCTAATCAAAATATAGTTTATGTTTTGAATTTAAATGCTTTAATATTTTAAGCACACTTTATTCTATCTGCTTTTTTCCATTGCCAGAAGAAGTAACGATATCTTTATCTGATTTGAGCGTTATTGTTTTCGGCTATTTTATCCAATTTGCATCATTGCCTGATTGGAAAAAAAAAGCAAGGGAATTATTACTGTAAACAGTAAAGACAGTAATTTAATTCTGTTTTTTCATCTTTGAATATTGATAATTAATCTTGCTTTGCTGATTTGACCTCGTCAGAGGGAGTGTTAAGTATAAATTCTACCATGAGACGTTTGATGTCATTCCCTTTTTCGTTCAGCATATTATGACCGCATAACGGCAATCCTACTAACCAGGTTTTAGGTCTCTCTTTGGCTATATTTAAGGCACTTTCAGGCACTGCAACCCGATCTAATAAACAAGTTATAACTAACATTGGCGCAGTACCACCCGTAGACCACTGTTCTTTTGGTGTGGCATCACTAGACTTAGCCTGTTGTCCGGCCAAGGTTGGAAATTCGCCTTGTGCTTGATCCAGCAATGCCAAATGCTCGTTACCTGGAGCATACATAAGCTGTCCTTGTAATTTAAGCCATTCTTCTTTGCTAATTGACGGATCCATATAGCGTTGATACAGCGCCATAGTCTCTACAGATGGTTGTACTTCACCACCGGCACCAATTAAAACAATACCCAAAACACGTTCGGGGTGATCTTGTGAAGCGGTTCTCACCACACGATTTCCATACGTTTTTCCAGCTAGGTAAACTTCTTTTAGACCGAGTTCGTCTGCCACTTTCCAAAGATCATCTGCATAATCGTGGAGTGTTAATCCCTCAATTTTTCCGGTGCTGGCTCCTAAGGTTCGGTAATTGTAGGTAATAACTTTGATTCCTTTTGATGCAATTGCCTGAGCCAGCTCATCTAGCTGGATTGCGGGCCTGCCGTTACCGGCAGCCATAATTAAAGCGACTGGGCCATTGCCATAAACAAAGGTTTCGATTTGAATGCCGTTTGCGTGTATCAGCTTTCTTGTCCCGTTTGATTCGTTTTTTTGGGAGTATCCGAATGTTATAGTCAACAAAATAAATATGCTCAGCAATGGCTTTGAGTGAGTATGATATAACTTTTTCATTTCGACTTTTTTTTTAATTTTTAAATACAGTTTTCCCTTCTTTGATGGATTCTAAAATTTGAATAGTATTAATATCCATTGGATTTATTTTTAATGGATTTTTATCCAAAATCACCAAATCGGCCAGCTTTCCTTTCGTTAATGTGCCCTTCGAGTTTTCTTCGAAATATTGGATTGCAGCCCATTCTGTCAGCGTTTTTAATCCTTCGTAAGGAGTAATTCGTTGGTTTGGTCCCAATATTTTTCCGCTTCTGGTGACTCTGTTTACCGTTGCATCCAGTACTCGCATCGAATTCGGGAAAGTAACCGGTGCATCATGGTGAGAAGTGGTGATAAGTCCTGCATCTATTGCATCTCTCATCGGCGAAATATAATCAGCTCTTGGATGTCCCAAAACCGAAGTCAAATGCCAATCGCCCCAATAAAAAGTGTGCATTGGGAATAATGATGGAATCACTTTTAGGCGGACCAATTCCGGAATTTGATCTTTACGCAATGTTTGTCCATGAATAAGTACCGTTCTGTGATCGGGATAATTGTATTTTTTTTCCGCGAGATCAATCGCTTCTAAATATTGGTCAATTGCAGCATCACCATTGGTGTGGCACAATAGCTGCCATTTATTTTTAAAGGCAAGTGCTACATAATCATCCGCCTGTCGATCGGTCATTACGCCTTGTCCTTTATAATCTGCTTTTTCACCTGCAGGCGGAATATGGTAAGGGTGGGATAACCATGCGGTTTTACCTTGTGGCGAACCATCCAAGGTCAATTTTACGCCGCCAATTCGGTATTTATTTTTATATTGATGTGTGGGGCTGTAATAAGGGCTTTTCATAATTTTTTCTACACCCAGCGCAACATCAGGATAAGAAACAATGTCTAAATAGAACTTTTTGCTGTTTGCTCCATCTTCTAACTGTGACATTTGCTGTAAAGTAGCCCTGCCTTCTTGTACCGTTAAATAGCCATTTTTAGCATACTCAACGAGCGCTTTATCAATAAACATAGTATTAGCTTCTGCATCTCCTTTGCCTAAAATAGGGAATAGCACGGCAAAAAAAGCACCTTCTTCCAATACGCCGTTTGGCGTCCCATCAGCATTTCTACGATATTTTCCACCCGCGGGGTCTTTGGTATCCTTATTGATGCCCAATATTTTCATTGCATAGGAGTTAAGTACGCCTAAATGTCCTGATTGATGTACGATAACTACGGGTTCAGTGGTACTTATTTTATCTAAATCAGCAGCTTTTGGGTGGTCCGCTTCTTTGAGTTGGGAATCATCGTAGCCATTACCTAAAATCCAACCGAATTTTTTAATCATCGTTTTACCGTCTGCTGAATTTTTATATTGGTTCATTGCATTGATAATTGAAGCAAAATCGGCACCGGGACCATCCGGAGGCGGAAGTAGATTGGCAACCGATGCGGTAAAACCGACATTTAGAAAATGACTATGGGCATCTAAAAATGCGGGAAGCATGGTTTTTCCTTCCAAATCAATCATGATGTGTTCTGATCCTGCTTGCTTCATGGCTTCTTGTTCCTTGCCTACAAATAGTATTTTTCCGTCTTTAACGACAATCGCTTGGGCATAAGTGGGCTTTTTTCCTTCCATGGTAATGATGTCCCCATTGTAATAAACGATAGCTTTGCTGGCAGGACTTTGATCTGTCAACAGTTTTTCGTCTTTTTTACAGGAGATCATCAACATTGCAAATGCTAATATTGATAAGATTAAATTTTTCATAAGCTTATTAGTTAATTAAAAGAATAAATCATTTGTTTTTATTGTTTTACTTCTACTAATTCTGGGCATTTCCAGGTTCCATTCAAAATTTCTTTGCGAGGCCTGTACAGTCGAATCATATAATTCCATCCCTTCATGATATATAAAAAATTTGGCTGGTTGGGATCTCCTCCAAAATGTATGGTTACGCTGCCATCAGGATTCTTCTTGGATGTTATCGAATTGAAATTATAGCTACTGTATTTATTTACTTCATAGTATCCTTTTTCATTGTATAAAGAAACAGACCAAAAAGCATCTACAGGAACATCTTTCAGAGTCAGGGTATAAGCAGTTACACCATCATCTTTAGGTGGATTTAAATTAAGATAAATAGCATCTTTTTCTTGATTTCCACCGTAACCTCCCGCTGTTCCTAACAGTTGTCGTACTTGGGTTACTTCCCATTCTGTGCCAAAAGCGGCTTTACTGTTAGGTAAATCTTTGGCCAATGCCAAAAGTAAATTACGCGTTTTTGTAAGGCTCTCTTCATCCCAATCGGGAATTTCCAACTTGCCCGTATTTGCTTGTTTGACAACAATTGACCCTTGTATTGCTGTTACTATTTTATTGTCTTCAGAACTATTCGGATCTGCCAAAGTTCTGACGGTTATATGAATAAATCGGGTACCAACATTTTCTCTGGTCAAGGTATAATTGCCCGGTTCATAAAATACCCGGATATAGGAATCTTCATTGATCACCATCATCGATATAAAACGTCCTTTGGTATTGGGTATGGTAATGGTAAGGGGTGAGCTGAGATCAAAAATCCCATAAGAATACCTCGTATCACGATTGGTACGGATTATGGATTGATGATTAACATCTGCCGGACCGCTGTTGTGGCATAATTTACCAAAGCATCCGTCATTTGTTCTGATTTTAAAATAGTTATCAGTTTCGGCGCGGACAAAATTATCGATTGTTATTTTTTGTTTTCCATTGGGCAGGGTAATTGGATCAAACAGCTTTTCGGTGTTCTTTTTGGGTGGTTTGCTAAAGGTGTTTATTGTGGGACTCAATTTTTCAATTGTTTTGCTTTTATTAGTATTCTGGCTGTAAACACTAGTGAATAATACTATGCACGATGATAAAAGGATAGATGTTAAGATTTTCATACTATTTAACTGTTTAATTTATTAAAAATCTGTATGTAAATGATTAAAAATTATTATTTAAATAATCTGTTAACTAATCTTTTAAAGGAAATGATTTGCCTTCAAAGACAGTTTCTAACACTTTAATGTCTTTCATTTTTATAGGGT
This sequence comes from Flavobacterium sp. JLP, assembly GCF_015350755.1. Lineage (NCBI taxonomy): Bacteria > Pseudomonadati > Bacteroidota > Flavobacteriia > Flavobacteriales > Flavobacteriaceae > Flavobacterium > Flavobacterium sp. JLP. The sequence continues at coordinate 278,069 of NZ_JADKPS010000001.1, read as the reverse complement.
CTATCTTTAAAGGGTTTTCAGCAAGTATGACGAAATCCGCTTTTTTACCCACTTTTATGGATCCCGTAATTTTATCCAATTGCATTAAATTAGCCGCATTAATCGTGATGCCTTTCAATGCATCATAAGCAGATACTCTTTCTTGAGGCGCCATCAAAGTTCCATCGGCCGTTACACGATTAGTTGCTATCCAAGCCAGGAGCAATGGCTGAATAGGAGCCATAGTGAAATCGGAATGCAGGGCAAACTTCACTTTGTTTTTAACCAATGAGCCCAAACGAACCATTTCTGAACCTCTTTGCTGGCCAAGAACAGTATTGGATGCATATTTATCACCCATAGAATAGAGATAGTAGGGATTAGCAGACACCACCGCTCCTAATTTTGCAATACGGGCAGACTCTTCAGGTTTAGATTCTCCAAAATGCTCTATGGTGAGTCTTTGTTTTAATTGTGGCAATTCTTTTTGTAATTTTTCTAGTTCGTCTAAGATGGTTTCTAATCCCATGCTGCCATTGCAATGAATATGGATAGGATAACCTTTGTTCCACCAAAATTTCATGGCTTCACTTAAATTTTCAGGGGTCATAATCCATTCACCGCTATGCCCGTCCAAATATCCTGGAGGTAAAACTTGAAAATTCTGACCAAAAAATGCACCATCAGCATAAAGTTTTACGGCATGATCTATTATAATATGTGGCGAAGTTTTTTTGCCAAACTCTTTTACATCGGCAAACGTTTTTTCAAAATCACCGCCATTTACCAAGTTCAATGTATTTACATCGGGGGTAAATTGCATACGGAAAGGTGTCTTATCGTTTTCCAGATTATTCTTCATGTAATTAAAATCGCCCCAAAGTTCTCCTGATGAACCTGTACCCATATCGCCAATGGTAGTTAGTCCGCCCATATGTACAAGGTCACGAAGTTTTAACATATTGGTCTTCATAACTTCATCATTTCTAATGGTCGGTGCCCATTTCGGAACAACGACATTGAAAAATCCAGCTTCTACAAATTTTCCGGCAGCATAATCAATTTGGCTGTTTCCTTCAGTTTCCTTCTCGGTAATATTCAAATACTTCAAACCAGCGGTGTTCAACCACATTACATGAGCAGAATATTGCCAAATCATAATCGGTCGTGTAGTAGAAATTCCATCCAATTCCTTACGTGAAATGTCTCCGTGAAAAGGCTCCATAAAACCCCAAACCACAAGAGGTTCTTTAGGCTCTTTTAACTCAGCTTCATATTCTTTTACTTTGGATATGAATGCTTCATGTCCTCTCACGGCCTTGACATTTCCCCAAGGAAAAACCCAGTCAAAAGGTGTAGCAAATTTAGTGCTCAAAATCATAGCACCAAGATTGGGATGCAAGTGCGGGTCTATAAGACCAGGCATCATTGTTTTGCCTTCCAAATTCACCATCTTATGGCCTTCCGCGGCTTGTCGCATGGCTTCGTCTTTCTTGCCTACAAACAATATTTTCCCATCTTTTACGACTACGGCTTCGGCGTAAGTAGCGTTTTCGCCTTCCATGGTTAGAATATCTCCGTTGTAATATACTGTGCTTATAGATGAAGGTTTATCTGCATTATTAGTTCTTGCTGTTTCTTGTCTGCAAGAGACCATAACTATGGAAAAAGCAAGCAATAAAATCAAGTTTTTCATGTGTTTTCTAAATTATGTTATGCTTAATTTTTATAATTGAAAATTTTGGTATTTTATATCTGTTCGATTAAAGTAAATGAATTGAAAATCAGAAATATATATTAATGTTTTTATTGGCTACTCCAAAATCGATTCTAATTATGTTTAAAAGTAAGAATTTATACTATGTGTAAATATGATTAGTATCACTTTTTAATTTGATCAGGATTATTTGCTTTACTAGTTTAGGGGTAATAATCAAGAAATTAACAGGATGAATAAACCAGTTTTTGCATCAGTTGGGGTAACAGGTAATAATCAACAAATGGAAACGGATGATGAGATAATAAAACAATAGTAAATAGGATAGCAATTGGCTTACCATATATAGTTTTTAACTCTCATTGACTTTGGTAATTTGGTTAGATGTCCTGTCGGGGATTGAGAGAAAATTGATATCGTTTTATTTTTGATTTTCACAAAATGTACTTTTATATTTTTTACTATATTTAATTAATGTAAAAGATACCGCCTTACCTTTTTGTAAAAAAGGTCTGCATTCGTTTGCTTTGACAGATTCTATTAGGAATTGGTAGCTAATAAAAATTGCTATAATTTATTGAGTTTATTTACCAGATAACTAATCATTTGTGCAATACTTTCAGCAGGAATAGAGAAATCATTTTCGATCCAATCTTTGATGACAGCAATACTTCCTTTTTCGCCAAATTGGTAGGCCATTTCAGCAAAAGGCTTCATTTCGTCAGTAAGTTCTATTTGATTTTCAACTTGAAAATTATTGCGAACACTTCTCAAGATTCGCGACAGAATTCCGCTTCCATCTGCTTTGGTAAAGACAATTTTACTCATCTGCTTATCGCTTTCCAGTAACTGGCAGCTGAGCAATATCACATCATCCATATTGGTGCTTTTACGCAAAACCACTGAGAGTTTTTCAAAAACATCATCTTCTATTTCAAGCAGTATATCCAGCGGAATATTATAATGCCGATAAAATGTATTGCGGTTGACATCGGCTGTTTTACACAGTTCGGTTATGGTAATTTCGCTCAATTCACTCTCGTGCAGCAAACTAAATAATGCCTCACGCAATATTTTTTTAGTATACTGAACCCTTCTATCTTTTCTTAAATCCATCATAAATTATTTTACATACGCTACAAAAGCATTAGTCTTTGTTCGTTAACGTACAGTATCATCCTTTTTTGAAACAGCAAATACATTCTTCTTTAATAGATTTACATAGTAATCAAAAAAGAACACAACGTTAAATAATGAACATATTGTATAACAAATGTAACTTTTTCATCAAGATTTAATCGGATTGAAAAGGACAAATGTTAAAGTAAAAAAAATGGAAAATAAGATCTCACGAAAAAAAAAAATACTTCTGACGGGTGCATCTGGAACTGTAGGATTTGAAACCTTGCAGCATCTGGTTCAGCATACGGATTATGAAATAACGGTTTTTGATTTAAAAACCCAAAATTCGGTAAAAAAACTGGCTCCCTTTCGATCTCATGTAGAGATTATATACGGCGACATCAGCAATAGAGAAGAAGTGCTAAAAGTTGCCCTAAATAAGGATGCAGCTATCCATTTGGCAGCGGTCATTCCACCTCTTGCCGATATAGATCCAGAGATGGCTTACAGTGTCAATGTGAGAGGAACCGAAAACCTTATTTACGCTTTAGAGAAGAATTCACCAGGTTGTTATTTGATTTTTAGTTCCAGTATTTCAGTTTATGGTGACAGGATGAAGAATCCCGAGATAAGTATCACTGATATCTTGCAGCCCAGTCCCGGTGATCAGTATGGAGAAACAAAGGTGTTGTGTGAATCGTTGATTGCGAAATCCAAATTATCGTGGAGTATTTTTCGTCTCGCTGCAATTATGGGGAACCATAAGATATCCAAATTGATGTTTCACATGCCGCTGGATACACCAATGGAAATCTGCACGCCAAAAGATACGGGCAGAGCTTTTGCTAAAGCAATTGGAAACCAAAAAAAACTAGAGAACCAAATATTCAACCTAGGAGGGGGAGAGGATTGTGTTATTACTTATAGATCTTTTCTAGACAAAATGTTTGCTGAATTTGGCTTAGGCAAAGCTGATTTTCCACAAAAGGCGTTTGCAGAGAAAAATTTTCACTGCGGGATTTTAAAAGATGGCGAAGATTTAGATAATATTCTAGGTTTTAGACAGCAAAATTTGAACGATTATTTCGAGATGGTCCGCCAGAAAATTCATCCTCTCCAAAAAGCAATCACCTTCATTTTTAAAAGTATTATAAAAAAATCGCTGCTCTCACAATCAGAACCCTATCAGGCGTTTAAAAAAGGGAATGTAAAAAAAATGAATCACTTTTTTAACCCATTAGAGAAAGAGAAGCTAGAAAAGGTTCTATTGTAAATCCTAAAAAATATTACATATGAAAATTAAAATGATAAACTTGATAATACTTCTAACAGTTAATTCAGCACTGTTTGCACAACATAATTTCAGCGTTGAAGTATCAGGCGTAGAACCCGGCAAAGGATCTGTTTTTTTTGGATTGTACGATAAAGAGAAAGGCTTTCTTGATAATGCGTCACAGATTGCCACCGCAAAAGTAAAAGCTACAGAAAATAAAGTGGTTTACACCTTCAAAAACCTGCCGGATGGCGATTATGCTATTGCTGTTTATCAAGACCTGAATAATAACGGAAAATGTGATAGAAATATGATTGGTTATCCAACAGAAGGATTTGGATTTTCTAAAAATTATAAACCAAAACTCTCAGCACCTGATTTTGACGAGGTGAAAATTGCAGTTAACCAGTATGCTAAAACCAGTATTGTATTGATTAAATAGAAGAGCATAAACGTAAGTTTTAATTGTGTGATTGGTTAAAAAAAAGCGCCAATTGACTTTAATTGGCTCCTTTTGGCTTTAGTGAACTCGACTGGAAAAATTTCTATAAATTTTATGGATGATTTGAAGAAATAGTTTACCATATGTAGTGTTGTGTAGGGGATTAATGTCTTTTTTGGTCATATGATAATATATAATGAACTTTAAAAAAAATCTTTATAAAGCGTAATATCGACAAAAATTGGAATTATATCTGCTGAGATAAATTTGCCGATAAGAGAGCTTTTATATAATTTTACATTTGTATGTATGAAATATTCCAAAAATATCTTGACGATAAAACAACCCTGACAGAATCAGAGTCTGCTTATATTAAATCCTTTGCCATTGAAAAAAAACTGCGTAAAAGACAGTATCTTCTTCAGGAAGGGGATATTTGGAAATATGATGCATTTATTACTCAGGGATGCCTTCGGACTTATTCTGTGGATGAAAAAGGAAGTGAGCATGTAAATAGCTTTAGTATTGAAAATTGGTGGACAGGAGATAGAGAAAGCCTGATGTTCCAGCAGCCGTCACGTTTTAATATAGACGCGATTGAAGATAGTGAACTTATATTGTTTACCCATGAAAATTTTGAAATGCTTTGCAGGGAAATACCTGCTTTTAATAATATGATCAATGTAATTTTGCAAAGAAGTTTTATTGCAGCACAAAACAGAATTCAAGGATCACTTAGTTTTACGGCAGAAGAAAAGTATTTAAACTTTATCAATAAATATCCTGGTTTTGCTTCACGCATACCACAGACCATGATTGCATCTTATCTCGGCATGACACCAGAAACATTAAGCCGTATACGGAAACAGACGGCAAAGAAATAATTAAAAGAAAGGAGCTTAAAGCTCCTTTTTTTTATGCCCCATGCAGAACACTTGATCTATATCAAGTTTTTACTTATTTCTAATCAATGTAAAGGTTTTGCAGTTGTCGCAACTTTGTAATGTTCAAAAGGGACAAACTTTATAAACATATAAAATTAGAAATCATGTCAAAAACAATTTTCATTACCGGTACAAGTTCAGGATTTGGTAAACTTACAGCTATAACATTAGCAAATGCCGGCCATTCAGTAATTGCAGGAATGCGAAATACAAAAGATAAAAATGCAGCAGCAGCACAAGAATTAAGTGAAATTCATAACATTGAAGTAGTAGATATAGATATTACAGATGATGGATCGGTTAGTAATGCTGTAGAAAAAATGCTTACTAAATACGGAAAAATTGATGTGCTTATCAATAATGCTGCAGTAAGCGGTTTTGGTCTGCTGGAAGGATATTCAATTGATCAGGTACGCAGGATGTTCGATGTAAATGTTTACAGCGTGCTTCGTATGTATCAAGCAGTGCTTCCTGCAATGAGAAAAGAAAAAAATGGTCTTATTATCAATATTACTACTGGAGCAAGCGGTCATACACTTCCTTTTATGATCCCTTATATCGCATCAAAACTGGTAGTTGAAAGTTTTACCGAAGGTCTTCAGGATGAACTAAGAGATTACGGAATTGAGAATGTGAGCATTCAGCCAGGAGTTTATCCAACAGAAATGAATAACGGTTCTAAAGCTGGTATTCATGCAGATAAAGCTGAAATTATAGAGGAGTATGGAGAAGCAGCGTCGGAAAAATTTAATGCATTAGGGACTGCGTTGTTTGGTAAAATGGCTGAGTTTGATATGAATCCCCAGACCATTGCTGACGGAATTCTAGAATTGGTAAGTATGAAAAAAGGAGACAGACCGCTTCGTTTTCCGCTGGATGCGATCGCTAAAGGGACTGACAAGGAATTTATAGAAGCTCGTGCAGCTATCAAAGCAAAATGGTTAGCAGCTTACAGTAATTAATTAAGATCAAAAAATCAAATTATATATAAATACATCAAAAACAGTAATCATGAAAACACGTAATAAATCAAATCAAAAAATACAAACTTCTGCAGTTGCTTTATTAAATCTCGTTTTTTTCTTTTCAACGGCAGAAAAAGTGGAGGCTCAAAATAATGCAGGAATTATCGGAATCGATCATGTTGGAATTAATGTACCGGATTTAAATCAGGGAATAACATTTTTCAGTGAGGTACTTGGTTTTAAACCCATAACACAACTTGGACCTATACCGTTGGACGCTGGCTGGAAAGAAGCAAATCATATAAATCCTGCTACTGGGGCTGTTACTATAAAGATGATAAATGCCGGAACAGGTGCAAGTATTGAAGTATTTAGTTACGCTGACAATAAAGGCAGTAAAGTACATCCTAATTCTGATGATATCGGAGCCTCTCATATTGCTTTTTATACAGCTGATATAAGTGAATCCGTAAAATATTTGAAATCCAAAGGCGTAAAAATATTAGGAGAACCATTTTTAACTCCATCTGGAGATACGGCAGGAGAATCATGGGTTTATTTTGAAACACCTTGGGGTTCTAAAATGGAGCTGGTTTCTTATCCGAATGGAAAAGGTTACGAAAAGAATAATCCTTCAGCAATTCTTTGGTCACCTAAAGAAATAGAAAAAAAAGGGACTGATAAGCCGAATTCAAATATGATCTCTGAATCTGAAATCAAATCATTGGTAGAATTACACCTTGCAATATGGAATGAAAAAGATCTTAAAAAGCGCAGCAATTTAATGAAAAAAGTGTATGCTGAGAACATCCAGATGGTTGATACTCATTTTACTGCTATTGGATACCAGGAAATCAACAAATTTGTAGAAGATCTTCAGAAAAAAAGTTTGAATTCTAAATTTTCGCCTGTCAAAGCAATCGATGTAAATCAGAATACCGCAAGACTTTATTGGCAGAATGGACCTGCTGAAAAACCTAATGCCGTTACCGGAATGGATCTTTTTGTTTTCGAAAATGGAAAAGCGGTCAAACTATATGTTTTTGTTGACATCAAAAAATAAAACAAACCATAAGAATTATCGGTGAGCTTTACGGTTTTGTATTCAGAACTGTTTAAGAAAAAACGTCAATTTATATTTAAATACTAAACATAAAAAACAACAATTATGAAAGCTTCAATAGTAAATTCAAATTCAGAAAACGAAAAATTAATTCGAAAACTTTACAGTGTGGCAGAAAGCCAGGATGCGAAAGCATTTGTCGAACTTTTTACAGATGACGGTTATTTTTGGGATGTCTCTGCGGGAACTAAATATTATGGTGAAGATATTGGAAAAACAGTAGATGTTTATGCAGCAGCTTTTCCTGATATGCACAGAGAATTATATGAACTATATGTTTTGGACAATCAAAATACTGTAGTGGTAGAATTATCTTTAAATGGAACCCATAGAGGACCACTACAGTTTTCGTCAGGAATAATCGATCCCACTGGAAAAAAAATAGAAGTACCGTGTTGTGATGTTTTCAAAATCGAAAACGGCAGAATAAAATCTTTCCATTGTTATAGTGCAGGGACTATTCTTTTAGGGCAGTTAGGAATTTTCTGATTTACAATGAAGTTTAACGAAAAAGGCGCCAATTGTCTTCAATTGGCGCCTTTTTGCTGTTTATGACCTCGACTGCACAAATTTCTATAAATTTTATGGATGATTTGAAGAGATTGACTTACTAAATGTAGTTTAGATCTTCCATTGTTTTATGAATTTGGTCTGCATGTCCTGATGGATATCGAGGGAAATTGAGCAAGAAACGGATTTTTAATAAGAAGAACAGAATATAAATTTGTTTTGATTTAAAAATTAAAAAAATGAAAAAATTTAAAATTGTTCCGTTGTCTAAAGAGTTTGTAAGCCAAATTCGGAAAACAAATATTGATAATTTTGGTAATCAAGTTTATGAGCAATTAGCAACAGGAAAAGGACCATGCCGAATTTCGTTGAAACCATTTAGTGTAGGTCAGGATGTTCGTTTGGTTTTTGCTTATAGTCCGTTTTCAGAAAACAATGCTTTTAATCAATCTGGCCCTATATTTATTAATAAAGAAGAAGTTGAGCAATATTCGGATATTTATAATTTCCCCGCAGAATTAAAAGCAGATAAAGAAAATTTTCCTTTATCGCTAATTGGCTATAGCAAAGAACAAAAAATGATTTTTACTAAATTAGTTGTCGATAATGATATCGATTTACTAATTGCCGAAATCTTTGAAACAAAAAGCGATGTGGAATATCTTCACGCAAGAAATTCAGAAGCCTGTTGTTTTATTTGTAAAATCGAAAGGGTGTAAAACCATAAAAAAAATCCCATTTCGTAGAAATGGGATTTTTCTGTGATAAGCTTGTTCATGAAATAATAATTTAAATTATCATAGTTTAGTTGAGAATTCGTCAATTGGAAGACGAACTTTTGACATCGATGCCAGATAGTCGTTTGCAGCATCTCGATATCCAAGAGAAATAATCACTGAAGCGTGAAGATTTTTTTCTGTCAAACCTAAAATTTCATTAAATATTTCCGGATTAAAACCTTCCATAGGAGTTGCATCTACTTTAAGTTCAGCAGCTGCAATTAAGGCAGTTCCTAAGCCAATATAAGTCTGTTTGCTCGACCATACCGCATTTTGTTCAGGAGTTTGGGTTGAAAAATGAGAGATCAGAACATCTCTGAAATCGTTAAGCGCTCCAATTTCCAAATTGCGTTGTTCTTCCATCATTGCTACATAATCTGCAATGTATTCGTTTGTTATGCTGTTAAATGCGGCAAAGACGAGTAAATGAGAAGAAGCCTGGATTTGTAAATTGAAAGAACCTTCAGCCAGTTTTTGTCTTATTCCCGGATTAGTTATCACAATCAGGCGATAAGGCTGTATCCCGCAAGAAGATGCAGTCAGGTTGATGGCTTCGATAATTTGGTCAATCTTATTTTCACTGATCAACTCTTCTGAATACTTTTTAACAGCATAGCGCCATTTTAAATTATTGATTAATTCCATTTTTATAATTTTTACTGCAAAGCTATAATAATGATGTGTACATTTGTAACCAAGTGACAAAAAGTTATAGTGACAAATGAGTAACCACGTTTATGATATGAAGGAAAATTTCGATCCAATAAAAAGTTGCAGCCATAAAATATTGGCGATTAGTGATACAATGGACATTTTAAATGGAAAATGGAAAATGTCGATAATTGCGTGTCTGTGTTATAAGCCCATGCGCTACTCTGAATTGCTGAGGGAAGTAAAGGGTATTTCCGGTAAAGTTCTTAGCCGCGAATTGAAGGATTTGGAAATGAATGAATTAATTGAGCGTATAGTGTTAAACACTGCACCTGTCGCCGTAGAATACCGGATTACAGATTATGGTAATTCGCTCAAAGACCTTACCAATACTATTGCAGAATGGGGATTCATTCACAGAGAACGTATCATTTCTACAATGAAAAAGGAATGAGCTGGATTTTAAGTCGTGGACACTTACGGAAAAGTGATAATACTAAAAGCTTAAATATTTAAAATAATTTGAACAGTAAAGAAAAGACATAAAAAAAATCCCACTTCGTAAGAAATGGGATTTTATTGTGACGTCTACTTTACAATTTACAAACCATTTTATGAACGATTTAAAGAAATTGGCTTATTTTTCAATTGAATTGTAAGATAATTATTTTAAGTTTTTGTTTTTAAGCGGTTTGTATGTATCGTAAGGGTTAAATGTTAAAATTTGTTCATTTCACGAGACATCATTCATATCATTATCATTGTACAATTATTTTTGAATAGCTTCTATATTTTTTATTTCACTTCTTCAACATCTCCGGGTTTCCAGCTTCTGTTAAAAGCAGCGCTTTGGGCCATTTCCTATAGATTTTAGAAAGAAGAAAAATAATATTAATATAATTCTATTATTTTGTTGAGCTGATATCAGTTTAATATTTACTGCATATTTTTAAAAATTGTCTGTAAGAAATTAATAGCAAATTTTAATTACCAGAATTAGAAATAATGATTTTCTGAGTTATTTTTGCATTATCGGCCGTCATGAATATTACAATGTATACTCCAGCACTTAATCCTGAAGTTGAAAAACTAAAGTTTTGTTCGGCCCCTAAATTATCTTTTGAAATAACAGATTTTCCAAGAATATCATAAAGTCCAAATGATTTAATAATTTCATTATTTGGATTTGTGGCATTTAAAATCTGGCTTTTATTGTCCTGACTAATAAAAAAAATACTTCTGACTACATTATTTGTTGCCAGTGTGCCATTATTATTAGTAAAACTTATTTTAAATCGTCCTGTATCTTTTCCAGGTTTAACTACAACCTGATATGGTGTGTTTCTAATATCATGATAAGACATATCAAGTGCATCGTATATATAAATTGGCTGTGTATCATCAAAACCATCAGTTTCAGAGATATAAAAATTAAATTTTGTACTCACAGCTGCTTTTGCCGAAAGCGGAATTTTTCTAGATAAATTAAAATTAAGTCCCTGAATTATGTAATCTTCATTTTCAATCCAGAAAGAAATGTCCTGAGGAAAATCTACATCTATATTTTTTACATCAATACCGCCATCTACGCCGTCTGTTGCTTCAGAATCAAAAACTAATTTTAGCTGTCGTGTAAACTCATTGTTTATTATAGTATTGAGTTTAATATAAGGTATTAGAGGAGGCGGAGGAGGTGGTCCATCATAATTGACACCAAGATGTATTTGGGAAAAACTTTGAAAAGAAAGCAAAATAGATAGTAATAGTAAAGATTTTTTCATATTTTCTTTTGGTTAAATTATAATACTTATATCGCACTTTAAAATTAAAGGCTCTCATTTTTTGAAAATGCTATAGCACTAAATACGACATCTGCTGTAAATAGTAAAAAATCGTTGAGTCAATAGGAGATGTAACTGATTCATCGGGTAAATCGGGAGCAGGCAGATTTGTTGCTCGGGTTATTATGGGAATAAAAAAAATTGATTTGAAAGCTAGTTTTTTCATTATTGGGATTACAGTTTATTACTCGAAAAAAAATTGGCAGATTTGTAAAGCAATGTTTTGTAAGAGCTTGAACAAATTAAAAGCAATGCGCTTTAAATTAAAAGGGAGAAGTAATAACTGACAGCTATATAGAATAACCGTATATCCAGGAAATCGATAAAGATGAAAACTAACAGGGCTTAAATAATGCTACAGATGAAGGTGAATTATTGTGAATTTTTAAAAGAGCAGCTAGTGCGGCCAATTGTACCATTAAATGAAAGATAAACTAGAATGAATGAAGTATTAAAATCCTGCCAAATTCTTGAATAAAGCTTGTAAGAGTTAAGAACTCAGGCTGTGTTATAACTTGACCACAGTTAAAAAACAGCAATTGTAGTAATTTTTAAGATCACTACGATATTGCCAGCAGAGTGCTGAAGTATAAAATCCTGATTTGGGTTATTTTATTATTGCATTTAATACTTTTAGTAACTATTCATTAATAATTCGGTCGAGGAATTCTTTGGTTATCGGTTTAACATGAAAAGCAACCACATTCTTATTATTGTTTGATTGAGCAATATCTTCATTGTCTATTGTTGAGGATACGATATAGGTTTTGCAATAATTTTTCAAATTAGTTGATAATGTATCATATGCTTCCAGAAATTCAAATCCGGACATTAAAGGCATGTAGATATCCACAAAAATTATTTGAGGTAATTTTGAAATATTTTCCTGATTCTCCTGTAGATATTTCATGGCTTCTTGTGCTTCGGTATAATGCAGCACATTTTTTCCAAAATTATTCTTAGTGACCATACGTGAGATAATATATAAATCTACCAGGTTATCATCAATAATCATAACTGTTTCAAATTTTGGGTCTAGTTCTTTTAACATGGTTTCAAATTTTTTAGCGTGATATTAAATTTGGTTCCAGTACCTTTTTCTGACTGTACTTCTATGGAGCCCTGTAATATTTCTACTGCATCTTTAACGATATATAAGCCAATGCCTGAGCCGTCTTTGCCTGAAAGACGAAAAAACATTTCAAATATTTTTTTATGATATGCCGGATCAATTCCTATCCCGTTATCCTCTATTGAAAAGTGAAGATTTTCATGATCTGAATGTCCAAATATTTTTACAAATCGATCAGCTTCCTCTTTTTTATGATATTTTATGGCATTGGAAATTAGATTTTTTAGAATAGTTGTAAATCGCAGCCTGTCTGTGTAAAAAGGTTTTTGTTCCTTGATTTCAATATAAAAACGAATTCCTTTTGCTTCTTTCATTCTTTGAAGCGAATCTACTGTGTCATGTATCATTTCATTTATGGGCATAGCTACCACTTCAAGCCCTGTACGGTTATTTCGCGAATAACTTAAAATATTTTTTATAAAGTCATCCAGACGATTGATACTGATCCGTATCAGTTCGGCATGCTTAAGGGTGTCAATTTCCCTGCTTTCTGTTTCAATAAAAGAGATCAGACCAAGAATAGAAGTTAGGGGGGAACGCAGATCGTGTGACACACTATATACAAATCGATCCAGTTCTGCATTGGTTTTGATAAGCTCCCGGTTTCTTTTTTCCAGATTTGTTTCTGCTTTTTTGCGATCAGAGATGTCATTAGAAAGAATTAATCTTGCGGCAGTTCCTTCATAGACAATATTATGGGCAATAATTTCAACCGGAACAATAGTTCCATCTTTTTTTATATGATTCCAAATTCCCCTATTGTAATTCGATTCATTAATATTTGAAATATCACTCGATTTTATGAAATGAATTTTATCATCATTTGGGCGTATGTCCAAAGCAGTCATAGAAAGGAATTCTTCACGGCTGTATCCGTATTGCAGAATTGCCATTTTATTTACATCCAGAAATTTAAAAGAGGCTAAATCAATAATCCACATTGGCATTGGATTGTTGTCAAAAAGATACCTGTATTTTTTTTCACTTCTTCTCAGTTCTTTTTGTGCCAGTTTCATTTCTGTAATATCAGAAAGTACAATAACGGCTCCTGTTACCTCGCCATCAGCATTGTGAAACGGAACTGGGTGCGGCAATACATTGCGCTTATCTCCATTGGGGCGTTCTATAATTATTTCCTTACTAAGGATTGGATCCCCTTCTTTTAGTGCAGCGGCCAACGAACATAAGTTCAGAAGCGCAGCGTGCTTTTTTTTATTATCATTATTATTCCATGAAGTATACCATAAATCTTTTCCTAATTCAGGCTCTCTGCCCCATAATGCTGCTGCAGCTTTATTATAGAGCACTATCCGTCCTTCAGCATCGCAGGAGCAGGTGGCAACCGGCAGTTTATGGATTAGATCTTTATACATTTTTTCGCTTTGTTCAATTTTTTTTCGCGATAAAACCTGTTCTGTTACATCATTGCCAAAAATAAATATTCCATCAATAATATTATTGGCATCCCTGCGTGCCTGAAAAATAAAATTTAAGTAAACATCTTTTAGTTTCCCGTCGCTATAGCGATCAAATGTTATGGGCATTTCATTAGCACAAAAGCTTTCGCCTGTTTGATATACATTATCTAAAATTTCAAAAATCCCCTGCGTTTCAAGTTCCGGTAAAACTTCTTTTACGGGCTTCCCGATAATATCCCTCTTATCAATTAATTGCAGGTAGAGTTCATTTGCCAATTCATAAACATGGTTGGGACCATTTAAAATTCCCATATAGGAAGGTGCCTGTGAATATATATTAAAGAATTGAAGCCTTTCAATTTCAAATGCCTTTTCAATTTTTTTTTTCTCAGTAATATCTCTGCCGATGCAATAGCATAATTTTTTAACATCATCCCTTACAGTAGACCATTGCAGATAAATAATATTGGTGTTTTTGTGTATGAACTTTTTTTCAAGTATAGGTAAGCATGCCTCGCTTCTAAATTCAATAGTTTCATTTTTCGGAATATCATCATCATGAAATATAAAATTACTGCATTTTTCACCAATTAATTCTTCCGGTTTATAGCCTAAAATATGTTTTGAAGCTTTATTTACCCATACAAATCTTCCCTCTTCGTCATAAGAGCAGATCAGATCCATCGAAAAATCTAAAATTTTACACAGATCATGTAAAGGTTCTTCAAAATAATAAGGGGCATTATTATTTTTCTCTTTTGCAGCGTTGCTTTCTGAAATATTATCGGTCTTCATTTTCCTAGTTATTGAAGTTAACTTAAACTATTTTTAGTCTTTAAGTTTTATAAATTTATTAAAGTCATCTTGCCGTCTTTTGGCAACAGGTAAAATTAATCCATTCGAAAGTTCGCAGAAATAACCATCTTTTTTTGAAATTTTAGCAATATGCCGAAGATTGATAATATAAGAATGATGTATTCTGAAAAAATAACTGTTATCCAAAATGTTGCAGTATTCACCCAGATTTCTACTTGACATTACTTTGGTTCCGTTAGACAGTATAAAAACGGTATACTTTCCATCTGCCTTGCAAAAAGTAATTTCTGACATTAGTATGAGTTCTATTTTTTCTAAAGATGCAACG
Organism: Flavobacterium sp. JLP; assembly: GCF_015350755.1. Classification (NCBI taxonomy): domain Bacteria; kingdom Pseudomonadati; phylum Bacteroidota; class Flavobacteriia; order Flavobacteriales; family Flavobacteriaceae; genus Flavobacterium; species Flavobacterium sp. JLP. The sequence continues at coordinate 263,029 of NZ_JADKPS010000001.1, read as the reverse complement.
GCAACATAGTCATTTTTTTGATTAACAGTGTTTGAAATATTTATATTGTTAATTTTTTGATGCTGATAAGAGCGTTCCATTTCCCTTCTTTTAATTACTTTATAAACAGCCATTATTATCGAATTAAAATCAATTGGTTTCAGTAAAAAATCAACTGCATCATGTTTAAAGGCTTTAACAGCGTAATCCTTATTTGCGGATATAAATACAAGTTTGGGAATGCTGAATTCTAATTGTTCAAGCATTTCAAAAAACAGATTGTCTTTAAAAACAATATCTAAAAGGATAAGGTCTGGTTTTTTCTCTTTTATTAAAATTATGCCGTCTTTTATACAATCAGCGTTACCAATTATCTCAATAATCATGACGTTTTCTTCCTCAAATTTTTTTAAGATTTGAAAAGTTTCTTGTTCTTCAGATATGATTATGGCATTAATAGGGGTCATCGTTTTTTTGCTTTATTTATCAATTCAAAAATTTAGTTCCGAAACTTAGAAATGAATATATTGATTGTTAATTGTTTGCTGATACAGCAGCTGTTGTATTTTAAAAGATAAAGTACAGAACATTTCGTACAACTTTTGCAATTTGATTATCGGATTTGCCGAAAAGTAATAAATGGACAAATAGGAGTATAAGTGTTTTAAATTGGCGTGTAAGGATGCATCGCTGCTATTTTTAAACTAGACAGCGTAACAAAACCATCAAAATCTAACGGTACTGGTTATTGTCAATCCGTCAATAGCGTGGGGGCATTGCTGTTCTGGAGAAATTGAAAATGGCATTTTTAATTGTTTCTATATTGCCAATTTCTAAGGTAATGATGTGACGGAAAAGATGTATTTTATATCTTTTGCATTATTCAATTGCCATATTATATAAAAATTAATCGTTCTTTAATAAATTTATTTTTTACAAAATAAGAAACATTTGCGAGTATATTTATAGGATATAATACTTCATTTATAGGACTATTGTCTCTTTAACAAAATTTGGTTCTGTCGCATCTAAAGCTAAGTTTTATCTTTGCCTTTTTAAATTCTTAAACTCATGAATACTAAAGGTCATTGCTATCCGAAGTCTATTATACTGCAGGCCGTATATTTTAAGCTTAGGTTTACATTAAGCTATCGGGATGTTGAAGAGATCATGAAAATGCGAGGAGTTCATGTTGATCATGCTACCATTCAGCGCTGGGTTTATAAGTTTACACCTTTTCTTGAGTCGGAGATGAAGAAGAGAAAGCTTAGAGTGGGGACAAGCTGGAGATTGGATGAGACTTATATCAAAGTAAAAGGTATTTGGTGTTATTTATATCGAGCAGTAGATAAATTAGGCAATACGGTAGACTTTCTTTTGACCAGAAAAAGGAATAGAATGAGCGCGCAGTCATTTCTAATTAAAGCAATTAGTAGTAACTACAGGCCAAGAGTAATAAACATTGATAAAAGCGGTTCTAATACTGCCGCTATCAAAGTCTATAACAAGCGTTCGTTCTCAAAGATTAAAATCCGACAATGTAAATATCTCAACAATATTGTAGAACAAGATCATCGTTTTATCAAGTGGCGCATACAAAACGGATTAGGTTTTAAAAGTTTTGAATCGGCCAGACGAACCTTGAGTGGAATTGAAGTTGTGCATATGCTGAGGAAGAATCAGATGGTTAGTAGACCAGAGATAACTATGTTTAAATCATTCTGTAAATTGGCGGCCTAAATTTTAAATTACTTAAATTCTTGTATTTGATTCTGACAGATGCGACAGAACCGTTATAAGTTCTTATAGCATTTTTTTATTGAATTATCACGCCTTTTGTTTAAAAGCTTAGAAGATGGAAAAACATAAGGAGGAAAAATTGAAAAAGTTTGGTTTGCATATTAAGAAGTTGAGGACCGAATTAGGTTTAAGTCAAGATAATGTTGCCTTAAATAGTGATAAACTTATTAAGGCGACTATTAGTGATATCGAAAATGGGAAAAGAAATTTATCATTTACAACACTCTTAGATTTGGCCAAAGGTCTTGGAAAACAGCCAAAGGAATTAATGGATTTTGATGTAGATTAAATATAAATATTTAAAAAGTGATAAGTTTACAAATCTCCCCATTCAAATAAGTGTCCATCTTCTGGTTTCAGTGAATCAATAAAGTCCTTAAAATGTACTCTTGGGTTCTCAGTATATTTTACTCTACTAATAGGTAAATTATGAAGCATTCTATATTTAGTGAGGTAACCATCATTTTCCCAATCCTTTCCAAAACCTATTATATAATTATAATAAAGCATTAATTGTTCATCATTTGACATTTGGGATCTTAATATTTTTAAGTACTCTCTTGCATGTTTATAATTAATTAAACCTTCTTTTTCTTTATTGACAACATATTTTACAGTGCTGTACAAATGCCTGTAATAATGACCCAATCTATTTTCGTGACCGGAGAAGGGCTTGTATTTTATATAAAGTTTTATTGGATCACCATTTAGTCCATGAAATCTGTTTTTATCTCCCGCTGATTTTTTATGAAAGTCACTAACCTTGTCTAGTTCATATCCAATAATTTTAATATAATTTTCTTCAATGACTTTTGATGACACAACTTCTGATTTTGATCCGAAAAAGAAAAATTCATAAGCCAGTTTAAGGATACTTTGATTATCTTTTTTTAAGCTCCAATTATTATTATAAAGGCGAATGAACTCGGCGCAAGCTACAAGTTCAGTAATCATTGCAACAAATACTTTTCTACCTTCAGTGATACGGGGTTGTCTTGATACTGTAACAGTTTTAGAAACAGGATTGCCTGTAGTTCCTTCTTCAACAGTTGTAGAGGTTATCATTTCATAACCCACAATTTTCATTTCATCGATATTAGCTCTATGAAGTCTTAACATTTCGAAAAATTGACTTTCAAATTGTTGAACTTTAAATTGTTCTTGTACTTGCATATTTGCTTGATACTGTGCATAAAAAGCGAATCCAGCCGCAAATACTGCAAAAACAGATATAAGTGGGTTTAGTACCCCACCAATATAATCTCCAAAGGGGCCTAGTTCATCATAGCTCTCTACTTTATCTAATTCAATTATTGAATAATATGACGTTAATCCTAATAATGCTAAAAACACCACAATAAATAGCACTGCCAATATCAGCAATCTACTGTTTGGTTTAAAAAACAAGAGATAACCCAATAGTAAAGTGAAGAAAAATAATGTTATAAAAAGTATTGATATTAATGCCATATAGTTACTTGTAACTTTTAATTTATTGTATTATTTGAACACCTAATCTATAATGCCACAGCGGCAGTAACCATTTTAAATTACATTTTCTACCATTTGTTTAACTCTTAAATTAGCGGTAGATTTAAATCCTTAAGAAACTGATTGTGCTTTTCGGTCGCTTCGTTTATAGATTTATTAATATCAACTAATTTTTCGTTAACTTTATTTAAATCAATTTTTATTTCGTCAAGTGATGTACTCACATATCTTGAAATATTCAAATTATACCCATTCTTTTCAATTTCTTCCATAGAAACCCTGCGAGCATATCTTTCTATGTTTTCTGGGCGATATTTATATGTATCTATGATATCTTGAATGTCATTGGGTTCATCACCATCTCCTTCTCTTAATGCATTTTGTCGCTTTCCTTTTTCATAACGCTCACTTGCATTGATAAATAAAACATCATCTTGTTTTTTGCATTTTTTCAGTACTAAAATACAAACAGGAATGCCCGTTGAATAGAAGAGATTAGAAGGTAAACCAATTACAGTATCGATATGATTGTCTTTTAATAGCTTAGTACGAATTTTTTCTTCTGCACCACCACGGAATAAAACACCGTGTGGTAATATGATTGCCATTGTGCCTTCTTTTCCTAAAAAGTGAAAACCGTGTAATAAAAATGCAAAATCTGCTGCTGATTTTGGGGCTAAACCATAACTTTTAAAACGGAAATCATCTGCCAAGGTATCGTTTGGTTCCCAACGCAAACTAAAGGGTGGGTTGGCAACAATTGCATCAAACTCTATCTTTTTTGTTGGATTCATTTCATTTAGTAAATCCCATTGATTGAGTAAGGTGTCCCCATGAAATATTTCAAACTCGGTATCTTTCATACCGTGTAATAACATATTCATTCTAGCAAGGTTGTAAGTGGTGATATTTTTTTCTTGTCCGAATATTTTACCAATACTACCACCGTTATCCTTAATTCTCGTTCTAACATTCAATAATAAAGAACCTGAACCACAAGCAAAATCCAGTACTTTGTCCAATTTATTTTTTTTACCCATTGTTGGGTCTTGGCTGTCTAATGTTACAATTTCAGATAAGATGGTTGAAATTTGTTGTGGTGTATAAAATTCTCCTGCTTTTTTACCTGAACCTGCTGCAAACTGACCAATCAAGTACTCATAAGCATCACCGAGAGTATCGGAATCAGCAGAAAAATCGGCTATTCCTTCTGAAATCTTCTGAATAATAGTACAGAGTTTTTTGTTTCTTTCGCTAGAAGTTTTACCTAATTTTTCAGAATTCAAATTAATTTCGGAAAACAAACCTTGAAAAGCACTTTCAAACGATTCGTTTTCAATATATCTAAAACCATTCTCTAGAGTTACTAATAAATCTGCATTTTGTGTACGTGCCAATTCGGTTATGTTACTCCACAGATGATGAGGCTCAATAACATAATGCACTTTACGGCGCATTTGTTTTTCAAAGTCTTCAATATCATTTGGGTTTTCTTTATACCAAATTTCTAAAGGAGTATTAACTTTTAGCCTAGACATAACATCCTTTGGAGTATCGTCTGGATAATCTTTTCCTAATTCCTTTTTTGCTGATTCTTCGTAGTTGAAAGATAAATATCTAAGGAAGAGAAACGAAAGCATATAATCACGAAAATCATCCGCATTCATTGCACCTCTTAAGTTATCTGCTATATCCCAAAGGGTTTTACCTAGTTGCTGTTGTTCTTTTTGAGTCATTGACTTGTTTTTATATTATGCTAATATTTCAGGTAATTGGAATTCGAATTTATCCAAAAATGCATTCAATATTCTATTAAATAATTCTTTGTTATCTTCATTCATTTCAACAGGTTGGTATATTGAATATTTTCCGTGGCTTAATAAATTTAAGGCACGTGAAAAAAGTACGTCATCATCGATACCATATATGCACTTGGAAAATTCATCATACCCAAAAAAAGTTGAAGTCTTTTCTAATATGCTACGCAGCATATTAAAATGATATGTATTTACTTTTTGCGTAGTTGATACTTTTTTTAATTCAGTTAACACAGCAACGTGATGAAAAAACGGAGTATCATCAGTAGCCCTTAATATATAACCTTCTGGACCATTTTTATGCAAAAAATGACTTTTATGTTCGATATTCCTGAGTTCGTTATACATTACATTAAAAAATAATGAATGGTGAGATGAAATTACAACTTTTACTTTGTCCTTTCCTTTTTTTAATAATTGAGCTAAATCGCTAGCTACAGCTATAGTATTATTGTCATCCAATGAAGAAATTGGGTCATCAATATATATGTTTTTGACCCAACTATACGACTCGGCATCGTCAATGGCTAACTCACATATAGCAAGAAAAATGCACCAAATAAAAATATTTTCTTCTCCTCTCGATACTTTAATATGGTTTTGAATTATATATTCTAATTCTTCTGTTTCAGGCTTGTATTTAGGATTTTTAACTTGCTTACTAAAAACAATAGTCCAATTTTCGTAATCAATTCTAAAATCAAAATCAGCATATCGTTCCAGAAAAGTGAATATTTTCTCTTCAAGTGCTAATTCCCGAAATCCTTTAAAAAATCTTGAATTTCTATTAATCATCAAATGTCTTTCAGTATCGTTCTCAAGATCATTATTCCAATGAAAAAGATCTTCTGTGAAAGCATTATAATAGAGTGTGTCAGTAACAGGATTTTTTTTTCGTTTTTTACTTTGGTCTTTAAACTCCATTGACAGGCGAGTTTTCCCCGTGCCATTGTAGGCAAATAACAATACAAAATGATGATTGTTTAAATCATCTCTTAATCTAACCGCTACATTTCCTAATGTTTTGTATTTATAAATTTTTATATTACCACTCATATTTTAATAATTAATTTTTGGAAACAACCCTTGCATCAACCCTTTTTTATGTAACTTCAACTGTTCAATTTTCTCGGATTGTGCACTAATTAGTTCATCTAATGAAGAAAGGCAAGAAGCTATTTTTTGTTGTTCTTGTGGTTTGGGTACTATGAATTTATACTTTAAAAAGTTTTTCCCATTTATAGAATTGATTGTTGCTCCCAAGTCTGCATTTACTTGCTTATTATATGCATCAGTTTGAAATAACTGAAAGACAAATTTTGGATGCTCTGCTCTAAAAACTGTCATAAAAGCACCATGGGTAGCTAATTGAATAGCTTTACGTATTATTGCATTTTTTCCAATTAAAGCTTTAGAGCCATTTCTAATACAAACTAAGATGTCATTTTCCTGTGTCAAATTTGCACCTTTAATTTCAGGTGTTACGTAGACACAATCGTTCAAAACAATTTGACCATTTTGAATATTTGAAGATCTTAAAACTAATAATCCTTTTTCTCTTATATCATTGGGACTATAAGTTAAACCGTTAATTAAATTGCCTAATTTATTCAACTTTTTTTCTTCCCAAGGCCCATCATTTAGAAACTCTGGAAAACGATATTTAGGAATAGTTTCCCCCTCTTGCGGGAACAGGTTTTGCATTAATCCTTTTTTATGGTCTTTTAGAACATCTAATCTTTGATTGTGAGCAACTATTAGTTCATCTAATGAAGAAAGGCAAGAAGCTATTTTTTGTTGTTCTAGGGGTTTGGGTACTAGGAATTTATACTTTAAAAAATTTTTTCCATTTATAGAATTTATTGTTGCTCCTAAGTCTGCATTTACTTGATTATTATAAGTATCTGTTTGAAATAACTGAAATACAAATTTTGGATGCTCTGCTCTAAAAACTGTCATAAAAGCACCATGGGTAGCTAATTGAATATCTTTAGGAATTATTGCATTTTTCCCAATTAAAGCTTTAGATCCATTTCTAATGCAAACTAAGATATCATCTTCCTTTGTGAGATTTGCACCTTTAATTTCAGGTGTTACATAGACACAATCGTTCAAAACAATTTGACCATTTTGAACATTTGAAGATCTTAAAACTAGTAATCCTTTTTCTCTAATATCAGTGGGACTATAGGTTAAACCGTTAATTAAATTGCCTAATTTATTCAGTTTTTTTTCTTCCCAATTCCCATCATTTAGAAACTCAGGAAAACGGATTTCAGGTATTAATGTATTTGTATTCTTAGTCATAAGCTGTTAGTCCTGAAATTTCACGCCCTTGGGCTATTTTATTTAATTGGGGCACTAAATCTTCCATTAAAGCCAGTTCTTTTAGTCTGCGTTCTTTCCAACTTAGTTCTAGTGGTTCTAATAAGTCTGTTAGTTTTTCACCGTCAAAAATCATTCGGCTCATAATAGTATCTACAAAGGCTTTCAAGTTTGCCGTTTGTAAGCCGTGTTTGTGGGCAATGGTAGCCAATTCTTTTTCGTTTTTCTCAATCTTAAAAGTTTCGTAGCCTTTCGTTAAGGTATATACATCTTGTCCGCTGTTCCAGTCTAAGCTATTAATGTACCCTGCTAGATCTTCCTGTTCGTCCATCAGGTTAGCATTGGCACTTAGTAGGTTAATTACCTGTGCTTTTGTCATTTTTTGCTTGGCAGGTTTTTTTTGTGTACTGTCGGCAATTAAGGCCATTATATAATCATAGTCAATTACGGAAGAAGCAAAAAGTACAAATTCAAAATCTAGTTGTTGCACTTCGGGTGGTGCATCATCGCCTTCTTCTTCTTGTATTTTTCTTAATTTCTTAGCAGTTTCTATATAAGAACTTCTGTACTCTTGCAAAGTCACACTTGGCAAGATGGTTTCAATTTTAATCTTTTGTTCCTCGGTGATATCCGTATATTGGTCTAATTCGACTTTTAATTTTTGAACCGCTTTAAATTTCTTTACAAAATCAATTCGTGCTGCATCGCCTCTTAGGTTGTACACTTCTTGAGGTTCGTTTACTAAATTATTATCCTTCATAAAAATACCCAATGCTTCTACAGCTTTTTGGTAATTATCAATTACCACAGGAGCAGGGTCAACGAGCCAAATTTCTTTTGCTTTTCCGCTGTTTTCACCTGAGAAAAGTGCAATAGCCTGGTTTACTGCTTCTTGTTGTGAGCGGAAGTCTAGAATATTACCATAAGGCTTTGTATCGTTAAGCACACGGTTGGTTCTAGAAAAAGCTTGTATCAAGCCGTGGTATTTCAAATTTTTATCGACATACAAGGTATTGAGGTATTTAGAATCAAAACCTGTGAGTAACATATCTACTACAATTATAATATCAATTTTATCTTTATGCGGAACTTCTTTATTGGTGTATTTCTGATCTTTAATGCGTCGTTGTACATCTTGGTAATACGAATCAAATTCATTTATAGAATGATTCATTCCAAACAGCAAATTGTAGTCGTTAATAATTTCTATTAATGCTTTTTTCTTTTCTTCAGGATTTTGTTTGTTGTCTTCTTTTTCCTGAGTTAAATCTTCTTGTAATTGTTTTATATCTGCAGCATTTTTTTGACTTTGTTGGTCGCCTTCTTTTGCAATTAGTTGAGAAGGAGGAGAGAATACGCAAGCAATATTTAGCGACACATAATCCTCATTTTCTTCTTGCTTCTTTTTTTGAATGTTTTTGAATAACTGATAATATTCAATAGCATTATTAATTGAAGCCGTTGCCAATGTTGCATTGAAACGTCTTGAATTGGTTGCTGCATTGTGCTTGTCGAGAATGGCTTCTACTACTGCCTGTTGAGCGATAGCTTCGCCTGGCTTGGCATTCAAAGAACCTTTGCCTTTGAAATAATCAATATGAAACTTCAGAACGTTTCTATCGTCTATAGCATGGGTAATGGTATATGCGTGTAATCTTTGTTGAAATATATCTTCAGTGGTTTTGTAAGAAGCTTCTTCGCCTTCTCTTATTTGATACTTGGCATTTTCATCAAAGATAGGTGTACCTGTGAAACCAAATAATTGAGCATTGGGAAAAAATTCTTTTATCGCTTTGTGATTGTCGCCAAACTGTGAACGGTGGCACTCGTCAAATATGAAAACTACACGTTTTTTGCTTAAAGGCTCTAAGCGTTCTTTGTAATTCTTTTTATTCGTGCCGTCTAATGCCAATCCTAATTTTTGAATAGTAGTAACAATTACTTTGTCGCTATAGTCAGTAGATAATAAACGTCTTACCAACGTTTCGGTATTGGTATTTTCTTCTACACTACCTTCTTGAAATTTATTGAATTCCTCACGAGTTTGGCGGTCAAGGTCTTTACGATCCACTACAAAAAGGCATTTTTCACTATCTGGATTATCTTTCAATAGGGTAGATGCCTTGAAAGAGGTTAAGGTTTTACCACTTCCCGTAGTGTGCCATATATATCCATTACCTCGGTTTTGGTGAATGCAATCAACAATAGCTTTTACTGCATATATTTGATAAGGTCGCATTACTAACAATTTTTGTTCGCTTTCTACTAAAACCATATACTTGCTTATCATTTCACCAAGTGTACATTTTTTAAGAAATTTATCGGCAAACTCTTCTAAGTAATTAATTTTCTTATTGCTTTCGTCTGCTAATTCATAAATCGGCAAAAACTGTTCATCAGCATTAAATCTGAAATGTTGATTTTTATTATTCGCAAAATAATAGGTTCTATTGCTGTTACTCACAATGAATAATTGCATAAAACACATTAATGTATTGTTGTATCCGTTTCCAGAATCACTTTTGTAATCCACGATTTGCTGCATTGCTTTTCGTGGCGAAATTTCTAACTTTTTTAATTCAATTTGGACTACTGGCAAACCGTTAATTAATAAAATAATATCATAGCGGTGATTGCTATTTTCAGAATTGATACGTAATTGGTTTATAACTTCATAATCATTTTTGCACCAGTCTTTTATATTAACTAAAGTATAATGTAAGGGAGTGCCATCTTCGCGTTGAAAGTAGTTTTTTTCACGCAATAGCTTAGAGGCTGCAAATACATCAGGATTAATTATTTCCTCTCGCAAGCGTATAAATTCACTATCAGTCAAATGTACCCGATTTAAGGCCTCAAATTTGGTTTTGAAATTTTGTTCAAGTGTTTTTCTGTCAATAATATCTTTCCGATAATTATATTTCAACTCTGAAAGTTGCTTTATCAGATTCTGTTCTATATGTGATTCTTTGGCCATTTATAAGTTTAAAATGAAAGGGAACAAGAAGATTTGCTAATTGTCAAAAGTAACAAAATATGACCATAAAATATAGCGTCATTTACTTTTGTTAGGTAAAAATTAAAATTATAATTTTTAGTACTGTTTAGTACACAAATAAAAATTATTAATTAATCTATAGTGTTTTTTAATCCATTTTTTTCAGGAGTTCTGATTAAATTCAAAACGATCTGACTTCTCTCTCTTTAGTACAATCGACGTCAACTTGTTTTTTTATATCTTCTATAGTCTTACTAGACCTAAAAGATTCAAGTCGGAAATAGACTTCCTTGTAAGGACAAGTACTGCTGCTACTTATATTTGAAGTGTTTCTGCATCTAAATTACATTTTTATCAATTTAAAATGTGTAATTATGGAGAAAGATATTGACTACAGTAATTCAAAGTTGACCCCGGAAAAAGCTTTACAGATGCTAAAATCTGAGGGATTAAATGTAACTATTGAACAAGCAGAGGAAATCTTGTATTTCTTAAGAATAATTGCTAATATCGCTGTGTTGAAACATTTAAATAAAACAAAATGAGTAAGATAGCAGATTTATATATTCGTGTAAGTACTGACGAGCAGGCAGAAAAAGGCTTCTCCCAACGTAATCAGGAAGAAATGCTAAGAAAGTATTGTAGCATAAACCAAATACAGATACGTTATGTAATTTACGAAGATCATTCAGCAAAGACTTTTAACAGGCCGCAATGGAAAAAATTTCTTGCTGATGTGAAGAAACATAAAAATAAAATTAATCTGGTTCTTTTTATGAAGTGGGACGGGTTCAGTCGTAATGCCGGTGATGCTTACCAAATGATCAATGTTTTAAGAAAACTGGGTGTAGAGCCGCAGGCTATAGAACAGCCGCTTGACCTGAGTGTACCGGAGAACAAAATGATGCTTGCATTTTACCTGGCTGCGCCCGAGGTTGAAAACGACCGAAGAGCACTAAATACCTTTCAGGGGCTTAGACGAGGTAAGAAAGAGGGCAGACATATGGGAATGGCTCCTTACGGTTATGCAAATAAAGTAACTGAGGATGGAAAAAAATATATTGCCATTGTACCGGAAAAAGCAACAAAACTGATCTGGATATTTGAACAGGTTGCAAGAAATGTTTTTAGTACCGAGTCTATTTACCAGATGGCCAAGGACAAAGGGCTTATCCTGTCCAAGAGTAACTTGTGGGTCATTCTTAGGAATCCACTTTACTGCGGAAAAATAGTTGTTCCCAAATATAGAGATGAAGAAGAAAGATGGGTAAACGGCCAACATGATGCCATCATTAGCGATGGTTTGTTTTATCGCGTACAAGACGTTCTTGACAGTAAAGCGAGGACATATAGGCCAAAGATCAAGACTATTGAAAATTTTCCATTAAGAGGCTTTTTTCTTTGTCCGCAGTGCGGTCAGAAGCTAACAGGCAGCAAATGTAAAGGACGGAATAAATATTACTACTATTATCATTGTCATAAAGATTGTAAGTGGAGGGTAAATTCTGAGATAGCAAATAAGATATTTAAAGAACATTTAAATAAATTCAAGCCTTTACCAGAGGTGAAGAAATTATATGCGGCAGTTCTGCTTGAAGGATATCGACAACACACTGGAGTAGTTGCTAATGAAAAAAAGAAGTCGCTTGAACAAATAGCAACTTACGAAAAGAAATTATCGGTTGCCAGAAATCTGTTAGTAAGTGAGAAAATTGACGCTGAGGATTATAACCTCATGAAGACTGAGTATAATGAAATTATCAGTAATCTAGAAAAAGAGATGAGTAATATAGAGGACGACAGAGGGAATATAGAGTATTTAACGAACTCAGGATTGGAAAACCTTTTAAAGCTTGGGGAAGCCTTTGATAATGCGAGTTTAGCAGATTCCAGAGAGATCATTGGTTTAATTTTTCCAGAAAATTTCACATTTCGAGAAAACAAAATCCAAACCGCTAGGATCAACGAAATGGTCAACTGTATCTACCTGGTAAACAATAGGTTACGAACAAAAAAAAACGGGACAAAAGATGATATTTTTCTTTTGTCCCGAGTAGTGACCTCGACTGGATTCAAACCAGTAACCTTCTGAGCCGTAATCAGATGCGCTATTCAGTTGCGCCACGAGGCCTTTATATTTTCACTCAGCTAATTTTCGTAGCTTTGTGAACGCTGTTTGCGGGTGCAAATATAGGGATAAATGTGAGATATACAAACATAAAATAACATAAAAATAAAAAAAAATGAAGATTGAAAATTATATACGTGATATTCAGGGATTTCCGAAAGAAGGAATTTTGTTTAAAGATATCACGCCACTGCTAAATGACCCAGATGCGAGAAAAGAATGCCTAAGAATTTTAGTTGAATCTCTAAAAGGACAGCAAATTGATAAGGTAGTAGGAGCAGAGAGCCGTGGTTTTTTCTTCGGAATTTTATTGGCACAGGAATTAAATGCAGGTTTTATTCCCGTAAGGAAACCTAAAAAATTGCCGTTTGATACTATTTCAGCTTCATATGAGTTAGAATATGGCTCAGATAGTTTAGAAATGCATACTGATGCCATAAAAAAAGGAGATCGCGTTTTAATTCACGATGATGTTTTGGCTACTGGCGGAACTGCAAAAGCGGTTTGTGAATTGGTAGAAAAATTAGGCGGTGTAATTGTGCAATGTAATTTTTTGATGGAACTTTCTTTTTTAAACGGCAGAGATAAAATAAAGGAGAATCCTATATTTGCTGCGATAACGTATTAATGTAACCCCAATCATTTTAAATACCCGCCTACATGAAACAAATTTATTGTTTAGCATTATTCGCATTACTTTTTTCTTGTAAAGAAAATAAGGAAACTAATTCTAAAAATTTAAATAAAAGTGCACAAAAAGATACTTTAAGCGTAAAAGAAATAAACACTACAGCCTCAAAAGAGAATTTTGAAAGTGATCTTAGACCGAGTGAAAAACTAAAACTTGGACAGCCTTATTCTGATACCGTTGAATATGTTGAATTTGATAACAATGGAGATTTTCCGTTATTTTCAGTTCAAAAAAATAAAAAATTAGTTGGATTAGTTTCGAACTCTGAGGATGCGCCTAAATTTAAACGAGGCGATGTACTTGAATTAAAATGGAAAATGGACACGTTGTATGTTGCTGGAGAAAGTGAGGAGCTTAATTTTTCGGAATGGATGATCAGTGCCAAAAAAGTAAAAGATGGAAACGTAAGCTTGTTTCTTAAAAAATACAAGAAACCTATAAAATATTCTTCTACAAAAGAAGATTATACAGATGGTTTTAAAGATTATTTGTACACCCAGGTCGAATATTATCTGGCAAATTCTAAACAAGAGCTAGTAAAAACGGCCATAAAAAATCCTGATGCTGACTTAAGTTATTCTATCGAAGAAAAAGATAAAGAGGGGCACATCTTTTACGTTTTAGGAATTTCAAATGATTTTGAACATCATACCAATATTATTCAGTGGATTTATATTGACAGCAATAATAACCAATTATATGAGTATGATTTACCAAACGATAAATTAGTCGAATTCAATTAAAGCTTACCTAAAAAATAAAAATTGTCTTAGTTTGATTTTTAAACTAAGACAATTTTATGTTTAATAGCATATAAAACTAAGCCAATTCGGGTTTTAATTTCTAATTTGTCGAACAGGCATTCTCGATAACCATCAATTGTTTTGGGACTTAAACACATTTCCGAAGCAATTTCTTTATAGGTTTTTTCAGTACAGGCGTGTTTTATAAAGACAATTTCTTTTTCTTTTAAATTCACTTTTTTAGAGTCATTATTTGCTTTTTTAACGAGCATTCCAGAGACTAGTTCAGTAAAATAAAAACCTTTTTCGATTACTGAAATCATAGCATCTTTGAATATTTCTGGAGAAGTATCCTTTAGCAAATAACCTTTGGCGCCATTGGTTATCATTTTTATAATGATTTCTTCATCGTCATTGACAGAAAGAGCAATTACTTTTAAGTCGGGTCTGTTTTCTTTGATCCATTTCATGGTGCTTACGCCATCTAAGACAGGCATATTTACATCTAGTAGAATCAAATCGATTTCGTCAGCAGGATTATCCTGTAAATAAGACAGAAAAATTTTTCCGTTTTCAAAACGGTTTATTACTTCAAAATCTTTAAAACTGTTGATTAGGAGTTCTAAAGATTGTGAAAAAAGCTGATGATCATCTACAATAATTATTCTTTTTTTTGTATTAGGTTTCATTGGTTATGGTTAAGGGATATTCTAAAGTTACGGTTGTTCCTTTTGAGGATGAATTCATTGTCAACTGCGCTCCAATTAATTTGGCTCTTAATTTCATGTTGTTTAATCCTAATCCAGCATTTACTTGGCTTACATCATATCCTACGCCAAAATCTTTCATTTCTAAACAAAAAATATTATTTGCTGTTTTGATATTCACTTCAAATAAATCGCTGTGCGAATGTTTAAGACTGTTGTGTAATGCTTCTTGAAAAATGCGATAAATAAACAAATCATATTCTTGATTAATCTTCGGAATTTCTCCTTTAAGATTGTACTTGTACTGAATGTTTTTTAGTTTTTTTATACGCTCTAAATCTTGTTGAATGGCTTCGATAAAATTGCTTTGCAGTAAATTGTCTTTATTGATGATTCTGGATAAAATCCTGATTTCATCTAATGACTTAGCGAGAATTTCTTTAAGATCCCTCAGCTCATTTGCCTGAATAGGTTTTTCACTATTAAGATACATGTTAAGCTGCATAATGCCTACAGAAATAATTTGGCCTATATTGTCATGAAGTTCCTTGCTGATCTCACTTAGTGTCTGGTCTTTTATTTCGATTCTGGTTTTGATTAATTCAGATTGAAAATACAGCTCTGATTCCATTTTTTCAACCAGATAAGTATTTTTTTTCTTCAAAAAATAAAAGAATATGACAAGCAAAGTGATCAGTAAAGTTAAGAAAACAATACCTAACGAAATGACTAATAATTGTATTTCTTTTCGCTCCATAAAAATCCGATAATATAGCAGCTTTGCGCCAAGACATTTAAAATAAACACTACCAAACTAAAAACAGATTCATCATGTTTGATCAGGAACCAGTTTAAAGCCAGCATAAAGGGCAAAAAAGGTACATGAAATACTAATATTCCTAATATGTACCAAAAAAAGACCGATTTTTTAAAATTTAATATTTTGTCTGAATTAAAAATTTCTACCAAATATAAGCAGGATAATATCATAACCAACAGTACGCCAATGGCAAAACTATACGTGTAGGAGTGATTTATATCTTCTTTAAAATATAAAATGTTTAGAAAAAATGAGGCTATAAAAACTATTAAAGAAAAAAATGCAATAAGTCTATGGTTAATTTTTATCAAAAGGCTTCTTAGAAGCAATATATAGGCTGAAAAACTGACAAGCATATAAAAATTAAATACATAATAATTTAGTAAACCTGTCCACTCCGTAAAATAATAGCCTACTTTTTCTATTATGACAGAAAACCAAATTAAAATAACTAGAGATTTAGCTTTATTGGTTGGGAGTTTATGCCAGGAAATCAATCCGATAATTCCAGAAAATAAAGCTAAATAGAAAATGTAAAATCTTAAAAATTCAAACATAGTTTTTTAGTATGATAAGGCAGGCGGTCTTCCAATACTTCCGTAATTCATTGGTTCGATGCCTTCTATATCAGTATCATCGCTTTCATGAACTAAAGCAAAAGTTTGTATGCCTGCTGTTTTAGGTGTTTTGATTCTTTTTCCAGTTGCCGTTAAAAACAAAGTCATTAAACCTGCTTTTTCAGCATATTTTTTTTCCTCTGGATATACTCCAAAATAAAAATGAATTCCTTTTACATCGTAGCCTTTTTTTTCTCCTTTTGACTTAATGTAAGAAATGTAATTTTCGAGTTCTTCTACAGAAAACCAAACCGCATTTGCGTCTTCTTTCTTAATGTATTTTGCAATTATGCTGGCTCGATATTTCATAAAATTCAAATGTAATTCCTTAGCGAATTTTTTTGTAATTAGTTGGGTTGGTCTTCCAGGTTGTTTTTCCATAATGATTTTGAGTTAATGGGTTAATTGATTGGTAAATAATAGTTTATTGTAATTATTGCAAGCAAAAATATTTTAAACACCTAAAATGGACAAGGGGAAATGTACCCTTTTTCTTAGGGTAAATTTATTTAAAAATTTGGGTTAAAGTACTGTTTTGTAGTAATTTATAAAAAATCAATTTTACATCGTTCCTTTTTGTGCACAAAATGGATAGGCGAAATCTGAAAAGCCTGTTAAAAGAGTAAGAGTTAATTATAATACTAAAAATTATGAGTTTATATCATGAAGTTTTTCAGGGAGAATCATTCAGCGAAGACAATTACTTCGAAGCTGTACGATATGTATTAGGACCAGAATATTCTAATTTAAACGAAAGTGAACTAGAAGATGTCCTATTATCACGAGTAGATCAAATGTCTGAAAGTGAAGCAGAAGGATTTTGGTCAAGTTTAGGAAATGTAGCCAGCAGTATTGGTTCTGGAGTTTTGCGCGGTGTATCTGCAGTTGCTCCAATCGCGGGAACTGCTATAGGTACTTATTTTGGAGCACCACAGATTGGCGGAGCAGTAGGAGGTTTGGTGAGCAACTTGGCAGGATCTGCAAGTACAGCTTTAGATAACAGCCGTCAGCAGCAACGCCGACCAGCTCCGCAACAGCAGTACAGACCAGCTCCGCAACAACCACAACACAGACCATCTCCACCATCACAGCCATCACCAATCAGACAAGCTTGGCGCAATACAACGCGCTATTTAGCAGATGCCGGCAGAGCAGCACTTCCTGCCATTCAGCAATATGTGCAGGATAATCCAGTACAATTGCGTCCGCAGGCAGCACAGGATATTGGCAGAGTACAAGGACTATACAATCAGCTGGGAGGTGTTATTAATAATCCTCAATTTCAAGCAGGCCAAGCACAGCAAAGCCTGGGAACTGCGAGTCCAAATGCACCAATAGAAAGTCATTCTTTTGCAGAATTGATAGAAAGTGTTAATTACCTGACTGAGAATATTTTATACGAGTATTACAACGGAGGATTAATTCCGACCGAGGATTACTATGTAGACCAATATGGCCAGTTTGTGGGCACAAATACTCCTAACCGAATCAATAGACTTGAAAATTCTATTGCAAGTTTATAAAACCTAAAAGTTATAACAATGGATGCTTATTTAGAATATTTGAAAGAACACAATCCTGAAATGGCTAAATATTTTGAGCTTATGCAGCCTATGATGGAAAAAAAAGAGCCTGAAGAGGAAAAAGAAATTCCAAAAATTGATGCAGTACTTGAGGAAAGAATCAAGAAATTAAAAAAAATCAATCACAAACTTTTTACCATTATCGAAGGTTTAAAATTTCAATTGGAATTTGAGTTAAATCAAAATGATGATTTAGCAAAAGCAATTGGCGCCTGCACCGAATGTTTTGGAGAAAACATAGATTGTCCAGAATGTTTCGGAATAGGAAAACCAGGCAACAGCATTCCGGATTTTATTCTTTTCAATAAATATATTCAGCCAGCCATCCAGAAATATAACAAACATTATTTCAATAAAAATTAATCATTAAAAACTAAAATTATGAGTTATTTCGAAAGTTATTTAGACGAAGATTTATTAAATGAAGATTATTTCAATGAAGATCTTTTAGGCGAAGATTTATTAGAAAGCTATGACGAAAGCTTTGATGAAGCTGCAAAACGCAGACGACCTTCGACAAGAGGAATTAGACCTAACGTAAGTTCAGCGGTGAAACAAAGATCAAACTTTGGAAAAGCACTGAGCGGAAGAGCCAATGATTATGCTACAAAAAGCGAGCTTAAAAAATCATTAGATGCCATTTCAAACCAAGTTAATGAACTTAAAAAGACTTCATTGGCAACAAATAAAGCTTTGGTTGCATTAGATCAAAAACATACAGAATTTGCAAAAATAGACGCGCGTAAAGGCGATAACCAGACTAAGGTTTTAAAAAACATGCAAATGATGAGTATGATGGGATCATTGCTGAATCAGCCAAAATTAGTAACAGAAAATCTTGAAGTTACTGGTACAGGAAGTGATTCTAAAATTATAGCGAAAGACGGTAAAAATCCTATTTATGTGGATCAAACATTGTCTCTACTATTACCAATGCTGACCACTATGGGAGATTCAGGTTCTGGAAAATCTGACAACTCAAACATGATGCTGCCATTAGTATTAATTATGTCTCAAAATAAAGACAATACAAACAACAACAACATATTGCCTCTTGCAATGGTGATGATGATGAATAAGTAAATGTAGAAAGGGCGATTGCTTCCCAATTGCCCTTTTATTTCTATTAACCTTAAAATTATGAAACGATGAATCCATTTAATTTATTAATCAATTATTTTATTGCAAACAGCAGAGCGACTTTTTACAACGTTCCTGGAAATCAAGAAATAACTAATACTGCACTTTTAGCGGGCGTAGTTTCTGAAAATCCATTGTTGAGTTATTTACTTATAGAGAACAAAGCAAAAGATGAAGGAGATAAGTTTAATGCTTCTGCAGCTGCCTCACCGCAAACCCGACCTGGTTTGCCAGCACCTAGTAGTGGTCCTATAATAAATACACCAAATCCTGCTGAAACACCAACAGGATCACCAGTAAAAGGAACAGCAACAGCTGATTTTGTAACCTTAGAAGCAGTAAAAAATGAGATTTCAATAAGTACTCAAAATTTGAAAGATGAGCTTTTTAAAATTTCAGAAAAGAATAAAGCGGAAATAACTAAAAATTTCACAGACAGTTTAAATTCCAAAATTGAGCTACTAACAAAGAGTAATGATGCTTTAAGTATTTCTATTTTGGAAATCAAACAACGATTGAATGAAATTTCAACTAATCCACTAGGACCAGATAATACTTTGCCTGTTAAAGGTTTAGCAAATCAGAAGGCATCGACTAAAAACGAACCAAAATGAAAACCGCTGTCTCTAACCAAGAAACCATTCGTTTAGATAAGATTGAAAAAACAACTATGCAAATCCTGAAAAAAATTAATTCTATTCGCCCTAATTTTTTTTCCAGCAGCTTGAAATTCTCTAAAAAAGCAGAGGAAGAAAAGGAATTGTTGTTTAAGGAATTAATTCCAGAAAAGATTTTTTCAATCGATAAAACATTGGAATTATTGAGTCAGATATCAGATCATGCCAACTTTTCGAAACTGGATCAAAAAGATCAGGATTTTATAGTAAGATTGAAAAATATGGATCTTAAAAACAGTCATTATCTAAGCGAAATTATCAATTTTTTTACGCAGGGACATGGAATAGATGTGATTTTCTTTTTAGCAGAAGACAATGTTTTTTTCAATTATTTAAATTCTCAGCTTTTTGATATTACTTATAAGCTAAATCTTATTCCTGTTCAACCTTAAATTCAAGCAAATGGATCCAAGACTTAAAATAATATTATATGGCAATCCTGATGAAGAATTATCCTTGTTGATGCGTGTAGAAAAAGAAAAAGAATATCCAGATCATTGCAAGATTATTTCAGAATTTGGAACCGTTGTGAGCATTAGAACGCAGCGACGTTTTTTATGTTCGATTTACAACAGCAAAAAAGTAAAAAGCCTAAAAGCTCCGAGTGTTGTTCCGGCAAATGACGGAATTGAAATGCAGCCTGAAACTAAGATTTTAGATAAAAAAAATGATGTAATAGACGGCACTGTCTCGAATGTTGTGTTTGGAATTATTGATTTCGGTTTCGATTTTACGCATCCAGATTTTATAACGAATGGGAAAACACGTTTTGAAAAAATTTGGATCCAGTCTGACCGATATGACGGCAATGAATTTGGCTATGGACGAATTGTAACAAAAGCACAAATTAATGAGGCATTGTTGGATGATTTTCCGTTTAAAAAACTGGGATATCATCCCGGAAAATCGGATTTGTTTGGAAACGGAACTCATGGTACTCACGTACTCGGAATTGCCTGCGGAAACGGTGCCGTTGCACCTAAAAGCTTCGCGCCGAATGTACCAATAATAGCGGTTGATATGGGAACTAATCTCGTAAACGGATCAAATCTTTCATTGGGTGATTCTGTAAAAGGAGCAGAAGGTTTGTGTTTTATTACGACTGAAGCTGGTAAAAGACCGCTCGTAATAAATATGAGTTTAGGCGGACATGGCGATGCACATATGGGTAAAACTTTATTCGAACAAATCATTGATCATATTGTAACGACAAGAAAAGGAACGGCAATTGTGCAAAGTACAGGAAATTATCATCAGGCAAATGCGCATACTTATGGTGATATAAAATTGAATCAGAAAGTCAAAATTCCTTGGATGTTTAAAAAGCATGATCGTACTCCAAACGAAATGGAGATTTGGTATCATGGAGATGATGTTTTAAGTGTAGATATTTATGATGACGATATGAAGCTGCTATTGTCATCAACGCCTTTTAAGGATGAATTGATTGTTAAAGAAAATGATGAAGTTGGAATTTGCCTTCACAGAAGCAACGAACCCAATACCGGTAAAAATCAGATTAATATTTTAGTGAATGGCAAACTAAAGTCAAAATTTTGGACGATTGAACTGGTTGGCAAAACTGTAAAAAATGGCCGCTATCATTGTTATATCGAGCGAGATGACGGAGGACAATCTATTTTTTTGCCTGCAGTGGCAAATAAAACGCATACAACAAACTCGATCTGCAATTCTAAATACAGTATTGTTGTTGGTGCTTACAATCAGAATGATGATGCAAAACCTATTTTGTCTTTCAGCAGTTCCGGTCCAACGGCAGATGGGCGAATGAAACCCGAAGTCGTTGCGCCTGGTTTTAAGATAAAATCATCTTGCTCGTCTTCGAGCAGAGAAAATAGAGCGTCTAATAAATTAACGTCTAAAAGCGGGAGCAGCATGGCATCACCTTATGTGGCATCTTTAGTTATGAAAATTCTAGATAAAGAACCGCATCTTGATATTATTTCAATACGAAAAAAACTTTTTGATGCTTGTGATACTGCTTTTTTTAAAGATAGCAATTTAGAGGTCTTTAGAGCTGGACACGGTTATGTCAATCCAAATAAAATAACATAAATACCATGGAAAATTTAGTTTCAAATACCCCGATTATAAATCGAAATTCGCGCATTGCCAATACATTAAGCAATAGCGTTGGACTCAATGCTGTAAACAATGCATTAGATGTGTTGCAAATTCAAAATTTTTTAAAAGGATTGGGATATCCCGTACAGACTAACGGTACAATTGTAAACAGTCAAACCGATACTACAATTATTTCTATTTTAAATTTCCAAGCAAACAATAGGATTCAAGTTACGGGAAACATTAATCCAGATGATAGTACTTATAATGCTTTAAAACAATTAAATAGTGTAAGTCCTTCGCTGGCCGAAGGAGAAGATGAATCACTGCATCAGCCATTTTTGACTAACTCTTTTCTATTTAGAAGAAGCGCCGGAAATGCCAATACATTAAATGTCATTTTTGAAGGAGATTCTTGGCTGGATTATCCTGTTCCGAGAATCTTAGATTTATATGATACAATTACAGACCGAAATCAGAGTCTAAATTTGAATTGTCTTCACTTGGCAAAATTTGGAGAAACGACTTCTCAGATGTATGCTGATAGAACTCATTTTGTACAATATGTAAGCGGTTATCGCATTGACAGAATTTATTTTAGCGGAGGCGGAAATGATGTTTTTCCTCAGCTTGGGAGAATATTAAATGCCGGAGTAACGACTTTTAGCTCTAGTTTTTTTACAGATCAGGCAAAGCTGACTGAGCTTAGAAGTTTGTCTGGCGATGCTCTATATCAAAAATGTATTCTGTACAAAAGATATTTAAATACAAATACGTTTGATACTGCGCTTTTTAATTCAACTAACC
Source organism: Flavobacterium sp. JLP (assembly GCF_015350755.1). NCBI lineage: Bacteria > Pseudomonadati > Bacteroidota > Flavobacteriia > Flavobacteriales > Flavobacteriaceae > Flavobacterium > Flavobacterium sp. JLP. The sequence goes on along the minus strand of NZ_JADKPS010000001.1, from coordinate 240,621 downwards.
TCAATGCTATTTTCAGTACCATTATGCGAAATTATCTTGGTTTTGGAAGTATTGTAAACGCGCATTGTACGCCAAACACCATATTTTATATGCACACTTACGACTATCCTTTGTTTAAGCTTGGCGTAAGACCTTCAATTGTTGGTGTTGATTTGCCTTTAGGGCCTTGGATAAAACCTGTTTTCGATCGTTTAGGTATTGCAGATGAAATTTTGAGATCGTATATCATTATTCGATTATTGGATAGATTTTACGCTCTCTTGTGCCAGATCAAAAATCATTTCGGGTATTATGGTTATCGCTTTCAAAGCCGAATTATAGATTACCGCGGACTTTTAAATTCGTCTGAATATTGGAGAGATGAAATCCATCCAAATTCAGCAGGAGCAAGGAGATTGTCAACTCGAGTTAATTTTTAGTAGTATGAAAGTAAATATTTTAATTACGAGAATCCTTTTCTTTATACTGGTATTATTTTTAAATTCATGCAACAAAATGGAAAGTGATGAAATTTTTTCAGGAAAGTACACTGCTGTAAATTCAGGAAGTAATGCCAAGTTGACATTGAAATCTGAAGATGATATCATCTCGGGTACTATCGTCTTAGACGGCAAACTTGCCAAAATAAAAGCGACAAGAACAGATTTGTCTTTTAGCGGAATTTTATTTGATGAATTTACAAATCAGGGATGTGCTGTGAAAGCCATTCAGGAAGGAAAAGTTTTAAAATTATCAATTATACTGCCATTATCAGATCAAGCTATAGTTTTTAATTTTGAAAAAGAAAATTCTGAATCACCATTATCTTTTAAAGAAGAAGGGGAAAAGAATTCAATGTTAGTAGGAACTTGGCGCTATACAGATGTTATAAGCAGTGGAAGCGGAGAATCTTATGCATCAATTGCTACAGATTATTTTTTCGAATTTAATGCAGATGGCACTGTTTTGACTTGGACAGGAAAAAGTGGAGGAGGAACGAGAGATGTTTCGTTGCAGAGCGGAGAAGGTCAAGCCAATAAATTGGGCTGGTATACAACCGATAAAACAATACATTTTGTGGATTTGACAACAAAAGAAGAATCTCAGGCAACCTTTTATGCAGAAAGTAATAGAGTTATGTTTTCTAATGGCAATAACAAAAGAGTCTACGAAAGAATTCGATAAAGACAAAATGGCTTTTAAAAAAAATCCCGATTCATAACGAATCGGGATTTTATATTTATAAATGTTTTATCTCAAACTTGCTCCAAGTTCAGTCTCAAAAGTCTGTTGCAGTTTCGACATGATTTTGTCAATTTGAGAATCAGTTAATGTTTTTGTATTATCCTGAATGGTAAAACTCAAAGCATATGATTTTTTCCCTTCCGGAAGATTCTTTCCTTCATAAACATCAAATAAATTAACATCTTTTAAAAGTGATTTTTCAGTTTGTTTTGCCAAATTAAAAATACTTTCATATGTTGTATTCTGATCAATCAATAAAGCTAAATCTCTTCGAACTTCTGGATATTTTGGAATTTCAGAATATTTAATTTTTCCAGTAATAATTTTCAGAATCAAATCCCAGTTAAAATCAGCATAATAAACATCTTGTTTTATTCCGAAATGTTTTAATATTGATTTTTTAACCACACCCATTTCTACTAATGTATCATTGTTATAGCAGATTGATGTTCCTTCTGAAAAAATATCAGATTGTACTGGAGCATTCGAAATTTTGTCAATTCCTAAACGAGATATAATTCCTTTTACATATCCTTTTAATAAAAAGAAATCAGTTGTTTTTTGAGGATTTGTCCAGCTTTCTTTATTTCTGTTTCCAGAAATCAATAAAGTCAAATGTTTATGTTCCTCATATCCGTTAAGATATTTGTGGTATGATTTGCCAAATTCAAATAATTTTAAATCCGAATTTTTTCTATTAATATTATATGAAATTGCTTCTAAACCAGAAAATAGCAATGATTGACGCATAGTCGATAAATCACTGCTCAACGGATTAAGCATAGTAACATTGTGCTCTTCTTTTAGTGAAGCTGAAAGTTTAGCATAAGCAGCAGTTGTCAAAGAGTTTGCCATCATTTCATGAAAACCCTGAGAATTTAGTTGCGATGCAATAACATTTTGCACTTTATAATCTTCAGTTCTTGGAGAGTTTGCTACCGTTGCATTGAATTTTTTAGAAAATTCGATGTTGTTGTAACCATAAACTCTTAATATTTCTTCGATTACATCAATTTCACGCTGTACATCAACTCGATACGCCGGAATTGTCAATCCTAAACCTGAATCTGAAACACTGTTTACTTTAATATCTAAAGAAACCAATATTTTCTTAATAGTATCTTTTGGAATTTCCTGTCCGATGATTTTAGAAACGTGGCTAAAATTTAATAGCACAGAGAAATCTTCAACTTTTTTAGGATAAACTTCAACAACATCAGAAGTCAATTTTCCGCCAGCCACTTCTTGGATTAAAAGAGCAGCACGTTTTAGTGCATATTCTGTAATTGTTGGGTCGATACCTCTTTCAAATCTAAAAGAAGCGTCTGTATTTAATCCGTGTCTTTTTGCTGTTTTACGAATGCTCACAGCATCAAAATAAGCACTTTCTAAAAAGATAGAAGTTGTACCATCTGTAACTCCAGATTTTTTTCCTCCAAAAACACCAGCAATACAAAGTGGTCCTTTTTCGTCGCAAATCATCAAATCTTCTGCATGTAATGTTCTTTCAACATCATCCAAAGTAGTAAATTTTGTTCCTTCAGGAAGTGTTTTTACAATTACCTTTCCGCTGATTTTTGCAGCATCAAAAGCGTGCAGAGGCTGTCCTAATTCATGTAAAACATAATTAGTAACGTCAACAATATTATTTTTTGGAGTCAATCCAATAGCTTTTAAACGATCTTGAAGCCAAGCTGGAGATTCTTGAACAGTAATTCCAGAAATGGTAACACCGCAATATCTTGGTGCTAAATGAGGTTCTTCAACATTCACATCAATTTTCAAGGTGCGCATATCAACTCTAAAATTACTTACCGAAGGGGTAATCAATTCTACGTTAACACCGCGTTGGAGCATTCCTGCTCTCAAATCACGTGCAGTTCCAAAATGACTCATAGCATCAGCACGATTAGGAGTTAACCCAATCTCGAATACTTCGTCATTTGCAATTTTAAAAACTTCTGCTGCTGGAGTTCCAGGAACTAAGGCTTCATCAAGAATCATAATTCCGTCGTGGCTTGTTCCAAGACCTAATTCATCTTCGGCACAAATCATTCCATGACTTTCCTGTCCGCGAATTTTGCCTTTTTTTATAGTAAATTCTCCACCTTCTTTATCATATAAAACTGTCCCAATAGTTGCAACAGGAACTTTTTGTCCTGCGGCTACATTTGAAGCACCGCATACAATCTGAATTGGAGCTTCTAAACCAATATTTACCGTTGTAACTTTCAATCGATCAGCATCAGGATGTTTTTCGCAAGTCAGTACGTGTCCTACAACAACTCCCTGCAAACCTCCTTTTACCGATTCGTATTTCTCAACAACTTCAACTTCCAAACCTAAATCTGTAAGTAATTCTGAAGTTTGTTCTGAAGTCCAGTCTGTTTTAATAAATTGTTTTAACCAGTTGTAAGATATTTTCATTTTAACTTTTTTATTCTTGTACGAGGGTGTAAATATAAGGATTGATCGCCGGAGTTGGAAACAATTTTTTTGTTTTTTGCCTTAAAAATACGCCGATTATCAGAATTTAAAAACAATAATTAAAAACTAAAAGTTTCTAAAACGGCTTGTAATAATTTATAAAGCTCACGATAAAAGAATATTAAATCAATTCTTCAACATGTTTTTTAATGTTTTCTGAGATTTTTTTGATCGGAAGATCGTTTTCATCATCGCCAAAAGGATCTTCAATCTCTTCAGCAATCAATTCTAAACTAGCTAGAACATAGAAGATAAAAACAACAACCGGAACAACATAATAACCTAAGCTTAAAGAATATCCAAAAGGCAAAGTCATGATGTAAAAGAAAATGAATTTTTTGATAAAAGCACTATAAGAGTAGGGAATAGGCGTATTCTTTATTCGCTCACACGCGCCGCAGATATCTGTAAAAGCGACCAATTCAGCATTTAAGATGATAAGCTGGTCGCCTGTTATTTTTTTGGATTCGTACAAATCATTGATTTTATGCGACATCATTTTTTTTACCTGATTCGGTTTGTGCTTATGATGGTCAAGTTCTAAATCGACATCTTCAAAAAGTTGTTTTGCCGTTTCAGAATTGTTTAGATGTTTATATAAAATTGAAGCATACGCAGGAATAAACTTTCTAAAAAACTTTCGATCATTTTCATCTTTTAGCATAGCCGAAAGTTTTATAGCAAAATTACGGCTGTTGTTGACTAAAGCACCCCATAATTTTCGAGCTTCCCACCAACGGTCATAAGCAGTATTGGTTCTAAAAACCAGTAAAAGAGAAATTACAAAACCTAATATTCCGTGCATTAAAGGAATATTTTTGATGTAATGATTTTCATCTATACCCAAATATATTACTTCAAAATAGCCCACAAGTCCAGAGTAAATCCCAATCGCAATCATTATAGGAAATAATTGTCGAACGGTATCAGATTTATGAAAATGGAATATAAAACTAAACCATTCTTTGGTATTGTATGCGATCATTTAATTTGTTTTTAATAACAAATTTAATTTAAAAATTAATATTTCCAGCTAATTCTTTCAAAGCAATTTCAGATAATTTAGCCTCATATTGAGCATTGCTGTAACGCACTTTTGCATTTACATAATTTAATTGAGCTGTTCTGAAATCAAGAGTTGTAATTGTTCCGATTCTGAATTTATCTAATGTAATGTCTAAGTTTTGTTTTGCAATCGCTTCGTTATCTTCTTCTAAATCAATTAACTCTAAATTTGTTAAGTACGTTTGAAAAGCGGTGCTTAATTGGGTATTCAAAATCATATTTTGCTGTTCTATAGCAATCTGAGAATTTTCGATTTGAATTTTTGCTACTTTTTCATTTCGATGCTGATTAAAACCGTCGAATATATTTAATGTGGCATTAAAGCCATAATTGAAACCTTTTGATGAAGATTGGCTTGTAAAACCTAAACTTGATTGATTTTCAGCAAAATTATAGCCTGAAGTCAAATTAACGATCGGGTAGCGGTCTGCTTTTATTTGTTTAAGCTGCAATTCTGCAATTCGTTTGTTTATTATTTGAGATTCTAATGCTGGATTTTGTTTTTGTGCCAAATTGATTAAGTCTGCTAAAACAAGAGTATTGTCGACAGTCACCAAATCAGTTACTTTGAAATCTATTTTCGGATCACGCGCTAAATATTGATTCAATAAAATTTTAGCATTTGCATAGGATTCTTTTTGTCTCAATAAGGCAACTTGATCAGAGTTTAAGTCAACTTGCGCATTTAAGACTTCTAATTTTGAAGCTTTTCCAATACTGAAACGGTTTTGTGCCAATGTTAATCTTTGCTTCGAAATTACGATCGTAGTATCTAAAGCTGACAGTTGATGCTGTTGCTGTACTAAGTCGTAGTAAGCTGAATTTACTTGCCCGATTTTAACTAAAATCGTTCTTTTTAATTCAGCATCGCCCAATCTTTGAAGTTCTTTTAATTGGTCTAATCTAGCAAACATTTTCATTCCGTCAAAAACGGTCCAGCCTAAACTGACCCCATAATTTAAACTATTGTTTTTGGCATTGTCCAAAGAAGTAGAAGTGCCGTCCTGACGTGTTTGAGATGAGTTTGTAACGCTGTTATTATCTGTAATTGAAGCTGCTGCACTTGGCAGCATTCCAGCATTTCCAATGGTAACATTTGTTTCGCTTATTTTAGAATTGTTTTTGGCGATCTTAATCTCAAAATTATTCTCTAAAGCTATTTTCATAGCATCTTCAATAGTCAAAACTTCCTGAGCATTTATTTTTGTAATGCAAAGGAAGAATAATATTAAAATGCGGTATACAATTTTAGTATTCATATGGATTTTCTTTTGCCACAGATTCACGAATGTTATGATTAACTCGTGAATTTGTGACCAATAAATTATTTACTTTCTTTTTCGTATTCTTCAATATGGTCGAATTCAGGATAATGTTTTCTAGCTTTAGACCACATTAAATAAATCGCCGGAATTACAAAAAGTGTCAAAGCCAAAGAGAAAATTGTTCCCCCTACAATTACAACTCCCATTCCGATTCTGCTTGTCGAAGCTGCTCCAAGCGACATTGCAATTGGAAGCGCTCCTAAAGCAATCGCTAAACTTGTCATTAAAATAGGACGCAAACGTGCTTCTGAAGCTTCTAAAATAGCTTCTAGTTTAGGTTTGCCTTGTTCTCGCAATTGATTCGCAAATTCAACAATCAAAATACCATTTTTCGTTACTAGACCAATAAGCATTACGGTACCAATCTGACTGAAAATATTCCAAGTCTGGTTGAACAGCCATAATGAAAATAAAGCTCCCGCAACCGCCATTGGTACTGTTAAAATGATAATAAACGGGTCAATAAAACTTTCAAACTGTGCTGCCAGAATTAAAAAGATTAATAATAAAGCTAATCCAAAAGCGAATGAAGTATTCGAGCTGCTCTCTACGAAATCTCGAGATTCTCCACTTAAATCAGTTGTAAAACTTTGGTCTAAAACTTTTGATTTAATTCGGTCCATTTCTTCAATACCGTCGCTGATACTTTTCCCTGGCGCCAAACCTGCTGATACTGTCGCCGACATGTATCGGTTATTATGGTACAATTGTGGCGGATTGCTTTGTTCTTCAACCTTAACAACATTATCCATTTGAATAAGCTGTCCGCTTTTATTTTTAACAAATATCGATGTCAAATCCAGAGGTTTAGAACGATCTTTTTGATCAAACTGGCCAATTACCTGATATTGTTTTCCGTTTTTAATGAAATATCCAAAACGCTGACCGCTTAACGAAAGCTGTAAAGTTTGGGCAATATCCATTATAGAAATACCTAAACTCTCTGCTTTTTCACGATCGATACTTACGTTAATTTCTGGTTTATTAAATTTCAGGTTTACATCTGTTGTTGAGAAAACATCACTTTTACCCACTTCATCCATAAAAACAGGAATTTTTTCTCTTAGTTTTTCAAAAGTCGGAGCCTGAATAATATATTGTATAGGAAGTCCTCCACGTCTGTTTACAGCAATTGTAGGCTGTTGTGTTACAGATGTTTTGGCACTAGGATATTTTTTAGTCCATTTTGTTAATTTATCTGCAATATCTTTTTGCGATTTTTTTCGTTCATCAACATCTTTTAATGTTAACCTTACCAATCCTGAATTCACTGAATTCGAACTAAATCCAGGTGAAGTAATAACCAAACTCACTTTTTTCTCCGGAATGGAGTCATCAATAAGTTTCGAGATTTCCTGCATAAAACGATCTGTGTATTCATATGAAGATCCTTCTGGAGTTGTCATACGCATGGTTACAGAACTACGGTCATCGTAAGGAGCTGTCTCTTTTGGCAGAATTGTAAAAAACAAATAAATCAATCCAAAACAAACAATTAGGATAGGAAAACTCAGCCATTTTTTAGCTATGAAACGCTGCAATGAATCGGCATAGCCGCTATTTAATTTTTCGAAAAATGGTTCAGTTTTAACGTAGAATTTTGACTTTTTCTGTTCGCCGCCTTTCATTAAATACGCGTTTAGCATTGGCGTTAAAGTTAAGGATACAAAAGCAGAAATTAATACCGCTGCGCCAATTACTACACCAAATTCTCGAAAGAGTCGGCCTACGAAACCTTCTAAGAATATTACAGGCAAAAATACTGCAGCAAGTGTTACCGAAATCGAAATTACAGCGTAGAAAATTTCGTTAGAACCTTTTATTGCTGCTTCAATTGGCGACATCCCTTCTTCTACCTTTTTGAAAATGTTTTCCGTAACTACAATTCCATCATCCACAACTAATCCAGTTGCCAAAACAATAGCCAAAAGAGTTAAAACGTTGATAGAGAATCCGAAAAGCCACATAATAAAAAAAGTAGCAATTAATGAAACTGGAATATCAATTAAAGGCCTGAATGCAATGGCCCAGTCTCTAAAAAATAAATAAATAATGATAATTACCAGAATGATCGAAATTCCTAAAGTTTCTGCAACTTCAAGAACCGATTTTTTCACGAAAATAGTATTATCAAGAGCGATATTTAATTTGATATCTTTAGGAAGATCTTTCTTTAAGGCATCATATTTTTTATAAAATTCTTTTGAAATATCTAAGTAATTTGCACCTGGCATCGGTACAATTGCCAAACCAATTAAAGGAAGTCCTGATTGGCTTAATTTTGTCTCTAAATTTTCTGGTCCTAATTCTGCACCGCCAATATCGCTTAAACGAACAATTTTATCTCCGTCAGTACGAATAATAATATTGTTGAATTCTTCCGGTTTAGATAAATTTCCAATTGTTTTTACAGTTAATTCTGTATTGTTTCCAGTTAGTTTTCCAGAAGGCAATTCAACATTTTGTGCATTTAAGGCGTCGCGTACTTCTGCAACGGTACAGCCATAAGCAGTTAGTTTTACAGGATCAATCCACAAACGCATTGCGTAACGTTTTTGTCCCCAAATTTGTACCCCGCTCACTCCTGGAATCGTCTCTAAACGCTGTGAAATTACATTTTCTGCGTAATCACTTAATTCTAAAGAACTTCTAGAGTCACTCTGAACGGTCATCGAAATAATGGCTTCACTATCCGCATCTGCTTTAGAAACTACAGGAGGTGCATCAATATCTTGCGGTAAACTACGGACAGCTTGCGAAACCTTATCACGAACGTCATTCGCAGCTTCTTCAAGATCTTTGTCTAAGTTAAATTCTATGGTAATATTGCTGCTGCCTTGATTACTTGATGAAGTTATATTTCTAATTCCATCAATAGCATTTACAGCTTTTTCGAGAGGTTCAGTAATTTGTGATTCTATAATATCAGAATTGGCTCCAGTGTAATTAGTTCTGATAGAAACCTGTGCCGGATCAATAGAAGGGAATTCTCGAACACCCAAAAAAGTATAACCAATGAAACCGAATAAAATAATCAAAAGATTCAGTACAATGGTTAAAACGGGTCTTCTTATACTTGTAGTTGATAAACTCATGTGAGGTTTTATTTTAGATAACAGATTTTTAGGTTTGTAATCTCTATTTTCAATTTTGGCTTTAGACTTTAAGACTAAATTATTTTTTTACTTGAACTTTTATAGGAGCTTCGTTTTTTAAGGACATAACACCGCTTGTGATCAGAGTATCTCCAGCTTTTAATCCTGATAAAATCAAAATAGAAGAGTCTGTTCTTGTTGTAGCATCTACCATAACTTCTTTGGCTTGACCATTATTTGCGATATAAACCTTTTTGCCGTCTTGTACAGGTACGATAGCTTCTGTAGGAACAACAATTGCGTCTTTAATAATGTTTAAAGGCAATTTAACATCAGCAAATGTTCCAGGAAAAAGTTTTCCATCGATATTATCTGCAATAGCACGAATTTTTAGCGTACGTGTTGCCACTTCAATTTCAGGTTCAATCGCATAAATTCTGCCTGAATATACTTTGTCAGATCCTGAAACAGAAAAATCGATGTTTGATCCTGATTTTACTTGTGCAGCATATTTTTCAGGAATAGAAAATGTAATTTTTAATTTTCCGGTATTTACTAATTTTGCTACTAAAAGAGTTGGCGTAATATAAGTTCCCGGCGAAATAGAACGCAAACCAATTTTTCCTGAAAAAGGTGCTTTTACAGAAGTTTTTGCAATTTGTGCCTTAATTAATTGAGTTTGAGATTTCATTGAAGCATAATCAGCATTTGCAACATCAAATTCTTCTTGGCTTATGGCTTCTTTTTGCAGCAGTAATTTTGCTCTTCTTTCATTTTCTCCAGCTAGTCCTTCTTTGGTTTGTGCCTGTTTTAATTGTGCTCTTAATTCAATATCATTGACCTTAAAAAGTACTTGACCCTTATTTACATAAGTTCCTTCGTTAAAATAAATCCCTTCAACAATTCCTGAAACTTCGCTTCTAATTTCGATTTGCTCATTGGCTTCAATTGATCCTGATAAAGATAAATTATTGTCAAAAGTGGTTGTTTTAACAACTATTCCAGTTACAGTTGTTGGTTTGTCTTTGTCGCCAGACTTTTTAGATTCGTCATTTTTACTTTTGTTAGATACCACTCGGTAGGCGATAAATCCTCCAATGCCAATAATTAACAGGGCGTAAATAAGATTTTTTACTTTCATAAAATTTGAGGTAAATGTATTTTTTGGTGTATGTTTTAGTAAGCTTACAAATTTAACTTTTTGAAGCGAAAACGTAATACGTTAGCGTTTATTTAACATTTGTATGTACAAGTTTTTTGATTGGCTTAACATTTAGATCGTTTTTGTTTACAATGGTTTAATGCAGAGGTAAAAAAATAAATTTTTAATGATCTTATGTAATTTAAAGTTATAAGTAAATGTGGTAAATTATTTATAAAAACTAAATTTAAATAAGTTTTTACTTATAAAAAAGGTATAATTACTTATTTTTAAAATAAGAAAAAACCTATTTTTATTTTTTTTATTGTATTTTGTCTTATTTATTTTGCAGTTTATCGATTTTATTTGTAACATTGATAACGTTAAACAAAACAGATTTCTTTTTGTCGGAAAATTAACGTTTAAAACATGAAATCGCTGATTAATGTAGTATTTTTATTTGTTTTTAGTTAAATTTTATACTTTGTAAAATAAAATAATTAACAACTGTTTATATTTTTAAAATTAAATCTCTGCTGTTTATGGTAAAAAAGTTACTTTTAGTGCTATGGTTTGCCTTATTGATTGTAGCTGTTTCTACTTTGTTTTGGCAAAACGAATTTAAATATAGTTTGCCTACACCAGTTCCACAAAATTACCGTGAGATAGCCATGGGAAGTAAAATTGATTTAAAATGCTGTGCAACTGATCAGAGACCTATTTTTATTCACTTTTTTAATCCAGATTGCCCTTGTTCCCGCTTTAATATTCCTCATGTAAGCGGATTGATTAAAAAATACGGTGATCGAATTAACTTTAAAATTGTAGTGCTAAACAAAGAAAAGAGCTTTACAATTCAAGAAATCCAAGAAAAATTTGATGCCAAAATTCCTGTATATTTTGATGAAGGTATAGCGCGAAACTGTGGTGTTTATTCAACGCCTCAAGCTGTTCTTGTTGATGCTTCTCAAAATTTATACTATCGAGGCAACTATAATAAAACAAGATATTGTACCGATGCTAAAAGCAATTATGCAGAACAAGCCATCGATTCTTTATTAAGTAAAACAAATGCCCCTTCATTTGATGCTTTAGCTCTCAGAGCTTATGGATGTTCGCTACCAAAATGCACTAAATAAATCTAACTCTAACTAATTACCTAAAATTTATGAAAACAAAAGCTAGTTTAAATGAACAGGATTACCTGCACAATTTTATGTCTACAATGACACAAAAATCAGATACTATTATTAATTATGTTCTTGCTGCCTATTTTCTTCTCGGAATCGCATTGTCTTTTAAATATGACACTTGGGAAATTGGAGCAGGAGTAGGAACTTTAAATTTGCTTGCTTATTATTCAGCTAAATTTTTTCTCAAAAACTCCAAATTTTATCAGTATGTTCTTTCTGTAGTTTTGGCTGTTTTTATGGCACAGTATATTTATCAGATGCATGGTTTGTTCGAAATGCACTTTACCGTATTTATCGCCAGTACCATCTTAATTATTTATCAGAACTGGAAACTTCAAATTCCGCTTACGCTTTTGGTAGTCTTGCACCACGGAGGTTTGGCTTACTTGCAAAATTTTGTTTACAATGATGCGAACGGACCACAAATTTATTTTTCGCAGGTTAATTTTGATTTAGAAACTTTTCTAATTCACGTTATTCTTGCAGCAGTTGTCTTTTTTATGAATGGGTATTGGGCATACTATTTTAAAGAACACAGTCAGAATCATATTTCTAAAATTTCTGATGAATATGAATTGGAAAATATGAAATTGGCTTCGGCAAAATACAGCTCGATGTCAGCTACAAAAGAGTACAATGATTTTATTCACAGAACAACTTTAGATTTAAAAATGCCTGTAAACTCTGTATTAAAACTAATTGATGTTTCTAAAGGGCATACAGACAATGATAAGCTTTTAAGTTATTTAGAAATGATGAGAGAAAGTGCTAAAAAAATTGATGATTTAGTTAATGATATCCACTTTAAATCAACCAGTAATAGAGGTACAAATTAAAAGCAGAATTAATTAGAATAATACTTTATAAAATTTAAAAGTACAAGCAGAATTGTAATTACATATCAATTTTAAATACAAAATTATGGATAGCAGAATTACCCGCCCGACTCCATCAGACAGAGAGGTTGATTGGAATAAGAATAAAGTATTACTCAGCAAAACAGACACAAAAGGAACTATTTTATACGCCAATGAAGATTTTATTGATGTTTCTGGATATGATGAATTTGAGCTTATTGGTCAGCCACATAACATAATACGTCATCCTGATATGCCAAAAGTGATTTTTAAATTCTTGTGGGATAGTATTAAATCGAGTAAAAATATTCATGCCATCATCAAGAACATGTCTAAAACGGGCAGATATTATTGGGTAATTACCGATTTTAAGATTATTGCCGATTCTGATGGAGAAATCGTTGGTTATTTTGGAACACGAAAATCTGTTCCAGAGGATATAATTGTAAAATTTATTGAGCCGTTGTATAAAAAACTTTTGCACATAGAGGAAGCCAGTGGTATGCTAGCGTCTGAAGAATATTTAGTTGGTTTTTTAGAAGAGCGAAAAAAAACATACATGGAATATATTGATCATCTAATAGCAACTGGAAAAGATGATAAAAATAAAATAAGCAAAGGTTTATTCAACGGACTTTTTGAAAAGAAAGACCCTCCAAAAAAGTAACTTAATAATGCTTCACTGTATCCGGTAGAATATTCAAAATTTAAAATTTGCACCCCAACAAATCAAAATCAAGTTTACAATAGTAAATGAATATTTTAGAGTTAATAACAAACTATGTGATGCAGTGAAGTATATTTTTTTGTTTCAGGTTTCAGGTTTCAAGTTTCAAGTTTCAGGTTTCAGGTTTCAGGTTTCTTTGCACCTATGAATCTTTGCCTCTTTGAACCTTACTAAGAAATATAATTCCAAATATTCTTCTTCTTAGTCAATTCAATAAAAACAGCTTTAAGTACAGCATGTTCAGGTTTTGCAAGCGGAGCATCTTCTTTTAATATTTTCATGGCGTAATTTCTGGCTAGGCCCAAAATATCTCGATCGCGAACAATATCGGCAATTTGAAGATTTAGTACACCGCTTTGCTGTGTTCCCATTAAGTCTCCAGGACCGCGAAGTTTAAGATCAACTTCTGCAATTTCAAAACCGTCATTTGTTTGCACCATTGTATCCATTCTGGTTTTGCTGTCAGAACTTAATTTATGGCTCGTCATTAAAATACAATAACTTTGTTCTGCGCCACGACCAACGCGTCCGCGCAACTGATGGAGCTGTGATAACCCAAAACGTTCTGCACTTTCAATAATCATTACACTGGCATTCGGTACATTTACACCTACTTCAATTACAGTTGTGGCTACCATAATATTGGTTTTTCCTTCAGAAAAGCGTTTCATTTCGGCATCTTTGTCAGCCGGTTTCATTTTTCCATGCAAAATTGAAATAGAATATTGTGGTAACGGAAAATCGCGCGAAATGCTTTCGTAACCGTCCATTAAATCTTTAAAATCCATTTTTTCAGACTCCTGAATTAACGGATATACGATATAAATTTGTCTTCCTTTGGCAATTTCATCGCGCAAAAATTTCCAGACTTTCAAGCGATTACTGTCAAATCTATGAACAGTCTGAATTGGCTTTCGGCCTGGAGGCAATTCATCAATTACAGAAATATCTAAATCGCCATACAAACTCATCGCCAAAGTTCTCGGAATAGGAGTAGCGGTCATGACTAAAACGTGTGGCGGAATTTCGTTTTTCTTCCACAATTTTGAGCGCTGTTCTACGCCAAAACGATGCTGTTCATCAATCACAGCCAATCCAAGATTCTTAAATTTAACTTTATCTTCTAATAAAGCGTGAGTTCCAATTAAAATATGCAGACTGCCATTTTCCAGTTCTTCGTGAAGAATTTTTCGTGCAGCTGTTTTGGTTGAACCGGTTAATATTTTAATGTTGATGTTTAAAGTTTGAGCTAATTCAGATAAACCAATAAAATGCTGATTGGCCAGAATTTCAGTTGGTGCCATCAAACACGCTTGAAAACCGTTATCAATTGCCAAAAGCATGCTCATAAAGGCAACAATAGTTTTTCCAGAACCTACATCTCCTTGTAATAATCGGTTCATTTGGGCATTGCTTCCCATGTCTGAACGAATTTCTTTTATTACTCTTTTTTGTGCATTGGTCAAATTAAAAGGCAAATGATTTTGATAAAATTCATTAAAAAATTCACCCACTTTTGTAAATGGATGACCTTTTATTTTATGTTTTCGAATTAGATTTTTGGTAATTAATTGCAGCTGAATAAAGAATAATTCTTCAAATTTTAATCGGAATTGGGCTTTCGCCAAAGCATCAGTGCTTTTTGGGAAATGTATATTGAATAAAGCCGCTTTCTTTGAAATCAGTTTTAATTCCTCTATTAAATAAGGAGGAAAAGTTTCAGTAAACAAAGCTTGAGTTTCAATAAACAATTGTTCCATTAATTTATTGATTGTCCGATTTGAAATGCCTCGATTAGTTAAGGTTTCTGTAGAAGGATAAACTGGCTGCATAGCAGAACGAAGACTTTTTTCGTGCTCGCTCAGCAACTCAATTTCCGGATGAGCCATACTAAACTGGCTTCCATACAAAGAACATTTCCCGAAAATAACCAGCGGTTCATTTAATTTCAAACTTTCTCGAATCCATTTATGGCCTTGAAACCAATTCAGATCAATTTGCCCTGTCTCATCCACGAAAGCCGCAACTAAACGCTTTTTGTTTTTGGCAAATTCAACGGTTTTAATATTGATTATTTTTCCAATAATCTGAACTTCTGTTCCTGTATTCTGGAGTTCGTTTATTTTATAATAACGCGTTCTGTCAATATATCTGTTCGGAAAAAAATTTACTAAATCTCCGTATTTATGAATTCCCAATTCCTTGCGAAGCAGCTGGCCACGACTTGGACCAACGCCTTTTAAGTATTCGATTGGAGTTTCTAGAAGATTATTAGACATTAATTTAGATTGTTAGATCTTTAGATTTTAGACTTCTCAGACCAGAGTAATGAAAATAGAGCATAGATTTTATTCTATATTCTTAGCTGTATTCTCTTTAAAAAGCGAAGATAGATTTTAATTAGGAAATTTAAAAGCGTCATATTCTTTTTGAATGTTAGGCAAGTATTAAAAATATTTTTTAGTGCTTAAAATGGAATTTGTTTGTATACGTATAAATACCTGATTTTAAAAGATATTGATGTTTTTAAATCGTACTTATCCTACATATTAGTATCTTTGATTTATAAGATTTTTACCTTAAAAATAAGTTCCTATTTTCAATATTACCACCAAAAAAACACTTAAATCTAATTAAACACTTAATTATTATGGAAACAACCCAATTTACGGAAACAAAACCGCAAAATTCAATTGAAACCCCTTTTAGAGTTGGAAGCTGGCTTCCGTCAGACAAAAAAATTCTTCAAAACTGGATGAACGATTTAATTGACGAAACAGACAAAAATCCGAAAGATTTATTACCTGTAATTGCAGATTTTAAAGCATTTATCGAAAATGATCCAGAAGCTTTTATGTTTTTTAATTTGATGTTCAGTCAGGTTCCGAAAAAATATAAGAAAGATCCAAGCGGCCATAAGCAAGTTAGAGATTATCATCATATGCTGCAGTTGTTTAATACTATTATGACAAATGCACCAGAGTTTAATAAAACCGGTGTTGTTGGTTTTCCTATAAATGCAATTCTAGACTGGTCAATGGGAACGGAAGCGGGATATGCAGCATTTTTAAATAAAAAAGTAAATGAACAATTTAAAAAGATATTAAACGAATGGGGAATTTTCTTGAAATCTGCTGATTCTTGTGTAGTATTAAGCAAAGACCCAAGAAAAGGATGGTTCGGGAAAGATGCGATGGATGCTATGCCAAATTTTGATAAAGAATTTATCTGCCAGCCAGAGCTGGAATATCATGGATTTACATCTTGGGATAATTTTTTTACGCGCGAATTCAGACCAGGACAACGACCTTTGGCAAGTCCAAACGATGATAGTATTATTACAAATGCCTGCGAATCTGCTCCGTACAGAATTGCAGAAAAGGTAAATGCAAGAGACAAATTTTGGATAAAAGCACAGCCATATTCTGTTGAGCATATGC
The DNA here is from genome assembly GCF_015350755.1 of Flavobacterium sp. JLP. Classification (NCBI taxonomy): domain Bacteria; kingdom Pseudomonadati; phylum Bacteroidota; class Flavobacteriia; order Flavobacteriales; family Flavobacteriaceae; genus Flavobacterium; species Flavobacterium sp. JLP. Next base: position 224,067 of record NZ_JADKPS010000001.1, on the reverse strand, counting down.
TGGCTGGTGATTCTTTCACATCAAAATTTATTGGAGGAACTATTTATCAAGCTTTTTTAAGCGCACTGAGTTATCATCGCTGGCATAGTCCGGTAAGTGGGACTATTGTGAAAGCCTATACCATTGATGGGACTTATTATGCTGAAGCCATTTCTGAAGGTTATGACGATGCAGGACCAAATGATTCACAAGGATATATTACAGAGCTTGCCACAAGAGCTTTGATTTTTATAGAAGCTGATAATCCGAAAATAGGTCTAATGTGTTTTATGCCAGTTGGTATGGCCGAAGTTTCTTCTTGCGATATTACGGTTTATGAGGGACAGCATGTAAAAAAAGGGGATCAATTAGGAATGTTTCATTTTGGAGGATCAACGCATTGTTTGTTTTTTGGACCACAAGTAAAACTTGCTTTTGATATGCACGGGCAAAAACCTGGATTGAATTCGAGTAATATTCCGTTAAAATCTAAAATTGCTACTGTATTATAATAGGTATAGATAATTGTAAAAATTATTTCAAGACTCTGCTTAAAAGGCAGAGTCTTTTTATTTTATTAATTATAAAAGCAACCATTTAACAAAATTAGCATCTGTATAAATAGATAAAACCTTAAAAACATAACAGATGAAAAAAATTGGAGTTCTTTTAATACTATTATTTAGTATTGTTTCGTGTTCAAGCAATGAAACAGAAACAGATCCTATTGGAACGGATTATTATGGAAAATGGATCCAGTTTGTCGAGGCAAAATATAATGATGATCCAAATCCAAGTCAGGTTTCATATCAATTTAATAAAGATAATACGTTTACAAAAACGCTAAATTATTATGATACAACTACAAATGCATCAGGGACTTTTGAGGTGAATAAAGATGGAAATACTACAGTTTTTGTTTTGACATATACACAGCAAAGTACTATAATTTCGAGCTGTACAGGAGGATTGATAGAAAGTTTAACTTTAGATAAATTTGGACATTTAAACGATAATGCCGGTATGTGCGATCGTTATGGGAAATATAAAAAAGCAAAATAAAAAACGTAAGTTTGCTAAATCATAAAGTATTCAATTTTTGAATACTTTTTTTGCTTTAAACCTTAAGTATGAAAACACATTTAGCACTTTTACGCGGCATCAACGTTTCTGGTCACAATATGATGAAAATGGAAGCTTTGAAAACAATGTTAGAAAATATTGGTTTTCAGAATGTGAGAACCTATTTGCAATCTGGGAATGTTTTTGTTGATAGCGAAGAAGATGCCTCAAAAGTAGGTTTTATGATTAAACAGGAAATTTTTAAGGTTTTTGGACATGAAGTTCCAACGATTGTGATTACGAAAGAAGATTTAGAATTGTGCTTTAAAAATAATCCTTACTTAATAGAAAAAGACATTGATACTAAAAAATTATATGTTGCTTTTGTATCTACTGCGTTGAAAAGCGAAAATATAAATGATTTGAAAATCAGTCAGTTTAAACCCGATGAAGCGAGTATCGACGGAAACAGAATTTTTATTAAATATGCTGTTGGAGCCGGAAAAACTAGATTAGAAGGTAAATACATTGAGAAAAAACTAAACGTTATAGTAACAATGCGCAATTGGAATACAGTTACAAATTTGTTAGCGATGTATTCTGAGTAATTTTTTTTCCACGAATTAAATCAATTTTCACAAATCAATTAGTTGAAATTAGTTGCAAACTTTTTTATTTAGTTACTAAATCACAATACCAAAATCCAAAATCAAAAGCATCACTGGCACTTGTGTCGCAAGCTTTATCTGATGAATCATCCGTTTTAGATCGTTCGTATTTGCGGTAAACGATTTCACCAATTTCAAAATTTATTGGTTTAGAAAAGATTGGTCCGTCAAAAGTAAAAGTATGAAATTCGCCATTTTCACCACAAACATCAACATTTTCGGGTAAATCATTTATAAAATCCTGATCGATAATTCGGCCAACAAAACTTTTGTCTAAATAACGTTCGTTGACGCAAACGACAATCGTTTTAAATCCTAACGAGAGAAATTCTTGAATCAACTCTTTTGTTGGGATTTTCCAGATCGGAAAAACACCTTCAAAACCTAATTTTGCTAATTGATCTTCACGGTATTTTCGCAGATCTTCTAAAAAAATATCACCAAAAATAGAATGTATAATTCCTTCTTTTTTTAGTTTAGACAAAGTTTGGAACATAACATCTTCGTACACTTCCATAGTGGGCATTTCCGGAATCTGCATGATTTTTAATGGCAAGCCAATACTTTTCGCCTGCGCTTCTAACAATTCAACACGAACGCCGTGCATCGAAATTCGCTGGAACTGCTGGTTGACACTCGTTACTAAATATTCAATTTTATAATCAGGATTTTGCAGTGTTTTGTACAAAGCGAGAGCTGAATCTTTTCCGCTGCTCCAGTTAAATAAGGCTTTTTTTGGTGTTGGCACGTGGTTTTAATTTTCTGTTGTAAACTTACAAATTTCATTCGATTTGTTTGTCAAACCTTTGTAACTTTGAATTTTTGCCTTCAAAATTTATTTCAATGAAATACATCTTTTTATTATTCACAACTTTCATTTTTGCACAGCAAACCCAATTTGTTGATTTTAAATCGGTTTCTGGACAACTGTCGTTAAATGCAAAAGAAAAATCGGTTTCTGGATCTGTCGATTATCAATTTGAAATTTTAAAACCTATTGATACTATTAAACTTGATGCTAAAAATATGGAGTTTTCTAAAGTTCAGATCAATGACAAAAATGTTGTTTTTATAAATACCGGCAAACAATTGCAGATCATTTCTAATTTTATAAAAGGAGAGAATCATTTAACTTTTGAATATGCTGTTAAGCCTAAACAGGCTTTGTATTTTGTTGATATTGAAAATTCTGAAGTGCAAATCTGGACGCAGGGGCAGGGAAGATATACCAGCAATTGGTTTCCGAGTTTTGATGATGTGAATGAAAAACTAATTTTTAATTTAGGAATTTCATATGATAAACAATATCAAGTAGTTTCAAATGGAATTCTAAAAGAAAAGAAAGAAAACGAAAATGTATTTCATTGGCAATATGAAATGGAAAAACCAATGAGCTCGTACTTATTAATGCTTGCGATAGGGAAATACGATAAAAAAGAATGGACGGCAAAATCTAAAATTCCCCTAGAATATTATTTAGAAAATAAAGATGCAAATCGTTTTGAACCCACTTACCGCTATTCAAAACGAATTTTTGACTTTTTAGAAAAAGAAATTGGCATAAATTATCCGTGGAAAATCTACAGACAAATTCCGGTTCGGGATTTTTTATATGCCGGAATGGAAAATACAACTTCAACACTTTTAGCAACACGTTATGTAGTTGATTCTATTGGTTTTGAAGATCGTAATTATACCAATGTCGACGCGCATGAATTAGCGCATCATTGGTTTGGAGATTTAATTACCGCCGAAAACAGTACACATCATTGGCTTCAGGAAGGTTTTGCAACGTATTATGCTGCGTTGGCAGAAAGAGCTATTTTTGGAGACGATTTTTTTTATGCAAAACTATACGATACGGCACAACAAATAAAATTTGCTTCTAGAACAGATCCTAATCCGGTTTTGAATGCAAAAGCAAGCTCATTGACTTTTTACGAAAAAGGTGCTTGGGCACTGTTTGTACTGCATGAATCAATTGGTGATAAAGCCTTTAAAAAAGCAATAAAAAGTTATTTAAAAAAATATGCGTATCAATCTGTAAACACTGAAAATTTCTTCGATGAAATCAAAAAAGTTTCTAATTTTGATTTAGTTCAGTTTCAGAAAACCTGGCTGGAATCTACCGCTTTTGATACGCCGACAGCAAATGCATTATTAAGCAAAAATAAAGCAGTTCAAGTTCGTTTAGAAGTAGATAAATTTAAAAAAACGCCTTTAGCAGAAAAAGAAGATTTCTTGAAGAAAACATTAGAATCAGATGTTTATCATACTGTAAAAGAGGCTGTTGTTGATCAGCTTGAAAATGAAAAGTATGATGCTAAAAAAGCACTTTTACTTATAGCTCTGCAATCAAAAAATGTTCAGGTTCGTCAGTCAGTTGCAAGTTCTCTAACTAAAATTCCAGAAGATTTTAGAATGAATTACGAAACTTTGCTCGATGACAAATCGTATCAAACACAAGAAATAGCTTTATATTGGCTTTGGAAAAACTTCCCAGAACATCGTACTGAATATCTTGATAAATCTAAAAACTGGATTGGTTTTAATGACTATAATCTGCGTACAATGTGGCTTTCTTTAGCTTTGTCAACATCAGATTACAGTAATAATCCCGAGGCATTAATTTCAGAATTGATTGCATTTTCTTCTACTAAATATGAAGCTCCAACCAGACAAAATGCTCTTGAAAAATTAATTTCTTTTAAGATTATTAACGATCAGGTTCTCAGTAATTTAGTCAATTCAACTACGCATCACATGTGGCAATTTTCGAAGTTTGGAAGAGATACAATCAGACTTTTATTAAAAAATCCTGAAATGCGTGCTTCGTTTGAAAGAATTTTGCCTAATTTGAACCCCGATGAACAGTTTCAATTGAATCGATTATTAAAAGAGTAAAAGATTAAGAAACAAGCAAGATTAAAGATTAACATCAGAGAAAATATTTAATATTGCTTCTTAGATCTTTTTTCTTTTAAAAAATCCAAAAACAAAAACCTACAATAAATATGAGAGCATTGGTTATTTCTGGTGGAGGAAGTAAGGGAGCATTTGCCGGTGGCGTGGCGCAGTATCTAATTGAAGAAAAAAATCACGAATACGATTTGTTTTTAGGAACTTCGACAGGAAGTTTGCTTATTCCGCATTTGGCCCTGGGTCATATCAAAAAAATCCACTCTGTTTATACCAATGTTACCATGGCAAGTATTTTTAATATTTGTCCGTTTGTGGTTAAAAACAAAGACGGTGTTGATATTGTAACCATTAATCACTTCAATGTAATACGTCAGTTTTTTAAAGGAAAAAGAACTTTTGGAGAAAGCAAGGGATTGAAGAAATATATCAAGAATAATTTTTCGCTTTCAGATTTTAATAAATTGAAAAAACTAAATAATGATGTTGTCATTACAGTAACCAATTTTACCAAAAATGAATCAGAATATAAATCGGTAAAAGATTGTACGTACGAAGAATTTTGTGATTGGTCTTGGATTTCGAGTAATTACGTTCCTTTTATGAGTTTGGTCGAAAAAGACAATTTTGAATACGGTGATGGCGGGTTTTCAAGTTTGGTTCCTATTCGTGAAGCAATCAATCGCGGTGCCACAGAAATAGATGTTATTATATTAGAAACTGAAGTGAATATGGACAAAATGGTAATTGGCAAAAATCCATTTTCGCTAATGATCGATTTGTTCCGAATTGCACTAGATCAAGTCGAAAAACACGATATTGCTATAGGAAAACTTATGGCAAACAATAAGAATGTAAAACTTAACTTATATTATACTCCCACAAAACTTACCGACAACGCACTCATTTTTAATAAAGAAGTAATGAAAGAATGGTGGGAACAAGGTTATGAATATGCTCAGAATAAGTCTGAAGTTATGAGTGATAATAGATAATGCAGAATTTAGATTTTAGATTGCTCTGAGAATTGCAAAATCTAAAATCTAAAATCTAAAATCTGAATTCTAAAATATTTTTTTTTACCAAAGTTCAGCAACCTCATTTTTGATATACGCCAAAGCAGCATTACTTGGCGACTGCTTCTCTAATAAATCGTTTAAAATCTTTTCACGCAATTTATCAGCGCTGTCTACGCGATCGCTCATTGCGGCTTTGCGTATGATTTGTATGGTTGAGTTTTTAGCCGTTGTAATGATTGTCCAGCATTCATCAGACATATAAATTTGCTGTGTTAAATTGTGTTCAAATTCCTGTTCAATTTGGTCGATTACAAAGTTTTCATAATCGTGCTTTTCAGGTGAAATAGGCGAAATTCTAATTAATAATTTAGTCAAATTAATGCGCTCTAAATATAAAGTCATACGTTCATAAGCCTGTAAACGTATTGGCAAAGATTGTTTCTGATATTCTCTGCTCAATAAAAAAGTACGTTTCTTATCATTGTTTTTAATGTGCAATTCAAAAAAACTGTACGCTACAAATCCAGTAACTATGGCTGGTAAAGTATAACTTGCTAATTCTATAATTCTTGTAAAATCCATTTGGTTCAATTTTTCAACAAAAATATACTTTTTGATGAGAAATCCACTTTAAATTTTATTGTAATAAATAAAATGGAAGGCTACTTTTGTACGGAGTTGTCAAAATCTCCAGAAACCCAATTTTAATGGAATCATATATTATAATTTTACTTTGTTTAGCAGCTTTTGCTGCAGGATTTATTGATGCAATTGTTGGTGGCGGAGGCTTGATCCAGACTCCAATGGGATTAATTTTGTTGCCTAATTTACCAGTTTCAACAGTTATTGGGAGCTTAAAAATTCCAGCTTTTACCGGAACAGCTTTTGCTGCTTTTCAATATTTGAAAAAAGTAGTAATTCAATGGAAATTGCTTTTGATTATGATGTGCTTAGCAGTTCCATCTGCATTTTTGGGTTCTACTATTTTAACAATAGTAAGCAATGATTTTATGAAACCGCTTTTACTTGTTGTTTTGTCATTATTGTTTATTTATACCTACGCAAAGAAAAACTTTGGTCAGCATGTTGCTAAAGATCATTCGCCTACAACACAGATAATTTATGCTGTTGTCATCAGTATTATTGTTGGTTTTTATGACGGATTTATTGGTCCCGGAACCGGTAGTTTTTTTGTAGTTGCTTTTATTGCACTTTTAGGATTTGATTTTTTGCACGCTTCTGCAAATGCGAAAATGGTAAATCTGGCAACGAATTTTGGTTCGATTTGCCTTTTTATGATTAAAGGAAAAATAATTTGGGCAATCGCAATTCCGATGGCAGTAAGCAACGGACTGGGAGGCTGGCTTGGCGCAAAATTAGCGATCAATAAAGGAAATGGTTTTATTCGAATTTTCTTTTTGGTTGTGGTAATCGGAACATTGATTCGATTTGCTTATGATGTGTTTTTTAAGTAGAATTGAAGGTTCTAAGATATTTTTAAACCTTCTAAAATGGATTGATATTTAAAAAAATCAGCATCTCAGAAACTTTGCAAAAATTATTTGTTTACTAGCCCCGATAGAGGCGGTATCCTCGTAATGAAATGAAGAGATATAGCCGAAAGCGGGAAACCATGCTCAATAAAATGCCTGTTGTTTGGCTTCATAAAAAAAGAAAAATCTTAGCAACTCAGAACCTTAGAAACTTAGTAGCTTATTAAATGTATAATTCTTATTTTTGCATAAAAGGAGAAAAATTTCATGCGTAAATATATTGACCAGCTGAATGAAGCACAACGTGAACCCGTTCTACAAAAAGATGGGCCAATGATTATTATTGCTGGTGCGGGTTCAGGAAAAACTCGAGTTTTGACTATCAGGATTGCTTATTTGATGGCGCAAGGCGTTGATGCTTTCAACATTTTATCGCTAACATTTACGAACAAAGCAGCTCGTGAAATGAAGCATAGAATTTCGGATATTGTGGGAGCCACTGAAGCAAAAAATCTTTGGATGGGAACTTTTCACTCGATTTTTGCTCGTATTCTGCGTTCAGAATCGGATCATTTAGGGTATCCTTCTAATTTTACTATTTATGACTCTCAGGATTCAGCTAGGTTAATTTCTTCTATTATAAAGGAAATGCAGCTGGATCGCGATATTTATAAACCAAAACAGATCTTGGGGCGAATTTCGAGCTATAAAAATAGTTTGATTACTGTGAAAGCCTATTTTAATAATCCAGAATTGGTCGAAGCTGATGCAATGGCAAAAAGACCGAGATTGGGCGATATTTATCAGCAATATGTAGAACGCTGCTTTAAGGCAGGAGCTATGGATTTTGACGATTTATTGTTGAAAACCAATGAATTGCTGACTCGTTTTCCGGAAGTTTTAGCGAAGTATCAAAACCGATTCCGTTATATTTTGGTTGATGAGTACCAAGATACAAATCACTCTCAATATTTGATTGTTAGAGCTTTGTCAGATAAATTTCAGAATATTTGTGTGGTTGGTGATGATGCGCAGAGTATTTATGCTTTCCGTGGAGCGAATATCAATAATATTTTGAATTTCCAAAAGGATTACGAAGGCGTTAAAATGTTTCGATTAGAGCAAAATTACCGCTCGACTCGAAATATCGTAGAAGCGGCAAATACAATCATTGATCATAATAAAACCAAACTTGATAAAATTGTTTGGACAGCAAATGATTTTGGACCAAAGATAAAAGTGCACCGCAGTTTGACAGATGCCGAAGAAGGACGTTTTGTTGCGAGTACAATTTTTGAACAAAAAATGATGAACCAATTGCATAATGGTTCGTTTGCAATTTTATATCGTACTAATGCACAGTCGCGTGCAATGGAAGATGCGCTGAGAAAACGCGATATACCGTATCGAATTTATGGTGGATTATCTTTCTACCAACGTAAAGAAATTAAAGATGTTTTGTGTTATTTACGTTTGGTAATTAACCCTAAAGATGAAGAAGCTTTGATTCGTGTGATCAATTATCCCGCACGTGGAATTGGAGATACAACTGTTGAAAAACTTACCATTGCTGCCAATCATTACAAGCGTTCTATTTGGGAAGTAATGGTGAATATTGATAAAATCGACTTAAAACTGAATTCTGGAACCAAACAAAAACTGAATGATTTTGTGACCATGATACAGAGTTTTCAAGTTATTAATCAAAATCAGGATGCTTTTTACATTACGGATTATGTAGCGAAAAAAACCGGATTAGTTCAGGAATTAAAGAAAGATGCTACTCCAGAAGGAATGGCGAAAATTCAGAATATAGAAGAGCTTTTAAACGGTATAAAAGATTTTACTGAAGGGCAAAAAGAAATTGACGGTGCAAGAGGAGCTTTATCTGAATTTATGGAAGATGTAGCACTGGCAACGGATTTAGATAAAGATACTTCTGATGAAGATCGTGTGGCGCTAATGACAATTCACTTAGCAAAAGGACTAGAGTTTCCTCATGTTTTTGTGGTTGGAATGGAAGAAGATTTGTTTCCGAGTGCCATGAGTATGAGCACCCGAAGCGAATTGGAAGAAGAACGTCGTTTGTTTTATGTAGCTTTAACACGTGCGGAGCATCAGGCCTATTTAACGTATGCACAGTCGCGATACCGTTGGGGGAAATTAACAGACAGTGAACCATCACGTTTTATTGAAGAAATTGATGGGCAATACCTAGAATATTTAACGCCAGCAGAAAGCAATTATCGTTTTAAACCAATGATTGATGGGGATATTTTTGGTGATGTCGACAAATCAAAATTGCGTTTAGCGAAGCCAGTAGGAGGAACTCCGCCTAAATATATTACTGATAATGAACCTAAACCTGATTTAAATATTCGTAAATTAAAACCAGTTGCAGGAAATAATCCAAATAGCAGTGCTTCAAATTTATTTGACAGCAAATTAACAGTTGGAAACGTTGTCATGCACGAACGTTTTGGAAAAGGAGAAGTTGTTAATTTAGAAGGAGTTGGAGCTGATAAAAAAGCCGAAATTAAATTTGAAGTAGGCGGAATTAAGAAATTGTTGCTTCGATTTGCTAAGTTGGATGTAATAGGTTAAAAAAGTTTCAGGTTTCAGGTTTCAAGTTTAGAATTGAAACCTGAAACTTGAAACTTGAAACAAATTAAAACGTAAAAGAAAAATGGCTGAGTTCATAAAAATATATCCAGATAAACCTAGTGAAGCTGCAATTGCAAAAGTTGTAAAAGTGCTTCAAAATGGAGGTTTAGTAATTTATCCAACTGACACCGTTTACGGTTTAGGCTGTGATATCACCAATTCACGTGCTTTAGAAAAAATAGCTAAAATTAAAGGTGTAAAACTAGAGAAAGCGAATTTTTCCTTTATTTGCCATGATTTAAGTAATCTTTCCGATTATGTAAGACAGATTGATACTGCTACTTTCAAAATTTTGAAAAGAGCTTTGCCAGGACCGTATACTTTTATTTTACCGGGAAATAATAATTTGCCAAAAGAATTTAAAAAGAAAACCACAGTCGGAATTCGTGTTCCAGATAATAATATTGTTTTAGAAATTGTTCGTCAGTTAGGAAACCCGATCGTTTCGACTTCGATTCGGGATGAAGATGATGTAATCGAATATACTACAGATCCAGAACTGATTTTTGAGAAATGGCAAAACCTTGTAGATCTTGTTATTGATGGAGGTTATGGAGATAACGTAGGTTCTACAATTATAGATTTATCTGAAAATGAACCAGTAATTGTGAGAGAAGGTAAAGGCGATATTGATATTTTGTAAAAAAATACTGAAATAGTATAATTATTTAAAATAAATAGCTAACTTTAATATTAGTTAAAATTTAGTTAGTTGATTAAAAATAATGCTATTCTTGATTTATATTTAATTGGTTATTAAAAGAATTAAGGATACATAAAAGCAGGTCATTAGACCTGCTTTTTCTGTTTTATAGATATGTAAAAACGAGATTATTTTGCTTGTTTTTTCATTTCTTTTTCAATCATATCATAGAATTGATCAATTTTAGGCATAACAACAATACGAGTTCTTCTGTTACGAGCTTTGTTGTCTGGAGAATCATTTGCAACTAAAGGTACATATGAACTTCTACCTGCAGCAATTAATTTAGCTGGATTAACTCCAAGATCATTTGTTAAAACACGAACGATAGAAGTAGAACGTTTAACACTTAAATCCCAGTTGTCTAACAATACTCCATTGCTTTTGTAAGGTACATCATCAGTATGACCTTCAACCATACATTCAAAATCAGGTTTGTCGTTTACAACTTTTGCAACTTTAGCCAAAACAGATTTTGCTTTATCGCTTACTTCATAGCTTCCGCTTTTGAATAGTAATTTATCAGCGATAGAGATGAATACAACTCCTTTTTCAACATTGATTTCGATATCTGGATCGTTGATTCCAACTGCTCCTTTTAAACTTGTAACCAATGCTAGTGTTACACTGTCTTTTTTAGTAAGTGCATCTTGTAGTCTAGATATTTTTAAATCTTTTTCTTTTAAGCTTTCTAATGATTTTTCAAGGTTTTCAGCACCTTTTGTAGTTAATACAGTTAAATCCTTAGAGCTATTAATTAAGTCTTGATTATGTGCTTTATAACTTTCAGCTGTTGCTGCTAATCCTGCTTTTTCTTCTAGACAAGAATTTAATTTAACTGTGCAAGAGTTTAATAAATCTTGGATTTCTTTGTTCTTAGCTTCTAATGCTGCGTATTGCTTTTTCGATACACACGAAGTTAAGGCCATTAATACTGATAGTGCGATAACTATTTTTCTCATAGGTATTATATTTAATTAAACGTTGATTACAAATTTAGTTTTTAATATTTTGATAACTGTTAAAGATTTCTTTAAATACGGTCAGTTTCTTTATATAATATAGGAAAACGATACTTTTTACGGTATAGTATTGCTGTATTTGAAAATCTTTTCTTTCTCGTAGATATTTTAAAGATATGCAATAAAATGAAAAATGCGCCTTTAAAATAGCAAAAGTATGACTGAATTTTCCTTGTATAAGAAAACGGATAGCAGCAATTCCGTCTAAAATCATTCGGAAGAAAATTACAAAAAATAATCTTTTTTTAGGCAGATTTTTAACAAGCATTAATAATGAATTCCTGAAATTTAAAAAAGTTTTTCTAGGATTTCCTTGTTGCAGTGTTGCACCGCCAACGTGATAAACTACTGATGCTGAATTATATCTGATAATATGACCTTCATTTGAGGCACGCCAGCACAAATCAATTTCTTCTTGGTGTGCAAAGAAGCTTTCATCAAAACCTTTCAATTCATCATAGACTTCTTTTCTGATGAAAAAACAAGCACCTGAAGCCCAAAATAATTCGCAATGATCATCATATTGACCATTATCTCTTTCAATAGTTTCAAAAATTCGGCCACGGCAATATGGATAACCATATTTATCAATAAATCCGCCTGCCGCACCAGCATATTCAAAATATTCTTTATTTTTAAAATCTAGAATTTTAGGCTGGATAATAGCGGTCTGTTTTTCTGCATCAAAAGTTTCAATTATAGGTTTTAGCCAATTTGCAGTAACTTCAATATCAGAATTAACTAAAGCATAAATTTCGGCGTCAACATGTTTTAAGGCATCGTTATAACCTTTTGCAAACCCGTGATTACCGCTATTCTGAATTATTTTTATAGTTGGGAAATTTTGTTTGACGAAATTGATTGAATCGTCTGTTGAAGCATTATCTGCAACATATATAGAGGCTTCTTCAGAAAATTGAATAACTGATGGTAAAAATTGCTCTAATAATTTTACCCCGTTCCAATTTAAAATGACTACTGCTATTTTATCCAAAAGTAATTTTATTTATTTTAATATTATTTTATTCGTTATAATCTGGCAAGCCTTTCAGAAACTGATATTTTTCATTTTCAAAATCCATCTGACAGTAAAAATGACTCAGTCCGTTTGTGACATTCAAAAATCGTGCCTGCATTGTCATATTATAACGTGCAATTTGATCAAAAGTTGCCTGTGAAATTTTAACTTCTGGGGCTTTGCATTCTACTAATATATGTATAGAACCATCAGAGTTAAATACAACAACATCATATCTTTTTCGTAATCCGTTGACTGTTAAAACCTTCTCTACATTTATGAGAGATTTCGGGTATTTTTTTTCGTAAATTAAAAAATGAACAACATGTTGACGAACCCATTCTTCTGGAGTAAGAATGATAAATTTTTTCCTAATTTCATCAAAAATAGACACTTTATTTTCGCTATTTTTGAATCGGAAAGTATAAGTAGGGAAATTTAGTTTTAACATAAAGCAAAAATATAAAATAGTTTCAGGTTTCAGATTGAAAGTTTCAAGTTATTGAACGGAAAACCTGAAACTTTGAACTTGAAACAAAAAATATTGAATGGACGAAGTTGTAAAGATTGTTAATGATATCAAGGCCGGCAATATAAAACCAATTTATTTTTTAATGGGGGAAGAACCTTATTACATAGATAAATTGTCAGAGTATATTGAACAGAATGTACTATCTGAAGAAGAAAAAGGATTTAATCAGACGGTATTATACGGCAGAGATGTTTCGGTAGAAGATATTGTGTCAACAGCCAAACGCTATCCTATGATGGCTGATCGCCAAGTTGTTATTGTAAAAGAAGCACAAGATTTGTCGAGAACTATTGATAAAATAGAATCGTATGTCAATAATCCGATGGAAACTACTGTTTTGGTTTTTTGCTACAAATATAAAACACTTGATAAACGTAAAAAAGTTACCAAGCTTCTTGCTCAAAATGGAATCGTTTATGAAAGTAAAAAATTATATGAAAATCAAGTCGGAGATTGGATAAAGCGTGTTTTGGCTGGAAAAAAATATACAATTGATCCAAAGGCAAATGCTATGCTGGTTGAGTTTTTAGGAACTGATTTAAGTAAGATAAATAACGAACTCGAAAAATTGCAAATTATTTTACCGCAAGGTACCATGATTACACCACAACATATTGAAGAAAATATTGGTTTTAGTAAAGATTATAATGTATTCGAACTTCGAAAAGCAATTGGAGAACGCAACCAAATGAAAGCATATAAAATTGCTGAAAATTTTGCCCACAATCCTAAAGAATATCCACTTGTAATGACAACAGGACTTGTATTTGGGTTTTTTGTACAGCTTTTAAAATACCACGGACTTAAAGATAAAAATCCTAAAAATGTAGCGGCCGCGATTGGTGTAAATCCTTATTTTCTAAAGGAATATGATTTAGCTATCAAAAATTATCCAATGCGAAAAGTAAGTCAGATTGTGGGTGCTTTACGTGATGTAGATGTTAAAAGCAAGGGAGTTGGAGCCAATGCTTTGCCACAGTCAGATTTGTTAAAAGAAATGCTTTATAAAATATTTAATTAAGCCGTGAAAATTCACGATATTTGCCTTTCTAAAAATTTTACTACTTAAAAATAATAATTACACAATTATGGGAATGAATAAAAATACCGTTTTAGGATGGGCTACTTTTATAATGATACTTATGGGATTGTTGCTTATAGGACTTGGTGCTTTTAGATACAGGGATGTTTCTGGCTGGGGATTTGTAGCTGTGGGCGTTGGTTTTTTTGCTAATGCTTGGGTTTTTAATGCACTAAAAGGTAGAGTTTAACTTTTTTCAATTGCTAAAATCAATTGCAATATCAAATTTAAGAGAATAAATAATTAAAAATAAAATATAAAAAATGTCAGACGATAAGAAAGTAATTTTCTCAATGCAGAAATTGAGCAAAACCTATCAGGGAGCAGACAAACCGGTACTTAAAAACATTTATTTGAGTTTCTTTTATGGAGCTAAAATTGGTATTTTAGGTCTTAATGGTTCTGGAAAATCTTCTCTATTAAAAATTATTGCAGGAGTTGATAAAAACTATCAAGGTGATGTTGTTTTTCAACCTGGTTATACTGTTGGTTATTTAGAGCAAGAGCCAATTCTTGATGATTCAAAAACAGTTATCGAAATTGTTCGTGAAGGAGCTGCAGAAACTATGGCAGTTTTAGAAGAATACAACCAAATTAATGATTTATTCGGTCTTCCTGAATACTACGAAGATCAGGATAAAATGGATAAATTGATGGATCGCCAGGCAGCTTTACAAGACAAAATTGATGCTCTTGGTGCTTGGGAAATCGATACAAAATTAGAAATTGCAATGGATGCGCTGCGTACGCCGGAAGGTGATACGCCTATCAAAAACCTTTCTGGAGGTGAGCGCCGCCGTGTAGCTTTATGTCGTTTGTTATTGCAACAGCCTGATGTATTGTTACTTGATGAGCCTACCAACCACCTTGATGCTGAATCTGTACTTTGGTTAGAGCAGCACTTGGCGCAATATGCTGGAACTGTTATTGCGGTAACGCACGATAGATATTTCTTGGATAATGTTGCTGGCTGGATTTTAGAGCTGGATAGAGGAGAAGGAATTCCATGGAAAGGGAATTATTCTTCTTGGTTAGATCAAAAATCAAACCGTATGGCTCAGGAAGAAAAAGTGGCTTCTAAACGCAGAAAAACTTTAGAACGTGAGTTGGACTGGGTTCGCCAAGGTGCTAAAGGACGCCAGACAAAACAAAAAGCGCGTTTGCAGAATTACGATAAATTATTGAATGAAGACCAAAAACAATTGGATGAAAACTTAGAAATTTATATTCCAAATGGTCCACGTTTAGGTACGAATGTTATTGAAGCAAAAAATGTAGCAAAAGCTTTTGGTGATAAATTATTATACGATAATTTGAACTTTACTTTGCCACAAGCCGGAATTGTTGGGATTATCGGACCAAATGGTGCTGGTAAATCGACCATTTTCAAAATGATTATGGGAGAGCAAAAAACAGATAGTGGAGAATTTTCAGTTGGTGAAACTGTAAAAATTGCTTATGTAGATCAGTCACACTCTAATATAGATCCAAATAAATCGATTTGGGAAAATTTTGCTGATGGTCAGGAATTAATAATGATGGGAGGAAAGCAGGTTAATTCAAGAGCTTATTTATCTCGTTTCAATTTTGGTGGCGGTGAGCAGAATAAAAAAGTATCAATGTTATCTGGTGGAGAACGTAACCGTCTGCACTTGGCAATGACATTGAAAGAAGAAGGAAACGTACTTTTACTGGATGAGCCAACGAATGATTTGGATGTAAATACACTTCGTGCATTAGAAGAAGGTTTAGAAAATTTTGCAGGTTGCGCTGTAATTATTTCGCACGACAGATGGTTCTTAGATAGAATTTGTACGCACATTTTAGCTTTTGAAGGGGATTCTGAAGTTTACTATTTTGAAGGTGGTTTCTCTGAATACGAAGAAAACAAAAAGAAACGTTTAGGTGGTGATTTAACTCCAAAACGTTTGAAATACAGAAAATTAATTAGATAATTTTTCTGATAAATTGCAAATAGAAAATCCCAAATTCCAATTATAGTGAATTTGGGATTTTTATTTTTTATACTGTGTCTAGTTTGTCATTTCGACGAAGGAGAAATCACACTCGGAACTCGACAAAGATTGGGAAATTATTATGAGGAATTTCTAGTGTGATTTCGACGGAGGATAAATCACAACTTCTCTAATAGTAAAGATTGATAACTGGTATCTAAAGAAACCTAGCCTTCAATTCAGGAGTTGGTATCATACAGCTCTCTTTTTTGCCGTACCATTTGTAACGATTTTTAGCAATATAATCGTAAATATAATTACGGAGTTTTTCAGGTAAAATTTTAAACACGGAAACTAAACTATAAAATCCACCCAAATCATTTCCAATTTCTAAAACTGCTGAAGATTTATAGTAATAGGCAACTCCAGGATTGTACAAAATAATACTGTCAATTTTATTTTGGTCTACACATATATAATTGCAAATGTCTTTTCCTAATTTTGATTGCAAAGCCACAAAACGAAAAATATCTTTTTTATCGTGCTTGATAATAAATTGAACTGCTCCATCGCATAAATTGCAAACTCCATCGAAAAGGATTATTTTTTTATTTTTTGGAAGGTTTTGCATTTTTGAAAAAGTTTCAATTTCAGAGTTTCAGGTTTTTGATCTTTGTCTAGTTTCTCATTCCTCGAAATAACAAAAAAAGCAATAATTGTCACGATTATTCTTATCTATTAAGAATTTAAATTTAATAGTTTTTGCGAATCATAAACGGCTTTCGTAAATTAATTTATAGCTATTTTTTAAATTTTTTCATCTTCAGAATTGTCAACGTCAAAATCATTCTTTAAATCGTCTTATTTTAATTTCCGATCAAATTAATGAATTTTAAGCACCTAAAATTGCTATTGTGGATGGAAATTTATTTTTTCCCCGCTTCAACAAATTCTAATTCATCCAAACTTACTTTAGAAGTAAAAATTCCGTAATTTACTGTTGCTTTATTTTTTTCTATCGAATCGATGCTTCCAACAGATCTACCGTCAAGCATTCTAACTCTGTCTCCAACTTTTAAAATTGGCTTTGGTTTTTCTATAACTGGTTTGAGTTTTTTTTCTTTTTTCTCTTTTCGAATTTCTTCGACCTGAACCGAAACTTCTGCAATTACTTCTTTTTTCTTTTCAATTATTGCTTTTGCTTCTTTTGGAGTTGCTTTTTTACGTTTTGAATTTTCAATTTCAATAATTTTCAAAAACTCGCCAATCAGCTCTTTTTTATTTTTGTTGTTAAAATATTTCTCCGAGATATCTTCAATTTTTTGTCCAATGTAAATTGTTTTCTGATTACTGTCATATAGCTCCTGATAGCTTTCCAGTTTTTGTTTGATTTTTACATTGATGTTTTCCATCTTTTTACTTTCTTCACGAGCACGAGTTTCTTCTTCTTTTAAATTGATAGAAGTTTTTTCGAGTTTGGATCTTTCTTTTTGTAGCGTAGCAATTGTTTTATCAAAGCGAACTTTTCCAACTTCAATTTTCTTTTTGGCGCGATTTATCAATCCAAACGGAATACCATTTTTTAGGGCAACTTCAAATGTAAACGAACTTCCGGCTTGACCCAAAGCCAATTTGTACATTGGTTCTAATGATTTTTCATCGAACATCATATTTGCATTTGTTGCAAAAGGAAGTTCATTTGCTAAAATTTTTAAATTAGAATAATGCGTTGTAATAATTCCGAATGCTTCACGATGGTAAAATTCTTCTAAGAAAATCTCAGCCAAAGCGCCACCCAGTTCCGGATCAGAACCTGTACCAAATTCATCAATTAAAAACATGGTTTTCTTGTTGCACTTCTTCAGGAAATAATTCATGTTTTTCAATCTGTAACTGTAAGTACTTAGATGATTTTCAATAGATTGATTGTCTCCAATATCCGTTAAAATTCTATCAAATAAAAAAGTTTCGCTTCTTTCATGAACCGGAATTAGCATTCCTGATTGTAACATCAATTGCAATAAACCAACTGTTTTAAGCGAAATTGTTTTTCCGCCTGCGTTAGGTCCGGAAATTACAATAATTCGGTTGTCTTGTTTTAATTCAATTGTTTGCGGATGCGTAATCTCATTTTTTTGTTTATTATTCAAATACAAAATAGGATGATAGGCTTCTCTAAAAAACAATCTTCTTTCTTCTGTAATTGTTGGTAGGATTCCGTTAATTCGGTTTGCGTATTTTGCTTTTCCGGCTACCACGTCAATATCACTTAGAAATTCCTGATACTCAATCAGTAAAGGCAAAAATGGTCGAATTGCATTTGACAATTGTTTTAAAATTCTGGTAATTTCTTCTTTTTCTTCGTATTCTAGATTTGCCAATTCACGAGAATATTGCAGTGTTGCTTCAGGTTCGATATAAGCAATACTTCCTGTTTTAGAACTTCCTAAAATAGAGCCTTTTACTTTACGGCGATACATGGCCAAAACAGCTAAAACTCTGCGATTTTGCACAAAGCTTTCTTTAATATCATCCAAATAGCCAAGACTATTGTTGTGAGAAAGAGCAACTCCAAAACTTTGGTTTACTTTACCTCGAACAATATTCATATTTTGGCGAATACTCAAAAGAGCAGGGGAGGCGTTATCTTTAATTTCTCCATATTTATCTACTATAGCGTCAATTAGAGTGACAATATCTTTAGTATATTCAACTCTTGAAGCCCTCGCATTTAAATTCGGATAATAATCATCAAATTTTTTAAGGAAAGTCAACAGCACATTTGTTGTAGAAGAAAGTGTTGCGATTTTTCTAAAACTTCCTACTTCCAAAAAACTGTCTTCGATGGCTAAAAACTTAATTTCATGAGTTATAGCATCAAATCCGTGGTTCGGAATGGCGTTATTATTTTCAAAAGACGAAACATATTCTGATGTCTGCATCAAGGCCTGCATCAAAGTTTCTTTGTCTCTAAATGGTGTTATTTGTAAAGCCTTTTCTTTTCCAATATCGGTGTTGCAACCAGCCGAAATAGTTTCTAGCACTGTTGGAAATTGTAAGTCTTGTAATGTTTTTTCGGTAATACTGATCATTTAATTTCTTTAAGAAAGTACAAGCAAAAATACGAAAATAGTATGATTGAATCTTGTAAAGTTTATGTCTAATTTTATTGGTTGTAAATATGATTTCATTAAAAAAATCCTGAAATTCGCATAAAAAAAATTATGGACGTTAAAATGCATGATTCTTGGAAACCAGTTTTGAATGAAGAGTTTGAAAAACCATATTTTAATGAGTTAATCGCTTTTGTAAAATCTGAATATACAACCAAGGTTTGTTATCCAAAAGGAAGCCAGATCTTTTCCGCTTTTGACCATTGTCATTTCGATCAGGTAAAAGTTGTGATTATTGGCCAAGATCCGTATCATGGTCCAAATCAGGCAAATGGATTATGTTTTTCTGTAAACGATGGCATTCCGTTTCCTCCATCACTTCAAAATATTTTCAAGGAAATTGAAACTGATTTAAATATACCGTTGCCAAAAACAGGCAATTTAGAACGTTGGGCAGATCAAGGTGTTTTTCTCTTAAATGCTACTCTAACTGTTCGACAATCTGAAGCCGGAAGTCATCAGGGCAAAGGCTGGGAAAAATTTACAGACGCTGTTATTAAGCAAATTTCTGCTGAAAAGGAAAATGTTGTGTTTTTGCTTTGGGGCGGTTTTGCTCAAAAGAAAGCAGCATTAATTGATGCTTCAAAACATCATATTTTAAAATCGGGACATCCTTCTCCTTTAAGTGCAAATAGAGGTTTTTGGTTTGGAAATAAGCATTTTAGCATAACCAATACGTTCTTAAAATCAAAGGGCTTGAAAGAAATTGAGTGGTAGTTAAAAACTGATTCCAATAATTGTCACTAATTTAAAATATTGTCATTTCGACTGAAAGGAGAAATCACACAAGAAACTCTACAAAGATTAAAAGATACTCTAGATGGAATTACTAGTGTGATTTCTCCTTTCAGTCGAAATGACAAATCAGTTCTTAATATTATTTTTTGATAATTTCTTCTAAAACAGCTTTGTTTTCGTAGTTTGTAACTTTTAGAATAATTCCTTGATTTTTAACTGTTTTTCCTTCAATTATATAAAGTTTTCCTTTGTTGAACGGAACGTTACTTTGATCAAAATCTACATCTCCGTAAGTTAATGTGTTTTTAATATCTGCAGTATCAACCCATTTTTCATTTAAAGTCTGAATTGCCTTATTTGAATATTGAAATGGTTTTGTTCTTAAATTGTTTAAAACTCTGGCATTTGGAAAATAATTGCATCTTGTGTCTTTTCCACTAAATACAAGGGCTACAAAAAAGCATCCCATAATTAAACCAATCAAATAATAAGCAAAACGGTGTACGAACTTCATGAAATAAAATTTTTGCAAAGGTACATTAAAGTTCCTTTAAAATACAAGTAAATTAATATCGTTGTCTGGTAAATCAAACCATTCGCCAATTGCCTTGTTTGTTAGGATTCCGTGGTATAAATAAATTCCATTTTTAAGCCCTTTATTGCATCGAATTGCGCTTTCCAAACCACCATCTTCAGCTATCTGAAGAAGATAAGGAGTTAATATGTTACTGATTGATAATGAGGCGGTTTTAGAATATCTTGAAGGAATATTTGGTACGCAGTAATGCAAAACATTGCTTTTTATAAAAGTTGGTTTTTCGTGTGTAGTAACTTCTGAGGTTTCAAAACAACCGCCAGTATCAATACTGACATCAACTATTACAGCACCTTTTTTCATGTGTTCTACCATAGTTTCAGTCACTATAATAGGACAGCGTTCTTTACCACGCATTGCACCTATAGCTACATCACAACGTCTTAAAGCTTTTAAAAGTGCTTTTTGCTGTACTGTAGAAGTAAAAATTCTTTGATTTAAATTGTTTTGCAAGCGACGTAATTTGGTAATCGAATTATCAAAAACTTTTACATTTGCGCCTAAACCAATTGCGGTTTTAGCGGCAAATTCGCCTACAGTTCCCGCACCTAAAATGACAACTTCAGTAGGAGGAACTCCAGTTATATTTCCAAATAAAAGACCTTTTCCGAATTCATCTGTAATCATTAATTCGGCAGCAATTAGGATGGAAGCAGTTCCTGCAATTTCACTTAATGATTTTACGGCAGGATAAGACCCATCTTCATCTTTAATATATTCAAATGCAAGCGCAGTTATTTTTTTTTGAGCTAAAGCCTCAAAGTATGCTTTCTTTTTTGTTTTTAGTTGAATTGCCGAAATGATGATTGTCTCCGGGTTAATCATTTCTATTTCAGCTAAAGTTGGCGGTTCAACCTTTAATAACATCGGACAGCCAAAAACTTTTTTAGTGTCTTTTGTTACTTCTGCACCAGCATCAGAATATTCTTTATCTGAATAACTTGAACTTTCTCCAGCCCCAGACTCAATCATTACGCGGTGTCCTTCATAAGTAAGAGAATTTACTGCATCTGGCGTCAGGCAAATACGACGTTCTTGATAACTTGTTTCTTTAGGTATTCCTATGAAGAGCTCTCTTTTAAATCGGCCAACTTCAAGTTTTTCTTCTTGAGGCAACAATTGTTGTTTCGTAAATGGAGTTAAGGTGATTGACATGGGTTGTTGAAAAAATTAAGAGTACAAATTACGTAAAAAGTTTTAAATCAGTGTAAAAATTCTGCTAATAGTATTTTAAGATTAGGATATTATTTTTTCCATTTTGATGTCGGCTCTTTCGTAAGATACATCGCCTAACGGAACTTCAGCAAAACCAAATTTTTCATATAAATGAATTGCTGGAAGCAAGATTCGGTTAGAATATAAAAGGAGTTTTTTAATGTTTTTATCTTTAGCTACCACCATACAATGTTCTAGTAATTTATTTCCGATTCCTAATCCTTGCGCAGAATCTGAAACTGCCATTTTGCTCAATTCAAAAGTATTATCGTCAATCTTTATTAAAGAAAATGTCCCAATAATTTCACCATTATATCTGGCATAAAATATCATTCCGCCTTTATCAATAATTTCTTCTTGCGGATTTGAAAGTGTCAATTCATCTTTTTCTTCAACTTTAAAATACTTTTGAAGCCATTCTATATTTAAGGTTTTGATGTGATCTTTTAAATCTGATGAAAAGGGGATTATTTCTATGGTATTTTTGATGCTCATTATAATTTATATTGTTTCACAGATAATACAAAGCTCAAATAAGCACAAAGTTTTTTGTGTTTCTTTGCGAAATCTTTGCGGATCTTTGTGAAATTAAACTAGTTCTAATTTTCTTTTTCCATCAGCCAATAATTCAATTGTAACTGTAGAAGTATCTTCTGGAAGCAAACTAGCAATTTTCTCAGACCATTCAATAAAACACCAATTTCCAGAGTACAGGTAATCATCAACACCCATATCGAGTGCTTCGGTTTCTTTGTTTAATCTGTAAAAATCAAAATGATAAACGATTTGATTGTTAGAAGTATAATATTCATTAACTAAAGAAAAGGTTGGACTGCTTGTTGCATCTTCAACTCCTAGACTTTTGCATAATTGTTTTATTAAAGTAGTTTTTCCAACACCCATTTCTCCGTTAAAAAGAATTATTTTTTTTGGATTTTGTGCTAAAATTTGTTCGGCTACTTCTTGAATTTGATCTAATGAAAAAACGATATTCATTGCTTATATTTTATTTGTACAATAGTCTCAGTTTTCAGTCGCAACAGAAGCTGAAAACTGAGACTGAAAACTTTTATTTAGGGTTAAATACCAAAAACGGAATAATCATTTCTTCTAATGAAATGCCACCATGTTGATATGTATTTCTATAATAACTCACATAATGATTGTAGTTGTTTACATAAGCTAAAAAGAAATCATTCTTAGCGAAAATAAATGAACTGCTCATGTTTATAGCTGGTAAACCTATGTCTTTAGGTTCTTTGACAACATAAACATCTTTTTGTTCGTAAGTTAAACTACGCCCGGTTTTGTAGCGCAAATTTAAGCTTGTATTTTTATCTCCAACAACTTTGGAAGGATTTTTTACATTAATTGTACCGTGATCTGTGGTTAAAATTAATTTAAAACCTAATAACTGAGCCTGTTGAATAATTTCTAATAATGGTGAATTTTTAAACCAGCTCAGCGTTAAAGAACGATACGCTTTATCGTCTGAAGCAAGTTCTTTTACAACCTCCATTTCAGTTTTAGCGTGCGATAACATATCTACAAAATTATAGACAACTGTTACCAAATCATTGCCTTTTAAAGCTTTAAAGTTTTCTGCCAGTTTTTTACCGCCAGCATAATTAGTGATTTTGAAATAATCTTCCTTAATATTTAAACCTAAGCGTTTTAATTGTGCAGAGAGAAATTCAGCTTCGTAAAGATTTTTTCCTCCATCTTCTACATCATTTTTCCAATATTGCGGAAATTGTTTTTCCATTTCAGTTGGCAGTAAGCCAGAGAAAATAGCATTTCTAGCATATTGAGTCGCTGTTGGAAGAATAGAAAAATAAGGAACTTCTTTTTCTAATTTATAATAATTAGAAACCACAGTTTCAAAGGATTTCCACTGGTCATAACGCAAATTATCGATTACGACAAATAAAATAGGCTTGTCTTTTTTCTTAATTTCCGGAACAACTAATTCCTTAAATAAAGTGTGAGACTGAATTGGTTTATCAGCTTTTGGTGCAAACCAGTCTTCATAGTTTCTTTCAATGTATTTTCCGAATTGCGAATTGGCTTCAACTTTTTGAGATTCAAGGATTTCAATCATTCCTTGATCATTAATGTTTTCAAGTTCTAATTCCCAAAAAATCAATTTTTTATACAATTCTACCCAATCTTCAAATGAATTTACCATCGCTAATTCCATCGAAATTTTACGGAATTCCTTTTGATAATCTAAGGTCGTTTTTTCTGAAATCAATCTAGAATGATCCAAGTTCTTCTTCAAACTCAATAAAATCTGATTCGGATTTACTGGTTTTATCAAATAATCAGCGATTTTAGAGCCAATCGCTTCTTCCATTATATATTCTTCCTCACTTTTGGTAATCATAATCATCGGAATAGCTGATTTTTTTTCTTTCATTTCAGAAAGTGTTTCCAAACCACTCATACCGGGCATATTTTCATCTAAAAAAACAATATCAAAATTATCTTCGTCAAACAATGTAATAGCATCTAAACCGTTATTACAAGTTGTTACAGCGTAGTTTTTCTTTTCGAGAAATAATATATGAGGCTTTAAAAGATCGATTTCATCGTCGACCCAAAGTATTTTTATCTTATCCATAAACGTATTTTATTTTTAATGCAATTTAATCGTATAGAACTTAAAAAGTATTAAAAATAGTATAAATTTCAGAATAATGAATTGTGATTTTTTATTAAAATCATTTTTATATGCAGTAATTACATTGAAAATCACAATAAATTATTGTTAACTTTTAAGTATAAAACGCAAAGCTGTTTATAGTTAATTACTTATATTTGTTGACCTAAAAAAATACCAAATAGTGACTCATATTAATAAGTTAAAAATATTCAATGATCCCATTTATGGTTTCATTTCCATTCCGAACGAGCTTATTTACGACTTAATTCAACACCCGTATTTTCAGCGTTTACGCCGTATTTCGCAAATGGGATTATCGTATTTGGTTTATCCAGGTGCAAATCATACGCGTTTTCATCATGCATTAGGCTGTATGCATTTAATGCAGAAGGCTATTGAAACGCTTCGTTTTAAAGGTGTTGCTATTTCAAATGAAGAAGAATGTGCTTTATTGATCGCTATTTTGTTGCACGACATTGGGCATGGGCCGTTTTCGCATGCAATGGAAAAAAGCATTGTTGAAGATGTTAATCATGAAGCTATTTCACTGCTATTCATGAATCAGTTAAATGAAGAATTTGACGGAAGATTGAGTTTGGCCATCCAGGTTTTTAAAGGTGATTATCACAGGAAATTCATGTTGCAATTGATTTCAAGTCAATTAGATATGGATAGGATGGATTATTTAAAACGTGATAGTTTTTATACCGGAGTTGCAGAAGGAAATGTCAATTCTGAACGTTTGATTCAGATGATGAATGTGGTCGATGGTGTTTTAGTTATTGAAGAAAAAGGAATATATTCTGTAGAAAAATTTCTGCTTTCACGAAGATTAATGTATTGGCAGGCTTATCTGCATAAAACCAGCTTAGTTGCCGAATTAATTTTGATGAAAGTTTTGAAAAGAGCAAAAGAATTAACTTTGAAAGGAGTGAATTTACCTTGCAGTGAACCGCTTAGGTTTTTTATGCAAAATAAAGTTTCTTTAGAAGATTTTGATGCAGAAAAATTAGATTTATTTTCTCAATTAGATGATTTTGATATTATAAGTGCTTTAAAAGCATGGCAAAAACAAGATGATTTTATACTTTCTACTTTAAGTAAAATGATCATTAACAGGGACTTGCTTAAAATAAAACTGAGTGCAGATAAAATTCCGATGGAAGAATCGCAATCAATGAAAGAGGAATTTGCCAGCGAACACGATATTTCACTTTTAGAAGCTGGATATTTTATTTTTAGAGGAAAAATAAAAAATCAAGCTTACAGTAAAGAAGCTGAACCGATACGAATTTTGAAAAAAGATAAAACAATTGAAGATGTTGTAGAAGCCTCTGATCAGCTGAATTTGAAATCGTTATCTAAATTGGTAACAAAATATTACATCTGTTTTCCAAAACAACTTATCTAAAATTAACATTTAAAATCTATTTTTTATATTTTTGTCGCAATGAAATTTACAGCAGAACAAATAGCAGGAATTTTAGAAGGAGAAGTTGTTGGGAATCCCAATGCAGAAGTTTCTCGCTTATCTAAGATCGAAGAAGGCGAAGAAGGATCGCTTACTTTTTTGGCTAATCCCAAATATATCAACTACATATATACTACAAAAGCTACAGTAACCATTGTTAATGATAGCTTTATACCAGAACAGGAAATTACTACAACCTTAATAAAAGTTGAAGATGCGTATGCCTCTTTTTCGAAACTTTTGCAATTTTACAATCAAGTTAAATTGAATAAAAACGGGATAGAACCGCAATCTTTTATGTCTGAAGGAACTAAATATGGTGAAAACTTATATTTAGGAAGTTTTAGTTATGTCGGACAAAATGTAGTTTTAGGCGATAATGTAAAAATTTACCCAAACAGTTTTATTGGTGATAATGTTGTTATTGGCGATAATGTGTATATTTTTGCAGGCGCTAAAATTTATTCTGAAACTATTATTGGAAACAATTGCACAATTCATTCAGGAACTATTATTGGTGCAGATGGTTTTGGTTTTGTGCCAAATGAAGAAGGAGTATATAGTAAGGTACCGCAAATTGGAAATGTTATCATCGAAGATAATGTAGATATTGGTGCTAATACTACAATAGACAGAGCAACTCTTGGTTCTACAATTATTAGAAAAGGAGTTAAATTAGACAATCAGATTCAGATTGCTCACAATGTAGAGATCGGTAAAAATACCGTAATTGCAGCACAATCTGGCGTTGCTGGTTCTACAAAAATTGGAGAAAACTGCATGATTGGCGGGCAAGTTGGTATCGCAGGCCACTTAATTATAGGTAATAATGTTAGACTTCAGGCACAGTCTGGAGTTGCAAGAAACATTAAAGATGATGAAACCTTGCAGGGGACACCATCACTTGGGTATACAGATTTTAATAAATCATATGTACATTTCAAGAATCTGCCTAAAATTGTTGCCGAAATTGATGAATTAAAAAAACAAATAATAAACCCAAAAAATGGAAATAATGGTTAAACAGAAGACCATCAAAAATGAAATTTCACTAACAGGCGTTGGATTGCATACTGGGAAAGAAGTTACAATGACTTTTAAGCCAGCTCCAATTAATAATGGTTTCACTTTTGTAAGAGTAGATTTGCAAGGTCAACCAGTCATTGAGGCTGATGCTAATTATGTTGTTAATACGCAAAGAGGTACCAATTTAGAAAAATTAGGCGTAAAAATTCAAACTCCAGAACACGTTTTAGCCGCATTAGTGGGCTGTGATTTGGATAATGTTATTATAGAATTAAATGCTTCTGAACTTCCAATAATGGATGGTTCTTCAAAATATTTTGTTGAAGCTATTGAAAATGCCGGAATCGAAGAACAAGATGCTAAACGTAATGTTTATGTAGTAAAAGAAGTTATTTCGTTTACTGACGAAACTACGGGAAGCGAGATTTTGGTAATGCCAAGCGACGATTATCAAGTAACTGCAATGGTTGATTTTGGTACTAAGGTTTTAGGTACTCAAAATGCAACTATGAAAAGCATAGCCGATTTTAAAGAAGAAATTGCCAATTCAAGAACTTTCAGTTTCTTGCACGAATTAGAGTCTTTATTAGAAAACGGATTAATAAAAGGTGGGGATTTAAATAATGCTATTGTATACGTAGATAAAGAAATATCTGAGTCTACAATGGAAAATTTAAAGAAAGCTTTTGGAAAAGATAAAATTTCAGTTAAGCCAAACGGAGTTTTAGATAATCTTACTTTGCATTATCCAAATGAAGCAGCGAGACATAAATTATTAGATGTTGTTGGAGATTTATCTTTAATTGGAGTTAGAATTCAAGGAAAAATTATTGCTAACAAACCTGGTCACTATGTAAATACGCAGTTTGCCAAAAAATTAGCAAAAATCATCAAAATTGAACAAAGAAATCATGTTCCGGTTTACGATTTAAATCAAGAACCTTTGATGGATATTCATAAAATTATGGCTGTTTTGCCGCACAGACCTCCATTTTTGTTGATTGACAGAATTATTGAAATGTCTGACAATCACGTTGTAGGTATGAAAAATGTAACTATGAATGAAAATTTCTTCGTAGGACATTTTCCTGAGGCGCCAGTTATGCCGGGAGTTTTAATTGTCGAAGCAATGGCACAAACAGGAGGGATCTTAGTATTAAGTACAGTTCCGGATCCTGAAAACTATTTGACATATTTCATGAAAATTGACAATGTTAAATTCAAACATAAAGTATTGCCAGGTGATACCTTAATTTTTAAGTGTGAATTGATTTCTCCTATTAGAAGAGGAATCTGTCACATGCAGGCAAATGCATACGCAAACGGAAAATTAGTGACTGAGGCAGAATTAATGGCTCAAATTGCTAGAAAACAATAATAATTAATCAAATTTATTGTTTACGTTTGTTGCCCTAAATTAGATTATTTTAATTAAAATATAAAACATAGATGAATCAACCATTAGCATATGTTCATCCCGGCGCTAAAATCGCTAAAAACGTTGTAATCGAGCCTTTTACAACAATTCACAATAATGTTGTTATTGGTGATGGTACTTGGATTGGTTCAAATGTGACTATCATGGAAGGTGCTCGTATTGGGAAAAATTGCAACATTTTTCCAGGTGCAGTAATTTCTGCGGTGCCACAAGATTTAAAATTTGGTGGAGAAGATTCTCTTGCTATTATTGGAGACAATTGTACTATTAGAGAATGTGTTACTATTAACAGAGGTACAGTTGCTTCTGGGCAAACTATTCTTGGAAACAATTGTTTAGTAATGGCTTACGCTCATATTGCACACGACTGTGAAATTGGAAACAATGCCATTATTGTAAATGGTGTTGCATTGGCTGGTCACGTAGTAGTTGGAAATCATGCTGTTATTGGAGGTTTAGCTGCTATTCATCAATTTATTCATATTGGCGATCACGCTATGATTTCTGGTGGATCTTTGGTCAGAAAAGATGTTCCTCCATATACAAAAGCGGCAAAAGAGCCATTGTCTTATGTTGGTATTAACTCGGTTGGTTTAAGAAGAAGAGGTTTCAGTACTGAAAAAATCAGAGAAATTCAGGAAATTTACAGAATCTTATATCAAAAAAATTACAATACAACGCAAGCTTTAAGCATTATTGAAGCTGAGATGGAAGCTACTCCTGAGAGAGATGAAATTTTGGATTTTATCAGAAATTCATCAAGAGGAATTATGAAAGGTTATTCAGGGAATTATTAATTTTAGGGTTTAGATTTCTAAACTCAACTGGATTTATAATTACAATAACAAAATAATAAACAATAAATATAGAAGACTGATTTTTAAAATTAAAATCAGAAATCAAAAATCTAAAATAAAAACAAATGGCATCTACATCAGATATTAGAAACGGATTGTGTATTAAATTCAATCACGATATTTATAAAATTGTTGAATTTCTTCACGTAAAACCTGGAAAAGGTCCTGCTTTCGTAAGAACAAAATTGAGAAGTTTAACTACAGGAAGAGTGTTAGATAATACATTTTCTGCAGGACATAAAATAGATGATGTGCGTGTTGAAACACATAATTATCAGTTTTTATACGCTGAAGGAGATGAGTTTCATTTTATGAATACGGAATCTTTTGAGCAAATTTCTTTGAATAAAAATATTCTGGATGCTCCAGGATTATTAAAAGAAGGAACAAGTGTAATGGTTCAGGTAAATACTGAAACTGATTTGCCTTTATCTGTTGATATGCCATCTTCTGTAATTCTTGAAGTTACATACGCTGAGCCAGGAGTAAAGGGAAATACAGCAACAAATGCTACTAAATCTGCTACGGTAGAAACTGGTGCGTCTGTAAACGTTCCGTTGTTTATTAACGAAGGTGATAAAATTAAAATCGATACTGCTTCAGGGAATTACATGGAGCGTGTAAAAGAGTAGTTTTTTAATTAGATAATTTGTCAATGAGTCAATTAGAAAATTAGTGAATTGTCACAATTTTGAACATTCATTTTCTGATTGACACATTTTCTAGTTGGCACATTTTCTAATTGACAAATTTTCTAATTTAAAAATATGAAATTTCCAAAAGTTCACTCTTTAGAAGAAATTGC
This sequence comes from Flavobacterium sp. JLP, assembly GCF_015350755.1. Classification (NCBI taxonomy): domain Bacteria; kingdom Pseudomonadati; phylum Bacteroidota; class Flavobacteriia; order Flavobacteriales; family Flavobacteriaceae; genus Flavobacterium; species Flavobacterium sp. JLP. Next base: position 193,969 of record NZ_JADKPS010000001.1, on the reverse strand, counting down.
AAATTTGCTTAACTGCGAATTTATTGGCGACAAAAACTTTGAGGTTTTAGGCATGAACGAAATACATGTTGTTGAACCAGGTGATATAGTTTTTGTTGACCACCCAAAATATTATGACAAAGCTTTGCAATCAGCAGCTACTATTGTACTGATCAATAAAAAAGTAGAATGCCCTGCGGGTAAAGCGCTTTTGATTTCTGATGATCCTTTCAGAGATTTCAATACTTTAACCAAACACTTTAGACCTTTTCAAGCAACTAACGTATCGATAGCTCTTTCTGCAACTATTGGAGAAGGAACTGTAATTCAGCCTAATTGTTTTGTTGGTAATAGCGTTACGATCGGTAAAAACTGCATTATTCATCCCAATGTTACTATTTACGATCATACTGTAATTGGTGACAATGTAATTATTCACGCTGGAACTATTTTAGGAGCAGATGCTTTCTATTATAAAAAACGTCCAGATGGTTTTGATCAGTTAATTTCTGGAGGAAGAGTTGTAATTGAAAATAATGTTGGAATTGGCGCTCTTTGTACAATTGATAAAGGAGTTACAGGAGATACAACAATTGGCGAAGGAACCAAACTGGATAATCAAGTTCATGTTGGACATGATACTGTTATCGGAAAAAAATGTTTAATTGCATCGCAAACCGGTATTGCAGGCTGTGTTGTTATTGAAGATGAAGTTACTATTTGGGGACAAGTAGGTACAACCAGTGGCATTACAATAGGAGCGAAGGCCGTTATTATGGGACAGACTGGTGTTACAAAATCAGTTGAAGGCGGTAAATCATATTTTGGAACCCCAATCGAAGAATCAAGAGAAAAATTAAAACAATTGGCCAATATCAAAAAGATTCCTGAAATTTTAAATAAATTGAAGTAATATGTCTATAAAAGAATTTGTTCAAAAATTTTACAAGTCAGATGCCTTAATTGATAGCGAAATCATGAAAACTTATCTGCATCCAGATGTTAAGTTGGATTGGAACAGCACTAAAGGATTAATCGAAATGGATTATAATTCGATGCTGGATATGGCCAACGAACTGAGTCGCGCTTATGTGCGTTCAAAAGTTAGAATCAGCCATATTATTGCTGAAGATGACTTGGTTTCTATTCGATATTCTCATTTTGTAAAAACGATAGAAAACCCACGAGAAGAGATGTTATTGGCACATTTTGCTACTATTTGGCAAATAAAAGATGATAAACTTTATCGCGGTTATCAAATGAGTCAATTTTCTTAATTTTTTTGAGCATAAAAAGGTTAAAATACGTTACAAAACCTTACTTTTGCATCACAATTTTAAAAACTACATAAAATATATATCATGAGTGTTTTAGTTAATAAAGATTCCAAAATAATTGTTCAAGGATTTACAGGAAGCGAAGGAACTTTCCACGCTTCTCAAATGATTGAGTACGGTACTAATGTTGTTGGTGGTGTTACTCCAGGAAAAGGAGGAACTAGCCATTTAGATCGTCCAGTTTTTAATACAGTAAAAGATGCTGTAGATCAAGCTGGAGCTGATACATCTATCATTTTTGTACCGCCAGCTTTTGCTGCTGATGCAATTATGGAAGCTGCTGATGCTGGAATTAAAGTAATTATTGCTATTACAGAAGGAATTCCTGTAGCAGATATGATTAAAGCAAATAATTATGTTAAAGAAAGAAATTCTAGATTAATCGGACCAAACTGTCCAGGAGTTATTACTCCAGGTGAAGCTAAAGTTGGTATTATGCCAGGTTTCGTTTTCAAAAAAGGAACAGTTGGTATCGTATCTAAATCAGGAACTTTAACTTATGAAGCTGCTGACCAAGTTGTAAAACAAGGTTTAGGAATTACTACAGCTATCGGTATTGGTGGAGATCCAATTATTGGAACTACAACTAAAGAAGCTGTTGAATTATTAATGAACGATCCAGAAACTGAAATTATCATCATGATTGGTGAAATTGGAGGTCAATTAGAAGCTGATGCTGCTAAATGGGTTAGAGCTGATGGTAACCGTAAACCAGTTGTTGGTTTTATCGCTGGAGAAACTGCTCCTGCTGGTAGAACAATGGGTCACGCAGGTGCTATTGTTGGAGGATCTGATGATACAGCTGCTGCTAAAAAACAAATTATGAGAGACAACGGAATCCACGTTGTTGATTCACCAGCTGAAATTGGTAAAAAAGTAAAAGAAGTATTGGGTTAATATCCAATCCCGATCCCGAAACTTCGGGACGGGACAAAATAACAGATTCCAAAAAAAAGTCTCAATATTTTGTTGAGACTTTTTTACATTTTTAAAATGTTTGGAATAGAATAAAAACTTAGCAACTATAACCTTTAGTCCCGAGGCTTCAGGATAGAAGCTTGAAAAATAAAAAATATGTATAAAGAATTAGAAAAGTTTAAAGTAAGCAATAGTTTTACTTTTACTATTGAAGACAGTTTAGAACAAGCTTGTAACGCTCCCGAAGCAGGTGCAGGTATTTTTGTTGTCTATGCAGTCGAAGGTGATGCAAAAGAATTAATCATGGTAGGTTCTACTGGAACAGTTCAAAATGACGGAACTTTGAAAAGTAAAAATGGTGGTTTATATGATAAGATCGTAAACGGACATCAATTTGCTAAAACAGGAAGAAAATATTCTTGGCCTGCACAAATGAAGTTAGAAGAGATTTCTGCTCTTGAAGTGGTTTGGTATGAAACTTTTAATGCAGATGTAAAAGCTATTCCAACTTCAGTAGAAGGACAGGTTTTGCAAAATTTCTTAAATGAAAATGCTAAATTACCAAGATGGAATGTAGCTTTCTAAAAGCTTTTTCAAAATAGAATCATTAAAGGCCTTGCTAAATTTTAGTAAGGCTTTTTTTTGTTTATAGCTTCATATTGTAGCTTCAAATGAAAAAGACTTCGCCATAATCTTACAATTACAATGTTTTTATAAAATTAAAATAATTTAGTAAATGTTTTAGTTACCCAAGAAAATAAGGTTGTGCGACTGGTTTTTTAATATTACGAAAGTGTTTCTTCTATGTAAAAAAATTGTTTTTAAATATTTGATTTTATAATTTTATCACACAAAACTAAAAAATAATGTTAAAAAACTATATTTTTTGTATTAATAAAATGCATTCTAAAACGCAGTTTCCAAGTTACCATGAAAACCCAAATTTTGCCAATCAATACTTTAGATGACTGTACACTTTGGAATAACGTAAAAGAAGGTGATGAAAAATCATTTTCGGTATTATTTGAAAGACACTATGCTGACTTAGTGAGTTACGGAAACTCGCTTTCTCCTTATGCCGAAAAAGTACAGGATTGTATACAAGATGTTTTTACAGATATATGGGTTTATAGAAATAGTTTGCAGGCTTCTGTTATTGTAAAGGCCTATCTTTTATCCAGCGTTCGCAAGCGAATTGCACGTTTGTATGAAAGAGATCATATTTTTCGTAAAACTACAAGCACAGATTCTATTGCTTTTCTTTTGGAATTTTCGGTAGAACATGAACTCATTGCAGATGATGAAATTGCAAAAGAAAAAGTAATTCACTTAAATAAATTACTGAACGAGTTACCTTCAAGACAGAAAGAAGCTTTATATCTTCGTTATCATCAAGGTTTAACTGTAGAACAAATCGCTGAAATGCTAGATGTTAATTACCAATCGGCAAGTAATCTCCTGCATCGCGGTTTACTTAGTCTCCGTAGGGATTGGAAAGGTAATTTTTCATTGTTTCTTCTTATATCTTCAAGTACTTTTTAATTTTATTAAAAAAAATAAAAAAAAATCACAATTTGGTGAGTATATAATAAGAGAACTGTCCTCTATGTTTTTGTAACCTCATTTTTAGATGCAAAAACGTAATAATTATACCGAAATTGAAGATTTTTTGTCTGATGAATCATTCCAATCATGGATTTTGTTTAAAATTGATGAAAATGGCTGGGAAGAATGGACGCTGGAAAACGGTCAGCGTGCCAAGTTGGTCGAAAATGCAAGGCTTTTATTATTAGCCATGAAAGTACCTGACTCTAACTTATCTTTATCAGATATCCATAAAGCGTTGCACACAACGTGGATTAAAATTGAAGAAAAAGAAAATCAAAACCATTTTATTCGTAATTCAAGAAGATTCTTCCAAAGGCCTTTTATTACTGGAATTGCTGCAAGCTTGCTTTTTTGCCTGATATCTGTTTGGTTTTATAAAGATCATTTTGCTACAGATAAAGTGGTTACTTATAAAGAACTTATTGACGAAAATAGTGAAGGTTTAGTTGAACAGACTAATAATTCGAATAAATCGCAAATCATTACATTATCTGACGGAAGTTCAGTTTTATTACAACCCAATAGTAAATTAAGTTACCCTAAAATCTTTACCGGAAACGAAAGAAAGGTGTATTTATCCGGCGAAGGTTTCTTTGAAATTAGTAAAAATCCTAAAAAGCCTTTTTACGTTTATGCAAACGAGATTGTCACAAAGGTAGTTGGAACCAGTTTTAGAGTTAAAGCTTATTCTGATCAGCCTAATGTCGAAGTTCTTGTTCGCACCGGTAAAGTTAAGGTAAAACCAAATAATCTTGTTGCGTCAAAAGATGATCAAGAAGTAGTTTTGCTTCCTAATCAAGCGTTACGCTTTTGGCGTAAAGATTTGAAATTTAATAAAATAACTAATATCACCGAAGATGAGACACTGGCTCATAGTGTTGGCAATATTGAACAATTAAGTTTTGAATTTACTGATATTCCTGTTTCTCAAATCTTCGAAACAATTGAACAGGCATATTTGGTTGATATAGATTATCCAAAGAATAAATTGAAAGATTGCCATCTTACTACATCACTTAGTGATCAGCCTTTGACGGAAAAACTTAAGATTGTCTGTAAAAGCATAGGAACAAATACAAGTTTCGAAATGAATGGAAATCAAATTATTATAAACTCGGACGGGTGTAATTAATCCAATCTTTATAACTGTAATTATAGAGAAAGGGTGTGAGTTGAGATTTGAATTTAACAGCGAATTTTCTTTTTGAGAATCTCCTGTTTTTAGTTCTTTTCAAAATCAAAATGAAGCAATTTTTAACCAAAAACTAAATTAACCTTATTTGCCTATGTGAAAAATAAACATAAAAAAAGTGCCGAAATGCTGTAACATCTCGACACCTATAAATTTGAATTTCTCTCTGTAAAGAGCAATTCAATACGTTTCTTAAAATACACTCGAATCAGTATTAATCAAAACAAACCAAAATTATGAAAAAACCAGTTGTTAAACAACGATTACTCCATCGAATCATGAAAATAACACTATTTCAGTTTGTTCTAGCACTTGTGTTTTCAAGCATTGCTATGGCGAATAATGTAAATGGACAAAAAAAATTAGATACTAAGGTTACAATTACAGTTGAAAATTTAACTTTAGACAATGCATTATCTAAATTAGAAAAGTCTGCTCATGTAAAATTTTCGTACAATTCAAGACTGCCTCAATTAAATAAAAAGGTAAGTATAGAGGCTAATCAGGAAACTTTATCAAGCATTCTTAACCGAATTTTGATACCATTTAATATTACTTTTTCAGAAGTAAGCAATCAAATTATTTTACAAAAAAACAACTCGCTCGAGCCATTTTCAAATTTAGAAAATAATCCATCTGTATTTGATGTGTTGGTTTTAGGGCCTATAATAAGAGGTAAGGTTACTGATGCTAACGGTATTCCGTTGCCAGGTGCTACTGTTTTGGCTAAAGGAACAAAAATTGCAGTATTGACTGATTTTGATGGTAATTTTTCTATCGAAATGCCTGCAAACAGTACTGCTTTAGTTATTTCTTATGTTGGTATGGAAACTAAAGAAATTGGAATTGAAAATACATCTCCAACTATAGTTTTGAATGAGTTAGGACAAAACTTAAAGGAAGTTGTAGTAACTACAGGTTACGAAAAAACTTCAAAAAGAACATTTACTGGAGCTATCAGTAAAATATCTGGAGCTGAATTGAAAGTGGATGGAGTAGTAGATGTGAGTAGAATGATTGAGGGTAAAGCTGCAGGGGTTACAGTACAAAATGTTACAGGAACTTTTGGTACTGCGCCTAAAATTACTGTTCGTGGATCTTCTTCTATTTTTGGTGATACAAAACCATTATGGGTAATTGACGGTGTTGTTCAGGAAGATATTATTAATATTTCGTTTGCCGATTTGGCTTCTGGTAATTCAGAAACTTTATTGAGTTCTTCTGTAGCAGGTTTAAATGCAAATGATATTCAAAGTATTGAAATTCTTAAAGATGCTTCGGCAACTTCTATTTATGGTTCAAGATCTTTAAATGGGGTTGTAGTAGTTACTACAAAACAAGGTCGTAGAGATTCTCCGTTAAAAGTAACTTATACAGGAGAGAATACAGTAAGAACGGTTCCGAATTATACCCAATATGATATTTTAAATTCTCAAGAATCAATGAGTATTTTGAAAGAAATGGAGCAAAAAGGGTTTCTTGATGTACCATCAACTCTTCAGGGGCGCTACGGTGGTGTTTATAATATTTTAAGTAGAGCAATTAATACTTATGTACCTGAAACAAACAGCTATTTAGTTAATAATGATCCTGTAAGCAGAAATAATTTTTTAAAAAAGTACGAATTAGCAAATACAGATTGGTTTAGTGTTTTGTTCCGACCTTCTATTACTCAAAACCACTCCTTAAGCTTTTCTGGCGGAGGAAAAAACAACACTTTTTATGCTTCGCTAGGTTATTATACAGATCCAGGCTGGACTATTGCAGACAATGTAAAACAATTATCATCAAATATAAAAGGAACTTTTTATGTAAATGACAGGCTGAATATTACGTTATCGACTTTAGCATCTGTGCGTGATCAGGAAGCTCCTGGTACTTATGAAAGTCAGCAAGATGTTGTATTTGGTAATGTAACAAGAGATTTTGATATTAATCCATTTAACTATGTTTTGAGTACTAGCAGAACGTTAAGACCTTATGATGAAGCTGGTAATTTAGAATATTATAGAAACAACTGGGCGCCAATGAATATTATAAATGAATTAGAAAATAATGTTTTAGAAATTAAAGTAAAAGACATTCGTTTTCAATTGGATTTAGACTATAAAATCAACAAAAACCTGACGTATAATCTAACAGGTTCTGCCCGATATGCCAATACCTCACGTGAGCATAAAATATATGAAAATTCGAATGTTGTCGGCGCTTATAGAGCAGGTACAGAATATGGTGCAGATGGTGTAAATACAACAGTTAGAAATGCTAATATCTATTTATATAAAGATCCAGACGATTTAACAGCACAGCCAATTTCTGTATTGCCAAACGGAGGATTTTTAAGAAAGTATACAAATGATATGACGTCATATAATATTAGAAATAGTGTTACTTATAGAAATACCCTTAATGATGTACATGAATTAGAAGGTTTCTTTGGTACTGAGCTTAGATCTTTAGATAGAAACAGCGACAATTTTACTGCTGCCGGAATTCAGTATGACAGAGGGCTTACGGCGTTTACAGATCCTAGAATTATCGAAAAAATTATAAATGAAGGAAATTCTTATTATGGTTTTGCAGCTGAAAGAGAAAGAACTGTAGGTTTTTTTGGAAAAGTAGGCTATACTTATGATCGTCGTTATACTGGTTCAATTACAGGACGTTATGACGGATCAAACAGACAAGGAAATAGCGGTTCGTCAAGATGGCTGCCAACTTATACTTTCAGTGGTAAATGGAATGTTACCGAAGAAAAATTCATGAAAAATACAGAATCGATTAATAATTTAGCTTTAAGAGCATCTTACGGACTTACTGCTACTGCGGGTCCAGCTACCAATTCACTGGCTATTTACAAAAGTTTTATTACAGATCGTTTAGGTATTTCTGACAGAGAAACTGGAATTGATATTGATCAATTGCAAAACTCTGATTTAACTTGGGAAAAACAATTTGAAACCAATATTGGAGTAGATTTAGGAATGTTTAATAACAGAATACAGTTTACAACAGATGTTTACAGACGTAAAGCATTTGATCTAGTTGATTATGTTGTGACTTCAGGAATTGGAGGGCAAAAAATTAAACAAGGAAATAATGCCAACATGGAAACTAAAGGTATTGAGGTTGCTTTTACTACTCAAAACATTGTTACTAATAGTTTTAAGTGGTCGACAACACTTAACTTTTCTGTCTTTAACCAAGAAATAACAAGACTTGAAAATCAGCCTTCAGCATTTGATCTAGTTGATGGAAATGGAGGAAATGCTATTGGTCATCCAAGAAATTCAATATACTCTTATCAATTTACAGGCCTTAATAATCAAGGTTTGCCAACTTTTATTATGCAGGATGGTGAAACTGATAATGTTACAGGAGCTAATTTTCAAGATACTGAAAACGTAACAGATTATTTGAAATATGAAGGTTCTATTGAACCAAATAAATCTATTGGTTTAGCTAATACGTTTACTTATAAAAGCTGGTCATTATATGTTTTTGTTGTAGGTTCTGGCGGAAATAAAGTGCGTTTAAATCCAGCTTTCAGCAGCCAATATGATGATTTGACAGTATTTACAAAAGATTTTACAAATCGTTGGATTAATCCTGGTGATGAAGAATTTACGAATGTTCCTGTAATAGCTGACAAACGATTGATTACTAATTATGGTGGTGCTAATACACTCGGACGCGCTTATAACACCTATAATTATTCGGATGTAAGAATTGCAGATGGAGATTTTGTGAGATTAAAAAATGTTTCGCTTGGATGGGAATTCCCTACAGATTTCAAGAAAAAATTAGGAGTAAGTACATTTACTTTAAAAGGTTCTGCGGTTAATCCGTGGCTGATTTATTCTGATAAGAAATTAAACGGACAAGATCCTGAATTTCGTAATACTGGTGGTGTTGCCTTTCCAATTACATCGCAATACAGTTTTTCTATAAACCTTTCATTTTAATATAATTGATTATGAAAAATATAAAATATATAAAATTAAGCGCAGCTTTCTTACTGTTTGTTACTCTAAACAGCTGTGATGAATTCTTATCAGAAATTCCAGATAACAGAACTCAGATAGATACACCTGAAAAAATTTCAGAATTATTAGTAAATGCCTATCCAGGAGCATCTTATTTGGATTTGGCAGAAACTATGTCTGATAACGTAGATGATGGACAACTAGGTTCTATAGGAATAAAAAATGAACAAAGCTACAATTGGGAAATGCATAATGAAACCAATATAGACAGTGAAGCTTTTTATTGGGATGCTTGTTACAGAGCGATTGCGCATGCTAATCAGGCTTTGGCATCAATTGAAGAACTGGGCAGTCCAGCAACTTTAAATCCACAAAAGGGCGAAGCATTATTAGCAAGAGCATACGCCCATTTTATGTTGGTTACATTTTGGTCTAATCGTTATAATCCAGCAACAGCTCAAACTGATTTAGGAATTCCGTATGTTACTGAGCCAGAAACTCAACTATTAAAAAAGTATACTAGAAATACTGTAAAAGAAGTTTTTGACTTTATTCAAAAAGATATTGAAGAAGGTTTAAAATATGTAACCAATGATTATAAACAGCCAAAATTTCACTTTAATAAAGAAGCTGCAAATGCATTTGCAAGCCGTTTTTATTTAGTAAAAGGAGATTGGGATAAAGTGCTTGAAGTTTCTGAGAGTCTTGGTTCTAAACCAGTTGGCAAACTAAAAGATTACGCTACTTTATCAAGTCTGGCTCCAGATATTCAATTTATTGAGTACGGAAAGTCTTCATATGCAGCTAATTTGCTGATAGCTTCTCCTAATTCACTTATCGGAAGATCCGCGGGCAGCAATAATTTTTATTTGTCAGATGATAAGCAAACAGAACTTTTTAGAGTACAGACTAATCCATTTAATAAAACATGGCTGTATGATTTTTATACTTATAACAGCAGCAGAACATTGTTTACACCAAAGTTTGAAGAATATTTTAAATACACAAATTTGACAGCTAATATTGGAGAAGCCTATGCAGGAATCGTTCTTTTGTCTAATGATGAGTTTTATTTAAATCGTATTGAAGCTCTTGTTATGAAAGGCCGAATCACAGAAGCGAATACTGAGTTAGAATACTTTTTAGGAACTAGAACAACCGGATACAATCCGACAACAGATAAATTGACTCAAGCGAAAGTAACAACAATGTATCCTGTTATTGCAGATGAATTTACACCATATTATGCTTTGACGCCAGTTCAGACTTCGTATGTTAAAGCAATTGCCGAAGCCAGAAGAAGAGATTTTGTTCACGAAGGATTAAGATGGCTGGATGTAAAGCGTTTCAATATTGTTGTAAATCACCCCACTTTTGGCAAACCTGTAAATGTATTGGTTAAAGACGATAAACGCAGAGCAATGCAAGTGCCGCTTAGTGCTTCTAATAACGGCTTAGAGAAAAATCCTAGATAAATTTTAATTAAAATTTTAAAACTATGAAAATATTAAAACAATATAGAGTAATAATGTTTGCAGCTGGGGTCTTAATTTTTGGAGCCTGCTCTCATGAAGATCAGCCGGGCGAAAGTCAGCTTGATTATTCACAGCCACAAAAAACAGCTTTAGATAATTGGATTTCGACAAATTACTTAGTGCCGTACAACATTAATGCGCAGTATAAGTGGAATCAAAATACTGTTGATAATAATAGATTTTTATTTCCTCCAATGATTAGTAGTGTGCAGCCTGCATTAGATGTTGTAAAACAAATATGGCTGGACAGTTATTCTAAAGTTGGAGGCGCTGATTTTGTCAAAAAAATTGCACCAAGAGAAATTGTTTTGGTTGGAGGAGTAAACTCTAACACAAACGGAACCAGAACGCTGGGAATTGCAGATTCAGGACAAAGAATTACACTTTTTGAGGTTGATTACTTAGATAAAACAAATCGCGCAAATGTGACGGAGTTTATTCATACCATACAACACGAATATGTACATATTCTAAATCAAAACAAACCTTTTGATGAGCAGGCTTGGCAAAAAATAAGTCCTGGGGATTATACAGGAACATGGCATTTAGAAAAATTGGAAGATTCGAGAAATTTAGGTTTTATAACCAATTATGCCAGAAATAATATTATAGAAGATTTTGCTGAAACGGCATCCACAATATTAACAAGTTCAAAAGCAGAATACGCAGCGATTCTAGCCAGTATTTCTGATGAAGAAGGAAGAGCAAAATTGAAACAAAAAGAAGCTATGGTTGTAAAATATTATAAAGATGCTTTTAATATTGATTTCTATGCTTTAAGAGATGAAGCAGAAAAAAACACAAACAATGTTATCAATAATTAAGCTCGTCAATTATAATTTAAAATATTTCTATTATGAAACCAAAAAATATATTTAAGTACTTAATGGTTGCTTTTTTTGCAATACATTTATTGGGCTCATGTTCAAGCGATACAGAAGCTGAGCAAAAATTCGACAAAACTCCGGTAGAGCGTATAAACGAACAAAAAACGGAACTAAGTACAGCATTGCTTTCATCAGAATTTGGATGGAAAGCTGTTTATTTTACAGATGATACTCAATTAGGCGGTTTTACCCATTTATTTAAGTTTTCTGCTGATGGAAAAGTGCAAATGGCATCAGATTTTGATGCCGATACAGCAACTTATGAAAGTACGTACAGCATTGCTTTAGGAAGTACAGTTAGTTTGTTATTTGACTCTTACAACAGAATTCATCTTTTGTCTGATTCTAACAGCTACCCAACTACAGCTTTAAGAGGTAAAGGCTATTTGGGTGATTTCCAGTTTTTATACTACGGACAAGAAAATGGAGATCTTCTTTTTAAAAGCAATAGATTAGTTAGAGATGTGCGTTTTGTAAAAGCAACTGCACAAGATTGGGCAAATTTGCCTAAAAATCTTATAACGGAACAAAATGTTATTGGAGGAATTGAGAGACCATTATTTAGAGTGTTGGAAATTAATGATGGTACAGTTATTAAAAAGTATGATTTTGGTTTTTCGCCTGTAACTAGATTTTCATCTTCTAAATCTATAGACGTAAATTCTTCAGAAGTTATTAGTATGGGAGTTGGATATACTCCAACAAGTATTGTAGTAAGTCCAGCTGTCACGGTTGGAGGACAAAGTTTAAAAGAGTTTGTTTACAATGATGCTGATGGAAGTTTTAAAGCTACTGGTACTGGTGGTGTAACTGCTACAATTAAATACAGCAACGCACCTCTGGTGCTAAATGATGATTACAAAATAGTACTTCCAGGAAAAGTGTATTCTCGATTTGGCTATTACCCAGATGATTTTACAGCTGATGCAAGTACTAATTCAAAATTATTTCAAGCAGAAATAGATAAAATTAATGCAAATTTACCTGCGGGGCAATATCTTACATCGGTACAGTTATATTTAAACCATTCACTTGGAAATTTCATATACTACACTTTTGTTGGTAGAGGAGCTTTACAGCATTTTGTTGATGTTCAAGAGGATGCGGTTGGTAAAAAAATCATTTTGAAACATAAATCATGGAATGGAAATACTACGGTTTCTACTCCTGCATTTCTAGCAGGTTTTGATAAGTACTTGATGGATGTTAATGGAATTTATGTCAAGAAAGAAAGTTTTAAATTATATTATTCAAACACTGTTTACACCTTTACAAGTTCTTCAAGTCCATTTAGAATGACAACTTGGCAACTTAATTAATTAGATTGTTACAGTTTTTGGAAAATCGTCAATTTATAGAATGCTTTTTATGGCAGTAATTTTATTGGTTTTCTTTTTCACAACAAAGCAAAATCATATCTAAAAATTTAGTTTTATTTTTATTTTGAAGAAGGAGCAACTCAATTTTTGGGTTGCTTTTTTGATTATGGATACTTTATAATAGTATTAATCTTTGCAATGTTGAAAGGTTATTGCAATTGTTATTTTTTTAAAAAGGGAATTATCATATATTTGACAAGTCATTATTAGCGCTGATAGAAGTAAATTTTTTTTTGTGTTTATTTAGAATATAAAAGGGAATAACGGATAACAGAAAAGCTACAAATAATTAAAATTAATTTTGAATATGAAATTACTAGAAGGAAAAGTTGCCATTATTACAGGCGCTAGTCGTGGAATTGGAAAAGGAATTGCTGAAGTTTTTGCTAAACACGGTGCAAATGTTGCTTTTACATACAGTTCATCTGTAGAATCAGCTCAGGCTTTAGAAGCTGAATTGAACGGTTTAGGAATTAAAGCAAAGGGTTACCAATCGAATGCAGCCGATTTTAATGAAGCACAAACTTTTGTTGATGCTGTTTTAGCTGATTTTGGAACAGTTGATATCTTAATAAACAACGCCGGAATTACAAAAGATAATTTATTAATGCGTATGTCTGAAGCTGATTTTGATTTAGTTATTGATGTAAATCTAAAGTCAGTTTTTAATATGACAAAAGCAATTCAAAAAACCTTTTTGAAACAACGTGCTGGCTCTATCATTAATATTAGTTCTGTAGTAGGAGTTTCAGGAAATGCTGGACAAACAAATTATGCAGCTTCTAAAGCTGGTGCAATTGGTTTTACAAAATCTGTAGCTCTTGAATTAGGCTCTCGTAATATTCGCTGCAACGCAATTGCTCCTGGATTTATTGAAACAGAAATGACTGCAAAATTACCTGAAGATGTAGTAAAAGGATGGAGAGAAGGTATTCCGTTGAAACGTGGTGGAACTACTGAAGATGTTGCAAATGCTTGTCTTTTCTTAGCTTCAGATTTAAGTGCATACGTTACCGGACAAGTTCTTAATGTTTGTGGAGGAATGCTTACTTAAGGCCCTGAGGTTCTAAGTTACAAAGGTTCAAAAGTTTTAGTATTTAGTTTTTTCTCTGACGCTAAAATAAAAAATGAACACTGCTAGTCATGAATAATTGACTTTTTTAAATCTGAATACTAAATAAATATGACTACAAACACGATTCTATTATTATTGCTTTCTTTAGTAATAGCTGTTGGTCTGTCGTATTTTCAATATTTTTTCAAAGCCAAAAGCAAATCAAATGTGATTTGGCTTTTGGCTTTTTTACGTTTTCTAGCCATTTTTGCATTATTGGTTTTATTGATAAATCCGATAATGACCAAAAATTCGCTGGAAATAACAAAAACACCGCTTGCAATTGCGGTTGACAACTCCAGTTCGATTACAGCTTTAAAATCAGATAAAACGGTTTCCGATTTATATCAGAAATTAATATCAAATCCTGCTCTTAAAGAAAAATTCGAAATTCAGTCGTATCAATTTGATGCAGATTTTAAACCTTCTTCTACATTTGATTTTAAAGGAAAACAAACCAATCTTGATGAAGTTGCCAAGAATCTAAAAAGCATCAATAAAAATCTGATTTTCCCGACAGTTATAATTACTGATGGAAATCAAACTACAGGAAACGATTATGTATATCGTTTTGATCCTGTCAATAAAGTTTATCCTTTGGTTGTAGGAGATACAACTACGTTTTTTGATTTAAAAATCAATCAGCTTAATGTAAATAAATACGCATTTCATAAAAATAAATTTCCTGTAGAAGTTTTTCTGCAATATGCTGGAGATAAAACTGCAAACGCAGATTTTACAATTTCACAAGGAAATTCTGTTGTTGCAAGAGAGAAAGTTTCTTTTTCGCCATCAAAAAAAACGGCAACTATAAATTTACTTTTGCCTGCTGATAAAGTAGGTTTGCAAATTTTTAAAGCTGCTATTTCATCAAATGCAAAAGAGAAAAACAGCTATAATAATATCAAGAATTTTGCTGTAGAAGTGATTGATCAAAAGTCAACAATTGCTATCGTTTCTTCAATTAATCATCCAGATATTGCATCATTAAAACGTTCGATTGAAGTTAATGCACAGCGTAAAGTGATTTTGGTTAAACCAAATGAAATTAATCAGTTGCAAGATATTTCAGTTTTGGTTTTATATCAGCCAACAACTGCTTTTAAAGCTATTTTTGATAATAATAAATTAGCAGGAACAAATACCTTTATTATTACTGGAAACAACACCGATTTTAATTTTTTAAACCAACAGCAGCATAATTTGGTTTTTAAAATGAGCGGACAAAGAGAAGATTATTTATCTGAATTTCAATCGCAGTTTAATTTGTTTGCAATCGAAAATATTGGTTTTGAAAATTTTCCGCCTTTGCAGAATTTATTCGGAACTGTTACTACGAACGGAAATGTATCAGTTTTGCTTTCTTCTAAAATTAGAAACGTTGCAACAAATGCGCCTTTGCTGGCTTTCGCCGAAAATCAAGGCAAGCGAACTGCATTTCTTTTAGGTGAAAACAGCTGGAAATGGCGTTTGCAAAGTCATATTGACAATCAATCTTTTGAAAAGTATGATGTTTTTATTGATAAGATCATTCAATATTTAGCTTCATCAACGACCAGAAAATCACTAGTTGTTACGCATGAGAGTTTTTATAATTCTGGAGAAGCTATTGTAATTAATGCACAGTATTTTAATAAAAATTATGAGTTCGACGAAAAAGCGAGGCTTACAATTACAGTTACAAATGCTGCAACAAAACAAACTAAAAATTATGATCTATTAAAAGGAAATAATTCTTTCTCAGCCAATCTTGATGGATTAACAGCTGGAAAATATAATTTTTCTGTAAAAGAGCTAAATACAAACACCTCTTATTCAAGTCATTTTGAAATTTTAGATTTTGATATCGAAAAACAATTCGTAAATCCTGATGTTACCAAACTGAAACAATTGGCCTTGCAAACGAACGGAAAAGCGTTCTTCGAAAATCAAACAGATAATTTGATTAATACTCTTTTAGAAAATAAGGAATATAAATCAATCGAAAAAAATGTTTCAACAAAAACTCCTTTAATTGATTGGGTTTGGTTATTGATTTTGATTGCTTCTTTATTAACGATTGAATGGTTTGTTAGAAAGTATAATGGACTACTTTAAAAGTTTCTAAGGTATTTTTTAACTTGAAACTTTAAACTTGAAACAAAACGAGACAAAAAAATGGATTTCAGGCTAAAAGTATTTTACACCGTTGCGCTCCGCCTTAACTTTACTAAAGCGGCAACAGAATTATACATTTCACAGCCAGCGGTATCTAAGCACATTCAAGAACTTGAAGAAACTTATAAAACCAAACTTTTTGAACGAAATGGTTCTAAAATCGCGTTAACTCCAGCTGGAGAAATTCTCTTAAAACACACCAAAAATATTTTCGAAATTTACAGAGAAATTGATTTTGATATGAGTTCTTTCCTAAACGAACGTCAAGGTTTATTGAGATTGGGAGCAAGTACAACAATTTCGCAATATATTATTTCTCCTGTTTTGGCCCGCTTTCATCAAAAACAAAAAGATATTAAAGTCAATTTGCTAAATGGAAATACAGAGCAAATTGAAAACGCTTTAATCAATAAAGAAATCGAAATTGGAATTGTCGAAGGTCAATCTAAAAATCAATCCATAAAATATATTCCGTTTTTAAAAGACGAATTGGTTTTAGTCTGCAATACTAAAAATGCTTTCGTTAGGCAAAATAAAATTTCATTAGAAGACTTAAAATCAATGAAATTTATAACCCGAGAACGAGGTTCTGGAACACTTGAAGTTATAGAATATGCTCTGAAAAATCTTGGAGTTAAATTTACGGATCTAAAAATTGAAATGCAATTAGGAAGTACAGAAAGCATAAAATCATATTTGTTAAATTCAGATTGTTTTGCTTTTATGTCAATACACGCGGTAAGTAATGAACTGAAAAATAATGAATTAATTGTTTTAGATGTTGAAACACTCGCAATTGAAAGATATTTTTATATTATTACTTTAATCGGTAAATCAGATTCTTTGTCTGAATTATTTATTCAAAACTTATCTGATTACTATAATTTGAAGTTATAGTCAATTGTATTTTACGATTGGCAATTTAAGTATAAAGAGC
This sequence comes from Flavobacterium sp. JLP, assembly GCF_015350755.1. Classification (NCBI taxonomy): domain Bacteria; kingdom Pseudomonadati; phylum Bacteroidota; class Flavobacteriia; order Flavobacteriales; family Flavobacteriaceae; genus Flavobacterium; species Flavobacterium sp. JLP. Next base: position 176,940 of record NZ_JADKPS010000001.1, on the reverse strand, counting down.
AGACCTTTGTAAGGAAATATAAAATTCCTTATTTTGAAAACGAATCAAAATTCAGTATCCCAATTATTCGAAGTTAACCTCTATTTGCAACAGTCAATTTTTGCAGTAATAATTCTTTTATGTTTATTTTCAATTGTCAGTCCGCCAATTGCTTTATTATTTGGTGTTTTAATGGTAAATATTTTCGGAAATCCATTTGTTGCATTCAATCATACAGCAATCACTTTCTTACTTCAATTCTCTGTAGTTGGATTAGGATTTGGAATGAATGCTGCAAGTGCATTTTCAGCTGGAAAAGAAGGCTTTGTATTGACTATATTTTCTATTTTTAGCACTTTGCTATTAGGTACATTTTTAGGAAAATGGTTGAAAACCGATAAAAAAACATCTCATTTAATCTCTTGTGGAACCGCAATTTGTGGAGGAAGCGCTATTGCCGCGATTTCTCCAGTAATTAAATCAAATGAAAATCAGACTTCTATAGCATTAGGAGTGATTTTTATATTAAATTCAATTGCTTTATTTGTGTTCCCATTTATCGGTCATCAGCTTGATTTGTCGCAGAAAGAATTTGGTTTATGGTGCGCCGTTGCGATTCACGATACGAGTTCTGTAGTTGGTGCTGCCAACAAATACGGTGCTGAATCTTTGGAGATTGCAACTACTGTAAAACTCGCAAGAGCGTTATGGATTATTCCGATTTCACTTATAACAGCAGTAGTTTTTAAAAACAAAAATTCTAAAATCAAAATTCCATACTTTATTGCTTTGTTCATTATTGCAATGCTTTTTAATACTTTCGTGCCGGCAACAGCAGTTTTTGCACCATACCTAGTAAATATTGCCAAAATAGGATTAACAGTTACGTTGTTTTTAATTGGTGCAACTTTAAATATAAACACTTTAAAATCAGTAGGAGTGAAGCCTTTATTGCAAGGAATTTTCCTGTGGATTTTTATTGCTGTTTTGGCCTTGGCAACAATTATATGGCTTAATTAGTTTCTAAACTATAGAATCTATATAATTATATGTTAAAAAATAAAAACTGCTATTTTACTTTAGAAAACTTCACAATTGGTTTGTCAATCATCTTGTAAGATTTTCCTTTGAATGAAAACCGCCTTTCTATTTCAAAATTAAATTGCTTCTTTGTCTTTGTCATTGCTATAATTTCATCTGGAAAGTTAACTTCGAATTCGTCATTGGCCTGAGCAACCTTATTAAACGAACCATTTGTTTTAATGATAATATCTCTAAAATGCTTTTTAATATTATCATTTACAACTGTATAAGAGCTCGACCATGATGTGCTTTCAACATTTGTAAGCTGATAATTATTAACTTCCAAGATTGGCTGGTATTTGCCGTCAAATCCGGCAATAAGATAAAGATATCCTTCGAAAGGACCGCCACCGCCGCCATTAACGTGCAATATTGTAAACCCATACTGATCTTCGCCGATTTGTAAAAGCTTTGGAGTAGGACATTGTGCAAATGCGCCAAAAGCAGCTACTGCAGGCTGAAAAGATCTCATTTCCCAGACCTTTCCATTTTTAGCGAATTTAGCCAAGCCTAATAAGCCACCAGAAAAGCGGCTTGTTTGCAAACCATCTTCATCATAAACGGAATGGTTGAATGCCAGTACTTTAAATTCATTTCCTTTAGAATCTGAATAATCAATATTCGCAAGAATTCTTGTTGCCACACCATTTGTGTACGGAAACATTTGATCACCCTCTTCGCTATTTACATCAGTAAAAGCGTTTGGTTTACATGTTTTACAATTCCAGCTCACAAATGTATTATGATCAGAAAGATTATATAGTTTGCCTGGAAAAAGCTTCTGCATTGTTTTTACAGCGTCCAAAGGATCATTTATTTGTAACGTTCTTTTGGTATTTAAGATGGTATCTTTTACATTTTTTAATTGTACAATGTCATCTTGTGCTGTACATAAAGAGGTGAAAATCAAAAAAATAATACATGAAGTGATTAGGCGCATATTATAAAGTTTAAATAAAATATAAACGAATTTACAAAGAAACTTTTAATATGAGAGAATATTAATAATAAGGTTAAAAATCTAAAATAAATTAAATTAACACAATCTTAATTGGTATCCTTTTAAATTACCTTTAAATAAAATAAATTTGCACCAAAATAAAAATTGCAAATGAAAAACTTTAAAATGAAGCCAAAACTAATCGCTTTTGTTGTGTTAGGAATTGGATTTTTGACATTGTCGTGGGGAATCGTTGGACACGAACGTATTAATAAAGCTGCCGTTATGGCTTTGCCTCAACCGCTACAACTATTCTTTTATAATCACATCGATTTTATTACACAAGAAGCATCTGTACCAGATATTCGCAAATATGCTTTAAAATACAAAGATGAAAATCCGAGACATTATATTGATTTGGAAAATTTTGCTGGTCCAATTGACAGTTTGCCTAAGACACTAGAAGAAGTAAATAAAAAATACGATGCTAAATTTCTAAATGATAATGGTGTTTTGCCTTGGTTTATCGAAGATATTATGGCAAAATTGACTAAAGCTTTTAAAGACAAAAACAGAGCAGAAATTTTATTTCTTGCTGCAGATTTAGGACATTATGTTGGGGACGCACACATGCCGTTGCATACTTCTGCAAATCATGACGGACAATTAAGCGATCAAAAAGGGATTCACTCTCTTTGGGAAAGCAGATTACCAGAATTGTTTGCTAAAAACTATAAATTGAATGTTCCAGAAGCGCATTATTACGAAGATGTTCATAAAGCAACTTGGGACTTAATTAAAGATACACACAGTCTAGTAAATCCGCTTTTAGATGTAGATAAAAAGCTGAGAACTTCGACTCCTGAAAATCAAGTTTTTGTTGTTGATGCTGATGGAAAAGTAGTTAAAAATAAATACAATTCGGCTAAATTCTCTGATGAATATGCAGCTAAATTGCATAAAGAATTAAACGGAATGGTAGAAACTCAAATGAAAAAAGCGATCACTGCTACAGCAAGCTTTTGGTATACTGCTTGGGTAAATGCCGGAAAACCAGACTTGAGCGATTTAGATGCTCCGGAGATTACAAAACGTAACAGCAAAGCTTTAAAACAAGATATTAAATCGTTTCAAAAAGGAGATCTTTTTGGAATGCAGAATCAGAATGACTAACAAAAGAGTATTCAGTCTCAATGTTTAGTTTACAGATTAAAAAAGCCTCAAATTCATATTGAATTTGAGGCTTTTTTAGTAATGTTCGATAATTTGAAATTTTGATTTCTGAATTAGAATTTTAGTACTTTACTTTTGGTATTTCTTATATTTCAGCATATCTGATGCCGTTTGGTAAAATGAAATCGTTTCGTTGATTAAGTCTTTTCGCTCTGTTTTTAAGCATTTTTCATTGTAATCAATTTGAAATTCTGGAGCAATTCCTGGTTTTGAATCTAGCGTCAAACTAAACTGTTTAACTTGTTGCTTTGGTGATAAAATTGTAAGTACATTGTCTTTTATCAATCCTAAATCTTGATAAGTTGCAATAAAAGCTCTCGGTTTATAATCACTTTTAAAAACATCTTGGCCAAAGAACTTGCTTTCATAATTAAAATGAAGCAAACCAAAAAGAGTTGGCATTAAATCAATCTGTGACATTAATTTATTGAATTTTGCAGGTTTTTCATTTGGTCTGTAGATAAAGCCTGGAATTCTGTATTTATCGAGCGGAAGTTCTGTTTTGCCAGCGCTTGAAGCACAATGATCGGCAACGATTACAAAAACTGTATTTTTAAACCATGGCTGTTTTTTTGCCATTTCGAAGAATTTTCGAAGTGCATAATCCGTATATTTTACACCACCGTCGCGTGATTTAATATCTCCAGGAATATCAATTTTATTGTTTGGATATGTAAAAGGCCTGTGATTACTAACAGTCATAATGTGATTAAAGAAAGGTTTGTTTTCTTTTGCTTCTGTATTCATGACTTTTATGGCTTTGTTGTACATATCTTCATCACAAACACCCCAAACGTTTGAAAACGTAATTTCTTCTGGAGAAAAACTCGATTTGTCTACAATCTGGTAACCATTTCCTGAATAGAAGTCTTGCATATTATCGAAGAATGCATCACCACCATACATAAATTTAACATTGTAGCCTTTCTGTTTAAAAATGGCTCCCGTAGAAAATTTATTTTTATTGTCTTCTCTTTTTACAACGCTTTCGCCTGCAGTTGGCGGTAAGCATAATGTTACAGCTTCAAGTCCGCGGACTGTTCTGTTTCCTGCCGCATACAAATTAGTAAACTGTAAACTTTTTTGGGCTAAACTATCTAAGAAAGGAGTTATATTTTGTTGATTTCCATACGATTTCATGAATTCAGCACTATAACTTTCTATAGTAATTAAAACAACATTTTTATGATTCTCTAGCGAGTCTCCCGTAATATTTCTGAAGGTATTTTGTCCAGATATATCAGGAAATTGCTGTTTAAGAATAGCATATGCTTCTTTGTTAGGAAGCGTCTTGTAGAATTTGAAATAATCTAATTTATTATTTTGAAAAGCTAAATAAAACTTGTACAATCCATTAGATTGCAGTTCGTTAACAAAAACATTTTTAGAATTTTCAGTTTTAGATAGAGTTGGAATTGCGATTATTGAAATTAAAAATAAACCAAGATAAATGACTGTTATTTTTATTTTTTCGCTTAACGTTGGAATGTCGCTTATATAATTTTTAGAGTTTTTTAAAATAAAATAAGTAACAATTCCAGTTACTAAAAATAGGGCAGAAAATAAAGGAATTACAGGATAAGACTGCATAATGTTTCCGATAACTTCATTGGTGTATATCAAGTAATTAACGGCTATAAAATTGTATTTTACACCAAATTCATTCCAAAAGAAGTATTCACTCAAGCCATTCTGAAGAATCAGCAAAACATATAAAAAAATCACAAAAGCAAAGAGCCAAAACCTGATTTTGTCTCTCAATTTTGGAAGAAAAAGCAACAAGGCAAAAAGAGCCATTTTAATTCCGATAAAAATTAAGACAATTCTTGGCAAAGCACCTCCGTATTCGTCGAAAATACTTTTTCCTGAAGCTATATAAATAAATACAATCGCAAAAAAGCCAAGAATAATATATCCTGAAGGCTTGCTGTATTTAGAATTTGAAATAAAAATTAAATATAACCATAGAAAAACACTGGCTACAATAAAGACAAAAAAATCTGAGATCAATCCTAAACTAAATATTTTCAGGCTCTCAAGAATTGTAAATGAAGTTTGAGTTATGGGGTGAAAAAACAAAACAATTCGCAATATAAAACTAACAACAAAATAAAATAAAGCAAGATTGTAAAAAGGAGAAAACTTTTTGTAAAATGTCATGGAATTTATTTTTTACAAAATTAATTCCGATAAATTAGTTCTAGATGAAGTTATGCTTTTACCTTGCTTAGTGTTAACTTAAAGTTTACTTAAGATGACATTTGTTGTTGTATTCCGATGATTTTAAGGATTTTCTGAATATTAAAATATTTATCTTTGACCAATTCAAAGTAAAGAAGTAAATAATCTTAATAAAAATATACATGCATATTTTAATAGTTGAAGATGAATTGGGAATTATTCAATTTTTGAAGCAAGGCCTTGAAGAAGAAGGTTATGAAGTTGCAACGGCAATTGATGGCTCGAAAGGTTTTGAATTGATTCAGAATCAGAAATTTGATTTGATTTTATTAGATTGGATGCTTCCGAAAATTAATGGTTTAGATTTATGCAAAGCCATTAGAATTAAAGATCAAAAAACGCCAATTATCTTTTTGACTGCAAAAGATACAGTTCAGGAAACTATTGAAGGATTAAAGGCCGGAGCGAATGATTATATAAAGAAACCTTTTAGTTTTGAAGAATTGGTTGAACGTATTAAAATTCACTTTAGAAATAAGACAGACACTGAAAATTTAACTCTCGGAACTATAAAAATTGATTTATCAAAGCATATTATTTTTAAGAATGAAGAAGAAGTAAATCTTACACAGCGAGAATTTGAGTTGTTGACTTATTTAGTTAAAAATAAAGGAAAAGTTTGTACAAGAAATCAGATTTTAAAAGATGTTTGGGAAATTAATTTTGAATATGATACTGGCGTAATTGATGTTTTTATGAATGCTATTCGAAAAAAACTCAATTTAAAAATTGAAGAAGATTATATTAAAACAATTCGCGGTATTGGTTATATCGCAAACGACTTATAGATGGCACAGCTTTCGTTTAAAAACAGAATCGCATTAAATTATATTATTACCACTGGTTTGCTGATTTTAGTGGCTTTTTCGGTTATTTATTTTATTGTAAAACATACTGTTTATAGTCATGTAGATGAAAATATCAATGTTGAAATTCAGAACCACTTAAAGGAAATTAAAGTCGAAAAAGGCAAAATAATCCTAATTGATAAAGAAGAATGGAATGAGCGCGAACACAATACAGTTGATGTAAATCCTGTTTTTGTAGAGTTTTTAGATTTGAATAAAAATATTATCGAAAAAGCGCCGAATCTCAAAACACAAATACTTGAATTTAAAGATTCTGTTGAAGATTATGAGTTATTCGACACCAAACTGGGAAATAATGCCATAAGACAAATTCAGGTTCCGCTTCATGTCGAAGAGAAAAAAATAGGTTATATTATAGTAGCAATGTCATTGGCAGATTCTACAATGGTTCTTAATAATTTATTCGAAATAATGTGCTTGTCTTTTCTGGCTATTTTATTATTCTTGTTTTTTATCGCCAGATTTTTTGCAGGAAGAAGTATAAAACCGATAAATGCAATTATAAATACTTCTAAAATTATAACCAAAGACAATCTCAAAATCCGAATACCGCTGCCCAAAACAAGAGACGAATTATACATACTTTCTAAAACGATAAATAATTTATTAAATCGAATTGAAGACGCGATTGAGCGTGAAAAACAATTTACTTCTGATGCCTCGCATGAACTAAGAACACCTTTAACTGTAATTAAAGGTACGCTTGAAGTTTTGATTCGTAAAGAACGTGACAGCAAGGAATATGAGCAAAAAATTAATTACTGTATTAATGAAGTTGACCATTTGAATATGCTGGTTGATCAACTTCTTTTGATGGCTCGTTTTGAAAATCAGAAAAAAAATATAATCCCAGAATCAGTGTACTTGAATTCCTTAATTTTAGATGTTTTGACATTGAATTCAGAAAAAATTCATGCCAAAAAAATCAATATTAAATTCAATGCTGAAGAGGATTATTATATAGAATCTGATCATTTTTTAGTAATTACAATTCTGAGAAATATCATTTCTAATGCAGCTAAGTATACGAATGCCGGCGGCGAAGTTGTAATTTTGCTTTCGAAACAAAATGAAAAAATAATTTGTGAAATTTCAGACAATGGAATTGGCATTGAGAAAGGAGATTTAGAAGCTATTTTTAATCCGTTTTTCAGGTCAAATTCTACAGATCATCCAGAAATTAAAGGAACAGGATTAGGTTTGTCAATTGTAAAAAGAATTACTGAACTACTGCATATAAAGTTTAAAATAGAAAGCGAAATAGGAATTGGAACAACTGTAACCTTAAGTTTTAACGAAAAAATGAAAACGCTATCATAAGTAAAAAGTACTTAATAAAATCAATACTTAGATTTTTTTTTAACAATAAACTATCATTAAGTTAAATTAAATATTGTGTTTTTATGAAATTAACTATTATATTTGCAACCGAATCAAAGAATAAAAATAAACCCAACAATGATTTCTAATCAATTACATCATCATCATTTTCATTATTGCTCTCAAGCGATGTGTTAATGGTATGCATGTAAATCATCATATTTTAAAACCCGTTTGAGTACATCAAACGGGTTTTTTTATACCAATTCTTTGTACTCAGACTATTATTCAACAAAAAACTAAAAAAATGAGTACATTAAAAATTGCAATTCAAAAATCAGGTCGTTTAAACGAAGACAGCATTCAGATTCTTAGAGACTGCGGTATTTCGATCAATAACGGAAATGACCAGCTAAAAGCAGAAGCTTCTAATTTTCCTCTTGAAGTGTTGTATTTGAGAAATTCAGATATTCCTCAATATTTAATTGATGGTGTTGTAGATCTTGCGATTGTAGGCGATAATCTGCTAGCAGAAAAAGGAAAACAAATAGAAGTCGTTCAGAAATTAGGATTTTCAAAATGTAAGGTTTCTGTAGCTGTTCCTAAAACTTTCGAATATAACTCAATTCAAGATTTAGCCGGTTTGCGAATTGCTACGTCTTATCCCAATACAGTTAACGAATATTTTAATTCTTTCGGATTATCTGTTGATATTCACCAAATTTCAGGGTCTGTAGAAATTGCGCCAAATATTGGTCTTGCCGATGCCATCGTAGATATTGTTTCTAGCGGAAGCACTTTATTCAAAAATAATTTAAGAGAAGTAGAAGTGATCTTGAAAAGCGAAGCTGTCTTAGCAGTTTCTCCAAAAGTTTCTCCAGAAATTCAAAAACACATTGATACTCTAAAATTCAGAATTCAAGCAGTTTTAAGAGCCCGAAATTCAAAATACATTTTGATGAATGTGCCAAACGATAAAATTGAAACAATTGGAAAAATTTTACCCGTTTTAAGAAGCTTAACTGTTTTGCCATTGGCAGAGCCTGGGTGGAGCAGTGTTCATTCAGTGATCGATAAAGATACTTTTTGGGATGTAATTGATCAATTAAAAGAAGCTGGAGCCGAAGGAATTTTAGTTTGCCCAATTGAAAAAATGGTTCTTTAAAAGCTTTAAGCTTTTGCCAAAGAAATTAAAGATAATTCAAAAAGCTTATAGCATAAAGCATAAAAAAAATGAATAAAATAGACAATCCAAAACCAGAAACCTGGTCAGAAATATTAAAAAGACCAACCAAAACGATCGATGATATAGAGGTTACGGTTAAAGAAATTTTTAAAGAAGTTCAGAAAAAAGGAGATGAAGCTGTAGCAAAATACACTTCTATTTTCGATGGAATAGCTTTAGATAATTATGAAGTTACAACTGCAGAAATTGAAGAAGCGATTAGTCTGATTTCAAATGAATTAAAAGAAGCAATTCAATTAGCAAAAGATAATATTTATAAATTTCACAAAGCACAAAAAACAGATAGAATTGAAATTGAAACTATCGAAGGTGTTAATTGCTGGCAGGAAAAAAGACCAATTCAGAAAATTGGTTTATATATTCCGGGCGGAACCGCGCCTCTTTTTTCTACGGTCTTAATGCTAGCTGTGCCAGCTGAAATTGCAGGTTGCAAAGAAATTGTATTATGTTCGCCACCAGATAAAAGTGGAAAAATAAATCCTGCAATTTTGTACGCGGCAAATTTATGCGGTGTTACGAAAATATTAAAAGTTGGTGGCATTCAGGCAATTGCCGGAATGACCTTCGGGACACAATCTATTCCAAAAGTGTTTAAAATATTTGGCCCTGGAAATCAGTTTGTAACAGTGGCAAAACAGTTGGCAACGCAGTTTGGCGTTGCAATCGATATGCCTGCAGGTCCATCAGAATTATTAATTGTGGCAGATGAGACTGCAGTTCCCGCATTTGTTGCTTCCGATTTATTGTCTCAGGCAGAACACGGAACAGATAGTCAGGTTATTTTGGTTTCTACTTCAAAAAAACTGATCAATGATGTTGAAAAAGAAATCCAATCTCAGGTTGAAGTTCTTCCAAGAAAAGCAATAGCTGTAAAAGCAATCGAAAATTCGAAATTGATTTTTGTTGAAAGTGATCAGATTGCATTAGATTTAATCAATGAATACGGGCCGGAACACTTTATTATCTGCTCTGAATATGATGATTTTTATTGTAACGGAATTGTAAACGCAGGTTCAGTTTTTATCGGAAATTATACTCCTGAAAGTGCAGGGGATTATGCTTCAGGAACCAATCATACATTGCCTACAAACGGATACGCAAAGAATTACAGCGGAGTAAATCTGGATAGTTTTATGAAAGCGATGACGTTCCAGAAAATATCTGAAAAAGGAATTCAAAACATAGGAAAAGCTATTGAAATTATGGCTGAAGCCGAAGGTTTGCAGGCTCATAAAAATGCGGTTACTTTAAGATTGAAGAGTTTAGAATAGAGAGAATAGAAGCAAGAGAATAGAAGAAAGAGCAAGAGTCAAGATTTTCACAAATTCTTTTATCTTGGTTCTAGCTTCTTAAAAATAAAGAAAAAATGAAATTCGATATAAATACCATAACACGTGAAAACGTAAAAACCTTAAAACCGTATTCCTCTGCGAGAGATGAGTTTGAGGATTTTGATACTGCAGAAATGATTTTTTTGGATGCCAATGAAAATCCGTTTCAAAATGGAGTAAACCGTTATCCGGATCCGCAGCAGAATTCAGTTAAAGCAATTTTAGCTAAAAATAATAACGTAAAATCAAGTCAGATTTTACTGGGAAATGGAAGCGACGAAGTTCTTGATTTGCTTTTTAGAGCTTTTTGCGAACCAAAAACAGACAATATTATTTCGTTGCCGCCAACGTACGGAATGTACAGCGTTTTGGCAAATATAAACGCGGTAGAAAACAGAGAAGTTTTACTTTCAACAGATTTTCAGCCACAAGTTGAGAAAATTTTAGATGCTGTTGATGACAATACAAAAATCATCTTTTTGTGTTCACCAAATAATCCAACAGGAAATTCTTTTTCTGATGAAAGTGTGGTGAAATTACTTCAAAACTTTAAAGGATTGGTTGTGATTGATGAAGCGTACATTGACTTTTCAGACAAAGAAAGCTGGTTGACAGAAATAGACGAGTATCCAAATTTAGTGATTACACAAACACTTTCAAAAGCATATGGTTTAGCCGGAATTCGCTTAGGAATCTGCTATGCATCTGAAGCTGTTATTTCGGTTTTAAACAAAATAAAACCACCTTATAATGTAAATGAACTAACGCAACAAAGAGCAATTGTTCGTTTGAATGATTCAGCTAAAATTAAACAGGAAATAGCTTCTATTATTGAACAAAGAGAGGAACTTCTTAAAGTTTTACTTGAAGTGAGTTTTGTAGAGAAAATTTACCCAACAGAGGCTAATTTTGTTTTGGTAAAAGTAGATGATGCGAATAAAAGGTATGATCAATTAATTGAAAAAGGAATTGTAATTCGTAACAGAACAACTCAGCCATTATGCGAAAATTGCCTGCGTTTTACGATTGGAATTCCTGCGGAAAATGCAGTTTTAATTAAAGAATTGAAATTATTATAAAGTCTAGAAGACCTAACAGGTTTTTAAAACCTGTTAGGTCTCAAAAATATAAAACATGAAAAAAGTACTTTTTATCGATCGTGACGGAACGATCGTTTTAGAACCGGAAAATTTACAATTAGACAGTTTGGATAAACTTGAATTTTATCCAAAAGCATTTCAATATTTGGCTAAAATTGCCAATGAATTGGATTATGAACTCGCAATGGTAACCAATCAGGACGGCTTAGGAACAGATAGTTTTCCAGAAGATACGTTTTGGCCAACGCAGAATTTTATTTTAAGAGCCTTTGAAAATGAAGGTGTTTTGTTTGATGAAATTTTTGTTGATCGTTCTTTTCCGGAAGATAATGCGCCAACTCGCAAACCAAGAACCGGAATGTTGACCAAATACTTGAATAATCCTGAATATGATTTACAAAATTCTTTTGTTTTGGGAGATCGTTTAACGGATGTTGAATTGGCGAAAAACCTTGGTGCAAAAGCCATTTTTATGAACATGACTGATGGAGCGGGAAGTAATGAAATTTCATCAAAACGTGAAGAATTAGACGAAACCATTATTTTACAAACGACAGACTGGAAAAAGATTTATGAGTTTTTAAAATTAGAAGCGCGTTCGGCTTCGATTACGCGTAAAACTAATGAAACCGATATTTTTATCGATTTAAATCTTGACGGAACGGGAAAAAGCAAAATCGAAACCGGAATTGCATTTTTCGATCATATGTTAGATCAAATTTCGCGTCACGGTCAAATGGATTTGGAAATTCTCGTAAAAGGAGATTTAGAAGTCGATGAACACCATACCATTGAAGACACTGCAATTGCCCTAGGGGAAGTTTTCGCGAAAGCGTTAGGAAACAAATTAGGTATAGAACGTTACGGATTCTGTCTTCCAATGGATGATTGTCTGGCGCAGGTTGCAATTGATTTTGGCGGAAGAAACTGGTTGGTTTGGGAAACCGAATTCAAGCGTGAGATGGTTGGAAAAATGCCAACAGAAATGTTTTACCATTTCTTCAAATCATTCTCTGACGGAGCAAAAGCCAACATAAACATCAAAGCAGAAGGAATCAACGAACACCACAAAATTGAAGCGATTTTTAAAGCTTTCGCGAAAGCAATAAAAGTTGCAGTGAAAAGAGATACAGAAAAAATGATTTTACCTTCGACTAAAGGGATGCTTTAAAGAATTTTGTTTCAAGTTTAAAGTTTCAGGTTTCACGTTCAGTACCATAACTTGAAACCTAAAACCTGAAACAAAACAAACAAAAAATTAAATGAAAATAGTAATCATAAATTACGGTGCAGGAAATATTCAGAGCATTATGTTTGCTATTGAAAGGCTTGGTTTTAAAGCTGTTTTGAGTAATAATCCAGAAGAAATTCGTGCGGCAGATAAAGTTATTTTTCCTGGTGTGGGTGAGGCGAGTTCGGCGATGATTAAACTTCGTGAAAGCGGTTTAGACAGTTTAATTCCGAATTTGAAACAGCCCGTTTTGGGTATTTGTTTGGGAATGCAATTGATGTGCAATTCATCTGAAGAAGGAAATACCAAAGGTTTAGGAATTTTTGATGTTGATGTAATTAAGTTTTCAAATCAGGTAAAAGTGCCTCAAATGGGATGGAACCAGATTTACAATTTAAAATCGGATTTGTTTAGAGATATTTCCGAAAATGAATTCATGTATTTGGTGCATAGTTTTTATGCTCCAAATTGCGATGAAGCCATTGCCACAACCAATTACGAGTTAGAATATGCTTCGGCTTTGCAAAAAGATAATTTTTATGGAACTCAATTTCACCCAGAGAAAAGCGGTGCAGTTGGGGAGAAAATTTTGGAGAACTTTTTAAAATTGAAAGATTGAAAAATTTAAAGGTTAAAAAAATCAGAAATCTTTAAATCATTCAATTTTAAATCTTTTAATAAAAAAAATAAAATGAGAATAATACCAGCCATAGATATCATTGATGGAAAATGTGTTCGTTTATCCAAAGGTGATTATGATACCAAAATAATTTACAATGAAAATCCGCTTGAAGTAGCGAAATCATTCGAAGCGCACGGAATTGAATATTTACATTTAGTAGATCTTGACGGAGCAAAATCGAGTAAAATCGTGAATTATAAAATATTAGAACAAATTGCTTCACAAACCACTTTAAAAATTGATTTTGGCGGAGGATTAAAATCTGATGATGATTTAAGAATTGCTTTTGAAAGTGGTGCCAATCAAATAACAGGCGGAAGTATTGCCGTAAAAAACAGAGCTATTTTTGAAAAATGGATTTCCGAATACGGTTCTGATAAAATTATTTTAGGAGCCGATGCCAAAGACGAGAAAATAGCAGTTTCAGGCTGGTTAGAAGATTCAGATGAAGATTTGATTCCGTTTATTCAGGATTATCAGATGAAAGGAATTAAGTATGTTATTTGTACCGATATCGCAAAAGATGGCATGTTAGAAGGTCCAAGTTTTGATTTGTATGGAAAAATTTTAAAAGAAGCCGTTGGCGTAAAATTAATTGCTTCTGGCGGAATATCAACTTTCGACGAATTACCAAAATTAGCTGAATTAGGCTGTGAAGGAACGATTATCGGAAAAGCGATTTACGAGGGAAGAATTACCTTAAAGCAACTTGAAAACTTTATAATTAGCAAATAAGATAATTTGATAATTAGATAATTTTTTACATTGTGCTTAAAATTATCTAATTGACTAATTTTCTAATTAACACATTAAAAATATGATAACTTGTCACTTGAAATACGTCATAGATCCTTATCAATTAGAAGCTTTTGAGGATTACGGAAAACGATGGATTAAAATCGTAAATCGGTTAGGAGGTCAGCATCACGGTTATTTTATGCCTTCGGAAGGAGCAAATAATATCGCTTATGCCTTATTTTCGTTTCCGAGTTTTGCGGACTATGAAGATTACAGAAAAAAAATGTTTTCAAAAGACGATCAGGAGTGTGTAGAAGCTTTTAAAATTGCAGAAGATACAAGATGTATAATTAGTTACGAAAGAACATTTTTGAGTCCTGTATTTGAGTAAATAAAATTAGAGTATTTCACAAAGGTGCACAAAGCAAACACAAAGATTCACTAAAATTTTGTGTAACTCTGCGAAATCTTCGTGAATCTCTGTGAAACAACTAAAAAAATGTTAGCAAAAAGAATTATTCCTTGTCTGGATATAAAAAACGGAAGAACTGTAAAAGGTGTTAATTTCGTTGACTTGCGTGATGCCGGAGATCCTGTAGAATTGGCTGAAATTTATTCGGCAGAAGGTGCTGATGAATTGGTTTTTCTGGATATTTCAGCAACAGAAGAACGTCGTAAAACGTTGGTGAATATGGTGCGAAGTGTAGCGGAAAAGATCAATATTCCGTTTACAGTTGGCGGTGGAATTTCGTCTGTAGAAGATGTTGAAATCTTACTGAATAATGGAGCAGATAAAGTTTCTATTAATTCATCGGCAGTAAAAAATCCACAATTGATTAATGATCTGGCACAAAAATTTGGAAGCCAATGTGTAGTTGTGGCGATTGATGCCAAGCAAATTGACGGACAATGGATTGTGCATTTAGTTGGAGGCAAGGTGCCAACAGAACTTAATTTATTTGATTGGGCGGTTGAAGTGGCAGAACGTGGAGCGGGAGAAATTCTATTTACTTCGATGGACAATGACGGAACTAAAAATGGCTTCGCAAACGAAGCTTTGGCCAAATTATCGACTTTAATCAATATTCCGATTATCGCTTCTGGCGGCGCAGGAAATATGCAGCATTTTGTAGATTCATTTAAAAAAGGAAAAGCAGATGCAGCTTTGGCAGCAAGCGTTTTTCACTTTAAAGAAATCGAAATTAAAGCTTTGAAAGAAGAATTGAGGAAAAATGAGATTGCGGTTAGGCTTTAGGAAATAGAGAAAAGAGGCAAGAAGCAAGAAACAAGAAGAAATAAAATAACAAGAATTCAGAGAATCTAAAATCTAAAATAAAAATGAACATAGATATAAAAAGCTCCCACGGATTAATTCCGGCAATCATCCAGGATTCAGAAACTAAAAATGTTTTGATGCTGGGATATATGAACGAAGAATCGCTTCAAAAAACAATTGAAACACAAAAAGTAACTTTTTTTAGTCGGTCAAAACAAAGGCTTTGGACAAAAGGCGAGGAGAGTGGCAACTTTTTGAATTTAGTGAGTGTTATAAATGATTGTGACGGCGATACGCTTTTAATTCAGGCAAAACCTGTTGGGCCAACATGCCACACAGGCGCAGATACGTGTTGGCAGGAACCCAATGATCCAAATTATGGTTTTATTTCTCATTTAGAAGATACAATTAAAATTCGTAGAGAAAATGCTGATTCTGAGAAGAGCTATGTAGCTTCTTTGTTCGAAAAAGGAATCAATAAAATAGCTCAGAAAGTAGGAGAAGAAGCTGTAGAAGTAGTAATTGAGGCAAAAGATAACAACGATGATTTGTTTTTAAGCGAAAGTGCTGATTTACTATTTCATTATCTAATTTTATTACAAGCAAAAGGTTTTCAACTAAATGATGTCGTGGATGTTTTGAAGAAACGACAAAAGTAAAATATTTTGTTTTTTTGAGGTTTCAAGTTTCAAGTTTCAAGTTTCAAGTTTCAGGTGATGTGAAGTAACCTTAAACTTGAAACTTGAAACAAATTAAACCTTTCAAAAATTACTCCACAAACTCAAAAACTGCAAATTCTTTAGGTTGATGAAAACCAAAATTCAGGCTTTTATACGACTGTAATGCAAGATATTCTGTAATGTCACCGTAATCAATTCTAAACATATTTACTTTCCATTTTGTACCTGTTTTAGGTTTTGAAAAATTGCCATTTTGAATTTGTTCTATACTTGAAAATGGAATTTTAATTTCGGAACAAAAGCCATCTTTCGTTATTTTGCTTGTAGTTTCTAACCCATCAATATTAAAATTCATTGAAGTTTTCCATCCGCCGCAATCTGCAGAAATGCATTTGAGAAGCATATCGTAATTTGTTGAAAATGCATTCACGCCAATTTCTATGTAATTTTGACCATCTCCATCAGGATCGATGAAAATTTCTACTAAATCATCTGTTTTGTATATTTCAGAATCCTTCTTTTTAACTTCGCCAATAATCTTAGAATCGTTTACACTATAAGCGATATAGAGGTTTTCATTATTCCACGAAAGTGAAACCATTGTATTTTGTGTAGCTTTTTCTCCTGAATTATGAATTACAAACGGACCCAAAAAAGGTGTTTTCCAATCTGATAAATCTCCGTCAATTGTTATTTTATCATTTATTTTATGAATCATATTATTTTGAGAATATATTGTTATCGAGCAAGTAAAAAACAAAAAATAAACAATTTGAATAAGTTTCATAAAACAGAATTAAAGACTTTAATATGGCTAAAATAAAGAAGAATAATGAATTTTAACATTAAATTTTTCTAATAGAAATTATAAAATTAATAAAAACTTGATCTGAATGTTTACTTTTGTTGATGTGTTTCGTCTCGATCCTAGAAGCATCGGGAAACGATAAACAGCCTACTTATTCCAAATTTATAAATAATGAAAAAATACTTTGGTGGCGTTATTATCGCCTTTTTAATTGGTTTTACAGCAAATGCTCAAGGACTTCTAAATAAGTCTGAAACCGTTTTTACACATCAGGACACTTTACGCGGAAGCATTACAAAAGAAAGAGCTTGGTGGGATTTAAAATATTATCATTTAGATGTAAAAGTAAATCCAGCGGAAAAAACAATTACGGGTTCGAATACTGTAAAATATACTGTTTTGACAGAATATAATAAAATGCAGATTGATTTGCAGGAACCAATGCAGATTTATAAAGTGACTCAAGATGGCAAAGAATTGAAATTTCAAAGAGACGGAAATGCCTTTTTTATTCAATTAACAGCAAAACAAAAAGTTGGAGAAACAAAAGAAATCATTATTTCGTTTGGAGGAAAACCTAAAGAAGCTGTCCGTCCGCCTTGGGATGGAGGAATCACTTGGAAAAAAGATAAAAACGGAAAAGATTTTATTGCATCATCTTGTCAGGGTTTAGGTGCCAGTATTTGGTGGCCAAACAAAGATCATATGTATGATGAAGTAGAAAATATGCTAATTAGTGTAAACGTTCCAGGAGATTTGACTGATGTTTCGAACGGAAGACTGAAAAGCGTTAAAAAAGAAAAAGACGGAACCAAAACCTTTAATTGGTACGTTTCAAACCCAATTAATAATTATGGTGTTAATATCAACATTGGTGATTACGTTAATTTTTCAGAAAAATATAAAGGAGAAAAAGGCGATTTAGATTGCAATTATTATGTTTTAAGAGATAATTTGGCAATTGCTAAAGAGCATTTTAAAGATGCTCCAAAAATGCTAAAAGCGTTTGAAAATTGGTTTGGACCTTATCCGTTTTACGAAGATAGCTACAAACTTGTTGAAGCGCCTTATTTAGGTATGGAACACCAAAGCAGTGTTACTTATGGAAATGAATTTAAAAATGGCTATTTAGGCCGTGATTTAAGCGGAACAGGCTGGGGATTAAAATTTGATTTTATCATTATTCACGAGTCTGGACACGAATGGTTTGCAAACAATATTACCTATAAAGATATTGCAGACATGTGGATTCACGAAAGTTTTACAAATTACTCTGAAAGTCTTTTCATAGAATATTATTATGGAAAAGATGCAGGAGCTGAATATGTTAGAGGCTGTAGAAAAATCATTCGCAACGACGCGCCAATTATTGGACACTATGATGTAAATAACGAAGGATCAGGAGATATGTATCCGAAAGGAGCAAACATGCTGCACACAATTCGTCAAATTATTAACGATGATGCAAAATGGAAATCGATTTTAAGAGGCTTAAATAGTACTTTTTATCATAAAACAGTTACTTCAAAAGATATTGAAGATTATATTAATACACAATCTGGAATTAACTTCAATAGAGTATTTGCTCAATATTTAACAACAACACAAATTCCTGTTTTTGAATATATTTTTAAAAATGGAACTTTGGGTTATCACTGGACAAATTGCGTTGCAAAATTTGATATGCCTGTTAAAGTAAAAATAAATGGTGTTGATACTTGGTTGAAACCAACAACAGAATGGCAATCTGAGAAAACAACTAATGAAAACAGAACTTTAGAAGTTGATAAAGATTTTTATGTAACGAGTTCTAATATTGTAGAATAGTTATTTAAATTCCAATACTAAAATCCCAAATTCCAATTATGTGGAGTTTGGGATTTTTGTATATAAAGTATGTCATTTCGACCGAAGGGAGGAATCACACTAGTATTTCCGCATAGTAGCTAAGCTTTGTAGAGTTTCGAGTGTGATTTCTCCCTTCGGTCGAAATGACAAAAAAGCTCTGAAAAATATGTTTTCAGAGCTTTTTTTATTGGGATTTTTTTCCAAAGCCTCGGGATTAAAATTTAAATTAACGGCTATTCAGCTTTGCTTTCTCTTTAATTATATCAGCAATTTTGCGGTTTTCAATTTTACTTTCAAGCCACGAAATAATATCCAGATATAAAAAAGCTCTTTTTTCGTAAGTATTCTTTTCAAGCTCAACAAAGCGGGCATGCATTTTTTTGAATTCGTTCTTAATATCTGCAGGATAAAAGTTATTCAAGTTTCTTAAAAACTTAATGATCTCTTTTTGAACTTCGTGCAAGTCGTTCATTTTTAATAGAAATTTATACGTGCTTTTAAGATGATTGTCTAAGTAATAATCTTTTCCTAACTCATAATGCGCAATTAAAGACAATAATCTCGCAAAGCACATTAAATCTTCGCGCATGCTTAAGTTCTTGTTATTGATGATTTTATCTAAATAATAAATACATTCAGTATACTTTTCATTTCCAAAATAAATAGAGGCAATTTTATAATAAAACAACATTTCGTGATGCTCGTCGAGATGTTCACTGTGCAGTTTTATTTTGTCCAAAACTTCAGGAATCAAATATTCACTTTCAGCAAAAGTACCTTCCAGAATGTGCAGATTTAATTTATTGTTGTATACATATAGAAATGACAGCGACGCAATATTATCATTTACCGGGAATTTATCATCTTCAATCGTTTCTTCTAAAAGTGAAAGGTATTTTTTAAAGTTCGATTTATATTTCAACATATAAAGTGATTCTAAAAAATAATGATTTCCTTTTAAAAAAAATACTGGATTCTGATAAATCATATTTGGGTTGTCATAAAACAATCTTACCCATTTGTAGGCAAATTTATAACTCGCTAAAAAGTCCTGAACCAAGAAGCTGCGCCATAAGTTTGCATTGTAAAACCAGTACTTCTCACGAAATCCAAATTTGCTTTCGTCTAATTTCGCAATATGTTTATTGAAATAATCATCAATGTATTTGTATTCTTCATCATTTTTTACGTAACCTGTTTTAAGCATGATTCCGTATAATTGAAGCGAAAGATTAGATAATTTGCTTGAAATGGTGTTTCTGTAGTTTAATTCTTTTGCTTGAATTACCAACTCATCGGCACGGCCTTGAATACTTCGTGTAATGTATTGTGATTCGATTAGTTTTTCGAATTCAACAATTTCATACGCCATATATTTTTCGTCATTTTCAAGCGCAATCATTTTTGTTTTGTCCAGAATTTTCAAACTCTGCTTATACAATCCTTTATTATATAAAATACCCGCAAAATCAATTTGTTCGCGCAATTGATAACGAATATTCTGGCTTGGAATATTCAATCGAATACTAACTAAAATTTGTTTGTATAAGTATGATTTTAAGTTGGATAGCTGAACTTTTTTAATAATTCCGCTTTTTAGAATAAGCTTTTCATCATACGTTTCAGATTTATCTAAAATATTAAATAATTCAATGAATTTAGTATTCGAACTTGTTTCTAATCGGCTTGCAAAAATTTTGAACTGCCTTTTTTCAGATTTAGAAAGTGATTTTATGAGAACAAATAAGAAATCTTTTTGATGGTTAGCCATTGTAAAAAATAATAATATAACTTATTGATTATTAAATATTTAACACCTTATAAATTGCGTTATGAACAGTATAATTTCATTAAAATGAATTTCATACTGCATAAGTACAATATATATTTGTTATCAAGATGTGAAATTACATTAAATAAATGAATATGAATAGAGAGAAAGTTCAAATTTTTGACACCACTTTGCGCGATGGCGAGCAAGTTCCAGGATGTAAGTTAGATACTAAACAAAAATTAGTTATCGCAGAACGACTAGACAAAATGGGAGTTGATATCATCGAAGCAGGTTTTCCTGTGTCAAGCCCGGGCGATTTTTTATCAGTCTCTGAGATTTGTAAAATTGTAGAAAATGCAACCGTCTGCGGACTGACAAGAGCCGTAAAAAATGACATTGATGTTGCTGCTGCTGCCTTAAAACATGCTAAAAGACCAAGAATCCACACAGGAATTGGAACATCAGAATCTCATATACTCCATAAATTAAATACCACAAGAGAAGATATTATTGCCAGAGCAAAGTTTGCTGTTTCTCATGCAAAATCGTATGTAGAAGACGTCGAATTCTACGCCGAAGATGCAGGTAGAACAGATAACGCTTTCTTGGCAAAGGTTTGTGAAGAAGTAATAAAATCTGGCGCAACCGTTTTAAATATTCCTGATACAACAGGATACTGTCTTCCAGAAGAATACGGAGCAAAAATTAAATATTTAAAAGAAAACGTAAAAGGAATTGAAAACGTAATCCTTTCTTGCCACTGTCATAATGATTTAGGTATGGCAACTGCAAACTCAATTGCAGGAGCAATAAATGGAGCAAGACAAATAGAATGTACTATTAATGGTATTGGAGAAAGAGCAGGAAATACAGCACTTGAAGAAGTGGTGATGATTTTCAAACAACATCCATACTTAAACCTAGATACTAATATCAATACAAGAGAATTAAACGAAATGAGCCGTTTAGTTTCTGAAAGCATGGGAATGATTGTGCAGCCAAACAAAGCAATTGTTGGTGCAAATGCATTCGCACACAGTTCTGGAATTCACCAAGATGGTGTTATTAAAAACAGAGCAACGTACGAAATTATGGATCCGCTCGATGTTGGTGTAAACGAATCATCAATTATTTTGACAGCAAGAAGCGGAAGAGCAGCTTTGGCTTACCGCGCGAAAAAAGTAGGTTATGAACTTACTAAAGTACAATTGGATATTGTATATGTTGAGTTTTTGAAATTTGCTGATATCAAAAAAGAAGTGGTTGACGCAGACATTCATCAGATTATAGAAGCTTCGAAAATCGAAGGTGATTTAATCAGAAGCTAGTTAAGAATAGAAAATAAAGCAAAGAAGAAAGAGAAAAATAATAAAGATTTAAATACATAAAGAACGAGACGTTATGAATTTGAAAATAGCAGTTTTACCAGGAGACGGAATAGGACCAGAAGTAATTTTACAAGCCAAAAAAGCTTTATACGCTATTGGCGAAGTATACAATCATGAGTTTGTTTTTGAAGAAGCACTCATGGGTGCAGTTGCTATTGATAAAACTGGAAATCCGCTTCCGGAACAAACGCTAAATCTTTGTTTAAATACTGACGCTGTTTTGCTTGGTGCAATAGGCGATCCTAAGTATGATAATAATCCGAATGCAAAAGTTCGACCAGAACAAGGTTTATTGAGGCTTCGTAAAGAATTAGGTTTGTTTGCAAATATTCGCCCAATTAAACCTTATAAAGCATTAATTGATGCTTCTCCTTTAAAAAGAGAAATTATTGAAGGAGCTGATTTTACAATTTTCAGAGAATTAACAGGCGGTGCTTATTTTGGAACGAAAACACTTAATGAAGAAGGGACACATGCTTCAGATTTATGTGAATATTCAGAAGAAGAAATTACAAGGATTGCACATTTAGCTTTTAAATCGGCACAAAAACGACGTAAAAAGCTAACAATGGTCGACAAAGCAAATGTTTTGGAAACTTCAAGATTGTGGAGAAAAGTAGTTCAGAAAGTGAGCGAAAATTATCCAGATGTTAAGCTTGATTTCTTATTTGTTGACAACGCAGCAATGCAGCTGATTTTAAATCCGAAACAATTTGATGTGATTTTGACTGAGAACTTATTCGGAGATATTTTATCTGATGAAGCTAGTGTAATCACAGGATCTATTGGTTTACTTCCATCAGTATCTTTAGGAGAAAAAAATGCTTTGTTTGAACCAATTCACGGATCATATCCGCAGGCAAAAGGAAAAAACATTGCCAATCCTATTGCTTCGATTTTAGCAGCAGCACTTTTATTAGAGCATTTTGGATTGACTAAAGAAGCTAATGTAATTTATAAAGCGGTAGAAAAAGCAATTGAATATAAAGTGGTTACTGTTGATTTAAAACCAGATTCAAAATTCGGCACAAATGAAGTAGGGGAGTTTGTTTCTAATTTTATTTTCAGCAAAGACGACTTGCTATATTTTAATAATGATAACGTTCATATCGGACAATCGACAATTGTTTAGTTTTTTATTATAAAAGCTGAATGAATTAACAAGAAGTATTTAAAATGTTGAGATTTTATTTTTTTAGTCCTATAAGTTTTTATACTTTTGGAACACTAAAAAATAAATGATGCAAATCTCAATTATTATTATTTCTGTCGTTGCTGTCAATGTGATTCACACATCTGCATCGGGAATGGTATAAATATAATTGAAAAACTATATTACAAACCTTCCAATATTTGGAAGGTTTTTTTTTGAACAAAAATTAAAATAAAATAATACATAATGGAATTAAATAAGTACAGCAAGACCATCACTCAAGATCAAACACAACCAGCCGCGCAAGCGATGTTGTACGGGATTGGTTTAACTGAAGAAGATCTGAAAAAAGCACAGGTTGGCATTGTGAGCATGGGTTACGATGGCAACACTTGCAACATGCACTTGAATGATTTAGCAAAAGATGTTAAAAAAGGTGTTTGGGATGCAGGTCTAGTCGGACTTATTTTTAATACTATTGGTGTCAGTGACGGAATTTCGAACGGTACTGAAGGAATGCGTTTTTCATTGGTTTCTCGTGATGTAATTGCAGATTCTATCGAGACAGTTGTGGGAGCACAATGGTATGATAGTATCATCGCAATTCCTGGCTGTGATAAAAATATGCCTGGAGCTCTTATTGCAATGGGAAGAGTTAACCGTCCGTCGATTATGGTTTACGGAGGATCGATTCACTCAGGGAAGTGGAAAGGTGAATCTTTAAATATTGTTTCAGCTTTTGAAGCTTTAGGAAAAAAAGTAAAAAAAGAAATAACTCCAGAAGATTTTAAAGGAATTATTCAAAACGCATGCCCAGGCGCTGGTGCGTGTGGCGGAATGTATACTGCAAACACAATGTCTTCTGCAATTGAAGCATTAGGAATGAGTTTGCCTTACAGTTCTTCAAATCCAGCTTTAAGCCAAGAAAAGAGAGATGAGTGTCTTGCGACAGGAGAAGCGATTAAAGTTTTATTAGAAAAAGATATCAAGCCAAAAGATATCATGACGCGCAAAGCTTTCGAAAATGCTATTACAATTGTAGCAGTTTTAGGAGGTTCTACAAATGCGGTTATGCACTTGATTGCAATGGCTCATGCTGTTGATATCAAAATTACTTTAGATGATTTTCAGGCAATTAATGATAGAACACCAGTTTTGGCTGACATGAAGCCAAGTGGTAAATATATGATGGAAGATATTCACGCTGTTGGAGGTATTCCTTCAGTAATGAAATATTTATTGAAAGAAGGATTAATTCACGGAGATTGTTTAACTGTAACTGGAAAAACTGTTGCAGAAAACTTAGCAAGTATTCCAGATTTACAAGACGGACAACAGGTAATTCATGAAATTCAAAAAGCTTTAAAACCAACAGGAAATATTCAGGTTTTATACGGAAATCTTGCTTCTGAAGGTGCTGTTGCAAAAATCAGCGGAAAAGAAGGAGAATATTTTGAAGGGCCTGCTGTTGTATTTGAAGGTGAATTTGAAGTAATTCCGGGTCTTGAAGCCGGAAAAATAAAACCAGGCAGTGTAGTCGTCATCAGGTATTGTGGACCAAAAGGTGGTCCGGGGATGCCTGAAATGCTAAAACCTACATCTGCGATTATCGGAGCCGGATTAGGAAGCAGCTGTGCACTAATCACAGACGGTCGATTCTCTGGAGGTTCACATGGCTTTGTCGTAGGACACATTACACCAGAGGCTTATGATGGCGGAGGTATTGCGCTAGTAAAAGATGGTGATTTAATTGCTATTGATGCTGTAAAAAATACAATCGACCTAAAGATATCTGACGAAGAATTTGCAGCAAGAAAAGCGGCTTGGGTACAGCCACCGTTGAAAGTTACAAAAGGAGTTTTACTTAAATACGCCAGATCGGTATCAAGTGCATCAACAGGTTGCGTTACCGATAATTAATAAATAACAATCTCAAAAAATCAATTGCAATATCAACGAATATTGAAATTGATTTTTGAAAACAAAATATACTATGAAAATATCAGGGGCAGAAGCCGTTATAAGATGTTTATTAGCAGAAGGAGTAGATTTGGTTTATGGTTATCCAGGAGGTGCCATCATGCCAGTTTATGACGAATTATATAAATTTCAAGATCAATTACACCATGTTTTAGTACGTCACGAACAAGGTGCAACGCACGCAGCTCAGGGTTATGCCAGAGCTACAGGAAAAGTGGGAGTAGCGATTGCAACTTCTGGCCCTGGGGCAACAAATCTAGTTACCGGAATTGCCGATGCTCAGATCGATTCGACTCCATTAGTTTGTATTACAGGACAAGTAGGGAAACATTTATTAGGTTCTGATGCTTTTCAGGAAACTGATATTATCGGAATTTCAACTCCGGTTACGAAATGGAATTATCAAATTACAGAGGCTTCTGAGATTCCAGAAATCATTGCAAAAGCTTTTTATATTGCACGTTCTGGCCGTCCAGGTCCTGTATTGATTGATATTACTAAAAATGCTCAGTTTGATGAGTTTGATTTTAGTTATGAAAAATGTACGGCAATCAGAAGTTATGTTCCGGTTCCGAAATTAAAATTAGAGAAAGTGGCCGAAGCCGCAGCTTTAATCAATAGTGCTAAAAAACCTTTTATTGTTTTTGGTCAAGGAATTATTCTCGGTCAAGCCGAAGAACAACTGAAAGCATTCATCGAAAAATCAGGAATTCCTGCAGGTTGGACAATTTTAGGACTTTCAGCTTTACCTACAGATCATCCATTGAACGTTGGAATGTTAGGAATGCACGGAAATTACGGTCCGAACATGCTGACGAATGAATGTGACGTTTTAATTGCGTTAGGAATGCGTTTTGATGACCGCGTTACAGGAAGTTTAAAAACATATGCAAAACAAGCAAAAGTAATTCACTTTGAAATTGATCCTGCTGAAGTTGATAAAAATGTGAAGACTGAAGTTGCTGTTTTAGGAGATGTAAAAGAAGCCTTAAATGCTTTATTGCCGTTAATAGAGAAAAATTCTCATGATGCTTGGCACAATGAATTCAAAGAATTTCATAAAATCGAATTTGATTCTGTTATAAAAGAAGAATTAAATCCGACAAATAATAAAGGAATTTCGATGGGAGAAGCTATGGAAATGATCAACAAACATTCAAACGGTGATGCAATTATCGTATCAGATGTTGGTCAGCACCAGATGTTTGCTTGTCGTTATGCTAAATTTAATTCGACCAAAAGTAATATTACTTCTGGAGGATTAGGAACAATGGGATTTGCACTTCCGGCTGCAATTGGAGCCAAAATGGGAAGACCGGACCGTGAAGTTGTAGCCATTATTGGAGACGGAGGATTCCAGATGACAATTCAGGAATTGGGAACTATTTTCCAAACTAAGGTTCCAGTAAAAATCGTGGTTTTAAACAACGAATTTTTAGGAATGGTGCGTCAATGGCAAGAGTTATTTTTTGATAACAGATATGCTTCAACAAATATGATTAATCCAAATTTTACCGCAATTGCTGAAGGATATTACATCAAATCTAAAAAAGTAACCGACAGAGAAGATTTAGATGCAGCTGTAGCAGAAATGCTGGCTTCAAAAGATTCTTATTTCTTAGAGGTTATGGTAGAAAAGGAAAACAATGTTTTTCCGATGATTCCAACAGGAGCGTGTGTTTCTGAAATTAGATTAAGCTAAAAAGAAGTTTCAAGTTTCAGGTTTAAAGTTTCAAGTTTTGTTGAGAACGTGAAACTAGAAAACTGAAATAAAATAAACTAAAAAACAAAAATGGAAGATAAAACATTTACCATATCGGTATATTCAGAAAATAACGTTGGGTTGCTGAATAGAATATCGGGAATATTCTTAAAGCGTCACATTAATATATTAAGTTTAAACGTTTCAGAATCAGAAATAGAAAACGTTTCAAGATTTATTATTGTAGTAAATACAACAGAGAAATGGGTTAAGAATATTGTAGGCCAAATAGAAAAGCAAATTGAAGTGATAAAAGCATTTTATCACACAGACGAAGAAACTATTTATTTAGAAAACGCATTATTCAAAATTCAGTCAAGTTTATTGTTTGATGAAAAACAGATTCAAAATATCATCAAAGAAAGTCAAGCTACAATTGTCACTGTTTCTCGTGATTTCTTTGTGATTTCGAAATCAGGAAGACGTTCTGAAATTGAAGAACTGTATGCAAAATTTAAACCTTACGGCATTATGCAATTTGTACGTTCGGGCAGAATATCAGTTTCTAAAGAAAAAATGGAAATTTCAACCTTATTAGAAACATTCAAATAGGATCATTTTAGTTACATTATAATCAATTATTAAAATTACACATTCATTAAATATTAAAAAAAAATGGCAAATTATTTCAATACATTACCACTTAGATTACAATTAGAACAATTAGGAGTTTGCGAGTTTATGGAGCAATCAGAATTTGCAGACGGAATTGCAGCTTTAGCAGGAAAAAAAGTTGTCATTGTAGGCTGTGGTGCGCAAGGTTTGAATCAAGGTTTAAATATGAGAGATTCAGGTTTAGATATTTCATATGCATTACGTGCAGATGCAATCGCTGAAAAAAGAGCTTCTTATAAAAATGCTACTGAAAATGGTTTTACTGTAGGTACGTATGAAGAATTAATTCCATCTGCTGATTTAGTTTGCAACCTTACTCCAGATAAACAACATACAGCTGTGGTAACTGCTATTATGCCATTAATGAAACAAGGATCGACTTTAGCTTACTCTCACGGATTTAATATCGTTGAAGAGGGAATGCAGATTCGTAAAGATATTACCGTAATTATGTGTGCGCCTAAATGTCCAGGATCTGAGGTTCGTGAAGAATACAAAAGAGGATTTGGTGTGCCAACTTTGATTGCCGTTCACCCAGAAAACGACCCTAATGGTTTAGGTTTAGATCAGGCAAAAGCTTATGCTGTAGCAACTGGCGGACATAAAGCTGGAGTTTTAAAATCATCTTTCGTAGCTGAAGTAAAATCAGATCTAATGGGTGAGCAAACTATCCTTTGCGGATTATTGCAAACCGGTTCTATTTTATGTTTTGATAAAATGGTTGAAAAAGGAATTGATCCTGCATATGCTTCAAAATTAATTCAATACGGATGGGAAACTATCACTGAGGCTTTGAAACATGGTGGTATCACAAATATGATGGATCGTCTTTCTAACCCTGCAAAAATCGAAGCTTACGAATTGGCAGATGAATTAAAAGATATTATGCGTCCTTTATTCCAAAAACACCAAGATGATATTATTTCTGGAGAATTCTCAAGAACTATGATGATTGACTGGGCTAATGATGATGTTAATTTATTAAAATGGAGAGCTGCAACAGGAGAAACTAACTTCGAGAAAACTGCACCGCAAGAAGCTCCAATCGCTGAGCAAGAGTATTTTGATAATGGTGTTTTAATGATTGCAATGGTAAAAGCTGGTGTAGAATTAGCTTTCGAAACAATGACAGAAGCGGGAATAATCGAAGAATCTGCCTATTATGAATCACTTCACGAATTACCATTAATTGCAAATACTATCGCAAGAAAGAAATTGTTCGAAATGAACCGTGTTATTTCTGACACAGCAGAATATGGCTGTTATTTATTTGATCACGCTTGTAAGCCATTATTGACTGAATTCATGAAAAAAGTAGAAACAAATATAATAGGAAAACCATTCTCAACTTCAAATGGAGTAGATAATGCTGTTTTAATCGCAGTAAACAAAGAAATTCGTCAGCATCCTATCGAAGAAGTAGGAGCATGGTTGAGAGAGTCTATGACTGCAATGAAAAAAATTGGATAATAAATTGGGATTTACCACACAATCGTATGTGAGGGATTTGCACTGTATCTCTGTTTTATTTAATATTTTGAATTAGTAAGCACATATTAAAATAATAGGATATAGCTGCACATTGCTATTCACTTAACTTCAAGAATTCGTAAGTTAAGTGAAGGTAATCCCGAATTGGGGTATGTTTAGATATAAATATACTTGTAGAAATTTCTATTATAATTAATAAAAAAATGCTTTTCTATTTTTTAAAAAGTCAAAGTGTTGTAATTACAGTATTACGAAATTAATTGTTATTGAAATTGTTAAAATTAAAAAGGCATAGTATTTTTTTACTATGCCTTTTTTGCAATGTTCATTTTAACAGAAAAAGCAAAAAATTATACTAAATTCATAAAAAAAGGATATTTTTTTTATTTTGTGTTTTTTTTTGCCAAAATTTATGAATTAAATAATTTTAGGAATACGTTGATATTTAATACATTTATAAAAAAAATTCAGAAACATATGAGTTATTATAAAATTGAAAATTTAGAACAATATTTTAAACATTACAATAAGTCAATAAGAGAGCCAAGGAAATTCTGGGGGAAAATAGCTGAAGAAAATTTTACGTGGTACCAACAATGGGAAAAAGTAGTTGATTTTAATATGGCTGATGCCGAAGTAAAATGGTTTACGGATGCAAAAGTCAACATTACAAAAAACTGTATCGATAGACATTTAAGCAAGAGAGGAGAAAAAACGGCAATTATTTTTGAACCGAATGATCCTTCTGAAGATGCTTTACATATAACGTATAACGAATTATACGAAAGAGTTTCAAAAATGGCGAATGTTTTGCGCGAGCAAGGCGTGCGTAAAGGCGATAGAGTTTGTATCTATTTGCCAATGATTCCAGAATTAGCAGTTTCTGTTTTAGCTTGTGCTAGAATTGGGGCTATTCACTCTGTTATTTTTGCTGGATTTTCAGCTTCTGCAGTTTCTGCAAGAATTAATGATTGTGAGTGTAAAATGGTAATTACTTCTGATGGAGGTTACAGAGGAAACAAAACAATTGATCTTAAAGGAATTGTAGACGAAGCATTAGATACTTGCCCATCTGTTTCTAAAGTTTTGGTTGTAAAAAGAACGCAGACTGAAATTAAGATGAAAGAAGGTCGTGACATTTGGTTACAGCCACTATTAGATGTAGCTTTAGATAACAGTGTAGCTGAAATCATGGATGCTGAAGATCCTTTATTTATTTTATACACTTCAGGATCAACAGGTAAACCAAAAGGAATGGTACATACCACAGCCGGATATATGGTTTACACAGCTTACACATTCAAAAATGTTTTTAGCCACGAAGAAAATGATATTTTCTGGTGTACTGCAGATATTGGATGGATTACTGGGCACTCCTATATATTATACGGACCTTTATTAAACGGAGGAACAACTGTAATTTTTGAAGGAGTTCCGTCTTACCCAGATTTTAGCCGTTTCTGGGATATTATCGAAAAACATAAAATCACACAATTTTACACAGCGCCAACAGCAATTCGTTCGTTAGCAAAAGAGAGTTTAGATTATATTCAAAAATACCCTCTAAAATCTTTAAAAGTAATTGGATCTGTTGGTGAACCGATAAACGAAGAAGCTTGGCACTGGTTTAATGACCACGTAGGAGATAAAAGATGTCCGGTGGTTGATACTTGGTGGCAGACAGAAACTGGCGGAATCATGATTTCTCCAATTGCTTTTGTAACGCCAACGAAACCAACATATGCAACTTTGCCTTTGCCAGGAATCCAGCCTGTTTTGATGGATGAAAAACGCAATGAGATTGAAGGTAACCAAGTTGTGGGTAGTTTATGTATTAAATTTCCATGGCCAGGAATTGCCAGAACAATCTGGGGCGATCACCAACGATACAAAGACACTTATTTCTCTTCTTTCCCTGGAAAATATTTTACAGGAGACGGAGCTTTAAGAGATGAAGTTGGCTATTACAGAATTACAGGTAGAGTAGATGACGTTGTAATTGTTTCTGGACATAATTTAGGAACAGCTCCTATTGAAGATGCAATTAATGAGCATCCTGCAGTTGCTGAATCTGCAATTGTTGGATTTCCACACGATATTAAAGGAAATGCTTTATACGGGTACGTAATTCTAAAAGAAACTGGAGAAGTTAGAAATAAGGAGAATTTGTCAAAAGAGATTAATCAGTATATTTCTGATCACATCGGACCAATTGCTAAATTAGACAAAATTCAGTTTGTGTCGGGTTTGCCAAAAACACGTTCTGGAAAAATTATGCGTAGAATTTTACGTAAAATAGCAGAAGGAGATTATTCTAATTTTGGAGATACTTCAACATTATTAAATCCTGAAATAGTAGAAGAAATTATGAAAGACAGAATTGCATAATTCTGATAGAAATAAAAACGAAAATGCCTCTTAAATTTAAGAGGCATTTTTTTATACTTAAAACGATAAGATCAATTCTCAGATTAAGCGAAGTTGAAGTCTGTGATACAGAATAACGTATTTGGTTAAAACATTTTATTTAATTCCCAATCGCGATTTTAATTTTAAAAACAAAAGCGCAATTTTATAAGCATCTTCTGCTGAAGAATTTCGGTCACTTTTTGGAATTTTAAAAATTTCACATAAATCATCTAATGAAAATTGTTTGTCATTAACGTCCATCAATTTTCTGTACATGACATCAACATCTAAGGCTTCATTTTTTAATCGGCCACAATCCAAACGTTCTAATGCTGAATTTAGCATTTCGATGTCAAAATTAATATGATGCCCAACCAAAATAGCATTTCCTAAAAAATTAATAAAAGCTTCTACAGCTTCAGGTTCCTGCATTTTGATCATTTTACTTTCAATGATAAATTCATTAGAAAGTCCGTTGTCTTCAAGAAATTTGTATTGCAATAAAACAGATTCAAAATTATCTTTAATTACAATACTGTCATCAATAACAGAAAATGCTCCCAAAGACAAAATAACATCCTTATTCGGATTCAAGCCAGAAGTTTCCGTTGACATAACAACGAATCTATTAGGTTTTGTTTCGAATTTTGTTAAGTAATCCTTCCAAAAATCAGGATATTCTTTATTGATATTTTTCAGCCAGTCTAGCATATTTATGAGAATTGCGTAAGTTGAAATTTACTTTTAATTAATTCCTCAAGGTCTTTCATTGGGGTTAAAGCATTTTTTAACTTCTCTTTGTCTGTTTTAGACATTTCTCTTAAATTGATATATTGTCCAGAATCATCATTTTTTAATCCCTCAACAGTTCTAAATTTAGAAAGCGTTAAAAAAGCATCAGCACAGCTTAGGTATATTTCTGCGTTTTTAGAATCTGTTATCGCTAATTGTTTGAATCTCAAATAGGTATTTTTTATTCCTTTTATATTTGCATTTAAAATTAGTAAACGTGCAGCATCAATCAAAGGCATCAGAGCACGAGTTTTAATATCAAATTTTGTTTTATGCGGTCCTTCTTCTTCAACAATGAATTTTTTGAAAAAACTCAGGGGAGAATTCTTTTTCAACGCGTCATTTCCTAAAAAGTCAAAGAATAAAGTATTGTTAACAGCATTTTTAAAGATAACATTTTCTATTACTTCTTCAATTTTTGGCTCCCCAAAAACAATCTCGTAATCGAAGAAAATACTGCTCAAATCATTGCTGTTTTCACCTGGAGTATTCATCCAGCTGTTGTATTGTTTTGTCCAGTCAGTCAACGACTTACACCATAACATATTGCTTCCCATATGTCCGTTAGGGCAATATTCATAACCTACTTTTTCTAATATTGAAGTTGTTCTTTTTGCCAATCTTAAAAAGTAATCTTTTACCTCTCTGTATTTTTCAGGAGCAACATCTTCAAAAATTAAAATACTATCTTGGTCTGTAAGCAAAAGCTGTTCTTTACGCCCTTGACTTCCAATACTTAACCAAGCAAATCGAGCAGGAGGTGAGCCTAAATCCAAAATAGACAACTCAACAGAACGCTTTATTATGGCCAAATTAATCTCGCTTGCAATATTGCTTACATGTGAAATCGGAATATTTTTCTGAATCGAATTCTGAATCAAATCCGATAATCTATCACGAATTTGTTTTAAGTCTTTTGGTTGTTGAGAACGTTTAATTTCTTTAATTAAAACGCCAGGATTACTAGCTTGAGCCACAATTAAATCGTGTTCAGAAATAATTCCTTTTACAGTAGATTTACTTGTGCCATCTTTGGTAACACATAAATGCGTTACATTGTGTTTCAGCATAAGTAATTGCGCTTCTGCTAAAGAAACGTTTTCAATTACAGTAACTACAGGCGAAGACATAATTTTGTCAATTGTTTCTGTAATAGGATAACGTCCAGTTGCAATTTTAGAAGCTAAGTCTGTTGCGGTTACAATACCAATTGGGCGATTTTTTTCGCACACAATGATATTATCTACCATAGATTCTGTCATTAAAATAGCAACATCTTTTACAATATGCGTCGCTTCGGTCGTTAAAGGTGAATTGTTATACGCAAGTGATTGAATATATTGCATTTCCGAACCCTGATCTGCATAAAATGGAGTATCAGAAATTATCTTTCCGTTCGAACTAACGCTGTCTTTAGTATGTCTTGAGTTTATTGCAAAGCTCTCAAGCAAAAAGTTTAGAACATCAGAATTATTAGCTACAAATGGTCTAAAAACCGCAATTGGTATCGCATAAATAATACTTTCTTCGCGGGCTTTCGCCGTCATCATATAGTTATTCTTGGCAAAAAAAGGTCTCAAGCCAAAAATATCTCCTTCGTGACATTTATTAATAATGGTTTCCTCAGCATCAGCAATTGTCGTTAAATTTATAACGCCAGAAGCTACGACATAAAAACTATCATGAAGCGCATCGTTGTTTTGAAACAGTACAGTATGTTTTTCTAAATTTAGTACACGGATATTCGTTGCAATATCAGATAATTCCTGAAAAGTCAAATTATCAAATGGCGGGTATTCTTTTAAAAAATCTGCAATATGCTCAGCAATTGTATTCATACGGATGATAATTTTTTTAAAGTATCGAATGTAAAAATAATAAAATAAACTCTTACAATGAAAGCATCTTTGACAGAATGTAATTATTTTAAAGAAATGTTAAAATATGCTGATTTAAAGGCTTTAAAATGTTTTTTTTAAGATTAAATTCTAAATAATCGATGTATTGTGTATGTCAATATTGTTTTGATATTTAAGTTAGCTAGACAAAGTTATTCATTGAGAGTAGGTTTGAATTAAACTTGTAAAAGTTTTTTACAGTTAAAAGTCTTATTCATGTAATGTTTTTACAATGCAATTAGAGCAGGTTTTAAAATATTCTATTTTACATAATATAAATTATAGTTCAAAATACATAACCTATAAATGCAAGTAATTTAATGTTTCTAGGCTCTCAACAATTATTAAAATAAAAAAAGCATCACGTTTGTGATGCCTCTTTTCTAACATATTTGATATTTTAAATTCTCAAATATTAAATTTAGATTTTCTTTAGATAAACAGATTTTCCATTAAGAGAAACTTCAATCTCATTATTTTTTTCAGAGAAAGTTGTTCTTAGTACATTTCCTTTAAAAAGTTGAACATCTCCATAAACTTTTCCAGTTTCATCAGAAATGTATTCAAATAACAATTTTCTGTTATCTGGCTCAATTCCGATTTTATAACTTGAAAATTTTGTTCCTTTTAAGTCAAATTGCTGTTGCGAATCGATAATTTTTCCATCAGCATAAAAATTTGTAATGGCTTTGTTTAATGTAATGTCTGGATAATACTCATTTACCTTTGTAAGCAAGGCATATTGCGCTACATTTGCATCTTCAAGTTTTGATGTAATGGTTTGAGAAAATGAAATTGTTGTAAAAATAAGAGCTAATAGTAAAGTGAATTTTTTCATAATTTAAAATTTTTAGATTTATTGTTTCAAAACATTTTTGAAAACTTACATAATTACCACTTTTTATATTAAAAGTATAAATTATATTCAACAAGGTAGTGTATATTTATCTTTAAACAAAATTTTAAGCAATATTTTAAGAAAATGACAACAAAAAAATATATTAAGCTCATACTTATTTTAGGTTCTTTAACAGCACTTGGCCCTTTTTCAATCGATATGTATTTACCAGGTTTTTCTGGTATTGCAAAAGACTTGCATACATCTGTAGCTAAGGTTTCGATGAGTTTATCCAGTTATTTTATTGGAATTTCTGCAGGACAATTACTTTACGGACCTTTATTAGACCGTTTTGGACGTAAAAAACCTTTATTTATTGGTTTGCTGGTTTACATTTTAGCTTCTTTGGGTTGTGTGTATGTTTCAGATATTGATACTTTTATATTGCTTCGTTTTATTCAAGCTGTTGGCAGCTGTGCAGCAACAGTTGCTTCGGTAGCCATGGTACGAGATTTATTTCCGGTGAAAGATATTCCAAAGGTATTTTCATTGTTGATGCTTGTTCTCGGGCTTTCGCCGATGTTAGCGCCAACTATTGGAGGTTACGTTACTCAAGATTATGGCTGGCATACTGTCTTTTTTATTTTAATGTGTATGGGAATCGCTATTTTAACTGCCTCACAATTAGGTTTACCAAACAGTTATAAACCGGACACTTCAATTTCCTTAAAACCAAAACCCATTATTTCAAACTTTTTAAAGGTGTTGAAAGAACCTCAGTTTTTTACTTATGCATTTACAGGTTCAATTGCTTTTTCTGGATTATTTACATATGTAGCAGCCTCACCTATAGTTTTTATGGATATTTATAATGTTGATGCCAAAACGTACGGTTGGATTTTTGCTTTTATGTCTATCAGTTTTATTGGTTCGAGCCAATTAAATTCGCTTTTATTGAAAAAATTCACAAGTGAACAAATGATTTTTGGAGCTTTAATTTCGCAATCAGTTATAAGTATTGTTTTTTTAGTACTCTCATTAAATGATTTACTGGGATTATATGAAACAATCGCTATGCTGTTTTTATTTTTAGCCTGTTTAGGAATCTCAAATCCAAATACAGCCGGACTTACAATGGCTCCTTTTGCTAAAAATGCAGGAAGTGCTTCAGCATTAATGGGTGCAATTCAGCTTGGTTTGGGAGCTTTGGCATCATTTGCTGTTGGTGTTGTTGTAAAGAATTCTATTACACCAATGGTTGTTATTATGGCAGCAACAACTATAATTGCTTTTATTGTTTTAAATATTGGAAAGCGATTTATTAAAGAAAAAGTAGAATTGTCTGCAGACGATAATACTGTCGTTACGCATTAAATTTTTGATTCCAATTTTTTAATACTTTGATAATAAGATAAAAGCCAGAATCGAGATTCTGGCTTTTTTATGAAATTTAACTTCTTTTATCTGGTCTAATAATCATTCTAAGAGATTGATCTCTTGCGAAATAAGCAACCATCCAGTTATAAAAAGTATTTAATCTATTTCTATAAGTGATTAGAGAAATTAAGTGAATGAATAGCCAAATAATCCATGCAAAAAATCCTTTAAAATGCCATTTCGGACTTGGCAAATCAACTACAGCTTTGTTTTTTCCGATGATTGCCATCGAACCTTTATCATTATAAGCAAATGGTTTCAAAGGCTTGTTTTGAACTAAAGCTTTAAAGTTTTTTGCTAAATTTAAACCTTGCTGGATCGCAACCTGTGCAACTTGCGGATGTCCGTCAGGAAAATTTTTGTCTCCCGCGGCTATTGCTGTATCACCAATAGCATAAACATTTTTTAAACCGTTTACTTTATTATATTGATCTGTTGCCATTCGCCTGCCTCGTCCATAACTTTCTTTTGGAATTCCGTCAAAAAGTTTTGCTGAAACTCCAGCTGCCCAAATTAAATTTTTAGTTTTAATTGTTTCACCTCCTTCAAAAAATACGGTATCATCTACATAATCAACAACTTTAGTGTTTAGTTTTACGACTACACCTAATTTTTTCAACGCTTCTAAAGTATCTTTTTGAGATTCTTTACTCATCGGAGACAGTAAAGCATCTCCTCCATCGACTAAATAAACATTACTTGCTGATGTTTCTAATTCCGGATATTCTTTAAGAAGAATGTTTTTTCTCATTTCGGCAAACATACCCGAAACCTCTACTCCTGTTGGTCCTCCTCCAGCAACAACGATCGTTAATAATTTACGACGTTTGCGAATATCTTTTGTAATAGCGGCTTTTTCAAGATTTTTAAGTAACGTATTTCGCATTTCGATGGCATCATTTAAGGTTTTCATCGGAATTGCGTTTTTCATCACGTTTTCCATACCAAAATAACTGGTTTCAGCGCCAGTTGCAAAAACCAAATAATCATAAGACAATTCGCCATTGTTTAGAATTATTTTATTTTCAGCGGGAACTACAGAAAGTAATTCGCCTAAACGAAACTGCAGATTTTTTTTGCCTGCAAAAAATTTTCTAAAAGGATAACTGATGCTTGAAGGCTCTAAAAAAGCCGTAGCAACTTGATATATAAGTGGTGGAAAAAAATTGTAATTGTTTTTGTCTACAAGTGTTACCTGTATCTGAGGTTGGTCTACAAGTTCTTTTGCTAGATTTATTCCTGCAAAACCTCCTCCTATAATGACTATATTCATAGATGCTGTCTCTTTAAATAGGTTTTATAAAATAATACCTTATAAATATACAACATTAAAATTCAAAGACAAAAGTTACAATTATTACTTTTTGAATTTTTTAACAGGTTTTTCAGTCACTTCAACTTTGTTTTGCAAAACGTAGTTAGCCATCAATTTTTCAATTAATTCATCTTTAGTAAGATGATGAAAAACTGTTTTAACTTTTGTTTTTAAATCTGCCGAAATATCATGGTTTGGCTTTGTTTTGAAGATTTGTTTCGCCCATAAAAGCGTATTGTTTTCTTCTAAACTTACTAGAGATGGCTTTTTAAATTGCGTAAATTTCAAACCTAATTCTCTTTCAAATTCAGGGATTTCATTTACTTCTTCCTCTTGTAACACAGTTAATGCAAGACCCTTAGCTCCTGCTCTTGCTGTCCTTCCGCTTCGGTGAACATAAGTTTCGTAAGTGTCAGGCAAATGATAGTTTACAACATAAGAAATCTCTTTAACGTCGATTCCTCTTGCAGCTAAATCTGTTGCTACTAAAATATTGATATGGCCTTCACGAAATTGCTCCATGATTCTGTCACGAATTCCTTGTGATAAACTGCCGTGAAGCGCTCCCGAAGAAAAACGGTTTATAGCTAAATTTTTAGCCAATTTATTTACTGCAGCTTTAGTTTTGCAGAAAATAATGCCGCGTTCTCCATCTTTTGAATTTAAAAAATGCATTAAAACATCTAATTTTTCAATTGGATCTACAACAATGTATTCGTGATCAATTCCTTGATTTCCAACAGTTTCCATATTGGCACTAACCTGAATTACATTTTTGTTTAAGTAATTCTGAATCAGTTGCTTGATTGTTCCTGGCAAAGTTGCTGAAAACAATAATGTTCGATGTTGTTTAGGAAGTTCAGCAACAATTTCGTCTAAACTTTCTTTTAAAATCGAAACCATTTCATCGGCTTCATCTAAAACTAAATATTGTGTTTGTTTTAAGTCGATTGCTTTTCTTTGAATCAAATCAATCAAACGTCCTGGCGTTGCTACTACAATGTGCGTTGGTGAAGTTAAACGTTCAATTTGTGGCTTTATGGGGATTCCGCCACAAGTTGAAGCTATAGAGATATTTGGAATATGTTTTCCAAAATCCTCTAAATTTTTAAATATTTGCTGACCAAGTTCTCTCGTCGGAACTAGAATTACAGCTTGTACCGTCGTTAATTCTGTATTAATTAACTGCAATAGTGGCAACCCAAAAGCAGCTGTTTTTCCTGTTCCTGTTTTGGCTAAACCAACAACATCATGATTTTCAGATAATAAAAGCGGAATTGTTTTTTGTTGAATTTCTGTTGGTTCAACAATCTTCAATTCGCTTAACGCTTTTAAAATTGGTGCTGAAATTCCTATTGATGAGAATTGTTTAGACATTTTTTATTTTTTGTTATATTTTTTTATTTCAAGTTTCAGGTTTCAGGTTGTCTTTGCGTTTCATCAAACTTGAAACCTGAAACTTGAAACATTTTTTAATTTTTTATTCATCTGGCTCGTTCATGATTTTCTCACGGTATTTTTTACCGATTAGTAAAACCAATTTTAACTTATAATCGTCAACCAGCCATTCACGGTAGTTTTTACTGCATTGGCTTAAGCATTTTGCATAACGTTTAATTCGGCATTCGATATCATCATCAAGTTCTTTTCCTAGTGATTTTGCTTCTTGCAACGTTTCTGTATTATCCACACACATTGCTGCATGCTGCTCTAATGACTTATCTAAAACAACTTTAGAACGTAAATTTTGTTTGATAATCAGTTTATGCTCTTCATCAACATCAAAAGTAACATCAGCAGTTTTACTAAATTTAGCACGCAATTCTGGTGGCATACTGTATTTAAAATACATTTCAATCTCAGTATCATCACGAAGGTTTTCTAAATAAAATTCTGGAGACTTAAAGATATGCTGCCAGTTTACAGGCTCGCTCCACAATCCAAAACGTGCAGCGTTATTTCCTAAATCAATAACTGTAAACTCGTCTTTACCAGGTAATTTACGAGATCCACGGCCAATCATTTGATAATATAATGTAAGCGATTTTGTCGCTCTGTTTAAAATAATTGTTTCTACAGTTGGCTCATCAAAACCAGTTGTCAAAATTCCAACCGAAGTTAAGATCGCATCCGGAGTCTTTTTAAACCATGCCAAAATATCTTTACGTTCTTCAGAACTGCTTGTATTATCAAGGTGTCTGATATCGTAACCTGCTTCTCTAAAGGTTTCATATACATATAATGAAGTATGAATACCGTTATTAAAAATCAATGTTTTTTTACCTAAAGAACGTTCTGTATATGCATGCAAAAGTTTTTCCTGCATCAACGTATTAGTATACAAATCATCAGATGATTTTACAGTATAGTCTCCGTTAATTCCCACTTTAAGCGAAGTTAAACCAACATCATAACTATATGTAGTTGCTCTAGCTAAGAAACCTTTGTCAATTAAAGAGCTAATTGTGTCACCCACAATAAGTTCATCATAACTTTGGTGCATTGGTAATTTTATATTCGAACTCAAAGGCGTTGCAGTCACTCCAAGAATAAAAGCGTTTTTGAATGAGTTTAATAATTTTCTGAATGAATTGTAATGTGCCTCATCAATAATAACCAAACCGATATTGTCAAGATGCAGTTTTTCATCATTAATACGGTTTTTTAAAGTTTCAACCATGGCTACAAAACAAGAATAATCATTCTGATCAGGCAGCTCCTTAACTTTACTGTTGATTATTTTATTGGTAACACCAAAACCTTTCAACATTTTTGAAGTTTGCTTACAAAGTTCGATACGATGTGTTAAAACAACTACTTTTTTATCGTTATTAGATAAATAACGACGAACGATTTCGGAAAAAATCACTGTTTTTCCTCCACCTGTTGGCAGCTGGTACAATAAATGATGTTTCGAAGGAGCATTATCTAAACGTTCAAAAATGGCATCAATATCGCCTTTTTGGTATGCATAAAGTTCTTTTTTCTCTTCTCTTTCTATTTCTAAAGTGTTTTGAGACATTGTTTATTTTTGGATTTTTGCAAAAATACACCTAAAAAACAGTTATTCATCTTATTTTAACCTAAAATAAATGATTTTTTTAAATAAGATTTTTTATGAGAAGTGCTTTTATAAGTCGATTTTCTCTAAAATAGCTTCAAAATCGTACTTATTTTTCCATTTTTGCTGCATTGTCTGCTCTTGAATCGACTTAATCCGATCTTTAAATTCAGCTAAAATTCCATTTGAAATTAAAAAATTTACAGCCTGTTCAAAAGAATTAAGTATACTTTTGTAAAACAATTCTTGCTTTATAAAATTTGAAGATGAGAAAGTCTGAGCAATTTCAATATTATAAAGCATAATATCTGCAATAACAAACGGGTCAACTCCCAACATTATAAAATGTTTGATTATTTTTTGAGCCACTGAACGGCGCATTTTAGCTTTTGGTTTCCACCGAGCTCCAGGCTTTTTTATTGGAAAATATTCGTGAGAAATTTTGACTTTGCTTTCCTGCAATAATTTATCTTCTTTCGGATTAAAAACGAAATCATAATAAACTTTTACGGGACTGAATTTTTCGTACAGCTCAAGAATTTGTTCTGCAAGCTGTTCTTTATTTAATTCTGCTAAATATTTTTTTAAATCGCGTTTACTCATTATCAAAGTTTAAGAATACAAAAATAAATTAGTTTCTTGATTCATGCTGCAAAAACCAACGATAATACTTAATTTTGCTTGTATAAACTCAAAAAAAAGATACATGCTCAAGATTTTCAAAGTTACCGCAATTTTAGAAGGAATCTCTTATTTAGTATTATTTGCTAATATGCTAATTATCAAAAACAATAATCCAGAACTTTATCATACTATATTGCGACCGCTTGGAATGACACATGGCGTGTTATTTATAGGATATCTTATATTAGCTTTTCTGCTAAAAAAATCTCAAAATTGGGATTTAAAAACTTTCGGAATCATCTTGATCGCTTCTCTTGTTCCGTTTGGGACTTTTTATATTGAGAAAAAATATCTAGAAAATAATGCATAAGCTTTTGGATAAAATATTTAACTTCTTATATCCGCTTTTTAGAGATTGGGGTATGAGCCGCAATTTTGCGTCTTATATCAGCTTAATTTTTAATATTGCCATTATGGTGGCTCTGGCTTTTGCCATATATTATGTTGCAAAATTTGTTCTAGTTACTTTGACTGCCGTTTTTGCGCAACGCACCAAAACAAAATTTGATGATTATTTAATTCATAACAAAACCACAAAATACACAGCCTATTTAATTCCGTTTTTCTTTATTTATAAAGCTGTTCCCATTATTTTGGACAAGTACGAATATTGGGAAACGCTGTTTGGAAAAATCGTTGGTATCTATATCGTCTTGATCAGTTTATGGATCATTAGAACGATTTTCAATGCTTTACGAGATTATTTAAAACAGAAGCCAGAATACAGCGACAAACCAATTGACAGTTTCGTTCAGGTTATTATGATTGTGCTCTGGATTTTCGGGGTTGCTATGATTATTTCAACTTTATTCGGAATCAAGAAGGGTGAATTATTGACCATTTTAGGAACACTTTCTGCCATTATTATACTGATTTTCAGAGATACTATTTTAGGATTTGTTTCAAGTGTTCAAGTTGCAATCAACGATATGGTTCGTATTGGCGACTGGATTACGATGGATAAATTTGGAGCCGACGGAGATGTAATCGAAATTAATTTAACAACTGTAAAAGTTCGAAATTTTGATAATACGATTACGACCATTCCAACATATGCTTTGAGTTCAGACTCTTTTCAGAACTGGCGCGGTATGCAAAAATCGGATGGAAGACGTATTAAAAGACACGTTTTGATCAAAAGCAGCAGTATTCGATTTTTGAATAATGATGATCTAAATCATATGAAAAATGTGCAGCTCATCAGTTCTTATATTGAAACTAGGCAAGCCGAAATAGAAAAGTACAACAATCTTAAAGGAATTGATAAATCATTAGCGCTTAATGGCCGAAATATGACGAATTTAGGTTTATTTCGAAAATACATTATGCAGTATTTAATGGATCATCCTGGATTGAATAAAGACATGCATATTATGTGTCGTCAGCTGCAGTCGAGTGCGCATGGAGTTCCTTTAGAAATTTATGCCTTTTCAAGCGATAAGCGATGGGCGAATTACGAATATATAATGTCTGATATTTTTGACCATATAATGGCATCTGTCATTTATTTTGATCTTGAAATATTTGAACTCCCATCAAGTTTGGGTCCTTTAAAATAATTTTTTGTTTCAAGTTTCAAGTTTCAGGTTTCAAGTTTCAGGTTTCAGGTTTCAAGTTTCAGGTTTCAAGTTTCAGGCTGCTAAAGGTAAATACTTGAAACTTGAAACCTGAAACTTGAAACAAAAAAACTTAAAACTTTTAATATTCTTGTTTTTTGTATCTGATTTTTTTCTAAATTTAAAAGAAAAAACATGGCAGATAGAGACACTTTTTTAAAAGAATTCAGAGGCGAAACTTTAGGAACCGTTAGTGCTCAATCTTCCGCTGATGAGCTGTTCCAAAATCAGACAATCAGGCCTATTTTAAAACTTCAGAACGATTTATTTATAGCAGTTTTTATAAATTATGTAAATAAAAACAAAGCCGACTTTTATTCATACACTGTTGAAAAGAAAATTCAAACGATCGAAAATTCAATTCAAAAAGATATTAAGTTCAGAAATTCTTTAAAAGGAATTATTATGGCTCTTTTTACGATTGAGGAATACGAAACTTATATTCAAAATTCTTCAAGCTTAAATAAAAGAATGATGAATTTATTGGTTGACCGATTGAAAAGTCAGGTACAGTTATTTGAGTTGGAATCGAAC
The DNA here is from genome assembly GCF_015350755.1 of Flavobacterium sp. JLP. Classification (NCBI taxonomy): domain Bacteria; kingdom Pseudomonadati; phylum Bacteroidota; class Flavobacteriia; order Flavobacteriales; family Flavobacteriaceae; genus Flavobacterium; species Flavobacterium sp. JLP. The sequence goes on along the minus strand of NZ_JADKPS010000001.1, from coordinate 133,588 downwards.
TCAAATTGATATCCTTTTTAAAATTTATAATTAAAAATGTTCAACCAATTCAGAGATAAATTTCCATTAGATGACGCTAAATGGATTCAATATACCAATTCATTCAATCGGCTTGAAGTTCCTGCAAAAACAGTTCTTTTAGAAGAAGGCGAAATTTCTAAAAAACTTTTTATCATAGAAAAAGGCTGTATCAGGGTTTGGTTTAATAATAATGGAAAAGATCTTACTACGCAATTCTTTTTTGAAAATCAAAGTGTTGCTTCAATCGAAAGTTTCATGAAAAAATTCCAGAGTCCAGTTGTTATTGAAACGATCGAACCTTCTGTTGTTTGGTGGATTCATAAAAAGGATTTGGATAAAATTCTGGAAGAAATTAAAGAAATTCCCGAGTTAAGAGATCGTTTATTTAATATGCTTTTTCAGCGTACATTCGATTATATGAAACATTTTGTTTCATTCATAAAAGACTCCCCTACTCAGCGTTATATTGATTTAATTAAAGAAAAACCTCAAATAATTCAGCGTGTACCACAGCATTATATTGCATCGTATCTTGGTATAACTACCGTTCATTTAAGCCGAATCAAAAGTAAGTTAGTCCAAAAAAAGTAATTCAATTTCATTTGATAACAAATGTTATCGCCTGCCTATAAACTGCAGTATAGTTTTGCATCATAAAATTTAATAATTATGAAAGCAGCAGTAGTTTATAAAAAAGGCGAAATGCCAAAATATGCAGAATTTGAAACGCCAGTTTCAAATAACGAAAACGAAATTCTAATTTCGGTAAAAGCAGTAGCTATTACCAATTTAGATAAAGGCAAAGCCAGCGGAAAACATTATTCAACAGAAAATGAATATAAAAACGGATTTGTAGTCGGAAGCGATGGCGTAGGTTTTTTAGATGATGGAACAAGAGTTTACGCACGTGGTATAAGTGGTACAATTGCCGAAAAAGCTATTGTAGAAAAAAACAGAATGGTTCTGCTTCCAGATGGAATAAGTACTTCAATTGCGGCATCTATGCCAAATGCAGTTGCAGGTTCTGCAATGGCGCTTCGTTTTAGAGCTGGAATAAAACCCGGAGAAACAGTTTTGATAAACGGAGCAACTGGGTTTACAGGTCAAATCGCCATTCAGATTGCTAAACATTATGGAGCAAAAAGAATAATTGTTACAGGAAGAAATGAAAAAACGCTTCAAAGCCTTTTAGAATTAGGAGCTGATGAAATTGTATGTTTAAAACAAGACGATGAAATAATTGTAAATCAGCTTAAAGCAATTCATGAAAATGCGTCAATTGATATTATTATAGATTATTTGTGGGGTCACTCTGCCGAATTGATTTTTGCATCTATAAAAGGTAATGGTTCATTTACGCACAAAGTTCGTTACGTTTCTGTTGGTTCTATGGCTGGTGATAGCATTCAGTTATCAGCGGGTATTTTAAGAAGCGTTGATCTTCAATTATCAGGATCTGGATTAGGAAGCTGGACTAAAGAAGAAGTGAAATTATTGTTTTCAGAAATTCTTCCAGAAATGTTTTTGTTGGCGGCTCAAGGCAAATTAAAAATTAATATTCAGGAAGTTAATTTAGCTGACATTGAAAAAATGTGGGATACCAAAGTTCCTGACGGCAAACGCTTGGTTGTTACTATTTAAAAAAGAAAAAGGTTTGACAATTAATTTCGTCAAACCTTTTTTACTTGAAATATCTTTAAAAATCTATTCTTTAGCCAACATCAATTCTTTGATGTATTTAACTGGAGCACTTCCAAAACTTAAGAATTTTTCGTGGAATTTCTTTAAATTAAAATCTTTTCCTTGTTCTTTTTTAAGCTCTTCTCTTAAATTATAAATCTCGGTATAACCTGTAAAATAAGAACATAACTGAACTTGAGATAAGGTAACACGCTTCCACTTCCCTTCTGCCTCTGCTTGTTGCTGAAAAGCTTCTCTGGTCAGCAGTTTCATCGCATCTTCTTTAGACATGTTTTTTGTATGAACGCTGTTATCCAAAATAGTATTACAAGTGGTTCTTAAATTCCATTTATAATACATCAGCCACATTTCATCAGAATTTTTATAACCGCTTTCCAGCATCATTTTTTCAGCATAAACGGCCCAGCCTTCTACCATTGCACCATTTCCTAAAATAGATTTGATAATACTTGGCGATTGATTACTGTAAACCAATTGCGTGTAATGACCCGGAATTGCTTCGTGAATGTTTAAAATTTGAAGGATATAATCGTTGTATTCTCTTAAGTAACTTTCAGCGTTTTCGGGCGTCCATCCTGACATGCTTCCTACATTATAATAAGTATTTGCATTTTTATCATAAGGTCCAGGCGCAGATATAGAGGCACCTGCAACTCCTGCCATGTAAGCTGGTTCTTTGCGTACCACAAGCGGTTTTGAAGGATCGATATACAACAAATCTTTTGCTTTTACATAAGCTGTCAATTCTGGAATTTGTTTTTCTATTTCAGATTGAAATTTTTCTGGAGTTGTATGCTGCAACGAGATTTTATCAATTACCTGTTTGATTAAATCTAATTTATCAGTTGGTTTTGGTTCGTTTCCTTTATATTTTGTCCAAAGCTTATCTGCCAAAACGAACATTTTATCATGAAGATCTTTTTTATGATCAACCGCAATTTTATAAATTTCATCTGCGGTATAGCCAGACTGAATGTCAAAATTGAATTTTTTAGCATACAAAGCGCTTCCTAACCTAAAAGAACGAGGCGTTTTATTTGGTAAAGCTTTAAGCCAGTCAGCATAATCTTTAATTGCTTTTATTGAAACCTTTGCCTTATTTTGAATTTCTTTTTTCTCAGTTGCGCTTAATTTGCTTTTTTCTAAAGCAGCATTTAAATCGGTTTCAAAAACAGAAGAACCGCCAATGTTTTGTGCTATGGCAAGATCAGTGTGCTCAACTGTTGGATTTTTGATGTTCTTTTTGGCCGCTTCATAATAAGCAGGAATATTATTCATTTTGATATTAAAAGCGCGGAGGCGAACTTCTAGCGAATCGTATTTTCCGTTTAAAATTTCCGCGAAAGCGCCACAAACATTATATTCTGACGGATTCCACTCAGATGATTTTAATTCTTTAATGCTGAAAATAGTTGCTTCTAACTGATTTTTAATCATTTGAAAATCAGTCTTGTTATTGTCAGACAAATTTTCAATATCATATTGTTTTAGCGAATCTAAATTTGCAGTGGCAAAATCAAGCTGTACTTTTGTGTCTTTGGCATCAGGCACAATTAAAATACTGTCATATTTGTGATAACCGGCACCAGAGGCCCAGCTTGGATTAATTTTCCATAAAGCGGTAACAAAACCATCTTTATATTTGTCAAATTTTCCGTCTAAAGCTTTACCATCATTTCCCTTAGCATTTTTATTACAAGAAAAAAGCAATGACATTGCAAAAATAGATACGAACAGTTTTTTCATAAGTTAAAAATTTATTGTTTAAAGATAAAAAAAATGCTGTTCGTGCAAAGTAATATCTTAATTTGTAATTAGTATTTCAATAGCTCCAATAAAACTTCCTCAAATCTATTTTTTGGAAGAAATTGATCTTCTAAAGCCTTAGTAAAAGGAATTGGTGAATCTAAACTGGCCACTCTTTTCACAGGAGCATCCAAATATTCAAAACACTCTTCCATAATCAAAGCCGAAATATCGCTGGCAATACCGCCAAATAAAGTATCTTCTTGATAAATAATAGCTTTTCCTGTTTTTTTAACAGAAGCAAAAATTGTTTCGGTATCTAAAGGCTGCAGTGTTCTTAAATCAATTAAATCAGCATCAATTTCTGGATATTTTGACAAAGTATCTAAAGCCCAGTGAACTGGCGCTCCAAATGCAATAATAGTTACTGCATTTCCTTCTTTCAAAACTGCAGCTTTTCCTAATGGAATTGTGTAATAATCAGTAGGAACATCTTGATAAACGCTTCTGTATAATTGCTTGTGTTCAAAAAACAAAACCGGATTCGGGTCATTTATTGACGTATTAAGCAAGCCTTTTGCATCATACGGAAAAGCTGGGTAAACCACTTTTAAACCTGGAGTTTTAGTAAACCAAGCTTCATTAGTCTGTGAGTGAAAAGGCCCTGCCTGAGTTCCTCCGCCACAAGGCATACGAACGACAACATCTGCTTTTTCGTCCCAGCGGTAATGCGATTTTGCCAGCAAATTCACAATCGGATTAAAACCAGTTGAAACGAAATCAGCGAACTGCATTTCGACAATTGCTTTGTAACCGTTAATTGATAATCCCATTCCGGCAGAGACTACGGCACTTTCGCAGATTGGTGTATTACGAACTCTCTCTTTTCCAAACAGCTCTACAAAGCCGTCTGTAATTTTAAAAGCACCTCCATATTCAGCAATATCCTGACCCATTATAATTAAGTTTTCGTGGCGCTCCATTGACTGTTTTAAACTGTTGCTAATTGCATCAATAAAACGAATATTCTGTGTTACTGGATCAAAACTAACTTCTTGATAAATAAATGGTTTGTAGACATCATCTAATTCTCCGTTATAAGTAGGAACTATTTCGGGCTCAGCATTTGCAATGGTTAAATTCCAATCGATTTCTTGTTTGATTTCAGTTCGTAAAACTTCATCATATTCTGCAGTAAGAATGCCTTGATCTACTAAGTATTTTTTGTAATTATCTACAGGATCTTTAATTGCCCATTCATCCATCAACTCTTGCGGAACGTATTTTGTACCGCTTGCCTCTTCGTGTCCGCGCATTCTAAAAGTTTTAAACTCTAACAAAACCGGATGTGGATCTTCCAGCATGTGTGCTTTTAGACGTGAAAGCGTATTGTAAACTTCTACGATATTATTTCCATCAATAATATAACTGTCAATACCATAGCCAATTCCTTTATCTGCTAAATTTTCGCAAGAATACTGTTCGTTTGTTGGTGTCGAAAGTCCGTAGCCATTGTTTTCAATAATAAACATCACAGGCAATTTCCAAACAGCTGCTATATTGAGTGCTTCATGAAAATCTCCTTCGCTTGTAGCACCTTCGCCAGTAAATACCGCCGTAACTTTTTTCTCGTTTCGCAGTTTATGTGCTAATGCAATTCCATCAGCTATTCCGAGCTGCGGACCTAAATGCGAAATCATTCCTATGATATTATATTCTTGGGTTCCAAAGTGAAAACTGCGGTCTCTTCCTTTAGTAAAACCATTTGCTTTTCCTTGCCATTGCGAAAACAATCTGTGCAACGGAATATTCCTAGAAGTAAAAACGCCTAAATTTCGGTGCATTGGCAAAATGTATTCAGACTCATCTAAAACTGCGGTAACTCCTGCAGCAATTGCTTCCTGCCCTATTCCAGAAAACCATTTTGATACTTTTCCTTGACGAATTAAGATGAGCATCTTTTCTTCGATCAAACGAGGTTTAAGAATTTTTCTATATAAATCTAATAATTGAGCATCAGTAAGATTTTGTCTGTAAAAGATCATTGGTTTGTGTTTTTTAGTGTTTCAAATATAGAAAATTATAACAATTTTATCTGTTTTTGTTATAATATTTCGATTTTAATATAACTTTTAAAATTCAATTCTAAAATATTCTCTACCTTTGTTATTGAAAGGTTTTTCGACACCTTTCATCTTAAAATAAAAAATGTAAAGTATGCAAAACATTCCTAGTGTAGACTTACGTGATTTCCTTTCGGACGACCCGAAACGTAAACAAAAATTTGTAAATGAAATCGGCAGTGCATTTGAAAACATTGGCTTCGTAGCCCTAAAAGGTCATTTTCTTGACGACCAATTGGTAGACGAACTCTATAGCGAAATTAGAAAATTTTTCGCTTTGCCAGTAGAAACTAAGCATAATTATGAAATTCCCGGTATTGGCGGACAAAGAGGTTATGTATCTTTTGGAAAAGAACATGCTAAAGGACGTAAAGAGGGAGATTTGAAAGAATTTTGGCATTTTGGTCAGTATGTTGATAAAGATTCAAAATATGCTTCTGAATATCCAGAAAATGTTGAAGTTAAAGAATTGCCTAAGTTTAATGCTGTGGGTAAAGAGGCGTATCAGATGCTTGAAAAAACAGGTGTTTATGTGCTGCGAGCTTTGGCATTGCATTTAGGTTTAGATGAGTTTTATTTTGATCAATATGCTAAAGAAGGAAACTCTATTTTGAGACCAATTCACTATCCACCAATTACTTCTGAACCAGAAAATGCTATTCGTGCTGCAGCACATGGTGACATTAACCTGATTACGCTTTTGATGGGTGCTCAAGGAAAAGGACTTCAAGTGCAGAATCATGACGGAGAATGGATTGATGCTATCGCAGCAGACGATGAATTAGTAATAAATGTTGGAGATATGTTATCTAGACATACTAACAATAAATTAAAATCTACAATTCACCAGGTGGTAAATCCGCCTAGAGAATTATGGGGAACTTCACGTTATTCTGTTCCGTTTTTCATGCACCCAGTAAGCGATATGCGTTTGGATTGTCTTGAAAATTGTATTGATGCTGAAAATCCTAAGAAATTTGAAGACATAACTGCAGGCGATTATTTATATGAGCGTCTAGTAGATTTGGGATTAATTAAAAAGTAATTTTTGTAAATCCCCTCCCGAAGCATCGGGATAAAATTCCAAATTCCAAACTTTCATTGGAATTTGGAATTTAATTTTTAAAAACCTTAATAATTGGATTTCTAGAATAAAAATTTATGGACTTACAAGATCAGTTAAAAAACTTATTTCCGGATCATATTGAATCGAACGAGCCTGAAGAAGTTCAGGAACAAGATCATGTTCTTTATATTCAAAAAGAGCCCATGATCTGCAAATTCGAAAAACGAAAAGGAAAAGCAACCACAATAATCGAAGGCTACGAAGGATCTGACGAAGATTTTAAAATTCTAGCCAAAGAAATTAAAACAAAATTGAGCGTTGGCGGTACTTTTAAAGACGCTTCGATTATTATACAAGGAGATTATCGCGATAAAATTATGGCTATTTTAAAAGATAAAGGATTTAAAACCAAAAGAGTTGGAGGGTGAAAGTTTCAAGTTTCAGGTTTCAGGTTTCAAGTTATTGGAATGTGAAAAAAAACTTAGAATCTCAGCATCTTAGAACTTTAGCATCTTAAAAATATGATACAAAACTCAGAATTAATACTTAACCCAGACGGAAGTGTTTATCACTTAAATCTTCGTCCAGAACATATTGCAAACGACATAATTTTTGTTGGAGATCAGAATCGTGTAGAAAAAATTACTCAGTTTTTTGATTCGATTGAATTTTCGACTCAAAAAAGAGAATTTAAAACCCAAACCGGAATTTACAAAGGAAAACGAATTTCTGTAATGTCTACCGGAATTGGCCCAGATAATATTGATATTGTTCTTAATGAATTAGACGCTTTGGTCAATATTAATTTAGAAACTCGCAAGCCAAAAGAAAAACTGACTTCACTAAATATTATCAGAATTGGAACTTCCGGTTCTTTGCAGGCAGATATTCCTGTTGACAGCTTTGTGATGTCTAAATTTGGACTTGGACTTGACAATATGCTTCGCTCCTACGTAATTGATGAAGTTTCGCAAGATGCTATCGAAGATGCTTTTATAATGCATACCAATTGGGATATTAGAAAAGGAAAGCCTTATGTAATTCAGTGTTCTGAAACATTAGAAAAAATTATAGAATCAGATAAAATATTTAAAGGAATTACAGCAACTGCTGGAGGATTTTACGGTCCGCAAGGCCGAGTTTTACGTTTGAATATTCAGGATGAAGAATTAAACAATAAAATGGATAATTTTAATTTTGATGGCAACAGAATTACTAACTTAGAGATGGAAACGGCTGCTATTTACGGATTATCGTCGCTTTTAGGTCATAATGCCTTATCTTTAAATGCGATTATCGCCAATCGTGCATCAGGAACTTTTAGCGAAGATCCTTATAAAGCTGTTGATGAATTGATTGCTTATACTTTGAATAAACTGGCTCAGAAGTAATTAGATAATGGAACAGGAAACGCATAAAAAAATATTATTTAGATATTACAGCGATTTATTAGAAGATACAGTTGTAGAAACAATGTGGGCAGAAATAATAGATTTAGAGAAAGGAATTTTCAAATTAGATAACATTCCATTTTTTGGGCCTTTAATAGCAACAGAAGATATTTTCTTGGCAGAATATGATGAAGATGAAGAGCGCCTTATATATAAAAAAACGATCGAAAGTTTTGGTAATTCTATTCTTCAGGTTGTAATTTTAGAAAAAGGCTTTGATGCTGCCATAATAAAAGAAAAATTAAAATTAATTGATTGTGGATCAGAAAGTTTAAACGAAACTTTATTTGCTGTTGAAGTAAAAAAAGAGATTGATTATTCGATTGTAAAGAGTATTTTGAGCGAATATTTAACGCAGTCCATTATAGATTTTGCAGAACCTTGCCTTTCTGAAAAACACAGAGCCGATTTATTAAAAAATTAAACAACAAAACCACTTAGAATACGCATACCAAACTTAACTTAAACTTGAATTATAATGAAAACTGTAAAAATTGTAGGTGTTCCTGAACACTTCAATTTGCCATGGCAATTATGTATTGAAAATGGCGAATTTGAAGCGGAAAATATTGATTTACAATGGAAAGATATTCCCGAAGGAACTGGAAAAATGTGCCAGATGCTTCGTGATGGAGAAGCTGATATTGCCGTTATTTTGACAGAGGGAATTGTAAAAGATATTGTTGCCGGAAATCCGAGTAAAATTGTTCAAATTTATGTGCAGTCGCCCTTGATTTGGGGAATTCATGTTGGCGCAAAATCAGATTTTCATTCTATAAAAGATCTTGAAAACAAAAAAGTAGCCATTTCTAGAATAGGTTCAGGATCTCAGCTAATGGCTTACGTTAATGCAAATGAACAAGGCTGGGAAACAGATAATCTTCAATTTGAAATTATAAATACGATTGACGGAGCTGTTGAAGCTTTAACCAACGGAAATGCTGATTATTTTATGTGGGAACGTTTTATGACCAAACCTCTAGTCGACAAAGGTATTTTTAGACGTGTTGGTGACTGCCCTACTCCTTGGCCTTCTTTTGTAATTACGGTTCGTGACGAGTTTTTGAAAAAGAATCCAAAAATTGTAGAGAAAATCCTTGAAATCATTAATAAAACTACACATGATTTTGCTCAAATTCCAGATATAGACAAAACTTTGGCAGAACTTTTCAATCAAAAAATTGAAGATATTCAGGAATGGCTGAAGCTTACACAATGGTCTCAAAAACATTTGAGTGAAAAAGCATTTATTAAAATTCAAAATCAACTATTTGATCTGGGAATTATTGATAAAAAAAGTACTTTTGTTGAAACGGTAAAAGCGCTGTAAAAACTGCTTTTAATTCTTATGATGAAATTCCCTAAAATTGACTTTCCGCGATTAAAATCCAAATTACAGGTGAAATCACCTTGGGATAGGGTTATTATTTCGTTATTGAGTCTTTTGATTACCATTCCGATTTTTATCATTCTGCATCAAAATTTACGCGATTTAAATTGGGCTTTCAATTTAGACCGTGTATTTATCTTTATATTCGTTTTTATTGCAATTTTCTTTCTTTTAATGCTTTTGCGAACCATAATTATTTTATGTATCGCTGTTTATTTATTGATTTTATTCTACGGAAGTGTTATCGGAAATTATGGTTTTAGTGAGATTTCTGAAGATTATAATTCAATGATTTATACAATGTCTGACAATCCTTTTCCGCAAGACATTATTGTAGCAAAGCTTCTTCCTTTTCCAAATAAATCAAAAATCATAAATGCCATAGAATATCAGAATCCAAAGGTTCGAAATTTTGCCATTATGGCTACTACAAAGCATTTTAAAGGTATAAAAGGATATTCAGATTATAGAACTACGGTTCAATGTTTTGCTGTTTTTAAAGAAATAAACAGTCACTGGAATTATGTAAATGATCCTAAAGAAGGTGATTATATAGCAACTGCAAGTGAATCGTTAGAATACTTTTCTGGCGATTGCGATGACCATTCTATTTTAATGGCTGCAGCAATTCGTTCAATCGGCGGTACTCCTCGCCTTATTCATACAAAAGGCCATATTTATCCAGAAATTTTAATTGGTTCATTAATCGACTTGGAAAAAGTCAACTACCTGATAAAAAACGTTCTTTTTGTAAAAGAAAGTCAGGGTAAAAAAATTCACTATCATATTGATGAGCGAGGCCAGGTTTGGATGAACCTTGACTATACAGCCACCTACCCAGGCGGTCCGTTTTTATACGAGGAGATTTTAGGAGAATTGACGCTTAACTAAGTTTTCAGTCTCAGTTTTAAGTTATTAGTTGTTGCTTTGGACAAAAAAATATTCACTTAAGGCAAGATTTTACTAAAAGATCCAATTCTTATCCAAGATTTACAGCTAAAATAGCTAATATGTAAATATTTGATTATAAATATTTTACATATTATTTTTTTTCGTAACTTTTCATAACTAATTCTTAATCAAATAATCATGAAAAAATCTAAATTATTTATCTTCGGAGTTGCATTATTAGCAGTATTAATGATTTCATGTCACAGCAAAAGAAACAAATTGGTAAACTCTTGGAAAATCACTGCTGTAGAAGCTAAAATGCCACTTTCAGATTCGGCTAAACATGTAATCCTTACATCAGGAAATCTAACCTTTACAAAAGACGGACATGTAACAGGATATCTACAGCGACCAATAACAGATGGAACTTATGCATTGACAAAAGGAGGAAAAAGTTTAGTAATAAAAGATGAAACAGGAACTCCGTATCCTTGCGAAAGTACTATAACAGATGATAAACTGATATTAGACTTAAAAGAAATGAAAGTTACACTTACTAAAATATAATCTTAATTATTCTATCTCAATTAAATACATAACCACAACAATAAAAAAAGCTCCTAAAATTAATTTTTAGGAGCTTTTAACTTTATAATTTATACCTGCTGCTTAGCTTCAGTCAAACCACGTGTCAGCCAACCTCTCTTGTTAGCTGTAGCAATTGCATAAGGTGTAATCCAGAATAAGCTGAAAGTGTAAAAAATACTATAGGAATAAGCCCAAAAAGCATCTGAAAAACTGTATCTTTTTGCATAGAATAAAACCGAAAAACTCGATACAATCAATATACTTAAAAGCGTAGAACTAACAAATAATAGAGGATGCACAGCAATAAAAAGCAACATAAATAGTAAGAACGGATATGCCATAATGATTTTTAATGACTGATTTAGAAATAAAAGTCTTGCGCCAAATTTAGATTCTTTTCTAAAATCTTTAAATACATATTGCGCCATCATGATATTCTCACGTACATTGCTTCTTCCCCATCTGATAAACATTTTATATAAACCTGTATACTCTTCAGGAACATTCGTTAAAACGTATGCATTTCTTTGAAATAAGACATGAAATCCTTGTTTTAAAATCATATTCGTCATGGCGCGGTCCTCGCCAATGTCTGATGGCTGCCCCATGAATTTTTGATCGATCCATTCTGGTAGACAAGCAAAGACAGCATCGCTGCGATATGCAGCTGCAGCGCCCGGAGTACAAAGAACAGATCCTAACATGCTTTCTGCTGAACGCATAAATTCGAAACTCATTACAAAACTTACATTTAGCATTTTAGGAAGCAACGCTTTTTTATTATTTAAAACGTGAACATTTCCAGCTACGGCCCCACATTTTTTATTAACTACAAACGGACTTACAAGATTTCGCAAAGTATCTTTTTTTACAATTGAATCACTGTCGACTGTTACAAAAATTTCACCCGTTCCAAGCTCGAATCCGCGGTATAAAGCATGGCGTTTTCCTTTGTTTTCTGGCTGTTGGTATATCGATAAACGATCTCCTAATTTAATTTTTGCCTGCTGCATCCAATACCAAGTATCATCTTTACTTCCATCGTCAACAGCAAGTATTTGCAGTTTTTGTTCAGGAAAGTCGCTTTCTGCAAGACTTAATAGGGTATCCCAAACTAATTTTCCTTCGTTGTATGCGGGAACAATTACAGTACATGTTGGCAATAATTCATCTGAAACAGACTCAATTGGTTTGTATTTAAAATACAGATACAAATTATAGAAGAAAGAACCTGTCTGAAAGAAGAATAATGCAGCTGCAACAATTAGAAAAGGAAAACCCCATGAAGAATTTATCCTTTCGATTTGAAACTGATCAAAGTCGGGCTGTAATTTATAAACTAAAAATGCACCAGTAAGCATTAAGATAAAAGTACCTACAAGCACTATTGTACCTAATGAATTTGAAGTTTGATTTTCTTTTTTTGCTGATTTGCTATTTACACGAAAAAGAGAACTGTTTAAAGAAAGTTCCTTGTTAATGGTATCGCTGTTTGATGAATAAAATTGGTCTGAAATAATTGTTTCACTTTTCATATCGGGCTATTGATTTTTTTATCTGTATGGCTTTTATTTTAATGTAATTTAATTTGTATACACAAATGGATACTACCCCATTTTACAATGCCCGTGCCATAAAGTTTTCAATTTGAAAGTGAGGCCTTTATCTATTTCTGATAAAAACAAATCTGTATAAAGTTTACACACTTGTAAAAAGTTTATACTTGGATATTATAAAAAAAACCTCCAAAAAACCAACTATTTTTAAGGTTTAAAAATAAAATGCAATGTCATCGACTATTCTTTTTTGTCTTTTAAAATTTGACCTTCTTTGGTAAATTCTAAATCAATTTTGTTCGTTAAATCGACATCCAGATCTTTATGTCCGTAATCAATGTGTGTGATTTTTTCGTTTGGATAATGCTGTGCCACATAATCATTAATTACTTTCGGTATAAAACCAGTCGGAATAGGTTTTCCGTCTCCATCAACTTCTCGATACGAACCGTCTTTCCAGAATTCGACTTCTGTGCCGTCTTTCAATATGACTTCAAAGCCTTTTTCTCCGTGTTCGGCATCTTTTTTAGCAATCTCAACTGATGTATTGCTGAAATATTTTTTCAAAAATTCCTGAGCTGGTTTTGGCAGTTCAGAAATTTCAATCTTCTTTTGAGCACTGGCTGATATTACAAAACCGAGCAGCAAGGCGACAAATATGATCTTCTTTTTCATGGTCTGTAAATTTAAAAATTATCGTATCTAGCTAATTTACAACAACTAAACTTGCATTCAAATCAATTTAAGAAACCTTTAGTTTTTTAACTAGAGCTTTTTTAGCTATATTTAATCTAATATTTTGACTAATTTTAAGAATGATAATTCAAAAAGCAGATAGCTCCGATCATGAAGTTTTAACCGCAATAACGAAAAAATCTAAAGCGTATTGGGGATATTCTGATGAACAAATTGAAATATGGTCTGAATTTTTAACTGTCACTAAAGAATATATCGAAACCAATTCAGTTTATAAATTGGTTCTGGAAAATCATATAATAGGCTATTATTCATTCGTTTATCAAGATAAAACAACTGTAAAACTTGATAATTTATTTATTCTGCCAACATACATCGGAAAAGGTTTTGGAAAAAAGCTAATGAATGATTTTTTAAGAATATTGAAAAGCCAACCAATAAATAAAATAGTATTGAACGCTGAACCAAATGCTGCATTATTCTATACCAAATTTGGTTTTGTGAAAATAGGAGAAATTGAAACCTCAATTAAGGACAGGTTTTTACCGATAATGCAATTGCAATTAAATGAAAATCGAATTTAAAAATATAATTATGAAAATGAAACCAATAATAGCCTTTCTAACTTTCTTTTTAAGCCTAACCAGTTTTGCACAAGAATTGCCAAGCCCTTATGAATCAGGCTTTGAATTTCCAATTGGTGCGAAGTTTACCATTAAATTAAATACAGCTGATCCTGAAAATATTACCTATTCTATTATAAAATTTGAACAATTTACCGAAATAATTGATAGTTTTGATCATGATGATTTATTTGAAAAAGATGGTGAAGAAGGAACAATTGACTTTTATTTCTGCCTTGGATCGAATGGCGATACAGAAGCAGAAAAAAATAAAAACATGAAGGTTTTACTTCTTTTTAAAAACAGAACAAAACTTTCATTGAAGTATTTTTCTGAAATTCAATTGAATGAAGAAGAAGAATTTAAAGAAACCTCAAATGTTGGCGCTTATCCAGGCGCAATAGGAAACGAGATGTGGCCTTATATGATCAACATGATACGAATACGAGATTTTAAAATTTCAAAATAATTATTTAAAAGATTTATAAAATGAAAGCTGTAACCTTCCCGACAACTCCAGACTGCGAAATTGTTAGCAGCAGAATCGTGAACGCATCGCAAGAACTTGTTTTTGAAGCTTGGACAAATCCAAATCATTTAAAGAATTGGTGGGGGCCAAAAGGATTTACTAATACTTTTAGTGAATTTGACTTGCGTCCGGGCGGGAAATGGAAATTTGTAATGCACGCTCCAGAACAAGGAAATTTTCAGAATGAATGCGAATTTGTAAAAATTGAAAAACCTGCTGAAATTGCTTGGATACGCATTTCTAAGCCTTTGTTTAATGTCGTTGCAACTTTTGATGCACTCTCGAGCAATCAAACTAAAATCGTTTTTAGAATGGTTTTTGAAACGCCAGAAGAATCAAACAAATTAAGACCTTTTGTGGTAGATAAAAATGAAGAAAACTTTGACCGTCTTGAAGAGGAACTAAAAAAAATGACGTTATAAAATCTATTTTTTTTCTTTTTGTCATATGACAAATTCTCCATAAAAAACTTTACTTACCTTTCGCATATGAAAGCATTTATAGATTTTATACTGCAGTTTGGAGATTTAAATCAGCAGCAGCTTGATTTAATTTCAAAAAAAGCTACCGAAAGATTGTTGCCCAAAGATGAATATTTTTCTGAAGCGGGCAAAATTGCACAAGAAGTTGGGTTTATTCTAGACGGAATTGTACGAGTTTGCTATTACAATAATAAAGGCGAAGAAATTACCAAATATTTTATTGATGAAAATAATTTGGTAGTCGATTTAGAGAGTTTTGACAATGAAATTTGTTCAAATGCTTATGTACAGGCAATCACAGATTGTAAGATGCTGGTTTTTTCTAAAAAAGATTGGCAAGAACTTTTAGATACTATTATTCCGTGGGAAGCAATCGTAAACAAAATTATCTCCAGAGCATTAAGACAAAAAGTAGAACGAAGAAGTCCGTTAGTTACTGAAGACGCAACGACGCGCTATTTGATGTTTTTAAAAATCTATCCGAATGTTGTCAACCGTATTCCACTTTCTTATGTGGCGTCTTATTTAGGCATTACACAATCATCTTTAAGCCGAATTAGAAAAAATATACAGTAAATCGCTTTTTGCCAAATGACAAATGATTTTGTTTTTAAACGAAAGACCTTTGCTTCAATAATTTAAAAACACATAAAATGAAAACTGTATTAATAACTGGTGCCAACAGAAGTATTGGATTAGAAACAACAAAACAACTTTCTAAAAAAGGATTATTTGTTTATTTAGGAACACGAGATCTTGAAAAAGGAAATGCGATAGTAAAAGAGCTTAAGGAAAATGGATTTGAAAATATCCAAGCTATTCAAATCGACGTTACAAAACCTGATTCAATTTTAGCTGCAAAAAACACAATTGAAAAAGAGAAGGGCAAATTAGATATTCTGATAAATAACGCGGGAATCAGCGGAGATTTTCCTCAGAATGCTTCGACTACTGCAATTAGCGACATTCAAACTGTGTTTGATACAAATTTCTTTGGTGTTATCAGTGTTACACAAGCATTTTTAGACTTGCTGAAAAAATCAGAAAGCCCAAGAATCAGCAACATTACTTCTGGACTTGGTTCTTTAACACTTCACAGCGATTCTACTTGGAAATATTTTGATATTAAACCTGCAAGCTACGCCACATCAAAAGCAGCCTTAAACGCTTACACAATTGCGTTAGCATACGAACTGAAAGATTTGCCATTCAATGTCAATGCAATCGATCCAGGTTATACAGCTACAGATTTTAACCATCACAGCGGGCCAGGAACGGTAGAAAGTGCTGCAACATTTATCATTAAGCATACTTATATACATCAAAATGGACCAACAGGAAAGTTTTTCAGTAATGATATTGAAGATGAAACTGAAGTAAGTCCGTGGTAAATAAGCTAAAAAATAACATAAAAGCTCCGTTAGAAATAATGGGCTTTTTTTTTCTTATATTCGTTAATGATCAACATTTAAATTACGGATATAAATCAAATCACATGGAATTAGTTGAATTTAGTTTTGATGAATACTTTATTACGACAGACAAAAACAAAATGGATGTTGTCGCAATTCATGATTTTTTATCAAAATATTCAGGATGGAGTGATAATATTCCGTTTGAGAAGGTAAAAATTTCTATTGAAAATTCATTGAACTTTGGAATATTTCACAACAGCAAACAAATTGGATTTGCGAGAGTAATTTCAGATTTTTCTACAATTGCTTATTTAGGCGATATTTATGTTTTAGAAAATTACCGCGGAAAAGGACTTTCAAAAAAAATGATGGACACAGTTATAGCCCATTCAAACCTGCAAGGCCTTAGAAGATGGATTTTGCTGACATCAACCGCAGATTGGCTTTATGAAAAATATGGATTTAATAAATTACCTAAACCAGAAATCTATATGGAGTTATTTAACCCTAATGTTTACAGTAAATTATAGTGGCAAAATGATATGAAATTCAGCTCCAATATTTTCTTCTGCTTTAGAAAAAATAATACCCTTGTGATTTTCAACAATTTTTTTACCAATCGATAATCCGATTCCGGTTCCTGTGTACATTTCACTATTATGAAGTCTTTGAAAAATAGTGAAAATTTTACTCTCATATTGTTTGTCAAAACCTATTCCGTTATCTTTTACTATAATTTCACAATAATCAAGATTTGGATCTAAAGTGGAGTATTTTTGAACTTGTTTAGATGAAAGTTTCTTTGAACTTATCTTTACTTTAGAAACAGAACCGTCATTTTTATAAAACTTAAGAGCGTTGCTGATTAGGTTATAAAAAAGCTGGTTCATTTGCAACGGAATAGCATTAATAGTAGGGAGTTCTTCCGTAGTTATTTTAACATTATGTTCTTCAATCAAAAGCTCAAAATCAATTAGGATATTTGCTAAAACTAAGTTTAAATCTGTATTTACAAATTGTTTTTCAGGATCATCTAAAGAAGAATAAGCTAGTAAATCTTTAATAAGTGTTGTCATCCTTTTAGAGGATTTACTGATTTTTTGGATCAAGATATGTGCTTCATCAGATATATTCTCCTCCATGCCAACGAGTCGGCTTATAAACATTAATATTTTGCGCAAAGGTTCCTGCAAATCATGGCTTGCTACATATGCATACTCTTGCAATTGAACATTGGCAGTATGCAATTTTTTAATAGAACTTTCCAATTCTTTATTAGAAGTAAGCAAATCTGAAGTGCGTTCAAGAACTTTTGCTTCAAAACCGTCTGATAATACTTTCAGCTTATTTTCGGCTATTCTTCTTTCAGTAATATCTTCGATTGCCAGCAGAATCAATTGTTTCTTACTAGCTTCATTAGTTACTTGTCTTACGTTTAACAACATAATACTTTCGCCATACGGCAATAGATTTACAGCTATTTGATAATCATCCAGCTGTGTTTTTTCTTTAAGCACCTTTTCAAGCATTTCGCGCATGGAAATATTATCAAAAAGATGATTTTGAATTTCATAAATTAGTTTGCCGGTCGCCTCCTCTTTTGCAATATTATATTTTTTTGAGAATGCGCGATTTATATTTTTAATTCTTAAATCAGTATCTAACACGACAATAGGCTCTCTAAGAGTAGCTACAATTGCTTCTGTGTAATTTTTAGAAATATTAATTTCCTGCTGTTTGTTTAAAAGTTCCTGATTAATCTGCAAAAGTTCTTCGTTGCTGGATTGTAATTCTTCTTTAGAAGTTTCCAGTTCTTCGTTAAGACTTTGCAGCTCTTCACTACCACTCAACAATTCTTCGTTGGCACTCTGAAGTTCTTCGTTTGAGGCTTCCTGCTCTTCGCTGATAGCATTAACATCAGCATGTATTTTTGCCAACTCTTTTTCCAGTTTTGCAATCTTTAGGAGATTTGCATTTTCAAGTATTTGCTCACTACCTGATTTGCTTATAGCAGGATCTTGACTAGTAATAAGACTTTTATAAAATAATATTAGAAAATAGGGCTCTGCAGTATCCTTTAATGGCTGTATTTCGATAGTAATTTCACTTATAATTCCTTTATTTGTAATTTGTATGCCATCTTTTTTAATCAGCAAACCCGTTTCTTTGACTTTATGCCACGCATTACGAAGCTCAAAAGCAAGACCTTCCCGAGCCATTTTGACCAGATTAAAGGTAGGTTTTCCTGTCGAAAGCTCAATAAAATCTGCGATACTTCCGTTAATATGAACAATATCCATTTGCTCATTTACAATTACGCTTGCAGGAGTATAATTGGCAAGCAGCGTTAATTCAGCACTTTTTCTAAAATCCTCTTTGATAATCTCTTTTCTTTTGACATCTGATTTAAAGCTTTTTAATCGCTCATTAACTCCTAAACCCGAATGCACAAATCTTCCTGAAACCTGTTTGCGGATATAAATTTTACCCGCTTTGTCAAACGACTGAAAAAGTTCAGCTGCCGGAACTGCAGTTTCTGATTTTCCTAAAAGTAAAAAGCCATTTTCTTTTAAAGCATAATGAAATGTTGACAACGACTTTTTCTGCAAAAACGAATCCATATATATAAATACATTTCTACAGGTAATTAAATCCATTTTTGCAAAAGGAGGATCGTTTAAAAAATTATGAACTGCAAAAACACACAAATCTCTAATTTGTCGTTTTATAGTGTAACCATTTGTATTTGCTGTAAAATATTTTGATAGAATATTTTCAGAAACATTCCGCATTTGAGACTTCCTGTAAAATCCAATTCTAGCTTTTTTAATTGTCACTTCTGAAATATCCGAAGCAAAAATCTGAATTTCCTTTCCTTGCAGATTCACTCCCAAAAATTCATGAAGAGCAATGGCCAGTGAATACGCTTCTTCGCCGGTAGAACATCCTGCTATCCAGATTCGTATAGTATTTCCTTCTGTTACTCTGTCTGTTAATATTGGGAAAACTTTTTCTTTTAATATCTGAAAAATTTTAGTATCCCTAAAAAATTCAGTGACCGGTATAAGCATATCATTAAATAAATCCTCTGATGCTGATTTATCTCCTTGCAAAAATTTAAGATATTCTTTAAGATTTATGATTTTGCTTAAAGCCATTCTTCTGGCAATACGGCGGCGTATGGTAGTTTGTTTGTAATAAGTGAAATCCACTCCGCTGTTATGACGCAAAATTTTAATAATCTCCTCAAATACTGCCTCATCATTTGGATCAGTTTCTTTGATAAGACTTTCTTTTGATTGTGAAATACTCATTATTTTTTCTGCCATTTTTCTTGGTGGCATTACATAATCAACAACTCCTGCATTTATGGCATTTTGCGGCATTTCATTATAAGCCGCATCAGAATCCTGAGCAAAAGTAACACCTCCGTGGTTTTTAATCGCTTTTAAGCCAATAGTTCCGTCAGAACCATTTCCTGAAAGCAATATACCATATGCTAAATCGAGATGTACTTCTGCCAATGAAGAAAAAAAGATGTCTATAGCTTGATTTTTTGTTTCTTTTTCACGTGGACTTAATTTTAAGACTCCGTCAAAAGAGGTAAGCATTTTATTTTCCGGAATAACGTAAATGTTATTTGGAGCTAAATGAATGTCATCTGTAATTTCATTAATCGGAATTTTTGCAACTCTCGAAAGAAGCTTTGTAAGAATGCTGTCATGCAGCGGATGCAAATGCTGTACAACAACAAAAGCCATTTCTGAGTTAGCAGGAATAGCATCAATAAACTGACTAAAAGCCTCTAGCCCACCCGCAGAAGCACCAATGCCAACAATGGGGAAATCTTGGCGTGTCGCCTTTGGTAAACTGTTTTTTTGATCTTGCATGATTTCAATTATTAATTTCTTAGACAAGTATTAGGAATGTAAATCGATGCTAAGTATGTAATGTAGTAAAATTCTTAAAATCTATATTGTAATGATAAAAGATTCGTATTCTAATTTTTTTAGTTTTTCTTTCCAATCCATTTCGATAACTTTTTTAAGTAATTTTTTCAAATCATTAAAATCAGTTGGTTTTACTATATACGCGTTGGCACCCAATCCAAAAGTATCTCTAATCCCATCTTCTGTTGCCGATGTCGAATAAATCGCAATTATGGGAATATTCTTAAATTTAGAATCATCACGAATTTGTTTTAAGCTCTCAATACCAGACATTATTGGCATATTGAGATCTAAAAATATGATATCTGGGATACCAAGATTTTTATCATAAAGACGGTTTACGAGTTCTAAACCATTTTTACAAAATTCAACCGGAAAATTAAGATGAATATCGGCAATTGCATCAGCAAAAAATTCTCTGTCATCAGCATCATCATCAGTAAGTAAGATCCTTATATTCTCTTTGTTATCCATTAGTTATTTATCATTTCACTTCAAATGTACGCTTTAATAAATGGCTATAGATAAATAAAATAATTTCCATAAGATTTTTTTGATATAATTATTTTATATCGAAACAAGAAGTTATAAATTAACTGATTTGCAACTGATTATTGACCTATAACAATACAAGCCTCCAATATCAAATGACTTTGAAGGCTTGTATTGTTATTTTTAAGAAACTATTTTTCAATAATTTTTTTCCTGTGTTCTATTCCCCAATCTGTTAGATTGTTAATTATAGTTTGCAGTGTTTTTCCGTGATCTGTCAAAGTATATTCAACAGTTATGGGCTGCGTCTCCAAAACAGATCTTTTAATAAGTTTGTTTATTTCCAGTTCTTTCAATTCTTTGCTCAGCATTTTGTTTGAAATACCCACTACATCATTTAGAATATCTGAAAATCTTCTTTTGTTGTAATAACAGATAGATGAAATAATCGCTATTTTCCATTTGCCGCTCAACACGTCCATTGAATCTTGGACTGCCATCATCTCTTTTTTATGTAGTTCTTTTTCAATCGGTTTACATTCCATGATGTTACTTTGTTACTTCGAGGTTACTGTTACTTTTAGTTACAAAGTTACTAAAATAAATTAATCTGTTTTAAATTTGCATCATTAAGATATTCTAAAAAATATAAAAATGAACAAATTAAAAAACAAAGTAGCAGTAGTTACAGGGGCATCAAAAGGAATTGGTGCTTCTATTGCTAAATATTTTGCCGCAGAAGGTGCAAAAGTAGTTGTGAATTATGCATCAAGCAAAGAAGATGCTGAAAAGGTAGTAAAACAAATTATAGATAATGGCGGAACAGCAATTTCTGTGCAAGGCAATGTTTCGAAAGAATCAGATGTAATCAGATTATTTGAAGAAACGAAAAATACTTTTGGCGCATTAGATATTTTGGTAAACAATGCCGGAGTTTATCAATATGCACCAATCGAAGAATTTTCAGCAGTTTCTTTTCATGAACAATTCAATATTAATGTTTTGGGTTCATTACTTGCTATTCAACAGTCTTTAAAGTTGTTTGGCGAAAAAGGCGGTAATATTATCAATATAAGCTCGGGAGCAAGTAATACGCCCCTTCCAACAGGATCAGTATACTCAGCAACTAAAGCCGCTTTAGATGCGATAACAATTTCTTTATCTAAGGAATTCAG
This sequence comes from Flavobacterium sp. JLP, assembly GCF_015350755.1. Classification (NCBI taxonomy): domain Bacteria; kingdom Pseudomonadati; phylum Bacteroidota; class Flavobacteriia; order Flavobacteriales; family Flavobacteriaceae; genus Flavobacterium; species Flavobacterium sp. JLP. The sequence continues at coordinate 111,693 of NZ_JADKPS010000001.1, read as the reverse complement.
CGGAAGAAATATCCGAATTAATTCTATTCTCCCAGGAATTGTAGAGACAGAAGGTTCTCGTTCAGCAGGTTTTATTGGCAGCGACAATGAAGCAAAATTTGTTGCGACTACCCCTCTTGGACGTACAGGCCAGCCGGAAGATATTGCAAAAGTAGCCGTATTTCTTGCTTCTGACGATGCTGCATGGATTACGGGAGAGAAAATTTCAGTATCAGGCGGAATATTCGGTCTATAATTTTATACAATTATTTAAAAACAACAAAATGAGCAAATTAAAAAATAAGGTAACTGTAGTTACAGGAGGCAATAGCGGTATCGGTTTTGGTATTGCAGAAGCATTTAGAAATGAAGGCGCTGTCGGAACAGTTGCAGGAAGAAATAAAACAACATTAAACACTGCTATTGAAGCGTTGGGGACAGATTTTATAGCTGTTTCAGGTGATGTCACCAATGGAAGTGATTTAGAAAATATCTTCAAGAAAACATTTGAAAAATTTGGAAAAATTGATGCCTTGGTCGTAAATGCAGGAGGTGTTGTAGACGGTGTTCCAATGGGAAGCATAAATGATACTACAGAAGAAAGCTATGATAGTTATATGGATTTAAACCTGAAAAGTGCTTATTTCACGGTACAAAAATCACTTCCGTATCTAAATGATGGCGCTTCGATTATATTAATTGGATCTAGTGCGGCGCATCGTGCAGCGCCGGGAATGGCAATTTATGCTGCTGCAAAAGCAGCTATTATATCATTGGCAAAAGGTTTATCATTAGATTTATTGTCAAGAAACATAAGGGTTAATGCGCTATCGCCTGGCTCAATCGATACGCCTGTTTTCGGAAAATTAGTGCCCGAAGAACAATTAGAGCAGGTAAAACAACTTTGGATCGATATTACTCCTGTTGGCAGACAAGGACTTCCGTCTGATATTGGAAAAGCTGCCGTATTTTTAGCATCAGATGATTCAGCTTTTATAGTGGGTACAGAAATACTTTCTGATGGGGGTTTAACTAATATTAGCCTAATGAAATAATTTTATAAGACATAAAAAAATTAATTTAAAAACCTTCAAAGTCATTGATTTTGGAGGTTTTATCTTTAATTCTCTCAATTTCAACATTTAATCACTCGTTAAATTTTAGTTAGAATATTTCTTATATTCGTTTCATGAAAAGGAAATCGACTTATTAAAATTGAAAAATTATGGAAAATAAAAAATTACTATCGTTTACTTTTTGGATTGTAGCAATTATTTTGGGCGTAACATTGTTCAAGCAATTCGATTTTAAAAATTTAAAATTTGAGAAAACAGGTTTAGCTATTGTTTACATAATTGCTTTTTTAATCTCCGTTTTCGTTCTAGTTAGAAACTACAGAAATCGCTCTGAAAAATAAAAAGGGTCCCGTATTTTTTTTAGAAAATAAGATTTGCCAAAACGAAGAGAACTCCACCTTATAAGATATAACCAATTTCCCAAACGTGTCCAAACGGATCTTTTAATTTACCAATTCTCCAATCCTCTTCGGTTTTGATGGGGCAAATTTCTTTTGCACCAAATTTTAGTGCTTTTTCAAATATCTCGTCTGCATTTTTAGTTTCCAAAATGATTCTTATCGGGCTATTTGATTTTATATCAGGTTTCAAATTTCCATTGCAACGTTCTTCATCACTCAAATAAAATACGGCACTCTCAATCTCAATAACTGAAGATATTTTTTGATTTTCTAATTCAAACCTTTTTGTCTCTATGGCTCCAAAGGCTGATTTATAAAATTCTATTGCTTTTATGCCATCCTGTACTGTCAAAAAAGGCTTTATAGTTGTTTTAATATCATTCATAAACGTTGATTTTAGATTAATTCTATCAGTTTATATTTTTTTTGATAAAAGCGTTAATTAATATTCACATACCACATTATTCAAAAATGAAATATTAAAAAAAGCCATCTCAGTATTGAGACAGCTTGCTTTTTTGTTATCGAATTTTTTTTATGTATGCACTGTAAACATTGTCTTTAATAGAGGTTCGAAGATAAACTTCGTTTTCGTCTTTTGTTTTAAATTCAAATTGAATTAAGGCAGCATCAGAATAATAAAATAAAGAATCATCATCAGCAAATTCAAGATTTGAAATAGGTTTGGTTGTTAATTTTACTTCAGAAGCTATTTCACCATTGGTTATGTCTAATTGAAAAAGTTTTGCCTTATGAGTGTATCCCCAAATATTATCACTTTCCTCAAGGATGTATTCTACATTATCTCCCTTAAAATCAGTTTTCCAAATCTGTGTTCCTGTTTTCGAATCCAGACCGTAAATAGAAGAGACTTCTGGTCCTTGTGCTGCAAAATATATTTTTTTGTCTTTGCAAAGTATACGTTCTTTGACATTACTCTGATTTTCATCTAATTTAAATTGCCATAAAATATCTGGTTTATTAGGACTTAAGGCAAAAATCACATTTTTTTCATTTGCTATAAATACATTTTCGCCGTCTGTAACAGGTTTTCCATGCAACGATTCTTCAAAGTCTTTATGATAAATAAGTTCTCCCGTATTTGCTTCAAAACAATAGAAATTAGACCCGCTTTGAGTATAAACCTTGTTGTCAAAAACGAGAACCGGAATATCATTATTTGACGAATCTAACTTGTAGTTCCATATTAAACTGCCGTCTTTTGTATCAAGCGCATAAATGTTGCCATTTTGAGAAGTTATATACAACTTTCCGCCATTTATGACTGGAATTTGATCTTTTAGCACAATTTGATCAGTAATATTACCTAACCTTGCTTTCCAAAAAATATCACCAGTCTGGTTATCTACTGCGAAAATTTCACCATTAATAAACGGTACGTATACTACACCATCTTTTAGCGTTATTGCATTTGCACACATTTCAGTATAGGCGTCCGAAGCTTTTACAGTCCAGCCAATTTGTTCGGATTCTAAATCAAATGAAAACAGAGAACCGTCATAATCATATATCAGGATTGATGCTTCGTCTAATGGTGCTTTTTTAAGCGGATTTATGACTTTATTAGAGACCATTTCAGTAGGTGGCAAAGCTTTATTATTAGAATTAGCTTTGCTTGGTTTTGAAGCGGCAGGCGCTTGCCCAAACATATTTATAACAGTAAATACAAATAAAAGAGTAATTATTATTTTTTTCATTTTTAAGATTTGGGGGTTGATAATTTGATTTTCTTTTTCAATACTATAGTTGCCGAAAAAACAATATCTATGTCAAATATAGTTAAAAAATATTATAGCGATTTAGAAGTTATAACGTGTTAAATGACAGATTTGAGTTTTAAAATAGGGAATAAAGTAAAGAAAAGATTTGAAAAATGATTCTATTCCCAATTATCCGATTCTGAAACAAAATCCATAAAAAAACCCCTTAATTTCTTAAGAAGTATCTTTATTGTATTTATGGTATTCAATAGTCTCACCTATTTTTATAAATTTTTCAAAACAAAAAATAAATATTAATGAGTGTATTTTAGAAGCAATATTTATTCATTTTTATTTTCATCAATAAGTTTTACCATATTAGAATTGAATGAAGAAAGATTTTCGTCTAATGCAGCGAAGAAATCAAGATCAGCATTTTCTACTTCAACGATTGCTTTTTGCAAAACGTTTTCTCCAACAGTTGTTAGTCGAATCGTTTTTGCTCTTGTGTCGGTTTCGTGCTCTTGACGTGTTACAAAACCTTTTTCTTCCAACGTTCGCAATACTTTTGAAACCATCATTCTATCAGCATTACTTTGATTCGCAATGTCAACCTGTGTTACAGAATTGCTTTTTTTTGAAAGCCAGCCCAACGCTGCAAGCAATACAAATTGCGTCTGTGTTAAATCTAATGGATCTAAAACTTTTTTAAGTTTACGCTGCCATAACATTGTCAGTTGGCCAAGCAAATAGCCTGGACTATCTTTTGGACTTTTAAAATGAAAATTAATTTCTTTAGTCATAATGATATTGAAACATTTTGTCAATATTAAATCAAAATCTCGTTTATTCAAAGATGTTAGGCTTAAATTACGAAAAAACTAGTTTCAAAAGTAATAGTTTACTTTTATTTTGTCTCCAAAAAAGTAAGTTTATAACCGTCAAGGTCTTTTACGTGAAATGCTCTTCCAAAAGGTGTTTCTATAATTGGTCCCACTGTGGTTAATCCATTCGCTATAAATTTCTCTTTTAATTCGTCTACATTTTCGTTAACTGCAAACCAAAGAGCAACACCAATTCCTAATTCTTTATCTTCAATTGGTTCAAGAGGTGTACGAATAGCAAAACTTGCTTGCCCTTCATTGTATTTAAAAATACAAGCTTGCGGATTGGTATTACCAATCTCAAATCCTATTTTTTTTTCATAAAAGTCTTTTGATGCTTCTAAATTTTTTACTTGTAACGATGCAAAGGTTAATTCTCTCATTTTTAATAAAATTAAATTGTTGTCGCAAATATAATATACATGACAACAATATACAAAATATTTTAAAGATTTCTTTTTAAATTTTAAATTATGAATTGTACTAGTCAAAAATCTGTTTAAGAGAATGATGAAAAATCATTTCTATCTATCTGAAGATGCTAATAAACTGTAGTATAAATATTTCTTATATTCGCTTATAAAAAGTCATCTGATAACTTAAAACCGACTAAAAAACTTGTATTAATGTCATTTATACAAGAACAACCCTGTTGTGTGTAAGCTGAAAAAATGAAAAAAAATATTTTAATATTGATTTTGATAACAACTTGGCTTTTATCCTGTAAGCAAGATAATAACGCAATACCAAATACTGTCGATAAAGAAACTTTATATTCTGTAAAAAATATCCAAAGAAAAAAACGATTGACTAATCATAACGATAAGGATATTTACACTAAATATAAGTATATAGATTCTAACGGTGCAAGCCTTATAATACAAAATAGCTTTCCAAAAGGTGGAAACAAATATACAGATCCAAATAGAGTGCAATATGTTTATGCTGTATTTTGGACTCGAATAACCAATGAAACAGATAATTCTCTTGAATTAAAGATTGACTTTCCCATAGATTCTTATGAGATTCCAGCTTTGCCAGGTAAATATTATAAAACATTGATTCCGTCAGACACGATGACAATTGAAAAAGCACCTTTATTTAATTATGGCTTAACCAATTTAGAATCATTTTTAGACAATAATATTCACAAATCACCTTCGTTGAAAAGAATTATTAAGCCAAAAGAATCCAGCGGTTTTTATGTCGTAGTACTCCGCTTGACTGGAGGAACACAATATGGCATTTTGCGAACAGAGCTCAGCCTAAAAGGGCAAAATCTTTTTTATAAAATTAGGGATAAGGAAATTCATTGCGGAAGTATTAATTTAAAAAATTTAACGTTACATAAATAAACATAAGCCACCAAACTCTATTAAAAAAATGTTTTAAATTCAGATATGAAGTTAAACCTTATTTTCACAACACTTTTAATTATTTTTTCTAATTTTCTTTTTGGGCAAAGTAATTTCTCAGACAATCCTTTAGATGCAGTATTTGAGACAAAAGATTCAAAAAATTTTTGGGAAGCATTTGACAAGATAGAGAAATCAAAACAAAACACATTTATTGACTACATGCAAAAAGGTTCTCCAGGTGTTAAAGGATTTACTGAAAACAGAATAATAAATGCAGACTCACTTTTTGCTGTTGTAAAGAAAAGAAAAGCAGATTATGAACTTTCAAGGAATGTTTTAGATGATATTTCTTCCAAGGAAAAGAGAGTACGGGCTATTTATAGTTCTCTAAAATATTGGTATCCAAATGCCAAATTTCCTCCAATTTATTTTGTTTATGGAAGGTTTAATTCAGGTGGAACTTCTTCTCCTGATGGAATTATTATTGGGACAGAAATGCTTAAAAATTTGGATGGCGTTTCAGGTTTAATAGCGCACGAACTTATTCACTATCAGCAAAAAATAACAGGAAAAGATATGCTTTTGAAATGGTGTTTGCTTGAAGGTGGCGCAGACTTTATTGGTGAGCTTATTTCTGGAGAATTAATAAACAAGTTTGAATATAAATATGGAGAACAAAACCAAGATAAATTATGTCAGGAATTTGTTTCGAGATTAAAAAATGCGGATTATCAGGATTGGCTATACGGAACATCTAAAAAAGATGACAGACCAAATGATTTGGGATATTGGATAGGATATAAAATAACAGAATCTTATTTCAATAAACAAAAAGACAAACAAAAAGCAATTGAAGAAATATTAAATATAAAAGACACGATGCAGTTTTTAAAACAAAGTGGCTTTTTAGATGTCTATATTGAAAAGTATCAAAAATCAAAAAAAGAAAGTTTTGATGAATTTTTTAAATAACGAAACTCAGCTATAGACGATCTTTATGAAATCTTGTAAATGAGTTATACGTGATATGGGATCAATATAATTAAAACTAATCTTTAAAAATGGGAATACTTCAAAAAATATTTGGAAAATCAAAACCGAAAAATCCTGAAGATAATTTTTTAGTGACAATTACTAAAGAGTTTATTAGAGTTGAACATACGGAGCGAAAAACCGAAGAAATTTTATGGAATGATATTAAAGAAATAAAATTAATAAATACAGAGGATGGGCCTTTTTTACCGGATGTTTGGTTAGCATTGCTTGGCGAAAATTCAGGATGCTTAATTCCACATGGTACTAAAGGATTTGAAGCGGTTTATGACATCATATCAAAATATGAAAATTTCAATTTCGATAATTTTATTTCTTCAATGTCGTGCACAGATAATAAAGAATTTTTATTATGGAAAAAGGAATGAATAAGTTAATATGAGTTTATCGAATAGATAGATACAAAACAAAAAAACTCCTTAATTTCTTAAGGAGTTTTTTTGTGGGCGATGAGGGGTTCGAACCCCCGACCCCCTCGGTGTAAACGAGGTGCTCTGAACCAGCTGAGCTAATCGCCCTATTTTAATAGGTTGCTATCATTATCTGATTGCGAGTGCAAATATACAGCTAGAATTTGTATTTGCAAGTGTTTTTTGAAATAAATTGAATTATTTTTTACTGTTTTTATTTACTAATCTATTTTTCAGCTTTTTAAAAAATAAATAAAAGTTGGTATTTTCTAATTTTAAGTTAAAAATCAAAATCTGAAAGCGTAATTGATAATATTCTTTTGTATTCATTCGCTATAATCATACATTTGCATACCTTAATTGTATACTCAAATGGCTAGATATCAAGAAAACGATTTACCTAAAGCTAAATTAGACTCTAACTCACTTCAAAAAGCACTCAGAATTTTTAAATATGGAAAAAATCATAAATGGAAGTTTTTTCTGGGCTTACTCTTTTTATTGCTAACAAGCGCTACTGCCCTCGCCTTCCCTAAGTTAATGGGAATGCTGGTAGATTGTGTAACGAATAAAGATCTTAGCAGAGCAAATGAAATAGCTCTTGCTCTTTTGGGAATATTGACATTACAGGCGGTATTTTCTTTTTTCAGAATTTCGCTTTTTGTAAATTTTACTGAAAACTCATTATCAAACATTCGTTTTGCGTTGTATGAAAATCTGGTAAAACTTCCAATGTCCTTTTATTCTCAAAAACGTGTTGGTGAGCTGAATAGTAGAATCAGTGCTGATATTTCGCAGCTGCAAGATACTTTTACCACAACAATTGCTGAGTTTTTACGTCAGTTTATTTTGATAATAGGAGGATTTGTGATTTTAGGAAATATCAGTCCAAAATTAACATTGATGATGTTAGCGATTGTTCCAATAGTAGCCGTTGCTGCAGTGATTTTTGGAAGATTTATTCGTAAATATGGTAAAAAAACACAAGATAAAGTTGCAGAAAGCCAAGTAATTGTTGAAGAGACACTGCAAGGAATAAGCAATGTAAAAGCTTTTGCTAATGAATGGTACGAAATTCAGCGTTATAAAAATAAAATTAAAGAAATCGTAAAAATTGCCATTAAAGGCGGTCAATACAGAGGTTATTTCGCGTCATTTATTATTCTGTGTCTTTTCGGATGTGTTGTTGCTGTAGTTTGGTACGGTATTACACTTACTATAAAAGGAGAAGTTGAAGGCGTTGGAGATTTAATTTCTTTCGTGCTTTATACTACTTTTATTGGAGCTTCGTTTGGAGGTATTGCAGAAATGTATGCCCAAATTCAAAAGGCAGTTGGAGCTACAGAACGTGTTTTTGAATTGCTAGAAGAAACTCCGGAGGATATTAAAGCAAACCAAAAAACTTCTGCAGTAGAAAAAATCAAAGGAATCGTTTCTTTTAATAATGTAGCCTTCAGTTATCCTTCTCGTAAGGAAGTTCAGGTTTTAAAAGATGTAAATTTTAAAGCCGATTTTGGTCAAAAAATAGCAATCGTAGGCCCAAGCGGAGCCGGAAAATCTACTATTTCTTCTTTATTATTGCGTTTTTATGATATCACTTCAGGAGAAATTCTGGTTGACGGAAAAAACATTTACGATTACGATTTAGAAAATCTTCGTGGAAGCATGAGTATTGTACCCCAGGATGTAATTTTATTTGGAGGAACAATAAAAGAAAATATAGCATATGGAAAACCGGATGCAACTGACGAAGAGATTATGTTAGCAGCAAAACAAGCAAACGCCTTGAATTTTATAGAAGGTTTTCCAGAAAAATTCGAAACTCTTGTTGGTGAACGTGGTGTAAAACTATCTGGCGGACAGCGTCAGCGTATTGCTATTGCAAGAGCTTTGCTTAAAAACCCAAGTATTTTAATTTTAGATGAAGCAACATCATCTTTAGATAGTGAAAGTGAGAAACTAGTTCAAGAAGCTTTAGAAGTTTTAATGGAAGGAAGAACAAGCATTATTATTGCACATCGTCTTTCAACTATTAGAAATGCTGATAAAATTCTAGTGCTAGATAACGGAAAAATAACTGAAGAAGGAACACACCAGGAATTAATAAATCTTGAAAATGGTATTTACAAAAACTTGAGCAATCTTCAGTTTAGTAATTCTTAAAAACGAAATTCCAATAAAAAAAGCTCCAATTAATTGGAGCTTTTTTTTTGTAACTGAGACTAAAAACTGAAAATTATTTCCCTTTTCTACGTTTACGTTCTGCTTTTATCATAGATAATTCACGGCTTGTTTGTCCGGCTACAGAAGTATTTTCTTCAGCACGGCGAATCAAGTAAGGCATAACATCTTTTACAGGTCCAAATGGCAAATATTTAGCAACGTTATAACCATTTTCAGCTAAGTTGTAGCTAATATTGTCGCTCATTCCGTATAATTGTCCAAACCAGATTCTGTTATCATTTTTGGCAATTCCTTTTTGCTCCATCATTTCCATCAACTTATATGAACTCAATTCGTTATGAGTTCCTGCGAAAATTGACATTGTTTCTAAATGATCTAACATATAATGTACGGCAGCGTCGTAATTAACATCTGTCGCTTCTTTAGAAACACAAATTGGCGAAACATAGTTTTTCTCTTCTGCTCTCTTATTTTCTTTTTCCATGTAAGCACCGCGAACTAATTTCATTCCAATAAAAAAGCCTTCTTTTTTAGCGATTTCATGTAATTTTTTCAAATAATCCAAACGATCCCAACGGTACATTTGCAACGTATTAAACACAATAGCTTTTTCTTTATTGTATTTGCGCATCATATCGGTTACCAAATCATCTGCGGCATCCTGCATCCAGCTTTCTTCACCATCAATTAATAGTGCCACATCTTTTCTGTGTGCTTCACTGCACACCTTATCAAACCGGGCTACTACTCTATCCCATTCTGCCTGTTCTGCCGGAGTTAACGTCTGTTTTTCTCCTAATTTCTCATATAGTTCAAAGCGACCTAAGCCTGTTGGCTTAAAAACCGCAAATGGAATCGCCAAACGCTCTTTAGCAAATTCAATAGTTTTTAAGGTCATTTCTAACGCCGCATCAAACTGCTCTTCCTCTTCTTTTCCTTCAACTGAATAATCTAAGACAGATGAAACGCCTTTAGTAAACATTTTATCAACCACATTTATACAGTCATCTTCGTTTACTCCTCCACAAAAATGATCAAAAACAGTCGCACGAATTAATCCTTCAACCGGAAGATGTGCTTTAATAGCAAAATTAGTTACAGCAGTTCCAATTCGTACTAAAGGTTCGCTGTCAATCATTTTAAAAAGAAAATAAGCCCTGTCAAGTTCGGTATCACTTTTAAGTGAAAATGCTACTTGAGTGTTATCGAATATTTTTTCCATTAAGTTTAGTTTTTGTGCAAAGATATAGAGTGTTTTGAATATTATTTACTAAATACCATCATATTTTTTAATATCGTTAATATGATTGCTTTTAATATTATATTATGAAGTAAAATTTTACTGCTTTATTACAGTACGACTTAAAAAATTAAATTTTAACTATTTTTGATTCAAATCCTTAATTAGATTCATTCGTTTTAAAACAAATTAGAGTAAAAGTTTGAATATTATTTAGCTAAAAATGCCTTATTTTGTGGTTTTAAATAACCGACGAATTATGCAATCTATTCAAGCCAATAATTATCTAGTACATTTTAACCAGGATGCCTACGAAGCTTTAAATAAACATTTAAAAGAAAACAAATATTCTAATTTGTTTATTATAGTTGATAATGAGACAAATGAGTATTGCTTGCCAAAGTTTTTGCCTTTACTAGAAACGGATTTAAACATCGAAATAATCGAATTTGAAGCTGGAGAGGCCAATAAAAACATAGAAACCTGTATTCAAATTTGGAATGTACTTACAGAACTTGGAGCCGACAGAAAATCGCTTGTAATCAATCTTGGCGGCGGTGTAGTAACAGATTTAGGCGGTTTCGTAGCATCAACTTTCAAACGTGGCGTTGATTTTATCAATATCCCTACTACTCTATTATCTATGGTCGATGCTTCTGTTGGAGGAAAAACAGGCGTTGATTTAGGAAACCTTAAAAACCAGATCGGTGTTATAAACGTTCCTCAGATGGTTTTAATAGACACAAATTACCTTGAAACTTTGTCACAAAGTGAAATGCGCTCTGGTTTGGCAGAAATGCTAAAACATGGTCTTATATATGATGCCGTATATTGGAAACGGTTTTTAGACCTAAAAGCAATTGATTATGATTCACTTGACCAGTTAATTTATCGTTCTGTTGAAATTAAAAACGATATTGTCATTCAGGATCCAACAGAGAAAAACATTCGCAAGGCGCTGAATTTTGGACATACTTTAGGCCACGCGATAGAAAGTTACTTTTTAGAAAGCGAATCTAAAAAAACATTATTACACGGTGAAGCAATTGCGATTGGGATGATTTTAGAAAGTTATATTTCATTGCATAAGAATTTAATTACTCCAGCTGAATATGATGAAATAAAAACGGCCATTAAAAGTATCTATGAAGATGTAATTGTAGAAGAAAATGATATTGAACCTATTTTAGAATTGCTTATTCACGACAAAAAAAATGAATACGGATTAATTCAATTTGCATTAATTGAAGGTATCGGAAAAATAAAAATTAATCAATCCGTTGAAAATAAATTGATTCTAGCTGCGTTTCAAGATTATAAATCTTAAACTTTTTTTAATCAAAAGCATTGCTTTAGGTATATATTATTTTTTACATTTGCCACAATGAAAACAAACAAAAAACAAAGACACTTTAGTTCTTATAGAAACCGTCTCAATAGTTCTTTACTAAGAATGTTGAACCGTTTTTATAATAGTAAAAGTCCGTTTTGTTTTGAAGTTTTTCTTTATTCGAAAGCAGAACACGAAAAACTGGAAATTGTATTTGCCAATATTAGAGTTTGAATTTTAGATTTAGCCTAAAAAATCACTAAATTTAATAAACTGCAACTTTAAAATATTGACAAATAAATGAATACAAAATATTCTGATCTAATTAATCAAACATATTACTTTCCTCAGGAGGAATTTAAACTAAACAAAGACAACCTTCAGTTTCACAACATCGATTTGATGAAATTGGTTGAACAATATGGTACCCCACTAAAATTCACCTACTTACCGCAGATTTCTGAAAATATCAACAAGGCAAAAGCTTGGTTCAGAAAATCTATGGAAAAAAACAAATACGAAGCAAAATATTATTATTGTTATTGTACAAAAAGCTCTCATTTTGAATACATTATGAATGAAGCTTTTAAAAATAACATTCATATTGAAACATCATCAGCATTTGATGTTAACATTGTTGAAAATTTGTTAGAAAATGGTAAGATCAATAAAAGTACGTATGTAATTTGTAATGGTTTTAAAAGAGATGAATACATCAGTAATATTGGTAGATTAATCAATAACGGACATAAAAATACGATTCCGATTATTGATAATTATGAAGAATTAGATCTTCTTCAGGCTGAGATTAAAGGAAAATTCAAAATCGGAATTCGGATTGCAGCTGAAGAGGAACCTAAATTTGAGTTTTATACTTCAAGATTAGGAATTGGATATAAAAACATCGTTTCTTTTTATAAAAAACAAATTCAGGAAAATGATAAATTAGAGCTGAAAATGCTTCACTTTTTCATTAATACTGGAATAAATGATACAGCATATTATTGGAATGAGTTAGTAAAATGTATAAAAGTATATATTGCGCTTAAAAAGGAATGCCCTACTCTTGATGGCTTGAACATAGGAGGCGGTTTCCCGATTAAAAACTCTCTTGCTTTCGAATATGACTATCAATATATGATTGATGAAATTATCAATCAGATTAAAATTGCATGCGATGAAGCCGAAGTTGATGTCCCTAATATTTTTACAGAATTTGGATCATTTACTGTAGGCGAAAGCGGTGGCGCTATCTATCAGATTTTGTATCAAAAGCAACAAAATGATAGAGAAAAATGGAACATGATTGATTCGTCATTCATTACCACTTTGCCTGATACTTGGGCGATAAATAAACGTTTTATCATGCTGGCTGTAAATCGCTGGAATGATACTTACGAGCGGGTTTTATTAGGAGGTTTGACTTGTGATAGTGACGATTATTACAACTCAGAACAAAATATGAACGCGATTTATCTGCCTAAATACAACAAAGAAAAGCCATTGTATATTGGTTTCTTTAATACTGGTGCGTATCAAGAAACTATTGGAGGTTACGGCGGTTTGCACCACTGTTTAATTCCACAGCCTAAACATATTTTAATAGATCGCGATGAAAACGGGATTTTAGCTACTGAGGTTTTCTCAGAACAGCAAACTTCTGATGATGTATTGAAAATTTTAGGTTACACAAAAAAAGTATAAAAAAAAACTTGCAAATTAAATGTTAATATCTATAAAATTATTAATTTGCAGTATCATCTAAAAGGTTAAACTTTTAATTCAAAAAAAACAAAAAACAAAACAAAATGAAAGGACCAATCAGTCAGTTTATTGAAAAACATTATTTACACTTTAATTCTGCTTCTTTAGTTGATGCTGCAAAAGCGTATGAACAGCAATTAGCAAACGGTGCTAAAATGATGGTAAGTATGGCTGGCGCTATGAGTACAGCAGAAATTGGTAAAATTTTTGCCGAAATAATTAGACAAGATAAAGTACAGATTATTTCTTGTACTGGAGCCAATCTAGAAGAAGATATCATGAACTTAGTAGCCCACTCTCATTACGAAAGAGTGCCAAACTACCGTGATTTAACCCCAGAGGATGAATGGGCCTTGCTTGAAAGAGGATTAAACCGTGTTACAGATACTTGTATTCCGGAACATGAAGCATTTCGTCGTTTACAAAAACACATTTATAAGATCTGGAAAGATGCAGATGATAAAGGAGAACGTTATTTTCCACATGAATTCATGTACAAAATGTTATTATCTGGCGTTTTAGAAGAGTATTACGAAATAGACTTAAAAGATAGCTGGATGTATGCAGCTGCTGAGAAAAACTTGCCTATTATTGTTCCAGGTTGGGAAGACAGTACAATGGGAAATATCTTTGCTTCATACGTAATAAAAGGAGATTTGAAAGCTTCTACCATGAAATCAGGAATTGAATACATGACATTCCTTGCTGATTGGTATCCAAAAAACAGCACAAACGGTATTGGATTTTTCCAAATTGGTGGTGGTATTGCTGGAGATTTTCCAATCTGTGTGGTGCCAATGCTGTATCAAGATATGGAAATGCACGATATTCCATTTTGGAGTTATTTCTGCCAAATTTCAGATTCAACAACAAGTTACGGTTCATATTCTGGAGCTGTGCCAAACGAGAAAATCACTTGGGGTAAATTAGATATCAAAACCCCTAAATTTATTATTGAATCGGATGCTACGATTGTTGCACCGTTAATTTTTGCATATTTATTAGATTTATAGGATAATTTTATGAAAAGAGTTATAGTAGACTACGCTAAACTTACCAACGAAATTTTGAACCTATTGGTAGAAAAATTTCCTGATGGTTATGATGATTCGGATGTTATCCGTTTTAGAAATGCTAAAAACGAATTGATCGAAGCTGTTGAAGTTCGTACTGAAGACACTATTTATTTAGTAAAAATTAGTACTAAACTTGCTGACAGAATCGAAAATTACGACGAAGACGATGATATCGATGTTGATGTTGATACAATCGAACCAGTAAAAGGTCTTGATCTTGATGATGATATTGACGACGACGATGATGATGATGCAATAGATAAACCAGATACTGATGGTGGAGATGATGATGACGATGACGACAAAGATCCAGATGATATTGCTGACGAAGATGATGATGAAGACGATGAAGATTAATTTATCTCTTTCAAAATAATTTAAAGGAACTCAATTCGGGTTCCTTTTTTTATTGAACACTAATACAAATTTGCACTTCTTTAAATAATAAATTAAGTATTTTTATAATTTATAAGAAATTTCTTTAAATTTAATATTTAAAATAACTGCCCAAATGAATACAGAATTATTACACGCCAAATTAAAAGAAAATTTTGGTTTTGAAAAGTTTAGACCAAATCAGGAAACTATTATAAACACCATTCTTTCCGGACAAGATACTCTTGCAATTATGCCAACGGGCGGAGGTAAATCGATTTGTTTTCAATTACCAGCTTTAGTACTGCCAGGTATTACAATTGTTATTTCGCCTTTAATAGCTTTAATGAAAGATCAGGTCGATAGCTTGAAAACTAACGGAATTACAGCTTGTTACATAAACAGCAGCCAATCTAGTGAAGAACAGCAATATTATATTGATAATTTAAAATCGAATACTTTTAAGCTTGTTTATATTGCACCAGAAAGTTTATCATATTTAGATGCTGTTTTTAATGAATTGACAATCAGCTTAATTGCAATTGATGAAGCGCATTGTATTTCATCTTGGGGGCATGATTTTAGGCCAGCTTATACTAATTTGGGTTATTTAAAAAGCCGCTTCCCTTCTACTCCAGTTTTAGCATTGACTGCAACTGCCGATAAAGCAACTCGTACAGATATTACGAAACAATTAAAATTAAAAAATCCAAAAATTTTTATTGCTTCCTTTGATAGAAAAAACTTGAGTTTGGAAGTTCGTCCAGCTTTAGACAGGGTAAAGCAAATCATAGAGTTTGTAGAAAATAAACCGAATGAATCTGGAATTATTTATTGCCTCAGCAGAAAAACGACTGAAGAATTAGCTGATAAATTAAAGAAAAATGGAATTTCTGCCAAAGCTTATCATGCCGGTTTAGAAAATAGTCTTCGTGCTAAAACGCAAGATGAATTTATTAATGACGATTGTCAGGTAGTTTGTGCTACAATTGCCTTTGGGATGGGAATTGATAAATCAAATGTGCGCTGGGTGATACATTATAATTTGCCTAAAAATATTGAAGGTTATTATCAGGAAATTGGTCGTGCTGGCCGCGATGGATTGCCAGCAGAAACAGTTCTATTTGAAAGTTATGCGGATGTTATTCAGCTTCAGAAATTTGCTTCGGACGGATTAAATTCTGACGTGCAGCTTGCCAAATTAGACAGAATGAAGCAATACGCAGATGCATTAAGCTGCAGACGAAAAATTCTTCTTTCGTATTTTGGAGAATTAGTAACTGAGAATTGCGGTAATTGTGACATCTGTAAAAATCCTCCAGTTTTTTTTGATGGAACAATTTTAGCACAGAAAGCACTCTCAGCGATTAGCCGTCTGCAAGAATCTGAACCTTTGGCGGTAATTGTAGATTTTTTGAGAGGCTCGAGAAACGCGTATATCTACGAAAAAAATTATCAAAGCTTAAAAACGTACGGAATAGGCGCTGATATTTCTTGGTACGACTGGAATCAATATCTAATTCAGCTTATAAATTTAGGTTATTGCGAAATTGCTTTTCATCAGCATAATAAAATTCTTCTAACGCCCTTTGCCAGAAAAGTTTTATTTGAAGGAGAGAAAGTAAAATTAACAACTGTTGTTAAAAAAGCAATTGATAAAAACGAAATTAAGGAAGCAAAAGCAAAAACAAATAAAATTACTCTTTTTGAGATACTTAGAAAATTACGTTATGAAATTTCTAAAGATGAAGAAGTTCCTGCCTATGTAATTTTTAGCGATGCTGCTTTAAGGCAAATGGAAAATACACGTCCAATGAGCGATGAAGAATTTCTTGCAATAGATGGTGTTGGTAAAGCAAAATTAGAAAAATATGGTCAGGAATTTATAGATGCAATTGTTTACTTTGAAAATGCAAAAAAGAAAGCAAAGGCGAAGACTAAAAAAGAAGGCAACACATATAAAACAACCTTAGAGCTTTTTGAAAACGGTAATACAATTGCAGAAATTGCAGAAAAAAGAAATCTAGGGCAGACTACCATAGTTTCTCACTTGGCAAAATTATATGTTGACGGACATGATTTTGACTTAAGTCAATTTATTTCTGATGAAGAAGTATTAATGCTGCATAAAGCGCAAGTTGAACTTGAATATCCTACAGCTTTAAAGCCATATTATGATCATTTTGAAGAAAAACTATCTTACGATAAAATTAGATTTGGTCTTGCTATTGTTGAAAGAAATAAGTAATTATGTCATTCTATACATTACAAAAAACAAAAAAAATCCTGTGAATAAACTTCACAGGATTTTTTATTTTTTTATTTTTAGGACTTCTTATAAATACCTTTCCTTGAAAACTTTTTGATGATGTTTTTGGTGACCAATAATAACAAAACCTAAAGCTCTTACAGAAATTGGATTGTTTGAAGCTGTTCCAATTCGTTTAAGCTGTTCTTCAGATAAACTTTTATAAAACAATAAAGTAGAATGTCTTAAGGCCGACAGTTCCGTAAGCAAATCTTGAATACTTCTGTTATTTGAATTTGTATTATTTGCATAATCATCTTCTTCAAAACTAGCCAAAGGTGTTTTATCATTTCTTGAAAATCGTAAAGCGCGGTAAGAAAAAATACGTTCAGAATCTATAAGATGTTGAATAATATCTTTGATTGTCCACTTTCCTTCTGCATAACGATAATCAAATTTGTCCATTGGAATATCTTGAACAAATCGAATAAAACCATGTAAAGAAATCTCTAACTCTTCAATTAAATTTACATCTCCAGCTTCTTGGATATAAGTTGTAAATCCGCCTGAATATTCATTTTCTGATAATTGGTCTGAATTCATTTTAGACAATTTTTAATTTGTTATATAAATAAATTAACTTTTTAAGCTGAATTTCTACTAGCATTGGTATTTCCAAAAAGTGATCTGGTAACGATTTTTTCGTATACTTTAATCAAATCTTCATTAACGTTATTTTCTTTATTCAATTCATTAATTTTCAATAATGCATATTGCTGTATTGTCAACAGTGGCAATACAATACGTTCTCTTACTTGAATTGATGCTATACCATCAGGATAATTTTCCATTAAGGTTTTATGACCAGCAATTTTCAACAAAAGACGTTTCGTTTCAGAAAACTCGTCGTAAATAATCTGCCAAAATTCACCAAATTCAGGATCTTTTCTCATGTAAGCTGTTAGGGGCAAAAATGATTTTGCCAATGACATCATACTGTTTTCTAAAAGCGTTTTAAAGAACAAAGAGTTGTGATATAAATCTTGAACTTTATCCCATTGACCGCTTTCTTCGAAGTATTTTAAAGCTGTTCCTACTCCAAAGAATCCAGGTACATTTTGTTTTAATTGACTCCAAGAACCAACAAAAGGAATTGCTCTCAAATCAGCGAAATCCAACGATTCTGATTTGCTTCTTTTAGAAGGACGGCTTCCAATATTTGTTTTAGAGTAATATTTCAGGGTACTCATCTTCTCTAGATACGGAATGAACTTTGGATGATTTTTAAAGCTTAAATATTTTTCATATCCTAAACCAGCCAATTGTGTCAAAATCTGAGTTTCATCAGCAGTCAGCTCATTTTTACCTTTGCTGAAAACCTGATTAGTCACTCCGGCGCTCAATAAGTTTTCAATATTATAACGGCATGAATCTAAAGTTCCAAAATTTGAACTGATCGTTTGTCCTTGAACCGTTATTTGAATTTCGTTATTTTCAATTTTTGGACCCAGAGAAGCGTAGAATTTATGTGTTTTTCCACCGCCACGCGCTGGAGGCCCACCTCGACCATCAAAGAAAATAGCTTTTATACCATATTTTCTAGAAATTTCAGTTAAAGAAATTTTTGCCTGATAAATACTCCAGTTGGCCATCAAGTAACCTCCGTCTTTTGTTCCGTCAGAGAAACCTAACATGATAGTTTGTTTGTTTCCACGTTCCTTTAAATGCTTAGCATACTCCGGATTCGTATATAACTGCTCCATAATTTGATGTGCATTTTGCAAATCGTCAACAGATTCAAAAAGCGGAATAATATCAACTGTTGGATTTTCCCAATTATTCAAACGAATCATTGCGAATGTCTCCATTACGTTTAATGCACTTTCATTATTACTGATAATGTAACGGTTAGCTCCAAATTCGCCATTGGCTTTTTGAATCGTTTTAATAGCCTGAACCGACTCTAAAGTAGATTTAGTTATTTCATCATCAAAATCATTTGGATTTAAATCGCCCTTTACTTTTGATAAAACCACTAATTTATCTGCTTCAGATAATTCGAAATAATTTGCAGGGAAAATTGCAGAAACTGAATTTAAATAATGATTTACAACATCTTTAAATACTAAATCGTGAATTTTGCTGTTTTGACGAATATCTAAAGTCGCAAAATGAAATCCAAATAAATTAATTTTAACCAAAAACGCTTCTAATTCATCTAGATAAAGTGATTGGTGTTTTTCTATAATAATGGTTCTAATTTTATTTAATTGCGAAAGCATTTCCTCTAAAGTAATATAAATTTCACCTTTTGAATAAAATACAGAACGGTAAAGTTTATGTTCAAGTTCAGACACCAAAGTGTCTACACCTGAGAATGTTAACTTTCGTTTTAAATTTCTCATTTCAACATAATAACACTTCAAAATTGAAGTACGCAAACGATCTGCAACTTTTAAAGTAATTTCTGTTGTAACAAAAGGATTTCCATCACGGTCTCCTCCTGGCCAAAATCCAAGCTTGATCAATTGATTTTGAATAGCATTTCCTTGAAGAATATTTTTCTGCAAATAGTGAACAATTTCACCAGAAGTTGCATAAAATACATTTTCTAAATACCATATTAATGAAACCGCTTCATCATAAGGATTTGGTTTTTCGTTTTGAATAAAAGGAGTTTTACCCAGCTGCGCCAATAACTGCTTAATCTGTAACAAATCATTCAAACGAATTGCTTCAGTTAAATCATTTATAATTCCTAAAACAGGCCCAGGATAAAATTGGGTAGGGTGCGCTGTTAAAACAGTTCTGACGTTAAAGTTTTCAAGAAATTCTATCAATTCGTCGTCTTTCTCTTTCGCATCTGATTTTTCTTTAATATCACGCAAAGAGCCACGCCCTTCCATGTTATTTACTTCAGGAAAAGCTGCATCTTCAATAGCATCAAACAATACAATCTGACGTTCTATATACTGAATAAATCGAAACATTAAGTCGATTTTTTCAGTCTCTGATGCGTTGTTTAAGTATTTTTGAGAAAAGAAATCAAAAATTTCTTTTGGAGTTTCTTGTTTTTTAAATCCCGTTTCGCAAGTTTCTGTAAATAAAGGCAGTAAAACCCCTGTATTATCTATAGAATCAAATGGCAATGTTATAAAAACACTATTATAAATGTGGTATTTAGAGAGAACGTCTTTATTAAAACGCTCAATTTTTGGTAACGTGTACATAATCGTGTTATAGTTGGTTGGTTAATAGGTCATAAAAAAACCCCAAGAATAAACTTGAGGTTATATTTTAATATAGCATTCAAGAAAATATTACATATTTTTAAAAATAGTATGCATCAAACGCTTCTTATCGTTTATACTTTCTTCTAGTGAAATCATTGTTTCTGTTCTGTAAACGCCTTCGATATCATCAATCATGAAGATAACTTCTTTCGCATGCTTAGTATCTTTCGCTCTAATTTTGCAAAAGATATTGAATTTTCCTGTCGTTACAGAAGCTACCGTTACGAATGGAATTTGATTGATTCGCTCTAATACAAATTTAGTTTGAGATGTATTATTAAGGAATACACCTACATAAGCAATAAATGAATACCCTAATTTATCGTAATCTAAGGCTAATGAAGATCCCATTATTATACCTGCGTCTTCCATTTTTTTTACTCTAACATGTACTGTTCCAGCAGATATCAATAGTTTTTTTGCAATGTCAGTAAACGGAACTCTCGTATTGTCTATTAACATATCTAAAATCTGGTGATCTACTTCATCTAAACGAAATTTACTCATAATTCTTTAATTAATATTACTAATTGCTATTACAAAGTATAAAAATATATATAAAAAACAACAAATTCACAAAAAATTTAACTTTTTATCAATCCGTTAACAAATTTAACATTTTTATTTAAATAAAAATCTGCTTTTTGATTCGTTTTCGGAAAATTACTGTAATCATCAGAATAAAAAGCTCCTTTAGCATCATATTCGTAATGTCCAAAATAATTTTCCAATTCGCCTACTTCAACAATGTAAGCGTTAAAATGAATTGTATTTTCAATCAATTCCTCTTTGTATTGTGCGACAAAATTCGTAATAATTTCGATACCATCATAATTTATTTTGATATTTTTATACATAAAATCATAAAAAACGACTTTATTTTGTGAAATATTCAAATAATCAGAAATTCTGTTATCAACTAAATCGTTTTCGGATATGAGTTTAAAGCTTGAAATTAGTGAGAAAAATATGAACTTTCTCGTGATTTCTCTGTCATAATCGCCGTTGTAGTGCCCTGCTTCAAATAAAATTGTCGGCACCCCTAAAAATTGAAATGTATCTCCTATACAGTTGATATTAAACGAATCATCAAAACGCCCCACCTGGCCGGGAATGTATTTTTGCAACTCATCATTAATTCCGGCAATCAAATTAATAGCTTTTAATCTATTATCATTAACTTCTCTCTCTTCATTGTAAGAAGGAGCTAAAAATGAAACAGTTGCAGGTTTTCCTGTATCTCCAGCACCAAAAATAGTACGCTGATCGTGAAGATTAAAGCAATAATGGGGTTTAAAGCTTTCGAATGCAGCTCTTAGCACATTGCTTTCTGGCTGTGTCAGGTTTTGCGAGTCACGGTTCAGGTCTATCTTATTGGCATTTTCACGTGTATAAAGCTTTGCTCCGTCAGGATTTAATATCGGAATGCAGTAGAAAGTAAATGTTTTAAGCATTTTAGATGCAAACTCAGATCCACTGTTTAATACATTAATAAAGTCAAACAATGCTTTTGTTGTTGTGCTTTCGTTTCCGTGCATTTGCGACCAAAGATAAATTCTAGTTTCTCCGTTACCAATTTGATAACTATATATAGGTTGGTCTAAAACTGACTTTCCAATAATTGCTACTTGATTATCAGTATTTAATTTATCTAATAAAGGCTGAATATGGTTTAAAGTTAAGTAACGGCCTCTTATAGATTGTTCTTTGTATTGCTCAAATAATTCTTCTAAATTCATTGTCTTTTGATTAGTTTACAAAAGTAAACATCTTTATTTTTACAATTGTAAACAATCAAAAAAGTCTAAAATTTAGAATTGTAAACAGATTTATAAATTAATTATAGTTAATAGAATCAATGCGAGTTAACAATTGTTATTACTTTAAGCGCTATTTATTAAATGATTTAATTTCAATGATTTAAGTACTGCTATTTAAAGTTATTATTATCTCATTATTAGATTAAAATGATAATTTACAACTGTAATATTGATTTATTGGATTCTTTTAGTTACATTTGTAAACAGTGTTTTTAATTAAAACAATTACAATGGTAAACATAGATGATTTTGTAAAAAGGCTTGAAATTATACTCGATTATTACGCTTTAAATGCTTCTTCATTTGCTGATAAAATTGGCGTGCAGCGTTCTAGCATGTCTCACCTATTGTCAGGCAGAAATAAACCAAGCTTAGATTTTGTGATGAAAATCTTAGACGTTTTTCCGGATGTAGATTTGTATTGGATATTAAACGGAAAAGGAACTTTCCCAAAAAGTAATGATGAAAGTTTAAATTCAAAAACAGATTCAGCTTCAGAAATCACAAAATCAACCTCTCCTATTTCATTAAATGAAAATTTTGGTTCGACAGATTTATTTTCTGAAATCAATTATCAAGAAGAAGAAAAAACAGAAAGTAAAAATTTTTCAGAAAATAAAAATTCCAATTTAGATTCTGGTGAAAGGGAAATTGAGAAAATTGTCTTTTTTTATAAAAACGGAACATTTAAGGTGTATGTCCCGTAATTTAATTTTTCGTGTATTTGAAAATTTTTAAAAATATTTTTTATTTAAGCGATTCTCACGCAATCGAAAAAATATCGAAAATTTACAATTGAAATCCGTCTTGTGGAATTTTACCTAAAACTCCTTCATAATGTTTTTTCAAAACTTGTAAATCCGCTTCATAATTTCCAGTCGGGAAAAATGGCTTGCCTAAATTAACTTCTTTTTTGCCCCAATCAAAAGCTACTGGAACAATTGGCACATTTGCTTTAAGTGCGATATAATAAAATCCGCTCTTTATTTCTTTTACATTTTTACGTGTTCCTTCTGGAGCAACAGCCAAACGAAAAACTTCTTTACGATCAAAAATAGCCGCTATCGAGTCGACTTTATTTAATCCTCCCGAGCGATCTAAGGGTTCTCCTCCTGCGCTTCTAAAATAATATCCGAAAGGAAATTTGAACAATTCCTTTTTTCCAACCCAATTCATTTGCAGTCCGGAGATTCCTCTGGTAAAAATTCCCAAATAAAAATCATGATTACTTGTATGAGGCATTACCATCATAACACATTTTTTTACTTCTGCATTTTCAATTCCTACTATTTTCCAGCCCATTAGCTTAAAAAAGATGAATTTGTACAATTGTTTCTTCATTAAAGTTTATTATTTCTGCAAAATAAAAGATTTAAAATGGTAATTTTGAGTAAAAGCATTATAAAATGATTCAAAAATTATTCAGTTATCTTATTCCAATTAAAATATTCAAGAAAAAATCAGCAAGGAGCAAAATGATTGAGGTAACTTGGGCGAATGGTGAGTTGGTATTAGATTCTGAAAACACAAATTACTCTTATGGTAGCCTGCAGCGTATATTAAGGTACGGACTTCGAAATATTGGCTATGAGAATATTTTAAGAATGGATCATATTTTATTATTAGGAGTTGCTGGCGGAAGTGTTATAAAAACATTAGTCGACGAAATTGAATACAAAGGCAAAATTACCGGAGTCGAAATTGATGCTGAAATGATACAAATAGCAAATGAATATTTTAATCTCAACCAAATCAAACAGCTTGAAGTTATTATTGATGACGCTTTCGAATTTGTATTGAAAACCAAACATAAATATGATTTAATTATTATTGATATTTTTGAAGATATCAAAATGCCCAACTTCTTATTCGAAAGCTTTTTTAGCGAACGAATTTGTTCACTTTTAAAAAATCAGGGTTTTGTGCTTTTTAACACCATGATTTTAGATGAAGCACATAATATTAGAAACAGAAAGTATATTTCAGAAATAAACCCTAAATTGTTTACGACTAAAATGCTGCCCCGCATTGAAGTTCATAATGAATTAATAATTATTGAAAAAGTAGCCTAAATTTAAGTTTTATGAAAACCCTTGCCTCTATTTTAAACACCTTACCACCTACTAAGGTTATCGATTCGAGTATTGATTTTTCTAAATATGTTCCGTTAGACTTATCAATTACTAATCAAGAATTGGTCAAAAGAAAACCAGAAAACGCGACAGAATTTGAAATTTTTATATCAGATTATTTAAAAAAGAACAATGCCGAAGTTGCATTTGGCGGTTATATTGAAGGACGTACTTTATATAAAAGAAGTACCATTTTTAAAAATGATTCGATTCCAGAACGCAACATTCATATTGGTCTAGATTTATGGACAAAAGTTGAAACTTCCGTTCTAGCACCACTGGACGGAAAAATACATAGTTTTAAAAATAATCTTGGTCTGGGCGATTATGGGCCGACCATTATTTTAGAACACGAAGTTGAAAATGAAATATTTTATACTTTATACGGTCATTTATCGTTAGAAAGTATAAAAGATTTAACCGTCGGGAAATTTTATAAAAAAGGAGAACAAATTGCAACTATAGGAAATGCTGCCGTTAACGGTGATTATGCACCTCATGTACATTTTCAGATTATACAAAATATTGAAGATTATTGGGGAGATTATCCAGGAGTCTGCAATACAAACGACCTTAATTTTTATATCGAAAATTGCCCCGACCCTAACTTATTATTAAAAATAACATAAATAGTTATGAAGAAAGCAGGATTGATTATATGTTTGCTGTTGTTAATTGGATGTAAATCAAAAACAGTAAGCAGAGACACTGAAGATTTAAAAATTAAAAAAGTTGCGAGTGCTGAAATAAATTCAAATCAGCAAAGTAAAGCTTATGAATTAGGAAAAAGAGTTTTAGAAACGTGCAATACTTCTAAATTTAAACCCTTTAACGAAACTGAAGTTACCAAGTCGGTAATGGAAAATACAACTGAGGATCGTTTGACAAAAACCTGTCAGCGATTTAGACAATATTATGGAAGTTTTATTGATTTGAAATTAGACGGTGTTTACAAAACTAAACAAGAAGTTATTTACCGTTATCACGCTTTGTATTCAAAAAAAGTAGCCAATAAAGAACTGCGTGTTTTTGTAGACGAAAATAATCTTGTTTCTGCTATAAAATCAATGGATTGGGATGAAAAATTCGATTCTAAAATAACTGAATAAACTAAAATATATGAGTTTAAAATTGCCACTGCTTTTATTATTGTTAATTTCCAATCTTTCAAACGCTCAGGAAACCATAAGTATAAAGGGCTCTAAACCTTTTCCGGCAACGCAGAGTTACACGTTTATTTGTGAAAAATATGCTTATACCGGCGAGACAAATGTTCAGATTGCAAAAACAGATAAAGGAGGCGTTTTAAAACTAACTATTGCAACAGCAAATGATCTAGCTCGAATTTCTGGCGGTGTTTATGTCGATTTGGTAAACGGTGATGTTATTGCCTGTGTAGATAAAAACACCAATGAAACTGCTGATGGCAAAACAACATCATATTACTATTTTACTCCGGCTGAAATGATTAAGTTAAAAAAAACAGACATACAAGCCATTAGGTTTATTATAACTGGAAATTCAAAAACTTTCGGCAATCAAACTGGTTATTTTACTGCAATTAATAGAATGTCATACTTTTCGACAGCGTTTGATAAATCCAAAAAAACTTTTGATACTGCAAAAGAAATAAGTCTTTTATAAAGAAATGATTTAGTATAATAAATCTTATATTTATAGCTTAATTTTATTTTAATGAACGCAAACGAAAATTTAATTGCAAAATTCTACACTGCTTTTGCAAATGGTGATGCCAAAACAATGAGCGAATGTTACCATCCGAAAATTCATTTTATTGATCCCGCTTTTGGATTATTAAAAGAAGATCAGGTTTCTAAAATGTGGGAAATGTTGATTTTGAGAAGCAAAGGCAATCTTAAGCTAGAATTTTCAGATATAAAAGCAGATGAATTTACTGGTTCTGCAAAATGGGTTGCGACTTATATATTTACTAAAACTAATCGAAATGTTATCAATAGAATTTCGGCTGAATTTGTATTTCAAGACGGATTGATTATCAAGCATACAGACAATTTTGACGTTTGGAAATGGTCGAAACAAGCTTTTGGCTTGACAGGGTATTTGTTAGGATGGACAGGATTTTTTCATAAAAAAATTCAGGAGCAGGCTTTATTATCTCTTAAAAAGTTTCAAGAATCCAGATAAGATTCGTAAATTCAAGTTTAAAATTCACATTGATTAAAAATAAAATTTAATTTTTAATTTTATTTATCTCCTCGTTGCAAAGATTCTAATTATTTTGTTACTGCTTATTGAGTTAATCGTGTTGTAATCTTGAATAACTATGAAAGACATTGTACACAAAAAATTAAATCAGTTACAAGCAACAGCAATTTGCGGAAACGATATTAGTTCTTCCTGTTTGTATGTTTCGGCACTTACCATTTTGTATGCTGGCCAATATGCATGGATTTCGTTATTGATCGTTGCAGTTGTTTTATACTTATTCAGAAAAATTTATGGTGAAGTTGTTGGCGCAATTCCTTTAAACGGTGGCGCTTACAATGTTTTACTAAATACTTCTACAAAACGGTTAGCCTCATTAGCCGCTACTTTAACAGTTTTATCTTATATGGCGACGGCCGTAATTTCAGCCTCAGAAGGAATGCATTATTTGCACGGAATTTTCGATGGCTTGAATGTTACAATTGCAACCGTTGTCGTTCTTGTACTTTTTACTGGCCTTGCCATTTTAGGAATTGGAGAATCTGCATTTGTTGCCGTCTTTATCTTTCTAACTCATATTGCGACACTTAGCTTATTGGTTTTAGCCTCTTTGTATTTTATTTTAAATCACGGTTTAAATATTTTTCATATCAATTGGCAAACACCCATTGCAACTGGAAATATAAAAACAGCACTTTTCCTAGGATTTTCTGCCGCAATGCTCGGAATTTCAGGTTTTGAAAGCTCAGCAAATTTTGTCGAAGAACAAGAACATGGCATCTTCCCTAAAACACTTCGAAACATGTGGGCAATTGTAAGCTTTTTTAATCCCGTAATCGCCATATTATTAATAAGTGTAATTCCGTTAACCGAAGTTGGAGCAAATAAAGAATCACTTTTGGCACATTTAGGTCAAACTACTGGAGGATCATGGCTGGCATGGCTAATTTCTATTGATGCTGTTTTAGTTTTATGTGGTGCTGTACTTACTTCATTTGTAGGTGTTTCTGGTTTATTAAACCGAATGACATTAGATCGAATTTTGCCAAACTATTTCCTAAAACAAAATAAAAGAGGCTCGCATTACCGAATCGTAATCAGTTTTTTAGTTCTCTGTATATCAGTTCTTTTTGCTACAAAAGGCCATTTAGAATCTTTGGCCGGAGTTTATACTTTTTCTTTTCTGGCTGTTATGGCGCTTTTCGGAATTGGAAATTTATTATTGAAATTCAAACGAAGAAAACTTCCTAGACCTGAACGTGCACGAGGTATAGCAGTTGTAATAGCCGTTTCGTTTATTATTGCAGCATTTATAGGAAATATGAAATTGAATATTAATTCATTTTATACATTTCTAAAATACATGATTCCTTCCTTAATTTTTATCGGAGTTATGCTTAACCGTGTCGTACTTATCAAATTATTAATAGAAGCCTTAGAATATTTCTATCAGCCGTTGAGAAGATTTGTAATTGTAAGCAATCGCTATTTGCAGAATTTAAGTTTACAAATTAATTCGCAGGAATTTGTCTTTTTTACCAAAGGTGATGATATTGCTATTTTGAATAAAGTTTTACAATATGTCGAAGGTAATGAAACTACCAAAAAACTCAAAATTGTTCACATCAAAAACGGCATTACAAACAACGAAGAACTTAAAAAAGACTTAGAAGTTTTAGATCGCGCTTACGATAGTCTGGATATCGAATATCTTGAGATCGAAGGTGTTTTCGGGCCAGAAATTATAGACGATTTATCCAAAAAATGGAAAATTCCTAAAAACTTTATGTTTATAGCTTCTCCAGGAAACAAATTCTCTTATAGAGTTTCAGATTTAGGAGGCGTACGTTTAATTATGTAGCTTTTTTTCAGGAGCAGGTGGTTTCATTTTTTAAGACGATCAGTCCGCTATCCCTTTCAAACTTTTGCGCCGAAAACCGGCACAAAAGGTTTTTCAGTACTATCGGGGCTAGACAAGAACGTATAGCGATTTTTAAGAAACAACAAACCCGACAGATTTTTAAATTCGTCGGGTTTGTTTGTATTTAAGATTTAAACCAGCTTTCAACCAACTCATCTTCAAATGAAGTCGCATTTTTGTGAACAAACTCATTTGTGTTTTTATTATAAGAATAATCTAAAGCCCAAGATTCATGATTTTTAGCCAAATCTTTGATGCTTTCACAAACAAAAGCAATTTCTTCGTCGGTTGTAGTTGGATGAATTGACATTCTGATCCATCCTGGTTTTTTGATCAAATCACCAATCGTAATTTCATTAACCAATTGATTCGAAGTTTCTTGATCTACATGCAATAAAAAATGCCCGTAAGTTCCAGCACAGCTGCATCCTCCTCTAGTCTGAATTCCGAATTTATCATTCAATAATTTTACTCCTAAATTAAAATGAAGATTTTCAATAAAAAATGAAACTACACCCAAACGATTTTTATGCTGTCCCGCTAAAATTTTAATATTTGAAATTTCATCCAATTCATTAAAAACAAAATCAACAATTTCATGCTCACGATGCAGAATGTTTTCAATTCCCATTTCTTCCTTAAGCTCAATTGCCAAAGCTGTTTTTATAACCTGAAGAAAACCAGGGGTTCCGCCATCTTCACGATCCTCAATATTGTCAATATATTTGTGTTCTCCCCAAGGATTTGTCCAGCTTACAGTTCCGCCGCCGGGACAATCAGGAATCATATTATTGTATAATTTTTTATTGAAAATTAATACACCAGACGTTCCAGGTCCTCCTAAAAATTTATGTGGAGAAAAGAAAATAGCATCAAGATAAGATTCTGGATCTGCAGGATGCATATCAATTTCTACATAAGGTCCAGAACAGGCGAAATCTACAAAACAAACTCCGTTATGCTTATGCATCAATTTCGCAGCTTCATGAAAAGGTGTTTTTAAACCCGTAACATTAGAACATGAAGTAATAGAAGCAATTTTAATCGTTCTATCGGTATATTTTTCTAGCAGTTCTTCTAAATTTTCCAGACTAAAAAGTCCTTTTTCGCATGATGGAATAATTTCAACATCTGCGATCGTTTCTAACCAAGAGGTTTGATTAGAATGATGTTCCATATGCGAAATAAAAACAACAGGTTTTTTTTCAGCTGGAACTATTGTGCAGTCTTTCAGGTTTTCTGGAATTTTTAAACCTAAAATACGCTGAAATTTATTAACAACACCTGTCATTCCAGTTCCATCTGTAATCAAAACATCATCAGTATTAGCATTAGTATGACGTTTTATTATGTTTCTGGCATGATGATAGGCTTTTGTCATGGCAGTACCTGACACAGTAGTTTCTGTATGTGTATTAGCAACGAAAGGCCCGAATTCATTCAGAAGTTTCTCTTCAATTGGGCGGTATAAACGGCCACTGGCTGTCCAATCAGTGTAAATGATCTTTTTTTTACCGTATGGCGAAGTAAATTCCTGATTTATTCCCACAATATTTTTTCGGAAATCCTGAAAATACGTTTCTAAAGTGATGGTACTATTTTTGCTATTCATTAGTGTGCCTGAGTTTGATGCAAATATAAATGCTTTTTTATAAAATTGCGAATTTATCAATTATAAACTTTAAATATTAGAAGACCGATTAGTTTATTTAACTAAATAGTCCTTTTTTTGACAATTTATCATAATATTCTATAGGATTAATAGGCATTAAAACTTGAACAATATTTATATATGGAAAATTTAGCAACGGCTACTTTTGGTGGTGGGTGTTTTTGGTGTATTGAGGCTGTGATACAACGGTTAAAAGGTATAGAATGCTTAAAATCAGGTTTTTCCGGTGGCTTTATTAAAAATCCGCCTTATCGTGAAGTATGTACTGGCAGAACTGGTCATGCCGAAGTCATACAGGTTAGTTTTAATCCTGACATAATTTCATATCATGACTTGATATTTATATTTATGACAAGTCACGATCCAACAACACTTAATCGACAGGGAGCAGATGTAGGTACGCAGTATCGTTCTATAATTTTGTATCATAATGCAGAACAAAAAGAAATTGCAGAAAAAGTTTTAGAAGAAACACAACCTTTTTTTGATGACAATATTGTAACTGAATTAGACGCCTTTGAAGTATTTTACGAAGCTGAACAAGATCATCAAAATTATTATAATAACAATCAAGATGCCCGTTACTGTCAAATTGTAATTGATCCAAAAGTGCAAAAATTAAAAAAAATGTACGCAGAAAAACTAGTTGAATAAGTAATTTTATAGCTCGGATTAATATTTTCTTTTCAAAGAAATAATCTTAATAATTGGGCAAAAAATAAAAAATACAACAATGAAAAACTTAAAAATAAATAATCGATTTACAGCTGAATTACCAGCAGATCCAGATGAAACAAATGAAATTCGTCAGGTAAGAAATACGCTCTTTTCGTATGTAAATCCAACCAAACCCTCTAATCCAAAGCTAATTCATGCTTCTGAAGAAGTAGCCGAATTAGTGGGAATCAGCAAAGATGAAATTCAATCTGAATCATTTTTAAATGTTTTCTCAGGAAAAGAAATTCTGGCAGATACTCGCCCCTATGCAATGCCGTATGCAGGGCATCAATTTGGGAATTGGGCTGGACAATTAGGAGACGGACGCGCGATCAATTTAACGGAGGTTGAGAATGATAATCAGTTTTTTACACTTCAATTAAAAGGTGCTGGAAAAACACCATATTCGAGAACTGCTGATGGTTTAGCCGTTTTGCGATCCTCTGTTAGGGAATATTTATGTGCTGAAGCAATGCACTATTTAGGAGTTCCTACTACCCGATCGCTTTCTCTGATGCTTTCTGGTGACGAAGTTTTACGTGACATTTTGTACAATGGAAATCCGGCTTACGAAAAAGGTGCAGTTGTTTGCCGTGTCGCTCCTTCTTTCATTCGTTTTGGAAGTTTTGAAATGCTTACAGCCAGAAACGAACTTAAAAATTTAAAAGAATTTGTCGAATACAATATCAAACATTATTTTCCTGAAATACAAGGAGAACCAAAAGAACAATATTTGCAATTTTTTAAAACTGTTGCTGAAAAGACACGTGAAATGATTTTGCATTGGCAACGAGTTGGTTTTGTACACGGCGTAATGAATACGGATAATATGTCGATTCACGGAATTACTATAGATTACGGACCTTATGGATGGCTGGAAAATTACGATCCAAATTGGACGCCAAATACAACTGACAGTCAGAATAGAAGATATCGTTTTGGAAATCAGCCTCAAATTGCACAGTGGAATTTATATCAATTGGCCAATGCGCTTTATCCTTTAATTTATGAGGCCGAACCTTTAGAGAGAATTTTAGAATCGTTTATGATTGATTTTGATTCAGACTATAAAACAATGTTTTTAAGTAAATTAGGAATATTTACTTCAACTGAAACTGACGATAGTCTACTTGAAGGTTTAGAAACTATTTTACAATTATCTGAAACTGACATGACCATCTTTTTTAGAAATTTAAACAGAATCCAGAAAACAGATTCTGCTGAAAATGCAATTGAAAAAATGCAAGAGGCTTTTTATTTTCCAAAAGAAATTTCAGGAGATGTTTTAGATTCTTGGAAAAAATGGTTTTCTGCTTATATCCAAAGATTAAATTCTGAGGAAGTATCAGATGAAAATCGCGTTGAAAAAATGAATCTTATTAATCCTAAATATGTATTGCGAAATTACATGTCACAACTAGCTATTGATGCTGCAGATCAAGGTGATTATTCTTTAATAAATGAATTATATCTTCTTTTGCAAAAACCCTATGACGAACAAATAGAATCAGAAAAGTGGTTTGCTAAACGACCAGATTGGGCACGATCAAAAGTCGGATGTTCAATGCTTTCTTGCAGTTCTTAATTTTTATTTTCCCCACAGATTAGAAGATTTTAATGTTAATCCATTTAATTCTAATCTGTGGGGAAAATATTTTATTTGCATATAATATAATCTACAATCATATTGGCGTGAATTCTAGAGTTTTCAATAAACCATTTGTGCGTCTGCATGCCACCGCAAACTACGCCGGCCAAAAATAATCCTTCAACATTGGTTTCCATTGTTTCTGCATTATATGTTGGTGTTTTCAATTCGTCATCAGACAATTGAATTCCCATTTTTTCTAGAAAAGTCAAATCAGGTTTGTAACCCGTTAAGGCTAAAACAAAATCATTTTCAATTGTTACTTTTCCTTCTGGAGTTTCAA
This sequence comes from Flavobacterium sp. JLP, assembly GCF_015350755.1. NCBI lineage: Bacteria > Pseudomonadati > Bacteroidota > Flavobacteriia > Flavobacteriales > Flavobacteriaceae > Flavobacterium > Flavobacterium sp. JLP. The sequence goes on along the minus strand of NZ_JADKPS010000001.1, from coordinate 78,921 downwards.
TTTCTACTTCGTCTTCTCGTATTTCAGTAATATTTGATTCAAAATAAGCTTTGATGCTCCCTTCTGCAATTCGGTTTTCAATATCGGGTTTTACCCAATATTTCACTCTGTTATTGATTTCGTTTTTACGAATAACCATCGTAACATTTGCTCCTTTTCTCCAGCATTCTAAAGCTGCATCGACAGATGAATTATTAGCACCAACTACTAAAATATTTCTAAAAGCATATTCGTGAGCTTCTTTATAATAATGACGAACTTTAGGCCGCTCCTCGCCTTTTACGTTCATTTCAATCGGAATATCATAAAATCCGGTTGCAACGATTACATATTTAGCTTGATAAGAAGTTTTATCTGTGGTTACATTAAATGATTTATTTTCTAATTTGTGAATCTGAGTCACTTTTTCAAACAAATGAATCTTAAAATTAAAATAACGGTGAATGTTTCTGTAATATTCCAGAGCTTCCTGACGACCTGGTTTTGGAGCTAGACAATTAAACGGGATATCTCCAATTTCTAATCTTTCAGCAGTTGAAAAAAAGGTCATATACAACGGATAATTGAAAATACTATTTACAATCGCACCTTTTTCTATAATTAAATAACGTAGGTCTTTCTTTTGAGCTTCTATTGCGCAGGCTAATCCAATTGGTCCGCCTCCGACAATAATCAAATCATATTGTTCTGTCATAATTTATTCTTTTCCCCAGTCTTTAAAAGGATTTTTACTCAAATAAGCATTGTAATATCTTTCATCATTTGTTACTTCTTCTCCTAGCCAACTTGGTTTTTCAAAAGTATCTGTTTCTGACTTCAATTCAATTTCTGCCATTACTAGACCTTCATTTTCTCCATAAAATTCATCTACTTCAAAAACATGATTCCCACATTTTATTTCGAAACGCGTCTTTTCAATTTTTCCTTTTTCACACAATTTAAGCAGTTCTTGTGCTTCGTCTAGCGGAATCTCATTTTCCCATTCAAAACGTGACATACCGCCATGATGGCCAATTCCTTTAATGGTCAAAAAGCCTCTTTCGCCTTTAATTCTAACGCGAACGGTTCTTTCAGGCAATGAACTTAAATATCCCTGGGCAATTTTATTTTGAGTAAAAGCCTGCTCTTTAAAATCACTTGATTTTACAAGAAACTTTCTTTCAATTTCAATCATGTTGATTATAAATTAATTTTTAATGCAAGTTACTCATTTTAATTGAGTCTTAAATTGAGAATATCCAATCTTGAGCGCTTTAAGACAATTTTGTAATGTTTTGAAAACTAGATACATAACTACAAAATAACTAATTATTAACACGTTATGTATTTATTTTTTTGTTAAATTTGATAGTATCTAAACTTCATACTTATGTCTAAAAAAGCACTTTATCTCTTAGGCATTGCTATCACAATCATTTTGGGTACTTTTTTGTATGTCAAATTTTGTTGCAATTGCAGTATAGAAACACAAACAGTTGGTATACAAAAAATACCAGCAGTTACATCTAAGGATACCAATTTTGTTCCTTTTGTTCTTAATGGCTCCGGAATTGAATATCATACAAATGATAATCTCAAGTTCTTGAAAAACAGTTCTGCTTTAATTATGCCAGTTGCTGATTCAGTAACAATTGGAATTGAAAACCTGAAAAGCTTCCTAACTGCAAACCCTACGCAAAAATTGACTATTACAGGTTACGCGACATCTGATGAAATCAATACAACTAAATTTGAAAATCTTGGTTTAGCAAGAGCTAATGATGTGAAAAATTATTTCGTTTCTAAAGGTTTGTCAGCATCTCAGTTTGATATCAAAGGAGAAATTATTAATACTTGGAAAACCAATCTAGATACGATTTTGGGACCAGCTGAATACAAATTTGAAAACGCAGCTACAACTGCTGTCGCTACTGACGAATGGAGTATTCTTAAAGAAAAAATAAATAAAGATCCGTTGATTCTTCATTTTAGTACTAATAGATCGAGTGATAAATTGAGCAATGTTGAAAAAGAAAAGATCGAAGCTATTGTCAAATATTTGGATCATGTAAAAGAAGCAAATGTTTTAATTGTCGGGCATTCAGACAATGTTGGAAATCGTGATGCTAATATTATTCTTGGACAAAAACGAGCCGAATTTTCTAAAAAATATTTGTCTGAAAACGGAAATAATGCCTCACTGATCACAACAGAATCTAAAGGACCAGATGAACCAATTGGAGATAACACAACTGCTGAAGGCAAAGCAAACAACAGAAGAACCGTTATTACAATTAAATAATAATCAAAATATACTATTATGAATATACCTTGTATCTTAATACCAGTGCTAGTGGGATTAATCTGTGCAATTTTAGGTTACTTGTTAGGAAAAATGAATTCAAAAAAAGAGGATTCGCTTGCGACATCCTTACAGGAAGATCTTGATGCCTGCAAAGCCAATACTAAAAATCTAACAGCAAAAATTGCTGCTTTAGAAACTGAATTGGCTGCTAAAGCTAAAATTACACCTTCACCACAATCATATGTGGCTGTTACACCTACAATACTATTTGACAGTGCGTTGGCTGCAACTGTTTTTGGAAAAAAAATAAAAGAAAATGATTTAAAAATCGTCGAAGGAATCGGTCCAAAAATTGAAGCTTTATTTAACGAAGCCGGAATAATAACCTGGCATCAATTATCAGACACTTCTACAGAAAAATTACAATCTATTTTAGATGCCGGCGGAGAAAATTATGCTATTCATAATCCTAGTACATGGGCAAAACAGGCACTTTTAGCGTATCAGGGAAAGTGGCAGGAATTGAAAGACATGCAGGAAGGACTGCTTGGAGGAAAAGAGTAATAATGGGTTCAAAGGTTTAGAGCAGCAAAGGCTCTTAGGTTTTTACTCTGTACCTTTGCTACTCTGAACCTTTGAACCTTATAAAAAACTTGAATCCCATTTTTTTGATGTATTATACCATAATTGCCCTTGCGAAACTTCTAGAGGACAATCAAAATTATTGGTATATAAAGCGCCGGTTCCTAAACCTTGGGGCATTTTAGAATTTTGAAGAAATGTCCATTGTGCAATAGCATTCAATCCAATATTACTTTCTAATGCCGATGTAATCCACCAGCCAATATTATATTGTTCTGCTAAAGTTATCCATTCTTTGGTTCCTCTAAAACCGCCTATAAAACTTGGCTTCAAAATGATATATTGAGGTTTTATTTTCTGAAGTAATTCTTTTTTTTCTTCAAATGAAAAAACACCAATTAATTCTTCGTCTAAAGCAATAGGAAAAGGAGTTGTCTCACATAAATCTGCCATTGCTTGAATATTGCCTTTTTTGATAGGCTGTTCGATACTATGAAGCTGAAATTTATTTAATTGAGTTAATTTATCTAAAGCTTCATTTAAACTAAAAGCCCCATTTGCATCCACTCTTATTTCGATTTGTTTTGCCGAAAAATGACTTCTGATAAATGCTAGTAATTCTAATTCTTTTTGAAAGTCAATTGCACCAATTTTAAGTTTAATGCAATTAAATCCAGTTGCCAGTTTTTCCTCAATTTGTTCTTTCATAAAAGAAGCTTCTCCCATCCAAACCAAACCATTTATGTCTATTGATTTTGAATTATTCGTAAAATTAGACGGAAATAACAAATAAGGATTTTCGCTTTTTAAGGATAAAAAAGCCATTTCGATTCCGAATTGTATAGAAGGAAATTCTATTAAAGCTTCCCAAAGCGCTTTTTCTCCAAGCTGAATATTTTGACAGGCCCAATTCAGTTTTTCTTCATAATCACTTCGGTCGTCTGCGCTTAAGCCACGCAGGATACCGCACTCTCCTATTCCCTTTTTACCGTTTTCTTCAAGAACGATAAACCAAGTTTCTTTTTCTGTCATAACGCCTCTAGACGTACCAGAAGGGCGTTTAAACTCGAGCATGTATTTATGATAAGTAGCTTTCAATATGCAAATTATTTAAAACATATAAGTGATATAAGCTAATTTAAGTTTTTATTGTTGAAACATTAAATTTTAAATGAACTCATATCACTTATATGGTGAAGAAATCTCTTTAGTTATAAAGCTTAAGAACTTTTTCGAAGTCTTTTGACGGTAAACCTGCTTTTTGGAAATTAGTAAAATCCAGTTTGGTTTTTTCTTTCCAGCTTAAACTGTCGGTTACATTTTGAGTTTGATATTTTTTATAGATTGCTTTTGCTTCGCTGTAATCATCACTTATCAAGTAAACGTGTGCCAAGTTTAACTTTACCATTAATTCAGTATCATCTAGTTTTTCGCCTTCTTTTAGAAACTTTATAGCTTTTGCATATTGTTTCGTTAGAATATAGCAATAACCAATTGAGCTGTAATCTAATGCTGTTGCTTTTCCTTCATTAATTATGGTATTCAATTTAGGAATTGCTTCATTGTATTTTTGCAGTTTTATTAATGCCGAAGCTTGAGTTCGTAAGTCATCAAAAACATTTTTAGAAATGTCAGCATCTTTATAACAGGTATTTCCAAGGTCTTTGTACACTTTGTTCTTTTCAATTGGCAGTAATTTTTGAAACTCCGTATAGCGATATTGTTTCATTATTTTTTCCAAAATACAAACACAAAAATCATCTGAATTGGCCATTTTTTGTGCCATTGTCGATGTTTTACAAAGACTGATAATTTCGTTTTTGTTGTCTTGGTTCCAGCCTCTATTTAATTTTGTATCGACCCACGGCACAACTTCTAAAACTATTTTTTGATTTAAAACCCAATTTTTACTGTGAAAGCCAAAGAAAAGAGTAGTCACATTTTGTCCTAAACAAGATGATTTATCAAGTGAAAGCCTTTTTGCATCTTTGCTTACGGCATCTACTTGAGCATAACAGGCTTTATCCGTTTTTCCGTCTTCAATATATTTTTTAGAATTTTCATCAGAAGTAAAAAGTGCATAAGTACAAGTATCGTCACCCGAGATTTTCGACATCAAAAATACCGCTCCCGCTGAACCTTGGCTGATTCCAGTTGGATCTGGAATTGCTTTCAAAACCGAAACCAAACTATTTGCCATCTGCTGATTTTCGTCTAAAAGTGTAATTCTGTACACAATTTCAGTAGTTCCAACAGGCAAATCTTCTGTTTTCAAAACAATTCGGTCACGTGCTGAAACTATTATTTCTTTTGTAGTAGCGCGCTCTTTATCCCAATAGCCATCTTTTTGTGCAAAAGAGCTGTATGAAATCGTAATTAAAAAAAGTAAGGCTAATCTTTTTAAATTCATATAAATTGATGGTTTATTGTAAATTGTCATTTCTATATAAGAGAAATGACATATATTATGCCAAAAAATTATTCTTTTAAACTTTAAGAATTAACTCCTTACAATTCAATCGATTCCCCAATTCCTAAAAGCATTAAATCTTTTCCTTTATCAAAAAATTTACGAATAGCATCTTCATGATTAATTTCGATATAACCGAAAGTATCAAAATGGTAGCCTAATATTTTATCACATTCAACAAAATCAGAAGCAATAATAGCGTCTTCAACATCCATTGTAAAATTATTTCCAATTGGAAGAATAGCCAAATCAAGTTTTGTTCTTAGCGGAATTAATTTCATGTCATAAGTAAGTGCTGTATCTCCGGCAATGTAAATATTTTTATGCTCGCCTTCGATCACAAAACCCCCAGGATTTCCGCCATAACTTCCGTCAGGAAAAGAACTTGAGTGAATAGCGTTTACATATTTTACTTTTCCAAAATCGAATTTCCAGCTTCCTCCGTGATTCATCGGGTGTGCATTCAATCCTAATTTGGCGTAATAACTTGTAATTTCTGCATTCGAAACAATAACAGCATTCGTTCTGTTTGCAATAGCTTCAACATCTAAAACGTGATCGCCGTGCGCATGCGTCAATAAAATATAATCAGCTTTTAGTGTATTTATATCGATTCCAGCTGCTTGAGGATTTCCTGTAATAAATGGATCAACAATAATATGTTTTCCTCCAACTTCGATGCCTAAAGAGGCGTGCCCGTAAAATGTAATTTTCATTTTGTAAAATTTAAAATTGAACTTTTGTTTTATCTGCCGCCTAAAAATAGATTAACAAATATGTCTGAAATCAAAGAAATCATGCAAACAGTTAATAGTACTGAAAGCAAAAATGTGCTCAATGCCAGTTTTTTTAATTCTGGATCTAAAAGCTTAGGATTTTGGTTTTTATAAACTGTAATTAAATGTTTCGTTAAAGGTATATAAGCTAATAAAAATAAATATTGATCGAAACGATAATCGCTTAGAATAGCAAAAACAACTACCATAATCATTGCTGTAAGAATCAATGAAAAATGATAAATCTTAGCTTTTGCTCCGCCCATTTGAACTACGATTGTATTTTTACCCGATTTTCTATCTGATTCTTCATCGCGCATATTGTTCAGATTCAAAACCCCAACGCTTAACAAACCAATTGAAATCGCCGGCAAAATTAAAAGCGGATCAACTTCTTTTGAGTATAAAAAGTTAACACCTAAAGTACTTACCAACCCAAAGAAAATGAAAACAAAAACATCTCCCAAGCCTTTATAGCCGTAAGCGGAATTACCAACTGTATAGCGAATTGCAGAAGCAATTGCCGCGATTCCCAGTAACAGAAAAAAGATAGAATAAACAAAATTAGTCTCGCCAAAAGCAAAATAAATTAATGTCATTGCTGATAAAAGAGTCAATGCAGCGGTAATTATTATTGCTTTTTTCATAGCCTGAGGGGTAATGGCTCCACTCTGAATAGAGCGTTGCGGTCCTACTCGATCGGCATTATCTGTACCTTTTACGCCATCTCCATAATCATTTGCAAAATTGGATAAAACCTGTAAGCCAAGCGTTGTTAAAAGTGCAAAACCAAAAATTTTCCAGCTAAAAACTTCTGTTGGCGTGTTGATAGTTTCTGTTGGGTTCGATAAAGCGTAAATGCTTCCTACTATAATTCCAGAAACTGATAAAGGCAATGTGCGCAATCTTGCGGCTTCAATCCAATGTTTCATTCTTTCTATTTTGTTTTGTATTGTTTTTTTATCTTAAGGTTTCAGGTTTCAAGTTCTGGGTTTAGCAACTTGAAACCTGAAACTTGAAACAATTTTTAACTTTTATGGCAACCATTTATTTTCTCCGAAATTTGGTTTTCTTTTTTCTAAAAATGCATTTCTTCCTTCTTTTGCTTCTTCTGTCATGTAAGCTAAACGAGTGGCTTCTCCGGCAAAAACTTGCTGTCCAACCATTCCGTCATCTGTTAAATTCATGGCGAATTTCAGCATTTTAATAGAAGTTGGGGATTTTTGCAGAATTTCCTGTGCCCATTCGTAAGCAGTATTTTCCAGCTCATCATGCGGAATTACAGCATTTACCATTCCCATATCCATCGCTTCTTGGGCAGAATAGTTTCTTCCTAAAAAGAAAATTTCACGTGCTTTTTTCTGCCCAACCATTTTAGCTAAATACGCAGATCCATAACCACCGTCAAAACTTGTTACATCTGCATCTGTCTGTTTAAAAATAGCGTGTTCTTTACTGGCTAAAGTCATATCGCAAACTACGTGCAAACTGTGCCCACCGCCAACTGCCCATCCTGGAACAACGGCAATAACAACTTTAGGCATAAAACGAATTAATCGCTGTACTTCAAGAATATTTAAGCGGTGCTGTCCGTCTTCTCCAACATAACCTTGATGTCCGCGAGCATTTTGATCACCGCCGCTGCAAAAAGAATAGATACCATCTTTAGTTGATGGACCTTCTGCAGAAAGCAAAACTACTCCAATTGAAGTATCTTCTTGAGCATCGTAAAAAGCTTGGTATAATTCTGAAGTTGTTTTAGGACGAAAAGCATTTCTAACATTTGGTCTGTTAAAAGCGATTCTAGCAACTCCGTTACATTTTTTATAGGTTATATCTTCAAATTCTCTGGCAGTGATCCAATCCATTTCTATTTGTTTTATTAAAAATTATAGTGTAAAAATAAACCATTTTTACATTTTTACCTACTCAATTTACTTTAAGTATGTGCTAAAATATCTTCGAATGTTAACAATTAGTATTTCCCTACAAAAAATAACATTTTTTAACATTCGTTTTAAAAAATAATGAGTAATTTTACACTCTAGAAATCAATGAGATACATTTTATTTCATTGACTTAAGATTGATTTTCTTTCACTGATTTATTAACCTAAAAAATGATTTTTTTGAGAAAATTTAAAAAATTTGTCGCTCATTTTTTTACGGTTTTAATTAGTAAGCCTATAAATAATGAGCAAATGATTTATTCGTTTGTTAAAACTTCAAAGAGGAGACTGTAACACCTAAGGTTAAACGCTAGAATTGTTATGTAATTAGTATAAAATTGATTACGAAAAGAGGAAATACTAACCAAAACTTTCTAAAAGTTATTTTATTAAACCAAATGGATTAGCCGTGAACTCGATTTTTTGATATCAAGATAAATGAATTGATTGTTTAAAGACATACCCATATAAAAAAGTAATTTCTAAAATTATTAAAGCTATTATTTTTTTAATGGATTCGAATTATTTTATTTCTGTTTTTTTTTAATTACAATTTTTTTTAAAACTGAATAAAAAGAGAAAGGCTGCTTGTAATGAGCAGCCTTTCTTGTTATATTAATTCATCTTTTAAAGAATTTACTCTTCCTTTATCAAATAAATCCCATCTTCTTTAATTTCAATAAGTTTATCTTTATACAAGGCTCCAATGGCCTTTTTAAAAGTCTTTTTACTCATTTTTAAAACTGTTTTAATATCTTCTGGATGCGAGTTATCATTTAAACGCAAGAAACCGCGATTGGCTCTTAATTCATCTAAAATTTTCTCTGCATTTGGCTCAATACTTTGATAGCCTTGAACTTGCAATGCTACATCTATTTTATTATCAGGACGAATATTTTTAATATAACCGCGCATTCTATCGCCAGTTCTAATGGCATCATCATAAACTTCGTCTTTGTACAATAATCCTTTGTGCTGTTCATTGATAATAACATTTATTCCTAATTCTGTAATATGTGAAACTATCAAATCAACTTCTTCTCCCTTTTCAACCGTCAGATTTTCATTGCTTAGAAATTGGTTTAATTTACTTGAAGCTACCAAACGATTGGTTTTTTCATCCATATAAAGGTAAACTAAGTAACGCTTTCCTTTTTCCATCGGGCGTGCCTGCTCTTTAAACGGAACCAGAATATCTTTTTCCATTCCCCAATCCATAAAAGCACCAACCTGATTAATATAATTTACTCGTAAAAGCGAAAATTCATTCAATAAAATATAAGGTTCTAGCGTAGTAGCAACGGGGCGCTGTTCGTGATCCAAATAAACAAAAACGATTAATTCTTCGCCTATTTCAAATTCATTTGGAACGTATTTATTGGGTAATAAAATATCGTGAATTCCTTCCGGATCTTTTTCAGGATTTCCTAAAAATAAACCAACTTTAGTATCACGTAGTATGGTAAGTGTATTGTATTTTCCTATTTCAATCATATTCTTGAGTTTCGAAGCTGAAAAGCAACTAAGTTTCTTAGCCGCAAATGTACGAAGTTTGAAAATGGTACGACGAAAAATATGTTAGATAAAAAGATGAAAAATATCTTTTTATGATTTACGCTTTTTTTAATTAAATTTGAGAACCTATAATTAATACCAAATCAATGAAAAAAACCATTTTTTATTCTGTTTTCGCCTTTTTGTTTTTTACTCAAGCTTCAATTTCTCAAGTAGCTGAAGATCCAGAGATAAAAAAAATGATAAGCGAAATAAAGACAGAAAATCTTGAAGCTACAATCCTTAAACTAGTTTCTTTTGGAACAAGACATACGTTAAGTGATACTAAAAGCAAAACAAAAGGTGTTGGTGCAGCACAACAATGGGTAAAATCTGAATTTGATAAAGCTGCTTTAGAATCTGGAGGCAGATTAACGTCTACAATTGATTACTTTACTGTCAAAGCAGATGGAAAGAGAGTTGCTGTTGACAGTCAGCTCGGAAATGTAATGGCTACTCTAAAAGGAACTGACCCAACGGACAACCGTGTTCTTATCATAAGCGGACATCTTGACTCAAGAGTTACTGACGTTATGAACGTAAAATCTGATGCACCAGGCGCTAATGACGACGGATCTGGCGTTGCAGCAGTGATAGAATTAGCGAAAGTCATGAGTAAAAGGTCTTTTCCTGCCACTATTATTTTTGTAGCAGTAGTTGGTGAAGAACAAGGACTTATTGGCGCTCGTCATTTAGCTGAATTGGCAAAATCATCTAACTGGAATATTATTGCCATGTTGAACAACGATATGATTGGTAATAGTTTATCAAGCGGTACAAACCTAAGAGACAATACTCAAATTCGTGTTTTTAGTGAAACTACTCCCTATTTAGAAACTGAAGAAGAAGCTAAAATGCGCAAGGCAATAAGTCGTGATAATGATAGTCCGTCAAGATTGCTGGCTCGCTATATAAAAACAGTTACAGAACAATATGTGGATCAGTTAAAAGTAAAATTGGTTTATAGAAATGATCGTTTTTTACGTGGAGGAGATCATACTCCATTTAGTCAAAATGGATTTGCAGCAGTTCGTTTTTGTGAGATGAATGAAAATTTTGATCACCAGCATCAAGACTTAAGAACTGAAAATAATATTAAATATGGTGATCTTCCTGAATTTATGGATTTCGAATATTTAAGAAAAAATACTTGCTCTAATTTGGCTACACTGGCCAACTTGGCCTGGTCACCAAAATCACCTGCAAATGTTGGCATCGAAGTTAAAAACCTATCTAATTCCTCGACCTTAGTATGGAGTGCTCCAGACGGAAAAGCACAATATGGTTATCAAATTTTGATGCGAGAAACTTCTTCATCACATTGGGAAAAGACATTTTTTATAAAAGATACTAAGGCTGAAATTCCTTATTCTAAAGACAATTACTTTTTCGTTGTGCAGACCGTAGATGCTTTAGGCCACGCAAGTTTACCAATTTTTCCAGTTCCAATTAAATAATTAAATATCAAAGAAAAAGCGCCTAATTGGCGCTTTTATTTTTGAACTCTATTGGTAAACACTTTCTTTCTTAAAGTGCAAAGTCAATAAATAATAAACTACTGCTCTGTATTTATGCTTGTTAGATTTGCCGTATTTATCTAAAACTGCAGTAATTGCAGTATCTAAATCAGGACTATCCTTCAATCCTAATTTCTTAATTAAGAAATTCTTTTTTACAGTATCTAACTCCGATTGCTGGGATCCCGCAACTGTAGACGAATCTCCATTATAGATTGATGGCCCGCAACCTATGGTAACTTTAGTCAACAAATCCATGTTTGGAGTTACTCCACATTTTTCTTTTAAATCCTCGGCATACTTTTTAATTAATTCTTCTCTTGCGCTCATAATAAATTTAAATTGATTACATAATTATGCAGTCAAAAGTAAATTTTAATTTTGCTTTTTAATTTATTTTAACAAACTTTAACTTACAAATTAAACCAATTCTTTAAAGTATTGTTTCAAAATAACATCGTTTTCAGAAGTAGGAGTAAAAATCTCTAGAATAGTTGGAGCATCATTGTGAGTAAACAATGTGGTTATATTTTCTCCTAATGAATTTACATCAGTTGCTGTTAAATAATTCATCTTGTACATTTTAGCCAAATGCTCCGCAGTCAGCTTATGCGACGTTTCGAAATAAGTATTAAAAACAGGTTTTTCTTCATGACCAGGCAAAATTCTAAAAATTCCTCCTCCTCCATTATTAATCAAAATAATTTTGAAATTTTTTGGAATGTATGAATTCCAGAGAGCATTGCTATCGTATAAAAAACTAACATCGCCCGTAATAAAAACGTTTGGTTTTTGACTTCCGACAGCAGCACCAATAGCTGTTGACGTACTTCCATCAATTCCACTCGTTCCTCTATTGCAGAATACTTCGATTGAAGGATCTATATGTATTAACTGTGCGTATCGAATAGCCGAACTGTTGCTGATTTGCAGCTGACTATTTTTAGGCAAAGATTCTATAACTTTCTCAAAAACTTTAAAGTCAGAAAATGCAGTTTTTTCTAAATATTCCTTTCTTTTTATTTTTCGAAGTTCATAAATAGAATTGATTTTCGAAAAATAATCACTTTGTGTAAAAGAAGTTTTATTTAATAGAGAATTGAAGAAATCATTTGGCTGCATTACAAAATGTTGTGTCAATGCGCTAAACGTATCGTAAGCACGCAAAGTATCAATATGCCAATGGTGTTTTGGTTTGTATTTTCTTAAAAAAGCTTTGATTCTTTTTGATACAATCATTCCACCAAAAGTAACTAATATTTCGGGCTGAAAATCTTTAAAATCAGCATCTTCAAAAGGTGTAATTAAAGTATCGATGCTATTAATAAAGCTTGGATGATGCAAATTAGAAGTTGTTTCGGTCAGTACTACTACTGAAGGATCAGAAGCAAAATTTTCTACTGTTTTTTCATCGATAGAATTTGCTTCGTTCACACCAACTAAAATCAGTTTTCGCTTTGCTGCATTCCAGATTGCAACAAAATCTTCTTCGTTTTCAATAATTTTTGTTCCGAGAATTTCGTCAGAATGTGTAATCTTTGGTTCTACTGAAAGCGCTTCAACTGTTTCGTACAATGGCTCTTCAAAAGGTGCATTTATATGAACTGGACCTTTTAAAAGAATCGCAGTTTCTATGGCTTTATTGATTTTTAAATCATTTTCAGCAGAAGCCTCTTCCGTTAAATTTGCGTTGAAAACAGCATGATTCTGAAAAACATTTTCCTGACGAATCGTTTGTCCGTCACCAATGTCAATTTTGCTTTGAGGACGATCTGCAGAAATCACGATTAACGGAATCTGACTGTAAAAAGCTTCGGCAACAGCCGGATAATAATTCAACAACGCAGATCCTGAAGTACAAACAATTGCCGTTGGTTTTTTAGTTTGCTGCGCGATTCCCAAAGCAAAAAATGCAGCACATCGCTCATCTGCAATACTGTAACATTTAAAGTTTGAATTTTGGGCAAATCCTATAGTTAAAGGTGCGTTTCTTGAACCTGGAGAGATTATAATATTGGTGATTCCTTTTGCTGAACAAATTTCGATAATGCTTTGTGCAAGCGGTATTTTGGGGTAAATCATTCGTATGGCGTATTTCTTTTGGAAAGAAAATCTAAGATTAAAGATTTCTTTTGTTACTACAAAGTTACAAACTTCGCACTTGATTTTACTTATATATTAGGAAGATATTAAGAGTGGTTTTAGAAAAAGGGAATATATTTGTATAAGCGAAATTTTGATAAAAAAACTCAATATGCGTTTCTTATATATATTCTTTCTTTTCATTTCATTCCAAACCGTAAAATCTCAAAATCAGTTTGTTCCAGAAGACACTCCCTACAAAACTGCTTTAGAAACGGCTAAATTACAAGGAAAACCGCTTTTTGTAATGCTTTACGCTGATTGGTGTCCGCACTGCAACCAAATGAAAAAAGAGGTTTTTAGCGATCCGAATGTCATGTCCTTTTTGAAAAAAAACTTTATTTGCGCTTGGAAAAACATTGAAAAAGAAGAAGGAATTGCGCTTAAGAATAAATTTAATACTAAATCATTGCCTACGTTTTTATTTATTGATCCGAATAATGAAACGCTTTTGTATGGCTTAAAAGGCGAAATGAAAACGCCTGAATTTATGACTGAAGCCAATAATGCCTTAAATCTGAAAATGCAATTGCCCTATTTAGAAAAAGAGTTTCTTGCAGATCCGAGCAATTCGAGTAAATTCTTTTCTTATTTGAATACTTTAAAAAAAGGAAAAGACAGAACCGATTTATCACCGCCAACTCACATTTACCTGAATACACAGTCTGATGTTCAATTAGTAAGCGAAACCAATTGGAGAATTATTGCAAATGGAGTAACGGATATAAATTCGAGGGAGTTTCAATATGTTTTAAAACATCAAAACGAGTTTGCTGCTGTAGCTTCTCAAAATCGTGTAGACCGCAAAATAGAAAGTATTGTAAACGAATTGCTTCGCCCGTATGTCGATAATTTAGATACTGTAAACTATTATAAACAAAGAGAAGTTGCAAAATCGATTCGATTGCAAAAGACAGATTCCCTAGTTTTTAAGTTTGATTTGACTTTAGCAGAAAGAACTGAAAAATGGCAGTTTTATAAGAAAGTAACCCTAGAAAACGCTCAAAAGCTAGTTTGGAATGACGCCAGTTTCCTGAAAGATATAGGTCAAACGTATTTAAAACATATTAAAGATACTGAAAGTTTAAAAAAATCGATTTCTTGGGTAAAACATTCGTTAGAATTAAATGATTCTTATGATGGAAACTTGCTCCTCGCACGACTTTACGATAAAATAAAAGATAAAAAAATGGCTTTGCAATATGCAAAAGACGCTAAAACTATTTCTAACGAAATGAATTGGAATTCGAAAGAAGTTGATACTTTACTGGCAGAATTAAATACAAAATAACACTTACATAATTACCATGAACCTAAACCTTAGACCCGCAACTGTAAATGATTTGCAAAAAATTCTTGATATTGTAAATTATTCTATTTTGCATACCACTGCAAATTACAACTATGATATTCAAACGCTTGAAGTGCAAAAAAAATGGTTTGAAGATAAAACAGCTAAAAATCTTCCGATTGTGGTAGCGGATTTAGATGGCGAAGTTGTTGGATTTGGAAGTTATGGGCAATTTCGTGAAAAGATTGGTTATCAATATACTGTGGAGCATTCTGTTTATGTGGTCGATCACGTAATAGGAAAAGGAATAGGATCGAAATTATTGACTGAATTAATTCGCTTAGCAAAAGAACAAGGTTATCATTGTATGATTGGTGCTATCGATGCTGATAATGCAGGAAGCATTGCTTTTCATGAAAAATACGGATTTGTTGTTACAGGAACTATTCGAGAAGTTGGTTATAAATTCGATCATTGGCTTGATTTGGTTTTTATGCAGTTAATATTGGTTTAACCGCACGTAATGATAATGATCATTCTCTACATTTTGTCATTTCGTGGTACGAGAAATGACCTATGTATTGCAACTAATAAATTACAAAAAAATCCACAAACTTGAAAATTAATTCAAGTTTGTGGATTTTTTGTTTTAGACAGTAATCTAATTAACTTTTTATCCAGTTGATAACTTCTGGTTCTGTAACTAACGTTTTTGGCTTAATAACTTTAACCAATTCCCCTTTTTCGTTGATTAAGTATTTTTGAAAATTCCACTCTACTTCAGAATCTTGCAAACCGTTTTTAGATTTTTGAGTTAAGAATTTATAAACATCAGCCATGTCATCACCTTTGACAGAAATCTTGTCCATCATTGGAAAAGTTACCCCATAATTTTGTTGACAAAATGTCTGAATTTCCGCGTTTGTTCCCGGTTCTTGAGATGCAAAGTTGTTAGCAGGAAACCCTACAATTACGAAACCTTTGTCTTTATATTCTTTGTAAACTGCTTCAAGATCTTTGTATTGTGGTGTTAACCCACATTTTGATGCTGTGTTTACAATTAGAATTTTCTTTCCTTTTAAAGAAGCAAAATCAAAAGTATTTCCTGATAAATCTTCAACCTTAAATTGATAAATGGTTTCTTTTGCCATGACTTCTGTTTTAGGTTTATTTGTTGTTTTTTGAGCTTGAACTTGCGAAGCCATCATAAATAATGCACTGCAAACTAAGAATACTATATTTTTCATTTTTTAATTTTTTATAAAATTAGTTAAAATCTATTTTACGAAAACGTTTTGAATGTTTTATTTTTCATTAAACATACGTTAAAAAAAATGAAGCCTAAGGTTAATCAGACCTTAGGCTTCCCCCCATACAAACAAATCAAACCATGAATTAATCTTATGCGTATTATCGCTTTATATTTTTAAATTTATAGCTGGTGCCTCTCGGTTATGGTGAAAATTAATTTTAAAACCCTAATTCGTAATTCCCTATTTTTTAATTTCAATGGCGTTTATAATGGAAAATTTTCTCTGTCTTTTAATCTGGGAATTCCTGTTTTTAAATTAAATTTCGGTTTGGAAGTCCGAGGACACCAACTATTAAACTATTTTCTTTTTAAAATTTATTGCAAAAAGCTGTTTTAATTATTTCTTTTTGCAACTCGCTTCCGTTAAAATTCGTTAGTGCTAAAATGCTGGTCAAACCAACAATCAATATTTTTAATTTATTTATACTGACCATCACGCTAATTTTATTTACTGAGATTATATTTACATTTCTGTTCTTCAAAAACGTTAAATTTTAAAGAGAATTCTATCATTTCAATTCTTTAAATAACTGCATCTCGATATCCTTTAAAGTTTTTCTGCTATTTTAATAGATATTCATTTCATGTTATAATAGCATTTACGTAACTGGATTGCTTTTGGTTTTAAAAAATTGAAAAAAAAGTGATTTTTTTTTTGAATCCCTTATTTTACTAGGTTTTTGGTTGTTAAAAAAAAATAAATTTTTACAAAAAAATAAAGTAACTTTATCTCAGGTAATAAAATAATGTTTAATAATTTTAGTTTAAACTTTAAAATCCAAATCTATGAGTCAAGAAGAATTGTTAGTTTTAATTTACAAAAAAGACGAAAGAGCTTTTACCCATTTGTATGATATGTATGCGAAAAGTCTATTTTCCGTAATTAATGTACTAGTTAAAAATCGCGAAGAAGCAGAAGATGTTTTGCAGGAAGTTTTTGTCAAAATATGGAAAAATATCGATTCTTATAATGAAAGCAAAGGACGATTTTACACCTGGATCCTTAATATTGCTCGAAATACGTCGATTGATAAGTTAAGATCTAAAAATTTTAATAACAGCCAAAAAAACCTTTCCTCAGATAATTTCGTAAATCTGTTAGATGACAGTAATAAACTCATCAATAGAATTGATACAATTGGAATACAAGAATTTGTAAAAAAATTAAAACCAAAATGTATTGAGATCATTGATTTATTATTTTTCAAAGGATATACCCAACAAGAAGCTTCAGAAGAATTGGCATTGCCACTGGGAACTATCAAGACACAAAACAGAAACTGTATTAACGATTTACGTAATTATTTAAAAATATAATGGAAGCACAAGAGTATATAGAATCAGGAATTCTAGAACTATATGTTTACGGTTTATTAACCGAAACTGAAAATCTAGAAATAGCAGAATTAGCGAAAAAAAATCCCGAAGTTGATCAGGAAATAATTGCGATAGAAAAAGCTATTGTGGCTTTATCATCAAGCTTCTCTCCTTTCCACTCGGTAGCTAATTTTGAAAAGATAAAAGCCCGTCTAGAACTGAAACATGGCAAAGTAGTCGATATGAAACCAGCATCAAACTGGTCTCAATATGTCGGTTGGGCTGCTGCTGTATTATTGCTTTTAGGATTTGGGTACCAAACTTTAGAATTGACCAAAACAAAGGAGGCTATTGCTACAGTTGGCAATGAGAAAACTAAAATTGAGAGAGATTATGCCTACTTAGGACAGCAAAATAAAGAAATCGAGAAAAGTTTAACTATTGTAAGAGACATTAAAAACACTGGTGTAACGCTTGGCGGTCAAGCTGTTTCGCCGACCTCTTTTGCAAAAGTATATTGGAACAAAGACACAAAAACGACTTATATAGATGCCGCTGGTTTGCCAAAGCCTCCAAAAGGAATGGTTTATCAAGTTTGGGCTTTAAAATTAAGTCCAGTACTTACGCCAACAAGTATTGGTTTATTAAGCGATTTTGAAGGAAATCCTCAAAAAATATTCGCAGTAGACCGTACAAACGAAGCAGAAGCTTTTGGTATTACACTAGAACCTGCTGGTGGAAGTTTAACTCCAACAATGACACAGTTATATACTTTAGGAAAAGTTTAAAAGAAAATTTGTCATAAATTCTAAACGCGTATTAATTAATTTTAATATGCGTTTTTTTATTATTTTTAGCACAGCCAAAAACCAAAATTAATCATGAATAGAACTTTACTTTTAAGAATTGCTGTTGCTATTATATTACTTACGCATTCTGTTTTTGGAATGTTCGACAACGGAATTAATGATTTCGGAAATCTATTTCTGAATCAAATTGGTTTTGCTCCTTTTGGAGTATTCCTGGCTTGGTCAATAAAATTATCGCATGTTGTTGCCGCAATACTTTTAATTTCAAATAAATACATTAAGCTTGCTGGATTTGTAACCATTTTTGTTTTATTGATGGGTATTGTTTTGGTTCATTTTAAAGAAGGTTGGTTTGTAGTGGGCGGTGGCAGAAATGGTGTTGAATATAATTTTTTGCTAATAGTGGTCTTATTGGCAATTATGTATCCTGATGGTTTCAAAAAAGAAAATAAAGTTTTATAAATTTTAAAGACATAATTTATGGAAATAATCTGTAAAAACTGCCATCAGGCTTATACCGGACATTATTGTAACAATTGCGGACAGCCCGCTGAAACTCATAAAATAAACGGTCATTTTTTATGGCACGATATTCAGCACGGATTGCTTCATTTTGACCAAGGAATTCCATATTCTTTAAAACAATTATTTACCAGACCCGGCCACTCTATTCGTGAATTTATTGAAGGAAAAAGAATTAAACATTTCAAACCTTTGTCATTAGTTGCTGTTCTTGGGGCTTTTTATGGTTTTTTATGCCATTACTATAAGATCAATTTATTCGCAAATTCAGACAATCCAGATTTTGATTTAACTGACTATAATGAATGGATGGCAACACACTTTTCATGGATAACCATAGCTACCATACCCATATATACAGTTGGAACCTTTATAGTATTTAGAAAACAAGGCTATAATTTTTTTGAATTTTTTGTTCTTAATACTTTTAAAGCCTCACAGCGACTTTTTGTGCAAATTTTGACATTTCCTGTATTATTATATTTGAGCAGTAAAAATCATGTTGAGAAGTTTTCAACTATGACTTACATAATTGGAATTTTCTTGACGTTTTGGACGAATATTCAATTTTTTAATAAAATATCAAAAATCAAGGCATTCTTTTTAACTATACTAAGTCACCTAATATTTTTAATTTGTTTTATTATCATAGTCATCATAGTGCTTGCAATAATAGGAAAGCTTCCAAAATAGACCATATATAAATAAAAAAGAAGAAAAATAATCGAATATATTTTCTTTATAATTATTTATATCGTAATATTGCAATATAAATATATTACTATGGGAGCTACAAAATCAGATTACTTTACAGATAATCAAAACGAACTGGGTAACCTAACTAAGGCATTGGGGCATCCTGCACGTATTGCTATAATCGAATATTTATTAAAAGTAAATACTTGTATTTGTGGCGATATTGTAAACGAACTTCCTCTCTCCCAGCCTACTATTTCCCAGCATTTAAAAGAACTTAAAAATGCCGGATTAATAAAAGGAAGCATTGAAGGAAATGCAATTTGCTATTGCATTAATGAAGCTGGCTTTGATAAAATTAAAATTTTTTTCAACCTAGTGGCAAATCATATAGAGAAAAGAAACAAAGAATGTTGTTAATCAGTAAATCAAATTATTATGAAACTTTCAGAAATAAAAAAAATACTAACTACTCTCGAAACGGTAAATTTTAAATTACCAAACGGAAATTTTGTTCCAGAACATTTTCATGTAACTGAAGTAGGTTTAATTACAAAAAACTTTATTGATTGTGGCGGGGTTGTCCGTAATGAAACTGTTGTCAACTTTCAGCTTTGGGATGCAAACGATTTTGAACACCGTTTAAAACCTCAAAAATTAAATCACATTATTGAACTTTCGGAAAAGATATTAGGGATCGAAGATTTTGAAATTGAAGTTGAATATCAAGATACTACCATTGGCAAATATGATTTAGGTTTTAATGGAAAAGATTTTGAACTGTTGAATAAACAAACTGCTTGCTTAGCAAAGGATCAATGTGGCATCCCTTCAGAAAAACCAAAAATGAAGCTGACACAGTTAAATGGAGAAAGTTCAAATTCTTGCACACCTGGCGGAGGTTGTTGTTAATTAAGTAAGAGATGCATAAAGAAATTTTATTTAAGGAAATACAAGAAACCGTTTTAGCATTTAATTTTGACGAAATAACTCTTGATCGAAAAAAAATATTAAAACCTCTTATTGATTTCATTCAATATAATACTGATATTCAACAAAATATTCGCTTAAACTTTATTTGCACACACAATTCTAGAAGAAGTCATTTGTCGCAAGTTTGGGCACAGACAGCAGCACATTATTATGGAATAAAAAGTGTTTTTTGTTATTCTGGAGGAACTGAAACAACTGCGTTATTTCCTAAAGTTGCCGAAACATTAGAATCATCTGGGTTTCTGATAAAAAAAATTTCTGATAAAAAAAATCCAATTTATGCGATAAAATTTTCTCCAAATGAATCTCCAATTATAGGTTTTTCTAAAACGTATGATAATTATTTTAATCCACAAAAAGAGTTTGCCGCTATTATGACCTGTTCTCAGGCCGATAACGGTTGTCCTTTTATAGCTGGAGCAGAAAAACGGATTCCGATAACTTATGACGATCCAAAAGCATTTGATAACACACCACATCAATCTCAGAAATACAAAGAAAGAAGTCTTCAAATTGCGACTGAAATGTTTTATGTTTTCTCGCAAATAAAAAAATAATATGGCAAAAGATCATTGTATTTCTGCTTCACCGGAAAGAAAAAAATTAGGATTTCTGGATCGTTTTCTAACGTTTTGGATTTTCCTAGCTATGATAATTGGCATTTCTATTGGATATTATTTTCCGTCAAGTGGAAAATATATTAACTCTTTCTCTAGCGGAACTACTAGTATTCCACTTGCAATTGGACTCATATTAATTATGTATCCTCCATTGGCTAAAGTTAATTATAATAAAGTTAAAGATATTTTCAAAGATGCAAAAGTATTAAGTGCATCATTATTTCTTAATTGGATTATTGGCCCAATTTTAATGTTTTTGTTGGCTCTTTTATTTTTAAAGGGATATCCAGAATACATGACAGGCTTAATTCTAATTGGTTTGGCTCGTTGTATTGCCATGGTGGTTGTATGGAATGATCTTGCTTATGGAAACCGTGAATATGCCGCCGGATTAATCGCTTTAAACAGTATTTTTCAGGTTTTACTTTATAGCATATATGCTTATTTTTTTATCACGATTTTACCTCCTTATTTTGGTTATTCTGGTTTTAAAATAAATATAAGTATTACTCAAATTGCAGAAAGTGTTGGAATCTACTTAGGAATTCCGTTCGCACTCGGAATTATAAGCCGCTACATTTTAATAAAAGTGAAGGGAGAAGAATGGTTTCACAATAAATATATTCCGTTTATTTCACCTATCACATTAATTGCATTATTATTTACCATTTTTATTATGTTTAATCTGAAAGGTGAAATGATTGTTCAGATTCCGATGGATGTGATACGAATTGCGATTCCTTTATTTATTTATTTTTTAGTTATGTTTATTCTGAGTTTCTTTACAGGAAAGTATTTTGGTGCAGATTATTCTAAGAGTGCTGCAATTGCGTTTACTGCCACCGGAAATAATTTTGAATTGGCCATTGCTGTTGCTATTGGAGTTTTTGGCATTAATAGTGGTCAGGCATTTACCGGTGTGATTGGGCCTTTGGTTGAAGTACCTGCTTTGATTGCTTTAGTAAATGTAGCCTTTTGGTTTAGAAAAAAGTTTTTCTAAAGATTTCAGGTAAGATTAACAATTTATAGAAATAGTCAAATAAAAAAAGGTTCAACTTATCATTGAACCTTTTTTTATGAATTAATAATTACTTCTAATAATTATCTATTTTTTACTTTTTTACTCTTGTAATATTTATGGTATTTAGGATATGTAATAGCTCCAATAACAGAAATTGTTGCCAATGAATACCAAATCCAATTTAGAGAATGTGCTTCTCCGCTTGCGTATGAATGCAGTCCAACCAAATGGAAATTTACTCCATAATATGTGAATAAAATAGAGATAAACGCGAACATACTCATTAAATTAAAAAACCATTTTCCGCGTAAAGCCGGCACAAAACGTGCGTGAATTACAAATGCATAAACCATAATAGAGATTAAGGCCCAAGTTTCTTTTGGATCCCAGCCCCAGTAACGTCCCCAGCTTTCATTCGCCCATTGTCCTCCTAAAAAGTTACCAATAGTTAACATAATTAGACCAATTGTCAAAGCCATTTCATTGATATAGGTAATCTCTTTTATGTTTAATTCAATTTTAGCTCTGTTCTTTTCAGTTGTAAAGAAAATCAACAGCAGTGCAACGAAACCTAAGATCATTCCTAGTGCAAATGGGCCATAACTTGCTACAATTACAGCAACGTGAATCATTAACCAATAAGAGTTTAAGACAGGCTGTAAATTGGCGATTTCTGGATCAATCCAGTTCATGTAGGCAGCCATTAAAATCATTGCTGTAACAAAAGCAGATGATGCTACAGTCAGTTTTGATTTTCTGTCAAAAGCCAATCCAAAGAACATGGTCGCCCATGCCACATATATAATTGATTCATAAGCATTACTCCAAGGTGCGTGTCCTGAAATATACCAGCGGGCAACTAATCCTAAAGTATGAAGAGCAAATAAAAACCCAACAATAATATGGAATCCATTTACTGTAAAACGAAGCCATTTTTTCTCAAAAAAGATATTTATAATCGTAAAAATCAACATCAAGATTGACGCTGTAATATACCAATATGGCAATTTTTTGAAAACGTCATATTTATTATAAGCGATTTCTGCATCAATTTTTTGTTCGCTAGGACGTACTTTGCTTCCAAATTTCTTTTGAAAGCCATTAATGCTTTCAACCAATTGATCAGCTGTATTGAAGTTTTTAGAAATAGAAGCATTATTTAAAGCACTGAAATATAAAGGCAGAATTTGCTTTACATACGTAGAATCCATTCCTTTTAATGCGCCGTGCTCTCTTTCTAAATACGAAACCCATTTATTGTTTGGATCATTCGGAATAGGGAAAATTTTCAAAATACTGCCACTCAAAGCAGATTCCATTAGATTAACTTTTTTATCCGTTTCGATAAAATCTTTTTCAAACTGATTCGGATTTGCTGCTTTATAAGCTGCATCTAAATAAGGAGAAAGTTTATAATTACCGTTAGCATCAAAAAATTGTACAAACGGAGCATGTTTTGCATCTTTTTCTACACCAATAATTTTACGAATACTGTCATTCCCTGATCTTAAATAAATAAGCGGAATCTGAATCCAAACCTGAGCGTATTGTGTCATTGACAAAAATACCTGATCAGAATTCATTCCGTTATATGTATCACTCTGACTTACTTTTCTCAACAATTCAGATGAAAAAGTATTAATAGGCTTCATTCTTCCTCCAGCATCCTGAATAATCAAACGTCCAAATTTTGCTGCATGCGCTTCTGGAGCTTTATAAATCGTTAATAACGAATCTAACTGTCTCTGACTTGGTGCAGCAGTAACGTGATTTGCATGATCATTTGGATCTGTCGTGTGATTGTGATCGTGGCCAGGAGTGTGAACGTGAGGTGCTTGAGCAAAACCACTCAAACTGATCATTAATACTAAAATTGTAATCAGTTTTTCTTTTTTCTTTTTTACATTTTCTAATTTTCTTTTCAAATCAGTAAAACGAGAATCTTTAGTAAACATAATTGCCATTAATCCGAAAAATAACATAAAATACCCTAAATAAGTTATCGAAGTTCCCCAAAAATCGTGGTTTACAGATAAAACTGTTCCTTTTTCATCCGGATCAAAAGATGATTGAAAAAAGCGATATCCTTTATGATCTAAAACGTGATTCATATAAATATCTGCATTAAAAGTTTCTGCAGAATCCTGAACGGTAACTTTACTTTCAAAAGCCGAATAGCTTTTTTCTGTTCCTGGATATTTAGTTGCAATAAAATCGTTCAATTTAATTTTGAAAGGCAAAACGTAAGCCTTGCTTCCGTAGAATAAACTGTATTCTATTTTTCCAATTTTAACGGTTTGCGGTTCACCAATACTGCCTTTAGAACCTAAAAGTCTTACTTCTTTTTCCTGTCCTTCTGCTTTTACTTTTACAATCAAGGCATCGGTATGCGATTTCGCTTTAAAATCATTATTAGACTCATAATCAACAATTCCTTTTACAGCAGGATCTGGAAAAACAATTCTAATATCACCTATACTATATAACGAACGCATCATTAAAGGCTGGACGTTATCTTTGGTCACGCTTCCTTTAAATTTGTCTGCCATTCGCATAAATTCTCCTTCAAAAGGTGTCTGAATTGTATATTTTTCTCCTTTTGTATTTATATTAATTGCTCCATCAGTCTGTTTATTCAAAGCAAATAAAACATTGTGAATGTTTTGAACTTCTCCCTCCTTTAAGAAATGTTCTTCACGTCCGCCTGCTCCGGCTTCAACTAATTTAAGGTACAAAGTTCCGCTTGGGTCTGGTTTTATAGTTTCTTTAGCACCCATAATATAGTTTACATAACTCACCTCAAAAGGCGTTTCATCAAACTTGCCAGACATACTGAAATTATTATTAGTAACCGGTGACAATAAAAGGTTTTTCTCAAAAACTCTTCGTTTCATTTCACCTTTATATTCTCCATCTGCAAAAACAGTCAGGAATGTTTTGTCTGAATAAATTTGGTTTTCTGCAGCGCCTTCACGAATGGGCATCATGCCTTCATAGCTGATATAACGTGTAATAAAAGCTCCTAAAATGATAAAAACAAAAGCAATATGAAGTAATAAAGTTGCCCATTTTTCTTTTTTATGCAATTGGTACCGTTTAATATTTCCGAAGAAATTAAGCATGAAAACAGCCATTATTGCTTCAAACCACCAAGTATTGTAAATTAAAATTCTGGCTGTATCTGTGTTGTACTTACTTTCGATAAAAGTTCCAACACCCATTGCGATTGCAAATGTTAAAAAAAGAACGGCCATTAATCGTGTAGAAAACAAAAAAGAGAATATTTTTTTATTCATTTTTGAGGAATTACATTGTATAAAAGTGCCACAAAAGTACTCAAAAATGTTGAGTTCTAATATTTGTGATTTGTTAATTAAAACTAAAAATGACTTGATTTTAGATGCTAATATAGCGCATCTAGATGTTAATTCTTACAAAGAAATTCTTTGCACCAATTTCTTTGAATATTGATATTTTTTTATAGATTTGTGTAATCGATTACATTATTAATTCTCATTTTAAGATTAGTCATTTTTAAATTATCTTTAAAAAATTGTTTCACTATTAAGAATTAAGGCTATCTCTAACCAAACCTATAATTATAATTGCATGAAAACTAAACCAATTAATTCATTCTTCTTTGCATTGACAATTGTTATGACTATCTTATGTACAGACTCCTTTGCTCAAAATTCAAAATCTGACGAAACTTATAAGAATATTGAATTTAAAATGGCAAAAGTCAAGGAGCCTATTATTCCAAAAAATACGGTAAAAATTACAGATTTTGGTGCAGTAAACGGTGGTTATATTTTAAACACAAAGGCTTTCTCCGATGCCATAGAGGCTGTTTCTAAAAAAGGTGGCGGTAAAGTTATTATTCCGCCTGGAGTTTGGCTTACAGGCCCAATTATCCTAAAAAGCAATATCGAATTACATGCTGAAACTGGCTCATTAATAAAATTTTCTCCAGACAAAAGCTTATATCCCATTATTGAAACCAGTTTTGAAGGCCTAAATACATGGCGCTGCATCTCTCCTATTTATGGCAAAAATCTAGAAAATGTTGCCTTTACTGGAAACGGTGTTTGGGATGGTTCAGGAGAAGTTTGGAGACAAGTTAAAAAGAGTAAATTGACAGAAAGCCAATGGAAAAAAATTATTGCTTCAGGCGGTGTTTTAAATGATAAAAAAGAAAGCTGGTATCCATCTGAGACTTTCATGAAAGCTTCTGTTGGAGCTGATCAAAATGTACGTCTGGATTTAAAAACCAAAGAAGAATTTGAGGCAATTCATGATTTCCTGCGTCCGGTAATGGTAAGCATTCAAAACAGTAAAAGAGTGCTTTTTGACGGACCTGTTTTTCAGAATTCTCCAGCCTGGAACATTCATCCATTAATGGTCGAAGATTTAATCGTTCGTAATGTTACGGTTCGAAATCCTTGGTATTCTCAAAACGGAGACGGTCTTGACGTTGAATCTTGCAAAAATGTGGTAATTGAAAATTCAAGTTTTGATGTTGGTGACGATGCAATTTGTATAAAATCAGGTAAAGATAAAGACGGACGTGATCGCGGTGTTCCGTGCGAAAATATTATTGTCAAAAACAATATCGTTTATCACGGACACGGTGGTGTAACAGTTGGAAGCGAGATGTCTGGAGGCGTAAAAAATCTTCATGTATCAAATTGTACTTTTATGGGAACCGATGTTGGATTGCGTTTTAAAAGTACGCGCGGACGTGGCGGAGTTGTTGAAAATATCTTTATTTCAGATATTTTTATGACTGATATTCCATCACAGGCAATTTCTTTTGATTTGTACTATGGAGGAAAATCTATTGCTGAAACGCTTGCTGAAGGCGGCAGTAAAGTGGCCAATAAAATAATGCCTGTTAACGAAGAAACTCCTCAATTTAAAAATATTTTAATAAAAAATATTACAATTGCCGGCGCTTATCAAGCTGTATTTTTGCAAGGTCTGCCTGAAATGAATCTCGAGAATATCGAAATATCAAACCTGACTGCAAAAGCAGAAAACGGTTTTTCTATTATCGACGCAAAAGGAATAAAAATCAGCAATGCTAAATTAGATATTGCAAAACCAACCGTATTTGAAATTTATAATGGTAAAAATATGACTTTCAAAAATATTGAATTCAGTTCGAATTCAGCAAAAGCAATTACAATTGATGGTGAGGCAAGTTCGAATATTGAATTTGTTTCCGATAAAAAATCAGATTTTTCTAAAAAAACAGTTATTGGAGAAACGGTTCCTAAAGGCACAGTAAAATTCTAAATAAATCAAAATCAATGCTTAAGTCCGCTTTTTGTAATTACTTTGGTAATTATAACTGCGGGCTTTTAAATTTTGTCCAAAATATTGAATTTAGAAGTTATTTTAAACGTAAGACAAACGAATTTAAAGCCATTCGATTAAAAAAAATAATGCTAATTTTGCGATATGATTCGAATAACGCTAATTGGTTCCGGAAATGTTGGGCAGCATTTAATAAAAGCTTTCTCTAAAAGTGAGACGGTCGAAATTGTACAAGTATTTTCTAGAAAAAAGGAAACTTTAGCTTCTTTAATTGATTATGACAAAATTGTTGATGATTTTGCAGAATTAAAAGAAGCTGATTTATACATTATAGCAGTTTCTGATAATGCAATTTTAGAAGTTTCCAAACAATTGCCTTTTCAAAACCAGCTTGTGGCTCATACTTCTGGCGCTGCTTCTTTAGAAACTTTAGACTTAAAAAACAGAAGAGGCGTTTTTTATCCGCTTCAAACTTTCTCTAAAAGCAAAGAGGTTGATTTTTCTACTGTTCCGCTTTGTCTGGAAGCTGAGAATACTTTTGATTTTCGTGTTTTAGAAACTGTTGCAAAAGGTATTTCAAATGCTGTTTTCCCAATAAATTCAGATCAGCGGAAAGCTTTGCATGTTTCAGCTGTTTTTGTGAATAATTTCACGAATCATTTATATCAAATTGGTCAGGAAATTTGTGATGAACATCAGGTTCCTTTTGATATTCTAAAACCTTTAATTCAGGAAACTGCTGAAAAAATCAATACGCTTGATCCGATTGATGCTCAAACAGGACCGGCAAAACGCAATGACTCAATAACAATTGAATCGCATTTGGATTATCTAACCAATCAAAATCAAAAGAATATCTATAAAATACTAACACAATCTATACAAAATAATGGCAAAAAGTTATAAAGAAATAATGAACGACATTACAACATTTGTTTTTGATGTTGATGGCGTACTTACAGACAGTTCCGTTTTTGTAACCAATGAAGGAGAAATTCTTCGTACAATGAATATTCGTGACGGTTATGCAATGAAGGCAGCTGTTGAGAGCGGTTATAATGTCTGTATTATTTCTGGAGGAAGCAACGAAGGTGTTCGTGTTCGTCTTCGCAATTTAGGAATCGCCGACATTCATTTAGGAACGCCAGATAAAGTAAAAACTTTTAAAGAATATACTGATACTTACAATATAAACCCAGAACAAGTGTTGTATATGGGCGATGATATTCCGGATTATCATGTAATGAAATTAGTTGGGTTGCCAACATGCCCACAAGATGCAAGTCCAGAAATTAAAAATATTTGCCGCTATATCTCGCACGTGAAGGGCGGAAAAGGTGCTGCACGCGATGTAATAGAACAAGTAATGAAAGTACAGGGAAAATGGATGGAATATTTTAATGGAAAACACGATTAGATAATTGTGAATTGTGAATTATGAATTGTGAATTATAGAGCAAGACATTGAACCTTTGTTGCTATGAACCTTTAAAACTTAAGAAAAAAATGAAATACCTCAAACTCATTCGATATAAAAACTTATTGATGCTTGCTTTTATGCAGATTTTGTTTCGTTATGCTTTTTTAAAACAGCAAAATATTCCGCTCGCTTTAGCAGACTGGCAATATGGGCTATTAGTTTTAAGCACTGTTTTATTGGCCGCAGCAGGTTATGTTATCAATAATATTCTTGATGTTGCTACAGACACAATTAATAAACCAAATGATGTGCTTGTTGGAAAAGGAATATCTGAAACCAGCGCTTATAATATCTATATCGGATTGAATATTACGGGTGTTGCTACTGGTTTTGTGTTGTCAAATATTATCATGAAGCCGAGTTTTGCTACCATTTTTATTTTAATTGCATCACTGCTTTACTTTTATTCTACTAGTTTAAAGCAAATTATGATTTTAGGTAATTTTATAGTTGCCTTACTATTGGCGCTGAGCGTTATAATCATTGGAATTTTTGATTTATTTCCGGCAACAATTCCTGACAATCAAGCACAAATGGCGAGTGTATTTTCTATTTTGCTCGATTATGCATTATATGCTTTTATGATAAACTTTATTAGAGAAATAATTAAAGATATAGAAGATGTAAATGGTGATTACAATCAAGGAATGAATACTTTGCCTATTGCAATTGGAATTAACAGAGCCTCTAAAATTGCTTTAGGATTTGCTGTTATTGCATTTATTTTATGTTTGCTTTACATCAATACATACTTTTTTTCAAACAAACTGTACATTGTAACGCTTTATGCTTTTGCCTTTATTTTAGCACCTTTATTGTATTTTATAGTTAAAATATTTACTGCAAAATCGCCAAAAGATTTTCATCATTTGAGTACTATTTTAAAACTGATTTTGCTTTTCGGAATTCTGTCAATACTGGTAATTCACCTAAATCATCTATACAATGCTTAGAGAAAAACTTAAAAAATACACTTTAATTTTAGCTTCTGGATCTCCAAGAAGACAGCAATTTTTTAAAGATTTAGATCTTGATTTTGAAATTAGACTAAAAGATATAGAAGAGATTTACCCTCCGGAATTAAAAGCGGTTGAGATCACAGATTACTTGGCCGAACTAAAGGCAAGTGCTTTCGAAGGCGAATTAAAAAAAAATGAGATATTAGTAACAAGCGACACCATTGTCTGGCATCAAAATAAAGCATTAGGAAAACCAAAAAGTGCGGAAGATGCTTTTGAAATGATCAAATCCATGTCGAATACAACGCATGAAGTAATTACGTCGGTTTGCTTTAAAACTAACACTTCTTCTACTCTATTAAATGATATTACAAAAGTTACTTTTAACGAATTGTCAGACGAGGCTATTTTGTATTATATTGATAATTACAAACCTTATGATAAAGCCGGTGCT
The DNA here is from genome assembly GCF_015350755.1 of Flavobacterium sp. JLP. Taxonomy (NCBI): domain Bacteria; kingdom Pseudomonadati; phylum Bacteroidota; class Flavobacteriia; order Flavobacteriales; family Flavobacteriaceae; genus Flavobacterium; species Flavobacterium sp. JLP. The sequence goes on along the minus strand of NZ_JADKPS010000001.1, from coordinate 48,855 downwards.
TACGGAATTCAGGAATGGTTTGGTTTTATGGCAGTTGCAAAAGTCGAAGGCTCTTATACCAATGTTATGGGACTTCCCACAGCTAAAGTTTATGAATATTTGAGTACTTTAGTGTAAAAATTAATTTATGTTTTCTTTTAAAGAATATAGCCAGGAAATATTAGCCACCGTAATTCTTCTTTTTACTCTAGTAGCTTTAAGAGTTATTATTGCAAAATTGATTCGACGTTACGCCAGCACCAGTCAGCTATTAGAACATCGCACAAATTTAGTTATCAAATACATTCATTTGTTGATGAATATTCTAGTAACTATCAGTCTGATTGTGATTTGGGGAGTTGATACGAAAGACATTTTTATAACGGTATCGTCGATCGCTACTGTTATTGGTGTCGCAATGTTTGCACAATGGTCTATTTTAAGCAACATTACTTCTGGAATGATTTTATTTTTTTCATTTCCCTTTAGAATTGGAGATACTATAAAAATTCACGACAAAGATTTTCCTATAGAAGCCGAAATTGAAGATATAAGTGCCTTTCACGTAAATTTGAGAACAAAAGAAGGCGAAAGAATCATTTTTCCAAATAATTTGCTATTGCAAAAAGGAATATCCATCATGCCAGCGCATTACGAAGAAAAAGAGTTTTTTGATTAAAAATTTGGTGGGAATTTTATAACGTTATTTTAGAAACGTAGAACGTTATTTATGTATTAAAAAAGGAATTTTGTTTAGATATTTTACTAAACTATAAAACCTTAATTTTTTAATACAAATGATTCGAACAATACAATTTCCATTTTATGCTAAACTTTCTTTGATTTTAGTAAGTTTAATTTGTTTTGCTTTTATTTTTTGTATTGGAAAAGATATAATTACTCCTGTCTTAATGGCATTTTTATTTGCTGTTTTACTGCTTCCTCTTTTTACATTTTTGAACACAAGGCTGAAGTTCCCTAGACATCTTGCTGCCGCCATTTGTGTTTTGTTATTTGCTTCTTTTATTGCTGGTATACTCTTTTTTATTTCCTACGAAGTAAGTGATATGGCGAATGATTTTGAAACTATTAAGAAAAATACAAATGTTTTTATAACAGAGATACATAAATTTGTCAAAGAGAATTTTCATATAAGTATTGGAGAACAGAAGAAATATTTAGATAATGTTACCAAAGATTCTGTAAAAAATGGCGGAGGTACTATTGGCTCAGCTATAATATCAATAACGGATCTTCTTTTAGACTGCACTATTATTCCAATTTATACCTTTTTATTTTTATTATATAAAGATCACTTTGTACTGTTTTTAGCAAAATTAATTTCTAAAGAAAACCACGCCGCCTTAAAAGATATTTTAGCACAAATCAAAGTTTCTATTAATAATTACATTATCAGTTTAATATTTGAGATGATTGTTGTTTCAGTATTAACAAGTTTAGGACTTTGGATAATCGGAGTAAAATATTTTATTTTATTAGGATTAATAACTGGAATTCTGAATCTAATACCTTATATCGGAATTTTAATTGCAGGAATCATTACAGTCTTAGCATCATTAACTGGAACTCCAGATACATCAATAATTCTAGGCATTTTAATTGTCAATGTCATTGTTCAATTAATTGATAATAATATACTTGTGCCATTAATAATAAATTCAAAAGTCGAAATTAATGCCTTTGTATCTATCATGGGAATTATCGTTGGCGGCGCGGCGGCTGGAATTTCGGGTATGTTTTTGGCTATTCCGCTTTTAGCGATTTTGAAAATTATTTTTGAAAGAATTGAATCATTAGAACCTTGGGGCTACTTAATGGGAAACCATATGCCTAAAAAATTTACTTGGAGAGTTCGTCGAGCTAAGATTGAAAATTAAACAATATTATTCTTAAAGTAAGAAAAATAATACCTATATTCATACAAAACCTAATTTTATATAGAAAAAATACTGAATGTCGTTAAACAATAAAATAATCGTTTTTATCTTTTTATGTTTTTGTCTGCAAAGCACATATGCTCAAGTAGATAAAACAAAAAAAAATAATACAGTTAAAAGAGACAGCGCAGAAGTATACACTAAAATTAGAAATTATTCTAAAAAGAATAAATTTACTCAAACACTGCATAAACTTTTGTTTAGAGCAAATAAACCCAGAAAAAAGGAAGATTTAATTATCCCAAGTGATACTGCAAATTATAATGGCAAAATCATTCGAAAAATTAATATTATAACGTTAGATCCATTTGGTCATTCTCTTATGGATACCACACAAACTCCAAAAAATTGGGGAGAACGTACGGGTAACAGACTTCATTTAAAAACAAAAAGAATTGCCATCACTAATTTATTGCTTTTCAAAAAAAACTCATCTTATGACAGCTATAAAGTACAGGAATCTGAACGTTTGATTCGATCGCAGAAATATGTTACTGCAGTTCGAATTACAAATGAAGTAGTTGGTGCTGCATCAGATTCTGTTGATGTAACCATACGAGTTTTAGATTCTTGGAGTACGATTCCGAGATTTTCTATATCAAGCAATCAAGTTTCAGTCGGGTTTAAAGAAAAAGATTTTTTTGGCTCAGGACAACAGCTTGAATATCGCTTTACGAATCGTTTTGATGATGGTCAAAATGGAAATGATGTTACCTACACAGTTCCAAATATCAAAAATACCTATATAGGAGCTGCTTTGCATTACAAAATGGACCTTGATGATAATTATGTAAAAAGTATCAATATTGAACGGTTATTCTATTCTCCTTTAACCAAATGGGCTGGCGGTTTTTACATTGCTCAAAATTTTAGAAAAGATACATTGCAGGCTCCAGATATGACGTATGCTTATCAGCCATTTAAATATAACTCGCAAGATTTATGGGCAGGAAAGGCCAGCAAGGTTTTTGCTGATGAAAAAAATGGGGTTACAAATTTGATTGTAACAGGTCGTTTTTTAAATGTAAATTTTACCGAAACTCCAACTGAGGTATACGATCCGACTCATTTTTATTCTGATGAAAAACTTATTTTATCTGGGATTGGAATCAATACTCGAAAATTTATAAAAGACAGCTACATCTTTAGAAACGGACAGACTGAAGATGTACCCATAGGAAGAATTTATGGCGTTACTTTAGGTTATCAATATAAAAATACAATATGGAGACCGTATGTAGGCGGGCAATTTTCATTTGGAAATTATTACCGATGGGGATTTATGAGTATGAATTTTGAAGCTGGTACTTTCTTTCATGAATCGAAAACCTATCAAACGGCATTTTCGATGGAAACAAATTACTTTACAAAACTATACAGTATAGGAAAATGGAAATTAAGACAATTTGTTAATCCAAAATTGGTTCTTGGTATAAACCGAGAAAACATTATTGGAGACGAGCTTAATATTAATGAAGAAAATGGATTAGCAGGATTTAACAGCGCTATTTACGGAACGAACAAATTACTATTATCGCTTCAGACACAAACTTATACGCCTCATGCGCTTTGGGGCTTTCGTATGAATCCGTTTTTTAATTATTCAATTGCAGTTTTAGGAAGTCCGAATAATGCCATGTCTCGAAACAAAGCATATTCTAAAGTAACTCTTGGTCTTTTAATCAGTAATGATTACTTAGTATTCAGTTCTTTTCAATTATCACTGTCATATTATCCAACAATACCTTTTGATGGTGATAATGTATTTAAAACCAATACTTTTGAAACTACAGATTACGGTTTACAAAATTTTGAACTGGCTAAACCCAGAGTTGTAGATTATAAATAAGATAAAATATTTTGCATTTTTTTTCTTGTTTTTAAATTGTCGGAACAATTTAAAAATCAAAAACTTATAAAAATACTAGCTTTAATTAGCTCGTTAAAATGCTCAATTTATTCGACCAAATACATTCTGTTTTTATTTTTGGCACAGTATATGAATATCCCTAAACAAGATTAACATTAAAACTTAAAAAAATGAAAACAATAAAAATAGCAATCGCAGGATTATTTCTATTGGTTGCAAATGCCACACAAGCCCAAGTATCAATTAACGTTAATATAGGAACACCTCCAGCTTGGGGTCCTTCAGGATATTCAGAAATGGAATATTATTATTTGCCAGACATTGAGGCTTATTATGATGTTCGAGCTTCTCAATTTATTTATTATGGAGGCGGAAGATGGGTTAGAACAACCTATTTGCCAAGACAATACAGAAACTATGATTTATATGGAGGATACAAAGTTGTTTTAAACGACTACCACGGAAGAACACCATATACTTATTTTGATCGTCATAGAGTAAAATACTATAAAGGATATCACGGTGAACCACAAAGACCTTATAAACCAAGACCCGTTTATGGTTACAACGATCGTCATGATGATCACAGAGATTTCAAACACAATGATAGACATCATGACAAACATGATAGACACGATAGAGACGACAGACACGATGATCACCATGGAAATGGTCACGGAAGAAGATAAAAACTGTTAAATAACAATTTTAAAAAAGAGCATCAAATATTTTGATGCTCTTTTTTTTTAATAAAAAACTAGTAGTACCAATTCTAATGTTGATTAATCAATATAAACAAACAATAGCTTAAAGAGCTTAGATATAATTAGAGGCCTTTATTTTTGTAATACATTCTCTTAAAAAAGAGAATCAATAACCAAACATTAACATTTCATTTAAATACTCATCAACAATATAATTAGTATTTTTGAAGCACTTTCAAAAACACCTAATCACGCTATGCGAAAAATTCAGTTACAAATTCTTTTATTTTTTTTAACAGGGATTTCTATTTGTTTTGCACAACAACCACAAAAACCAAGTTCTGTAGAAATTTACAATCAAATTAAAAAACTAAACTTTTTAGGTTCCGTTTTATATGTTGCTGCTCATCCAGATGACGAAAACACACGTTTGATTTCTTATATGGCAAACGAAATGAATGCCAGAACTGGGTATTTATCCTTAACACGAGGTGATGGAGGACAGAATTTAATTGGCCCGCAATTGCGCGAACTATTAGGTGTTATCAGAACTCAGGAATTAATTGAAGCTCGTAAAATTGATGGCGGTGAACAGTTTTTTTCGCGCGCAAACGATTTTGGTTTTTCTAAAACTCCAGACGAAACTTTACAAATATGGGATAAAGATAAAGTTCTTGCTGATGTAGTTTGGACCATCAGAAAATTTCAGCCAGACGTTATTATTAACCGATTTGATCATCGATCGCCAGGAACTACGCACGGACATCATACTTCTTCAGCCATACTGAGCGTTGAAAGTTTTAAATTAACAAATGATCCTAAAATATATCCCGAACAATTAAAATATGTTAAACCTTGGCAGGTAAAAAGACAATTTTTTAATCCGTCTTGGTGGTTTTATGGAAGCCAGGAAAAATTTGATGCTGCTAATAAATCGAAATTCACCAAATTAGAAACTGGCGTTTATTATACTGGAATTGGAAAATCGAATCAGGAAATTGCTGCTTTAAGCCGAAGCCGCCACCAATCACAAGGATTTGGAAGTACTGGAGCACGTGGAGAAGAAACTGAATTTCTAGAACTTATTAATGGAGAAAATCCCAAAGAACGTGATAATTTGTTTGATGGAATTGACACGACTTGGAACCGAGTTAAAAACGGAAAACCAGTTGGTGATTTGATTTCTAAAATTATCACGAAATATGATTTCAGCAATCCGTCAGCCAGCATTCCTGATTTGGTAAAGGCATACGAAATGATTGAAGCTTTAGACGATGATCATTGGAAAACCCTAAAAGCAACAGCAATAAAAAATATTATAGCCTCTTGCTCTGGATTATATCTAGAAGCTGTTGCCAGCGAACAAGAAACAACACCAGGAAGTACTATTAAATTAAGTCTAGAAGCGATAAACAGATGTTCTGTTGAAATGCAATTGGCAAGTGTAACCTCATTGCCTGACAATAAAACGACGATCCAAAATAGTATTTTAAAAAACAATAACGACCAAAAAATAAACCTTCAAATACAGCTTCCAAATAATTTGGAATATACACAGCCTTATTGGTTAAAGGAAAAAGCAAGCGTTGGAATGTACACGGTTTCGAACCAAGAAAATATTGGAATTCCAGATATTATAAGAGAAGTTAAGGTTGTTTTTAATGTAAAAATCAGCGGTGTTGAAATTCCGTTTGAGCGCACAGTTGTTTACAAATACAACGATGGCGTAAAAGGCGAAATGTATAATTTTCTCGATATAGTTCCAGAAGTTACAACTTCGATTTTAGAAAAAGTATTGATTTTTAAAGACACTAAAAGCAAAATGATTCCAGTAAAAGTTCGTGCTGGAAAAGATGCAATAAAAGGAAATTTACAACTTGATTTACCAAAAAGCTGGGTAGTTTCTCCGAAACAAATTGCATTTTCTTTAGATAAAAAAGGAAACGAGCAAACCTTTTATTTTGAAGTTACTCCTCCGGTAAATCCAGAAGAAGCTGTTGCCAAAAGTATTGTTACCGTGGATAATAAACGTTTTGATAAAGACCAGACTATAATTGATTATCCGCACATTACCAAACAAATGGTTTTAAAACCGGCCGAATCAAAATGCATTCGAATTGACCTAAAAACTTCTGGAGATGCTATTGGCTACATCATGGGTGCTGGCGACGAAGTTCCAGAAAGTTTAACGCAAATGGGATACAAAGTCACTCTTTTAAAACCAGAAGAAATCACGCCTGAAAAACTTGATTCATTTAGTACCGTTATTACTGGAATTCGGGCATACAATACTGTAAATGCTTTAGCAAACAAACAAAAAATACTTTTTGATTTTGTAAAAAGCGGTAAAAATATGATTGTGCAATACAATACATATGGCAAAATGGTCACTGACCAGATTGCGCCTTATCCGCTAAAAGTTTCAAATGATCGTGTGACTGAAGAAAATGCTAAAATTACTTTTCTAGCACCTAATCATCCTGTTTTAAATACACCAAACAAAATCAGTACAAAAGATTTTGAAGGCTGGACACAAGAGCAAGGTTTGTATTATCCTAATGAATATGACCCTGCCTTCACTCCTATTATATCTTCTCATGATAAAGGTGAATCTGCTAAAGATGGGGCATTATTAGTAGCGCCGTATGGAAAAGGATATTATATTTACACCGGTTTAAGCTTTTTTAGAGAGTTGCCAGAAGGTGTAGCCGGTGCGTATCGATTACTTTCAAATATAATTTCGCTGAAACAGCCAATAGAAGCTCCTAAACAAGAATTTAAGCAATAAACATTCATAAAAATGGAAGCTAAAAAAACAAAAAAATGGAAAAAAAGCTACACTTATGTTTTGGTGGCGAATGCTATTTACATTCTAATTTTTTTCTTAATAATGCAATTATACTCATAACCTATGCAATTATTTGATTGGATCGTACTGATTGTCACGCTTTTATTTATTGTTGGATATGGCTCTTGGAAAACCAAAGGCAGTAAAAACGTTGAAGATTTTATTTTAGGAAACAACGAAACACCTTGGTACACAGTTGGACTTTCGGTAATGGCGACGCAAGCGAGTGCTATTACTTTTTTATCAACTCCTGGACAGGCTTATCATGACGGAATGGGTTTTGTGCAGTTTTATTTTGGACTGCCAATTGCAATGATTGTTATTTGCTTGACCTTTATTCCGTTATATCATAAAAATAAAGTATTTACGGCCTATGAATTTCTAGAAAAGCGTTTCGACTTAAAAACGCGATCGCTTGCTGCAATACTTTTTTTAGTACAGAGAGGTTTAGGAACCGGACTTACTATTTATGCTCCAGCAATTATTTTATCGGCACTTTTAGGATGGAATTTAACTTTAATGAACATTATAATTGGTGTTCTTGTCATTATCTATACTTTTTCTGGAGGAACAAAGGCGGTTAACGTAACCCAAAAACAACAGATGTTTGTGATCATGTCGGGAATGTTTATTACATTTTTCTTGATTTTGCATTATTTGCCAAACGATATGACTTTTACAAGCGCGATGCATATTGCGGGCGCGAATGATAAAATGAATATTGTTGATTTCTCTTTTGATCCTGAAGAAAAATATACTTTTTGGAGCGGTATAACGGGTGGTTTTTTCTTGGCACTAGCCTATTTCGGAACAGATCAATCTCAAGTTGGACGTTATTTATCTGGAAAATCAGTTCGTGAAAGCCAAATGGGATTAATCATGAACGGACTTTTAAAAGTGCCAATGCAGTTTTTTATTCTGTTGACCGGAGTTATGGTTTTTGTTTTTTTTCAATTCAATCCAGTGCCGTTAAATTTTAATCCAAATAATAAAATTGTTATTGAAAAATCAGCTTATAAAGAAGAATATCACGCTCTAGAAAAAAAATTAAGCACACTTTCAGAAGACAAAAAAGTCATCAATTTATTGTATATCGATCAGCTAAATCAGGACTATGACAACCCTATTTTACGAAAAGAATTAGTAGCACTGTCAAATAAAGAAAAAGATTTACGTGACCGTGCAAAAGAAATTATTTCGAGAGCAGACAGCAACAGTGAAACCAATGATAAAGATTATGTGTTTTTTCACTTTATTCTGCATTATTTGCCAAAAGGACTTATCGGATTATTGTTGGCTGTAATTCTATCGGCAGCAATGTCTTCAACAGCTTCAGGATTAAACGCTTTGGCTTCGACAACAGCAATTGACATTTACAAACGAAATCTTAAAGCTGAGAAATCAGAGAAGCATTATTTAAATGCAACCAAATTTTTTACACTTTTTTGGGGAATTGTAGCTATTCTTTTTGCCTGTGTAGGAACTTTATTTGAAAATTTAATTCAGCTGGTAAACATAATTGGTTCTATTTTCTATGGAACTGTTTTAGGGATCTTCTTAGTCGGATTTTACCTTCGTCGCGTTCAGGCACAGCCTATGTTTTATAGCGCTATAATCAGCCAAATCACCATTTTTATCATCTATTATTTCATGATTTACAAGCAAGAAAAACTAGGTTATTTATGGCTGAATTTCATTGGAGCAATTTTGACTATTGTACTGTCGTTGTTGATGCAACTTATCTTTTTTAAAGGTAAACCAAGTAAAGATGAAGTGGTTTTGGAGTAAATAATAAAGCAAACAGATAAATTAAATATAAATGTTAAGTCATTTCGAAGCACCATAATTTAAAAATAAAATATAATTAAACGGATTCTTATTTTTGGTGTTTGTATCAGTTTAATTCAAACTTTGCTTTATTTTATTTTTTTAATATTACTTCAATATGTTTTTGATAAACAATTTTAACAAAGATTATAAGATGCTAATTCTCCATCAAAATCTTTATCTTTGAGAAGCTAATCATTTGTAAATTTCTTTTAAAATCAGCATTATGAAAGATTTAAAAAAATACAGCAACAAAACAAAAGCCGCTTTTATCTTGCTTGTCGTTATGCTGATTATTGTTTTAAATAATTTCAACACACTTCAAAATTCAAAAAAAGTAAACGAAAATATTAATGCAATTTATAAAGATCGATTGGTTGTTGCGCATTATATATTTCAATATTCAAAAGAAATTAATTTTATAAAAACGGAAGCCGAAAAGCTTGGCATAAGTGACAATATAAAGAAAAAAGAAATCATTAAAACTCTAAATATTGTTCATAATATAGATGATTTATATGCTAAAACTGTTTTGACAAATAAGGAGAAAGAACATTTTGATGCTTTCTTATCTTCCTGTAAAGAAATAAATAATCAAGTTGAAAATAATAACTGGAATAAAATTGCTTATTCGAGCGAAGCAGCCTTGAAAACATTAGAATCCTTGTCACAAATTCAGATTAAGGAAGGGAAAGCAAAATTAGCAAGTGCCAATGCCATGTATAATGATAATAATAGTCTTGGACAGCTTGAAATTGCGTTGCTTATTATTCTTGGAGGCATAACTTTTTATTTGCTTATCGTAAAGAAAACAAAAAAAACAATTAAAATTCCAGAACCGCCGAGCTTGAATTGAAAGTCAAGTTTAGTCTAGTTTGATTTGTTTCAAGTTTAAGGTTTCATTTTTCTACTCTTTCAAATAACAAAAAAATCCAAAACTAAAAGCTTTGGATTTTTATATTTTATAATTAAAAAAATTAAAAGAGATTATCTGCTCCACTCAGCGATACTGTCCTTGTTCATTTTTACGTAATCTTGATTGTTTGCAGTCTCAGCAGCAGCTAATGAAGCTTTTGCTGTTTCGATTGCGCCTTTTTTATCTCCTTGTTTTGCTTGAATCAATGATTTTAATCTCAAGATAAAATAAGGTTTATCTGTGCTCATTTCTAAAGATTTATCAACATACGTTCTAGCTGTTTCAATACTTCCGTTTGATGAAAATAAATATTGCGAAGCAGCATAATAATCGTTTGCAGTTGGTCCAGCCAAAGTTTTTTCGATACTTGCAGTTGCATTTTTAGCAGTTGGAACTTCAAATTTTAAAGCTACATGAGAATTCTCCCAAGCCATTTCTAAATAGCCAAAATTAGGATCTAAACCATTAATTCCAATTGTAAAAGTCTCAACAGGAGTTGGCAAAGCATCTTCTTTAACAGTAGTTCTCAAAGCAACATATGCATCACTCCAATTTTCTGGCAATCCCCAGTTGTCTGTAGAAAGGTAGAAAATTACTTCCCAGCTTTCAATTTTCGGAATAGTATAAATTGCGTATTTTCCTTTTTTCAAAGTTTTTCCGTCGATAACAACATCATCACTAAAATTGATAATGGTGTTTTCATTAGCACCAGTTCTCCACAATTTACCAAACGGAACTAAATTTCCAAATACCGCTCTGCCTCTAGCTCCCGGTCTTGAATACGTTACTTCAACATCTGTCAAACCAACTGTTTGTTTAATATATCCTTTTGGACTCGCTTGTGGTGTTTTAATTTGTGCATCTGCAGCAAAAGGTGCTATTATAATAGCTAATGCAATAAGTAGTTTTTTCATTCTTAGGTTTATTTGTTTTCTTCAAATTTACAAATTCAATTAGCGAACAATTGTTAAATTTAACTTAATTCAAGAAACAAGTTGTGATATTTTTTGCGCGTTTAATTCAGTAAAATCATTGATAATCAAATCAGCATCTGATAAATCCTGTAATTTCGAATGATGACTGTTATAACCAACACAATAAATTCCTGCTGCTTTTGCTGCTTTTACTCCATTTGTACTGTCTTCAATAACAATACAATTTTCCTTTGGAGCAATTGATAACGAAGCTGCATGCAAGAAAATGGCTGGATTTGGTTTAGATTGCGGAAAATCTTCTCCACTTACAATGTGCGTGAAATATTGGTGCAGATTAAATCTTGTAAAAACACGATCAATTGTAACTTTAGATGCAGAAGAAGCTAAAATTAACTGAATTCCGTTTGCGTATAAATCTTTAATTAAATCTTCAACTCCTTCTAATAGAAATAAATCTTCTTTAGTATCAAAAGCATCGTTAAAAATATTTCTTTTTCTCTGAATCAAATCTTCAACCTCATGCTCTATAGTCGGAAAAAATCCTTTTAAAGTTTGAAATGTATTTCGTGTAGAAAATCCGGTAAACGAAGTGTACATTTCTTCAGTAACTTCGATATTTAGTTCTGAAAATTGTTTGTAATAAGCATAACGGTGAACGGGTTCTGTGTCCACAATTACGCCGTCCATATCAAAAATTACTGTTTTAATCATTTTTTTTAAGTTTCTAAGATTCTGAGTTAGTAAGTCATTAAGTTTTTTTTGCTTTAAGTTAAACACTTAGCAGCTTAATATCTCTATTTGCTCAACAAATGTCTAATTACCGTTTCTGCAGCGTGAAGACCAAATAAACCTGGCATATAACTGTTTGTTCCGTAGAAAGATTTTTTAAAGTTTTTTCCGTCGGTTAGTTTTAAGCTTTTTTCATCTTGAATTTCAGATGAGAAAACTACTTTCAATTTGTTGATTTTTACAGCTTTTAATCTCTTGCGGATTGCTTTTGAGAAATAGCAGTTTATCGTTTTAGAGATATCAGCCACTTTTACTTTTGAGGCCATCATTTTTCCGCCTGCACCCATGCTGCTAATGATTTTGACTCTTTTGCGTTTTGCTGCAATAATCAAATTAAGTTTTGGCGTAATGCTGTCAATACAATCTAAAACATAATCAAATTCTGGAGAAACAATTTCGAACGCGCGCTCTGGAGATAAAAATTCCTGAACTCGAGTGAGTTTTAATTCTGGATTAATATCCATTAAACGATCACCAACAATAGTAATTTTTGGCTGTCCAACAGTTGAATGCAAAGCTGGCAATTGTCTGTTAATATTTGTAATATCAACGACATCTCCATCAACAATCGTCATATTCCCCACTCCTGCTCTTGCTAAAAACTCAGCAGCAAATGATCCAACGCCACCTAACCCAACTACTAAAACATTTGAGTTTTGCAAATTTTGTAATCCATCTTTTGTAAATAAAAGCTCGGCTCTTTCTGTCCACTCTGCCATATAATTCTTTTGTTTATTTTAATTTAAATTTGTTTAAAGTTTAAAGTTTCACGTTTCAGGTTTAAAGTTTCACCATAACTAATAACTAATAACTCAAAACTTCCTCTCAAATACTTCTTCAAAATTACTAGAGATAATATCTTGTAATTCTTTGATAGTTATATTCTTATATTCTTTAGCAAGATTATAAACCTGTGTAATATCTTCTTCAATTGTATCGGTTTCTAAAAAAAAACGATCGTTCGGAATATCCTGAAAAACTGTTTTTAATTCTGGATTTCTGAGCAAATATTTTCCAAATGAGAGATAAAATCCGTCCTTAATAAGCTGATTCGCAATTTGGCTGTTTTTTGAAAAGCCATGAATAATCATCGGAACCGAAATTTTCATTTTTTTCTTTATTGCAGTTACTTCCTGAAAAGCAGCAACACAATGAATTACAACTGGTTTTTTATATTTTTCTGCCAAAGCCAATTGTTTTTCAAAAACTGTAATTTGTTGTTCCAGCAGTATTTCGATTCGTTTATCTAAACCACATTCTCCAATTGCGAAACAATTTTCAGTTTGTAATTTTTCTTCTATAATTTTCAAATCAGCATCAACTCTGTCTGCCACAATATGCCAAGGATGAATTCCGATTGAATAAAACGGAATTGAAGCATCAAATTCTTGCGGATATTGATTTACCAATTCTAAAACGTTAGACTGGCTGGTAAATTGATGTGTATGAAAATTAAAAAATTCCATTAATGAAACGTTTTAACTCCTGCCCTAATCTCAACATTCAAATCGTTTTCTAAAGGAACAAGCGGACATGAATACTTATGATTATAAGCGCAGTACGGATTATATGCTTGATTAAAATCGACCACTATACTATCTCCCTTTGGAATTTTAAGATCGATATATCTTCCACCTATATAACTTTCTTTCCCGCTCGTTAAATCAGAAAAAGGCAAAAACAAATGATCTTTGTATTCTTTTTGTTTTGAAAGATCAATGCTTCGATAAACATTCAATTGCAAAGCAACGCCGTTTAGAGTAAAATATAAAGTGCCGTACTTAATGTATTTTGGTGTTCTCGTTCCGGTAGTTTTCATTTCAAAAACTTTCTCATTTTTAGCTTTTACCAGCTTTGCGTTCACGAAAAACTTTTCATTTATGGGGTAAAATTCTAAAGCCTTAAAAGTTTTTAAATCTTCCTCCATCAACGGACTTGTCTTAGCATCAGCATATTCGGCATTTATTGTTTTCTGAAATTTGACAACTTCATTTTGATCAAATTTCTTTTGGCTAAAGCCGAAATTAAAAAGCAGCAAAACGATATAAACAATACTATTTTTCATCTTATAAATTTTGAGCAAAAATAGTTTAAAAGTAACAAAGCGACAACCAGAATACGTGACAAAGTTTTCTAACTTTGCTGCAAACAACAGAATTTATAATGCTCAAAACTGCTTTCAACCATTATATCAATAATTTTCGTGGATTTTCAAGAGAAATTTGGATACTTACCCTAGTTACATTTATCAATCGCGCTGGCACGATGGTACTTCCTTTTTTATCTAAATATCTAAAAGAAGATCTTCAATTTACTTATAATCAAGTAGGTTGGATAATGGTTTCTTTTGGTTTAGGATCGATGTTAGGTTCGTGGCTTGGCGGAAAACTTTCAGATAAAATTGGATTTTACAAAATAATGATTTTTAGTCTGTTTACCAGCGGCGTTTCGCTTTTCTTCATACAATATATTACAACTTTCTGGGGACTTTGCATCGCCATGTTTGTTTTAATGGTTATTGCCGATATGTTTCGACCAGCAATGTTTGTTTCTCTTGGCGCTTATGCAAAACCAGAAAATAGAACGCGTGCCTTAACTTTAGTACGTTTGGCGGTAAATCTTGGCTTTGCTGCAGGACCAGCTTTAGGCGGTTTAATTATTATGGGAATTGGATATCAAGGACTATTTTGGGTTGACGGAGCATCTTGCATTATTTCGATTTTAATATTTGCTCTATTAGTTAAGGAAAAGAAAAAAGCTGTTCACGACGATAAAATGGAAATTCCAGCAGAAATAAAATCGGTTTTTCATGATCGTATTTTTTGGGTTTTCTTATTTGTGAGTTTTGTTACCGCCATGATTTTCTTTCAGCTTTTTACAACTTTACCTTTATATCATAACGAGAAGTTTGGTTTAAGCGAATTCCAAACCGGACTTTTAATGACCTTAAACGGGCTTTTGATTTTTGCTCTCGAAATGCCAACTGTTGGTTTTATGGAAAGAAAAGGCTTTCCTAAAATCAGAATTATCATTCTGGGTTCTTTTATTATGGCCTTGAGTTTCTTCTTATTATTAATTAACGTTTGGGCTGGCGTACTGGTTTTTAGTATGATTTGTATCTCAATTGGCGAAATTCTAACGTTCCCTTTTTCGAATGCTTTTGCTTTAAGCCGTGCACCGCGTGGCCAGGAAGGTCGTTACATGGCACTTTATACGATGAGTTTTAGTCTAGCGCACATTATCAGTTCTAAAGTTGGTTTCGAAATCATTACTCGTCTCGGTTATCAAACCAACTGGCTTTTTATGGCTTCGACAGGAGTTTTTGCTACTCTTTGCTGTGTATGGATAAAAAATGCATTACTTCGAGAAAAAGTTTCCTAAAATTTTAATTTCATATAAACAATTCAATTTCAATTTATTAGATTAAATTTGAAAGGTTTTTATTATATGTTTATTTTAAATCAAACTTAAAAAATAGTTAAATAACTACTTTTGTAGTTGTGTAACTATAAAAATAGTTGTAAGTTTGATTTAAAATTAGAACACATGCAAAAGTTAACCAACAAAGAAGAAGAAATCATGCATATTTTATGGAAGCTTAAAAAAGCATTCGTAAAAGAAGTGCAGGCAGAAATCACAGAAGATCAGCCTCATTATAACACACTTTCGACTATTGTTCGTAATCTTGAGGAGAAAGGTTTTGTAGCGCACAATGCTTTTGGAAATACACACCAATATTATCCAATTATAACTTTAGAAGCGTACAGCAAAAAGTATATGAAAACGGCTATTGATAATTATTTCAACAGTTCTTATAAAAATATGGTTTCGTTTTTTGCTAAAGAAGAAAAAATCTCTGCCGCAGAATTACGCGAAATTTTAGCCATGATCGAAACTCCAAAAGAAGAAAAATAGTTGTTTATGGAAGCACTTTTCACTTATATCGCAAAATCAGCTGGATTAATCATATTGTTTTATTGTGCCTATTATTTTTTGTTGCGCAAAGAAACTTTTTTTAATAGTAATCGATGGTTTTTATTAGCTGGATTAATAACATCTGCAACGCTTCCCTTCTTGGTTTATACTAAAACTGTCTGGGTTGATCCTACTCCAATTTCAAACTTAAATTATTTATCGTACAGCCAACAAGTTGAAAAAGATACTTTTGAAATTAATTGGAATTTAGTTTTACTTACCATTTACGGACTTGGCGTTTTAGCTTTAGTAGTGAAATTTGCTTTCGACTTTTACAGCTTAAATTCTGTTTTAAAAGGAAAAAAAATACAGCAGCAGGCAGACTTTAAATTTGTTGATGTTAATGAAAACATCGCACCTTTTTCTTATTTTGAATATATCGTTTACAACTCATCAATGTTTACGGAATCAGAATTAGAAAATATTATTGAGCATGAAAAAGTGCACAGCGATCAAAATCACACTATCGATGTTTTAATTTCGAGAGCCTTTTGTATTCTCTTTTGGTTCAATCCTGTAATGTGGTTTTATAAAAAAGCAATTGTTCAAAATCTTGAATTTATTGCTGACAAAGAAGCTGCACAAAAAATATCAGATAAAAAAGCCTATCAATACACGCTTTTAAAAATTACAACTCATGAAAGTTGTCTATCAATCACTAATCATTTTTATCAATCATTAATCAAAAAACGAATCGTTATGTTAAACAAAAATCAATCAAAAAAGAGAAATTCTTGGAAGTATTATGTAGTAATTCCAGCACTTGCCGCTTTTGTGCTTTTATTTCAAATTGAAGTAATTGCTAAAGAAAAAAGAGAAATTTCAAAAGAAATTAAAGGTAAAAAAGAATCTGTTGATGTTTATAAAATCAGCAAAACAACTACAGATCAGCAATTAAAAGAAATGGCTGAAAAAATGAAACTAAATCACAATGTTGACGCAAAGATCACGGATGTTGAAAGAAATTCAAACAATGAATTAATCGCCATTAGATTTGATTTAACAAGAGGTTCTGAGCAATCGCAATCGTATCGCGTTAAAGGGAGCAAAGCAATCAAGGATTGTGAAATTGTTATTGAAACTGAAAGTGACGGTTCTAAGAAAATAGGCTTAAAGACTGAGGATAAAGAAAATGAAGTAAAAGCCATCGATAAAGAACGTAAAGTTGAAGTAAAAAAAGTTCAAAATTCTAAAATTGCAAGTGATGTTAAAACTACTAATAATACTTATACAAGCATTAGCACAAGCACTAGTACAAATACTAACGATACTAATGTAAACGGAAAAGCTAATACAAATACTTCTGTTAGCGTAAACGTAAACAGTAATGCTAAAACGCCTACAGTGGTTCACGTATCTACAGATGGTAAAAATACAAGTACGCATTTGACACAACTAGTTGTCATTGATGGAGTGATTTCAAATATTACAAACACTAAAGATCTTGAAAATTTGAAGATTGGATCTGTTAATGTACTGACTGGCGACAATGCAACAGGCAAATATGGAGACCAAGGTAAAAATGGTGTCCTTGAAATTGAAACTAAATAATATTTATTTCAATTTCTTAAAAAAAAACAATTACCATGCACAAACTAACCAATAAAGAAGAAGAAATAATGCATATTTTATGGAAGCTCAAAAAAGCTTTTGTAAAAGAAATTCAGGCAGAAATCACCGAAGATCAGCCGCATTATAATACGCTTTCGACTATTGTTCGCAATCTCGAAGAGAAAGGATATGTAAGTCATAATGCCTTTGGAAATACGCATCAATATTATCCAATTATAAGTATTGAAGATTACAGCAAAGGCTTTATGAGTACTGCAATTGATAATTATTTCAACAGTTCTTATAAAAGTATGGTTTCATTTTTTGCCAAAGAGGAAAAAATTTCTGCGGCAGAATTACGCGAAATCTTAGCTATGATTGAAACTCCGAAAGAAGATAAATAATCGTTTATGGAAGCACTTTTCATTTTTATTGCAAAATCAAGTGGACTCTTAGTACTGTTCTACTTTGCTTATTATTTTTTATTGCGCAAAGAAACTTTCTTTAAAAGTAATAGGTGGTTTTTATTGGCAGGTTTAGTAACCTCAGTCGCTTTGCCTTTTTTAGTTTATACTAAAATTGTCTGGGTCGATCCTACTCCACTGCCTGTAATGAATTATTCTCAAGTTTATTATCCTCAAACTGTTCAAGAAGAAACATTCGAAATCAACTGGAATTATGTTGCGCTTGCTATATACATAATTGGCTTTATTGCTCTAATAATAAAATTTGCAGCAGATTTTTATAGTTTGAATTCGGTTTTAAAAGGCAAAAAAGTAGAACAGCAAGCTGATTTTAAATTTGTCGATGTAAATGAAAATATCGCTCCTTTTTCTTATTTTGATTATATCGTATACAACTCATCAATGTATACGGCATCAGAATTAGAAAATATTATTGAGCACGAAAAAGTACACAGCGATCAGCATCATACTGTAGATGTATTGATTTCTAGAATATTTTGTGTGTTGTTTTGGTTCAATCCAATAATTTGGCTTTACAAAAAAGCAATTCTTCAAAATCTTGAATTTATCGCTGATAGTGAAGCCGCAAAAAAAATATCAGACAAAAAAGCGTACCAATACACGCTTTTAAAAATTACAACACATGAAAGTTGTGTTGCAATCACCAATCATTTTTATCAATCATTAATCAAAAAACGAATTGTCATGTTAAACAAAAATCAATCAAAAAAAAGTAATTACTTGAAGTATTATGCAATACTTCCTGCCCTTGTAGCCTTTGTGTTTTTATTTCAAATTAAAACTATTGCACAAGAGAAAAAAGAAGCTCACGAAGTTTCTGAAAAAATATCTTCTATAGATGTATACAAAATCAAAAAAAATACAACAGATGAAGAATTAAAAACAATGTCTGAAAAACTGAAAAAAAATCATGATGTTGATGTCGCTATTTCTAATGTAAAAAGAAATGCTGAAAAAGAATTAACTGCTATTACAGTAGAAGTTACAAAAGGAACAGAAGAAATTCAAACCATTCAAATTGAAGGTGATAAAGCGATTAAAAACTGTGGAATTGTTATTACAACAGAAGATAACGGCTCTAAAAAAATTGACGTAGTTACAGATGGCGGTATTGATAGGCCAATGACAATCAGAAATCGCGTTGTAGAAATTAAAGAAACAGACGGTGATGGTGCTTTAATTGCAGATATAGCGCCTCCAGCTCCTCCTGTTCCGCCAGTTTCGCCTGTTGTTCCTCCTGCTCCTGTTGCACCTCCATTTCCTGCAGGACTGGTGCCTCCAGTTCCTCCTCTTGATATGTCGAAAATGCCTAAAGCGCCAAGTGTTCCAGCAAATGTGAACGATAAGGCTGCTATGAAAAATTTCGAAAAAGAAATGGCTGAATTTGAAAAAAAGATGGAAGCCTTTCAACCAGATTTATCTGCTTACGAAAAACAAGTAGAGGAAGCAATGTCGAAAAGAGGCGCTAATTATGAAAAAGAAATGGCAAAATACGAAATTGCTATGGAAAAATTTAGCGCAGATATGGAAAAATACAGCGCTTCTATGGAACAATCATTCGGAAAAGATTTTGAAGAAAAAATGAAAAAATTTGAAAAGGAAATGAAAGTTTACGAGAAAAACATGAAAGAAAATGAAAAGGACATAAAGAAATGGGAAAAAGAAAGTAAAAAATCTTAATCGTTCTCATAAATGAAAAAGATCCTTTTTATTGTGTGTCTTCTATTTGGTTTAAATTTATCTTTTAGTCAAACAGATAACGTAACCGAACAGAAAATTGATAGTTATATTAAAGAAGTAATTGAATTAAATGAAATTCCTGGTGCAGCACTAGCCGTGATAAAAGATGGAAAAATCGTTTATGAGAAATATTATGGAAAAGCATCTATAGAAGAAAATAAAGCAGTGGATAAAAACACTGCTTTTAAAATTTTTTCTACAACCAAATTAATTACAAGTGTCGGTATTTTTCAACTTATAGAAAAAGGAAAATTAACTTTAGAAGATCCTATTTCTAAATATTTAGAAAATCTTCCTGAAGATTGGCAGGAAATAAAAATTAAAAATTTACTAACACATTCTTCTGGGCTTCCAGATATTGTTCAGTTTGAAGATATTCCGTTTTCCTTACCTTATACTGAAAAAATTTCTTTGTTGTCAAAAAAACCAATGCAATTTGTCACCGGAAATCAATATCGTTACAATCAGACCAATTATTTATTTCTAGCTAAAATTATTGAAAAGATTACAAGTTTGACTTTTGAAGAATATATTTTAAGCAATCAATTTCCAAAAGCAAAATCTAGTGTTTTCTTCTTATCTAATTTTGGGCAAATCACCCCTAGAGGCGCAGTTCGCTATAATTACAATACCGAAACCAAAAAATACGAAAAAAATAATTATAACAGCGGTCCAGACTCTCATTCGGCAAACGGTTTAAATCTTACACTTACTGAATTCCTAAAATGGAATCAGAATCTAGATAATGATATTTATTTAAAAGAAGAAACCAGATACAATATGTGGAAACCATATCCTTTTGCAAACAACACAGATCGTTTTGCATACGGGTGGGAAATTGTTCCCGTGAATAAAACGCTTTCATATGGTTTTACTGGCGGAAATGAAACAGCATTTAGAAAATTTATTGATAACAATTTAACTATCATATTTTTATCAAATGGCCATAAATATTCTAATTTATATGTTCAAAGTCAGGTTATAAATCATGTTGCATCTATTGTAGATAAATCCTTAGTTGATGATTATCTTTTATCCGGTGAAAAAATTAATCAAGATTTTTTGAAACTCGAAATCACAAAATCAGAACAAAATTATTTGAATACAAAAAAGAATCATCCCGATTGGAATTTTGAATATCGACTAAATGTTATTGGCTATACGTTATTATCGCATGGCAGAATAAATGATGCAATAAAAGTTTTTGAATTAAATGTGAAAGAAAATCCAAATTCTGGAAATGCTTATGATAGTCTGGCTGATGTTTATTTTAAAAATAATCAATTACAAGATTCAAAGAAAAATTATAAAAAAACTTTAGAATTATCTCCAGAAAACACCAATGCTAAAGAAATGCTGGAAAAAATTGAAAAGAAACTGAACGAAAAATCATAATCCAAAACTAGCCAAAACCAAAAAAAAGACTTTGCCTAACCGCAAAGCCTTTTTTTATATCTTTGAAAAAAATAAACCTGCCATGTATAAAATTTTAGCCAAAATAAATAAAATTCTTTTACCTAGTTTTACGAAACAAGGTTTAGACATTTCTAAAGCAAAAAAATGGCAAATGGTTATTATTGGATATCGTGCTTACATAACAAAACGTGCTTTGGGGTAGTTAGAAGTTTTATTAAAGTTGAATGAATTTCAGCGACTTATTCTTACTATAAAATAAGAAATGTTTTTTAACTCATTTCTAATTCTTCTATTACAAGTTTCTTCCTCATGAAAAATAAAGAATTTAATATTCCGCCAGTTCCGGCAGTACTTTTAGCAATCATAAGTGTTCAATCTGGTGCTGCAATTGCAAAAACGCTATTCCCTGCGATTGGAGCTGCGGGAACAGCCTCGATTAGAATTGGTATTTCTGCTATAATTTTATTTATAGCATACAGACCAAATCTGTTTAAAATCACATCACAACAATGGAGAATTGTTGTTCCGTACGGTTTATCGTTAGGGGCAATGAATTTGATTTTTTATATGGCCATTGAACGAATTCCAATTGGTTTAGCCGTTACTCTAGAA
This sequence comes from Flavobacterium sp. JLP, assembly GCF_015350755.1. Taxonomy (NCBI): domain Bacteria; kingdom Pseudomonadati; phylum Bacteroidota; class Flavobacteriia; order Flavobacteriales; family Flavobacteriaceae; genus Flavobacterium; species Flavobacterium sp. JLP. The sequence continues at coordinate 27,250 of NZ_JADKPS010000001.1, read as the reverse complement.
TTCATCGGACCTTTATTGGTCGCAATAATTGGTTCTAGACGTTTAATAGATTATTGCTGGGTCTTGCTCGCTGGAGCCGGAATAGTTTTAATCGCTCCTTGGACAAACGATCGTGTCGATTCTCTTGGTGTTATATTTGCCCTTTTAGCTGGTGCGCTTTGGGCAGCTTATATTATTTTGGGAGGTAAAATATCTAAAATTATGAATGGTGGTCAAGCCGTATCGACCGGAATGTTATTTGCAGCAATATTAATATTACCTTTTGGTTTTTACGAAAATGGTTTGGCTAATCTTACTCCTACACTTTTTGGAATGGGCATTGCTTTAGCCCTTTTATCTAGTGCAATTCCGTTTACATTAGAAATGAAAGCTTTGGGTCAGCTTCCTCCTCGCACTTTTAGTATTCTAATGAGTTTAGAGCCTGCAGCTGCTTCTATTTGCGCTTTTATTTTCTTGCAGGAGAATCTTAGCTTTTATGAAATTCTAGCTGTCGTTTGTGTTGTAATTGCTTCCGCGGGATCAACGTTGACTGCTAAAAGATAATTAAAATCATCACTTTATAAAAATAAAAAAGTCCTGTATTTACAGGACTTTTTTGATTGTATTCTTTTGCTTTTGAAGATTATTGTTTTGGCAACAAAACAGTATCCACAACATGAATCACACCGTTTGATTGATTAACATCTGCAATTGTAACTTTAGATTTGTTACCATTTTCGTCAGTAATGTATAAATCTTTTCCGTCCATCCAAGCAGTCAAAGTTCCACCGCTTACAGTTTTAAGAGTCGCTTTTCCTTTACCCATTTTAATTGCTTTAGCGATGTCAGAAGAATTCATTTTTCCTGCCACAACATGGTAAGTCAAAATTGTTTGTAACATTTTAAGGTTTTCTGGTTTCAATAAAGTCTCAACAGTTCCTGCTGGCAATTTATCGAATGCAGCATTTGTTGGAGCAAAAACAGTAAATGGTCCTTTGCTTTGTAATGTTTCTACTAATCCAGCTGCTTTTACTGCGGCAACTAATGTAGTATGATCTTTTGAGTTTACTGCATTCTCAACAATGTTTTTTGTTGGGTACATTGCTGCTCCACCAACCATTACAGTTTTTTGTGCAAATGATGTAAATCCAAATCCTAATGCTAAAATTGCTACTGCTAAAAATTTTCTAGTTTTCATAATGAATGTTTTAAGTTATAAGCTCATTTACGCGGGAATATTGGTTTTGGTTTTACGGAAAATTAAAATAATTGAATTTATTATTGAATAATTCTCAAAACACATTGTAAAACAGGCTATTGATGATAAAAAATATTTTTTATTATTTTTAATAATTTCGTGATTTTGCTTTCTTTTTATTCCTAATTTTAAATTCAAAACTCATTCAGTATGCAAAATCTACCTAAAAAAGTTAGAAGTAAAAAATTAAGTACAAGAGTTGATTTAACCGCAATGGTCAGTGTTTCGTTTTTGCTGATTATATTTTTTATGGTTACAATTGAATTGGCTAAACCTAAAGTTTTAGAATACGGCAGACCCGATTGTGATGATTGCTTTGAAAATTCTGCTTGTCAGATGCCAGATGAAAACCGCACTTTTACAATACTTTTAGATGATCATAATAAAATAATTACTTATTCGGGATTACTATTTGTCCCTATTGATGGCCCAAAAGAAATGAAATATGGTAAAAGTGGGATTAGAAAGGAACTACTAGAAAGAAATAAAAAAGTTTTAGAATATTCAGCGCAACGAGGAAAACCTGGCAAAGGAATTACAGTTATTATTAAACCTAGCAATAAATCTAATTACGGTAATTTAGTTGATATTTTAGATGAAATGAAAATTGCAGGCATAAATTCTTATTCAATTTTGGATGAATTTACTCCAGAAGAATCAAAATTATTAGCTGTAAAATAATCAAATTTCTATTAAATAGGAAACCTGAAATTTGAAACAAATAAAAACCTTAAACAAAAAAATATAAAGCATAAAAAAAAGTCCCACAGTAATGTGGGACTTTCTATTTAGAGGAAACTAAGAATTATTTTTTCTCAGTTTTTTCCATTTTAGCTTTTAATGCAGCTAATACATCATTGTTATCTCCTAAAGTTGCAGCTGGTGCATTAGTAGTAGAGTTAGATGAAGTATTTTCAGTTGCAGCTTTCACGTTTTTCTCTTCTTCTTCACGGAAGATAGCAGTGTGAGAAGCAACTACTCTTTTAAATTCTTTGTTGAATTCGATTACTTTGAAATCAGCTGTATCACCTTTTTTCAATTTCTTTCCGTCTTCTTTCTCAAGGTGACGAGTAGGAATGAAAGCAACGATATCATCTCCGAATTCTACAGTAGCTCCTTTGTCAACGATTTCAGAAATTTCACCATTGTGGATAGTTCCTACAGCGAAAGAATCTTCGTATTGATCCCAAGGATTAGCAGTAGTTTGTTTATGACCTAAAGATAATTTACGTCCTTCAACATCTAATTCTAATACAACTACATCAAGTTTTTCACCAACATTTACAAATTCAGATGGGTGTTTGATTTTCTTAGTCCAAGATAAGTCAGAGATGTAAATTAATCCATCAATTCCTTCTTCTAATTCTACGAAAATACCAAAGTTTGTAAAGTTTCTAACGATACCTGTATGTTTAGAACCTACTGGGTATTTAGAAGTAATGTCAGTCCATGGATCTTGAGTCAATTGTTTGATACCTAATGACATTTTACGGTCATCTCTATCTAAAGTTAAGATAACAGCTTCAACAACATCTCCAACTTTTACGAAATCTTGAGCAGAACGTAAATGAGTTGACCATGACATTTCAGAAACGTGGATTAAACCTTCAACACCTTCAGCAACTTCGATGAAAGCACCGTAATCAGCGATTACAACTACTTTACCTTTTACTTTATCACCAATAGTTAAATTAGCATCTAAAGCATCCCATGGGTGAGCGTTTAATTGTTTCAATCCTAATTGAATTCTTGTTTTCTCATCATCGAAATCAAGGATTACAACGTTTAATTTTTGGTCTAATTCAAGAACTTCACTTGGGTGGTTGATTCTACTCCAAGAAAGGTCAGTAATGTGAATTAATCCGTCAACACCACCTAAGTCAATAAACACTCCATAAGAAGTAATGTTTTTAACAACACCTTCTAATACTTGTCCTTTTTGTAATTGACCGATGATTTCTTTTTTCTGTACTTCGATATCAGCTTCGATAAGCGCTTTATGAGATACAACAACGTTTTTGAATTCGTGGTTAATTTTTACCACTTTGAATTCCATCATTTTGTTTACATATACATCGTAGTCTCTAATTGGCTTAACGTCAATTTGAGAACCAGGTAAGAAAGCTTCAATTCCGAAAACGTCAACGATCATACCACCTTTAGTTCTGCATTTTACAAAACCATTAACGATTTCTCCTGTTTCATTTGCAGAAATAACTCTATCCCATGATTTAATAGTACGTGCTTTTCTGTGAGATAATACTAATTGACCTGTTTTGTCCTCACGGATGTCGATTAATACTTCTACTTTGTCACCAACTTTTAAGTTCGGGTTGTAACGGAATTCGTTTAAAGAAATAACACCTTCCGATTTTGCGTTGATATCAACGATAACGTCTCTATCTGTAATTCTAACAACTACACCTTCAACTACTTCTTCTTGATCTGTAGCGATGAAAGTTTTTGAAACTAGTTCTTCGAATTCTTGTAAGTTTTTCTCATCTACTGCATCAATTCCTTCTTGGAAGTTATGCCAGTTAAAATTTGCTAAAAACTCTTCTTGTGATTTTAATTGTTCAGACATGCTGATAAAAAATTTGTATTCTGTTTTTCTTGAGTTTCATAAAGCAGTAGAAAAAAACAGAAGTTGTTTTACATAAATAGTTGATACCTAAAGGAAACTCTTCTTTGCCAAAAGGTTTGCAAAATTACTACATTTATTTGTAATTACAAATAGATAGGTCACTTATTATTTATGCAATAATACTTTTGAAAATTCACTATTAATAGCGATGTATTCTACAATTTGATCATTATTGAATGAAACATTACCTTTATCATCTGTCTTTGATGTCTTGTTATCTATTGATAAATAGTTTTTTCCAGATTTAGATTTATAAAGAGTAAATATACTGTGACTATCTGTTTTGCTGTTAATGTCTTTATTTAAAAAATTAAAATTATCATGAGTACTTTGCGATATAGCTGCGATCATTTGCTCCTTGTTCTCTATATAGTTAAAAGCAGGAAGTACTATTTCTTCATACCATGAATTAGTAGATTCCGAAAAAGGTTTTTTGGCTTCTAAATAAGATAGAAAACCCGAAACCGCAATAACAATAATAAGTTCTATTAACCAGATAAACCAAAGAAATGCACCGCTGACTGTTGCTCCTCGGATACCCCATGTACCGGATTGGTTTACTTGACCGATATATTCAAAAACTAAATCAGGTTTAAGTATTAATGAAAAAACTTGCAAAAAATCAATATTACTTACTGTAATACCAATTTTATTTGAACCGTAGCTTTCTCCAGCATTAATAACCAAATCAATCCAAATGGCCCAGTGAATGTACAATGCTAAAAAAGCACCTGTCAATCCAATGATAAGCGCTAATAATGGATTTCTGACTTTTCCCTTTTGAATAACAAATTGAGCAATTACAAATCCAACGAAAAAGCCAAAACCTATTGTAATAAAAAAGTTTATATACACAAAAGGAATATACCATATAAAGTAAGCATATATTAATCCCAAAATTGGAAATGCGACAACAGTAACCAGTAAAAAATACAAGATAAAAATTGACGAAAATTTGCCTGATGGTTTGTAATATTTCTCCATAGCTATTTTAATTATTTAAAGTTTTTATTAATTTTTAAAGCTTCTTTGGAATAATATCAACTAATTCTATACTGTTAAAAATATTCTTACTAATTTATACAAGGTAAACAATAATGCCTATTTTTTCAAAATTAATCTAAATAACTGTCAGATCTTTATTAGGGAGCAGAACATTTCAGGTTTTTCAAAGGCCTAAATTCCCGCTATCCGTTTCAATCTTTTATGCCGAACACCGGCCATAAAAGGGTTTCCACTTCTATCGGGGCTAGATAAGAATGTATAGCGATTTTTAAAACTAACTAATCCAAATGTGCGACCATTCTTGTAAAAGTTTTAAACTTTACAAAGATGCATATTATCTACTCTTTTTCTTAATCCAAAAATACCCTCCCAGAATAGAAACTGGAGCAAATACAAAAATTGCCAGCAATTGCGTCCAAGAGCTACCATTTGATTTAAAAAGCGAAAAAGCCGCAAACCCAGCCATAATAGCAAAGAGAATATAATTCACTTTTAAGTTTTTAGTCTTTGCAATTAATTGCGTCATCATTCCACTGATGAAAGAGAAAAAAGTTCCGTAAACAAACGTCAAAACCATAAATAATTTCGAAGCACCTTCATGCGGGTTTACTTCAGAAAATCTAAACAAAAATATAGAACTGAAAACAAAAATGGCATAGCCAGCTATTACTCCTAAAATTTGTCTCATAATAACTTTAAAATTTTAATTTTGCAAAATCAAATTTAAACTTTTTACGTTAATTTAGAGTTTATCATACTCTTAAAAAAACCCGAGAGATTTAAAAATCTGTCGGGTTTGCTAATATAAAAGCTTGCTTGTAATTAATGACTCAAATTCTCCAACTCCTTCGGATCATGTTTATGTTTAAACAAAACAGCAAAAGCAATTGCAATAACCAAAGCATAAGCCGCAAATGACAACCAGATCGTATGCCAGTCTTTCATTAAAATTGGATTGCTAAATATTCCATCTGTAGAAATTGAATTTCCTTGACCTTTTACAAAATCCAACATTTTTGAGTTTGTAGTTTCGGTTTGTAAAAATCCAGCTAATTCAGTTGTATTATGAAATGATTTGGTAAAGAAACGGTCAATTGCCCAGCCAGAAGTTAAACTTCCTAAAACTGCTCCTACTCCATTTGTCATCATCATAAACAATCCTTGTGCAGAAGAACGTATTTTAGAATCTGTATTACTTTCTACAAATAATGAACCTGAAATATTAAAGAAATCAAATGCCATTCCGTACACAATACAAGATAAAATAATCATCCATAATCCGCCTACAGGATCTCCAAAAGCAAATAATCCGAAACGCAATACCCAAGCCAGCATACTAATCAACATAACTTGTTTGATTCCAAAACGTCTTAAGAAAAACGGAATTGCCAGAATAAATAAGGTTTCAGAAACCTGAGAAATCGACATAATAATAGTCGAATATTTAATTACGAAAGAATCAGCATATTTTGGAAAATGCTTGAATTCATCTAAGAAAACATCTCCGTAAGCATTTGTCAACTGTAATGCACCTCCTAAAAACATAGAGAATACAAAAAACAAAGCCATTTTATAGTTTCCAAAAAGTTTAAAAGCTTCTAAACCTAAAGTTTCTACCAATGAAGCATTTTCTTTAGTTAAACGCTGTGGTTCACATTTTGGTAATGTAAAAGCGTAAATTCCCAGAATCAAAGCACCAATTCCAGCAATATAAAACTGATATTCGGTTGCTTTGCTTCCGCTTAAGTTGGTAATCCACATTGCGGCAATAAAACCAATTGTTCCCCAAACTCGAATTGGCGGAAAATCTTTTACTATATTTTTATTATTTAATTTTAAAGAAGTATACGAAATAGAGTTGCTCAAAGCAATTGTCGGCATATAACAGCACATCGCAGCAAACATCACGTAAATAAAATTATCTGGTGTTGTTATTTGAGCGATTCCAAACAAAACAACTGCATACAATATATGTAGAAAACCGTATAACTTTTCGGCATTAACCCATCTGTCAGCGATAATACCTGTAAGAGTAGGCATAAATAAAGAAGCAATTCCCATGGTCCCAAACACTAAACCAAACTGAGTTCCTTCCCAATTTTTAGTTCCAAACCAATAATTTCCAATAGTAATAAGCCACGCTCCCCAAACAAAAAACTGAAGAAAACTCATTACAATTAACCTGTTTTTAATTCCCATATGATGAAATTGTCTTTAAGATAAAATGAAGCGGTAAAACTACCATTAAAAATGATATCTACAAAAAATTAAGCTGTTTTAACAACATCATTTACTAATTCTAAAACGGCAGTAAATTGTTCTTCCCTGGTTAAGTAAGAATTATCTATTTCAATTGCGTCATCGGCAATTATCAAAGGAGAATCTTCACGGTGCGTATCTATATGGTCACGATCAACCACATTCTTCAGAACTTCTTCGTATGATACATTATCACCTTTTTGCTGTAATTCGTCAAAACGACGCTGTGCACGAGTTTCAGCACTTGCCGTCATGAAAATTTTAAGTTCAGCATCTGGAAAAACTACAGTTCCTATATCTCTTCCATCCATCACAATACCTTTGTTTTTTCCCATTTCTTTTTGCTGTTCTACTAATTTAGAACGCACTTCAGAAACTTCGGCTACTTTGCTTACAAAATTTGAAACCTCAATAGTTCTAATTTGCTTTTCTATATTTTCACCATTTAAATACATTTCACCAAAACCTAAGTCAGCATTAAATTTAAATTCCAGCTGAATTTTAGGCAAAGCTTCAATTAAAGTTTTTTTATCAAAAAAGTCACCTCCGATAAGTTGATTTTTCATAGCGAAATAAGCCACAGCACGATACATAGCACCAGTATCAACATAAACATATTCTAACTCTTTTGCCAATTGTTTTGCCAAAGTGCTCTTTCCTGTTGATGAAAATCCGTCGATAGCAATGGTGATTTTTTCCAATTTTTTATTTTTTAAATTTTTGTGGGCTTAAAGTTTTAGGAAACTTTAATAATGCAAATATATTGCTTTTGCTTTTTATATGGAACAGTCTATCAGTAAGCAATAACAATATTATATGAAATACATTGCCTTATACGAAGTTATGAATTAAAATAATTTCAAAAAAAAACTATTGTTACTGATGAAAATTCCTCAATAACAATAGTTTTATATATTTCAATGAATATTTTCTAGTAATAAATATCTAGGACGATATTTGATTTTGAATTATCAATGTATTTTTCAATTCTTTTAAAGAATTGTTCGTTAACCATTGGACATCCATGACTATTACTTATATAATAATCTTGCTCTTCATAAGGCACAGCCGAGTAATAATGTAAAACAATCGCTCTTGATAAAGCATTATTGTTGGTTTCATCAAGACCTGTTAATCGATATGCTTTTCCGAAAATTCCTTTGTAGTTTTTTCCGATAACGTATCTGCCTAATGCTGTGCAGTTAGAGTTAGGCGTATTGCTAAATCTTAAACTTCCTTTTACTCCAGTTTCTGATCCAGATCCGTGAGCTACAAGACCTTGATCTAGAATTTTATTGTTTACTAAATCGTAAACAAAAAAACGGTTTTTGCCAGAAGGTATTCTCATGTCAACAAAGAAAGCAATCTTAGTATTGTATTTAGGATCAATACTAATCATATTTCTTATTTCACTTACCCTATTATTTATCCTTTCTATTTCTAAATTGGTAATGGTAGTTTCTTTTTTGTTGTAAAGTTTTGAACCCGTTAAAAACCCTACGGTAATAAACAAAAATAGATGGAATATTTTCATATAATTATTGAAAATTTAAAATTAGACCAAAAAGACTTGTATTAGCTGCCAATGTATATCTCGAATATGAATAATTAAATTTTAACCTATTCATTTTTAAACCGAATCCTAATGAAACTCCTGAAAAATTACGTTGATCTTCAACTCTTAATTCTTCTCCTCTTCTAAAATTATAACCTAAACGCAGATTAAATGCTTTTTTAGGAAATAATTCAACTCCAAAAACAACATGTCGTAAAGCGTTGTTTACGAACGAAATCTTTTCACTGCTTGTTGACCCATCAATATTAGTTTCTCCTCGAACGGGGTTCGAAAAAGAGATATTCCATTGTTGCAAATTTTCTAACGAAAGATGCCAACGAAGCGGAACATGCTCCAATTCTTGAGAAACTCCAGCAATGATTTCAAAGGGCAAATTCTCCTGTATTCCTGAATAAGTAGTAAACTGCGTACCAATGTTTCGAAATACTAGGGCCAAATTTACATAATTATTTGGAATTTCATACATAATTCCCACATCAATTGCACCGCCAATAGAATTATAAGTTTCTAAAGTAGAAGTTATTAGCTTTGTATTTACACCAATATGCAGGTCTGTAAAGGGAACATTGTAAGCGTAGCCCAGTGTCAGCGCGCCTTCACTACCTGAAAAATTTGTAGTCGCCTGCCCATTTTCATCATAACCTTCAAAGGATCCGTAATTTACATAACTGACTCCTGCGTAAAAAGTTTGTACGTGTCTGTCATAAGTATATGCATACGAAGCGGTTCCATAAGAAGCTTCTCCATAATAACTGCCATAGTTCATTGCAAGGTGATTATCCATATCCTCGTTTAAAACAGCTGGATTAAACATAACTTGATTGACATCATCATCATAAATGGTAATTGTTTTTCCTCCTAACGCTGCCTGCCTTGGCGAAGACGTTAAATTAAGGAATTGATAAGTGTAACGCCCTCCAACTTGTCCGAAAGAAACGGAGCAAACTAAGATAAAAAAAAGTAAAACAGATCGTTTTAACATGCTTTTGGGGCGATTCCTATATGGGAATAACGCAAATACAAATATAAAATTATATAACAGGAAAAATAAAATTAACTATTAAATAAATTCCAATAAAAAAAAATCCAAATTCCAATAGTAAAATTGGAATTTGGATTTTAAATATTATTTTTTTTATTGAAGTTTATTTCAATGTTTTTGCATTTTTTGCATTTTGATCCGTTAAGGCCAAAGCTAAAACTTCGCTCATTTCTTTTACATAATGAAAAGTAAGACCTTCCAGATATTCCGCTTTGATTTCATCAATATCACTTTTATTTTCGTGGCATAAAATGATTTCTTTAATCCCAGCTCTTTTTGCGGCTAGAATTTTTTCTTTAATACCTCCAACTGGCAAAACTTTTCCGCGAAGTGTAATTTCACCTGTCATCGCTAAACTTTTCTTTACTTTCTTTTGCGTCAGCAAGGAAACTAGAGAGGTCAGCATCGCAATACCTGCGCTTGGACCATCTTTTGGTGTTGCTCCTTCTGGAACGTGTAAGTGAATGTTATATTTTTGAAATAAAGCTACATCTAATCCTAACTTCTTTGCATTTGCTTTAATATATTCTAAAGCAATTGTGGCTGATTCTTTCATAACATTTCCAAGATTTCCTGTAATAGTCAGCGAACCTTTTCCTTCAGAAATTAATGATTCAATAAAAAGAATATCACCGCCAACGCTTGTCCAGGCAAGACCTGTAACAACTCCGGCAACATCATTGTTTTCGTATTTATCACGTTCTAATCTTGGCACACCTAAAACAGTTACAATGTCTTCATCTGTAACTTTTTTATTGTACTCCTCTTCCATCGCAACTGCTTTTGCTGCATTACGAATTACTTGAGCAATCTTAGTTTCTAGATTACGAACTCCAGATTCGCGAGTGTAGCCTTCTACAATTTTTTCTAATTGTTTTTTACCAATTGTCAAATCTTTATTAGTTAGACCGTGTGCTTCTAATTGTTTAGGGAATAAATGTCTTTTAGCGATTTCTACTTTTTCTTCAATCGTATAACCTGACATTTTGATCACTTCCATTCTGTCACGCAATGCTGGCTGAATTGCAGCCATATTATTAGAGGTAGCAATAAACATTACTTTTGATAAGTCATAACCCATTTCAAGGAAATTATCATAAAAGGCATTGTTTTGTTCCGGATCTAAAACTTCTAATAAAGCTGAAGAAGGATCGCCACTGTTTCCGCTTGATAATTTATCAATTTCATCTAAAATAAAAACTGGATTTGATGTTCCGGCTTTTTTCAAACTTTGTATAATACGGCCTGGCATTGCACCAATATAGGTTTTCCTGTGTCCGCGAATCTCAGCTTCGTCACGCAGACCGCCTAATGAAATACGTACATATTCACGGCCTAGAGCTTCAGCTACAGAACGCCCAATAGATGTTTTTCCAACTCCAGGAGGCCCTGTCAAACAAATAATTGGCGATTTCATGTCATTTCTCAGTTTTAAAACTGCTAAATGTTCAATCATTCTTTTTTTAACTTCTTCAAGTCCAAAATGATCCTTATCTAATATTTTTTGAGCAAATTTTAAATCAAATTTATCTTTAGAATATTCACCCCAAGGCAATTCTAAAAACAATTCTAAATAGTTGCGCTGAATTCCAAAATCAGGAGATTGGGGATTCATGCGACGCATTTTAGACAATTCCTTTTCGAAATGTTTCTGCGTTTTTTCATCCCATTTTTTGGTTTTCGCTTTCAGCCCCATTTCGTCCATTTCTTCTTCCTGCGAAACGCCTCCCAATTCTTCCTGAATTGTTTTCATTTGCTGGTGCAAGAAATATTCACGTTGCTGCTGATCTAAATCAAAACGAACTTTGGACTGAATGTCATTCTTCAATTCTAATTTTTGAAGCTCTACATTCATATAACGCAAAGTCTCTAAAGCGCGTTCTTTTAATCCATTTATCGAAAGAAGACCTTGTTTTTCTTTTACGGATAAATTCATATTAGAAGAAACAAAATTGATTAAAAACGACTGGCTTTCAATGTTTTTAATAGCAAAAGTAGCTTCTGAAGGAATATTTGGACTTTCTTTGATAATTTGAATCGCTAATTCTTTAACAGAATCTAAAATAGCGGTAAACTCAGTATCATTTTCATCAGGACGTTCTTCTGAAACCTCTTTGATAGTAGCTGTCATGTAAGGTTCTTCTGAAACAACTTCATCAATTTCAAAACGTTTTTTTCCTTGTAAAATAACCGTAACATTTCCGTCAGGCATTTTTAAAACGCGCAGAATTCTTGCTACAGTTCCTATCTTATGAATATCCTCTTTTGATGGATCTTCGTCTTCTTCATTAATTTGAGAAACTACGCCAATAATTTTTCCTGCTGCATTGGCATCGTTTATAAGCTTTATAGATTTATCTCTTCCTGCAGAAATTGGAATAACAACTCCTGGAAATAAAACAGTATTACGTAAAGGCAAAATTGGCAACGAAAGAGGCAGCTCTTCGTTATTCATTTCTTCTTCGTCTTCTGGAGTTAATAATGGAATTAATTCTGCTTCTGAATCAAATTCTTGAAGTGACAGATTGTCAATGGTAAGTATTTTATGGTTTGACATAATAATATATAAGTCGTTTTGTCATTAAAAGTTTTATTCTAACTATAAAAATAACATTAGATAAGGCAGTTTTAAGTAAAACTTTGCTAAGCGTTTCATTTACAAGATAGGCGATAAAAATAGACAATCATTATGCCAAAAGCAAAAAAATAGACTTTGGAAATTCAAATTAGAGATCAATTAATACTGAGAAACGCACTATTTTAAAAAAAATTACAATTAATTTTATCAAAAGTGTAACATATCAAAAAAAGTAAAGTCCTTATAAAAAACTAGCAACCATTACTTGAGCATAACCAATCAAAATATCGAAGAATTAATCGCGCTTTGTAGAGAAAACAATCAAAAGGCACAATTCGAAATTTACAATCGTTACAGTAAAGCCATGTACAATGTGGCGTATCGTATTGTAAAAGACGAACATTTTGCACAAGACGTCATGCAAGAAGGTTTTTTGAAAGCGTTTACAAAAATAAACGACTACAAACAAGAAGTCGCTTTTGGGGCGTGGCTAAAGAAAATCGTTGTCAATTACAGCATTGATTTCTATAAGAAGAACAACACTTTCCAGTTCGAAGATTTGAGTAAAACGCTTTATAAAATCGAAGAAAATGACAGCTTTTTTTCTGAAAAGATTGATTTGGATTCACTTAAAGTAAAAGAGGTTCTAAATGCTATTTTGGATTTAAAAGATAATTATCGAATGGTATTGACGCTCTTTTTTATTGAAGGTTATGACCAAGAAGAAATTTGCGAAGTTTTGAATATTAGCTATGCGAACTGCAGAACTACGTTAAGCAGAGCTAAAGAAAGTTTACGAAAAAAATTAGAGGAAATATGAAAAAGGAAAATGACGATTTAGAGCAATTATTCAGCAAGTTTGAGAATCAATGGGATGTTCATGAAATGAATTCTGATCATCAAATAGATTTCTTAAATAAATTAAACACAAAAAAGCCAAAGAAAAAAAATTACTGGTTCGTGACTGCTATTGCAGCTTCGATAGTTTTAATGCTGGGAATATCTGTTTTTTACAAAAATGAAAAACCTAAAGAATTCAAATTTGCATCTAAGGAAACACAGCGAACTGATTCTATTTTCTCAATATTAATTGATAATGAACTCGTAAAACTGAAACAAAAAAGTTCACCTGAAAACGAACAAATTATCAATGACGCATTGAAGCAAATGAAAGTTTTTGATGCGGATTATCAAAAAATTATTAATGAATTGCAAAAGAATGGCGAAAACAAGCAAATAATTTATGCCATGATCAGCAATCTGCAAACTCGAATTTCATTTTTGCAGACCGTTTTACAGCGAATTGAAGAAAACGAAAATCTAAAAAACACCACTGATGAAAAAACATTATAAAATTCTTATTCTATTTATTTTGATTCCTTTTTTAGGATTCTCAAATGACGATACTTTTATTTCAAAACAAAAAAATATTAAAAAAACGTTTATCGTAAACTCGAATGCAGGAATTGATATTGACAATAAATATGGCAACATTTCAATATCTACATGGGATGAAGACAAAATTGACCTTGACATCACGATTAAAGTAACAGGAGGAAATGAGACTTGGGTTAATGAAAAATTAAATAGTATTGATGTTGATATTACAGCACTGAAATCAATGGTTACAGCAATTACCAAACTTGGAAATTCTTCTTTAAAAAGCAAAGGGAGCAGCAATAGTTTTGAAATTAATTATGTGATAAAGATTCCAAAAAACGGAACTGTGAAATTGCTGAATAAATACGGAAATATTAACGCTATTTCTTTAGAAGGTTCTACAGATATTACGTGCAAATATGGGAAGGTTGTACTCGGAAAATTAAATAATACAGCTAATAGAATTCAGATTGAATATTGCCAAAATTCGACTATTGATTATATTAAAAACGGAACAATCGAAGCGAAATATTCTGGTTTAAAAATAAACGACTCGGGCAATTTAAATCTTGATACAAGCTATAGTGATTTAGTTCTTTCTGATGGTCAAAACATTAAGTATGACTGTAATTACGGAAATTTAAAATTTCAGAAAATAAATTCATTCTCAGGATCAGGAAATTATCTTACGATCTCTATTGCCGAAATTTCTAATAGTGTAAATGTAGAAACGAATTACAGCAAACTAAATATTTCTACCATAACCAGCAAAGCGAATAATGTAAATATAAACTCAGGTTATTCTGACGTTTCGCTGGGTTATGACATAAATTATGCTTTTGATTTTGATATTAATACTAAATACGGAAATATTAAAAGCGACAACACTTTGGATATTTCAGTAAACGAAAGCAAAAATACAAGCAAAAGAATAAGCGGATTCAATAAGAAAAAAGGACAGAATAAAGTAGTAATAACTTCTAACTACGGAAACGTAGCATTAATCAAAAGACAATAATCAAAATATTAAACCAATGAAAAAATTTATTCAATTAACAGTTTGTGGTGCATTTTTAATAAGTTTTATGACGAATGCGCAATCAAATAAAATTACCGGGAATGGTAAAGTAACAACAGACACAAGAACGACTTCAGAATATGACGCAATAAAAATTTCTGGTTCTTTTGATGTCGACTTAGTTGCAGGAAAAGAGGGCAAAATTATATTGAAAGGAGAAGAAAATATTCTAGATGCAATTATTGTTGAAGTAGAAGAAAATACTTTGAAAATTTATGTAAAGAAAAATACTAACATTCGTTCAAGTATTGGCAAAAAAGTTCAAGTTACAGTTCCGTTCGATAAAATTTCTGAATTAAGTTTGGCTGGATCAGGAGATATTCAATCGAAAAGCACAATCAAAAATGATAAATTCCTGGCTAAACTTTCTGGTTCTGGAAACTTTGATTTAGCAATAGATTCAAGCTCTTTAGAACTTAATTTAAGTGGATCTGGAAATGTTCATTTAAAAGGAAATGCTTCTAATTTCACAACAAAACTTTCTGGATCTGGTGATATTGATGCTTCTGATTTAAAATCTAAAAATGTAGATGTAAATGTTTCAGGTTCTGGAAATAGCAAAGTAAATTGCAACGAAAGCTTAACTGCAAGAGTTTCTGGTTCGGGAGATATTAAATATACGGGGAATCCAGAAAAAAGAGATGTAAAAGTTTCTGGTTCAGGAAATATTTCAAAAGCATAAATTAAAAAGCTCAATAATAAAAAATTTCAAAAATCATCTAATCAAAAAAAGAACAGAATCTTCGTCTTTATTATTGAGCTTTCTAAATAAAAACTAGTGGGGTGTCTTATTCATTTAAGACACCTTTTTTTGGTACTCTTCTTAACAATAAAACTCCAATGGCAAAAAATAATGCTAAAATTACGATTGCAAATCTTGGACTTCCTGTAATCTGATCAATTATTCCGTAAATGCACATTCCAATTACAATTCCGATTTTCTCGGCCACATCATAAAAACTAAAAAATGAGGCAGTATCTTCAGATTCAGGCAATAATTTAGAATAGGTTGAGCGTGATAATGCCTGAATTCCACCCATAACAAAACCAATTAAAGTTGCCATAACGTAAAAATGAATTGGCAATGTTATAAAATAAGCCAAAATACATAATACAACCCAAATACAATTTATAACAATCAAAGTTGGAATATTTCCAAATTTAGCTGATGCTCTTGATGTTAAAAATGCTCCAATTATCGCGACCAGCTGAATTACTAATATGCAGATAATTAGTCCTACTGTGCTTTCGCTTTCCGAAGACCATTTAATTTCTTGTGCTCCAAAGTAAGTCGCAACAATCATAACGGTTTGAACAGCCATGCTGTAAACAAAAAAACTTCCTAAATATCGTTTTAAAGAAATATTTTCTCCTAGTAATTTCCAAACTTTTTTCAATTCCTTAAAACCATTAAAAATTACATCTTTAGTAACTTTCTGATTCTCTTTACTATTTCCTTTTGGCAAATAATAATAGGTATATTGACTGAAAAGAATCCACCAAATGCCAACCATCAAGAATGAGCAGCGCATTGCTACCATTGCATCTGCAACATTTTCGGCTCCCATAATCATAGTTAAATTTACCACCAATAAAACAACACTGCCTATATAACCTAAAGAATATCCTTTGGCACTTAATTTATCCTGTTGTTCAGGAAAAGCAATATCTGGCAAATAAGAGTTGTAAAAAACCAAACTTCCCCAGAAGCCTATTAATCCTAAAAAATAAAAAAGTATTCCTACATAAATATCTTCAAGCTTAAACCAATACAATCCTATACATGACAAGGCGCCCATGTAGCAAAAAAATTTCATAAATATTTTTTTATTACCAACATAATCAGCAATACCTGATAAAAATGGTGAAATAAAAGCAACTGCTAAAAACGCTGCAGCGGTAACAAAACTTATTAAAGCAGAATTTTTAAGATTCATACCAAAGACATCGATATAATGATCTCTATTTAAAAATAACTTTTCATAAAAAATAGGAAAAACTGCCGATGAAATAACTAATGGATAAACAGAATTAGCCCAATCGTAAAAAGCCCATGCATTTAATAATTTTTTATCTCCTTTAGGTAGGTTTCTCATAAAAATGATTTAGTTAATTGGTTACGAATTTATCCATTTTTTATCATAATCAAAGTGATTTTTTCTAAATCTATATTATTAAATTATAAACTTTTTAGAATCTGAATTCGCATAAAAAAAGCTACTCTTAAAGAATAGCTTTTATATTTTTTTTGAGATATTATTATCTGATTACACCTACTTTAAGTGCTGTAGCTTTTGCTTCAGGAATTAATTTTTTCAAATTTGCAATTCTTGTCGCATCTGATGGATGGGTGCTCATAAATTCTGGCGTTCCACCTCCTGCATTGGCAGACATTCTTGTCCAAAATGTAATAGAGTCATCTGGATTATATCCAGCAATTGCCATTAATGTTAATCCTATTTTATCTGCTTCACTTTCGTTGCTTCTGCTAAATGGAAGCATCACTCCCACTTCAGAACCTAATCCGTAAGCTTGCGAAAATATTTGTCTTGTTGATTCAGATTTAGAACTTGTTGCTGCATCTAATGCTGCACCTCCAATTTGCTGTAACTGTGCTGCACTCATTCTCTGTGCACCATGATTGGCCAAAGCGTGAGACACTTCATGTCCTAAAACTGTGGCTAAGCCAGCATCATCTTTTGTAATTGGTAAAATTCCTGAATACACCACAATTTTTCCTCCTGGCATACACCATGCATTAACTTCTTTATTTTCGACTAATTTGTATTCCCAGCGGTAATCTTGTAAATATTGTGTCTGTCCTAAATAAGTTAAATATTTTTCGGCGGCAGCTTTAATTCTTGAACCAACAGTTTCAACTCTTCTTGCATCTGCAGTTCCTGTGATAACTTTGTTTTCAGCAATAAATTTATTGTATTCCTGAAAAGCAGTTGGAAATAATTCGCTGTTTGAAACAAAATTTAAGTTCTGTTTTCCTGTAATCGGATTAGTTGCGCAGGCACTACACAAGAGCACTGTTGAAGCCGCTATAAGTAAATAATTTTTCATGTTTTTAAATTTTAATTTAAAGTAAAAATACAAAAATCATAATTTCGAAATCTTACATAATTAACATAAAAACTATCATAATTTTTACTTATTCTCCAATTATATGAAGTTCATTGAATTCTTTGTCAACAATTAAGAAATGGTCTGTATCAAAGCTAACTTGATCAAATGCTACTTTTTCATTATCAATTTCAATTTCAGTTACTCTAAAAGGCAATCCAATTAAATTGATTTTATATTTACTGTATGGTGTATCGTACTTTCCTTCTTTATGAAGCTGCACAATTAATTCTTTTTCTTTCCCGATGGTTCTAAAAGATAAAAAGCTATAACGTCCTTTTTTATAATCATAACCATCTTGTGCGTCTTCATAAACAACAGATTTTTCTTTACCCTGTTTAAAGTATAAATCAAGTGTCAATTCATCAAACTCAAGTTCCCCAACATATTGCTGCACCGGATATTTTGGAATTATTGCACCTGCTTTTACAAAAACCGGGATTTCATCAAATTTAGTATCAACCCAAACTTCTCTTCCGCCGGTAGTAAACTCATTTGTCCAGTAATTATACCATTCTCCTCTAGGTATATACATACGTCTGCCTACAGCATTAGGTTCAAGAATTGGGCAAACTAAAATTTGATTTCCAAAGATGAATTCATCATTTCGGTAATGAGTTTGAGTATCATCTTGATCGTAATATACTAAAGGTTTTAACATCGGAATTCCTTCTTCAATATATTGCCAAAACATGGTATATAAATAAGGAAGCAATTGATAACGAAGACTTACAAATTTTCGAGTAATATTGATTACTTCTTCATCAAAAGCCCAGGGTTCCTGATTGCCATGATCTCCAGATGAGTGGGTTCTGCAGAAAGGATGAAAAACACCAAGCTGAATCCAACGCGCATATAATTCTCCCGTTGGCTGTTCCGCAAAACCTCCAATATCAGAACCTGTAAAACCCATTCCCGAAATACACATTCTCTGAACTTGGATATTAGCAATCCATAAATGTTCCCAAGTTGCAACGTTATCTCCTGTCCATGAAGACGTATAACGTTGTGCACCAGAATAAGCAGATCTTGTTATTACGAAAGGACGTTTAGGATAAGCAAAACGTTTTACACCATGATAAGTTGCTCTGGCCATTTGTGTGCCATAAATATTATGTGCTTTTCTATGACTGCAAGGATTTCCGTCATAAGAATGACGAACATCCATCGGGAAAGTTTTATTAGGAACCTCCATTACAGCTGGTTCATTCATATCATTCCATACCCCTTTTACGCCAATGTCTGAAATTAATTCTTTAAATAATCCAGCCCACCATTCTCTAACTACCGGATTTGTATAATCTGGAAAATTACATTCTCCCGGCCAAACTTTTCCTTTCATATAAGGACCATCGGCTCTTTTGCAGAAATAATCTTTTTCTAAAGCTTCCTGATAAACCCAATAATCTTTATCAATTTTAATTCCAGGATCGATGATTACAACCGTTTTAAAACCATCTTCAGCCAATTCTGCCACCATTCTTTTTGGATCTGGAAAATATTCTTTACTCCATGTAAAACATCTAAAACCTTCCATATAATCAATATCCAAATAAATGGCATCGCACGGAATTTTTAATTCTCTAAACTTTGATGTGATTTCTTTTACCTTACTTTCAGGATAATAGCTCCACTTACATTGATGATATCCTAAAACCCATAATGGCGGCAATTCAGGCTTACCTGTAAGATCAGTATAAGTAGTTACTACATCTTCCATTTGTGGGCCGTAAATAAAATAATAGTTCATTTCACCGCCTTCTGCCCAAAAACTGGAAACATTTCTTCTTTCCTGACAAAAATCAAAGAAAGTTCTGAAGGTATTATCAAAAAAAATGCCGTAAGATTGTTTATTATGTAAGCCAATATAAAATGGAACTACTTTATACAAAGGCTCTTGATCTTTTTGGTACGCATATTGATCTGTAGCAAAATTTTCGAGTCTTTTGCCTTTTAAATTCATTTGAGTGGCTTTGTCGCCAAGACCGTAAAAACATTCTCCATCTTTAGAAGATTTGCTCATTTTTACGATATTACCACCATATTCGTAACTTTCTTCCCAATGAAAACCAAGTTCATCTTCGAGAATTAAAAAATCGCTTAAATCGTAAATAGACAAACGAAGATCTGCTTTTTGAATTTTGCATTTTACCTTGCTGGTTCTAATTTGAAAATAAGTCTCTTCTTCTGTAAGTTCTAAAAAATTATAACCGTGAAGCTGTGTTTTATCTATTGCATACGAAAAATCATTGCTGAAATAACCTTTTGTAGTAAAGCGAAATCGGATTAAACTGTCTCTAAGAATAGTGACTTTTAAGATTACTTTATTATCTGTATGAAAAAAAATGGAATCGCCTTCATGCTCATGCGAAACGATTTTTGATGGATATAAATCGCCTTTATATTCTAATGATGTATTTGTAATCATATCGCTAATGAATTAATTATATAACGCTAATCTCTATTTCAAACATACAAAAAAAGTTAGTAAACGACTATGAATAAAAGGTTTATTAACGAAAACGTTTTTTATGAATGACTGCTAAATTAGCCATCTAAAAAACGACAATTCGATAATTTAAGCACGCAAAACTGATAAAACAGAATTAAGAAAAATAATTATTGAGACTTTATGCGAAAGAATAAACAGTCACACTTAGCGGAGGCAAGATTAATTCGACAGAATAATCTCTTCCATCGTAAGGCGAAGATTCAATATTAATTGTTTTAGCATTACAAACACCGCTTCCTCCGTAAATAAAAGCATCACTATTAAAAATCTCTTCTAATTGACCTTTTTGTGAAATTCCGATTCTGTAATTTTCTCTAACTACTTGTGTAAAATTGCAAACTATAACTACATTTTGATCAGGATTATTTCCTTTTCGAATATAAGATAAAACAGCATTTTGATGATCTGAATAATTAATCCATTCAAAACCTTCGCCAGTAAACTGTTTTTGATATAAAGCTGGACATGATTTATACAATTGATTTAAATCTGTAACTAACTTTTTTATTCCAGAATGATAATCATATTGAAGCAAATGCCAATCTAAGCTTTTCTCAAAATTCCATTCGTCGCTTTGGCCAAATTCAGATCCCATGAATAATAATTTGGTTCCTGGGTGCGTAAACATATATCCATACAGCAATCTCAAGTTTGCAAACTTTTGCCATTCATCGCCAGGCATTTTATTAGCAATAGATTTTTTTCCATAAACGACTTCATCGTGAGAAAATGGAAGCATAAAATTTTCAGTAAACGCATAAGTCATTGAAAAAGTTAGATCGTTTTGATGGTATTTTCGGTAGACTGTTTCTTTTTGAAAATATTTTAAAGTATCATGCATCCAGCCCATCATCCATTTCATTCCAAATCCCAAACCTCCAGTAAACGTTGGTCTGGAAACCATCGGAAAAGAAGTGCTTTCCTCAGCAATAGTCTGAACTCCCTCAAAATTAGCATAAATAACTTCATTGAATTCTTTAAGAAAACTTATAGTATCAAGGTTTTCTCTTCCGCCATAAATATTTGGTTCCCACTCACCTTCTTCTCGAGAATAATCAAGATATAACATCGAAGCAACTGCATCAACTCTCAATCCATCGACGTGATAAAGCTGCAGCCAAAAAACCGCATTGCTAATAAGAAAGGCACGAACTTCATTACGCCCATAATTAAAAACTAAACTTTTCCAATCCGGATGATACCCTTTTCTGCGGTCGGGATGTTCGTATAAATGTGAGCCGTCAAAGAACCCTAAACCGTGCGCATCATCAGGAAAATGTGATGGAACCCAGTCTAAAATTACACCAATACCAGCCTCATGCAATTTATCGACTAAAACCATAAAATCCTGCGGTTTGCCAAAACGAGAAGTTGGAGCAAAATATCCTGTCAATTGATAACCCCAAGAAGGATCATAAGGATATTCCATTATAGGCATAAACTCCACATGCGTAAAACCCATTTCTTTTACATATGCAACTAAATCATCTGCTAATTCTAAATACGTCAAAAAACGATTATGATCAGCTCGTTTCCAAGATCCTAAATGCACTTCATAAACCGAATATGGTTTGTCTAATGCATTATTTTGTTGGCGAGTATTCATCCATTTTTCGTCTTTCCAATTGTAATCCAAATCCCAAACAACTGAAGCGGTGTGAGGTGGTTTTTCACAATAAAGAGAAAAAGGATCTGCTTTTTCAGTTACAATTCCATCAATATTCGACTGGATTTTATATTTATAGAGTGTTCCCTTTGCAATCTCAGGTATAAATCCTTCCCAAATGCCAGAAGAATCCCAACGAACCTGTAAAAGATGTTCGCCTTGTGTCCAATAATTAAAGTCGCCCACAACAGAGACAGAGTGTGCAGTTGGAGCCCAAACTGCAAAATAAACACCTTTTACTCCATTAACTTCAACTAAATGCGCTCCTAATTTTTCGTATAATTTGAAGTGTTTTCCTGCTTTGAATAAATCAATATCAAAATCAGTAAATAGAGAATGCGTGATTACTTTAGACATATATAGTTTTTAAGGCAATAATTAATTTTAAGTATTTATTCAATTCTAAAATTATCAGAAAGAACAGCTCCTTTTTTTATAACAATAATTCCGTCTTTAATACTGTATAAATCGTTTGTAAAATTATCTAAATGTTTGCCTCCATTAATATGTACATTATTTCCTATACGTACATTTTTATCCACAAGCGCATTTTTTATAAAACAATTTTCACCTATTCCAACATGAATTTTATTGATCGTGCTTTCATGATTCATTTCGTCAAGATCCTGATAGAAATCATTTCCCATTACATAGCAATTTTCAAGCACCGTTCCCACACCAATTCTAGAGCGAATACCAATTACTGAGCTTTTAATTTCTTTTGCATTAATAATACATCCTTCAGAAATTAAAGACTGATTTATAATTGAGTTTCTAAATTTTGACGGTGGCAATAATCTCGGTCTGGTAAAAATTTTATTCTCATTATCGAATAAATTAAACTCCGGAATATCTGCCGTTAAACCAATATTGGCTTCAAAAAATGATTCTATATTTCCAATATCTGTCCAATATCCTTCATATTGATAACTTAGTATTTTATGTTTTCCAACTGCTTCGGGAATAATTTCTTTTCCAAAATCTTTAGTTTCAGGATTGCACATTAATTCTTCCAGTAATGGCTTATTAAAAATATAAATCCCCATTGATGCAAGATATTTTTTACCTTTTTCCTGCATTTGCTCACTTACTTCAGATTCCCATTCTGGCAATAATGAAGGATGTGGTTTTTCAATGAAGGCCTGAATCCTATTTTCATGATCCGTTTTAAGAATTCCAAATTCTGGTGCATCTTTAGCATTAACAGGTAAGGTTGCAATAGAAATTTCTGCGTCTGCGGCAATATGTGCTTCTAACATTTCGTTAAAATCCATTTGATACAATTGATCACCAGAAAGAATTAAAGCATGGTCAAAATCGTGTTTCAAAAAATGCGACATACATTGTCTAACGGCATCGGCAGTTCCCTGAAACCAGGTTGGGTTATCTGGAGTTTGCTCAGCAGCTAGAATATCAACAAATGACTGACTGAAAATGCTAAAATTAAAAGTGTTTTTGATATGTGCATTTAATGATGCAGAGTTAAACTGTGTCAAAACAAATATTTTAAATATATCAGAATTGATACAATTTGAAATAGGAATATCAACCAATCTGTATTTTCCACCAATCGGAACTGCCGGCTTTGATCTTGTTTCTGTTAAAGGGAACAAACGCGAACCCTGGCCTCCTCCTAAAATAATAGCAACTACATTTTTCTTTTTAAACTTCATTTTTCTCAATTATTAAGTTGTATATCTCGATATATTCTTGGCAAACACTTTCCCAGGAATGGTCAGTTTCCATTCCTATTTTTCTAATTTTATTAAAATTTGCTCTGTCAGCGTACAATTTTACAGCACGATTTATAGAATAGCAAATATCTCCAACTGAAGCCTGATCATGGCAAATTCCGTTTCCATCATCACCAAAATCAATTACCGTATCTCGCAAACCTCCTGTTCTTCTAACAATCGGAATTGTACCATATCGCAAAGCATACATTTGGTTTAATCCGCAAGGTTCTACTCTAGATGGCATTAAAATATAATCTGATCCAGCATATATTAAATGCGCTAATTCTTCATTATAACCAATAAAAACATTGTAATTTCCTTTATAATCATTTCGTAATTGCACTAACTGCTCTTCGATAATTAAACTTCCTGATCCTAAAATTAAGATATTTATATTCTCGAAATTCTCAGAAAGTGCTAAAGCAGAGGCTTGTGGCAGTAAATCGCCTCCTTTCTCCTCAAATAATCTTCCTATAAAACTAAAAAGCGGTTTTGTCGGATCTAATTCAAATTGTTCGCATAATTTTTCCTTATTTTTCTGTTTTCCTATTTCAAAAGTTTCAATTGAATAATTAGCCTCTATCATTTGATCTCTTAGCGGATCCCAAACTTCAATATCAATTCCATTTAAAATTCCCTTTGATTTACTTTTAACTGAATTGAACAACGACTCCAATCCATTTGCTGCATGATTAATTTCATTTAAATAACTAGGAGAAACGGTTGTAACTGCATGTGCGCACTTAACACCAACTGCTAATGAATTCAAAGAATTATTCCACTCCAAAAATCCAACATGAATTAAATTGAACTCAGGCAAATAATGCAATTTGTCAAAGCCAAACCAGCCTTGGTACAAACCATTATGAATTGTTATTACAGTTCTAACACTTTGCAGAAGTTCATATTTATACGCATATTTAACCAAAAACGGAATCAATCCGGTATGATGGTCATGACAATTAATAACATCCGGAATTGTTTTTCTTGCTAAAATCCAATCTAATACAGCAATTTGAAAAGATAAAAATCTTTCGATATCATCTTCATATCCATAAATATTTGGACGATTAAACAATTCATCAATTTCTACCAGATATAATTCATAACCGAGTTTATTTGTTGTCTCCCTTAAAATACTAAACGGAAAATCAAAATTTCCAAGCTTAACACTTCCCCAATGAACACATTCAAAATCATTTTGTTTTCTAAATTTTGTATCATAACAAGGAACTACAACTCTAACTTTATGCCCTGCATTTGTCTGATACTTAGGCAATGCGCCAACTACATCAGCTAAACCTCCAACCTTTGCCATTGGGTAACATTCTGCACTGATATGAAATATTTCCATTTTAGAACTTTATAAACCTATTAATATCTTAATTTGAAAAGTATTTTTGAAACAAACCTGTATTTATTGTACTACTTTTATGTTTCCTAAATTTAGGAAAAAATAAGCAAACTAAAGACTCCAAAAAAAAATTATTGATATGACAAAAAAGACTACTAATCCTACGCAATCTTTAAAAATTCCACAGTTTATCATATTATCAAGTAGAATATGCACTTTTATTTCAACTAAGCTAGGAACAAAATATGCAGGAAGACTTTTTACAACACCAATAAAACATAAGGTTCCAAAAAGAGAGCTAGACATGGACCATAAGAGCATTCAAAAAACGGTTTATGTACCTAGTATTAACAAAAGCATTATTACTTATGAATATGGAAAAAGTGAACGAAAGATTTTATTAGTTCATGGATGGTCAGGCAGAGGCACACAGCTCTTTAAAATAGCCGATGAGCTTTTAAAAATTGGATATTCTACAATTAGTTTTGATGCTCCTGCACATGGTAAATCTAAAGGAAAAACCACAATAATGTCTGAATTTATTGCTTCCATATTAGAAATTGAAAAACAGTTTGGTGCTTTTGAAATTGCAATTGGACATTCATTAGGAGGAATGTCTGTTTTGAATGCAATAAAAGATGGCTTTCAGGTAAAGAAAGCTGTAATCATTGGAAGTGGTGATATTGTGCAGGATATTTTGGAGGAGTTTATTGCAAAATTAGGTCTAAAGAAAAAAATGAGTGAACATCTTCGAGATCTTTTTGAAGATAAATATAAAGTTAAAATGGATGACTTTTCGGCATATAAAGCGGCACAAAAAATAAAAATTCCAGTTTTAGTAATTCATGATAACGATGATCCAGAAGTTCCAGTAAAAGCAGGAATTCATATTTATCAACATTTAATGGAAGGAACCTTATTTTTGACAGATGGTTTAGGACATAGAAAAATATTAGGAAATCAAAATGTTATAAAAAAAATACTAGATTTCATTAAAATCACTTAATTTTATAAGAGTTGCAAATATTTATTTCATTTAAAAAGAAAATTAAAATGGATTTATTTGGAGAAAAATTGAATTGGGAAACAAAATTAAAACCAATTTTAAAAAAATATAAAGGAAAAAAACATCCTTTAGAATATGAAAACACCTATCAGTTAATGATTATGGTGATTTTGTCAGCGCAAGATTCAGATGCAAATATTAATAAAATTGCTCCAGCTTTATTTGAAAAGTATTCTACATTAAAAAGTTTATCCAAAGCAGATTCTGACACACTCATACCTTATATTAGCAAAGTTCGAAATTATCCAACAAAGGCAAAATGGCTTTTAGAAATTGCTCAAACTATTAAAAATGACGAAGATATTCCTTTAACCATGGATGGATTGACAGCCTTAAAAGGTATTGGAAGAAAATCTGCAAATGTAATTTTAAGAGAAACTAACAAACCTGCTGAAGGTATTATAGCTGATTTACATGTTATTAGAGTAGCTCCGCGAATAGGAATAATAAAAGAAAGTAAAGACGGAAATAAAGTCGAAAAAGATTTAATGCAAGCATTACCTAAAAATATCTGGTCGGAAATTGGAATGGCAATTTCATTTTTAGGAAGAGAAACCTGCAGACCTATTCCAAAATGTGAAGAATGTTTATTGACAGATATTTGCCACTATTATTTAACCCAAGTCATTTAAAACTGCTACTTGCGCCGAGTATCCATTAAGTATACAATCTTCCATAATTTTCTTTTCTTTAATAAAGTAAAAGTGTTTAGACCCTAATGACATAATTGTAATTCAAATAAAATTTATAAGGAGTCTAAACATCCTCCAGTGTGCCATCATATTTGAATATTGTAGCTTAAAATCTTGTCTTAAAATTCATATTTGAAGGAAGTAAAAGCAAAAATTACAAATTGTCACTTAATAAACAAGTAGTATAAAAAGATAAATGAACTTCTATAATTCGTAGTAGAATCTATAGAGCATTATTTTTAGAAAAGGGTGCAAAACAAAAAAAACCTGTCCGGACTGGACAGGGTTTTAAAAAG